>NZ_JBIAWY010000006.1:467489-620914 GCF_042896185.1 Amycolatopsis sp. NPDC001319 | reverse complement strand
AGCCACTCCGACCGCGACGCCGAGATCACCTGCACCACAACATGATCAACTATCCAGGCAACCAGACCCACACCGGGTTACGAGACATCCCTTAGTGGCGGAGAGCTGCGCCGACCGCGGAGTCCGCACCGACCGCGAACGCCGGGCGCCAGGAGCCGCCCGGCGTTCGTGGGCGCCCGTCCTGGTCAGGGCCGGGCTGACAGTGAGGTCAGCGAGTACCCGGCGATCTCCTTGTACCTGCTGAGGATCGCCTCCAGCTGCCGGGGGTCGACGACGTCCTCGAGCCGGTCGAAGGGGCGGTCGCCGGTGCGTTCGTAGACCTCGCGCAGGATGGCGTCGGGTGGGGTGGTGCGGTTGGCGCGGACCACGGCGGCGGTGGCCGGGATGCGTTCGGCCTCGTAGGCGGACAGGGCGGCGACCACGTCGTCGGTCGCGCCGAGCTCGGTGGCCAGCTTGCGGGCGTCCAAAATGGACTGGCCGGCGCCGTTGGAGCCCCTGGGGACCATGGGGTGTGCCGCGTCGCCGAGGAGGGTGATGCGGCCGGTGCCCCACCGGGGCAGTGGTTCCTGGTCGACCATGGGGTATTCCAGGATCGTCGTGGACGAGGACAGGAGGGCCGGCACGTCCAGCCAGTCGAAGTGCCAATCGGCGAAGGCGGGCAGGAAGTCCTCGAGCCGCCCGGTGCGGTTCCAGTCGCGGTCGGCGTGCTGCGGCGTTTCGATCTCCACCACCCAGTTGACGAGCTGGCGGCCCTCGGCGTCGACGTGGTCGCGGATCGGGTAGACGACGAGCTTCCCGGTGGCGAGCCAGCCGGCGCGGATCATGCTGGCGCCGCCGAGGATGGCGGGCCATGGGGTGACCCCGCGCCACATGTTGTAACCCGAGTACACCGTGCCGCCGGCGTCCGGGTGCAGTTGCCGGCGGACGACGGAGTTCACGCCGTCGCAGCCCACGACGACGGCGCCGCGCACGCTGCCCTGCTCGAACTCCGCCGTGGCCCCGGTGGCGTCCTGCGAGACCGCCACGCAGCGCCGGCCGGTGAGCAGCCGGTCGGGGCCGAGCCGGTCGCGGACCGCGCGCACCAGGATGTCGTGCAGGTCGCCGCGGTGGATGGAGAACTGGGGCCACGCGTAGCCCGCGGTCCGTCCGGTCGGCTCGGTGTAGATGCGCTGGCCGAACCGGTTGAAGTAGAGCGAGCTCTCGGTTTCGATCGCGACGGCGGACAGCTCGTCCGCCAGACCGAGCCGGGTCAGTTCCCGGGTGGCGTGCGGCAGCAGGTTGATCCCGACACCGACGGCCGAGAGCTCGTCGACCGCTTCGTGGACCGTGCAGTCGACGCCGGCGGCGTGCAGTTCGAGGGCCAGGGTAAGGCCGCCGATGCCTCCACCGATGATGACGACTTCGGACATCAGTGCTCCATTTCTTCTCTGGGTGCCGCCGGGGCGACCCGGCGGGGTGCGTGATTTCGAACGAGCACAAAGGACGTACTGACCACGGCGAGCACGGCGGCCACCGCGACCGCGACGAACAGCACGGCGCTGCCGCCGAACGCGCTGAGCAACGCGCCGCCGATCGACGGGCCGAGGATGCCGCCGACCCGGCCGACGCCGAGCATCGCGCCCTCGCCGGTCGCACGGGCCTGAACCGGGTAGGTGGCCGCGCAGATGTTGTTGAGCAGGAACTGGCCACCGATGATGAACAACCCCGCGAACCCGATCGCGACGATGTTCACCGCCGTCGAGCCGCCGGCGGCGACGACGAGCGTGGCCACCGCGCCCAGGCCGCACCAGAGCATCAGGCTGCGCCTGGCGCCGAGGTAGCGGTCGGCGACGAGGCCGCCGAGCAGGGCGCCCACAATGGACATCCCTTGCAGCACGGCGCCGAAGGCGTACCCGGTCGCGAAGGTCTCGCCGCGCGCGATCATGAGCTGCGGTGTCCAGGTGGACAGCCCGTAGACGCCGAAGAGCAGCAGGAAAGAAGACACCCACAGCGCCACCGTTCGCGTCCGGAAGCGGGGCGCGAGCACGAGCCGCCAGTCCCGGGGTTGCCGGTCGACGGACAGCCCGAGTTCGCGGTAGGACTGAGCACGCTCGGGTCGCAGCCGGGACAGCAAGCGCACCGCCTGTTCCTGTTTTCCCTTGGCCACCAGGAATTCCACGGATTCGGGGAACACGGCGAGGTAGATCACGCCCAGCACCGCGGCGGCACCGCCCACGTAGAACAGCGACTCCCAGTGGCCGCCCTCGGTGAGCGCGACGCCGAGGACCGCGGCCAGCACGCCGCCGAGGGCGAAGCCGGTGCCGCCGAGCACGGTGAGCCGGTTGTGCACCCGCTCGGGCAGGTATTCGTTCACGTACGCCGTGCCCAGCGGCAGCAGCACGCCCAGGCCCAGCCCGGTCACCGCGCGCAGCGTGACGAACGCCGGGAACGTCGTGCCGACGAGGCCCGTCAGCACGCTGAACACCCCGGCGATCAGCAGGCCGGCGATCAGGGTGGGACGGCGGCCGATCCGGTCGGCGACGACGCCGTGGACCAGCGAGCCGACGGCGAACCCGATCAACGCGGACGACACCAGGAAACCGGTTGCCCCGCCGGACAGATGCCAGGGCTTCACCACGAAGTGGATCATGTACGACGGGATGAAGGTGTCGTAACCGTCGAACAGGGTCGCCAGCGCGACGAGCAAGACCAGCAACCAGTGGAAGGGCCGGAGCGGAGCGGTCCGCAGTTCCGTGCGGATGTCGATGGTGGCGGCGGACAATACGACCTCCTCCTTGAGGGCTGTGCCTGGACTTTAAGTTCGCGCGCCCATCCACCGGAATCTGTGGGTTGTAGAATTCTGCTATGCGGGACGAGTCGGGGTACCTGGTTGAATCGGCCGACAACGTGCTTCGGCTGCTGGAACTGCTGGCCCAGCGCGGGCGGCTTCGCGTGAGCGAGGCGTCCGACGAGCTGGGTGTCGCCCGGTCCACCGCGCACCGGTTGCTGATCACGTTGCGGCACCGCGGGTTCGCGGTGCAGGACTCGCACAAGGTGTACCGGCCGGGGCCGGCGTTCGAGCGGATGGTGCGGCCCGGGCCGTCACCGCTGGATCTGCGCGCGGCGCTGCACATCCACCTGGCGGAGCTGAGCCAGGCACTGGGGGAGACCTGCCACCTGATGGTGCTGGAGGGCAACGGCACCCGGTTCCTCGACTGCGTGGAGAGCACGCAGATCCTCCGGGTCGGGGCCAGGACCGGGATGCTGCTGCCCGCCCACGTCACCTCGGGCGGCAAGGCGTTGCTGGCCGAGCTGTCGAAGGAGCAGTTCACCGCGTTGTACCCGCGGGACCTGCCCGCCCTGCCGGGCAGCGGCACCGTGAACCGGGCGGCCCTGTTGCAGCAGCTGACCGGGATCCGCCGCCGCGGGTACGCGACCAACTACGGCGAGAGCGACCGCGGCATCGTCGCGATCGGTGCCTGCGTGCGGGACGGCAGCGGCCGGGCGCTCGCGGCGTTCGCCGTCGCGTTGCCGAGCCCGCGGTGCCCGCGGTCCCGGATCCCGGAACTCGCCAAGGCCATCGAGGAACAGTGCCGGCAGGCCTCGGCCGATCTGTGACGCGTCACCGGGCTCGGACGCTCAGCGCCTCCCGGACGTCGCCGCAGGTCCGGAGCAGGTGCGCGGCCATCGCCTCCGGGCCCGCCGAGGCGAACCTCGCCGTCGGCACGGCGACCGCCAGTGCGGCCGGCTGACCGTCGATGACCCCGATCGACGCGCCGATCGCCGTGACGCCGGGCTCGCTTTCGTCCTGGTTGAGTCCGAAGTGGTTGCGGCGGACCGCATCGAGCTCTCGGTGCAGTGCCGCGACGTCGTGAATCTTCTCGCCGGGCCAAGCGGGTAGCCCCGCCGCGTGCAACGCGGTGACCTCCGCCGCGTCGAGGTCGGCCAGCATCGCTTTGCCGCCGGACGTGCGGTACGCCGGCATTCGCGCGCCGGTCCGCAGGCCCACCCGCAGCGGGTGGTGGCTCTCGATGCCGTCGACGAACCGGACCTCGGCCGCGGCGCGGACCATGAGGTGCACGGTCTCGCCGACGTCCGCGTGCAGGCGCTCGAGGTACGGCCGGACGCGGTCGGCCAGCGGCGGCGCCCAGCCGGGGGTGGCCAGGGCGAGCAGCTCCGGCCCGGGCCGGTACTGCCGCTTGTCGCCGCGCACCGCGAATCCGCGCTCGCACAGCGTCGACAGCAGCCGGTGCGCGCTCGACGGTGCCACACCCAGTTCCCGGCTCGCCTCGGTCACCGTGATGCGGCCGTGTTCGGACAGCAGGGTCAGCAGCGTCAGCGCCCGGTCCACCGCTTCGATTCGATACGGGCCGGAATTCCGCTCCACAGAAAAACCATACGTCGCCTTTGCGTTGTCCGGAAGGCTCTGCCTACGCTCCGGGAAGACCGCCGAACGCCAGAGGAGTGCGCATGTCCCCGGAGACGGAGCAGGTGATCGGCCGTGGCCCGGCCGCGAACGAGATGACCAGTGGGGACAGTCCGGAGCTGACGGAGCTGTACCGGGACTTCGAGTCCGAGCACCTCATTCCACTGTGGACGCAGATCGACGACCTCATGCCGATGCACCCGAAACCGAAGGCCGTGCCGCACGTGTGGCGGTGGTCGACGCTCTACCCCCTGGCGCAGCGCGCCGGGGAGCTGGTGCCGGTCGGGCGCGGCGGTGAGCGCCGCGCGATCGCGCTGGCCAATCCCGGCCTGCCGGGTCTCGCCTACGCGAGCCCGACGCTGTGGGCGGCGATCCAGTACCTCGGCCCGAAGGAGGTGGCGCCCGAGCACCGGCACTCCCAGAACGCGTTCCGCTTCGTCGTGGAGGGCGAGGGCGTGTGGACGGTCGTGGACGGTGACCCGGTGCGCATGTCCCGCGGTGATTTCCTGCTCACCCCCGGCTGGCGTTTTCACGGCCACCACAACGAAACCGACCAGCCGATGGCCTGGATCGACGGCCTGGACATCCCGTTCACCCACTACGCCGACGTCGGCTTCTTCGAGTTCGGCGCGGACCGGGTCACCGACGACGCGACCCCGAACTTCTCCCGCAGCGAGCGGTTGTGGGGGCACCCGGGCCTGCGTCCGCTTTCCGGACTGCAGGACACGGTGTCCTCGCCGATCGCCGCCTACCGCTGGGCGCACACCGACGCGGCGCTGACCGAGCAGCTCCTGCTCGAGGACGAAGGTCAGCCCGCGACCGCCGGGCCGGGCCACGCCGCGGTGCGCTACGTCAACCCGACCACCGGCGGCGACGTCATGCCGACGATCCGCGCCGAGTTCCACCGCTTGCGCGCGGGCGTCGAGACCCGGGCGCGGCGCGAGGTCGGGTCCAGTGTGTTCCAGGTGTTCGAGGGCCGCGGCGAGGTGGTCCTGGACGGCGTCGAGCACCGGCTGGACAAGGGCGACCTGTTCGTCGTGCCCTCCTGGGTGCCCTGGTCCCTGCGCGCCGAGAGCGCGTTCGACCTCTTCCGCTTCTCGGACGCTCCGATCATGGAACGCCTGCACTTCCACCGCACCCACGTCGAAGGAGAAGAGCGATGAGACTGGCGACGATCCGGATCGGCGGGACGACCGCCGCCGTACGGGTTGACGGCACGACGGCGATCGAGACCGGGTTCGCCGACGTCGGCGCCCTCCTGCAGGCGGGTGGTCTGGACCGGGCCGCCACCGCGGACGGTGCGCGGCACGACTTCGGCACCGCCGATCTCGCGCCGGTCGTGCCGCGGCCCGGCAAGATCGTCTGTGTGGGGCTGAACTACCGCAACCACATCCTCGAGATGGGCCGCGAGCTCCCCGAGTTCCCCACGTTGTTCGCCAAGTACCCCGAAGCTCTGGTCGGGCCGCGCGACGAGATCCTGCTGCCGCCGGAGTCCGACCGGGTCGACTGGGAAGGTGAGCTCGCCGTCGTCATCGGCACGAGCGTGCGCCGGGCCTCGGCCGACGAAGCGGTGGCGGCCATCGCCGGCTACTCGGTGCTCAACGACGTCACCATGCGCGACTACCAGTACCGCACGGCCCAGTGGCTCCAGGGCAAGACGTGGGAGAACAGCACGCCACTCGGGCCGGTGCTCGTGACGCCCGACGAACTGCCCGCCGGCGCCCGGCTCGTCACGTCCGTCGACGGCGAACAGCTGCAGCAGACCCCGCTCGACGACCTCGTGTTCGACGCCGGGGAACTCGTGCGCTACATCTCCACGATCGTCACCTTGCAGCCGGGTGACGTCATCGCCACCGGCACCCCCGGCGGCGTGGGGCACGCGCGCAAGCCCCAGCGTTACCTCGCACCGGGCCAGACGCTGACCACGCGCATCGACGGGATCGGTGAGCTGGTCAACGTCGCGGTGGCGGAAAAGGTGAGCGGCGGGCCGGAACGAGCCGCGGCCGGCGCATGAGCGTCACTTCCGAGGACGCGGCGCGCGCGGCTCTGCGCGAACGGCAGGGGCCCGGCGCCCGCTACGACTCGCCGCACGCGCCCGCTCACGAACTGCTCTGGGCCCGGCGCGGCACGGCGTACTTCGCGCGCAAGCTCGGTGAACTGTCCGACGCCGAGCTCGACGAGCCCAGCCTGCTGCCGGGCTGGTCCCGCCGGCACGTCCTCGCCCACGTGGGCTACAACGCCCGGGCTCTGACCCGGCTGCTCACCTGGGCGCGGACCGGCGCCGAGACCCCGATGTACGCCTCGGCGGAGCAACGGCAGGAGGAGATCCACTCGGGGGCCACCCTGCCGGCCCGCGCGTTGCGGAGCCTGGTCGCCCACGCCGCCGCGCACCTCGACACCGAGTGGCGCGACCTGCCGGACACCTCCTGGGACGCGGAGGTCCGGACCGCGCTGGGCCGGCTGGTGCCGGTCCGGGAGACGGCGTGGATGCGCACCCGCGAGGTGTGGGTGCACGCCCTCGACCTGGCCAACGGTGCGACCACCCGGGAGTTCCCCGGCGATCTGCTCGACGCGCTGCTCGCCGATGTGCTGCGGGGATGGCGCCGGCGGCAGGAGCCGGTGCACCTGGTGCTCGCCCCCACGGGCCGGGCGCCGATCGTCCTGGGGGAGGGCGGCACGACCGTTTCGGGTGATATGCCGGATCTCGTGCGCTGGGTGACCGGCCGCGGAACCGCCGGTGTGGTCACGGAAAGCGGCGAGTTGCCGGCGCTTCCGCGCTGGTTCTGACCCCTGCGGGGGAACGAGAGAAGACTCCGGCGCGGGTTCTGCGCCGGTCTACTGTGGACTTCGTGGGAATTTTTCCCCGTCGCGGCGGGCCACCTCCGAGGTGAATCGCGCCGTCCCGCACAGAAGAATTGTCCGACGGCAAGATTCCGGGACCGGACGGCTTCAGCCTACCGTCGTGCCCAAAAGGAGTGAGGCGTGTACAACGACTATCCCAAACCCCACGAGGACTTGCGCGAGCTGGTCGACCGGATCGACAAGCTCGGCCAGCTCGTCCGCGTCCCGGAGGCCGATCCGGACCTGGAGCTGGGCACGTTGATCGAGCTGGTCGCCCATCGCGGCGGCGAGGGCGCACCGGCACTGTTGTTCGAGAAGCTCACCGGTGACGGCAAGGGGTTCCGCGTGCTCTCCGGCGCGACCAACTCCGCGCAGCGGCTGGCGTTGACGATGGGCTTTCCGCGGCCGGACCACCCGTTGGACGCGGTGAACTCCTACCGGGAACGGATGCAGACCCACCAGCCGATTCCGCCGTCCGAAGTGGACAGTGGTCCGGTGCTGGAGAACATCCTGCGCGAGGGCGAGATCGACCTGACCGCGATCCCGGCGCCGCGGCTGCACGAGCTGGACGGCGGGCGCTACCTCGGCACCGACGACCTGGTCATCATGCAGGATCCCGACGACGGCTGGGTCAACATCGGCACCTACCGGTCGATGGTCCAGGGCCCGGACCGGACCGGGTTGTGGATCTCGCCGGGCAAGCAGGGCCGGCAGATCCGGGAGAAGTACTTCGCCCAGGGCAAGCCGTGCCCGGTGCTGATCTCGTGCGGCCACGACCCGTTGCTGTTCCTCGCTTCCGGCAACGAGCTGCGCTGGGGACTGTCCGAATACGACTACGCGGGCGGGCACCGGGGCGCCCCGATCGAGGTGGTCCGTTCCGAACTGTACGGACTGCCGATGCCCGCCGCGGCGGAGTTCGTGATCGAAGGTGAGCTGCACCCCGGCGAGACGGCGCCCGAAGGGCCGTTCGGCGAGTTCACCGGCTACTACGCCGGCGGCCGCAGCGAGCAACCGGTGGTGCGCGTTCGCCGGGTCTACCACCGGGACAACCCGATCCTCACGGTCGCGTCGCCGATCCGCCCGCCGTCGAACTTCTCCTACAGCAAGTGCGTGATGAAGGCCGGCATGGTGTGGGACGAGATCGAGCGGGCGGGCCTGTCCGGGGTCCGGGGCGTGTGGTGTCACGAGGCCGGCGCGGCCCGGATGTTCACCGTCGTCTCGATCAAGCAGGCCTACGCGGGGCACGCCAAGCAAGCCGCGCTGCTGGCCGCCTCGTGCCAGTCCAGCTCGTACCTCGGCCGTTTCGTGGTCGTCGTCGACGACGACATCGACCCCACCAACACCTTCGACGTGCTGTGGGCCATGTCCACGCGCTGCGATCCGGCTCAGGACATCGACCTGATCCGCGGCACGTGGAGCGGCCCCCTCGATCCGCGCCTCGACCGCGCGACCACCACGAACTCGCGCGCGCTGATCACCGCGGTCCGTCCGTTCGGCCGCGAGTTCCCCGCCGTCGCGGAGGCCTCACCCGAGCTGCGCGACCGGGTCGCGGCCAAGTTCGCTGAGCTGCTCGACCGGCTCCCCACTTCCTGATCCTGGGACCGACGCTGAAAGGACAGCGGAGATGAGTTCCTCGACCTACGAAACCGACGGCGCCAGCGTGGTCGCCGTTCCGAAGTCAAGACCTGACGCGAAACT
Organism: Amycolatopsis sp. NPDC001319; assembly: GCF_042896185.1. NCBI lineage: Bacteria > Bacillati > Actinomycetota > Actinomycetes > Pseudonocardiales > Pseudonocardiaceae > Amycolatopsis > Amycolatopsis sp. NPDC001319. The sequence continues at coordinate 611,970 of NZ_JBIAWY010000006.1, read as the reverse complement.
CGGCTTCGCGACGTTGTTCGCGGCCTGCCTGGCCGTGTGCGTCGCCGAGATCACCATCGCCATGCCGACCGTCCTCAACGGACTCTTCCAGAGCCGGCTGCACGCCGACGGCAGCGAGATCGCCTGGATCACCGACGCCTCCCTGCTCCCGGTCACCGCGCTCGCCCTCACGTTCGGCGTGCTGGGCGACAAGTTCGGCCGCAAACGGCTCCTGGTGCTGGGTGCCGTGGCGCTCATCGCCGGGCACCTCGTGACGGCCACCGCCGCCGGCACGGGCCAGCTGTGGACCGGCCGGGCGATCGCGGGGCTCGGCGCGGCCGCCCTGTTCCCCACCTCGCTGGCCGTGGTCGCCATCGGGACCCGCACCGGCCACGAACGAGCGCGCGGTGTCACGCTGTGGGCGGCATCGCTGGCCGCGGGGGCCGCACTGGCCCCGGTGATCTCCGGGATCTCCGCCGACAACGGATCGTGGAAGTGGGCGTTCGTCGTCGTGATCGTGCTGTCCGCGCTGAGCGGCGTCGTGAGCCTGTTCGCGACGGACTCGCGGGCGCCCGAAGGCCGCTCGCTCGACTGGCCGGGCCAGATCACGATCGCGATCGGGTTGTTCGCGCTGCTGTACGCGGTCATCCAGGGCGGTACGGACGGCTGGGGCAGCACGGCCGTGGTGGTGGCGTTCGTGATCGCGGCGGTGTTCCTGGCGCTGTTCGTGGTCGTCGAACTGCGGTCGCCGGCCCCGTTGCTGCGGCTCGACGTGTTCCGCAACCGGGCGTTCACGGTGTCGGCGTTCGTGACCGTGGTCGGCATGTTCAGCTTCGTGGCCACGGCCTACAGCACCAGCATCCGGCTCGGTCCGGTCCAGCACCAGAGCCCGCTGCTCGCCGCGGCCGCGTTCGTGGTCCTCAACGGGGTGACGCTCGTGGTCGCCCCGCTGACCTCCCGGCTGATCGAGCACGTCAGCCCGCGCTGGATCCTCAGCGGCGGCTTGCTGCTGACCGGCGTCGGCGATCTCTGGGCCTCGACGGTGCCCATCACGGACCGGAGCCTGGGCTCGCTGGTGGGGCCCCTGCTGGCGGTGGGGCTGGGGTTCGCGCTGACGGTGACGTCGATCAGCGCGGTGGCGGTCAACACGGTGCCGGTGCGGCTCGCGGGCATGGCGAGCGGCGCGACCAGCCTGCTGCGGGACTTCGGGTTCACCCTGGGCCCGGCCGTGATCAGCGCGGTGGCGCTGAGCCGGGCGGCGGGGGACTTCACCACGTCGCTCGCGGCCAGCGCGCTGCCCGAGCACGCCAAAGCGGCCGCCGCGGCCGTGGCGAAGGCGGGCGGTCCGCTGGCGGTGAATTCGGCCCCGCCGGCCGCGCCCCAAGCCGCGGCGGTCCGGCTGGCCGTGGATGCTCTCGGGCACGGCTACTCGCTCGGCTACCTCATCAGCGGTATCGCGGCCGTCGTCGCCGCGCTGCTCGCCGCGGCGACCCTGGGCCGCACGGTCAAGCCGGCGGAGGAATCGGGGGAGTAGGCCCACGTCGGCGGTGACCCGTTCTCGCCACCTCCCGCCGTGCCCCGTCGCGGGGTCCCGCCGACCTGGCGGAACCCCGCGACGGTCGCGAAATCGGTACCCACCGGGACCCGCACCAGTGGCGGTCACGGCCGCAGCAGGGTCCGCAGCGCCGTGAGGGTCTCGGCGGGGCGCTCCTCGGCGAGGTAGTGCCCGCAGTCGAGAGCGTGGCCGTCGGCGGTGGGGGACCAGGCGCGCCACGTCGGGAGCACGGCGGGCTCGCGGCCGAGCGGGCCGTGGCGGCCCCAGAGAACGAGGGTGGGGCAGGTGATGAAGCGCCGGCCTCGGTCGGCCTCGTCGTCGGCGACGTCCACCGTGGCGCCGGCCCGGTAGTCCTGGCACACGGCGTGCACGACGTCGCGCCGGTGGTAGGCGGCGCGGTACGCGGCGAGTGCTTCGGGAGCGAAGAGGTGCTCGCTTCCGCGCAGGAAGAAGGCGTCGGGGTCGGCGGTGATGAGGCGTTCGGGCAGATCGCCCGGCTGGGCCAGGAAAAACCAGTGCCAGGCCGAGCGCGCGAACGCGGCGTCGACGCGGGCGAAGACGTCGGCTGTGGGCAGGATGTCCAGCACGGCGAGCGCGGTGACCACGGCGGGGTGGTCCAGGGCGAGCCGGTACGCGCAGCGGGCGCCGCGGTCGTGGCCGACCACCGCGAAGCGGGCGAACCCGAGAGCCGCCACCACCGCCGCCGCCATCGCCCGTTTCCCGAACGCCGCGACGCCGGCGCCGGGTGGGGCGACGCTGTCGCCGTATCCGGGCAGGTCCGCCAGGACGACGGTGTGGTCCCGCGCGAGCGCCGGTGCGACCAGGTGCCACATCGCGGACGTCTGCGGATAGCCGTGCAGCAGGACCACGGGCGGACCCGAGCCCGCGATGCGGACGTGGACCCGGCCGCCCGCGGGCGTGGAGACGGAACGGTCCGCGAAACCTTCGAGGATCACGCGCCGAACGAGTACCAGGCGTCGGCGTTGCCGGCCAGGACCCGATCCCGTTCGCCGTCGGTCAGCGCCGCCAGCAGCCGCTGCCCGCCGGTGCCGTGGTCGTGCGGGTGGTCGCTGGCGTACATCAGCATCGTGCCCGCGTCGAAGAGGTCGAGCGCCTGCCTGACCTGGAGCGGGTCCTGCGGCAGGTGCGCCGGCGCCGTGGTGAGCCGCAGGTGCCGCCGCGCGACCTCCGAAGGTTTGCCGGTCAGCCACGGCACTTCGCGCCAGACGCCCTTCCAGTCCTTGTCGAACCGCCACAGCAGGGCCGGCAGCCACGAGAACCCGCATTCCAGCAACGTCACCCGCAGCTCGGGCAGATCGGCGAAGGCGCCTTGGGTGATCAGGCTGGTGACCTGCGCCTGCACGAGGATCTGCGAGTTGGCGAGGTAGTCCTCGAGGTAGGTGTGGGTGAGCCCGCTCGGGGTCGGCGCCTGGCCGAGCCGCCCCCACGCGTGCAGGCCGACGACGAGACCGTGCTCGGCGGCGGCACGGAGCAGCGGGCGGTGGCGGGTGTTGCCCCACGGCGCGTCGGTGCGCACCGGCAGCAGCACCTGCACGATCTGCGGGTGGCTGCCGAGGCGGTCGATCTCGGCGACCGCGGCCGCGGTGTCGAGGGTGGGCACGACCATGCTCGCCCGCAGCCGGTCGTCGCGGCTCAGCCACTTCTCGACGAGCCAGTCGTTGACCGCGCGGGTCAGTGCGGCCTCGTAGTACGGGTTGCGGTTGCAGTGGAACGACGTGGTGCAGTTCAGCACGGCGAGCTTGAGCGATTCCGCATCCAGCACCGCGGAGCGCACCTGCTCGACCTCGGTCGCGGGCAGGAGACCCGCGGCCCGCGCTTCGGGCGTGGCGCTGGTGGGTGCGAGCGGCGGGTAGGCCCCGCCCTGCGACGGTGACAGCGTCTGCCCGCCGTCCACAAGGTACTCGCGCCAGTACTCGTCGAGGAACGGCGCCAGCTCGGCGAGTGACGCGGGTGCGCAGTGCACGTCCGTGTCGACGGTGCCGATCGCGATCCCGGCGGAGGACACGCTCATCGCGTCCCCTCCGTGGCTCGCGCCGGCAGCCCGTACAGCCGGCAGGCGTTGGCCCCCATGATGTTTTCCCGCGCCTCGGACGGGAACAGCCGCGGTGCCAGCCGCGGGGAGTCGAAGTCCCAGTGCGGGTAGTCCGAGGCGAACATGATCCGATCGGTCATCCCGACGTGCTCCAGTGCGGTGGCGAGGTGGCGTGGGTCGTCCGGCTCTTCGATGGGCTGCGTGGTGAACCAGAGGTGCTCGCGGAGATACTCCGAAGGCGGCTTGCGCAGGTGCGGCACGTCGGCGCGCAGCCGCGGCCACGCCTCGTCGAGCGCCCACATCAGCGGCGCGGCCCAGACGATCCCGCCCTCCACGCAGATCACCTGCAGCGACGGGAACTCCTCGAAGACGCCTTCGCACAGCAGGTTCGTGACCAGCGCCGCCATCATGTTGCCGTTCCAGACGTGCTCTTCGAGGTAGAACGACGGCCACCCGGCGCCGCGGTGCTGCTCGATCCCGCCGGTGTGCGCCGCGACCGGGAGGCCCGCGTCGGCCGCGGCCCGGTAGATCGGCCAGTAGCGGCGCGCGCCGAACCCGGTCTCGCCCCCGGTGGGCAGGAGCACCTGCACGAACCGCGGGTCGCCGGCGCGCCGTGCGATCTCGTCGGCGGCGAGGTCGGGGGACTCGGTCGGGATCGCGATCGAGCTGCGCAACCGCGGTTCGGGCGCGAGCCACTCCTCGGCCAGCCAGTCGTTGAGCGCGCCGCAGAGAGCCGCGGAGTACCGCGGTTCCTCGGCACCGAAGGTGTGTCCCTGCAAGGGGATCAGGACTCCGTGGTCGACGCCGAACTCGTCGAGCAGCTGCGCCTGCGTCGTGCCCAGGTCGCTGCCGGGGATGCCGCCCGCCTCGGGCCACGAGTCGAGCCGGAAGCCGGCGTTGCGCACGCGCGGGTAGAACTCCGGCGGGTTCGGCACCCGGCCGCCGAACAGTTCCCAGCGTTCCCGGTGCGCTCCGCTCAACCGGGCCCGGATCTCCGCGGCCGGTGCGCTCGGATGGATGTCGGTGTCGACGATCGGGTATCCGGCCCGCGTGGCCGCGGCGCCCGGCGACGACGCACCGGTGGGCAGCGTGCTTGTCATGACGCACCTCCGACTGGGCCCGGCCTGGCCGCCGGGTGTGGGCTGGTCTCGACCACCACGTAGGCGTCCTCGACGCGGACGGGGTAGGTCTCGGTGACGTACGGGCCGGGGCGGCGCCCGCCCTTGGCGCCGGGCTCGGGAGCCGAGACCTGATCGGGCGCGACGGTGCCTTCCCCGACGCGAGGCTCCACGGACACCGTGTACGTGCGGGCCGGCGGCTCACCGGGGCCGAGGAACGACTGGCCGGTCTCGAGGTCGTACTCCCAGCCGTGCCACGGGCAGGCGAGGAGGGCCTCCTCCTCGGCCATCGCGTACTCGCCCGGCGCGGCGGAGCTGACCCACGGCTTGGTGCGGCCGAGGCACAGCGGCCCGCCCATGTGCGGACAGTGGTTGTTGATCGCGTAGAAGCGGTCACCGACCCGGAACACGCCGATCGACCTGCGACCCGCCTGCACGATCCGGCGCTCGCCCGGCGGGAACTCGTCGAGTCGCGAAACGACTATCTTCACGGTTCGGACTGTAAGGAGCCCGCCGCGTCCGGCGGAAGCAGAAAGTCGGGATACGCGATATCAACGGCGTGAATACGCACTCGTTCGGCGTAGCCGGCCGCGCGGTGTGACTGTCCTCAAAGGACATTCTCGATCAGTGGCACCGCGACAAAAGACGTAGGCCGGATGAGCCGTCGCGGCCGTGCCCGGCACGCCGTTCTCTGCTTTCCTCGGTGGGACGTGCGGTCCGGTTCGTCCGGTGTGCCGCACGGGCCGAACCGCCCGCGAGGAGTACGGATCCATGGCCGAACCAGCACCGTCGACGCGTCCGTCGAAGAAGACCCTCGTCGCCGCGAGCCTCGTCGGCACGTCGATCGAGTGGTACGACTACTACATTTTCGGGACCGCCGCGGCACTGGCGTTCGGATCGGTGTTCTACCCGAAGTTCTCCTCCGCCGCGGGCACGCTCGCGGCGTTGGCGACGTTCGCGGTCGGCTTCGTCGCCCGCCCCCTTGGCGGCGCGGTGATCGGGCACTTCGGCGACCGGATCGGGCGCCGGTCGATGCTCGTGCTCACGCTGCTGCTGACGGGCGGCACGACCACGCTCATCGGCGTCCTGCCGACCTACGCCGCGATCGGCGTCGGTGCGCCGCTGCTGCTCGTCCTCCTGCGGGTGCTGCAGGGCTTCGGGGTCGGCGGGGAATGGGGCGGCGCGGTCCTCATCGCCTCGGAGCACGCCGGCCCGCGCCGCCGCGCGGTCTACGGCAGCTTCGCGCAGTTCGGCGTGCCGGTCGGGGTCCTCACGTCCAACCTCGCCTTCCTGGCCGTGTCCGGGCTGTCCGACGCCGACTTCCTGGCCTGGGGCTGGCGGATCCCGTTCCTGCTCAGCGTTTTCCTCGTGGTGGGCGGGCTCCTGGTGCGCAGCCGGCTGCGGGACGCGCCGGAGTTCACGAAGGCCAAGCGGGAGCGGGCCACGAACCGGGCGCCGTTCGCCGAGCTGGTCCGCCGGCAGCCGGTGACGCTGGTCCTGGCGAGCCTGGCCTCGATCGCTCCGCCCGCGATCGGCTACACCGTGACCGTCTACATGCTCACCTACGGGACGACCGTGGTCGGGTTCGACCGGACCACCCTGCTCTGGCTGATCCTGGCCTCGACGGCGATCTGGATCGGGGCGATCGTGCTGGCCGCCCTCGCGAGCGACCGGTTCGGCTCCCGGCGGGTGTACGTGCTCGGCGCGGTGACCGCCGTGCTGTGGCCGGTGCCGATGTTCCTGCTGGTGGACACCGGCGCCGCGGGCCCGGCGTTCGTCTCCTTCGCCGTCGCCGCGCTCGTCCAGGGCATCATGGCCGGGGCCCAGGGCGGGCTGTTCACGGAGATCTTCGACGTGCGAGTGCGCTACAGCGGGATTTCGATCGCCTACCAGCTCGGCGGGATGGTCGGCGGCGCGGTCACGCCGCTCGTCGCGACCGCGCTGTTCGGGGCGAGCGGATCGTCGACCGCCGTCGCGCTGTACGTCGCCGCGCTGTCGCTGGTGAGCCTGGTGGCCGCGGTCGGGCTCAGCGTCCGGCGCGCGACGTCGACGGAAGACCGGTCCGCCGCATCGGTGCGGCCGTCGGCGTGATTTGCCCTGCGGCACCGCATAATGGGGCCATGCCAGGGCAACGGAGTCCGAGCGGAACCAGACCGGAACTGTCGCCGGAAGATCTGCACGCCCTTGTTTCGGTGTCCGCCGACGGGCTCGCCGTGCTCGACGCCGCGGGGCGGTTCGCCGCCCTCAACGACTCGGCCGCGGCCCTGCTCGGTTCGGCCGCGGCCGACCTGATCGGCGAGCCGGCACCGTTCGCGCCCGACCCCGTGGCGCCCGGCTCGGCGGACCCCGGCGCAGTGGCGCCGGACGGTGGCCGGCAGCTCGTGCGCTGGCCGGTGCCGGGCGGACGGGTCCTGGATCTCGAGTACCGGTTGTCGCCGCTGTCCGGCGGCGGGCAGGCGGTCTGGTTCAGCGACCGCACGGATGTCCGGCGTCAGCAGGAGCGGCTCACCGCGATCGCGCGAGCCGCGTCCAGCGTGGCCGGGGCGTTCTCGCTGCGGGCCACCCTCGACGCGGTGGCCCGCGAGATGGTGATGACGGCCAACATCGTCGCCGTGCAGATCCTGGCGCTCGACGACCCGGCCGCCGATCTGCGCATCCTCGGCATGGCGGGATTCGGTCCGGCCGAGGATTTCGTCGACCGCCTCAGCGCGTGCCGGCGGCTCGGGGCGCACGTGCGGTTCTTCGACGCGTTCGTCGGCCGCGAGCCGGTGGTGCAGCCGCACCGCAAGGCCGCGATCATGGCCGACCCGGCGTGGGCGCCGCTGCACGAGATCATGAACCGGCCGGACTGGGACGGCTTCGTCGCGATGCCCATGGTGGTCCGCGCCCGCACCGTCGGCGTGATCAACGCCTACTACCGCGCCGGAGAGGACCCGGGCGCGGGCTCGCTCGCATTCCTGCAGGCGATGGCCGACCACGCCGCCGTCGCGATCGACACGGCGTCGTTGCTGGCCCAGACCCGCACGCGCGTGCAGTCGGACGAACGCCGCCGGCTTGCTCGCGATCTGCACGACTCGGTGGTCCAGCAGCTCTTCTCGATGCGCATGCAGGCGAAGGCGCTGCGCCGCCGGCTCGACGGCCGCGACGCCGAGCTCGAGCACATCCGCCCGATCGCCGAGGAGCTCGCCGAGCTGTCCGCCAGCGCACTCTCCGACCTGCGGCTGCTGGTGTTCGAGCTGCGGCCGCTGGACCTCGCCGAACACGGCCTCGTCGCCGCCGTGCGCGCGCACGCCGAGAGCGTGCGCGTTCGGACCGGGCTGGTCATCGACGTGGTCACGGCCGACGAGCTGCGGATGACCGGCGCGCTCGACGTGCAGGAGGACCTGTACCGGATCGTCTGCGAGGCGGTGCACAACGTCGTGAAGCACGCCCGGGCGTCAACCGTCGAGGTCGGTCTCCGCGTCGAGGCCGGCGACCTCGTCGTGCGGATCCGGGACGACGGCGCCGGTGGCGGAGAGCCCCTCGGCAACCGCGAACAGCTGGGCCTGGTGTCCATGCGCGAGCGCACCGAGCGCTGGGGTGGGCGGTTCGCGGCGGGGCCGGGCCCCGGCGGGGGCTGGACGGTGCGGGCGGCGGTGCCGCTGCGGCGGGTGTGGGAAGAGGCGACCGGATGAGCCCCGAAGTGATCCGGATCGTGCTCGTCGACGACCACGTGGTGGTGCGGCGCGGGCTGCGCGCGTTCGTCGAGATCGAACCGGCTCTCGAAGTGATCGGCGAGGCGGGGGACGGGGAGGAGGCGATCGAGCTGCTGCGCGAATGGCGGACGCTGGAGCGGCCATTGCCCCACGTGGTGCTGATGGACCTGCAGATGCCCCGGATGGACGGCGCGGAGGCGACCAAGCGGATCCTCGCCGAGCACCCGGAGGTGAAGGTCGTGGTCCTGACCAGCTTCGGCGAGGCCGAACGCGTGCACACCGCGCTCGCCGCGGGAGCCGCGGGCTACCTGCTCAAGGATGCCGAGCCCGAGGAGGTCGCCACGGCCATCCGCGCCGCCGCGGCCGGTGAGGTCCACCTCGACTCGGCCGTGGCCAAGCAGCTCACCCGGCGGATGGCCGCGCCCCGGGTCGGGCTCTCGGCGCTGACCGCGCGCGAGCGGGAGATCCTGGTGCTCGTGGCACGGGGCTTCGCCAACCGGGACATCGCGGACACGCTGGTGATCAGCGAGCGCACCGCGCGCACGCACGTCAGCAACGTCCTGAGCAAGCTGCAGCTCTCGTCCCGCACGCAGGCGGCGCTGCTGGCGATCCGGGAGGGGCTGACTCCGCCACCCGGGTGACCTCGGGTGCCGGGATTTCCGTGCCGAGAAAGGAATTCCGCGTCGCGACGGAGGGCTTCCCGGGTGCGCGGGAAGCCCTCCGTCGGCCACGGTGTCCGGTGGTTCAGCCGGCCGCGGTGGTCTCCTCGCGCGGGGGCCTGGTCACGTCCGTGGCGCCGTCGGCGGCCGCGGTCACGGGACTCAGCGAACCGTCCGCGGTGGCCGGGAGCCGGCGCTGGAAGCGGCCCAGCACCAGGAGCGCGGTCATCATCACGACGGGGAACACGGCGAACACGAAGAAGGTGCCCTGGGCACTGAGGCCGTGGTCCAGGAGCACCCCGGCGAGCCACGGGCCGAGCATCGCACCGAGCTTGGACACCGAGGTCGCCCAGCCGGCGCCGTTGGCCCGGATCGCGGGGCGGTAGAAGATGCCCGAAATCCCGATCACCCCGCCGTGACCGCCGATGATGAACACGTTCGACAGCAGCAGCACGAACACATACGCCAGGGCCGAGAGGTGGACGAACCCGATCACGAGCAGGCACGGCACCGCGAGCAGCGGCATGATCGCGATGGTCCCGGCCCCGCGGCGGTCGATGAAGCGGCCGATCAGGACCTGTCCCAGTGCACCCGCCGCGGAGGTTCCCGCGGCGAGGGTGGCGGCCGCCGACACGCTGAAGCCGATCTGCTCGTTGAGGATCGGGCCCCAGAACGTCAGGTAGAACACGACCGTGGCCGAGCAGAAGTAGGACGCCCACACCAGTGTGGTGAGCACGGCCAGCCGCCCGCGGAACAGGGCCACCGGGGTGAACTGCTTGCGCTCGACGACGTCGGTCCCGACGACGTAGGTCGCGTCGTCCGGCAGCGACAGCCCGGGCCGCACGCGCAGCAGGGTGCGCTTGATCCGGTCCGGGGCGAGGCCCTTCTGCGCCATGAACTTGACCGACTCCGGCAACGCCGGCACCACCGCCGCGAGCACGAGAAGTGACGCCGCGCCACCGACGAGGAACACGGACTGCCAGCCGAAGCGCGGGATCAGCAGGTTCGACAGCGGACCGCCCGACGCGCTGCCGATGCTGTAGCCGACCATCACGATCACCACGGACGTCGACCGCAGCCGGATCGGGGCGAACTCGCTGACCAGTGCCCACACCGGCGGGAGCGCGCCACCGACGAACAGCCCGGTGACCAGGCGCAGCAGCACCAGCTGGGGGTAGTTCTGCGCGAAGGCGACCAGGACCATGAAGATCCCGAACCCGGCAACCGACACGACGATGGCGGGCTTGCGGCCGATCCGGTCGCCCAGGTAGCCGATGACGATCCCGCCCAGCAGGGTCCCGACGACCCCCACGGTGCCCAGCGTGCCGAGCTCGGTGTTGGTCAGGTCGAACGATTGTTTCAGATAGCGGCCCGCGAAAGAGATGACTTGCAGGTCGAAGCCGTCCAGAAACGCGACCAGCCAGGATACGGAGAAGAGCGCGGTCCAGAACTTCCCCACTTTCTGGTTCTCGATCAGGGGGAGTACGTCGATGATCGGTCTGCTCGTCGTTGAATTCGACAAGGCACACTCCTTTGTGTGCTCGGGCCAGTGTGCTTCACCGTGTTTCGCAGATTGCCAGTATGTGGCTCACGGAGCGGGGTTCGGTAATAAATCGTCTGAACCCGCCGCATAACCGCCGTGAATACCCCGTTCGGGCTCACGAAGGCCGTCCGCGGCCGTGGAAAGCACAGTGCGCAGCCACGTGTGCGTGCGTTCGTCGGTGTTCTTGCGGTGCCACCAGAGGATCTCGACGATCGGGGGTGGATCGCCGGGGTAGGGCAGGATCCGCAGATCGCCGCGGTCGGCGAACTGGGCGGCGAGCCGGTGCTGCATCACCGCGACCCGGTCCGTGCCCGCCACGAAGTACGGCGTGGCCTGGTAACTGTCCACCCGCACGGCGACCTGGGGCTGCGTGCTCAGCTCGGCGAGCACGGGCGCGAGCGGTGAGCTCGCCGGGTACCCGTCGTCGGGGTGGTTGGGGATCACCCACGGCATCCGTTCGAGGTCCGCGAGCCGGGGCCGCCCGCCCACCGGGTTGTCCGCGGCCACGACGCACGACCAGTGGTCGCGGAACAATTCCCGCCCGTGGATTTCGTCGACCTTGAACGCGGATTTCGGGGCGGAAATGATCGCGTCGATTCCGCGCAGCGTTTCCGGCAGGTCCGCCGGCAGCTCTCCTTTGGCCACCTTGACGCTCAGCCGTGCGTGTGGCGCCGCCGCGTGGAGCGTGCGCGACAGCTGTTCGCCGAACGCGGCGAGCACGTAGTCGTTGGTCAGAATGGTGAATTCACGCTCGGTGTCTTCAGGGTGGAATTCCGGTTCGGGCGAAAAGAGCCGTTCGAGACTCAGGTACACCGGTTCGATCTCGGCCGCCAGCTTCTCCCCGAGCGGGGAGAGCACGAACCCGGTGCGAGTGCGTTCGAGCAGTTCGTCGCCGAAGTGCCGGCGCAGCCGCCCCAGCGCGGCGCTGGCGGCGGGCTGGGTCACCCCGACCCGCTGGGCCGCCCGGGTCACGTTCTGCTCGCGCAGCAGTTCCCGCAGGATGACGAGCAGGTTCAGGTCGATGTTCGCGAGCGAGCCGACACCCCGTCGGGCCACGTCTGATCACCACCGGGCGGTCACGTGCGGTACGGACCGGCCCGGGGAGGGCGACGGCCCCGGCCACCGTACTACGGCCGGCCCGCGGCGGGCAGTGTGGCGAAAGCCCGGTCCCGCCGCGGGGGCGCGGTGTGCGCACGGCGGGTTCAGACCGTGACGGCGGAGCGCCAGCCGGGGTGATAGCTCTCGCGCGCCATCGCCGAGTACGGCGCGGGACTGACGATGGCCCGGACGGAGAACTGCTCGTGCGGCTGCACGGTGGTCTTGCGCGACCCGCCGTCCGGCTCGCCCCAGACCACGCGGACCTCCGCGCCGAGCGGCACGTCCGGGTTGACCGTGGCCAGCGACAGGGCGGCGCGCTCGTTCGCGCTGTAGCCGGTGAACAGCGACAACCCGATCCGGTTGCCGTCGGCGTCGAGCACCGAGTCGAAGTTCGACGAGCCGTAGTTGGCGTTGGGCAGGTCGAAGAACTGGTAGCCGGGACCGTCCGGGTCGACGGGTGAGGCGAGCAGGGTGCCCACGTCTTCGGCGTTCCACGCGAGGGTGACCTTGCGCCGCTGGCTCTCCGGGTCGATCGCCGCGAGCGCGTCGCGGCCGACGAAGTCGTGGTCGAACTTGACGAACGAGCCGTAGCCGAGCTCCCAGGGGTTGAGGTAGTAGTCCTCGATCCGGTCGGACACGAAGCTGCCGGCCAGCGCGTTGGTCGCCTCGTAACTTCCGGCGCCGAGCCATTCGCGGTACGGGCGCAGCCGCTCGCCGGTGTAGATCGCGGGCAACGGCGACGGGATCCAGCCGGACTCCAGCGTGTTGCACGAGTACGCGCGCGCCCCGGCCGGCTCGAGCCCGAACTCACGGCCGGCGTCCAGGATGGTTTCGCGCACCTCGTCGTAGGTCTCGTACGGGCCCCACAGCTCCAGGCCGGGCGCGCCCGCCATGCCGTGCCGCAGGGTCCGGACCTGCCGGCCGGCGACGTTCAGGTGTCCCATGCGGAAGAACCGGACCTGCTCCACCGGGCCGCCGTGGACCTTCTCGATCACGGGCCAGGCGTTCGGGCCCTGGATCTGGAAGCGCCACAGGTCCCGCGTCACCGGCTTGCCGTACGGCCGCGAAGGCGAGCGCTGGTCCAGCTTCAGCTCGACGTCGTAGCCCTGGCCGGCGTGGAAGGTGAGCCAGTTGGCCACCGGGGCGCGGCCGACGAACACGAACTCCTCTTCGGCCAGCCGGAACAGGATGCCGTCGCCGATCACCCCGCCGTCGGGCGAGACGGGGACGAACTGCTTGGCCGAGTCGACCGGGAACTTCGCGACGCTGTTGATGCCGGTGTCGGAGATCAGCTTCAGCGCGTCGGGACCGGAGAGGAAGAGGTTGACCATGTGGTGGGTCTGGTCGAACAGCACGGCCGTGGACCGCCAGGCGAGCACCTCGCGGCGGAAGTTGGTGAACTCGGCCGGGACGACCGGGTAGATGTAGGCGCCGAGCTGGGAATTGCGGAGCAGGTCCACCGTGTTCCCCGCCTGATCGACCACGTCCTGCAGGCTTTTCGCGCTCATGTGCGGTCCGTTCTCGTGCGACGGGTGTCCGGGTCCCGGCGGCGGTCGCACGCCACCGGAGGGCCGAGGACCACTCGCCGGTCCTGGGCTGCCCCGTTGGACGGTAGGCCGCGGGGGCCCCGAGCGTGAGGTCCGGCAGGCCGGTCTCGGCTACGTCATTCGTCCTGGGCGGATCGGGCGGGGCGGGCGGCCCCGTCATTTGTCGCGGTGAACTCGGTCTCCCTGCCGGACGAAAACCGACCGCCGTTCCGTTCTACTGGTGGCCGGCAGGCAGCGCTTGCGGGACGAGGAGACGAGGGCAGCGCATGACGATCCAGCAGGAGGTGGCGGGCTCGGGGCGCCGGCGGCCGGATCTGGCCGACCTGGTGCGGACCATGAGCTACGAGGTGATGCCGTTCCGCGGCACGGAATCGGCTGTGCTCGAACACGTGCCCACCGCCGTCCCGTTGACGGTCACCGTCACCGAGGCGAAGGGCATCGACACCACCTTGGACCTGACCGAACGCCTGCTGCGGCACGGTTACCAGGTCGCTCCGCACCTGCCGGCGCGGCAGTTCACCGACCGCGCCCACGTGGCCGACGTGGTGGCCCGCCTGCGTGCGGCCGGGGCGCGGTCGGTGTTCGTCATCGGGGGCGACGCGCCGAAGCCGGCGGGCGAGTTCGCCGACGCGTACGCCCTGCTGCGGGCGATGGAGGACCTGGGCCACCCGTTCACCGACGTCGGGATCGGCGGCTATCCGGAAGGCCATCCGAAGATCCCGGCCCCCGCGCTCGAGCGGGCGTTGCGGCAGAAGGCTCCGCTCGCGACCCGCGTGATCACCCAGATCTGCTTCGACGCGGCGGTCACCGGCGCGTGGTCCGCGGGCCTCGCCGCCTCCGGGATCGACCTGCCGGTCCACATCGGACTGCCCGGTCCGGTGAACCGCCAGAAGCTCGTGCGGATCTCGGCCGGGATCGGGCTGGGACAGTCGGCGCGGTTCCTGCGCAAGCAGCAGAACCTGATGTGGCGGTTGCTGCTGCCGCGTGCCTACGAACCGACGAAACTCGCCCGGCAGCTCGCCGCCGAGGCGCCGCGCGGCGGCAACGTGCACGGGCTGCACGTCTTCACGTTCAACGAGCTCGCGAAGACCGAGGCGTGGCGGCAGGAACTGCTCGCCCGGATCGCGGAAACGGACGGCCGCGCGTGACCGGGCCCACCCACGAGGACTACGGGCGCCTGATCGTGCAGGGCGCCGACCGGCCGGGGATCGTGGCGACCGTGTCGGGGGTGCTGACGGACGAGGGCGCCAACATCGTCTCGCTCGACCAGTCGACCAGCGATCCGTCCGGCGGCCGGTTCTTCCAGCGCACGGTGTTCCACCTGGCGGAGCTGCCCTCGCGGCTGGCCGGCCTGAACGCGACGCTGGAAACGCGCCTGGGTGAGCAGCTGGGGCTCGAGTTCCGGCTGGTGGAGGCGCGGCGGCGCAAGCGGGCCGCGATCATGGTGTCCAAAGCGGACCACTGCCTGCTGGACCTGCTGTGGCGCCAGCGCCGCGGCGAGGTGCACATGACGGTGCCGATGGTGGTGTCGAACCACCCCGACCTGGGTGACGACGTCCGCGGCTTCGACATCCCGTTCTTCCACGTGCCGGTGGGCAAGGGGGACAAGGCCGCCGCCGAGAAAGAACAGCTCAACCTGCTCAAGGGCAACGTCGACGTGGTGGTGCTGGCGCGCTACATGCAGATCCTGTCCGCCGGTTTCCTCGCCGAGGTCGGCGTGCCGGTGATCAACATCCACCATTCGTTCCTGCCGGCGTTCGTCGGCGCCGGGCCGTACCAGCGGGCGAAGGAGCGCGGGGTGAAGCTCGTCGGCGCGACCGCGCACTACGTCACCGAAGACCTCGACGAGGGGCCGATCATCGAGCAGGACGTGATCCGCGTGTCGCACCGGGACCCGGTCCCCGAGCTGCAGCGCAAGGGAGCGGACGTCGAACGGCTCGTGCTCTCCCGCGCGGTGGCGTGGCACTGCGACGACCGCGTCGTCCGGGACGGCTCCACCACTGTGGTGTTCTAGCCGGGAACGGAAGGGAGTGGCGATGACGAAGGCCCGTGACGACTACCTGCTCGACCTGCGTGCGAGCCGGCAGGGGTACGCGCTGAACAAGATGTGCCTGTCACTGAAGGACGAACGCAACCGGCGGCGGTTCACCTAGGACGAATCGGCCTACTGCGACGAGTTCGGCCTGTCGCCGGAGCAGAAGAAGGCGATCCTCGAACGGGACTGGACCGGGATGCTCGAGCTCGGCGGATCCGTCTTCTACACCTACAAACTGGCGATGCTGGACGGGAAGTCCATGCAGTACCTCGGCGGGGTGTTCACCGGGATGACGGCCGAGGAGTTCGCCGAGGCGATGCGATCGGGAGGGCGGAAATTTGGCTAGGGTGATCTGGGGCCTCGCGACTTCGCACGTGCCGTCGATCGGCGCCGCGATGGACAACGGCAAAACCGCCGAGCCGTACTGGAAACCGTTGTTCGACGGGTACGCCCCGGCCCGGGAGTGGATGGCCGGGCACCGGCCGGACGTCGCGGTGATCGTGTACAACGACCACGCCAACGCACTCGACCTCGACCTGATCCCGACCTTCGCGGTCGGCACCGCGGACTCCTACGAAGTGGCCGACGAGGGCTGGGGCCGCCGCCCGGTGCCACCGGTCGTCGGCGCGCCGGAGCTGAGTGAGCACCTCGTCCGCCGGCTCGTCGACGACTCCTTCGACATCGCGACCTTCCACGGCCTCGACGTCGACCACGGCCTCACCGTGCCGCTGTCGGTGTACTGCCCGGATCCGGGGGAGCGGTGGCCGTGCCCGGTGGTGCCCGTGCTGGTCAACGTCATCCGGCACCCGCAGCCCACGGCCGCCCGCTGCTACGCGCTGGGGCAGGCGATCGGCCGCGCGATCCGGTCGTTCCCGGAGGATCTCGGTGTCGCGGTGTTCGGCACCGGCGGCATGTCGCACCAGCTGGCCGGTGCCCGCGCGGGTCTGATCAACACGCCGTTCGACCGCATGTTCCTGGAGAAGATCGAGACCGACCCGGAGGCGCTGGCGCGGCTCACTCGGGAGGAATACGTCGCCCAGGCCGGCACGGAGGGCATCGAGCTGATCATGTGGCTGGTGATGCGCGGCGCGATGGACGAGCGGATCACGCGGATCCACGAGACCTACCACGTGCCGGCGTCCAACACCGCGGCCGCGCTGGCGCTGTTCGAGAACGGGGGAGCACCCGCATGACCGCGTTCGTCCTGCTGCACGGAGCGTGGCACGGGGGCTGGGCCTGGCGGCGGGTGGCCCCCGCGCTGCGCTCGGCGGGCCACGAGGTCTTCGCACCGACGCTGACCGGGCTCAGCGACCGCGCCCACCTGCTCAGCCCCGCGGTGGGGCTCGGCACGCACGTCCAGGACGTCGTCGGGCTGCTCGAAGCACACGACCTCAGCGACGTCGTGCTGGTCGGGCACAGCTACGCCGGGCAGGTGGTCACCGGTGTCGCCGATCGGGTGCCCGAGCGCCTCGCCAAGCGGGTGTACCTCGACGCGTTCGCCGGCCGCGACGGCGAAGCCGCCATCGACCTGCTGCCCGAGCAGGTGGCCGGGCACTACCGCGAGTCGGTGGCCGGCCCGGGCTTCGGCTGGCTCGTCCCCGTGCGGTCCCTGACCGTGCTCGGCGTGACGGACGAGGCCGACCTGGCGTGGCTCGGCCCGCGCCTGACGCCGCAGCCGTGGCTCACCTACACCGAGCCGCTGCGGCTCACCGGCGCGGGCGAGCGTGTGCCCGCGGAGTTCGTCGAGTGCACGGACTGGATGCGGGTGTTCCGCGCCCACGCGGAGCGGGCCGTGAGCCGCGGCTGGCCCGTGCACGAGATCGCCACGGGGCACGAGGCCATGGTGACCGCGCCCGGCGAGCTCGCGGACCGCCTGCTCTCGATCGCGAAGTCGTAGCCCACCGGAGGAACTGTTGGAATTCCTGGTCCGCACCGAGAACCTGCTGCCGCCCGACACCCCGGACGAGCTCCGGGAGCGGCTGCGCAAGGCCGAACGCGAGCGCGCACACGAGTTGCGCGCCGCCGGGGTGCTCAAACGGCTGTGGCGGGTGCCCGGCCGCAACGCGACCGTCGGCCTGTACGAGGCCGAAGACCCGACCGCACTGCACGACGCGCTCGCCTCGCTGCCGATGTGGAAGTGGATGGACGTGACCGTCGAGGCACTGGCCACCCACCCGCAGGAGCTTTCGCCGTAGGGGCAAGCGGGCGGGCGGCAGTGGCCGGTCCTCCGGCCGTCGTGAACGCGGGGGAGTAGCGGGCGCACGGGATTCTGCTCGAGGATGACGGTGACAGGGAGGATGGTCGCGTCATGGACGAGCGCGCCGCGATGGAGCTGATCGAAAGGGCACAAGCCGAGACCTCGCGACGGGCCTCGGCGCTCGCACGGCAGTGGAACGAGATCGTGGCGGCCTCGGAGTTCAGCAGCGGCGACGACGAACACGACCCGGAAGGCGCCACCATCGCGTTCGAGCGCGCGCAGGTCCAGGCCTTGCTGCGGCAGGCCCAGGACGAACTCGCGGCACTCGGCCAGGCCGCCGAACGAGTGCTGGCGGGCGTCTACGAGGTCTGCGAACGCTGCGGCGGCCCGATCTCCGAAGGCCGCCTCGCCGCCCTGCCGGCGACGCGGACGTGCATCACCTGTGCGAACCGAAGATGACGCGACCAGGGACGAACCGCAAGGGCAGTGCACGCGGACCGCGGAGATCGGCATTCGTTGACGTGTCGTCGGATCGTCCCTAGGTTCGACGCCATCGCCGACCTCGAAGGAGCGGTCATGGCCATTCCGGTGCCCGATGCGGCAAGGCTCGCCCAGCTGTCTCAGCGTTACGGATTCGACCTGACCGACGCCGAGATCGGGGAGTTCGTCCCGGCGGTCGAGGGGACGCTGGCGGCGTCGGAGGAGGTCGAGCGGCTCTACGGGCGGTCGTGGCCCGAGGTGCCGGTGCGGGAGTCGGCGCTGCCGGTGGACAATCCGCTCAACGCGTGGTCGGTGCGGACGGCGATCACCGAGACGGCGGAAGGCCCGCTGGCGGGGCGGACGGTCGCGGTGAAGGACAACGTCGCCGTGGCGGGGGTGCCGATGGTCAACGGTTCGGCGTCGATGGAAGGCTTCGTGCCGAGGCGGGACGCCACGGTGGTGCGCCGGCTGCTCGCCGCGGGCGCGACGATCGCCGGCAAGTCGACGTGCGAAGACCTGTGTTTCTCCGGGGGCAGTTTCACGTCGTGGCCGGGGCCGGTGCGCAACCCGTGGGATCTTTCGCGCAACGCGGGTGGCTCGTCGAGCGGCAGCGCGGCGCTGGTGGCGAACGGCGACGTCGATCTGGCGGTGGGCGGGGACCAGGGCGGCTCGGTGCGGATCCCGGCGTCGTTCACCGGGATCGTGGGCCACAAGCCGACGTACGGGCTGGTGCCCTACACCGGTGCGTTCCCGATCGAGCAGACCATCGACCACCTGGGGCCGATGACGCGCACGGTGGACGACGCCGCGCTGATGCTGGGTGTGCTGGCCGGAGTCGACGGCTACGACTCCCGGCAGCCGACGGTCCTCGACCCGGTCGACTACGTCGCCGCTCTGCGCGAGAGTGCCTCCGGTCTGCGCGTGGGTGTGGTGCGGGAAGGGTTCGGCACGCCCGTTTCGCAGACCGGCGTCGACGACGTGGTCCGGGACGCGGTGGAGGTGCTGCGGTCGGCCGGGCTGACCGCGGACGAGGTCTCGGTCCCGTGGCACACCGACGCCATGGCGGTGTGGAACGTGATCGCGACCGAAGGCGCCGCCTACCAGATGATCGACGGCCACGGGTACGGAATGGGGACCTGGGGCCAGTACGACCCGGAGCTGATCGCGCACTACGCCCGGGGCCGCCTCGCGCGCGGCCGCGACCTGTCGAAGACGGTGCAGCTCGTCGGCCTCTCGGGCCGCTACACCTTCGAACTCGGCGGCGGCAAGTACTACGCCATGGCGCGCAACCTTTCCTACGAACTGCGGGCGGCCTACGACGCCGCTCTGGGCGAGTACGACGTCCTCGTCATGCCGACGCTGCCGTATGTCGCGCGGGAGCTGCCGGCACCGGACGTGTCGCTCGCCGACTACCTGGACACGGCCTTGTCGATGATCGGCAACACGGCGCCGTTCGATGTGACCGGCCATCCCGCGTGCAGCGTTCCGGCCGGGCTGGTGGACGGGCTGCCCGCGGGGATGATGATCATCGGCAAGCGGTTCGACGACGCGATGGTTTTGCGGGTCGCGCACGCGTATGAGCGGGCGGTGGGCGGTTTCCCGGCTCCGGCGGGTACCGCTGCGGCGGCGTCCTAGCGCCGCGTATCAGGTGGTGGACATCTCCGCAGCTGTCCCTTGCCCGGGGCGGCGCCGAGCGTGAACCTGGATCAGCGAGCCGGGCGATCTCGGCCGCGCTGAACGCGCCACGACACGCACGATCGACGAGGATCAGCCCATGACCGCCACCGGGCAAGCCGTCACCACCAGCGGCGAAGCCGACCTGCTCGACCTGCTGGCCGCCGCGACCGGGGACCCCGGACGAGTCGGGCGGCGGTTGACCGACCGGCTGGCCCATGCGCACGACGCGTCGCACTTCATGCTCACGCCGAGGGCGGTGGTGAGGGCGAGCAGCGCGGACGAGGTGGGGCGGTTGTTCGCCGCCGCGAGGGCGGCCGGGGTGGCGATCGGGTTCCGGTCCGGGGGGACGAGCCTGTCGGGGCAGGGCGGGACGGACGGGGTGCTCGTGGATACCCGGCGCCACTTCCGTGACGTCGAGGTGCTCGACGACGGCGAGCGCGTACGGGTGGGCCCCGGGGCCACGATCCGGCAGGTCAACGCACGTCTCGCGCGGTGGGGGCGCAAGCTGGGGCCCGACCCGGCGAGCGAGGTCGCGTGCACCGTCGGGGGCGTGGTCGCGAACAACTCCAGCGGCATGGCCTGCGGCACCTGGGCCAACAGCTACGCCACGCTCGAGTCGATCGTGCTCGTGCTGCCGTCCGGCACGGTCGTGGACACGGGCAAGCCCGACGCGGACGGCCGGCTGCGCGCCGCGGAGCCCGAGCTGCACGCCGGACTGGGCCGGTTGCGTGACCGGGTTCGGGGTGACGCGACGCTGCGCAAACGGGTCGAGCAGCAGTTCTCGATGAAGAACACCATGGGCTACGGCCTCAATTCGCTGCTCGACCACACCGAGCCGGCCGACATCCTGGCCCACCTGGCGGTCGGCAGCGAGGGCACGCTGGCGTTCATCGCGTCGGTGGTGCTGCGCACGGTGCCGTTGCACGGGCACGCGCGCACCGGCCTGCTGGTCTTCGACGACCTCGCCGGGGCCACCGGGGCGTTGCCGGCGCTGGTCGCCACCGGGCCGGCGACGATCGAGCTGCTCGACGCGACCTCGATCCGCGTGGGCCAGCGCGACGCGCAGGCGACCGCGGTGCTGCGCGACCTAGCGGTCGACCGGCACGCGGCGTTGCTCGTCGAGTACCAGGCCGGTACGGCCGACGAAGTGGACGAAATGGCCGGGGGTGCCGGCGCGGTCCTGGCGGCGCTGCCGACCACGGCGCCTGCGGTGCTGTCCGCGGACCCGGCGACGCGGGCCGGCCACTGGCACGTCCGCAAAGGCCTGTACGCCATGATCGCCGGGGCCCGCCCGGCCGGCACGACGGCGTTGCTGGAGGACATCGTCGTACCGGTGCCCGAGCTGCTGCCGACGTGCGAGTCGCTCACGGGCCTGTTCGACCGCCACGGCTACCGCGACAGCGTGATCTTCGGCCACGCCAAGGACGGCAACATCCACTTCATGCTCACCGAACGGCTCGGCGACGGCCGGCCGCTGGACCGGTTCGCGGCCTTCACCGACGACATGGTCGACCTCGTGCTCGGCCACGGCGGCTCGCTGAAGGCCGAGCACGGCACCGGCCGGATGATGGCCCCGTTCGTCCGCCGCCAGTACGGCGACGAGCTCTACGACGTCATGCGCGAGATCAAGCGGCTGTGCGACCCGCGGGATCTGCTCAACCCGGGTGTCCTCATCGCCGAGGACCCGGGCGGGCACCTGCGCAACCTGAAGGCTTCGCCACAGGTGGAGGAAGAAGTCGACCGCTGCGTGGAATGCGGCTTCTGCGAACCCGTCTGCCCGAGCCGCGACCTGACCACCACCCCGCGCCAGCGCATCGTGCTGCGCCGGGAGATCGAGCGGGCCCGCGAGGCCGGGGACACGGCCGCGCTCGCTCAGCTGCGGGCCGAGTACGAGTACGACGCGGTGCAGACCTGCGCCGTCGACGGCATGTGCCAGACCTCCTGCCCGGTGACGATCAACACCGGCGACCTGATGAAACGGCTCCGGGCCGAAGGCGCCGGCCGGGCCACCTCGGCGATCTGGGCCGGCGCCGCGCGGCACTGGGACGGCGCGACGCGCGCGGCCGCGACCGCGCTCACCACCGCGGCCAAGCTTCCGGAGCGCGTGGTCCTCGGCGCGAACGAGCTGGCCCGCAAGGCCGGGAGCACCGATGCGGTCCCGCTGTGGTCGTCGGAGCTGCCGCGCGGCGGCCGGCGTCGCACCGAGTCCGTGACCGGGAACGCCGACGCGGTGCTGTTCGCGTCGTGCACCGGCACCATGTTCGGCGGCGTGGAGCCCGGCGTCGCGGCGGCGCTGCGGACCCTGTGCGAGCGCGCGGGGATCCGCCTCACGACCCCGGACGGACCGGCGTCGTTGTGCTGCGGCACGCCGTGGAAGTCCAAGGGCCTGGAGCGGGGCTACGAGGAGATGGCGCGGCGGGTGCTGCCGGCGCTGTGGGCCGCCACGGACAACGGCCGGATCCCGGTCATCGGCGACGCGTCCTCGTGCACCGAAGGGCTGCGGCACCTGATCGAACGCGGGCCGGAGCGGTTCCGGGAGATCCGGGTGGTCGACGCCGTCGAGTTCGTGCGCGACGAGGTGCTCGGCCGCCTCACGATCACCGCCCCGGTCGCCGCCGTGGCCCTGCACCCGACGTGTTCGGCCACGCGGATGGGGCTGTCCGGCGCGTTGCGCGAGGTCACCGCGGCCGTGGCCGGCACCGTGACCGTGCCCGAGGAGTGGGGGTGCTGCGGCTTCGCCGGCGACCGCGGTCTGCTGCACCCCGAGCTGACGGCTTCGGCCACCGCGCGCCAGGCCCGGGAGCTCGCCGACGCCGGCCCCTTCGACGCCCACGTCTCCTGCAACCGCACGTGCGAGCTCGGCATGACCAGGGCGACCGGGCACCGGTACGAACACGTCCTGGAGCTCGTCGAACGGGCCACCAGGCCCGCGCAGTGAACGAAACTCGCTGGCGGACCGCGGCGGCCGCTGCTAGCTTGCCGGGAGCCGTGCGAGAGACCGAGGAGGTGGTACCCGTGGACGCAACGACATGGGTGCTCCCCTCAGGGGTCACGGTCGGGCGGTAGGCCGCCCGGGAGCGCCGTTTCACGAGCACTCCCGAAAGGCACGACCATGCGATTCACCGCCGAACAACGCCTCGACGACGGCGTCCTCGAACGTGAGTTCACCCTCGGCGACGTCCCCGGCATCCTGTGGACGCCAGGGTCCGCAACCGAGCCCGCGCCGCTGATCCTGCTCGGCCACCCCGGCGGGCTGCGCAAGATGTACCCGCGGCTGGTGGCGCGGGCCCGCGGCTCCGTCGCCGAAGGCTACGCCGCGGCCACCCTCGAGCTGCCCGGAAGCGGCGACCGGCCCCGATCCGCCGTCGCCGAGCAGGCGCGCGCCGACCTGCGCCGGGCGTTGGGGACGGGGGAGCCCCTGGAGGAGATCGTCGACCGGCTGGTCCTGCCGCTGGCCGAGCAGGCGGTCCCGGAATGGCAGGCCGCGCTGGACGCCCTGCTCGCGCTGCCCGGGATCCGCGGCCCGGTCGGGCTCGCGGGCGGCGTGATCGCCCTCGGGGTGCGGCTGGCCGTGGTCGAACCGCGCCTCGCCGCCGCCGTGCTGTTCGCGGGGAGTTTCGTGCCCCGCAGCATCGTCGAGGAGGCGCGGCAGGTCACCATTCCGCTGCACGTCCTGCTGCAGTGGGACGACGAGGGCAACGACCGGCAGCTCGCCCTGGACCTGTTCGACGCCTTCGGCTCGAAGGAGAAGACGCTGCACGCCAACATGGGCGGGCACACCGGCGTCCCGCAGTTCGAGGGTGAAGCCGGCAACCGGTTCTTCGCCCGGCACCTGAAGTGAGCACGGAGGGGTCCGCCGGGAAAGCCGGCGGACCCCTCCGCGTACGGAGACGACGAAGACGTTCCCGGTGTGCAGTGCTCACTTTTTCGCCCCACCGGGAAAACGTCACCGGCTGCGTCCGATCGGGCGCTTTCCGAACAGCTGGTCAATACTCATGACCAAGTGGTCGGTACGCGACCGCGCGCGGCCCGGGTCAGAGCACGATGATCTCGGCGGGGACGGCGAACCGCACACCCATCCGCAGGCCGGTCTCGGCCCCGGAGGCTTCGAGGAACTCCCGGGGCGACGCCATGTCGCCGGGGCCGATGCCGCGCAGGTACTCGACGTGCGCTTCGAGGGAGGCGACGCCGTGGTCGAGGAAGTCCGTCGTGTCGACGCCGTGGGTGGATTCGGGGCTGTTGGTGACGATGATCTGCCGCACCTGCCATGGATCGAGGCCTTCGTCGAGCAGTTCGCGGAAGATCCAGCGGTTGCCGGCATCGCGGGCGCCGTCCAGCACGGCGCGGCCCAGCGCGATGTGGTCGGCCTGGTTGGGGGCGCCCGGGCCCCAGCGATCGTGGTAGTTGCCGGTCACGACGACGTCGGGGCGGTGCCGGCGGAGGGCCCGGGCGATGTCGCGGCGCAGCGGGAGCCCGTATTCGAGGACGCCGTCCGGGTAACCGAGGAACTCCACGAGGTCGACGCCGACGACCGCCGCGCCGGCGCGCTCTTCGGCTTCGCGCAGCGGTCCGGCGACGGCGGGGTCGATGGCGTCGATGCCGGCCTCGCCGCTCGTCGCCAGGCAGTAGACGACGCGCTTGCCCTGGGCGGTCCAGCGGGCGACGGCCGAGGCCGTGCCGTACTCGAGGTCGTCCGGGTGCGCGGCGAACGCCAGCGCGGTCGACCACGATTCGTCCAGTGGCACCAGTGGTTCGGTCACCCTCGGGTCAGCCTTTCTCGAAATCACCACAGCTCGAACGCGGTCACCCTACTCGAATGCGGACGCGGTGTTTCCGAACCGCCCGCCCGGTTCGGTTCGGGATGAGCCGATCCCGGTGAAAAGCGATCCGATCACGGCGTTTCTCTCCGTATTCTCATCGGCCATTCACGCCGCGGATCCGGTGAGTTTCCCGACACCGTCCGCGTCGTGAACGCCCCGGGCCCGGGCGCCGGCAGCCACGCCGACGGAGGACGCGGCACTTAGTCTGGGGCGGTGATCTCGCAACCGACCCCCGTGGGTGAGCGGCTTCGCGCCGAGTGCGACGCGGTGGCGTCGCGGCCCCAGCACCTGTTGCTGACGTTGCTCGGCGACCACTGGTACCCGCAGGACGCCCAGCTCCCGTCCACGGCGCTGGTCGCGTTGCTGGGCGAGTTCGGCGTGACCGAGCCCAACGCGCGCGCGGCGCTGAGCCGCCTCGGCCGGCGCGGCCTGCTCGTCTCGCGCAAGGAGGGGCGGCGCACCAGCTACGCCCTGACCACGGAAGCGATGGATGTCCTCGACGCCGGCACCGAACGCATCTTCACCTTCGCGACCTCGGCCGTCGAGTGGGACGGGAGCTGGACCCTGGTGGCGTTCTCGCTCCCGGAAGATCAGCGGACGACGCGCGCGAGCCTGCGGACCCGGTTGAGCTGGCTGGGTTTCGCCGCGGTGTTCGACGCGGTGTGGGTGGCGCCGGGGGATCGGGAGGCGGACGCCGCCGGGCTGCTGGCGGAGCTCGGGGTGGCGAGCGCGACTGTCCTCATCGGACGCTCGTCCGCGCTGGTTCCGGGCGGGGATCCCTCGGGGGCGTGGGATCTGCAGGCGCTGCGCGAGCGGTACGACGATTTCCTCGCCCGCTTCACCCCGCTGCGCGACCGGATCCCCGAACTGGAACCCGCCGCCGCGCTCGTGGCTCGGACGGCGGTCATCGACGTCTGGCGCGAGTTCCCCGGGGTCGACCCCGATCTGCCCCGCGCGCTGCTGCCCGCGGGGTGGCCGCAGCGTGAGGCCCGTGAGCTGTTCGCCGCGCTCTACGACGGGCTGGCCGAGCCCGCGACGGCACGCGTGCGGGAGATCATCGCCGGGTTCTCGCCCGACCGGGCATCGTCGGCGACTTTCCACACCACCGCCGACGCCCTCACGCTCGTGGGTTCGCACCAAAGCTAGACACTCATGTTGACGACCGTCGTTTCGCGAGTCTAATGTCTCGGTGGTCGGCGACCGAGAGAAGAGGCGAGCGATGGAGCACGCAGACGTCCGCGAGCAGTACCGCCTCGCGAACCAGTACCGGAAGCTGGCGTTCCAGGAGCGGCCGTACCTCGGCTCGCCGGGGGCACCGGCGCAGGACGAGACGAACACGAGCAGCACCTGGGCGCACCTCAACGGCGGGTTCCTGGTCGGCTACGAGTACACGCGCTGGTGGCGCGAGAACCGCGCGCTGCGCACGGCCGCGGTGATCGGGGACTGGAGCTGGCTCAACAAGGTCCGCGTCACCGGGCCGGACGCGACGGAGTTCCTCGACCGCGTGTCGGTGAAGGACCCGACGCGGTGTGCGGTCGGGCAGACCCTGTTCACGCCGATGACGAGCGAGGCCGGGAAGATCGCCATCGAAGGGCTGACGCTCAAGCTCGGCGAGCAGGACTACCTGTTCACCCAGTCCGGCGCCCAGTTCTGGCTCGGGGTGCAGCACGAGCGCCTGGGGCTCGACGTGCACCTCGAGGACCAGACCGCCGACTGGACGTGCTTCGCCGTGCAGGGCCCGCGGTCGCTCGAGGTGCTGGAGGACGTCCTGGCCGCCGGCCTCCACGATCTCGGGTTCTCCCGCTGGCGCCGGCTGGAGTTCGCCGGCACCGAGCTGATCGTGCAGCGCCAGGGCGTGACCGGTGAGCTCGGCTACGAACTGTTCCTGCGCACCGAAACCGGCCGAGCCCACGAGCTGTGGCGCGCGGTGCGCGAGGCCGGCTCCGCGGTGGGCCTGCGCGAGCTCGGGTTCAAAGCCCAGCTGATCGGCCACACCGAGTCGAACATGCCCACGATCATCAGGGACTTCCTGCCCGACCGCTTCAGCCGCGAACGGCTGCCACGCTTCGCGAAGCTGTGGATCACGCCGGAGGAGTTCGAGGTCTTCGGCCAGGACCTCACCGAGCACCTCGTCACGCCGGCCGAGGTCGGCTGGGGCTACACCGTGGACCTCGACCGCGGCGGCGCCGCCCGCGCGTTCCCGGGCCGCGACGCGCTGGCCCGCGAAGCCGATTCCGGTGGCCCGGCAAGGGTTTTCCGCGGGCTGCTGTGGAACTCCGACGACGTCGGCGAGCTGTTCGCCGCGCAGTTCCGCGACGCGCCCGCACCGCCGCCGCCCGATCTGCCGTGGGGCCAGTTCCGGATGCAGTACCTGCGCACCCGCGAAGGCGACCGGCAGGTCGGCTGGGCCAGCGCGGTCACCTACAGCCCGACGTTGCGGCGGCTGATCAGCAACGCCCGCCTCGACCGGAACCTGCCGCTCGGCGCCGAGGTGACGGTGGACTGGGGCGGGCCGGGAGCCGGCGGGATCGCCGGCGAGCCGACCTGGCGCCTGCGCGCCACCGTCACCGAGCAGCCGTTCCTGCGTCAACGTCGCCGTGACGACGTGTCCGCCTCACCCGCGCGGCACGGGTAGGCCGCGATGGACGACGAACTCACCATCACCGCGATCCTTCGCCGCGCCGAGCAGTTCTCGCCTGACCGCGAAGTCGTGTCGCGCGAACCGGACCGCTCACTGCACCGCACGACCTGGTCGGCGATCGGCGGCCGGGCGCGGCGGCTGGCCTCGGCGTTGCTGGGACTCGGTCTCCGGCCCGGCGCGCGCGTGGCGACCCTCTGCACCAGCCACCGCCGGCACTTGGAGCTCTACTTCGCCGCCCCGATCGCCGGCCTCGTGCTGCACCCGCTGAACCCGCGGCTGCGCGTCGAGGACCTCGCCTACATCGCCGGTCACGCGGCAGACGAAGTCCTCGTGCTCGACGAAGCCTTCCTGCCGATCTACGAACAGTTGCGCGAGACGACTTCGTTCCGCCACGTCGTCGTGATCGGTGCGGCGACCGGGGAGGCGATCTCCTACGAGGCACTGGTCGAACGCGGGCGGGCGGACTGGGTACCGCCGGACCTGCCGGAGCGGAGCACGGCGCTGATCGGCTTCACCAGTGGCACCACGGGCCGCCCGAAAGGTGTCGAGTTCACCCACCGCGCCGTCGCGCTGCACACGCTTTCGAGCTCCCTGCACGGCTGGCTCGCGGTGCGGGACACCGACGTCCTGTTGCCGGTCGTGCCGATGTACCATGCGCTCGCGTGGGGCTGGCCGTACACCGCGGCGTTGCTCGGCGCCGGGCTGGTCCTGCCCGGGCCGTTCCTCGACCCGGCGAGCCTGCTGGAGCTGTTCGACTCGGAACGGGTCACGCTCACCGGCGGCGTGCCGACGATCTGGACGGGGGTGCTGCACGCCCTCGACGCCGAGCCGAAGCGGTACGACCTCACGCCGCTGCGCGCGATCCTGTCCGGTGGCTCCACCGCGCCGCCGTCGATGATCGCGGGCTACGCGGAGCGGCACGGGCTGAACCTCGTGCACACGTGGGGCATGAGCGAGCTGATGATGGGCGCGATCGCCGAACTGTCGGCGGAGCTGCAGCAGGCGGATCCCGAGCAGCAGCAACGACATCGCGCGATGCAGGGGCGTCCGATGCCCTTCGTCGAGATCCGGGCTCGCGGCGAGGACGGCTTCGTGGCCTGGGACGGCGAGTCGCTCGGCGAGCTCGAGATCCGCGGACCGTGGGTCGCCCGCGAATACCTGGCCGAACCGGACGCGAGTGCGCGGCAGTGGACGGACGACGGCTGGTTCCGCACCGGGGACATCGTGACCATCACCCCCGGCGGTTACCTCGGGATCGCCGACCGGGCCAAGGACCTCATCAAGTCGGGCGGCGAGTGGATCTCCACCCCGGCACTGGAGAGCGCGCTCGCGGCCCACCCCGCCGTCGCCGAGGCCGCGGTCGTCGGGGTGACCGACGAACGGTGGGGCGAGCGGCCGCTCGCGGTGATCGCCTTCCACCCGGGCACGAGCGCGACTCCGGACGAGCTGCGGGAGTTCCTCCTGCCGCGCGTGGCGCGCTGGTGGCTCCCCGAACGGATCGAGATCGTCGCGGCGGTGCCGACGACCGCCGTCGGCAAGTTCGACAAAGTCGCGCTGCGGCGCACTTTCACCAGCAGGGGAGCCGACTCGTGACCGACCCGGCCGCTTCCTTCGACGTCCTGCACGTCGAGCCGCTGCGCGTCGCGTGGGCCGACACCGACGCCAGCGGGCGCATCCACTGGTCGTCGGTCTTCCGCTGGGCGGAGGCGGCCGAGCACGCGCTGCTGCGCGCCGCCGGCCGCGGCGCGGACGAGGCCGGTCCGTACCCGCGCCGCTCGACCGAGGCCGTCTACCACCGCGCTCTCGAGTTCGACGACCGGATCGAAGTCCGCCTCGGCGTGGAGAAAGCCGGCCGCAGCTCCGTGACCTTCGGCTGGCAGATCGTCCGCGGGGACGACCTCTGCGTGGAGGGTCGCCACACCGTGGTCCACGTCGGGCCCGACGGCCGGTCCGCGCCGTGGCCGGAGCAGCTGCGGGCCGCCTTGCGCCTGGGCTGAACCGGCCCGAGCCGGTTCAGCGAGCCGGGTTCCGGCCGTGGACGAACCAGATCGCCTCGGCCGGGCCGTCGCCGCGGTTGGTGAGGCGGTGCGGCGTCGTCGAGTCGAAGGCGATGGAGTCGCCCGCGTGGAGCTGGTAGGTGTCGAAGGCCAAGGCGACTTCCAGGGTGCCGCTGATGACGTAGCCGTATTCGATGCCCGCGTGCCGCGTGAGCTTGTCGTCGGGGACGGAGCTGCCGTCGACCTCGTAGCGGACGTGCAGGAAGTCGACCGTGCTGTCGTGGATGGACGACAGCTGTTCCCACGTGACGCCGGAGTCGAGGACGAGCTGGCGCCGTTCGCCCGGGCGGAGCATGGGGCTCTGCTGCTCCTCGGGGCTTTCGTTCAGCTTCGCCAGGGCACCGTGGAAGCTGTGCTTCTCGACGCCCGCGGCCGGTGCGGGCGCGGGCGGTTCCTCCGCGCCCGCACCGGCCGCGCTGCTGAACAGCTCGTCGATGGAGACGTTGAGGGCACTGCAGATCGCGTACAAGGTCGCGACCGAGGGCTGGGACTTGTTGTTCTCGATCTGCGACACGAACGCGGCCGAGTACCCGAGGTCGCGCGCGAACTGGCGCAGCGACAGCCCGGCCGCCTGCCGGCGTGCGCGCAGCTGCTCGCCGAGGTTCGCGGCCTCCGAGTGCTCCGCCGCCGGCTCGTGCTTCGCTGCCACGTCTCGCTCCTCGCGCTGTCGTCCAGTCGGTGTTCACTATAGCTTGACGCCCGTGCCGCGAGAGCGGCTCAGGCGGTGAGCCGGTCGCGCACGAACTCCAGCTCCCGCACGACGTAGTCGGTGATGTCGCCGCTCTTGAGGTGCTCGGGCAGCACGTCCCAGGTGTAGGTCTCGATCTCCAGGTGCGACGACTGCGGCTGCGCGCGGTGGCGGTCGAGAGCCTGCTCCAGGGCGAACCGCGTGGTGCGGAACGGGCCGAGGTCGTCGAGGAACACCGGCACGTGGAAGTGGGTGCGCCATTCGCGCGCGCCACCGGGGTCGCGGCGCCAGGCGGCGATCGCGTCGGAGAGGTTGAGGTGGCGGGTGACGGTGCCCTCGCGCAGCTCGGACGTCTGGCTCAGGTAGATGGTGCGGGTGAAGCGCTCCAGCTCGCGCACCACCTCGTCGGTCACCTCGGGTACCCACAGCGCGGCGGCCTGCTGCAGCTTGAACACGGGCACGCCGGCGCCGGCGAGCAGGTCGAGGGAGGCGGGGATGTCGTCGAACTCCACGGCCTGGTGCCCGATGTCGAACACGATCCCGACGTGGCGGCGCAGCGCGCCGAAGGCTTCCGCGAGCGGCAGGTCGGCGAGGCCGGAGAGCGTTTCGGCCGCGGCGCGGGAGTACAGCCGCGTGGTGAAGTAGCGGACCGTCTCCTCGATGGTTTCCAGGTAGCAGAACGGTTCCGGCTCGATCGCGAGCTTCACCCGCCGGCCGGTGCGGCGTTCGAGCGCGACGAGGTGGGCGACGACCCGCAGCACGTTGCGGGTGAACAGCTCCACGTACGCCTCGCCGGTGACCTTGGGCCGGTAGGCCAGCGGCACGGTCTGGATGGTCGGCTCGACCCCGTCCGCGGCGATGTCGGCGAGCACGTCGGCCACCTGCGTGGTGTACGCGACGCGCTCTTCGGTGCTCCAGTCCGGTTCGTACACGTTTTCCATCACCGAGCGGCCCTTGAACGGCCCGTGCGGGAACGCGTTGACGGTGTAGACGTAGAGATCGTTGTCTGCCAGGTACTTCTTCAGCCGGTCCCGCTCAGGGCTGTCGCCGGCGAGCCGGTCGGCGGACGCGCCGGAGAGCCGCAGCGACACCCCGAACGGCGCGTCGGGGGAGACCCGGCGCTTCACTTCGGGGACGTAGGTCTCGAGGCTGGCGTTCATCTCGTCCCAGGTGTCACCGGGGTGCACGAGGGTCGAGTAGGACAGGTGGCCCAGACGCGTGCCGAGGTCCATGAGGTTCCTCCGGGGAAGGCGGCAGAGAGGGTGCCGGAAGTGCTGCGGTGACGCGCTGCAGCAGACGTTTGCTCGAAGTGAACAGTCCGAAACCCAGGGCTGTCAAGGATTACGCCGCTTGACCTGCGTATCTGGCAAAGTTGTTCGCTGAGTCTTGACTCACCGGCTGGTTCATTGTTCACTACCGCTGTACAGCGTCGTCGAACGGGAGTGAACCCGGCGAGTATCGGCGCCGTGTCCACGCCCGGATCCCGGCTGCGCGGGTTTCCGGAGAGCCTACGAGGAGTTGAGCATGCGCGCCGCGGTCTTCCACGACAAGCACGACATCCGGGTCGAGGACATCCCGGAGCCGGCCGCGGTCGGCGCGCGGCAAGTGCGCGTCCGGCCGTACCTGTGCGGGATCTGCGGCACCGACCTGCACGAGTACGCGGCCGGGCCGATCGTCATCCCGACCAGCCCGCACCCGCTTTCGCACGCCGCCGCGCCGCAGGTGCTCGGGCACGAGTTCTCCGGGCAGGTGCTGGAGATCGGTGCCGAGGTCACCGGCGTCCGCGTCGGCGACCGGGTTTCGGTGATGCCGTTGATCTACTGTGGACACTGCTACTACTGTCGTCGCGGGCTCAACCACCTGTGCCCGCAGATGGCCTGCACGGGACTGAGCTGGGACGGCGGCGGGATCAGCGAGCAGGTGGTGGTCCCGGAGCACCAGATCTCGGTGCTGCCGGAATCGGTGTCGGACGTGCAGGGCGCGCTGGTCGAGCCGGCCGCGGTCGCCGCGTACGGCGTCGACCGCACCGGCTTCACCTCCGGTGACAGCGTCCTGATCACCGGCGCGGGGCCGATCGGCGCGCTCGCCGCGCTGTACGCCCACGCTTCGGGCGCGGCGCAGATCTTCGTGAGCGAGCCCAACGCGCGCCGCCGGGCCCTGCTCGACGCGCTCGGGGTCGCGACCGTGCTCGACCCGATGGCCGAGGACGTGCCGGAGGTGGTCCGCGGGCTCACCGGCGGGATCGGCGCCGACGTCGCCGCGGAGTGCTCCGGCTCGGAGGCCGGCCTCGCCACGGCACTGGGCAGCCTCCGGTCCCACGGCACCGCGACGCAGGTGGGCCTGCACGTCCGGCCCGCCACGATCGACCCGATGGCTCTGTCGCAGCGCGATCTGAGCCTGGTCGGCACGTGGTGCTACCCGGTGTTCGACTTCCCCCGCATCATCTCGCTCGTCGCGACCGGCCGGTTCCCGGTGGAGCGCGTGCTGACCGAGGTGATCGCGGTCGACGACGTCGTCACCGGCGGGTTCGACCGGCTGCTCGACCCCGAAGGCGACGCCCAGAAGCTGCTCGTCAAGGTCGGCTGACCCGAACCGCCTTCACCACCCAACCGTTTCCCGCTGTCCACGAGACCTTTGTGGACAGACTTCGTCCTGCCCTGCGACCCGGTGCGCCTGCACCCGAGGAGCGATCCGATGAGCGACACGACAAGGGGTTCCGTGGTCGTCACACAGTCGGCCCCGTCGCCCGCCCCGGCTTCGGGGACCGCCCACCCGCCCGGCCGGCCGAGCCTCTGGCGGCAGACGACGGCACAGCGCGCCTCGCGCGGACTGGTCACGATCCTCGTCGCGACCGCGCTGCTGTTCCTCGTCAGCCTGCTGCTGCAGCCCGAGAGCCTGGGCCGCAGCTCGTTGCAGGGGATGCTGCCCTTCGCCGCGGTGCTCGCCGTGGTCGCGCTCGGGCAGACGCTGGTCGTGCAGCAGGCGGGGATCGACCTGTCGGTGCCCGGCACCGTGTCCCTGAGCGTGATCATCGTGACGCACTACCCCGCCGGGGACAACGGAAAGCTGCTTCCCGCGGTGCTGCTCGCCTACGTCGCGGCGCTGGCGGCGGGCCTGCTCAACGGCCTCGTCGTGAGCCGGCTCGGGATGTCGGCGATCGTCACCTCCTTGGGCACCAACGCATTGCTGTACGCGGTGGTGCTCGGGGTCTCGGGCGGCTCGCCGGTGACGACCACGGACACGTTGCACTCGCTCGTCACCGGCCGCTTCCTCGGTCTGCCGTACGCGGTCTACATCGCCGTCGTCCTCGTCGCGGTGACCGGCTTCGCGATGAAGCGCACCGTGCCGGGCCGCCGGTTCGAGGCCGTGGGCGACAACCCGGAGGCCGCGGGGCTGGCGGGCCTGCGCGTGCGGCGTCACCAGCTCGCCGCCTACGTCTGGGCGTCGCTGCTCTACGGCACGGCGGGCATCCTCCTGGCCGGCATCGTGACGACGCCGGGCGCGTTCCAGGGCGACACGCTGCTGCTGCCGTCGGTCGCGGCCGTCGTGCTGGGCGGCACCTCGCTGCTCGGCGGCAAGGGCAGCCCGGTCGCCAGCGCCATCGCCGCCCTGTTCCTGTCCCAGCTCGACCAGTTCGTGCTGACGCTCGGCGTCAGCGCGGCGACGAACAACATCGTCCAGGCGCTCGCGCTCGCCGCGGGTGTCGCCGTCTACACCGTGAACTGGGCCGCCGTGCGCGGCTGGTTCCGCCGTGTCCCCGCTCCCCGGACCCAGCAGTAGGAAGGGTTTCCCATGTCTCCCCAGTCCCTTCGCCGGTCGTTGCTCGCCGGCTTGGCTTCCCTCGCCCTCGTGACCACCGCCTGCACGGTGGACGACGGCGGCTCGACCAGCGCGGAGGGCGGCAAGCCCGCCAACGCGAACGTGCCGGCCTGGTGCGGTTCGAAGCAGATCACCCTCGGCCTGGCCGACGGCTTCGGCGACAACAACTGGCGCAAGGTCACCACGGCCGAGGCCAAGGCCGAGGTCGCCAAGTGCCCCAACGTCACGTCGTTCACCTACACCGACGGGCAGGGCAACACCCAGAAGGCCATTTCGGACATCCAGGGCCTCGTCGCCAAGGGCACACAGGCGATCGTCGTCTTCCCGGACGCGGGCCAGGCCGTGCTGCCCGCCCTGCGCAGCGCCTACAAGGCGGGCGTGGTCACCGTGCCGTACCGGGTCAACCCGGGCGGGACGCCCGGCCAGGACTACGACGCGTTCGTGAGCACCAACTTCGAGCAGGCCGGTGTGCTGTGGGGCCAGTGGCTCGTGAAGGCGCTCAACGGCAAGGGCAAGGTGCTCAACCTCGGCGGGCCGGCCGCGAACTCGCAGAGCCTCGACGAGTACAAGGGCATGCAGAGCGTGCTCAAGGACCACCCGGGCATCCAGTTCGTCGGCACCACGCCGTACGAGGTGACCAACTGGGACGCCGCGCAGACCCAGCGCGTGATCACCGCGGCGCTGGCCAAGAACCCGGAGATCGACGCGATCACCACCGACTTCGGGGCCGCGCTGGCGAGCTCGTTCTCCGCCTTCACCTCGGCCGGGCGCAAGATCCCGGCGATCGCGACCGAGGACGCCAACCAGCTCGCCTGCAACTGGCAGCAGCAGAAGGACGCCGGCAACCCGTTCCAGCTGTTCACCGTCTCCTCGCAGAACGCGATGTCGCGCCTGGCGATCGACGTCGCGGTGGCCAAGGCGACCGGCGGTGTGGTGCCGAAGGACCTGGTCTACCCGCAATCGGCGTTCGAGGACTCGATCTCCGGGCAGCCGCACCCCGTCACGTGCGACAAGGACCTCCCGAGCGACGCGTTCGTGTCCAGCTCACTGTCCAAAGCGGACCAGACCGCGGCCCTGAAGTAGGAGAGGCGACCATGACCGAAGTTGCGGCACTGAGCCTGTCCGGGGTGTCGAAGAGCTACGGGCCCGTGCGCGCCCTGTCGGAGGTGTCGCTCGACGTCTTCGGCGGCCGGGTGCACGCGCTGCTCGGCGAGAACGGCGCGGGCAAGTCGACGCTGATGGGCATCGCGTCGGGCTCCACCCGGCCCGACGCGGGCACGATCACGGTGGCCGGCGAGCCGATTGCGGCCCTGACCACCGACCGGGCGAGCCGGCTCGGCATCGCGATCGTGCACCAGCACCCGGCCGTGCTGGCCGACATGACGGTCGCGGAGAACATCCGCCTCGCGGTGCCCGCCGAGCGGATGCCGGCCGGCAACCCGCGTGTGTGGATGGTCGAACTGCTGCGGAGCGTCGGCTCGGACCTGCGGCTGCAGGACCGGGTGGCCGATCTCGGCGTCGCGCAGAAGCAGCTGCTGGAGCTGGCGAAGGCGGTCGCGCTGGAGCCGAAGGTGCTGATCCTCGACGAGCCGACCGCGCCGCTGGGCGCGGAGCAGACCGAGATCCTGTTCGACCAGGTGCGCCAGGCCACCGCCCGCGGCACGGCGGTCGTCTACATCACCCACCGGCTCGCCGAGGTGCGTGAGATCGCCGACGAGGTGACGGTGCTGCGCGACGGCCGGGCGCGTGGGCACTCGGCCGTCGCCGACCTCACCGACGACGAGATGCTGCGGCTGATCGTCGGGCGCGAGCTCGCCTCGGCGTTCCCGGAGAAGTACACCGATCTCGCCGACGCGAAGGTCGCGCTGGAGGTCGAAGGCCTCTCCGGCGAGGGTTTCCACGACGCGCGGCTCGTCGCGCACCACGGGGAGATCGTCGGGCTCGCGGGCATCGTCGGCAACGGCCAGAGCGAGTTCCTGCGCGCGCTGGCCGGGCTGCGCCCGTCGACGGGCCGGATCGTGCTCGACGGCGTGCCGCTGCGGGGCCGGGCCCTGGTCCGCTCGACGGCGTACATGCCGGCCGACCGCCACCGGGAAAGCCTGCTGCCGGCGATGTCGGTGCGGGAGAACGCGGCCGTCGCCTCGTTGCCCTCCTTCGCCGGCGGGGGAGTGGTCTCCGCGGAACGCGAACGGGCCGGAGTGGACGCCGAGCTGGCCAAGCTGTCGGTCAAGACCGCTTCGCGCGAGACGAACGTGATGGCGCTTTCGGGCGGCAACCAGCAGAAGGTGGTGATGGCGCGCGCTCTGCTCGCCGCACCGCGGCTGCTGCTGGCCGACGAGCCGACCCAGGGCGTCGACGTCGGCGCCCGGTCGGAGATCTACACGATCATGCGCGACGTGGCCGCGTCCGGGGTGCCGGTGGTCGTGGTGTCTTCCGACGCCAAGGAGCTGGAAGGGCTCTGCGACCGGGTCGTGGTGTTCTCGCGCGGCCACGTCGTCGCCGAGCTCACCGGCGAGGACGTCACCGAGGAGAAGATCACCGGCTCGGTCGTCAACGCCACCACGCTGCGCCGCGACGCGCCGGCGGCGAAGAAGGCCGGACCGGCGAAACCGGTTCCGTCGACCCGCCGGCCCCCGATGGCCGAGCGCCTGCGTGACCTGGCCAAGGGCGACTACGCGCCGAGCATCGTGCTCGCACTGGTCATCCTCGCGCTCGGCGGCTACACCTTCGCCCACAACGTGCGGTTCCTCGCGCCGTTCAACGTCACCTCGCTGCTCACGCTGCTCACGGCGCTCGCGTTCATCAGCCTGGGCCAGACCATCGTGATCATGACCGGCGGGATCGACCTGTCGGTCGGGCCACTCGCCGGGCTGCTGGTGGTGATCGCGTCGTTCTTCGTCACCGACGGCCACTCGCCGCTGCTCGTGGCACTCGCGTTCGTGGTCATGCTCGCGGTGGCCGTCGCGTCCGGGGTGCTCAACGGGGTGCTGATCCGCTTCGGCGGGTTCACCGCGGTGGCCGCGACCCTGACCCTCTACATCGGACTGCAGGGCGTCTCCTTGCTGCTGCGGCCGTTCCAGGGCGGGTTCATCAGCACGTCGGTCACCGACGCGATCACCGCGACGGTCGGGTTCGTGCCGATCGCGTTCCTCGTGGCGGTGGTGGTCGCCGTCGGGCTGGAGCTGGCGTTGCGGTTCACCGCCTGGGGCCGCGGCCTGCGGGCGGCCGGCTCGAACGAGGGGTCCGCGCGGCGCCTGGGCGTGAAGGTGAACCGGGTCCACGTGCTGGCCTACCTCGGCTGCGCGGTCCTGACGTTCTTCGGCGCGCTCCTGCTGATGGCCCAGATCGGCGTCGGTGACCCGACGCAAGGCGTGAGCTACACGCTCTCCAGCATCACCGCGGTCGTGCTCGGCGGGGCGAGCCTCGCCGGCGGGCGCGGGTCGTTCATCGGGACGCTGCTGGGCGCCGCGCTGATCCAGGAAGTGCTCAACGCGACGACGTTCCTGAACCTGAGCCAGAGCTGGCAGTACTTCTTCCAGGGAATCCTCATCCTCGTCGCCGCGGCGATCTACACCCGCGTGCGCCGCCGGACGCCGGCCCTGGTCTGAGCTTTCGCCGTACGCACAGCAGAAAGAGGAGACAGTGAGCGAAACAGCACTCGTCGTCGGGGTCACCGGCATCGCCGGGGCCGCGGTGGCCACCCGGCTGGTCGAGCGCGGCTGGGCGGTGACCGGGGTGTCCCGCCGCAGCGAGTCCGGCGTGCCCGGGGTCCGCTCGGTTCGCGCCGACCTCGAGGACGCGGCCGCGCTGAGCGCCGCGCTCGCGGACACGAAACCGACTCACGTCTTCCTCACCGCGTGGTCGCGCCGCCCCACCGAAGCGGAGAACATCGACGTCAACGCCGGCATCGTGCGCAACGTGCTGGCGGCGGCCACCGCGGGCGGCGCCGTGCGGCACGTCGCGCTGATGACCGGGCTGAAGCACTACCTCGGGCCGTTCGAGGCCTACGCCGCCGGGGTCACGCCGGACACGCCGTTCCACGAGGACGAGGCGCGGCTCGACGTGCCGAACTTCTACTACGCGCAGGAGGACGAGCTCTTCGCGGCTGCCGAGCGCCACGGCTTCACCTGGAGCGTGCACCGGGCGCACACCGTGATCGGCCACGCCGTCGGCAACGCCATGAACATGGGGATGACGCTGGCGGTCTACGCGGCCGTGTGCCGGGAGACCGGGCGGGACTTCCGGTTCCCCGGCTCGGAGGTCCAGTGGAACGGCGTCACCGACATGACCGACGCCGGGCTGCTGGCCGACCAGATGGTGTGGGCGGCCACCGACGGGAACGGGCGCGACGAGGCGTTCAACATCGCGAACGGCGACGTGTTCCGCTGGCGCTGGATGTGGCCGCGCCTCGCGAAGCTGCTCGGCGTGACGCCGGCCGGGTTCGACGGCAAGCCCGCGCCGCTGGAGGAGCAGATGGCCGACGCCGGCCCGGTCTGGCGCCGGATCGCCGAGCGCCACGGGCTGCGCGAAGCGGACCTCACCCGGGTCGCGTCGTGGTGGCACACCGACAGCGACCTCGGCCGGCCCATCGAGTGCCTCACCGACATGAGCAAGAGCCGCAAGGCCGGGTTCACGGGCTACACCAGCACGCTGGACTCCTTCGCCCGGCTCTTCGAGACCTTGCGCGCGGAGCGGATCATCCCGCCCGCCGCGACCGAATAGGCACGACCGAACAGGCACGACCGAACAGACACGACCGAACAGACACAGCGGAATGAGCACAGCGGAATGACCACAGTGGACGTTACGAGCCGGACCGGCGCGCGGTCAGCGCTCGTCGCTCGTCGCCGGGAGCGGACGGGCGAGCAGCTCGAACAGTTCGGCCGGCGGCTCGGCGAGCCAGTCGCGCGCCCGGCGGGAGGCGGTGCGCCCGACGACGAACCACAGTCCCCGCGCGGGCGCGGCGGTGTGGTTGACGTACAGGTGCGCGCGGTCGGAGCGGAAGGAGAACGAGTCGCCGGCGCGCAGCACGTGCTCGTCGGACTCGAACCGCAGCGTGAGCTCGCCGTCGAGGAGGTAGGCGTGCTCCGTGCCCGGGTGGCGCATCAGCCCGCCGTCGACGGAACTGCTCGCGCCGGGCTCGTACGTCACCAGCAGCGGCTCCACCGACCGCGAGCCGTCGATGGCGAGGCGTTCCCAGCGCACGCCGTTGTCCATGTCCAGCACCGGGTTGTCGGCGGCGCGCTGGATGGTGGTGCCGGCTTCGTCGGGTTCGAGGACGGCCGGGCGGCGGCCGGGCTCGGCCTTCCCGCGATGGCCGGCGACCTCGAGGCCGAGCACTTCGTCCAGGGACAGGCCGAGGTGGCTGACCAGCGTGTAGAGCGTGCTCACGGACGGTTGCGACTTTCCGGTCTCGACCTGCGACAGCAGGCTCGCCGAGAGCCCCGTGGCCAGCGCCACGCCGCGCAGGGTGCGCTTCTGCCTGATCCGCGCTTCGCGCAGGGCAGGGCCGATCCGGTCGTCCACGGTGCCGCTCCCGTTCCGTTCACGGCGCCATCGCCGACTGTTCACTCGATCATACGTTCGTGCGTTGTGGCTGTACACACGCCCGGGTGCGACCTGCGCAACATCCCGGATTCACGGCGTCTCGTTCAGCGGGAGCGAACGCCTACCGGGTCGACGAAAGGAGCCCGGCCATGCCGGCTCGGCTGACCGACAGGACCGTGGTGGTGACCGGCGCGGGCCGGGGAATCGGCGCCGCCCTCGCCCGTGGGATGGCGGCGGAGGGCGCGGCGCTGGTCGTCACCGACCGCGACGAACCCGAAGCCGCCGCGGTGGCGCAGTCCATTCGTGACAGTGGCGGACGCGCCGTGCACCGGCGCGTCGACGTCGTCGACCGCGAAGACGTGCGCGCCGCGATCGACCTCGCCGTGAGCGAGTTCGGCCGGCTCGACGCGTACTTCAACAACGCGGGGTTCAACGAGCCGGAGAAGTTCCTCGACATCACCGAAGCCGTGTGGGAACGCATCTTCCGCGTCAACGCGTTCGGGGTCGTGCTCGGCAGCCAGGAGGCCGCGCGCCAGTTCATCCGGCAGGGCGGTGGCGGCAAGATCGTGAACACGGCCTCGATCGCCGGCCGCCAGGGCTTTCCGAGCTTCGCGCCCTACTGCGCCAGCAAGGCCGCGGTGATCTCGCTGACCCAGTCCGGCGCCCGCTCGCTCGCGGAGCACGGCATCACCGTCAACGCGTTCGCGCCCGGCGTGGTGCGGACCCCGTTGTGGGACAAGCTCGACAGCGACCTCGAACGCATCGGGGAGGGCGACGCCGGCTTCGCCGCGATGGCCGACGACATCATCCTCGGCCGCCCGGCCGAACCCGAAGACCTGGTTCCCACGGCCGTGTTCCTCGCCGGCCCCGACTCCGACTACATCACCGGGCAGGTGATCCCGATCGAGGGCGGGATGGTCCTCGTCTGAGGCCTGCCCCGCCCGTCACACGTTCCCGGCGGTCCACCGCCGCGGGGGAAAGGAAAACTCATGCCGATCGCCACGTTCGGGCCCAACGCCGTCGACTGGGAGACCCGGATCGACCACGAACGCCTGCGCACCCAGCGCCTGCAGCGCCTGCGCGAGCAGCTGGACAAGTCGAGCCTCGGCGCCGTCCTCGCGTTCGACTTCGCCAACATCCGCTACATGTCCGCCACCCACATCGGCACGTGGGCCATGGACAAGCTCATCCGGTTCTCCCTGCTGACCCGCGCCACCGACCC
Source organism: Amycolatopsis sp. NPDC001319 (assembly GCF_042896185.1). Classification (NCBI taxonomy): domain Bacteria; kingdom Bacillati; phylum Actinomycetota; class Actinomycetes; order Pseudonocardiales; family Pseudonocardiaceae; genus Amycolatopsis; species Amycolatopsis sp. NPDC001319. The sequence goes on along the minus strand of NZ_JBIAWY010000006.1, from coordinate 571,540 downwards.
CATCGTGTGGGACTTCGGGTCCGCGGCCAAGCACCACGAGCTCTACAACCCGTGGCTCGCCACCACGACCGCCGAGGCCGACGCCGACCCGCACGCGCCGCACCACGGCGCGGTCCGGCCGCGCGCCGAGTCCGGGGCCCGCGCGGGGATCTCCACGCTGCGCGGCGCGTTCCACCCGGACGCGGGCATCGCCGACGACGTCGCCGCGAAGATCAAGCGCGAGCTGGAGAAGTTCGGGCTGCTCGGCGAACCGCTCGGCGTCGACGTGATCGAGCTGCCGATCCTCGCCGCCCTGCAGCGCGCGGGCATCACGGTCACCGACGGGCAGCAGGTCTTCATGGAGGCCCGGCGCGTGAAGACCGCCGACGAGATCTCGCTGCTGACCCAGGCGGCCTCGATGGTCGACGCCGCCTACGACGACCTGTACCAGTTCCTGCGCCCGGGTGTCCGGGAGAACGAGTGCGTGGGGCTGGTCTCGAAGTCGCTCTACGACCTCGGCTCGGAGTACGTCGAGGGCGTGAACGCGATCTCCGGCGAGCGCTGCTCGCCGCACCCGCACGTGTTCTCCGACCGGCTGATCCGGCCCGGGGACCCCGCGTTCTTCGACATCCTGCACAGCCACCAGGGTTACCGCACGTGCTACTACCGCACGTTCGCGGTCGGTTCGGCCAGCCGCGCGCAGCGTGACGCCTACGTGCGGGCCCGCGAGTACATGGACCACGCCATCGCGCTGGTGCGCCCGGGCGCCACCACGGCGGACATCGTGTCGGTGTGGCCCACCGCGCAGGAGTTCGGGTTCGCCGACGAGGAAGCCGCGTTCGCGCTGCAGTACGGGCACGGTGTCGGGCTGTCCATCTGGGAGAAGCCGATCTTCTCGCGCCTGGTCTCGCTGGAGCACCCCGAGGTGCTGGAGGTCGGGAACGTGTTCGCGCTCGAGACGTACTGGCCCTCGGCCGACGGCATCGGCGCGGCCCGCATCGAGGAAGAGCTCGTGGTGACCCCCGAGGGTTGCGAGGTGATCACCAAGTTCCCCGCCGAGGACCTGCTGGTCGCCGGCCCCCGCTACATCGCCGTGAACGGCCCGCTCTCCACGGCGCGCGAGTCCCAGTCGCACCTCAACACGCCCGCCGGCCGCGGCGAAGCCACCGCCTGAGAAGGAGCGAGACGATGAAAGCCCTGAGGTTCACCGCGGCGGACACCGTGTCCGTCGACGAGCTGGCCGTACCGCGGATCGCCGCGGACGAGGTGCTCGTCGCGGCCCGCTCGGTCGGCATCTGCCACTCCGACATCGAGCTGCTCGAAGGCCGCTACATCATCCCGTTCTCCTACCCGGTGATCCCGGGCCACGAGTGGTCCGGCGAGATCGTCGAAACCGGTGCCGACGTCACCCGGTTCGCGCCCGGCGACCGCGTGGTGGGCGAGTGCGTGATCGGCGACGACCACTTCGGCTTCTCGATCAGCGGCGCGGCGGCGGAGTTCTTCGTCGCCAAACCCGCGTGGCTGCACCGGCTGCCGGATTCGCTGTCCTTCACCGACGGCGCGCTCGTGGAGCCGTTCAGCTGCGGGTACCACGCGCTGATGAAGGCGGGCAACGTCAACGCGAGCGACACGGTGGTGGTGTTCGGTGCCGGCCCGATCGGTCTCGGTGTCACGGCCGGTGCCGCGGCGCTGGGCGCGCGCACCATCACCGTCGAGCCGGCGGCCGGGCGCGCGGAGGCGGCGCGCAAGCTCGGCGCCGAGGTCGTGCTCGACCCGACGGCCGGGCCGATCGCGGAGCAGGTGGCCGAGGTGACCGGCGGTGCCGGGGGCACGGTGGTGATCGAGGCGACGGGGCTGCCGCCGGTGATGGCCGACGTGCTCGACGTCGCCGCGCACGGCGCGCGGGTGGTGTACGTCGGCATCGACGTGGGCGGCAGCGCGCCGGCGAAGCTGGGCCTGATCCAGTCGAAGGAGCTGAGCATCCGTGGCATCATCGGCTCGCCGGGGGTGTGGCCGGAGACGCTGCGGTTCCTCGCGCGCGCCGGGGTCGACCTGTCCGACCTGGTGACCGGCCGGTTCCCCGTGGAGCGGGCCGTGGAGGCGATCACCGCCTCGCGCGACACGGCGAAGAACATCAAGGTGCACCTCGAGTTCGGGGCCACGCGGTGACCGCGACCATGCGCGCGGCCGTCTACCACGGCCGCCAGGACGTCCGGATCGAAGAGGTGCCGCTGCCCCGGCTGCGCGACGGCGAGGTGCTCGTCGCCGTGCGGCGCAGCGGGATCTGCGGCTCGGACGCCACGGAGTGGGCGGCCGGCCCGAAGATGGTGCCGCTCACCCGGCGCCACCCCGGCAGCGGGCACCTCGGCCCGATGATCATCGGCCACGAGTTCGTCGGCGAGATCGTGGACGGCGGTGAGGGCTTCGCCGCGGGCGATCTGGTCGCCGCCGGCGCCGGTGTCTCGTGTGGACAGTGCGATCGCTGCGGCGAGGGCCGCACCAACCTGTGCCGCCGCTACTACACGCTGGGCCTCAACGCCCCCGGCGGGCTCGCCGAGTACGTGGCCGCGCCGGCCGGCATGCTGCGCCCGATCCCGGCCGGGGTGTCCCTCGACCACGCCGGGCTGGCGCAGCCGCTGGCCGTCGGCCTGCACGCCGCGCGGCGGGCGGGGGTCCGGCCGGGGGACTCCGTGGTGGTCATCGGGGCCGGCGCCATCGGCTCCTTCGTGCTGGCCGGGCTGCGGCACCTGGACGACGCCGACGTCACCGTGGTCGACTTCGCCGGCGACAAGCTGGACCGGGCCGCCCGGCTGGGCGCCACCCGGACCGTGGACGCGGCGGGCGACGTCGTCGAGGCCGTGCGGGAGCTGACCGGTGGGCGTGGCGCCGACGTGGTCATCGAGGCCAGCGGCGCGCCGGGGCAGTTCGAGAACGCGCTGCGGATGGTCACCGACGGCGGGCGGATCCTCGCCGTCGGCCTGCCCAAGCAGGCGCCCGTCGTCGACCTGTTCGGCCTGGTGCTGCGCGAGATCACCGTCGAGTCGACGGTCGCGCACGTGTGCGGCGCGGATCTGGTGCCGGCGTTGGAGATCCTGTCCGCCGGGGTGCTCGGTGCCGAGCTGCTCGACTCCGTGATCGGGCTCGACGAGCTCACCGACCGCGGCCTCGCGCGGCTGGCCGCCGGGGGCGTGGACGGGAAGGTTCTCATCGACCCGGGGAGGCGCTCGTGAAGGTCGCGGTGCTGGGCCTGGGCGCGATGGGCTCGCAGCTGCTCCTGCGGCTGGCCGACAGCGGCGTCGACGTCGTCGGCTGGAACCGCGATCCCGGACGCGCGCGGCGGGCCGGGATCGCGCCGGAGCGGGTCGCGTCGTCGGCGGCCGACGCCGTGACCGGGGCCGACGTGGTGATCGCCATGCTCGCCGACGGGCCGGCGTTGCGGGCCGTGCTGACCGGAGTCGTCGACCTGCTCGGCGAGAACACGCTGGTCCTCGACATGGGCACGTCCGGGCCGCAGCTGTCGCGTGAAGTGGCGGAAATGCTGGCCCGGCACGGGATCCGCTTCGCCGAGGCCCCGGTGTCCGGGTCGGTCGGCGCGGCCCGCGCCGGGTCGCTGACGATCATGTTCGGCGGTACGGCCGAGGACCTGGCCGCGGCGGAACCGGTGCTGCATTTCCTGGGCGGGCGGACCATCCACATCGGACCGATCGGCGCCGCGTCGACGCTGAAGCTGTGCGTCAACGCGCTGCTGCACACTTTCAACGCCACCCTCGGCGAGGTCCTCGGCACCGCGACGCGCGCGGGTATCGACCTGCGCACGGCGTACGACACGATCGGCGAGTCCGCGATCGCGGCCCCGTTCGTGCGCTACAAGCGCGACGCCTTCCTGTCCGAGACCGCCCCTCCGGTGGCCTTCGCGGTGGACCTGGTGCGCAAGGACCTCGAACTGTTCCTCGACGCGGTTCCGGACCCCGCGCGGCTGAGCCCGACGGTGCGGACCGCCGTCGACGTCGTGGAACGGGCCCAGTCGGCCGGTCTCGGACAGGAGGACATGGCGACGCTCGCGCGGCTCTACGACGGGAGCTGAGCCCGTCCCGGAACCGGTTGCGGGCCGGCGGTGCTCAGACGTCGGCCCGCTCGCGGATCTCCACGGCGGTCTCGAGCATCTGGCGCGTGCTGGTGAACCAGTCCTGCAGGTTCAGGTCGACGATGAGCTCGTCGGCACCCGCCTCGGCGGCGGTGTGGATGTCTTCCAGGATCTCGTCGAGGGTGCCGACGAACGCGGTGCGGCCGGGGCCGGCCGGGCGGTCGGTGAAGGTGACGTTGCCGACCACCACCATCTCCATGCGGCTCGCGTCGCGGCCGTAGCCGGTGGCCAGTCCCCGGATGCGGTCCCAGCCGGTGCGCAGCTCGGCGGCGCCGGCGGGGCCGGGCGTGGTGAGCAGCGGCAGCCAGCCGTCCGCTCGCTCGGCGATGCGCCGCTGGGCACGGGAGTCGCCACCGCCGCCGAGCATCACCGGGATCTTCGACACGGGCTTGGGCAGGACGGCCGCGTTCTCGATGACCGTGCGGCTGCCGCGGAAGGTCACCGGGTCCGGGCCCCACGCGGCGTCGAAGACGTCGAGGGTCTCGTCGAGGATGCGGCCGCGGCCGGCGCGGGTGGTGCCGGCGGCCTGGAGCTCGTCGGTGGACCAGCCGGTGCTCAGGCCGGCGATCACGCGGCCGCCGCTGAGCTGGTCGATCGTGGCCAGCTCCTTCGCCAACTGGATGGGCAGGTGCAGCGGCGCGACCAGGACGGACGTGCCCAGGCGCACGGTGTTGGTCACCACCGCGGCGGCTGCGAGCAGGGCCAGGGGGTCGGCGGCCTGCCGCGACGCGGCCGGCCACGGCAAGTTCGGCGGCGCGTACGGTTCGAGGGGCTGCTCGGGGAAGAGCAGCCGTTCGTAGGTCCACAGGCTGGTGTAGCCGGCCGCTTCCGCCGTGCGGGCCGCCTCGACGACGTCGTGCCGCAGGTCCACGCCGAGCCGTTGGGGCAGGCGGAGTCCGAGCTTCATGGGAGTTCTCCGAGCGAGTCGTGATTGTCCTGACCGGACCGAGTCTGAACGTTGACATCGATGTGAAGGTCAATGTCGGCTCGGACACAGGAGTTCTGCGTGGTGTGCCGGGCCGTCGCGCGGACGTGTCCGGCGGGCGGGCCGGGCCGGCTCCAATGGAGCAGCGCTGTGACTTTCCGCTGGCATTCGCTCACTCGCCCGATGAATTGCCGGTGATTCTCCCGCGCTTCTACGCTGAAAAGGTCGAGCTTCTCGGGTCCGGGAGGAATTGTGCGTCGAAAGCTTTTCGTTCTTGCCGCGGTGTCGGCTTCTTTGCTCGGTCTGTCCGCTGTCCCCGCGGCGGCGAGTGGTGACCAGTTCGCGCCGGCGGGCTGTTTCGGGGAGCGCTACAGCATCTTTCTTGGACAGGGCATCAGCGTCTCGTGCCTGCCCGGGGAAGGCCACGGTTACCGCGTGATCGCCCACTGCGCGAGCGGCAACGCGTTCTGGTTCGCGGCGGGCGATTTCGTTCCGTACGGATTCGGCCCGGCGACCGCGGAATGCACTGGCGCGCTGCTCGCGCCCGCGAGTGTGGTCGCGTATCAGGTCGACGAAATCTGATTTTCCGCCTGGGCTTTACGCGACGGCCACGATTTCACCGTGCAGCACGGAAAACCAGCCGTCGGGATCGTCGACCCAGCGGCGCCACGCGGTGGAGATCTCTTCGAGCTCGGCCGGCTGCGCCAGGCCGTCGCGCAGGATCTGGGTGGTGGTGTCGGAGTTCAGCACGCGGTCGGCCCACATGCCGCCCCAGTAGGCGCGGTCGTCGGGGGTCGCGAAGCACCACGTGGCCGACGACGGCGCGACGTCGGTGAAGCCCGCGGCGTGGGCCCAGGTGAGCAGCCGGCGGCCCGCGTCGGGTTCGCTGCCGTTGGCGCGGAAGGCTTGGCGGTAGACCTCGAGCCAGCGGTCGAGCGCCGCGTCCGCGGGGTGCCAGGTGAAGGCCGCGTAGTCGGCGTCGCGCGCGGCGACGAGGCCGCCCGGGCGGCAGACGCGGCGCATTTCCCGCAGGGCCAGCACCGGGTCCGCGACGTGCTGCAGCACCTGGTGGGCGTGGACGACGTCGAAGCTGTCGTCGGGGAAGTCGAGCGCGTGCACGTCGCCCACCACGAACTCGACGTTGTCCAGGCCGCGCCGGGCCACCTCCGCTTCGCCGAGCCGGCGGGCGGCCTCGGTGATCTCGACGCCGGTGATCCGGCCGGGGGCCACCAGCGCGGCGAGGTCGGCGGTGATCGTCCCGGGCCCGCTGCCGATGTCGAGCAGCGCCTGCCCGGGCGCGAGGCGGGGCAGGAGGTACGCGCACGAGTTCTCGGCGGTCCGCCAGCGGTGTGAGCGGAGCACGGATTCCTGATGGCCATGCGTGTAGGACGACACATCGTGAGCGTAGCTCAGCTTCTCAGTGATCGGGACGATGTTCCCGGCATCCGGGCACGCGCGGAGCCCTGGACTGATGTCGACCATGGCTCGATAGTGATAGCCATGTACTCAGGCAACCCCGACGTCCCTGATGACGTGTTCGCCGCCGTTCTCGACCAGATCGACGACTTCGTCCGCACCCGCGTGATGCCGCGCGAGGTCGAGATCATGACCACGGACGCCATACCGGCCGACCTTCGGGCGCAGGCGGCCGAGATGGGGTTGTTCGGGTACGCGATCCCGCAGGAGTGGGGCGGGCTCGGCCTCGATCTGGTGCAGGACGTCGAGGTCGCGATGGCGCTGGGGTACACGTCGTTGTCCTTGCGCTCGATGTTCGGCACCAACAACGGCATCGCGGGCCAGGTCCTGGTCGGGTTCGGCACCGAGGAGCAGCGGGCGCGCTGGCTGCCGGGCATCGCCTCGGGCGAGATCGTCGCCTCGTTCGCGCTCACCGAGCCCGGCGCGGGGTCGAACCCGGCGGGCCTGCGCACCACCGCGAAGCCGGACGGCGACGGCTGGGTCATCGACGGGGGCAAGCAGTTCATCACCAACGCCACCGAGGCGGGCCTGTTCGTGGTGTTCGCCCGCACGCGGCCGGCGTCGGAGTCCGGCACCGGCATCGCGGTGTTCCTCGTGCCGGCCGACGCGCCGGGGATCACGGTGGGCCCGAAGGACGCCAAGATGGGGCAGGAGGGCTCGCGCACCGCGGAGGTCACCTTCACCGGGGTCCGCGTCGGCCCGGAGGCGCTGGTCGGCGGGGACGGCGAGGTCGGGTACAAGGCCGCGATGACGTCGCTGGCGCGTGGCCGCGTCCACATGGCCGGGCTGGCCGTCGGCGCCGCGCAACGGGCGCTCGACGAGTCGGTCTCCTACGCCGCCACCGCGACCCAGGGCGGCACGGTGATCGGGGACTTCCAGCTGGTGCAGGCGATGATCGCCGACCAGCAGACGGGCGTGCTCGCCGGGCGGGCGCTGGCCCGGGAGGCCGCGCGGCTGTACGTGACGGGGGAGGACCGCCGGATCGCGCCGTCGGCGGCGAAGCTGTTCTGCACCGAGATGGCCGGCAAGACCGCCGACCTGGCGGTGCAGATCCACGGCGGCAGCGGCTACCTGCGCGAGGTCCCGGTCGAGCGCATCTACCGCGACGTGCGGCTGATGCGGCTGTACGAGGGCACGAGCGAGATCCAGCGGCTCATCGTCGGCGGTGGGCTCGTGCGGGCCGAGAAGAAGAAGCAGTCGTGACGCGCCCGCTCGAAGGGGTCACCGTCGTCGCCGTCGAGCAGGCCGTCGCCGCCCCGCTGGCCACCCGCAACCTCGCCGACCTCGGTGCTCGCGTGATCAAGATCGAGCGCATCGACGGCGGCGACTTCGCGCGCGGTTACGACCACGTCGTCCACGGCACCGGGGCGCATTTCGTGTGGCTCAACCGGGGCAAGGAGTCGATCGCGCTCGACCTGAAAGTGCCGGAGGGCCGCGACATCGCGCGCCGGCTCGTCGCGAACGCGGACGTGTTCGTGCAGAACCTCGCCCCCGGTGCCGCCGACCGCCTCGGGTTCGGTGATCTGCGCGCCGAGCACCCGGAGCTGGTCGTGGTGAACGTGTCCGGCTTCGGCGCCGGCGGGCCGATGGAGCAGCGCAAGGCCTACGACATGCTCATCCAGGCCGAGGCCGGGTTGATTGCCATCACCGGCACTCCCGAGACGCCGGTGAAGACCGGCATCCCGACCTCCGACATCGCGTCGGGCATGTACTGCTCGCAGGCGGTGCTGGCCGCGCTGCTGCGCCGCTGGCGCACCGGCGAGGGCGCCACCATCGAGGTCTCGATGCTGGAGGCCACCGTCGAGTGGATGGGCTACGCGCTCTACACGCAGATGTACGCCGGCACCCAGCCCGCCCGCATGGGCCTGAGCCACGCCTCGATCGCCCCGTACGACGCCTTCCCGACGCGCGACGGCCAGATGCTCATCGGCGTGCAGAACGACACCGGCTGGCGCACCCTGGTCACCGCGGTGCTCGACGCCCCCGAACTCGCCGACGACCCGCGCTTCGCCACCAACGTCGCCCGCGTGGCCCACCGCGCCGAGTGCGACGCCGCGGTCGCCACCCGCACTGTCCTCTGGACCAACGCCGAGCTCGACGAGCGCCTCGCCGCGGCCGGCGTTCCCGCCGCGCAGCTCAAGGAAGTCGGCCAGGTCGTCGACCACCCCCAGCTGCGCGCGCGTGACCGCTGGCGCAAGGTCGGCACCGAGTTCGCCGAGATCGACGCCCTCCTGCCGCCCGCGACCTTCGCCGACGTCGAAGCCCGCATGGGCGACGTCCCCGCGCTGGGCCAGCACACTCGCGCCCTGCTCGCCGAGTCCGGTGTGGACGCCGACGACGTCATCGCCCGCGGAATCGCAGGGCCACCCCGGGGGTGAGCTCCCGGCGGTCGCCGGACTTTGCCGTGGCCTCGCGGAACCCGTTGCCGGCAGCGGTGGTTCCGGGGCCGGCGTTGTCGTGCCCGCGGCGCGGCCCTGTGACGGCCGCCGATCACCTTGACTCCCTCGCCGCGCGGCCGGTAGCTTACGGATATACGAATTTAGATTCGATATTACGAAAGTGACGATGATGTCGCGATGACCACGACGCCTGCTGCCGAGACCCTGCCCGACCTGCTGCGCGCGTGTGCCGCGGCCGTGCCGGGGCGCGAGGCCCTCGTGGTCGGCGGGGTGCGGCTGACGTACGCGCAGCTGGCCGAGCGGATGGACGACGCACGCAGGGCGTTGCAAGGGATCGGGGTCGGGGAAGGGGACGTCGTCGCGCTGCTGGCGCCGAACGACGCCGCGTGGGTGCCGGTGGCGTTCGGGGCGATGGCGGCCGGGGCGCGGGTCGACGCGTTCAACACCTGGGTCAAGGCCTACGACATCGAGTACCTGCTGACGAGCTCGAAGGCGTCGGTGCTGGTCATGGTGGACCGGGTGCGGGGCAACGACCTCGTCGGCGAGCTGCGGAAGCTGGTGCCGGACCTGGGGCGGCCGCAAGACGTCTTCCCGGAGCTGAAGCACGTCGTCGTGCTCGGGGAGGACGCGCCCGAAGGGGCGCTGGCGTGGCGGGAGCTGCCGAAGCCGCCGGCCATCCCGGCGAAGCCCGATCCCGCAGAACCCGCGTTCGTCCTCTACACGTCGGGCTCGACGAAGAACCCCAAGGCCGTCCCGCTGTGCCACCGCGACCTGATCCTCAACGGCTTCCACATCGGCGAGCGCATGGGCCTGTCCGCCGACGACCGCGTGTGGTTCGGCTCCCCGTTGTTCTGGAGCTTCGGCTGCGCCAACGCGCTCATGGCCACGATGACGCACCAGGCCTGTTTCGTGCTGCAGGAACAGTTCGAGCCCGAAGCCGCGGCCGAGCTGATGGCGGCGGAGCGCGTGACGGCCGCCTACCTGTTGCCCGCCATGGTCGACGCGCTCGCCAACGGGCCGGCCGAGCGCGTGCGGGCGGTGGAGTCGTTGCGCACCGGGCTGACCATCGGCCGGCCCGAGGAGGTCGGGCGCGCGATCACGCAGCTGGGCATCACCGGGATGTGCAACGTCTACGGCTCGACCGAGACCTACGGCAACTGCTGCGTCACCGACCACCGCATGCCGCTCGCCACGCGCCTGAACACACAGGGCGAGCCGCTGACCGGCGTCGAGATCCGGGTGGCCGACCAGGAAACCGGCACGCTGCTGGCGGCCGGCGAGCCGGGGGAGCTGCAGGTGCGCGGCCGCCTGACGCCGGGCTACCTCGGCGACGACGAGGCCAACGCGGACGCGTTCACCGGCGACGGCTGGTTCCGCACCGGCGACCGCGGAGTCCTCAACGCCGACGGCACCGTCTCGTTCGTCGGCCGGATCACCGACATGATCAAGACCTCCGGCATCAACGTCTCGCCGGCCGAGGTCGAGAGCTTCCTGTCCGGCCACCCGGACGTCGCCGAGGCCGTGGTGCTCGGCGCGCCGCACCCGAGCCGCGACGAGGTCGTGGTGGCGTTCGTCGTGGCGCGGGCCGGAATGCTCACCGCGCAGGACGTGATCGCCCACTGCAAGGAACGCATCGCCGGGTACAAGGTGCCGTGGGCGGTCGCGATCGTCGACGAGCTGCCGAAGACCGGCACCGGCAAGCTCGTCCGCCGGACGTTGCGCGCCGACGCGGAGAAACTCGTGCAGGACAAGCTGAAAGCAGGCACGCCATGACGGGCAACTGGGGCCGCTGGGGCACCGACGACGAGGCCGGCGCGCTGAACCTCGTCACCCCCGACGTCACCCTCCGCGCGGCCGGGCTCGTGCGGTCGGGCCGGACGCTGAGCCTCGCCCAGCCGCTGGGGCCGGCCACCGCGTCGCCGCGCCACCGGCCGGGTCCGATGCGGTTCATGAACCGCGACGCCGGCGACTACGCCCTGGGCGCGCGCACGCCGGGCGGGTTCCGGTTCGCCGAGGACACCGTGCAGTTCCCGACGCACAGCGGCACCCACGTCGACTCGCTGTCCCACGCCTGGACGGGCGAGGAGATCTACAATGGACACTCACAGGCTTCGACGCGGACCACGCGCGGTGCGCAGCGCTGCGGCGCCGAAAAGCTGCCCCCGGTCGTGACGCGCGGGGTGCTGGTGGATCTGGTGGCCGCGACCGGCGGCCCGCTGGAGCCGAGCGCCCCCGTCGGGGTCGACGAGCTGCGCCGGGGCATCGCGGAAACCGGGGTCACGCCCGAACCCGGCGACGCCGTGCTGATCCGCACCGGCTGGCTCGAAACCCAGGGCCGCGGCGGGGACTACTTCGCGGACGAGCCCGGCATCACCGAGGAAGCCGCGCGCTACCTCGCCGACCGCGACGTCGCGCTCGTCGGCGCCGACAACTACGCCGTGGAGCAGCAGTCGGCGGCGAGCGGGTTCCCCGCGCACCTGCTGCTCCTGCACCGGCACGGCGTGCCGTTGCTGGAAAACCTCGAGCTGGCCGAGCTCGGCGCCGCGCTGGCGGCCGAGTCGCGGTCGACGTTCCTGTTCGTCTTCGCCCCGATCCCGCTCGTCGGCTCGACGGCCACCCCGGTCACGCCGGTGGTCGTCCTGTGACCGCGGACTGGCTCACGAGCGTCCTTAAACCCGGTGACCTCGTCGTGGTCGCGCAGGGCACCGGCGAGCCGACGCCGTTGCTCGAACAGCTGGTGCACGCGGCGCCGCCCGACGTGGAGGTGTTCGTCGGGCTCAGCCACAGCACCGCGCTCACCGGCCCGGCCGCCCGCGCGCGGCCGCTGGTGTCGTTCGGCGCGCTGGGCCCGCTCGGCCGGCTCGCCGCGAACGGCACCGTTTCCGTGATCCCGTGCCACTTCCGCGACGTCCCGCGCGCGCTCGCGAGCCGCAACCCCGAGCAGATCGTGGTGGCGCTGCAGGTGTCGGGCGCCGACGAGACCGGTCACCACAGCCTGGGCCTGTCCGTCGACTACACCTACGACCTGCTCGGCCGCGCCCGCGCCGTGGTCGCCGAGGTCAACGACCGCCTGCCGCACACGACCGCGCCGCGCGTGCACTCGGCGCAGCTGACCGCGACCGTGCCCAGTTCGCGGCCGATGCCGACGATCACGGCCGGCACGACCGGGCCGGTCCACGAGACGATCGCGCGGCACGTCGCCGGCCTGGTGCCCGACGCGGCGACGATCCAGCTCGGCGTCGGCACGCTGCCGTCGGCGGTCGGCCGGGCGCTGGAGTCCCGGCGCGACCTTCGGGTGCACTCGACGCTCGCCGGGACCTGGCTGCTCGACCTCGCCCGATCCGGCGCGCTGAGCGACGAGCCCGGCGCCGTGACGATCTGCGAGGCCGCCGGTTCCCCGGAGCTCTACGACTGGGTGGTCGAGGCCGGCGTGCTGGTGCGTCCCGTCTCGGAGCTGTCGCGGCCGGGCGCGGTCGCCGACCGGTTCGTGGCGATGAACTCCGCGCTGCAGGTGGATCTCACCGGCCAGGTCAACGCGGAGGAGCTCGGCTCCGGCTACGTCGGCGGGATCGGCGGCCAGCCCGACTACCTGCGCGCGGCCCAGCAGTCGCGGGACGGCTGCTCGGTCGTGATGCTGCCCGCCACGACGGGCGACGGCACCCGGTCCCGGATCGTGCGCGGCCTGCACGCCGGCGCCGTCACCACCCCGCGGTCCCACGTGGACGTCGTCGTCACCGAGCACGGGATCGCCGACCTGCGCGGCAAAAGCCTCGCCGAGCGCGCCGAAGCCCTCATCGCCATCGCGGCCCCCGGCCACCGTTCCTCACTGCGGGAGACGCCATGACCAGCACGCTCGACGAGCAGCTGCACGAGTTCCTCTCGGCGCAGCTCGGCTCGGTCCCGAAGATCGTCGACCTGAACCGCGTCGGCGTCGGCCGCTCGCGGGAGAACTGGGTGTTCGACCTCGTCGATCCCGCCACGGGCGAGCGCGAGCCGCTGATCCTGCGCCGCGACCCCGAAGGCGGGCTGGTCGACACCGACCGCGGCACGGAGTTCGCCGTCCTGCGCGCTCTGGAACCGAGCGGGCTCCCCGCGCCGCGGGCCCGCTGGCTGGACTCGGACGGCCGGTGGCTCGGCAAACCGTCGCTGATCATGCGCCGCGAACCCGGCGACTGCGACTACCGGGCGGTCAACGGCGACCGCCCGCTGGCCGAGCGCACCGACCTGGCGCGGCGGTTCTGCGAGCTGATGGCGGACGTCCACTCCGTCGACTGGCGCGCCACCGGACTCGGCGCCGTGCTCGAAGATCCGGGGGAGCGGGCGGCGCTCGCCGAGCTGGAGCGCTGGGAAACCGTGCTGCGCCAAGACCAGCTCGAAGCACTGCCCGAAGTGGACCTCGCGCTCGCGTGGCTGCGCGAGCACGCGCCCGCGTCGCCGCGCACCGTGCTCGTGCACGCGGACTTCAAGCCCGGCAACATCCTGCTGCAGGGCGACCGCGTTTCCGCGCTGCTCGACTGGGAGCTCGCGCACCTCGGCGACCCGCTGGAAGATCTCGGCTGGGTCGTGCAGCCCCTGCGCCACCGCGAGCACCTCATCGAGGGCGCGTGGGAGCGCGAGGACCTGGTCCGCCACTACCGCGAGACCACCGGCCTCGACGTCGACGACACGGCGCTGCAGTGGTGGGTGGTCTTCTCGACGTTCAAAACCGTGGTCATGCAGGTCAGCGGGCTGCGGGCGTTCCTGGACGAGCGCAGCGACGAACCGTACCGCCCGACGAAACGCGTGCTGCGGACCCTGCTGACCGCGATCGCCGAAAGGAGCTGACGTGCGCCCGACCATCGAGGACCAGCTGCACGGTGCGCAGCGCCTGCTGGACGACGTCGCCACCGACCCCGAGCTGAGCCGCGACTCCCACGAGAACCTGGCCAACGTGCGGCGGCTGCTCAAGCAGATCGGCCGGTCGTGGTCCGAGCTGCTTCCCTTCTACCTCAACGACAACGCGACGCTGGCGCAGTTGCTCACCCGCCACGACGTCGAGCTTCCCGCGGCGGCCGAACCCGGCGGCTACGACGTCGCCGAAGCCGCGCGGCGCAACGCCGAGCTGCGGGCGTTGCTGTCCGGTGTCATCACGAACCTGCCCGACACCCCGGACGGCACCGCCGCCCGGCGGGAGATCACCGAGTACCTGGTCCGTCGGATCGAAGCCGACCCGAGCTGAGGAGGTGGCGATGAGCGACCTGACCGTCGGCGACGAGCACTTCGCCGAGCAGTTCCCCCTGTCCCCGTTGGACGATTACCTCATCCACCAGACGCCGGACCCGATCCGCGTGATGGCGACCGGCGACCCGCGCGCCTACGAGCGGTACTGGATGATCTGCCACGACCCCACCGGCGAGGTGATGGTCGCGACCGGCGGCAGTTTCTACCCGAACCTCGACCGCGCCGAGGCCTACGCGATCGTCAACTTCCGCGGCCGGCACACCTCCGTGCGCAGCTTCCGCGCGCTGGGCGTGGACCGCGCCGACCTGCGCATCGGCCCGATCGCCCCGGAGATCGTCCGCGGCCTGCGGGAATGGCGGTACGTGCTCGAACCCAACGAGCACGGCATCAGCTACGACCTGACCTTCCGGGACACCACCCGCCAGGTGTTCCGCGAGCCGCTGTCCGACTCGGCCCACGGCACGCCACCGGGCCGGCGCAACGACGTCACCGCCGGGTTCGAGGGCTTCGGCACGGTCGAGGGCTGGGTCGAGGTCGACGGCACCCGCGTCGAGCTCGGCCCCGGCTCCGCGGGCACCCGCGACCGGCACTGGGGCACGGGCCGCGGCGTGGGCGGGCCGGCGATGTCGCTCGGCGGCCGGCTCCACGTCGGCGTGTCCGGCAACGCGTTCGTGCCGTTCTCCGATTGGACGCTGTGGGGCGACCGCGTGTACTACCCGTTCGGCGACAGCCGCCCGGGCGCCACGCGCGTGGCCAAGCCGACGCGGCGGCTGCGCTTCGACCCCGACACCGACATCTTCGCCGAGGGCATCGTCGACTACCGGCTCGGCACCGGCGAGGTCAAGCAGCTGCACTACGAGCACCTGGGCCTGCAGACGGCGTTCCTGCGCTGCGGCATGTACGGCGGCACCCCGGAAAGCGGCATCCACCAAGGCTCCTACGACGGCCCGGCCTTCACCGAGGGCGAGACCTACGACCTGACCGACCCGCGGACTCGCATCGGATTGCGTGGTCTGGACGAACACCTGTGCCGCGTCACCTGCGACGGCGAGACGGTGATCGGCATCTACCAGACCATCGACCCGGTGGCCTACGAAACCTGCAAGTCGGGCCGCCCGGGCTGGGCTTTTCTGGACTGAACACCGGCGCGATCTCGCACGCCCCGGCGGAGCCGGGGCAGACAACACAGCGTGAAGGTGAAGTCGCCGGAGAGCTTGCCGCTCAGCCGAGTGGCGGAAACGAGGTTCCCTTCGGTGAGCAGTCTTTCGACTTCGGCGCGGGAAAGCGCGCACCCTTCGGCGATCAAGCGCACGGGCCGGACCGGAATGCGCGCGGCGAAGCGCACTGAAACGTCGATCACCTCCTGGTCGAGATGATCCGAGCCGCCGGTGTCGAGCCGCCAGGCGCCGGCCCAGTCGAGCGCGACCCGGTTGCGGTGCAGCACGAGCGGGTCCTGGAGCAGCTCGGCGACCAGGCCGGGATCGTTGGTGTGCAAGCGTTCCAGCACATCGGGACGAATGGCCCGCACCTTGATCCGCTCCAGGACCGAGAGCTTCACCGTGTCCCCGCACGAGGTGCAGAGCACGAGGAGCCAGGCTTCGAGGAGCTTGTGGTGCGCGTTGACGCGGAATTTGCCACTGGGCCGGAAACGGTCGTGACCGCAGGCCGTGCAGCGACGGATAAGGACGGGAAAACGGGTGGGTTCGACCACCCAATGCGTGAGCACGCAGGGGTACCGGTTTCTGTGAGAAGTCCGCAGCACGAGTCAGCGCGGCGCACAGGGGCGACGCGCGACGAATCAGCTCTCGGGAGGTCTCACAGCGTGGACAACGGCACGCCCTTTCGTGGGCAACGTGGTTCGGCAGCACGGTAACTGCGCACGGCGGCGCGGCTCCACCGGTTTTCGCGTGCGGGAGCGTCGGGCGTCCCGCTAGGGTGGGCCGATGGGGTCAGTCAGGCAGGTCCAGATCACCTTCGACTGTGCGTCGCCGGAGCGCGTCGCGCGGTTCTGGTGCGAGGTGCTCGGTTACGTCGTCCCGCCGCCGCCGGACGGGTTCGCCACCTGGGACGAGTTCACCCGGTCGCTGCCGCCGGAGAAGCGCGATGCGGGGTTCGTCTGCAGTGACCCCACCGGCGCAGGCCCGCGGATGTACTTCCAGCGGGTGCCCGAAGGCAAGGTCGTCAAGAACCGGGTGCACCTCGACGTGCGGGTCGGCACGGGGCTGGTGGGAGCGGAGCGCGTCGCCGCACTCGAGGCCGAGTGCGCGCGGTTGCTCCCGCTCGGCGCCACGCGCGTACAGCTGCTGGTCGCCGACGAGGAGAACGAGTCGTGCCTGGTGATGCAGGACGTCGAGGGCAACGAGTTCTGCCTCGACTGAGGCGGTGCTAGGCCCGGCGGCCGCGGCGCGACAGGTCCGCGCCGCCACGGCCCAGGTCGGCCTCGATGGCCGCGGCGGCCTCGAAAGCCTTGTCCAGCAACAGCTTCTCGTGCGCCTCGTCGATCTGGGCCAGCGGCACGGAGATGTGGATCGCGGCGGTGATCTCGCCGTACGCGTCGCGGATCGGGAACCCGTACCCGACGACGCCGGGGATCGCTTCCTCGCGGCTCACGGAGTAGCCGGCGCGCCGGATCGTCTCCAGTTCGCGCTCGAGGTCGGCCTCTTCGGTGAGCGTGTGCTCGGTCAGCTGCGGGCGTGGTTCGCCCATCAGCCGCCGGTGCAGCGGCGGGTGGAACGCGGCGAACAGCTTGCCGACGGCCGTGGCGTGCAGGAACAGCGACTGGCCCAGCCGGATGTCGACCGCGATCGGGCGCGTGCCGGGGAACCGGTCGATGTAGGACACGCGCGTGCCCAGGCGCACCGCGAGGTACACGTCCTCGCCGGTCGCGCGCGTCAGCTCCTGCAGGGGGCGGCGGGCGACGTCGCGCACCTCCAGGCCGTCGACGATCCGGATGCCCAGGCGCACCGCGCGGGAGCCGAGTGAGTAGCGCAGGTCGTCGGAGACCACGATGACGTCGGTGGCGGCCATGCGCTGCAGCAGGTTGTGGGCGCTGCTCGCCGGCATGCCGAGCCGTTTCACGATCTCGGTGAGCGTCATGCCCTCCGGGTGCCCGACGAGCAGCTCGAGCGTGTCGAACACCCGCGAGAACCGCTCCGCCCCTCCGTCGGCTGCCACGCACCCCTGCCTTTCGTCGCTGGTCATCCGCCAAAAAGCCTAGCCGATCCGCGGCCGTCCCCGGCGGCGAGACGGCCGGGGACGATCAGTGCCGGCGGGTCCCGCCGGCGAGGAAATCCGCGTCGTCGAGCGCCAGCGTCAGGGCGAGCAGCGCACCGAGGTAGCTGTACTGCCGCAGGCCCATGACCAGGCCGGTCGCCGTGTAGGTGAACCGCGACTGCTGCACGAGCTGCGGTGGCGTCACCTCGGCGAAGTGCCGCGCGGTGTTGGCGAAGTGGCATTCGACGACGGGTTTGGTCGTGTCGTCGAGGGCGTGGCGCGTGGCTTCGCCGTAGGTGGTGAGCCCCGCGGGGTTGATCACATAGCCGTCGACCTCCCGCGCGGTGCGGTGGATGAAGTCGAGGATCTCGCCTTCGTGGTTGGAGGCGAACGGGACGACGGACACGCCGAGCTCGTCGGCCATCTCGGCCACGAGCTGCTGCAGGTCGGCCAGGGACTTGATCGGGCCGTAGATCGTCTCGGAGCGGTGGCCGAGGTTGGGCATGTTCGGGCCGTCGATCACGCCGATGCGCCACGGCGTCGCGTCGGGTCCGCGAAAGCGCGAGAGGGGCATGTCAGGACTCCTGCGGTGCGATCAGGCCGAGCGGCAACGGGGTGTGGCGCGCGGCCGGACCGGCGTCGCGGCCCCGGGCGCGCAGCTGGGCGAGGGTGTCCGGGTCGCCCGTGGCGTCGGTGGGGCCGAGCGGCAGGTCGTGCTTGTGGGCCAGCGCGATGAGCTCCGCGACGGTGTACTGCGCGAACGCGGTCTCCAGCCGGGCGCGGATCTCCGCCGCGTGGCCGCGCCGGTCGGCGTAGGTGGCCAGGGCCGCGTCGTCGGGCCAGCCCAGCGCCGTGCACAGGCGCAGCCACATGTGGTCTTCGAGCAGGGCGATCGCGACAGAGCCGTCCTTGGCCGGCACGACGCCGTAGGTCGCCTCCGGCTCGGTCACGGCGAGGGGTTTGACCGAGCTCCAGGCCGTCGCGACGTCGAGCATCGCCAGGTCGAGGAAGGTGTCGCCGCCCGCGTGCCACGCCGCGGTGATCGCGAGCGCGGCCGTGGTCGCGGTGCCGAGGTCGACCCACGGCACGCCGATGCGGTCGGACTTTCCCGTGTCGCCGAGGATTCCGGCCATGGCCTGCAGCGACAGGTCGTGCGTGGGATGGCCCGACAGCGGTCCGGTCTGGCCCATGCCGCTGATGGAGCAGTAGACGACGTCCGGGCGCACCGCGCGCACGGCCTTCTCGTCGCAGCCGAGGCGGGCGGTGACACCGGGGCGGAAGCCCTCGACGAACACCGCGCACCCGGCCGCCAGTTCCAGCAACCGCTCGCGGTCGGCGGGAGACTTCAGGTCGAGGAAAACGCTGCGCTTGCCGGCGTTCACGCGCTCGAACATCGGCGCGTCGAACCGCCGGGCGGGGTCGCCGGCGGGCGGCTCCACCTTGAGGACATCGGCGCCGAGCGACGCGAGCAGGAACGTCGCGTACGGCCCGGGCAGCTGCTGGCTCAGGTCGAGCACGGTCATGCCGTGCAGCGGGGCGGTCACGGCCGGACCACCGCCCGGCCGACGAGCGCGCCGGACTCTACGGCGGCGTGGGCGGCCGCGACGTCGTCGAGGGACCAGACCCGCGGGGGCACCGGGGTGACCTGGCCACTCGAGACGAGGTCGACGACGTCGAGCAGCTCCCGGCGGTTCGCGTGGGCCGAGCCGACGATCTCCAGCTCCTTGACGATCAGGAGTCCCAAGTGGACTTCGACGGCGCCGGGATCGGTGTTGCCGACGACGGCCAGCCTTCCGTGCGGCGCCAGGGCCTTCAGCGACAGCCCGAAGGTCGGGGTGCCGGTGGTCTCGATCGCGACGTCGGCTCCGCGCGGCCGGCCGAGGTCCGCGGCGGCCGCGCGCACGGCCGGTGCGCCTTCCGCGACGGTGACCACGGCATGGGCACCGGAGTCGAGCAGCGCCTGTTTCTTGCTCTCACTGCTCGTCACGGCGATCACGGCGGCGCCGAGTGCGGCGGCGATCCGGACGGTGTGGACACCGACGCCGCCGCTCGCGCCGGTCACGAGCACGACGTCGCCTGCCGCGGTCCGGGTGCGGCGCAGCGCGTGGAGGCCGGTGCCGAGGGCGCAGGACAGGATCGCGCCGGAGACGTCGTCGATGGTGTCCGGGAGGGCGACCGCGTTGAGCGGCCCGGCGAGGACGTATTCGGCGTAACCGCCGGGGAGGTCCTCGCCGTAGAAACCCGGCCCGCCGCGGCAGGTGTTGGTGTGCCCGGCCACGCACTCGGCGCAGGTCCCGCACGGGAACCGTTGCACGAGCGCGACCCGGCGGCCGACCCACGAGGTGTCGCCGGCGGGACCGACGGCCTCGACGCGTCCGGCGATCTCGTGTCCGAGCACCTGGCCGGGTTTGGCGGCCAGCAAACCCTTGCGCGCCAGCACGTCGTGGCCGCAGATCCCGCACGCGGCCACCCGCACGAGCAGCTGGTCGGCCGTGGGTTCGGGGACCGGCCGGTCGTGCACCTCGAAGCGGTCCGGCGCCGTCAGCACCGCGGCTCGCATCACGGCGACACGACCTCGGTCACCTTGCCCGCGATCGTCGGGGCGGGGCCGGACTTGGTCGCGTCGACGTCGAGCGTGAGGTCGCGCCCGGCCGTCTCCGGCAGCCAGAACAGCAGGATCAGCCCGCAGATCAGCGCGACGCCGACCAGCAGGAGGCCCGGTGCGTAGCTCAGCCCGGTCGACACGACCAGCGCCGCGGCGACCAGCGGCGCGAAGCCCGAGGGCGCGCCGACGCCGAGGTTGAAGCCGAGCGCCCCGCTGGTGAGCCGCGTCGAGGCGGGGAACATCTCGATGAGCACCAGCGAGGTGTTGGCGTTGATCGGTGCCTGGAAGATCGCGAACACGATCAGCGCGACGATCACCACCGGCGTCGACCCGGTCCCCAGCGCCATGAACACGGGGATGCCGAACACGACGTGGCCGAGGCAGCCGAACAGCAGCGTGCTGCGCCGGCCCAGCCGGTCGGACAACCGGCCGGCGAGCGGGCACAGCGCGCAGTAGACGGCCAGGCCGATCGAGGTCAGGACCGTGGCGCGGGTGCCGCCGACGTGCGCGGTCGCGGTCAGGTAGTTCACGACGTAGGTGCCGAGGAAGTACAGGCCCACCCCGCAGATCCAGGAGAACCCGAAGGTCACGAAGATCGCCTTCGCCTGGTCGCGGCGCAGCGCGTCCTTCAGCCGGGCTCGCGGCGCGTCGCTCTTCGCGAGCTCCTGGAAGACCGGCGTGTCCTCCAGCCGCTGGCGCACGTAGAGGCCGACGGCGGCCAGCGGCGCGGCGACGAAGAACGGCACGCGCCAGCCCCAGCTGTCGAGGGCGGCGGCGCTGAGGGAGAGCTGGAAGGCCAGCGACAGCAGGGCACCGAAGATGAGCCCCAGCGCCGCCGCCATGGACGGGAAGCTGCCGGGGATCCCGCGCCGGTCCGCCGGCGCCGTCTCGATCAGGTAGGCCGAGCTCGCGCCCCACTCGCCGCCCACGGCCAGCCCCTGCAGGCACCGCAGGAACACCAGCAGCACCGGCGCGGCGATCCCGATCGCCGCGTAGGACGGCAGCACCCCGATCAACGTCGTCGCGACGCCCATCAGCGCCACACTCGCCGACAACGACACCTTGCGCCCCGCCCGGTCCCCGATGAGCCCGAACACGACCCCGCCCAGCGGCCGCACCGCGAACGCCACCCCGAACACCGCCAGGGACTTCAGCAGTCCCACCGCGCTCGACCCGCCGGGGAAGAACTCGTGCCCGATGGCCACGGCGAGGAAGCCGTACACGCCGAAGTCGAAGTACTCCAGGAAGTTCCCGATGATGCAGGCGACGGCGACCCGCCGTCTGCCCATCGCCGTGGTGGCCCTCATCGTTGTCGCCATTGACCCCGAGTCCCTTCGATTCGAAATACCGAAAGATCTTTCTTAAACTCGAATGAAGCGACGGTACTTCGTCGGGAGCTCCGCCACAAGGCTCAGGGCGGGGTCGTGAACCGTGGGCAGTCTGCTCCTGGGCGCCTGGCGTGTACCGTTCCGCCCTTGACGACAACGACAATCGTTATCGGCTACGCTGTGCCGACAGGACAGTGATCATCGGCGGGGTTAGGCTCGCGCCTTTCTCGTCGCCGATGCGGTGCCGTCGCGGGCGCGGGCGGTGACGGGCCGGATGGCTGAGGAGGCTTGGTGGTGCTGAGCGGGTTCGCCGCGAAAGCGGTGGGTGTGGTGGTGACCGGGGTCGCCGGGGCCGCGGTTTACGACGGCGCCAAGAAGGTCGCCCGGTCGGGTGCATTCCGGTCGGCGACCGTCGCGGTGACCGCGTGGGGCCTCAAGGGTGCGCGCGCGGCCGAGACGGGCGCGGAGAAGGTCCGGCTGGCGACGGCCGACGTGGTCAGCGAGGCGCGCGAACGGATCGGCGAACAGGCGCCCGTCGCCGGTTCGGCCGGGCACGGACACGAGCACTGAGTGCCGTGCCGGACGCAGCGCTGAACGTCGTCTCGGACGCCGCCGGCCGGGTCCGCTTCGTCGCGGCCGCCCTGCGGGGCAGCCGGGCCCGCGCGGTCGCGGTCGAGGACGCGGTCGACCACGTGCCCGGGGTGCGTCAGGTGCACGCCTATCCGCGCACCGGCAGCGTGGTCGTCTGGTACGACCACCGGCGGTGCGACCACGGCGAGCTGGTGGCGGCGGTCGAAGCCGCGCTGCGCACGGACGCGGCGGCGGTGGTCACGCGGTCGCCGCGCTCCGCCGACGTGCGCACCGGCGACATGCTGCGGATGGTCGCCGGCGGGGTGGCCCTGGTGCTGCTCGGCGTGCGGCGCTACGGGCTGCGCCGGCCGCCGATGCTCGGCCCGGCGAGCCGCACGGCGGCCACCGCGGTCACGATCTTCACCGGGTACCCGTTCCTGCGGGGCGCGTTGAGGTCGTTGTCCGGCGGACGGGGCGCCGGTACCGACGCGCTGGTGTCCGCGGCGACCGTGGCGAGTCTCGTGCTGCGGGAGAACGTCGTCGCGCTCACCGTGCTGTGGCTGCTGAACATCGGCGAGTACCTGCAGGACCTGACGTTGCGGCGCAGCCGGCGGGCGATCTCGGAGCTGCTCACCGGCACGCGGACGCGGACCTGGGTGCGCACGCCGGAAGGTGTCGAGTTCGAGACGGACATCGCCGATCTGGTGGTCGGCGACGAGGTCGTGGTCCACGAGCACGTGGTGCTGCCCGTGGACGGCGTGGTCGCCGAGGGCGAGGGCATCGTCGACCAGGCGGCGGTCACCGGTGAGCAGCTGCCGGTCACGGTCG
Source organism: Amycolatopsis sp. NPDC001319 (assembly GCF_042896185.1). NCBI lineage: Bacteria > Bacillati > Actinomycetota > Actinomycetes > Pseudonocardiales > Pseudonocardiaceae > Amycolatopsis > Amycolatopsis sp. NPDC001319. Next base: position 548,853 of record NZ_JBIAWY010000006.1, on the reverse strand, counting down.
CACCGGGCACCGCGCTGCCCGCGGGTTCGGTGCTGCTGCGCGGCCGGATCGTCGTGCGGGCCACGGCGGTGGGTCCCGACACCGCGATCGGCCGGATCATCACGCGCGTCGAGCAGGCGCAGGAGGATCGGGCGCCGATCCAGACGGTCGGCGACACGTTCTCGCGCCGGTTCGTGCCCGCGTCGTTCGCCTTGTCCCTGCTCACTTTGCTGGTCACCCGCGATGTCCGGCGGGCGATGACGATGTTGCTGGTCGCGTGCCCGTGCGCGGTGGGGCTGGCCACGCCGACGGCGATCAGCGCGGCGATCGGCAACGGGGCTCGTCGTGGAATCCTGATCAAGGGTGGCGCGCACCTGGAGGCGGCGGGTCGCGTCGACGCCATCGTGTTCGACAAGACCGGCACGCTGACGCTGGGCCGGCCGGTGGTGACGAACGTGATCTCGTTCGACGACGCGTGGTCGCCCGAGCAGGTCCTGGCCTACGCCGCGAGCTCGGAGATCCATTCGCGGCACCCGCTCGCGCAGGCGGTCATCCGCTCGACCGAGGAGCGGCGGATCGAGATCCCGCCGCACGAGGAGTGCGCGGTGCTGCTCGGCCAGGGCATGCGGGTCCGCACCGACGGGCGCACGATGCTCATCGGCAACGTCGATCTGGTGCGGCAGCAGGACATCGCGATGTCCGCCGACGCCGAACGCTGGGTGCGCAAGCTCCAGCAGGCCGCGGAGACGCCGTTGCTGCTGGCGGTCGACGGCACGCTGACCGGCCTGGTGTCCCTGCGCGACACCGTGCGCGCCGAGTCGCGGGAGGTGCTCGCCGCGCTGCGCGCCGACGGCGTGCGCCGGATCGTGCTGCTCACCGGCGACCACCCGGTCACCGCCAAGGCGGTGGCCGACGAGCTGGGCATCGAGGAGTTCCGCGCCCAGGCGCTGCCCGAGGACAAGCAGGACGTCGTCCGGCAGCTGCAGGCCGAGGGCCACACGGTCGCCGTCGTCGGCGACGGCACCAACGACGCGCCGGCGCTCGCGCTGGCCGACATCGGCATCGCGATGGGCGTCGGCGGCACCGATGTCGCCGTGGAGACCGCCGACGTCGCGCTCGCGACCGACGACCTGCGGGCGTTGCTCGACCTGCGTGATCTCGGCCGCCGCGCGATCACACTGGTGCGGCAGAACTACGGGATGTCCATCGCCGTCAACGCGGTGGGGCTCGGGGTGTCCGCCGTCGGCGCGCTGTCGCCGGTGGCCGCGGCGATCCTGCACAACGCCTCGTCGGTCGCCGTCGTGGGCAACAGCTCGCGGCTGATCCGCTACCGGCTGGCCGGCAAGGTCAGCGAGGTCAGCAAGGTCAGCCCGCGGTGAAGAACAGCCGCTGGTTCACGAATTCGGTGATGCCCAGCGGGCCCAGCTCACGGCCGAAGCCGGAGCGTTTCGTGCCGCCGAAGGGGAGGGCGGCGGACGTGGCGGCGGGGGTGTTGACGTTGACCATGCCGGCGTCCAGGAGGTCGGCGACGCGGGCCGCGCGGGCCGGGTCGGCGCTGAAGACGGAGGCGCCGAGGCCGAAGGCACTGCGGTTGGCGAGGTCGACGGCCTCCTGTTCGCTGCCGACGCGGTAGACGACGGCGACCGGGCCGAACAGTTCTTCGTGGAACGCGCGCATCTGGTCGGTGACGCCGGTGAGCACGGTGGGGGAGTAGAAGGCACCGGGGCCGAGCACGCCGCCGGTGTGGAGGGTGGCGCCGCGCGCCACGGCGTCGTCCACGAGGGCGGCCACGGTTTCCGCGGCGGCGCGGGAGGCGAGCGGGCCCGGCGGCGTCTGCTCTTCCGCCCGCGCGACCAAGGCGGTGACGAAGGCGTCGTAGTGGCCGGCCAGCACGATGATGCGCTTGTTGGAGTTGCAGGCCTGGCCCTTGTTGTACATCCGGAACGACCACGCGGTGGCGGCGAGCGCCTCGACGTCGTCGGTGTCCAGGACGACGAACGGGTCCGAGCCGCCCAGTTCCAGGACGCACTTCTTCAGGTGCTGTCCCGCGAGGGCGGCCACCGCGGAGCCGGCGCGTTCGGAGCCGGTGAAGGAGACGCCCTGGATCCGCGGGTCGGCGATGATCGTCTCGACCTGGGGGTGGGTGGCGAAGAGGTTCACGTACGGGGCGCAGGCGTCGGTGATCAGGCGTTCGAGGGCCAGGGCCGAGCGGGGCACGGACTCGGCGTGCTTGAGGACGATCGCGTTGCCGGCCATGAGGTTCGGCGCGGCGAAGCGGGCGACCTGGTAGCAGGGGAAGTTCCACGGCATGATGCCGAGCAGGGCGCCGATCGGGCGTTTCTGCAGCACCGCGCCGGGGGTCGGCAGCGGCTCGTCGGCCAGCAGGCCGGGGCCTTCGGTGGCGTAGTACTCGAAGATCTCGCGGCAGGAATCGGCCTCCTCCAAGCCTTCCGCGTGGGTCTTGCCCATCTCCAGCGCCATCGTCGCCGCCAGTTCCTCGGCGTGGCCGGCGAACGCGCGGGCGATCCGGCGCAGGACGGCTGCGCGCTCGGTCACGGGGACCGCGCGCCAGTCCGCGAAGAGTTTGTCCGCAGTGGACAGTGCCGACTGCACCCGGGCGTCGGTGGCGGGCGCGAAGAGCTCCAGCACCTGCCGGGTGGCCGGTTCGGTCACGGCATAGGGACGGGCCACGGCGAAACGCTCCTCAGCGGCGGAAGAAGGCGGGGTAGACGCGGCGGCACACCAGCAGCACGACCAGGCCGAGCACCAGCGAACCCGCGCCGATCACGAACGTGCCGCCGACCTCGACGCCGGTGAACGGCAGCGGCCAGCTCGTGCCGCTCGACGACGGGTCCCACGCGTGGACGAGGCTCCACGTCCCCGCGGCGAGCAGCACAACCCCGCCGATCGCCGGGAAAACCGTGCGCAGCCACAGATCCGCGGCACTCGTGCGCCATTCGGCGCGGTGGGCCCAGGCGGACGTCAGCCCGGTGAGCCCGTAGTAGAACGCGATCATCACCCCGCAGGCCGACACCGCGTCGCCGATGACGAGCCCGTGGCCGAGGAAGTTCAGGGCGATGTAGACGATCGCGCCGACGACCCCGACCGCGATCGTGCCGACGTGCGGGATGCGGAAGCGCGGGTGCACGCGGGCCAGCGCGCGGGGCAGGGCGCCCTGGTCGGCCATCGACAGCACGGTGCGGCTGAGCGTGAGCACGGTCGTCTCGGTCGACGCGGCCGCCGAGGTCAGCACCATCAGGATCAGCAGGTGCCACAGCACCGAACCGAAGCCGCCGGCGCCGAACACCGCGGTGCCGAACGCGTAGAAGACGTCACCGGAGTTGTCCGGGTTGGTCAGGCCGATGCCGCTGTCGCCGATGCCGGCGAACGACACCGCGGCGAACGTCGCCAGCAGGTACACACCCAGCAGCAACAAGGTGGAGTAGGTCGCGGAGCGGCCGGGCGTGCGGCGGCGGTCGGCCGTCTCCTCGTTGACCGTGATCGCGGTTTCCCAGCCCCAGTAGATGAACAGCATGAGCACCACACCGCTGACGAACGCACTCGGCGACGCGCCCGAGAACGGGTTGAGCCACGACAGCCGCGGCCGCTGCATCCCGGCCGGCGCCGTGCCCGTGTACACGCGCACGAGCGCGACCACCGAAAGCACCAGCAGCATCCCGAACTCGAGGAACAGCAACGCCCGCTGCACCGCGGTGGCGATCTCGATGCCGCGGTAGCAGATCAGCGTCATCAGCGCGAGCCACCCGAGCCCGGCCAGCAGTACCCACGGGTTGGCCGGGTCCGACCCGATCCCGTCGGCGCCGAACAGCAGGAACACGTACTGCCCGGCGACCTGCGCGAGGCTGCCGACCACGAGGACGAACGACGCGATGATCGCCCAGCCGCCCAGGAACCCGAGGCTCGGGCTGAGCACCCGAGAGGCCCACGTGAAGATCGTGCCGCAGTCGGGATCACGGCGGTTGAGCGCCGCGTAGCCGAAGGAGACGAACAGGATCGGGATGAACGCAACCAGTACCACGGCCGGCGCCTGGAAGCCGACGTAACCGACGATGAACGCGAGCGTCGCGGCGAGGCTGTAGGCGGGGGCCGCGGAGGCGACGGCGAGGATCAGGCTGGCGGCCATGCCGAGCGCGCCGGAGCGCAGGCCCTTGTCGGCGAACTCGCCGCCGGCCGCGACGTCGGTGCGCAGCTGGGCGGCCGTGAGTGCCTGCGAGGATTGCGGCTTTCCGGTCATCGCCACTCCTGTTTCTCCGGTTTCCCAGGTACTGGCAGCCGAACGCAACGACTGATTGACGAGTCAGCCTGGACGTGGCGCCGGTCACTGTCAAGACTTCGATCGCAACTTTCTGGACTTCAGTTGACCGGTGAGTCAATGTTGCGCCACAGTGGTCGGTGTGACTACACGAGAACGACCGGACGGCGACCCGGGTGTGGTGGTCGTGGGTGCCGGGTACGCCGGGCTGACCACCGCGTCGCGGCTGGCCGACGCCGGGATCGACGTCGTCGTGCTGGAGGCCGGCGACCGCGTGGGCGGCCGCGTGGTCAGTGAGGTGACCGCCTCGGGCGTGCGCGTCGACCACGGCGGGCAGTGGATCGGGCCGACACAGCGCCGGTTCCACGCGCTCGCGGCCCGCTTCGGCTGCACGACGTTCCCGACCTGGGAGACCGGCCGCCACGTCGAGGTCTGGCACGACGGCACGAGCGTCGGCTACTCCGGCGCCGCCCCCGACACGGGGCCCGGGATCGCGGAGTACGAACGCGTCACCACGCTGCTCGACGAGCTCGCCCGCACCGTCGACCTCGCCGAACCCTGGGCCACGCCGCGGTTCGGCGAGTTCGACGCATTGTCCGCCCGGGAGTTCTTCCGTTCGCAGACCCGCGACGAGGACGCGCTGCGGCGCCTGGCGCTGGCCGTCCAGGGCGTCTGGTGCGCCGAACCACGCGAGATCTCCCTGTTCCACGTGCTGTTCTACCTCGCCTCGGCGGGCGGTTACGAGCAGCTGATGGAAACCCGCGGCTGCGCGCAGGACGCCCGGTTCACCGACGGCGCCGACGCGGTGGCCCGCGCGATGGCCGCGGCGCTCGGCGACCGCGTCCGGCTGGGTGATCCCGTGCGCTCGATCCGCCAGACCGCGGACGGGGTCGAGGTGACCACCGGCCGCACCGTCGTGCGCGCGGCCCGCGTCGTGGTCGCCGTGCCGCCCGCGGTGCTGGAGCGGATCGCGTTCGACCCGGTGCTGCCGTCCGACCGGCTCGGGTGGGCGCGTCATTCGCCGATGGGCCGGGTCGCGAAGGTACACGCGGTCTACGACACGCCGTTCTGGCGGGCGGCCGGACGGTCCGGAATCGCCACGCTGTACGGCGAAAGCCCGGTCGGCGTGGTGTTCGACAACTCGCCCGAGGACGCGTCGCGCGGCGTGCTGGTCGCGTTCGTCTACGGCGACCGGCTCGACCGGTGGGCCGCTTGCGACGAGGCCACGCGCCGGTCCGCCGTCCTGGCGGCACTGTCCGAAGTGGCCGGTCCCGGCGAGCCGATCGAGTACGTGGAGAAGATCTGGCCGCACGAGGGGTGGACCGTCGGCGGCTACGAGTGTTTCGTGACGCCGGGGGGCTGGACGGCCCACGGCCGCGACGGCTGGCGGGCGCCGGCCGGGCGCGTGCACTGGGCCGGCACGGAGACGGCGTCGGTGTGGAACGGCTACATCGACGGCGCGATCTCGTCGGGCGAGCGCGCCGCGGGTGAGGTGATCAGCGCGCTCGAAGTCGTCGAGCAGCCGGGCTGACGCGCCGTGCCCTGGCATACTGGCCTGGCCATGACCAGTACAGACGATCGGCCGGACACCGCCGCGGTCGAGCCGGGGGAGCGGGTGCGCACCGCGCTGCGCTCCGCCGGGCTCTCGCAGCGCGAGCTGGCGCAGCGGATCGGGATGGATCCCACCGCGTTGTCCAAGGCGTTGCGCGGCACGCGGCGGCTTCGCGACGAGGAGCTGGCCGCGATCGCCAAGGCCTCCGGCGTATCCGTGCGCTACCTGGCTTCCGGCGCCGGCCCCGCGCCCGTCGCCGCACCGGACGGACGGCGCGACCGGGCGCAGCCGGTGACCGCGCAGGAGCGGCGCGACCAGATCCTCGAGGCCGCGACCGTGCTCATCGCCCGCCGCGGCTACCACAACGTGCGCGTCTCCGACATCGCGCGCTACTGCGGTACCAGCACCGCGACCGTGCACTACCACTTCCCGAGCAAGGAAGCCGCGCTGCACGCCGCGCTGGAGTTCTACGCGCGGCGCTTCCGCGAGCGGCTCGACGAGGAGTTCGGCCAGGCCAGTTCCGCGCGCGAAAAGCTGCGGCGGCTGATCGAGGTGCAGCTGACCCTCACGCCGGACGACGTCGACGAGTGGTCGGTGTGGATCCAGTTCTGGAACCAGGCCATGCTCGAACCCGAGCTGCGGCCCGCGCAGCGGCGCATCTACTCCAGCTGGCGCCGGCTCGTCGTCGACCTGCTGCGGGAGTGCCGCCGCGAGGGACTCGCGCCGGAGGCGGACGTCGAGGCGCTCGCCGACCGGTTCACCGCGATGGTCGACGGGCTGGCGATCCAGATCCTCGTGGGCTCCACCGACCTGACCCCGGACCGGATGCGGACGTTGCTGCTGCAGGCGTTCGAGCCGCACCTGGTCCTCGGCTGACCGGCCGCGCCCCGACGAACAGGAGCCCCCGTGCCACGCCCGAACGTCGAGGCGGAGCGCCGCGAGCAGATCCTCGACGCGGCGTGCGAGGTCCTCGCCGAGCGCGGTCTGCACGACTTCCGGCTGGCCGACGTGGCGCGCCGCGCCGGCGTCAGCTCCGGCACCATCCACTACTACTTCGACGGCAAACGCGCGGTGCTCAGCGCGGCGTTCGAGCACAACTACCGCCTGTCGATCTCGCTGCGCCGGACGCTGCTGGCGGCCGGGGGCCCGCCGCTGCCCGCGTTGCGGGAGCTCGTCGAGTCGTTCCTGCCGCGCCCCGCCGAAGCGCTCACCGCGTGGCGCGTCTGGGCGGAGCTGTGGGCCGAGGCGATGCGTGACGAGCAGTTCCAGGCCATCAACGAGACCCTCTACGGGCAGTGGCGGCGCCTAGTCACGGACTTGATCACGCAGGCCCAGGCCGACGGTTCGGCGCGCGCGGGGGACCCGGCCGCGCTCGCGAACATGCTCGTCGCGATGATCGACGGCCTCGCCGTGCAGGTGCTCGCCGGGTCGCGGGAGATGACCGCCGACCGGATGAACGCGACCGTGCTGCACTTCCTGGACAGCTGCGTCGCCGCCTGAGTTGCGCGTTGCGAAACTGCGGCTGCTGAGGCTGCTCCGAACGGGGCCCGATCGACTCATAGGCACTGCCAAGTAACGGAAACTGCTCGGAGACGGGCTTGTCCGCGATCGGATCGCAAGGTATAACTGACGAGCCAGTCAGCTATAGGGACGTCTCGTCCGAACCCCCTTTCACCGCAGCCGCGAGAGCCCCGGAGGGCGACCCGTGTCCGTGCCCGACGCTTTTCTCGACCCCGCTTCGATCGCCGTCGTCGGGGCGACCGACGACCGTGCCAAATGGGGCTACTGGCTCGCCACGGGCGCCCTGCGGGGTGCCCACCGGCGGGCCGTGTGGCTCGTCAACCGCCAGGCCCGGCCGCTGTTCGGCCGCGACAGCCACCGTTCGGTGGAGACCGTGCCGCAGGTGCCGGAGCTCGTGGTGCTGTGTGTGCCGGCGCCGCACGTGAAACCCGTTGTGGCACAAGCACTCGAGCGTGGCTCCCGGGCGTTCCTCGCGATCACCGCGGGCCTCGGTGCCGACGAACCGGAGCTGGCGCGGATGCTGCGCGACGCGGACGCGCACCTGCTCGGCCCGAACAGCCTCGGGCTCTACGACGCGGACGCCGACCTGCAGCTCGCGTGGGGCAACTTCACACCGGGCCCGCTCGCGATCGTGTCGCAGAGCGGCCAGCTCGGCCTGGAGATCGCGACCCTCGCCGCACGGTCCGGGCTCGGCGTCTCGCGGTTCTACTCGGTCGGCAACCAGCTCAGCGTCACGGCGGCGGACCTGCTGGAAGCGCTGGTCGAGGACGAACGGACCACCACCGTCGCGCTGTACCTGGAGGGATTCACCGAAGGGCCGCGGGTGGTCGCCGCGCTTCGGGCACTGCGCCGCGCGGGCAAGCACGCGCTGGTCCTGAGCACCGGGGCGAGCGACGGCAGCCGCCGGCTCGCGCGTTCGCACACGGGCTCGCTGACCTCGGCCGTCGCCGTGGTCGAGGCCGCCTGCCGGACGGCGGGGGCGCTGCGGGTCGCGACGGCACAGGAGCTCGTCGGCACCGCGCGGTACCTGTCCTCGGCCACGCCGCCCCGCGGCCGCCGCGTGGCGATCGTCAGCGACAGCGGTGGCCAGGGCGGGCTCGCGGCCGACGTGGCCGCCTCGCTGGGACTGTCCGTGCCGGTGTTTTCCCCTGAGCTGCAACGCAAACTCGGCGACCTCCTGCCCGCCGCGGCGGCCGTCTCGAACCCCGTCGACCTGGCCGGTGCCGGCGAAGCGGACCTCACCGTCTACGCGGCGGTGAGCGAGGCCGTGGCCGCTTCGGGCGAGGCCGACGCGGTCGCGTTGTCGGGCTACTTCGGTTGCTACGGCGAGGACGCGCCGGTGCTGGTGGACGCGGAGAACGCCGTCGTCGACCGGCTCGGCCAGCTGGCCGGCGGCGAGGTGCCGGTGGTGGTGCACAGCATGAGCGAGCGGTCGGCCGCGGTCGCGCGGATGGCGCAGCGGCGGCTCCCGGCGTATCCGGCGATCGAGTCCGCGCTCGGCGCGCTGGCCAACGCCGCTTCGCTCGGCCCGGGCCGCGACCTCGCCGCCGACGGCCGGTCCGGGCTGAGCCGGGCCACGGGCTACTGGCACGCGCGGGAAACCCTGGTGTCGCTGGGCATTCCGGTGCCCCGGGCTGTGCGGGTCGACGACGCCGCCGCCGTCAGGCGGGCGTTCGCGGACCTGCGGGCCCCGGCCGTGCTGAAGGCCGGCTGGCTGGAGCACAAGAGCGAGCACGGCGGTGTCCGGGCGGGGCTGGCCGACGCAGGTGCGGCCGTGGCGGCGTTCACCGAGATGTCCGCGCGGCTCGGGCCGGGGGAGTACGTCCTGGAAGAGCAGGACACCCGAGCCGGTGTCGTCGAACTGCTCGTCGGCGCGCGCCGCGACCGCGACTTCGGGCCGACGATCACGGTCGGCTTCGGCGGCGTCGAAGCCGAGCTGTGGCGAGACGCGCGGGTCGAGCTGGCCCCGGTCGACCGGGCCACGGCGCTGGCCATGCTCGACGGGCTGCGCTGCCGCCCGCTGCTGGCGGGCTGGCGGGGCAGACCGGCGGTGGCCGTCGGCGCGCTCGCCGACGTGATCGTCCTGGTCTCCCGAGCCATCGCGGCCGATCCCGGCCTCACCGACCTGGAGCTCAACCCGATCCGGGTCGCCGCCGGCGGGGTGCTCGCCGTCGACGCGCTGATCCTGCACGAGCCCGACCACTTCCCCGAGGAGGAACCATGCCCCAGGCAGCCGAACCCTGGCCCCTGACCGACGAGCAGCGCGACATCGTCGAGCTCTGCCGGCAGTTCGCCGTCAACGAGATCCGCCCGCGCGGGCGCGAGGTGGACGAGCGCGACGTCGAGTCGCCCCTGGACATCTTCCGCTCCGCCGCGAAGGCGGGGATCACCGATTTCATGCTGCCGGAGGAGTTCGGCGGCGGCGGGTTCACCGATGTCGTGACCCAGTGCCTGGTGCAGGAACAGCTGTGCTGGGGCGACCCGGGCATCGGGAACTTCCTGTGCTCCAACGGGTTCTTCGCCGATCCGGTGCTGGAGCTGGGCACCGCCGAGCAGAAGGAGGAGTGGCTGCGGCCGCTCACCGGCCCGGAACCGCTCTACACCGCGCTCGCCACCACCGAACCGGGCTCGGGCTCCGACGCCGCGTCGATCACCACGACCGCGCGCCGCGTCGAGGGCGGGTACGAGATCACGGGCCAGAAAGCCTGGATCTCCAATGCAGGCCTGGCCGACCAGTACGTCGTCTTCGCCAAGACGGATCCGGCGCAACGGTCTTCGGGAGTCACGGCTTTCCTGCTGCGCAAGGGAACCGAGGGCATGACCTTCGGCGAGCCGATGAAGAAGATGGGCCAGCGCGCCATCGTGTGCCGGGAGATCTTCTTCGACCACGTCTTCGTCCCCGAAGCGCACCGCCTCGGCGACGAGGGCCGCGGCTTCCACGGGCTGATGAAGACGTTCGACATCTCCCGCATCGTGCTCGCCGCCGCCGCGACGGGCGCCGCGCGCGCCGCCTACGAATACGCGCGCGACTACGCCCGCGAACGCACCCAGTTCGGCAAGCCGATTATCGAGCACCAGGCCGTGGCTTTCCGGCTGGCCGACATGGCCACGCGCATCGAGTCCGCGTGGCTGCTCACCCTCAACGCCGCCCGCCGCATCGACGCCGGCGAGCTCGCCACGAAAAACGCGGCCATGGCGAAACTCCAGGCCTCGGAGACCGCCATGTTCTGCACCTGGGCCGCCGTCCAGACCCTCGGCGGCTGGGGCTATTCCCGCGAGTTCCCCGTCGAACAGTGGATGCGCGACGCAAAGCTCGAAGAACTCGAAGAAGGCACCTCGGACATCATGCGGCTGGTGATCTCGCGCCAGCTGTGAACCCGGCTCGGACCGGGTCCCCCGACCCGGTCCGAGCCGGTGCTCAGTACGCCACCCGTGCGGTTTTCGCGCCGGTCATCCGTCGATCTCCATGGCGTCCGGGTCGGCGGCCCAGCCCGGTTCGCGGCCGGCGCGCTGCTGGCTCGCCATTTGCTGCATGCGTTCCTGCTGCTGCCGGATCCGGTCCTTGATCGCCTGGTCGGACATGTCGACCTTGGGGTCGTCCTTGACGTAGTCGTCTGCTTCCTTGAGCTGCTCGTCGGTAGGCGGCTTGACGCGGTGGCCCATCTCGTTTCCGTGGAGGAACATCGGCATGTCCTCTTTGGACACGTTGGCGCCGTCCCGCACGACGTCGCGCGCCGTGTGCATTTCGATGACGTCGTCGTGCGAGACCGGCGGGGTGTGGGTGGTGCCGCCCGGGACGCCGACACCACCGGTGCCGTCGCTGTACTCGATCGACTTGCCCTCCATCTTGTCCACCATGTGGTGGTAGGAGTCGTCGGCGACCTTGCCCTGGGTCGTGCCGGCGGTCGGGCGGAAGGAGTCGCGGTTGGGCGCGGGATGCTCCGCGTGGGTCATCTGCGGCTCGTGCGGGGTCTCCATGTCGTTCTTGTAGTGCGGGTTCGGCTCCCAGTCCTGGATCCTCTTGGGCACGCCGGGAGTCTTGGTTTCGCTGACGTAAGCGGGGTTGTCGATCATGCCCCCGTCCTTGTGCTGGTGGGCGTAGGTGAGTTGGTTGAGCTGGACGCCATCGCTCGGCCGGCCCTCCCGCAAGGTGTTGCCGAGGGATTCGCGGTAGGTGTCGGCGTTGAACCCCGAGCCGTCCTTCTCACCGCGCACGCCGGTGCCGATGTTGTCGCGGTGCGCCTGCGCCGACTCCTGGTAGGCGGGCGCGTCGTCCTCCATGCGCCTGGCGTCCTTGATGTTGGCCGCCTCGTCCGGGGTCTTCGGCCCGCGATCGCCGGCCTTGACGCCGTCGCGGATCTGGGTCTCGTGCGCGTTCGCCCGCTGGAACTCGTCGCCGCCGATGGCCTTGTACCCGATCGGGTGTTCGGACTCGTGCGTCTTGCCGCTGACGAGCTTGTTGGGGTCCTTCCAGGTCGAGTCGTTCTTGATCTCGTTCTGGTACTTCTCCCAGGTGCGGGCCTGTTCGTGTTTGGTGGTGCCGTAGCTGCCGTCGGACTTGGCCGGGTTGCCGTCCGGCTTGGTCTTCACCTTCGGCGCCTTCTTGCTCGGCCCGGGGTTGTTGCCGGTCAGCTGCTGCTTCGCCTTGCTCACCTTTGACTTCGACGGGCCGGTGGCCGCTGCCTGCTGCTTCTTCTTCGCCGCACACGGGGTGACGGTCGGAGCGAGACCGAGCGGGTCGGCCAATGCGGTCGGGTTGAGGGCGTAGGCCTGGGAGTCCGGGCCGGGGTCGAGGCCCAGCGGGTCGTGGGAGAGGTAGCGGCCGACCTCGGGGTCGTAGTAGCGGTTGAGGTTGTAGTGCAGCCCGGTCTCGGCGTCGTGGTACTGCCCGGGGAACCGCAACGGTGTGGTGGTGCGGCCCGGTCCGTCGAGGACCTTGCCCCAGAGCGTGGCCTGGCGGTGCCACGCGACCTCCCCGGATTCCTCCAGCAGCTCGCTCGGCGTGCCGACGAGGTCGGTGACGATGGTGTGGAACCGCTCGTCCGGCGTGCCGAGGACGCGTTCGGTCTGGGTGAGGGCGCGGCCGGTGCCCGGTTCCCACTCCCACACGGTGGCGACCTGAGGCTGGCCCGGTTCGGTGCGCACCTGCTCGGCGAGCGTGTCCCCGTCCCACGCGAACTGCACCTGCTCGGCCACCCGGCCGTCCGGCGTGAGGCGCTGCTTGGCGACGCGGCGGCCCAGCGCGTCGTAGCGGTAGCGCCAGTGCTCCCCTTGGGGCGTGAGCACCGAGGTCAGCCGGCTCTCGGCGTTCCACCGGAACTGCCACTGCGGGCTCGCCGGCCCGGCACCGCGCAGGGTGGTGCGGCCTTCGGGGTCGTGGGCGTAGCGGACCGCTCCCGCGGCGGTGAGCAGCGTGCCGCGGCACTCGCGCGGCCCGGCAGTCGGCGCACCCGGCGTCTGCGCCTGGGCGATGACACCGGTCTGGTGGTAGGCGTAGCTCTCCTGCCAGCCCTGACCGACGACGGCCCGGACGCGGCCCGCGCGGTCCACGGTCAGCGTGCGGGGGCCGGTGATCGCGTCGGTCACCGAAGCCAGGTAACCGTCGGCGAGGTAGCCGTACTCGCGGTGCTGGGTCGTGCGGGCGCCGGCGACGACCGTCTGGGCCACCAGCCGGTCGCCCGGGGCCCAGCCCTGGCGCAGTTCCGCGGCACCGAAGCGGCGGACCCGCTCGTGGCCGGCGAGGTCGTGCTCGAAGCTCAGCGAGCGGTTGCCGACGTGCAGCGCGGCCAGCGTGCCGGCCGGCCCGTACTCGAAGCGCGACGCCGCGCCCGAAGGCGTGTGGCGCACGCGGCGCCGGCCGAGCTCGTCGTACTCCGAGCGCACCACGCGACCGTCCACAGTCTCGGCGACCACACGGCCCAGCGCGTCGTAGGCGAAGGTGACCTCGGCGTCGGCGTTGCGCGCGGCCACCATGCGGCCTGCCTCGTCGTAGGCGAAGGTCGCGACGTCTTCGCCGGTGACGCGGCGGACCACCTGGCCCATCACGTCGCGCTCCAGCGTCGTGGTCTCCCCGGCGCCGTTGGTGCGGCCGATCAGCTGCCCGGCCGCGTCGTAGCGGTAGTGCAGGGTGCGGCCGTTGAAGTCGGTCTCGCCGGTGAGGTTCCCGGCGGGGTCGTAGCGGTAGTGCCAGACCAGGCCTTGCTCGTTGGTCACCGACACCAGGCGCAGCTCGGTGTCGTAGGCGTAGGCGAGCCGCTCGCCGTCCGGGCCGGTTTCGGCCACCGGCAGGTCGAACTGCGCGTACTCCGTGCGCGTGGTGTTGCCGCGCGCGTCGGTGCTCTCGTCGGTGTTCCCGAGGGCGGAGTCCTTCCACCGCCACGTCGCGCCGTCCGGCTCGATCCGTTCGGCGAGCTGGTCGCCCGCCGCCCACGCGAGCCGGGTGAGGCCGCCCAGCTCGTCGGTCATCGACGTGGTGCGGCCGAGCAGGTCGTAGGTGTAGCGGGTGACGGCGCCGTCCTCGTCCTCCACGCTCAGCGGCCGGCCCGCCGCGTCGGACTGGATCCGGGTGGTGCCACCGAGCGCGTCGGTGACCACGGCGACGTTGCCGCGCTCGTCGTAGGCGTAGGAGGTCCGGGCACCGAGCGGGTCGACGACACCGGTGACCTTGCCGCGCGCGTCGTACTCGTAATGCCACGTCGCGCCGTCCGGGCCGATCGCGGCGACCGGGCGGCCCTGCTCGTTGTACTCGGTCAGCGACCGTGTCCCGTCCGGCGCGGTGATCGCGACGACCCGGCCGGCCTCGTCCCGCTCGTAGCGGACCTGGCGGCCCAGCGGATCGGTCCGGGTGAGCAACCGGCCGTGCTCGTCGTAGGCGAGGCTGGTGGTGTGGCCCAGCGCGTCGGTCTCGGCGATCACCCGCAGCCGGTCGTCGAGGTGGAACCGGCGCACGGCGCCGAGCGAGTCGGTGACACTCGTGACGAGGTTCTCGCGGTCGTAGTCGATCGTGCAGTCGAGGTACCCGTCGGTGCCGCGCGCCTGCACGACCCGGCCCGCCGCGTCGAACCCGTAGCCGTACCAGCGGCCGTTGACGTCTTCCCAGCGCACGATCCGGCCGTCGGCGTCGTAGGTGAAGCGGGTCGGTGTGCCGGCGGCGTCGACGACCTCGGCGAGCCGGCCGCGCGCGTCGTAGGCGTAGCTCGCGACCACCGTGCCGTCGGCGGCCCGCAGCGCGGTGATCCGGCCGCCCGCGCTGTCGAACAGCACCCGGGCGCCGGAGGAGTGCACCAGCTCCGCCGGCACCTCGTTCACGCCGGGCACCACGTCGATGCGGTTGCCGTCGCCGTCGAAGATCGTCCGCAGCGGGAACACACCGTCGGCGGACTGCTCGAAGAACAACGTGTGCTGCTGTTCCGGGTCCTCGACCAGGTAGCCGTCCTCGACGCGCCGCAGCGGCCGTGCCGGGCCCGCGACCGGCAGCACGGGGGAGCTCACCGGCACGGGGTAGCTCTGCAGGCTGCCGTCGGCGAGCGCGACGTGCAGGCCGTCGTCCTCGACCTCGAGCCGCTGGTCCACAGTGGACGCCCACGACGGGCCGAAGAAGCGGCCCGCGCGGTAGGACGAGATGTGCGTGCGCGACACCTCCAGCGGCAATGCGCCGGGGATCTCCAGGTCCGTCTGCGTCAGCAGCATCCACCCGGTGGCCACGTCGATCGGGTCGCCGCACACCGACCGGTCCGGCGGCGGGGTGCCGTTCTCGTCCGGGTTCGCGTTGCTGTCCTTGATGCTCTTGCCGCCGCTGCCGGAACCACCCGAGCTCGAGGTGACCGTCTTGTCGTCCCCCAGCCCCTTCGGCGTCTGCACCGGAGGCGGTTCGGGGTCGGTCTTGAGCGGGGGCGGGTCGCTCTTCAGCGGTGGCGGGGTGCCACCACCGCCGGTGGAGCCGCCGCCGGAACTCGACGCGTGGGTGGCGTCGTCCCCGCCCTTCGACGCCGGTGGTGGGGTGTAGTCCTTGGCGTCGCCGGAGTACCCGGAGGCGGAGGTGCTGTCGTCGCCGCTCGATTTGCCGGGCGGCGGTGTGTAGTCCTTCGGATTGCCCTCGTATCCGGAGCTTTTCGTGGAGTCGTCCGCACCCGATTTGCCCGGGGGTGGGGTGTAGTCCTTGGGGGGTGCCTTCGTAGCCGCCGCCCTTGGGAGTGCCGCCCCCGTCGCCGCCGGGCGTTTTCACAGGCGGGGCCTTCGGCGTGCCGCTCAGGTCTTTGGTCTTGGGCGGCGGGGCGACCTTGCCGCCCTTGAGACCCTTGAACGCCTTCCCCGCGTCTTCGAACAGCGTGCCGGCTTTCTTCAGCAGCGGCACGAGTGCTTTGAGGGCTTTGACCAGTTTGGTGACCAGTCCGGTGATTTGCGAGGCCGTTTTCGCGACGGCGCTGACGACCTGCGGGACGACCCAGGCGAGGCCGATGCCGAGGGTGAACACGACCTGCAGGGCCCAGCTGATCATGTGGCCGATGAGCTCGGAGATGATGTCGCGCACCAGCGTGCGGACCGCGGCGACGACTTCACCGGCGGTCTTCACCCCGGACGAGGCACCTTCGCAGCCCTTCTGCGCCGCCTGCAGCGACGTCGCCAGGTCCTGTCCCCGCTGCCGGTAGGCGTCCGAGGCGGATCCGGACCAGGACTGCAGGTCGGCGTTGATCGCGTCGGTCAGGTCCGAGGAGACGCTGCCGAGTTCTTTGGCGACGTTGGCCCAGGTCTCCGATTGGGCTTTGATCTGATCCGCGTTGCCGGTGAGCCCGTTGAGCGCGTCCTTGAGCGGGCCGACGTGTTCCATCAGCCAGGAGACGCCCGCCGCGAGAATCGCGCCGAACGGATCCATCGCCACGGACAACGCGTCCAGCGCCGTGCCGACCGCGCCCATGGCGACCGACGCCCAGTCGCCCGACTCGATGGCGGTGGAAAGGTCGTTGGCCTATTCCAGGAGTGAAATCCCGGAATAGGCCTTCGTCGAGTCCTGGGTCTGCGCGATCAACGGATTACTCACATTGGCACGCTAGCAGCGCCGAGCCGTCAGCCTGGCCCCGAACTGCGCGGTTGCCTGATAGTCCCGGGTCCCTGAGCCGACCGTGCACAATTGTCCGGAGACGCCACGATCGGGTGACCCGTTCCGGGGATCAGCCGACTTCGGCGGGAACGACCTCACTCGGCTCGTCGGCCGCCGCCTGGCGGGCGTAGCGGCGGGCCATCGCGGCGCACACGATCAGCTGGATCTGGTGGAACAGCATCAGCGGCAGCACGATCAGGCCGACCTGGCCGTGGCCGAAGAGCACGGTGGCCATCGGCAGGCCACTGGCCAGGCTCTTCTTGGAGCCGCAGAACACGATCGTGATGCGGTCGGCGCGGTCGAAACCGAGCAGGCGCGCGCCGACGCTCGTGGTCGTCAGCACGGCGGCGAGCAGCACCACGCACACGCCCAGCAGCACGAACAGCGGGCCGAGGTTGAGCTGGTGCCAGATGCCCTCGGTCATGCCCGCGCTGAAGGCGGTGTAGACGACGAGCAGGATCGAGCCGCGGTCCACGAGCTTCAGCGGCGCCGAGTGGCGGCTGACCCAGCCGCCGATCCAGCGGCGCGCGAGCTGGCCGGCCACGAACGGCACGAGCAGCTGCAGCACGATGTCCAGCACCGCCTGCCCGCTCACGCCGGGGCCGTCGGTCGAGAGCAGCAGCGCGACGAGCAGCGGCGTCAGCACGATGCCGAGCAGGTTCGACACCGACGCGCTGCAGATGGCGGCCGCGACGTTGCCCTTCGCGATCGAGGTGAACGCGATCGACGACTGCACCGTGGACGGCAGCAGGCACAGGAACAGCACGCCGGTGTAGAGCGGCGAGGTGAGCAGCCCGGGGGAGAGGAACGAGGCGGCGAGGCCCAGCAAGGGGAACAGCACGAATGTGGCGGACAGCACAGTGACGTGCAGGCGCCAGTGTTTCAGGCCGTCGATGGCTTCCTGGCTCGAAAGCCTTGCGCCGTAGAGGAAGAACAACAGTCCCACCGCGATGTTCGCCGCGATCCCGAAGCCGGTGGCGGTGCCGCCCGAGGCGGGCAGGAGCGACGCGACGCCCACCGTCAGCAGGATGGCGGCGATGAACGGGTCGATCCGCAGCTTGGCCAGCAGTGCGGAAACGGGGCGGGTCAGCGGGGCGAACACGGTCGTCATGGAACTCCTTTCCCACCCGATTCTCCGGTGCGGCACGGTCATTCGGAACCCCGATCACCGTACTCACTGTCATTGTGGGCGCCGATAAGATGTGACGCATGCTGGATTCGCGCCTGTGCCGCTCCTTCCTCGCGGTGGCCGAAACCCGCAGCTTCACCGCAGCGGCCCGGAGGCTGGGTGTGGGCCAGCCCACAGTCAGCCAGCACATCCGGCGCCTCGAAAAGGAAGCCGGCGGGCTGCTGTTCCAACGCGACACCCACGCCGTCGACCTCACCGCGCGCGGGCAGGCGATGCTGGGCTTCGCCCAGACCATTGTGGACACCGAGGAGCGCGCCTCCCGTCACTTCCGCGGCACCCAGGTGCGCGGGCGCGTCCGCTTCGGAGTGTCCGAGGACTTCGTGCTCGACGAGGTGCCCGAGATCCTGCGCCGGCTGCGCCGCAGCCACCCGCTCGTGGACGTGGAGCTCCACGTCGAACTGTCCGATGTGCTCGCCCGCCGCCTCGCCGAGGGCCGCCTCGACCTCGTGCTCGGCAAACGCCGCCCCGGCGCCCCCGGCCCCGGCCGCGTCCTCCGGCGCGAACCCCTGGTGTGGATCGGCTCGACGGCCACGGTGCTCGAACCGGGCCAGCCCGTGCCGCTCGTGCAGTACCCCATGCCCTCGGTGACCCGCCAGCTCGCCGTCGAGGCCCTCGAACGCGCCGGCCTCGAATGGCGCGCCGCCTGCCTCACCTCCAGCCTCACCGGCCTTCGCGCCGCGGCGGCCGCCGGCCTCGGCATCACCGTCCACGCCCGCAGCCTCGTCCCCGACGGCCTGCTCGAACTCCCGGCCCACCTCGGCCTCCCGGACCCGGGCCCGGTGGAGTTCATGCTCCTGCTCCGCGACGCGACGGAAGGCCCGGCGGCGGCACTGGCGGATTTCGTGGTGGCGAAGCTCGGGGAGGAGTGATCGATTCGGCCGCGGACTGGCTTTAGGGAGCTGTCTTCGTCGCCCGCCGCAACTGAGCGGTGTCGGGACCGCCGGCTCGGACTTGCGCGTGCGCGTCCAGCGGGTGGCGGGACCACTAGTGCCAGGGACCGTTCAAGGTCACCGATATGGGTGACGCACCCGCCCGTCGGTGCTCGGAGCAGGGAAGATCGCGCCCCTCTTCGAACAGGCGTGGGTGACCGCGCCGCCGCATTCGCTCGGCGCGTGGGAGTTTCTGACCCACCGCTGCGGCAGGCAGGTCACCCCTGCCTGCCGTTGAGCAGGTTCCGCAGCCGCAGCAAGGCGCGGTGCTGGGAGACGCGCACGGCGCCCGGTGAGGAGCCCACCGCTTCGGCCGTCTCCTCCGCGGTCAGGCCGACCACCACGCGCAGCAGGACGATCTCGCGCTGGCGGTCCGGCAGCACGTCCAGCAGGCGCGCCAGGCGGGTGGTGAGTTCGGTGCGCAGGGCGTGTTGCTCGGGGCCGTCGGCGGTGTCCGTGCGGTCGGGCGGGTCGGGGACCGGGTCGGTGCGGTTGCGGGCGGCCGCGCGGTGGGCGTCGGCGACCTTGTGCTGCGCGATGCCGTACACGAAGGCCAGGAAGGGACGGCCCTGGTCGCGGTAGGTGGGGAGGGCGGCGAGCAGCGCGGCGCACACGTCCTGGGCCACGTCGTCGGCGGAGACGTAGGCGCGGTCGGGGCCGCCGAGGCGGCCGCGGCAGTAGCGGACGACCAGGGGGCGGACGGTTTCCAGCAGCTGCGCCGCGGCGAGCCGGTCGCCCGCCATGGCGGCGGCGACCGGGCCGTCGAGGTGGTGCCAGTGGTCGGGGAAGCGCGGGCCGGTGCGGGACTTCACGTGCCGGAGCGTCGCTTCGACGTCGAGGCCCCGCCGCAGGGCTCCGGTCAGCGTCGCGTCGGCTTCCAGCAGCAGGGTCACGAGGGCGTCCTCCCCATCCGGCAAGGCCGGCAAATCGGGCCACGACGACACGCGGCGGTTGAGCCGTTCGCGCGCGTGGCGCAGGTTCGAGCGCACCGTGCTGGCCGGCATCCCGAGGGCCGTCCCGATGGCGGCCGGGGCGAACCCGTCGAGCGACCACGCCAGCACGGTGCGCTGCGTGTCCGGCAGCGTCGCGAGCAGCTCGACCCCCAGGGCGTTCCGCTCGACGAGCGCGGTCAGACCGTCGTCCGCCGGGACGTGCTCCCCGGCGAACCCCTGGACGGCCACCCGCACCCGCGCGCGCGGATCGCCCGTCGGCCACACCTGCGCCTCGTGCGACAGCGCGTCCACGGCGGCCTCGCGCGCCACTGCCGGGTCGAGGCCCAGCTTGCAGCCGAAGGCCACCAGAGGCGGGAACTCGGCGCGGAAGAACCCGTCGAACTCGTCCACTCCCACCCCCGTCCGGTCCGCGCTGCCGTAGGACAGGTGCGGTGAGGACGGCGCCAGGTGTAACGATTCGATGTCGGCACCACGTGTGACGACGCGATCGCGCGGGTACCTCTCCCCGAGCGCCAAAAAGATCAGTGTGAGCTGGGCCCGTAACGCTGAGGAACAACCGCCGTCGGTGGTAAGTTGGAACTTCGGTCGTCCGCTGGCCCCTGAATGTGGGGCGCCTGCGGGTCGGCCGGAAGCCCACTGAGCGTCACCCGAGCTGTACAGCTCCTTGCGAGTTGTGCTGCGCCGTGCGCCCGGAGAAGTCGGTTGACCGAGAAAAGACAATGTTCGACAGGAGGTGAAACGCAACAATGGAACTCACGAGCACCGGCTGGCTGTCCCGCGCAGCCTGCCAGGACGAGGATCCGGAACTGTTCTTCCCGATTTCGGACGTCGGCCCCGGAGCCCGTCAGGTCGGCGAGGCCAAGGCGGTCTGCGCGCGCTGCCCGGTTCGCGAAGCGTGCCTTTCCTACGCCCTGGACAACGGGCTGGACAACGGCATCTTCGGGGGAACCACCGAGCTGGAGCGCCGCAAGCTGGTCCGCACCCGCTCCGCCGCCGAACGGCATCAAGCCGCCTGACCGCGTGCCGGTGACCATTCCCGGAGGCGAAGGCGAGACTTTCCCGGAAATCCCCACGGGGACCGGCTTGCGCCCGGGTGGGCGACCTGATCGAGGTCACCCACCCGGGCGCTTTTTTTGCCCGGCGGTCATTCCGGGAGCGTCTCCGGTAATCCGTACGGCTCGAACGACGCCGTTTCGAACGCCGCCATCGCCGTGACCAATCCGTGCTCCACCGTGAGCACGCTGATGCCGAACCGGCGGAATCCGCTCTCCCCGGGCCGGCGCACCCACGTGGCAACCGCGGGCTGCCGATTCGCACGCACCGCGACCATCCGGAACCAGCCCGTGAAGTACGGCGACCGCTCGTCCATGCTCGTGCGCAGCGCGGCGATGATCCGCTCCCGGCTGTCGAACCAGAGCGCGTAGGGCGGCATCACGGCGCGCGCGTCCTCGCGCAGCAGCTCCGCCACCGCGTTCGGGTCGCCCGCTTCGTACGCGGCGATGAGCCGGCGCAGCAGCTCGGCTTCTTCAGCCGTGGTCGTCCCGGCGGAAGCCCACTCGGCACGGCGCGCGGGCAAGTGCGTACGCAGCGTTTCGCGGGCCCGTTGCAGCGCGCTGTTCGCCGAGGCCACCGACGTCTCCAGCACCGCCGCCGTGTCCTTGGCCGACCAGTCCAGCACGTCACGCAGGACCAGCGCCGCCCGCTGCCGGGGCGGCAGGTGCTGGATGGCGGCGAGGAACGCGAGCTCGATCGTCTCGCGCTCGACCACCGCGGCGCCGGTGTCGTCCGGCGCCGCGACGTCCAGCAGGTTGTCGGAGATCGGGCCGAGCCACGGCACGTCGAGCGCGGCCGGGGTGCCGGCCGGGTCGGCGGCCGCGCCCAGCTCGTCCGGCAGGACGCGACGGGGCCGGCGGGCCAGGGCGTCGAGGCACACGTTGGTGGCGATGCGGTACAGCCACGTCCGCACGCTCGCCCGGCCCTCGAACCCGCTCCGGCCCTTCCACGCCCGCAGGAACGCCTCCTGCGTGAGGTCCTCGGCGTCGGCGAACGAGCCGCTCATCCGGTAGCAGTGCACCCGGATCTCGCGCCGGTGCCGTTCGAGGAGCGTGCCGAAGTCGTCGTCCACGCGGAGAACCGTAGCTCAGGCGGCCTCTTCCGCGAGCCGCTCGAGACCGCTCTGGGTCTTCAGCGGCAGGTGCTTGAGGAACGCCACCGCCACTACCACGAGCAGCGCGATCGGCGCGGCGATGAGGAACAGGTCGCTCGTCGCGGTGCCGTAGGCCTCGCGGATCACGTTCGCGATCGGCGCGGGCAGGTCGGCCAGGTTCGGCACCTTCTCGCTGCCGCTGCTGCTCATCCCCGGCATCGGGCCGAGGCCCTCGGTGATCAGCGCCGTGACCCGGTTGGCCAGCACCGCGCCCAGCGCGCTCACGCCGATCGAGCCGCCCAGGCTGCGGAAGAACGACAGCGTGGAGGTCGCCGCGCCGAGGTCGGTGGCAGGCACGTCGTTCTGCGTCACCAGCACCAGGTTCTGCATGAGCATGCCGACGCCGACGCCCAGCACGAGCATGAACAGGCTCAGCTCCAGCACGCTGGTGTGCGCGTCGATGAGCCCGAGCAGCCCCAGGCCCGCGGTCAGCAGCACGGCACCCAGGATCAGGTGCCCCTTCCACCGCCCGGTGCGGCTGATCAGCTGACCCGACACGGTCGAGGACACCAGCAGCCCGAAGATCATCGGCAGGCTCATCAGGCCGGCGACCGTCGGCGACTTGCCGAGCGAGAGCTGGAAGTACTGCGAGAGGAACACCGTGCCGCCGAACATCGCGACACCCACGAAGAAGCTGGCGATCGTGGTCAGCGAGACCGTGCGGTTGCGGAACAGGCGCAGCGGGATGATCGGCTCGCGGACCTTCGTCTCCACGAACACCGCGAGCGCCAGCACCACGACACCCACCGGCACGAGCACGCCGGTCTGCCAGGAGCCCCACGCGAACGTCGAGCCGGCCAGCGACGACCACACGAGCAAAGTGGACACCCCGAGCATGATCAGGAACGCCCCGAGCCAGTCCACGTGCGCCTCGCGCCGGATCGTCGGCAGCTTCAGCGTGCGCTGCAGCAGCAGGATCGCGGCGAGCGCGAACGGCACGCCGAGGAAGAAGCACCAGCGCCAGCCGAGCCACGAGGTGTCCACGAGCACGCCGCCGATCAGCGGCCCGGCCACGGTGCCCACGGCGAACACGGCGCCGAAGATGCCGGAGAACTTGCCCAGCTCCCGCGGCGACACGATCGCCGCCATGATCACCTGCGCCAGCGCCGTCAGGCCGCCACCGCCGATACCCTGCGCCACGCGGCTCACGATGAGCAGCTCGATGTTCGGCGCGAAGCCCGCCACCAGCGAGCCCACCACGAACAACCCGAGCGACAGCTGGATCAGCAGCTTCTTGTTGTAAAGGTCGGACAGCTTGCCCCACAACGGAACCGTCGCCGTCATCGCGAGCAGCTCCGTGGTCACCACCCACGTGTAGGACGACTGCGAACCACCCAGCTCGGACACGATCCGCGGCAGCGCGTTGGCCACCACAGTGGAGGCGAGGATGGCGACGAAGATGCCCATCATCAGCCCCGACATCGCCTGCAGCACCTGCTGCCGGCTCATCGCCCCCGAGGCGGCGGGCGCCTCGGTTTCGGACACGGTCATGGAGAGATCCCCTCGGAGTACTCGGGTGGGTGGGGTGGTCGGCTCGGCCCGGTTCGGGTCGAGCGCGGGTTCGGTGGAGAACGGTGGCGTGCGGTTCAGCGCGCCCGGCCCGGTCTGCGGTCGGGCCGGCTTGGGCCAGGGGTGAAGCGCGGCATCGGGTGTGGTGTGCGGTGCGGTGGCATGCCATGCCTGGCGGTTCGGAGCGGTCAATGCGGGTCGACGCGGTCTGGGGTCAGGCCGGCTTGATCAGGCGGTGTCGGGTGTCGTGGTCGGATGCGGCGGAGTGGTGCGCGTTGGTTGGTGCTGGATGTACTGCGGCTTGCCAGGTGATGCGGCGGAGTGGCGGGCGGGTCGAGTGGCGGGTGTTGCGATCGCGGTCGTGGCGGTTCGGGGCAGTGCGGTTTCGAGTCAGTGCGGATCGGCGAGTCCGGTGGCCAGCGTGGCCACCGCTTCGTCGACGAGGTCGAGCAGTGGGCGCGAGCCGCCGAGGTCGCGCCAGAGCATGAGGGAGGCGTTGATCGCGGAGCCGAAGGCGGAGAACAGCAGTGACGGGAAGAGGTCCGTCGCCGGGTCGGTGCCGCTGCGGCGGGCGATCGCGGCGACGGTGGGTTCGACGACGTCGGTGCCGAGGGACAGGGCGCGCAGTGTGAGGCCCGGGTTTTCCTTGATGATCCGGATTCGCGTGAGCCACTCGTCGCGGTTCTCGTCGATCTCGGCGAGGTCGTCGCGCGCGGCGGCGACCACGGCCTCGAGCGTGCTCAGCTCCGGCGGCATCGCGGTGAGCCGGTCGATGAGGCGCCGGCTGCGCTCGGCCCGGTCGGCGTGGGCGATGACCACGGCGTCCTCTTTGGACGCGAAGTAGTTGAAGAAGGTGCGCGCGGAAACCCCGGCCTCCGCGGCGATGTCCTCCACCGTCACGTGGTCCAGACCGCGTTCGCCGACGAGGCGCACGGCGACCGTCGAGAGCGTGCGGTGGGTTTCGAGCTTCTTCCGCTCGCGCAGGCCAGGAGAGGACACGCTGAAGAGCGTAACGCGAAACTTTCACAATCTGCAAAGTTGCAGTTTGTGAAACAGGCCACCCCGGGCGGCCCCGGCGCCGGGCTGGCAGACTGCCGCGCGTGAGCGGAACGGTGCTGGTGCTGGGCGGACGCAGCGAGATCGGGACGGCGGTCGCGCAGCGGCTCGCCGCGGGCGGGGCGAAGCGGTTCGTGCTGGCCGCCCGCCCGGGGGCCGACCTGGGTGAGCAGGTCGCGACGCTGCGGACGGCCGGTGCCGAGGTGGTCGAGACCGCCGGGTTCGACGCCGACGACCTGGCCGGGCACCGGCCGTTCCTCGACCGCGTGGTCGCCGAGCACGGTCCGCTCGACGTCGTCGTGCTGGCCTTCGGCATCCTCGGCGACCAGGCCCGCGCGGAGACCGACGCCGAGCACGCAGCGGCCATCGTGCACACCGACTACGTCGCCCAGGTGGCCGTGCTCACCCACGCGGCGGAACTGCTGCGCGCGCAGGGCTCGGGCAGCCTCGTCGTGTTCTCCTCCGTCGCCGGCGTCCGCGTGCGGCGCGCCAACTACGTCTACGGCTCGGCCAAGGCCGGCCTCGACGGCTTCGCCTGCGGGCTGGCCGACGCGCTGCACGGCACCGGCGTGCACCTGCTGCTCGTGCGGCCCGGCTTCGTGATCGGCCGGATGACCGAGGGCATGTCGCCGGCGCCGTTCTCCAGCACGCCCGACCAGGTGGCCGACGCGACCGTCGCGGCGCTGCGGCGACAGCGCGCAGTCGTCTGGGTGCCAGGAGTGCTCCGTCCGGTCTTCGCGGTGATGCGCCTGCTGCCGCGCGCGGTGTGGCGGCGCATGCCGCGCTGAGCGCTCCCCGTGCCCGAACTGCCACGCGGTGTCGCGAAACTCCGTGGCACAGCTCACTTTCGGCCCAGCGGCGGTCGGCCGAACGGGCATCATCACATTTTTGCGACAGGATTCTCAGGCTATTCCCAGCTAACGCGGTGATCCTCGAAGACAGGCCCACTCGGGCTCTTTCGGGGAAGCAAGGGGATTCTGTCGTGCTGCTCACGTCCCGGGGCCGCCGGATCGGCGGCCGTGTCGTGCTGGGGGTGGTGTCGACGCTGGTGCTGGGTGCCACCGGGTACGCGTGGTCGCAGCTGCACCGGCTCGACACCGGGATCGTCACGGCCGACGTCATCCCGCCCGCCGCGCAGGTTCCCGAGACACCGACCGGACAACCGCTGCAGGTGGCGCAGAACATCCTCCTGGTCGGGCTCGACTCGCGCACCGACGCCAACGGGAACCCGTTGCCACAGAACGTGCTCGACTCGTTGCACGCCGGCAGCAGCGACGACGGCGGCAGCACCACCGACACCATGATCGTGGTGCACGTGCCGGCGGGCGGCGCGGCCGCCACGGCGATCTCCATCCCGCGTGACTCCTATGTGGACGTCCCGGGTTACGGCAAGCACAAGATCAACTCGGCTTACAGCCGGGCGCGGGCGTCCGCGCGCTCGCACCTGTCGGGCCAGGGGCTCAGCGGGCCGCAGCTCGAGGTCGCCGCCGACGCCGAAGGCGCGAAGTCCGCGATCGCCACCGTCGAGAAGCTCACCGGGCTCACGATCAACCACTACGCGGCGGTGAACCTCGCCGGGTTCGCGGCGCTGAGCCAGGCCGTCGGCGGCGTGCAGGTGTGCCTGAACAACCCGGTGCACGACACCTACTCCGGCGCGAACTTCCCGGCCGGCCCGCAGACGCTGTCCGGCGCGCAGGCGCTCGCGTTCGTGCGGCAGCGCCACGGCCTGCCCAACGGCGACCTCGACCGCATCGCGCGCCAGCAGGCGTTCCTCGCCGGCATGGCGAAGAACGTGCTCGGCTCCGGCACGCTGACCAGCCCGGACAAGCTGTCGGCGCTCGTCGACGCGCTGCAGGGTTCGGTCGTGCTCGACAAGGGCTGGGACGTGCTGAGCTTCGCCCAGCAGCTGCACGGCATCAGCTCCGGCACCATCGGGTTCGTCACGATCCCGGTGCAGAGCCTTTCCCTGGCCACGCCGGCCGACGGCGACGCGGTGAAGGTGGACCCGCAGCAGGTCAAGACGTTCGTGCAGGACCAGCTGGGCTCGTCGTCGGTGTCGGCCTCCGGCGGCACCGGCAAGACGGACCCGACCACCACCGCGGGCAGCCACGGCGGCGTTCGGCCGATCGCCGCCACGTTGCCGGTGAACCCGCCTTCGGACACCTCCACCGCCGGCACGCCACAACAGCCGGTGACGTCGAACGCCACCGGCTGCGTGAACTGACTCAGACTCAGACGAACGCGCTCTGCCCCGTGATCGCCTTGCCCACGATGAGCGTGTTCATCTCGCGGGTGCCCTCGAAGGAGTAGATGGCCTCCGCGTCGGCGAAGAACCGCGCGATGTCGTGGTCGAGCACGATGCCGTTGCCGCCGAAGATCTCCCGGCCCCAGGCCACGACCTCACGCATCCGCGAGGTGACGAAGGCCTTTGCGAGCGAGGAGTGCTCGTCCTTGAAGATCCCGGCGTCCTGCAGGCGGGCCAGCTGCACGAGCATGCCCCACGACGCGGTGATGTTGCCGAGGCTCTTCACCAGCAGGTCCTGCACCAGCTGGAACCGCGCGATCGGACGGCCGAACTGCTTGCGCTCCTTGGCGTAGTCCAGCGCGAGCTCGTAAGCGCCGATCATCACACCCAGCGCCTGCCACGCGACCCCGCCGCGGGTGGCGCGCAGGATCTCCGCGACGTCGCGGAAGGAGTCGATGCCCTGCAGGCGGTTGGCTTCCGGTACCCGCACGTCGGTGAGGGTGATCTCGGCGTTCTCGACGATGCGGAACGCGATCTTGTTCTCGATCTTCACCGGCGAGAAGCCCGGCGTGCCCTTCTCGACGACGAAGCCCTTCACGTTGTCGTCGTCGACGTCGCGCGCCCAGACCACCACGTAGTCGGCGAAGGTCGCGTTGCCGATCCAGCGCTTGGCCCCGTTGAGGATCCAGGAGTCGCCGTCCTTATTGGCGGTGGTGCGCATGCCACCGGCCACATCGGACCCGCCGAGCGGCTCGGTCATCGCGAACGCGCCGATCTTGTCCATCGCGGCCATCTCGGGGAGCCAGCGGTCGCGCTGTTCCTGGCTGCCGCCGGAGTAGATCGAGTACATCGCGAGTCCGTTGTGGACACCGAAGAACGTGGCGACCGACGCGTCGGTGCGGCTCATCTCCATCGCCATCATGCCGGTGAGCAGGTGGCTGGTGGCGGCGCGGTGCTCGCCGTAGCCCTCATACGGCAGGCCCGCGAGGCCGCTCTCGCGGAACTTCGCGATGAGCTCCTTCGGGAAGGTGCCGGCGGCCCAGTTCTCGTTCACCAGCGGCTTGACCTCGTCGCGCATGAAGCCGCGGGCCTTGACGAGCAGCTTGCGCTCTTCGTCGCTCAGCAGGGTTTCGTAGTCGTAGAAGTCGGCGACGAGCTGGTCTTCGAGAGTGGTGGTCATGTCAGTTCTCCTCCTTGCGAGCAGCGTCCAATGCGGACAGGACTGCGATCTGCTTGCGGTCGCGCGCCTCGGCGAGTTGCGAGTACGTGGAGGAGCCGTAAGCCTTTTCGACGGCTTCGACGAGCCGTTCGGTTTCTTCCGGGGTCTGCGAGGGCTGCCCGAGGCCGGCCCACATCTTCTTCATCGACGGGCCGATGTGCTCGGCCATGTGCCGGTAGCCGCCGGGGCCGCCGCCCAGGTGCGAGCCGAGGAACGGCCCGACCGTGGCCCAGCGGATGCCGAGTGAGTTGGTCATCACCTTGTCGAGGTCCTCGGGCGTGACCACACCCTGCTCGACGAGGTAGATCGCCTCGCGGCTCAGCGCGTTCTGCAGGCGGTTGCCGACGAAGCCGGGGATCTCCTTGCGTTCCACCACCGGCACGCGGCCGAGGAAGGTGTAGAAGTCGACGGCCGCCTGGGTGGCGTCCTCGCCGGTGCGCTCGCCCGGCACGACCTCCACGAGCGGGATGAGGTGCGGCGGGTTGAACGGGTGTCCGATGAGGACGCGGCTCGCGTCGGCCAGCTCGCCGGTGAAGGCGGTCGACGGGATCGCCGACGACGAGCTCAGCAGTAGCGCGTGCTTCGGCGCGGCTTCCACCAGTGTGGCGAACAGGTCCTTTTTGAACTCGACGCTCTCCGGGCCGTTCTCCTGCACCACGTCGGCGTCCCGCACGGCGTCGGCGACACTGTCGGCGATCTGCACGCGGTCGGCGATTCCTTCGACGTCGAGGCCCTGCGCGGCGAGGTGCGGGGTGACCTCGGCCAGGGCGTTCGCGACGGCCTCGGCGAGGTCGGGGCGCGGGTCGCTGACCTTGACGGTGAGGCCGTGGCCGGCGAACAGCGCGGTCCAGGACAGGCCGATCGTGCCGGCTCCGATCACGGCTGCGGTGCGGAATTCGGTGCTCATCGCTGTGCTCCCTTCAGGTAGTCGTGGACCGGCGTGACGGGGGCGAGGGTCAGGTCGGTGAGGATGTGGCTCGCGGAGACGATCTCGCGCACCGGAAGGTCGGCCAGCGGGGCGAGCACGTGCTCGAACAGCTGCAGCCGCGCGGGGCCGGTCCAGGCCTCCTTCACGACGACGTCGGTGATCTCGGTGCGGACGAGCTCCATCACGCGGGGCGCGCCGTCGTAGCCGGGGATGATCTTCAGCATGAACGTCGGCACGGTGATCTGGGCTTCGGCGTCCTCGACGTCCAGCGAGAAGTGCTTGTAGCCCATGGTCGCGGTGGCCACGCGCAGCGTGCCGTAATCGAGAGTGCCGACGAGCGCGCCGTTGTCGACATAGAGGTTCGGCGCCCCGATGGTCTTCGGGTAGGCGCTGACCTCGCGGCCCGACGCGGTGGCCGGGAAGTTGTCGAGGTACATCGCGTGCAGGTACTCGCCGCGCTCACCGTCGAAGGTGACCGGGATGGCCTGGCCCGACTCGATGTAGGGGCCGTAGCCGCTCACGTCGCCCATCTTCATGACCTCGAAGCGCACGAGCGGCTCTTCGATCCGCAGGGGTTCCGGCACGACGGCGCGCAGGGCCTCGGGGTCGGTGCGGTAGACGATGTTGAGGTACTCGCGGTCGGTGAACCGCGGCACCATCGGCGCGAACGCGGGGTTCACGAGCGGCGTGGTCACGTGCCGCAGGACGTCTTCTTGCTTCATGGTCGTCACCGTCCGGTCCACTGGGGCGCGCGGCGCTCGGCGAAGGCGGTCATGCCCTCGCGGACGTCGGCGGAGGTCATCAGGGTCTTGAGCTCTTCCCGCTGCGCGGCGAACGCCCGGGGCTCGGGAACCCCGTCGGCGGCGCGCACGATCTTCTTCACGGCGGCCAGCGCCAGCGGCGCGTTCCGCGTGACCAGCTCGGCCAGCTGCAGGGCGACGGCAGGCGCTTCGCCGGCCGCGACCACGCGGTTGGCCAAGCCGAGCTCGCCGGCTCGGCGGCCGGTGATCGGCTCGCCCGTCAGCAGCAGCTCCATCGCGAGGTGGTGGGGGAGGCGCTTGGGCAGGCGGATCAGGCCGCCGCCGGCGGCGACGAGGCCGCGTTTCACCTCGGGCAGCCCGAACTTCGCGTCTTCGGCGGCGACGATCAGGTCGCAGCCCAGCGCGAGCTCGAACCCGCCGCCCATGGCCCAGCCCTCGACCGCGGCGATCAGCGGCTTGGTCAGCTCGGCCTCGGTCAGCCCGCCGAACCCGCGGCCCGGGATCTCCGGGCTTTCGCCGGCCAGCGCGGCCTTGAGGTCCATGCCGGCGCTGAAGGTGCCCTCGGCGCCGGTGAGGACACCCGCCCGCAGCGTCGGGTCGCCCTCCAGCGTGTCCAGCGCTTCCGCCAGCCCGGCCGCTACAACCGCGTTCACGGCGTTGCGGGCCTGCGGGCGGTCGATCGTGATCAGCAGCGTGGTACCGATCCGTTCGGTGCGCACTTCGGTGGTCATGACGTCACTTCTTTTCTGCGACTGGTGCTCTGTGACCGGGGTTCAGCGGCTCGCGAGTTCCGCGAGGACCTCGGCGGTGTCCTGGCCGGCGACCGGGGCCGGGCGGCGGATCGAGCCGGGCGTGGCGGAGAAGCGCACGGGGATGCCGACCGTGCGGATGGTGCCCTCGGTCGGGTGCTCGACGGTGTCGAGCAGGTGGCCTTCGCGGACGTAGTCGTCTTCGTGGGCGTGGTCCAGTTCGAGGACCGGCGCGAACGGGATGCTGTGCTTGGCGCAGACCTCGGCCCATTCGGCGGTGGTGAGCGCGGGGGCGCACTCGTCGATGAGCTCCGCGAGGGCGTCGACGTCGGCGTTGTCGATCGCCTCGCCGTTCACGCGCGGGTCCTCGACGAGGTCGGCGCGCCCGGCCGCGGCGAAGAAGTCGCGGAAGTTCTGCGGGTTGTAGGGGATCACGCAGGCGAGGCCGTCCTTCGTCGGCGCGGCGCGGTGGCCCTGCGACATCGAGAGCGGGAAGCCCGTGGGGCCCTGCGCCGGCTCGAACACGTGCCCGGCGAGGTGCTCCACGAGGTTGAACGCGATGAGCGTGTCGGTCATCGGGATCTCGATCCGCTGGCCGGCACCGGTGCGGTCGCGGTGGTGCAGCGCGGCGAGCACGGTGTAGACGATCGTCAGCGAGGAAACCTTGTCGCCCAGGATGGTCGGCAGGTAGACCGGTTTGCCGATCGCGCGGTTCGCGATGTCGACCAGGCCCGAGGCGGCCTGCACGGTCTCGTCGTACGCGGCGTTGCCGGCGCGGTCGGAGTCGCTGCGGAAGCCCTGCGCGTGGGCGTAGATCAGGCCCGGGTTGCGCTTCGCGACCTCGGCGTAGTCCATGCCGAGCCGCGCCAGGGCGCCGGGGCGCATGTTGGTGATCAGCACGTCGGCGGTGTCGATCAGCGCCAGCGCCTGCTCGCGCTCGCCGGCGTCCTTGAGGTTCAGGGCGACGCTGCGCTTGTTGCGGTTCACGTTGAGGTTGAGCGGGGTCATCCCCGGCGTGGTGCGGTACTGGCCCACCCGGACGGTGTCGGCGGGGGACTCGATCTTGATCACGTCGGCGCCCAGGTCACCGAGGATCTGCGCCGCGTACGGGCCCATCACCACGGTCGAGAGGTCGATCACGCGCACCCCGTCCAGCGGTCCGGTGGCGGTGTTCTGCTCGTCCATCTTCGATCCTTTCGCACCTGCTGTTCTTGCTCTGCCACCGAAGTTAGTGGCGCAGGTGAAGAAAGGGAATGATCATGTCGCGAAGAATGGTATGACCGCAGCGATCATACCATTCTTGCGCTGTTTCAGCTGGTCAGCGGTTCGGCGAAGATCTCGCGCGCGGCGGCGACGAGCTCGGCCAGGTCGCCGCTGTCGCCCCGGTCACGTCGCCAGAGCAGGTTGGTCTCCAGCTCGGGCCGGAAATCGGTGAAGGGGAGCACGGCGACGTTCTCGAGCCGGTAGAGGTGCATGGGGCTGTCCTCGTCGAGCATGGAAATGGAAAACGCCAGCCCTGAGGAAATGATTTCCGAGACGCCCGAATATCCGGTGTTCCCCGGCTTGAGCCGTTTTTTGATACCGAGCGACATCAATTGGTGGTCGAGCTGCTCGAAATAAGCCGGCGTCGATTCCTCGGGGGAGGAGATGTAGGCGAACCCGGACAGCTCGGCCAGGCTCACCGACTCGCGGCCGGTGAACTGGTCGGCGGGCACCACGGCGCCGAGCCGTTCCGACATCGCCGGCAGCGCTTCGAGCGCCGGATGGGTCACGGGCACGCGCGCCAGCGTCAGCGCGAGCCGCCCGTCGAGCACGGCGTCGACGAGGTCGGGGCTGGCGCCGGGCCACCGCTTGAGCTCGAACCGCTCGCGCACCCGCTCGGCCAGCGCCGTCACGCGGTCGCGCAGGTCCGGGTGCACGCCCGCGGGCATGCCGAGGAACACGGTGCTGCGCTGGGGTTTCGCAGCCTCGCGCAGCCGCCACGGGATGGAGTTCACCTGCTCCAGCACGTCGCGCGCGATCGGCAGCAACGCGGTGCCCGCGGCGGTGAGGGTGACGTGGTGCGTGCTGCGGTCGAACAGCTTCTGGCCGAGCTCGTGCTCGAGGTCCTTGATCCGCTGGCTCAACGGCGACGCGGCCATGTGGAGCCGCCGCGCGGCCGCCGAGAAGTTCAACTCTTCGGCGACGGCCACGAAGTAGCGCAGGTGCAGCATTTCCACAGCGTGAGCTTAACCCGTGCGAGCTTGGCCGGCGCCGGCCTGACCGGGGCCGGTGCTGCCCCGGCGGATCACGCGCAGCAGCCGTTCGACGCGGGGTTTTTCCGCGCCGGACAAGGCGATTCCCGTCGTGAGCACCAGCAGGTCGAGCGGTTCGACCTCCTCGGCGAGACCGGCGCGGGTGGCGAGAGCGGTGGCTGTGTCGGTCATCACCCGGTGCCAGCGGGCGAAAAGCTCCTCGCGGTCGCCGCCGGGATCGTCCGTTATGGACAGTGCGAGGTCGCGTTTGTCCCGGACGTGGTCGAGGAAGAGCCCGAGCCACGTGAACAGTGCCGCTTCGGGGTCCTCGTGTGCCAGCAGGGCCTCGCCCTGCGCGCGCAGGGTCTCGACCTCTTCGGCGTAGGCCGCCGCGAGCAGGTCGCGCCGCCGGGGGAAGTGGCGGTAGAGCGTGGCGTTGCCGATGCCGGCCCGCTTGGCCACGCGGTCGAGCGGCGCGTCGCTGCCCTCGGCGGCGAACACCTCGCGGGCGGCGCGCACGAGCTGCGCCCGATTGTCACGTGCGTCGGCCCGGGGTGTCACGGCCGGCCTCCTCGGGGATTGCCAAGTGGGGAGTTCCCCACTTAGGGTACGCGGCCATGAGCAGCGAACTCACCCCGGCCGAGGTGCACCGCCGGATCGTCGAGACGGCGTTCACCGAGGAAGGCCTGAAGTACGTGGACCCGGACGTGATCGACCACCGCGGCGGCGCCGGGGGCGACCACGTCGGCATCGCCGCGTGGCGCGAGAAGTGGGCCGCGATCAGCCGCGGCGAGTTCCTCGCGGACTTCCGTGACCTCGCGGTGCGCGTGGAGCAGAACGTGAGCGACGGCGAGTTTTCCGTGAACCGCTACACGAGCACCGGCACACAGGTCTCCACCGGCCGGTCGTACGCCGTGACCAGCATGGACATGGTCCGGGTGCGCGACGGGCGGATCGTCGAGCACTGGGCGCTCATGGACGTGACGGACCGGGCGGCGCAGCTGCGAGGGGGAGCGTGATCGTGAAGGCCGCGCCGCCTTCGGGGGCGGGTCCGGCGCGGAGCGCGCCGCCCATGCGTTCGACCAGGCCGTGGACCAGGGCCAGGCCGATGCCGGAGCCGACGGGGCGGCGGTCGCGGTAGCGCTTGTTCAGCACGCCGCGCTCGAAGGCCACGGCGTAGTCCTCCGGTGCGAGGCCCGGGCCGCCGTCGCGCACGGCGAGGTGCGCGTGGCCCTGGTCCACCACCAGGGAGAACACCATCGGCGCGCCGGCCGGGGTCACGCGCAGCGCGTTTTCCGCGAGGCCGTCGACCACCTGCTGCAGGCGCCGCGCGTCGGCGGTGACGAGCACCGGGGCGGCGGGCGTGTCGACGTAGAGGGGCACGGTTTCGCGTTCGCAGCGCAGCCGCCAGACCTGCGCGCGGTCGCCGACGAGCGCGGCCAGGTCGAGGGTCGCGAGGTCGAGGCGGAACTCGTCGGCGCCGAGGCGGGCGAGTTCGAGCAGGTCGCTGACCAGGCGTTCGAGGCGCTGGGCCTCGCGGTGGATGGTCTCGCCCGCGCGGCGCGCGCCGGGGCCCTCGGCGACGCCGTCGGCGATGGCCTCGGCGAAGCCGGTCACGGCGGTGAGCGGGGTGCGCAGCTCGTGGGACACCGACAGCAGGAACTCGCGCTGGCGGGCTTCGCTGTGGGCCAGGGCGTCGGCGAGTTCGTTGAGCGAGCCCGCGACCTCGGCGACCTCGACGGGTCCCTCCACCGGCACGCGCACGTCGCGCCGGCCGGTGCGCAGGCTGACGGCCGCGGCCGCCGCCTTCCGCAGGGGCCGGCCGAGCAGCCGTCCGGACGCGTAACCGGCGACGGCGGCGACCAGCAGCCCGATGCCCAGCGCGAGCGCGATGTTGCGCACCAGCGCGCGTTGCGTCGCCTCGCCGCTGCGCGCGGGCTGGACCAGCGCGAACGCGGCCGCGCGCGGGCCGACGGTGCGGACCTCCACGAGGTACTGCTGCCCGTCCACCGTCACGCGGTCCGACTGGTTCGTGCCCGACGCGAGCCCGGCGCGTTCGGCCACCCGGGTCGACGTCGCGTCGCCCACGTCCTGGCCGCCGGGCCGCCGGACGACCACGGCGATGCCCTGGCCGCGCACCACGTCGGCGACCTTGCCGACGCCGAGGCGGTTGCCGATGCCGGTGTCGTCGAGCTGCGTCGCGACCACGTCGGCCTGGGCTTTCAGCGACTGCTGCAGCACGGTGTCGGCGGTGGTGCGCACGAGCCGCGTCGCCACCAGGCCCGAGACGATCACGGCGATCCCCGCCACCGCGAGGCACACGACCGTGATGCGCAGCGCGAGCGTGCCTCTCATCCGGCGTCCGCCGCGTAGCCGATGCCGCGCACCGTCCTGATCGGACTGTGCGCGCCGAGTTTCGCGCGCAGCTGAGCCACGTGCACGTCGACCGTGCGCGTGCCCGCCGCGGCCGCGTAGCCCCACACGGCGGACAGCAGCTGGTCGCGCGAGAGCACGCGGCCGGGGTGGCGCACGAGGTGGGTGAGCAGGTCGAACTCCGTGGACGTCAGCGTGACCTCCTGCTCGCCCGCCCACGCCCGGCGGCTCGTCACGTCCACGCGCGCGCCGCCGCACTCGAACGTCTCGGCGGCCGGCGTGCCCCCGGACGCCCGGCGCAGCACCGTACGCACGCGCGCCGCCAGCTCGCGCGGGCTGAAGGGTTTGGTGAGGTAGTCGTCGGCGCCGATCTCGAGGCCCAGCAGGCGGTCGAGCTCGTCGTCGCGCGCGGTGACGAACAGGACCGGCGTCCAGTCGCCGGCCGCGCGCAACGCCTTGCAGATCTCGATCCCGTCCATTCCGGACAGTCCGATGTCGAGCACCACGGCCACCGGCTTGAGCCGCCGCACGGCCCCCAGCGCGGCCGCACCGTCCGACTCCACGTGGACACCGAACCCGTCGCGCCGCAGATACATCGCCGCCAGCTCCGCAATCGCGGCCTCATCCTCGACGACGAGGACGAGCCCCCGCCCGGCTGACCCCATCGCGGGCTCCCGTTCTCCCTCTCCGCCAACGTCGACGCAGAGGCTACGCGGCTCAAGGCGAGCCGTCGCCTGCCCTGCCCGGCTTGCGGGTCGGGTGGCTGTCGTGCGCCCGCGATGTCCCTTGCGGGCCGTCGCGGACGATGTTCGGGCTGCGGCGGGCTGTTGCCCGCCGCAGCCGGCTCGTCGTGAACCCTCGCGTGTCGTGGCTCGAGGGGAGCCGTCACCCGCCATGCCCGGCCTGCGGCCGGCGTGGCTGTCGGACGCCGCGATGTTCGGAGGGCGCGGGCCGTCGCGGCTGATGGCGGGCCCACAGCGGGCGGTGGCCCGCCGTGGGCGGTTCACCGTGCGTCGCCGCTTGCCTGGCTCAAGGCGAGCCGTCGCCTGCCATGTCGGACTCGATGCTGTCCAGGGTCGACTGGATGCCGTTGAGTTCGCTCGTCGCCGGGGAGCCGCCTCTGGACGGGGCCGCGGAGTCGCCGCCGTTGCAGGCGGTGCAGCCGAGGGCCACGAGCGCGGCCGCCGCGACGGCGGCCGCGAGCCGGGCCGGCCTCACTTCGTGCCCGCGGGCTTGCAGTGGGCCGTGGCGAACGTGTTGAGCTTGTTCGTCGCGTCGCCGAGCTGGGCGATGCGGCTCTGGCGCTTGTCCGCGCGCTTCTGCAGGCGGTCGGCCGCCGCGGTGTGGCCCTTGGCCTTCTGGTCGGCCGCGCGCGCCTTGAGGTTCGCGACGGAGCCGGCGACCTCGGCGCCGCCGTTGATGCGGTCGGTGAGGTTCTTCGCGCGCTTCTGCAGCTTGGGCACCCAGTCGCCGCAGACCTGCTGCGACTCCTCGGGGCTGAGCGTGATCGGCGCGGCGCTCGAGGGTGCCGGCGGCGCGCTCGTGTCCGCCACGGCCAGCGGCGCCGCGACCAGCAGCCCGGCCGCGACACCGCCGCCCGCCAACGCCAGCCGCCGGGTCCAGGTGGTTCCTCGCATCGTTCGTTCTCCCTCTCGTGACCGGTGAGTTCCGGGTACGGGCAGTACCTTCTCGTCCCGGTGTACGAGGGGTGTGGGGCGAATGTTCGGGCTTCGTAAAGCCCGGGCCGCGACCGCCGCGCTTCCCTCCGGCCCAGGCCAACGCACCCCCATGCGGCGTTGGGTGCGTTCAACGCACCGAACGCCGCATCGGGGCGCTCGTCGGAGCGCCGGAAGGTGAGGGGTCGGCCGTGGGCGGGGTGCGTTACTCCGTGCCGAGCCGGTGCAGGACCGCCGCCGCGAGTGCCGTGCGTTCGAGCATGCCCGCGACGCTGATGTGCTCGTGCCGCGCGTGCGCGCCGTCGCCGACGGCGCCGAAGCCGTCGAGGACCGGGTGGCCCAGGGCGGCCACGAAGTTGCCGTCGCTGGCGCCGCCGACGGAGCATTCGCGCAGGGTCACGCCCAGCTCGGCCGCGAGGTCGCGCGCGAGCTCGTAGAGCCGCGCGATGCCCTCGGAACGCTCCATCACCGGCCGGTTCCAGCCGCCCTCGACCACTACGGTGGCCCGCGGGTCGTGCGCGGTCAGCGAAGCGACGCCGGCGTCGATGCGGGCGGCTTCGGCGGCGCTGGACACGCGCACGTCGATCTCGCCACACGCCGACCCGGCGATCACGTTCTGCCTGCTGCCGCCGGAGATCACGCCGACGTTCACGGTGGTCCCGGCGTCGAGGTCGGTCAGCGCGTGCAGCGCCAGGATCGCCCGGGCCAGCTCGTCGATCGCGCTCGCGCCCTTCGTCGGGTCGAGGCCCGCGTGGGATTCCACGCCCTTCGCGTGCACCTGGAACAGGCCGACGCCCTTGCGCGAGGTCTTCACGGCACCGTCGGCGCTCGCCTCGAACACCAGGGTCGCGCGCGTGCCCGCGGCCGCCTCCTCGATCGCCGGCCGCGAGGCGGGGCTGCCGAGCTCCTCGTCGCCGTTGAGGACCAGCCGGATCGCCGGACGCGGCAGCCCGGCCGCGTCGAGCGCCCGCAGCGCCCACACGGCGTGGACCAGGCCCGACTTCATGTCGAAGATCCCCGGCCCCGTCGCGCGGTCGCCGTCGACGGTGAACGGCCACTCGGCGAGCGTGCCCAGCGGCCACACCGTGTCGTAGTGGCAGAGCAGCAGCACGGGCTGCTCGCCGGCGCCGGGGTAGTCGTAGACCTTGATGTCGCCGTGGCGGCCGCCGTCGACGTCGCGCACGGCGGCGGGCTCGCCTAGCCGGGTACGCAGCCAGCCGTCCACCCAGGACAGTCCGCGGGTGAGACTTTCCTTGTCGTCACTGGGAGTCTCGATGCCGACGTACTCGGCGAGGTCGGCGAGCAAGTCGTCGCGGTGCGCGCGCACCCACTCGTGCAGCTCCCGGATCCCGGTCACAGGTGTGCCTCCAGTTCGGTGAGGTGGTCCTCGGACATCGGTGTGCCGGCCTCGACATCGCCCAGGCGCTTGAGCACGGCGGTCAGGAGCGGCAGGCCGATCCCCAACTCGGCGGCTTCGTCGAGCACCGGCGCGTAGTGGTGGAAAACCTCCACCGGGCGGTGGCGCACGGCGATGTCACGCCAGATCCCGCTGCGGTCCTTCGGCATCGTGCGCAGCCAGGCCACGAGCCGGTCCGTCGCCGCCTCCCGCCCGTCGGCACCCGGCAGGTACGCGGCCGGGTCGAACTGGTCGAACGGCTCCAGCACGCGCGCGCCGGCCGCCGCGAACACCTCGGCGGCGAGCGCGTGCATCAGCGGCCGGTGCCGGTCGATGAGGTCGGCCATCGGCGCGTCGGCCAGCGCTGTCGTGGTCAGCATCGCGCCGAACCCGAGCTTGGCCCACAGGTAACCCTCGACGTTGGCGGTCGCCTTCGCCGGGCCCCACGCCTGCAGGTCGGCCACGACCTCCTCGACACGGCGCGTGATCCGGCCGTCGGGCTCGCCGAGAACCAGGGCGCCGGCCCCGCCGTCGCGCACCACGCCAGGTTCGGCGACGTCGGCGAAGAGGTTCACGAACGCGCCCACCGTGCGCCCGGCGCCGACGAACGACGCGATGAGCTGCTCGTTGAGCCCGTTCTGCAGTGACACCACGAATCCGTCGGCGGCCAGCCGCGGTTCGAGCCACTGCATGGCGTGTTCCGTGGCCTGGGCCTTCACCGCGAGCAGCACGCGGCCCAGGTCCGGCGGTGCCTCGCCGGGGACGAACGCGGGGAGGTCGACGCGCTCGGCACCTTCGGGCCGCACCAGGGTGAGTCCCCCTGAGTTGATCGCGGCCACGTGGGCCGCGTCCGCGTCGACGACCACCACCGGATGCCCGGCCTTGGCAAGGTGGAATGCCAGTGTGCCGCCGATCGCGCCGCCGCCGACCACCGTGTACGAGCGCTCAGACATGCGTGGTTCCCTTCTGGACCGCGGTCTCGCCGGACCAGTGCAACGGCAGGCCCGCCGCACCCGCGGTCGAGCCGCCGTCGACGCGCAGCACCGTGCCCGTGATCCACCCGGCCTCCGGGCCGGCCAGCCAGAACACCGCGTCGGCGATCTCACCCGGCGCGCCGCGGCGGCCGAGCGGGTTCACCGACACGGCCGCGGCATAGGCCTCGGTCACGGGATTGGCTTCGCTGTCGACCGTGACGAACCCGGGGCTCACGGCGTTGACGCGGATGCCGTGCGGTCCGAGCTCCACCGCACACGCCCTGGTCGCCATCTCCAGCGCGGCCTTCGACGTCGCGTAGTGCGAAGCGCCGGGCCGCGCGCGGGTGGCGGCGCCGGAGGAGATGTTCACGACCGTGCCGGTGGTCCCGGCGGCCACGTGCTTGCGCCCGAACGCGACGGTGGTGAGCACCGCGGCCCGCACGTTCACATCCTGCACGCGGTCCCACCGCTCGGCGGTCATGTCGAGGAGGCGAGTGGCGGGGTAGATGCCGGCGGCGTTCACGAGCACGTCGACCGCGCCGGCCGCGTCCACCAGGCCTTCGGCGTAGGCGGCGTCGGCGAGGTCACCGGGCAGCTCGGTCACGGCCACGCCGTGGTCGGCGCGCAGCTTTTCGGCCACTGTGGACAGTTCGGCCGGACGCAGGTCCGACACGGCCAGCCGGTCGCCCGCGGCGGCGAAGCGGGCCGCGATCGCGGCCCCGATCCCGCCCGCGGCACCGGTGACGAGGACGGTGCGCACTAGAGCTGCTTTCCCTTCGTCTCGGGCATCGTGAGGTACACCGCGACACCGATCAGGGCGGCGACGGCGACGTAGATCCACACGAGGTCCCCGTGGTGGTTGGCGTTGAGCCAGGTCGTGATGTACGGCGCGGTGCCGCCGAACACGGCGACGGCCAGCGCGTAGGGCAGCCCGATGCCGGTGGTGCGCACCTCGGGTGGGAACTGCTCGGCCATGATCACGGCGCAGTTGGCCGAGTAGCCGACGATCAGCACGAGCCCGATGAGCTCGATCACGAACACGCTCCAGAACCCGTTGGCCAGGAAGTGGAACGCGGGCCACGCGAAGATCACGAACCCGGCCGCGAACGCGGTCATCGTGGGTTTGCGGCCGATGCGGTCGGACAGCAGGCCGCCGAAGGGCAGCAGGCAGATGAACACGAGCATCGCCAGCGTGTTGGCCAGCAGCGCGGTCTTGAGCGGGATGCCGGTGGCGAGGTGGGCGTAGGCCGGCATGTAGCTGACCCACACGTAGTAGATGAGCGTGCCCGCGATCGTCACGCCGGCCACGCGCAGCGCCGCGCCCGGGTGGTCGCGGAACATCGCGACGACGGGGTTGCGGCGCGGCAGGGCGGTAGTCTTGCCGAACGCCTCCGTCTCGTGCACCGAACGGCGCAGCCACAGCCCGACCAGGCCCAGCAGCCCGGCGACGCCGAACGCGAGCCGCCAGCCCCAGCCGTGCAGGGCGGAGTCGGACAGCGTCGAGTTGAGGATGGTGCCGAGCAGCGCGGCGATGAGCGTGCCGGCGCCGACGGAGACCTGCTGCCAGGAACCGGCGAACGCGCGGCGCCCGGCGGCGGCCGACTCGATGAGGAACGCCGACGACGAACCGAACTCGCCGCCCGCCGAAAAGCCCTGCACGAGCCGGGCCAGCAACAGCACGATCGGGGCGCCGACGCCGATCTGGCTGTAGGTGGGGCAGACCGCGATCACGATCGACGCGGCCGCCATCAGCGAGATGGTGAGCGTGAGGCCCTTCTTGCGGCCACGCCGGTCCGCGTACGCGCCCAGCACCGCGCCGCCGATCGGCCGCATCACGAAGCCGACCGCGAACACGGCCAACGTGGACAGCAGGGCCGCGGTTTCGTTGCCACCGGCGAAGAACTGGCCGGCGAAGATGGGGGAGAACGTGGCGTAGACCGCCCAGTCGACCCACTCGACGGTGTTGCCGATCGAGCCGGCGACGATCGCCTTGCGCTGCTGCGGGTTGAGCCGGTGGGTGGCGACGGACGTGTCCGAAGTGGACGGGACCGTGGTCATGGGCGGGCCTCCCCGCTGGTGAGGACGTGGTCGACGACCTGGGCGTGGGTGGCGAACCACACGCCGTCGTGGCCGCTGATGTGGTCGAGCAGCTCGGTGAGGATCGCGACGCGCGAACGGTGCCCGATGATGTGCGGGTGCATGGTGAGCTGGAACAGCCCGCCTTCGGCGTAGGCGGCGTCGAACTCGTCGCGCCAGATCGAGAGCACCCCGCGCGGCGGCGTGTACGGCCGCAGCGAGGCGAAGCGGTCCATCATGAAGTACGGCGCGTCGTCGCGGATCCATTCCACGGGCAGCTCGACGACGCCGGTGGGCTCGCCGTTCTCGAGCAGCTCGTAGCAGTCGTCGTCGGCCATCAGTGAGGAGTCGTACTTCAGGCCGAGCTCGCGCGTGATGGTGAGCGTGTGCGCCGAGAAGTCCCACGACGGCGTGCGGATGCCGACCGGACGGGTGCCGGTGAGGCGGTCCAGCACGTCGGCGGCGCGGAAGGCGAGGTCGCGCTCCTCGGTCTCGGTGAGCGCGGTGTTGCGTTCGTGGATCCAGCCGTGCAACGCGACTTCGTGCCCGGCGTCCACATAGGACTTGACCTCGCCGTCGTGCAGCAGGGCCGACACGGCGGGGACGAAGAAGGACGCGGGCGCGCCGAAGCGGTCCAGCAGCTTGAGCAGGCGCGGCACGCCGACGCGGGCGCCGTACTCGCCTTGCGCGAGCTTTCCGGGCAGCACTTCGCCGTCACGCAGGGCGGGCGTCTCGTGGTCGGAGTCGAACGACAGCGCCACGGCCACCTTCGCGCCGCCGGGCCACGAAGCCGGGCGCAGCGAGCGGCCGGCGCGGACGTGCTCGACGTGCCCCCGCCACGTCTTCTCGTCCCAGAGCCACGGTTGTTCGGTCATGCTTCCTCCCGGGTTGCTGTCGCCGCGGGCGTGGGCGACCAGGCGCGTTTGAGGGTCGAGACCTGCAGGGTCACGTCGGCTTCCCGCAGGCCTGGCAGGGCGCCGACGACGTCGGTGGTGTGGCGGTAGAGCTCGCCGTAGTGGCGCAGCACGATCTGGCCGACGAGGTTGAACCGGCCGGTCGTGGCGCTGAGGTACTTCGTGCCCGGGTGCGCGGCGAGCTGCTGCCCGGCGCGGTCGAGCTCGGCCGGGACGACCGAGAGCCAGAGCATGAACTCCAGTGCGTAGCCGAACATCGCGGGCTCGGCGAGCGTGCGGAACCGCAGGCAGCCGCGGCGCACGAGGGAGTCGACCCGGCGCGCGACGGTGGACTCGCTCGTGCCGACCTGGCGCGAGACCTCCTTGAACGAGAGCCGGCCGTCTTCGCCGAGGGCGGCGCTGATCGCGAGGTCCAGCTCGTCGAGGTGCTCCGGCGGGCGTTCCCAGTGCTGTTCCTCGAACGGGCGCACCTCGCCGCCGCGCAGCTCGGCCGCCGCCTCCGCGCTGAGCTCACCGGAGTTCCAGTCGTGGTTGGAGGTGAACGTGCGCATCACGGCGAAGGTCTCGGCGTCGCGGACGTTGTCGGCCGCGGGGAAGTCGCCCTGCAGACGGGCGACGTCGCGGTAGGTCGGGAGCACGAACTCGGCGGAGCAGTCGGCGCTGCCGGCGAGCACGGTGGCGTAGCGGACCTCGGGCCGCGCGGCCAGCGCCTCGGCGACGGCGGTGGCGGTGCCCGGCCGGCACCGCAGCCGGGCCAGCACCGGCACGCCGAGGCCGCAGCGCAGCACGTCGACCACGCCGATCACGCGCAGCTGGCCGGATTCCGTCAGCTGCCCGGCGCGGCGCAGCACGGTGGACTCGCTCGTGCCCACGTGCCGGGCGATCGCGCCCCACGACGCGCGCCCGTTGAGCTGCAGCGCGGCGACGATGCGCCGGTCAAGCTCGCTGACTTTGGCTTCGTCCTGCACGGATGCATCGTGTATGCAGGAAAACGTCAAGTCAAGGGTCAGGTCTGCAAGAAACCGGCGTTCTGCAGGGTCAGAAAGCGTTCCATCGCCGCGTCGACGGCTTCGCGGTCGCCCGTGGTGACGAGGTCGAGCAGCAGCCCGCGCGCCACGGCGAGACCGAGCCGGGCCTGCGCCGCGCGGTGCCGCTCGGGCACGCCGAGCCGTTCGAGCAGCGCCTCGACGGGCGCGAGCCAGCCGTCGATCACGCCGTCGAGGAACTCCGCCGTGCCGGGCGTGCCGCCGAGAGCCTGGCCGTAGAGCTGGAAGAAGAGTTTTTCGTTGTGCCGCAGCGTCTCGTCGGTGAGCCGGCGCCAGAACACGCGCGCCAGCTCGTCCGGCGGCAGGCTCGGGTCGAGGTCGGCCAGCACGGCGCGCTGCCGGCGTTCCACCTCGCGCGCGACCTCCGTGAGCAGGCCTTCCTTCGAGCCGAAGTGGTAGATGAGCATCCGGTGGCTCGTGCCGAGCGCCGTCGCCAATGCGCGAAGGCTGTGGTCCGCCCCGTTCCGCGCGATGTGCTCGACGGCCGCGTCGAGGAGCTTCGCCCTTGCCTCCGTCATGTACCGGATGGTACATGTACCACGTGGTACATGACGGTTGAGGAGGCCTGATGCAAAGAATCTCGGTCCGGGCCCGCACGTCCGCCGACCCGGCGACGGTCTACGCGCTCCTGCGCGACGGCGAGAGCTGGCCGCGCTGGTCGCCGCTGGGCTCGTTCGAACTGGCCCGGGCGGGTTCGTCGGAACGCGAAGGGCTGGGCGCGCTGCGGGTCTTCCGCACCGGGCGCACCCGCTCGTGCGAGGAGGTGATCGAGCTGGTTCCCGACCGCCGGTTCGGCTACGCCCTGCGCAGCGGCCTGCCCCTGCGTGACTACCGCGCGTACGTCGACCTGACCCCGGTCGACGGCGGCACGGAGATCCACTGGCACTCGTCGTTCACGGGCAAGGTGCCGGGGACGGGCTGGTTCTACCGGCTGGTGCTGGGGCGGTTCATCGGCCGCGTGGTGGCGGGTCTGGTGGCGGAGACTTCGCGGGTCGCTCCGTAAGGTTCCGGCGCCCGGGTGTGGGCAGCGCTGCGCTGGGGGTGTGGCGGTGTCCCGGTGGCACCCAGGAGTGTTACTCTCTTCGGGAGAGTGACATCGAGGAGGCCCTGTGGTGCTGGGAAACCCTTACGACCGCGACTGCCCGACCCGTCAGCTCCTCGACCGCATCGGCGACCAGTGGACCGTCCTCATCGTCGGCTCGCTGCGCGACGGCCCGCTGCGCTTCACCCAGATCGGCAAACGCGTCGAGGGCATCTCCCAGAAGGTCCTGACGCAGACGCTGCGCAGCCTCGTCCGCGACGGCATCCTCACGCGCACCGCGTACCCCG
Source organism: Amycolatopsis sp. NPDC001319 (assembly GCF_042896185.1). Lineage (NCBI taxonomy): Bacteria > Bacillati > Actinomycetota > Actinomycetes > Pseudonocardiales > Pseudonocardiaceae > Amycolatopsis > Amycolatopsis sp. NPDC001319. Next base: position 504,669 of record NZ_JBIAWY010000006.1, on the reverse strand, counting down.
TCATCCCGCCCCGCGTGGAATACGAGCTCACCCCGCTGGGCCGCAACCTGTCCGAGCCCCTCGACATGCTCGCAGGCTGGGCGCGCCACCACATGGACCAGGTGACCGCCGCCCGCGAAGCGTTCGACGCGGAACACGCGCCGGCCTCGGCCTGAGCGCCGGGGACGTGCCGAACCGCTGGGTCGGCGTGACCGTCGACTGCGTTGACGTGGAACGGGTCGCGGGGTTCTGGAGCGCTCTGCTGGACCGCCCGCCGGACCGGTCCCGGCCCGGCTGGGTCTACCTCGGTCACTCCGGCGACGCGCAGCCCCGCCTCGTCTTCCAGCCCGTGACCGAACCGAAGCAGGGCAAGGTGCGGCTGCACCTCGACGTCGCGGTCGACGACATCGACCAGGGCGTCGCCCAGGTCCTCGCTCTGGGCGGGCGGTCGACCGGGGAACGGCACGACTACGTCGAGGGTGTCGTCGTCGTGATGGCCGACCCCGAACAGCACGAGTTCTGCCTGGTCCAGTACCTCTGATCCCGGGGATCACCACACCAGCGCGGCGCGGCCGGGAAAGGACCCCGACCGGATCCGCTCGTGCACGGCGGGTACTTCCTCCGGCCCCACCACCGCGCTCACCAACGGCCGGACGCGTCCGGAGGTGACCAGCGCGGCGGCGAGCCCGACCTCGTACCGCGACGCGTACCGACAGCCGAGCACGGCGAGCTGGGACAGGACGAGCTCACGCGAAGAGACTGTGAACTCCTCGTCGAGCATCGAGGTCAGGCACATCAGCGACCGTTCTTCGCCAGGTGGTCGAGCGCCCAGCGCTGCGCGGGCGCCCGGCCGTACAGGTCGATCACCACGTCGGCCTTTCCCGCCCAGGCCGGCGGAAGCGCGATGGCACCGAAGTCGGACGAGTCGGCGGCCCGCACCCCCAGCTGCTGCTCGAGGTATTCGAGCTTGTCCGCCACCACGTCCAGCCCCACCACGTCGGCCCCGTACGTGCGCACCACCTGGACCATGTGCAGCCCGACCCCTCCGCCGGCCGCCAGGACCGCGACCCGCGTGCGCGGCCCGAGCCCCGCGCGGCGGGCGATGTGCACCGGGGTCGCGATGGCGTCGGCGATCGTGGTCGCGGCCACGGGGTCCACCTCGCGCGGGACCTCGATCGCGTTGAGCGAGGGGAGAACCGCGTACTCGGCGTACCCGCCGTCGATCGCGACGCCGACGTTGCCGCGGAAGTTCAGGCACGTGGAGTCCCGCGCCGCCAGGCATTCGCGGCACGCGCCGCACACGAGGTAGAAGTACGCCATCACCCGCCGGCCCACCAGCGCCGGGTCGGTGCCGGGACCCACGGCTTCGACGATCCCGACCAGCTCGTGCCCGGGTACCCGCGGCAGGTGGGACGCCTCCGAGCCGAGCTGCCCGTTCATGCACTGCAGCACCGTCACGCCGATGCCACACGCCTCGGCCCGCACGAGGACCTCCCCGCGCGCCGGCTCCGGTTCGGCGACCACCACCGGCTCGAGGGCGCCGCCCCACGCCGAGATCCGCAAAGCCCGCACGTCGCCTCCTCGCAGTGGCGGTCAGGCTACTGCAATCGTTCGCAGTGCGCGAGTGCCGGACGCGTTTCCGGGCCCTGAAAGTGCATCCGGCCGGCGAACCGGCGCTACCCGGAGAAGCGCTCCAGCTCGTCGGCCGAGAAGCTGTTCTGAGTGACGTCGCCGGTGCGCACCAGGGACTTCCGCCGCTTGTCGTCGACGTGCACGACGGTGCCGGTCATCGTGGTGCCGGTGATCCGGACGGTTTCGCCCACCGCGAAGTCCGCCATGACCGCCGACCCCTGCCGCGGTGCCGCCTCAGCGGCTGACCAACCCCGCCTCGTGGGCCAGCAGGCCCGCCTGCGTCCGGTTCGCGCACTCCAGCTTCACCAGCATCCGCGACACGTAGCTCTTCACCGTCGCTTCCGCGAGGTGCAGGCGCCCGGCGATGTCCGCATTGGACAGTCCCTCGCCGAGGCACGTCAGGACGTCGCGTTCGCGGTCGGTGAGGGCGCCGACGCGGCGCAGCGCCGAGTCGGTGCGGGCGTGGCCGTCGGCCGACAGCGCGACGAGGCGGCGCGCGGCGGAGGGGGACAGGACGGTGTGGCCGTCGGCGGCGACGCGGACGAGGCCGATGAGGTCTTCGGGCGGCGTGGACTTCACGAGGAAGCCCGCGGCGCCCGCGCGCAGCGCCCGGATCACGTAGGTGTCCGCGTCGAAGGTGGTCAGCGCGACGACCGCGGGCGGGTCGGGCAGCTGGACGATGCGGGCGATCGCCGTGAGCCCGTCGACGCCCGGCATTCGCAGGTCCATGAGCACGACGTCGGGGCGGTGCCGCACGACGGCCTCGACCGCTTCGGCGCCGTCGGAAGCCGAGGCGACCACCGTGAGGTCCTCGGCCGAGCCCAGGATCGTGCGCAGGTGCGCGCAGACCATCGGCTCGTCGTCGGCCACGACCACCGTGATCACCGGGGCGCACCTTCCGTCGTCGGGACGTAGGCGGGAAGTATCGCACCGACGCGGAACCCGCCGCCGGGCTCGGGCCCGGATTCGAGCTGCCCGCCGACGAGCTCGACGCGCTGGCGCAGCCCGCTCAGCCCCGCGCCCGAGCCGCTGCCCGCGAGCGTCGGGTCGGGCGGCCGGCACCCGCGGGTGTTGGTGACGCACACGTCGAGACCACCCGAGTGGTACCGCAGCGTCACCGCGGCCGACGAACCCGGCGCGTGCTTGCGGACGTTCGTCAGCGCCTCCTGCACCACGCGGTACGCGGTGCGCGCCACCGTCGGCGACACCTGCTCCGGGTCGCCGCTCACCGAAAGCTCCGTGGCCACGCCGACGGCCACCGACTCGGCCACCAGGTCGGCCGGGGAAGCGACCGGGGCCGGCGAAGCGACCGGGGGTTCGATGCTCGACCCGTCGCGCAGCACGCCCACCAGATCACGCAGTTCGTCGAGCGCGTGCGCGCCCTCGCGGCGGATGTCTTCGGCCGCGGAGCGCACCGACGGGTCGGTCGACACCACGCCGAGCGCGCCCGCGTGCAGCACCATCAGGCTCAGCCGGTGGGTCACCACGTCGTGCATCTCGCCCGCGAGCCGTCGCCGTTCCTCGGCACGGGCCCGCTCCGCGAGCAGGTGCTGCTCGCGTTCGGCGCGCTCGGCCCGGTCGCGCAGCGAACGCAGCAGGTCCCGGCGCGCCACGAAGTAGAGCGCCACCGCCACCGGCAGCGCGGTGCTCAGCAGCCCGAACGGCGTCGTGTTCCACGCCGGGTCCCACGGCCTCGTCGCCAGCACCGCCAGCACCCCGCCGATCCACAGCAACCGCCGCCGGTCCATCACGCGCGGGAGCTGGCTCAGCACCACCGGCGTGATGGTGGGCACCGTCATCAGGCTCGGCTGGTGCGCGGGGACCAGCAGCCCGGGCCAGAACAGGTCCGACGCCAGCATCGCCAGCGACGCCACCACGAGCACCCCGGCCACCGCGTCGGGGAAGCGGAACACCGCCAGCAGCGTGAAGTCGCAGGCGAGCCGCAGCACCAGCCCGGCGTACGGCCCGAGGACCCCGCTCGTCGGCCCGGCCCAGTGCAACGCGAAGTCGAGCCCGGCGAACAGGAGCGCCGCGACCAGCAACCAGACCATGTCCGCCGGCCGGGGCCAGGTTCCACGCCGTACTTCGCTCACGCTCGTCACGGTAACGGCTGGTCCGGACCGCCGCGGCGGAATCGCACCGGCCGGGGGAGGACCCGCAACGAAAGTTGCGCGCGGGACAACGTTCGTCGGCTTCACCGGCTACCGATCACCGTTACGCGGACCCGGCCCGGCGCGGTGGACTCGGATCATGACGAGCCTCATGACGAGCCGCGAGACCGGCACGGGGGAGATCGCCCCGTTCGCCCGGCTGCCGGTGCTCACCGTGGCCGTGCTGGCGGCGGCGCTGCTTGTGCTCACGAGCGTCCGCTACGCGCACGGCTTCGACGAGCTCTACTTCCTGGTGGCTGGTCGAGATCATCCGGCCTGGGGGTATTTCGACCAGCCACCGCTCGTCCCGCTGCTCGCGGGCACGCTCGACCGCCTGTTCCCCGGTTCGCTGCTCGCGTTCCGGCTGCCGATGGCGCTCGCGGTCGGCGCCGGCGTGGTGATCACCGCGCTGATCGCCCGCGAACTGGGCGGCCGCCGGCCCGCGCAGCTGATGGCGGCCGGGCTGTACGCCACGTCGAACCTGGTCGTCCTCAGCCACTGGATCTCCACCTACGCACTGGACCCGTTCCTGTGGACGGTCGTCGTTTTCCTGCTGGTCCGGTGGACCCGCACGCGCCGCGACGGCCTGCTCGTGTGGGCCGGCGTCGTCACGGCGGTGTCGCTGGAGGTCAAGTTCCTGATCCCCGCGCTGTGGGCCGCCGTGCTGGTGTCGGCGGCCGTCCTCGGCCCGCGCCGCCTGCTGAGCCGCCCGAAACTGTGGCTGGGGGCGCTGATCGCGGTGGCCGCCACCATTCCGGCGCTCGTCTGGCAGGCCACGCACGACTGGCCGTACCCGCACATGGCCGACGTCGTCGCCGCGGAGTTCCCCGGCTACCTCGCCTTCGCGCGCGACGGGCTGCTCGGCGCGGGCATGGGCGTCGGGGTGCTGGCGCTGCTCTACGGCGTGTGGCGCCTGTTCCGCTCGCCCGCGCTGCGGCCGTACCGGTACCTCGCCTTGGCGTTGCTGCTGGTCACCGTGGTGGTGGTTCTGACGCACGGTCGCTCGTACTACCTGATGAGCCTGTACGCGCTGCCGTTCGCGGCCGCCGCCACGGAGCTGGGCCGGCGCGACCTGGTGCGCTGGTGGCGGATCCCGGTGGGGATCGCGTTCGGACTGTCGGCCGCCGTCACCGTGGCCGCGCTGCCGGTGTGGCCGGCGTCGGTCACGGCGACGTCGTTCGGGCCCTTCTCGCTCGGCACGGTGTTCGCCGGCGGCGAGACGGCGCAGAAGCAGGTCGCCGACGTCGTCGGGCAGACGTACTCCTCGCTGCCACCCGGCGTGAAGGCGCAGACGGCCGTGTACGCGGAGATCTACCCGTTCGCCGCGGCCGTCGAGTACTACGGGCCGCGGTACGGGATCACCGACGTCTACAGTGGACACCGCGGCTACTGGTACTTCGACCGGCCACCGGACCGCGCGCGCGACGTGCTCTTCACCGGCTTCGACCCGGCACTGCTGAAGCCCTACTTCACGTCGGTGACCGAGGTCGTACCGGGACTCGTGTGGCTCTACTCGGGAAGGACGCAATCGTGGGACCGGATCTGGCCGCTGGTGAAGCGCCAATGACTCTCTCGCTGGCCGCGCAGGCCTACCTCCTCGCGTGCGACCCGGAAACGGGCCGCATCCGCAGACGCAACCGCGCCGCGCTGCTCGTCCGCGCGTCCGCCACGACGGACCTCCTGCTGCGCGGCCACTTGACGACAACCGGCGGCCGTGTCTCGGCGGCCGGCTCCGGCCCCACCGGCGACCTGCTCCTCGACGACCTGCTCACCGACCTCACCGCCGCCGGCCCGACCCGCTGGCGCCGCCTGCTACGCCACGACTCGACCGACACCCTCCGCTCCCTGGAACTTCAGCTGGCCGCCGCCGGACTCCTGCAACCACACGTCACGCCGTTCCTTCGCCGCAAAGTCCTGCGCCTCGACGACCGATCTCCGGCCGACGCGGTCCGCGCCACTGTGGACCGAGCCCTGCACGCGCCGTTGTCCGAAGTGGACACCCGCGCCGCCGCCCTGACCTCCCTCGCCGCGGCGGCCCAGGTGGGCTTCACCCGCCGCTCGACCCGCCACCACGCCGCCCGCCTCGCCGCGCTGGACCAGACCGCCGGCCCCGCGGCCCCGGCCCTGCGCGCCCTCCTGCGCACCCGCCGCACGGCAATCATGGCGGGCGGCAGCTGAGCGAGCACCGCCGAGCGTCTGCGACAGCGGCGATGGCGGCAGCGGTTGGGGCAGTGACCGAAACCCGACAGGCGGTCGTCGAGCGGCCCTCCGGTTGACTGCCAACCACGGCGGGCGAGGGCTGAGCCGGCGGTCGGATGGCGACTGAACTCGGCAGGCGGTGGTTGAGAGGTTGGTCGGCGGGCTGCCGGCGTCGTGGCCAGTTGCGCGCGCGGCACGTCGGCTGCCGAGCCCCGCGCGCTGTGGTCCGTGGGGAGTACTGGGGCGGCGGCCGCCCCTGGCGGGGAGGTCGAGTGCTCAGCTCGGCGGCTGCCGCGGTGCCGCAGTGAGCAGTCGAGCGGGTCGGTTCGGCCGCCACCGAAGCATCGCGCGCGTAGGTTCGCGGGCATGACTTCGTTCGCCGCCTTGCACGTGCCCGGGAAGCCCCTGCTGCTGCCGAATGTGTGGGAGTTCGGCTTCGCGGCCGCGCTGGCCGCGGCGGGGCACCCGGCGGTCGGGACGACGAGCCTCGGCGTGTCGGCCGCCGCCGGGCTGGCGGACGGCGCCCCGGCGTCGCGTGCGGCGACGGTGGCGCTGGCCCGTGCGTTGGCGCCGCTGGAGGTGCTGGTGAGCGTGGACATCGCCGACGGCTTCAGCGCGGACCCGGCCGAGGTCGCCGACCTGGTCGCGGAACTCGCCGACGCGGGCGCGGTGGGCGTGAACCTCGAAGACGGCCGCGCCGACGGCACACTCGCGCCGGTGGAGGTCCAGAGTGCCTTGATCGCCGCGGTCCGGTCGGCTGCGCCCGGCGTTTTCCTCAACGCCCGCACCGACACCCACTGGCTCGGCGCCGGCCCGGTTTCCCTTGCGGCCGAACGGGCCCGCGCCTACCGCGACGCCGGCGCCGACGGGGTGTTCGTCCCGGGCCTCGCTGACCCGGGTGAGGTCGCGGAGGTGGTGGCGGCGGTGGACGTGCCGCTCAACGTCCTGTTCCTCCCGGGCCGCGTCACGCTGGCCGGCCTCGCCGAGCTGGGGGTGGCGAGGGTGAGCCTGGGTTCGACGCCCTACCGCGTCGCGCTGGCCGCCGCCCTGGCGACCGTGGACGCCGCCCGCGTAGGGACTTCGCTGCCACTGCCTCCGCCGTCCTACGCCGAGGTAGCGGGGTTGCTGCCGCCGCCCCGGTAGCGCGGGGAATGCTTCGCCGGAGAACGACCCTGCCTCCGCTCTCCTGCACTGATGCGGCGGTCAGCTGAAGGCATGCGCGGCGTTGCGGCGCGGACGTGCTGCGACAGGGCCGGAATGCTGCCGCCGGTTCAGCAGGTAGGCACAGGCGAGCCCTTTCGTGGCGCGCCGCCGGCGGGAACCATGCGCGCCTCGGTCAGCCTGCTGGCGTCGAGGCAGCCGAATTGCTCCCCCCGCTTCAGTAGCGTCCACCCCATGCACGCCTTCGGAGCCGACTTCGCCGTTCCCGCCGGGTACCTCAACACGCCGAGCATCGGAATCCCACCCGAGCCCGTCGCGGACGCCGTGGCCGAGGCCGTGCAGCGGTGGCGAAACGGCAAGGACCTGCCGGGCGGTTTCGACGAGGCCGTGGCGCGTTCGCGCGAGGCCTTCGCCCAGCTGGCCGGCGTGCCGGGTGACCGGGTGGCCATCGGTGCGTCCGTGTCGCAGCTGGTCGCCAACGTCGCGGTGGGCCTGCCGGACGGCGCGCGTGTCCTGGTCGCAGCCGGGGACTTCACCAGTGTGACCTTCCCGTTCGCCGCGCGGCCCGATGTCGAGGTCTCCGAGCGGCCGCTGGCCGAGCTGCCCGGGCACGTCGAGGGCCACGACCTCGTGGCGGTCAGCCTCGTGCAGTCCGCCGACGGCACCGTCCTGGACACCGAGGCCCTGCGCGAAGCCGCGGAAGCCGGCGGTGCGGCCGTGTTGCTCGACGTCACGCAGGCCGCCGGCTGGCTGCCCCTGGACGTGGCGTGGGCCGACTGGGTGGTGTGCGCCGGGTACAAGTGGCTGTTCTCGCCGCGTGGGTGCGCCTGGCTGGCCGTGCACCCGCGCGCCCACGAGCGGACGCGGTCGGTTGCCGCCGGGTGGTACGCGGGGGACGACCCCTGGACCACGGTCTACGGCCTGCCCCTGCGCCTGGCCCGCGACGCGCGCGCGTTCGACCTCTCCCCGGTCTGGTTCGCCCACACGGGGGCCGCGGAAGCGTTGGAGTACGTCGCCGGTCTCGACGTCGCCGCGGTCCGTGACCACAACGTCGGCCTCGCGGACTCCCTGCTCGCCGCCCTGGGTCTCCCGCCCCGGGGCACCGCCATCGTGTCGCTCGACGCGGACCCCGAGCGGCTCGCCGCGGCGGGCCTCGTCGCGAGCAGACGCGCCGGTCGCGTGCGCGCCGGGTTCCACCTCTACAACACCCCTGACGACGTCGAACGCCTTCTCACCGCCTTCGGCTGAAGGCGCTCAGCGCGGTGAACTACGGTATGTGCCCGTGGTCGGTCCCCAATTCACCCCCGGTCCCTCGGACACGGCGCCGCTCGCTGCGGTGCCCGCGCAGCCGGGGTCGCCGCCCGGTGGCGGAAACGGCCCCACCCCGCCCCGGGACACGAAGGCGTTGCTGGTGCGCGGTGCGGGCCTGGTCGTGATCGCCGTCGTGGCGGGGCTGATCTGGTTCCTCATCCGGCACGACAGCACGCCCGAACCGGTGGCGGCGCAGGAGCCGGCGAAGACGAACCCCTTCGACTACAAGCTGGTGGAAGGCCCGAACAAGTCCACCGACTGCGCGGCGAAGGCCTACGACGACACCAAGAAGTTCTTCCAGACCAACCCGTGCACCTCGCTCGCGCGCGGGCTCTACACGGTCGAGTACGGCGACGCGAAGGCGCTCGTCTCCGTCGTCAAGGTGAGCATGCCGACCGCGGCGCAGGCGACGCAGCTCAAGGCCCTGACCGACCAGGACGGCACCGGCAACGTGAGCGACCTGGTGCGCGACGGCACGTACAAGGCCGCGGGCGCGCCCAAGGTGAGCGGCGACCAGGCGGAGTACGAGTCCCAGGTCACCGGCACCGACGTCACCATCGTCCTCGCCGACTTCTACGCCAAGCACCGCGACGACGTGCTGCTCAAGCGCATCGCCACCGGCGCGCTGGACCTCGGCGCCGACCTGCACTGACCCGCGCCGGCACCGAGACACCAAGAACACCGAGACACCGAGACACCGAAAGGGCCGTTCCCGAAACATCGGGAACGGCCCTCTTTTTCACCGAGAACTCAAGCCGGCTGACCCGGCATCGCCAGCGCTGTCGGCTTCTCGCCCGCCTCCTGGCGCCACGGCGTGCCGCGCCGGGCCGCCGCGATCAGCGCCTGCAAAGCCATCCTCCGCAGCCCCGCGTCGTCCGTGTGGGTCACGACGCCGAGCCACGCGGCCGCCGAGTCCTCCTCGGCGCTCGCGACCAGCGCGGCGGCCGAGGCGGTGTCGTCGACCGGCTTCGGCGGCACGTAGGCCGCTTCCGGGGCCACCGGCGTGCCGCCCGCGGCCTCGATCATCTGGGTGACGACGTCGCGGCGCGCGGTGTGCTCGGCGCGCCCGGCCTTGAGGGCGTCGCCGAACTCGCCGGGCAGGAAGGCTGTGACCAGCCCGTATACCCACAGTGCGGCGTGTTCCGAGGCCAGCGCCTTCTGCAGGGGGTCGACCGCGTCGGAGCCGGCGGTGCCGGCGGGCGCCACCACGGCCTGGGCGTCTTCGCCGGGCCCGAGCGTCGAGGCCAGCCGCTGCAGGCTCGCGCAGCCGGCCGCGACGCCCGCGACCAGGCCGGCGCGGTAGGCGGGGAGGCTGGGCACGAGGTCCTCGGCCTGCTTGCGGGCCGTCGCCAGGCGCTCCTTGAACGCGCTCAGGTCCGCGGGCGCGGGCGGTGGCGTGCCGGCCTGCGAAGGCCGGTTCAGCCGGTCCACCTCGGGTTTCAGGGCGGCGGCCTGGGCGGCGCGCGCGTCGGCGACCTGCCCGGCGACCCCGCCGCCGAGGGCTCTGGCCGCGGCGGCGTCCGCGTCGGCGGCGGACAGGAGCGGGGCGAGCGGGTCGGGGCTCTCGTCGTATCCCCCGGAACAGGCCGCCAGCGGGAGGGCCAAGGCGGCGACGGCGCCCAGGCGCAGAACGCCGCGCCGGGAAAGGTCGGTCGGTCTTGCGGTCACGTCGGCCCATCCTGCCAGGCCCGGCACCGGCACCGCCGCTCGCGCGTCGGTGCGGGGGCGCACGATAAGCTGGTCCACCACCGACCACAGTCGTGACCAGCCCGCGTCACCTCGGCCGAACAGGAGTGCTCCACGTGCCCAACGAACTCGCCAGCCGGCTTCAGCCGATAGTGGCCGAAGCCGTCACCGCCGCGGGTTTCGACCTCGACTCGTTCGAGGTGCAGCAGGCCGGCCGCAAGCAGCTGGTCAAGGTCGTCGTCGACTCCGACGACGGGGTCGGGCTGGACGAGGTCGCCGAGATCAGCCGCAAGGTGTCGGCGGCGCTCGACGAGAACGAACACGTGCTCGCGAGCGCCTACACCCTCGAGGTCACCTCGCCGGGGCTGGACCGGCCGCTCGCGCAGCCGCGCCACTGGCGGCGCGCGAAGTTCCGCCTGGTCCGCATCACGCCCGCAGAAGGCGCGGAGTTCGTCGCGCGGGTGGGCCACGCCAGCGAGGAGCGCGTGACCGTGCTCGTCGAGGGCAGGCTGAAGGACGTGCACTACAAGTCGGTGGCGAAGGCCGTGGTGGAGATCGAGTTCAAGCAGCCGCCCGCCGACGAGCTCAAACTGTTGGAAGAAGACGCGTCCGGCAAGAGCAGCACCCCTGCCGGCCAGACGGAAGCGAAGGAGGAGCCGAAGTGAACGTGGACATCGCCGCGCTGCGGGCGATCGAACGGGACAAGGACATCCCCTTCGACACGGTGATCGAGGCCATCGAGACGGCTCTGCTCACCGCCTACAAGCACACGGAGGGGCACCAGCCCCACGCGCGCATCGACATCGACAAGAAGACCGGCCTCGTCCGCGTCCTCGCGCACACCCTCACCCCCGAGGGCGAGGTCGACGAGGAGTGGGACGACACGCCGGAGGGCTTCGGCCGCATCGCCGCCACGACCGCCCGGCAGGTCATCCTGCAGCGGCTGCGCGACGCCGAGCACGAGAAGACCTTCGGCGAGTTCTCCGCCAAGGAGGGCGAGATCGTGGCCGGCGTGGTGCAGCGCGACGCGCGCGCCAACGCCCGCGGCATGGTCGTGGTCCAGGTCGGTGACACGGAGGGGATCCTGCCCTCGGGCGAGCAGGTCGCGGGGGAGTCCTACGAGCACGGCACGCGCATCAAGGCGTTCGTGGTCGGGGTCTCGCGGAGCAACCGCGGGCCGCAGATCATGCTCTCGCGCACGCACCCGAACCTGGTGCGCAAGCTCTTCGCGCTCGAGGTGCCCGAGATCGCCGACGGCACCGTCGAGATCGCCGCCGTGGCCCGCGAGGCGGGGCACCGCACCAAGATCGCGGTGCGCTCCACCGTGCCCGGGGTGAACGCCAAGGGCGCCTGCATCGGCCCGATGGGGGCGCGCGTGCGCAACGTGATGAGCGAGCTGGCCGGCGAGAAGATCGACATCATCGACTACTCGGAGGATCCGGCCCGCTTCGTGGGGAATGCATTGTCCCCGGCGAAGGTTGTTTCGGTACGTGTCGTGGACGAGCGGGCGAAGACGGCCCGCGTCGTCGTGCCCGATTTCCAGCTCTCCCTCGCCATCGGCAAGGAGGGCCAGAACGCGCGGCTCGCGGCCCGGCTCACGGGCTGGCGCATCGACATCCGCAGCGACGCCGCACCCGCCGACCCGGTGGGTGATCAAGACCACGCCGGACAGGCGCGGCCCGCCGCGACAACCGGTTCGGCTGAGTGAAGGTCGAAGCGCTAGACTCATCAGTGGTTCAGGGTCCGCCGCGGGGATGTGGCGACACGACCGACCTCCAGCGCCACCGGCATTTCCCGGTACGCACGTGTGTCGGTTGCCGGCAGCGGGTCCTGATCGGTGAGCTGCTGCGAGTGGTCGCGGTGGCCGGACGGCTGGTCGTCGACGAAAGTCGGCGGCTGCCGGGGCGGGGCGCGTGGGTGCACCCCGTACCGGGTTGTCTGGCCAAGGCCGAGCGGAAGCGGGCGTTCCCCCGGGCACTTCGGGCCCAGGGCACGCTCGACACCGCGGGGCTGCGCGAGCACCCGGCATTCATCACGGAGATCGGTTCCGGGACCCACCCGGAACCGCGGTGAAACAAGGAAGCAGGTCGACCCGTCATGAGTCAGCCGTGAAGCCGACGCCATGAACGCGCGACGATAAGGACGAGGTCAGCGGGTCTCTTCACCGCCTGGCCTCCCCTAGATGAGGAGAGCTGTGCCAGGCAAGGCCCGTGTACACGAGCTCGCGAAAGAGCTCGGCATCACCAGCAAGGAAGTTCTCGCCAAGCTCAAGGAGCAGGGCGAGTTCGTCAAGTCCGCGTCATCCACGGTCGAGGCGCCCGTCGCCCGCCGGCTGCGTGACGCGTACCCCGCCAAGGGCGGGAAGAAGTCCGGCCCGACGCCCGGCCCGCGGCCCACGCCGCCGGCCGCCAACTCGGGCAACTCGAACGCTGCCGCGCCCGCTCCGCAGGCCCCCCGGCCCGCGGCCGCGCCCGCTCCGCAGCCGACCCAGCAGCAGGCGCCGGCGGCCAAGGCCGCTCCGTCCGCTGCTCCGCAGCAGTCCGGCCCGCGTCCGGCCACCCCGGGCAGCCGTCCCGGCCCGGGCCCGCGTCCCGGCCCGCGCCCGGCCACTCCGGCTCCGGCGCAGCAGCAGCAACCGCAGCCCCAGGTGCAGGCCCCCGCGGCCAAGGCCGAGCCGTCCGGTGGCAGCACCGCGGCGCCGAAGCCCGCTCCGAAGCAGGACGCCGCTTCGTCGTCGTCCGGCTCGGTCGTGCCGCCGAAGCCGCAGGGCCCCAAGCCCGGCGGTCCCAAGCCCGGCCCGCGTACCCCGCGCGTCGGCAACAACCCGTTCGGCGTCGGTTCCGGCGCCCCGGCCCCGCGTCCGCCGGCCCAGCGCCCCGGTCCGGGTCAGGGCGGCGACAACCGTCCGCCGCGTCCCGGCGGTGCCGGTGGCGGCGGTGACCGGCCCGCGCCGCGTCCCGGCGGTGGCGCCGGTGGCAACCGGCCGAGCCCGGGCAACATGCCCCCGCGGCCGAACCCCGGCATGATGCCGGGCCGCACCCCGCGTCCGGCCGGTCCGGGCGGTGGCGCCCGCGGCGGCCCCGGTGGCGGTGCCCGTGGTGGCCCCGGTGGCGGCGGTCGTCCCGGCGGCGGCGGTGGCGGCGGTTTCCGTCCCGGTGGCGGCGGCGGTGGCGGTGGCTTCCGCGGCGGTCCCGGTGGCGGTGGCGGCGGTGGCGGTTTCCGTCCCGGTGGCGGCACCGGTGCTCCTGCCGGCGGTGGCGGCGGCTTCCGCGGTGGCGGCGGCGGTCGTGGCGGCCCCGGTGGCCGTGGCGGTACCGCGGGTGCCTTCGGGCGTCCCGGTGGTCCCTCGCGCAAGGGCCGCAAGTCGAAGCGGCAGAAGCGCCAGGAGTACATGGACAACATGCAGGCGCCCAGCGTCGGCGGCGTCCGCCTGCCCAAGGGCAGTGGCGAGACGATCCGGCTGCCGCGCGGTGCCTCGCTGACCGACTTCGCCGAGAAGATCGACGCCAACCCGGCTTCGCTGGTGCAGGTGCTCTTCCACCTCGGCGAGATGGTCACGGCGACGCAGTCCGTGTCCGACGACATCCTCGAGCTGCTCGGCGGCGAGATGAACTACGTCGTCCAGGTCGTGTCCCCCGAGGAGGAGGACCGCGAGCTGCTGGAGACCTTCGACATCACCTACGGTGAGGACGAGGGTGGCGAGGAAGACCTGCAGGTCCGGCCGCCGGTCGTGACCATCATGGGTCACGTCGACCACGGTAAGACCCGCCTGCTGGACACGATCCGGAAGACGAAGGTGCGCGAGAGTGAAGCCGGTGGCATCACCCAGCACATCGGCGCCTACCAGATCGAGACCGAGCTCGAGGGCACGCCGCGGCTGATCACCTTCATCGACACCCCGGGTCACGAGGCGTTCACCGCCATGCGTGCCCGTGGTGCGAACTCGACGGACATCGCGGTGATCGTGGTGGCCGCCGACGACGGGGTCATGCCGCAGACGGTCGAGGCGATCAACCACGCGCAGGCCGCCAAGGCGCCGATCGTGGTCGCGGTCAACAAGATCGACAAGGAAGGCGCCAACCCGCAGAAGATCCGCCAGCAGCTCACCGAGTACAACCTGGTCGCCGAGGAGTACGGCGGCGACACGATGTTCGTGGACATCTCCGCACGGGAGAACATCAACATCGACGGGCTGCTCGAGGCGATCCTGCTGACGGCCGACGCGGCGCTGGACCTCCGGGCCAACCCGGACATGGAGGCCCAGGGTGTCGCGATCGAGGCACACCTCGACCGCGGCCGCGGCCCGGTGGCCACGGTGCTGGTGCAGCGAGGCACGCTGCGCGTCGGCGACTCCGTCGTCGCGGGCGACGCCTACGGCCGCGTCCGCCGCATGGTGGACGAGCACAACGTGGACGTCACCGAGGCGCTGCCCTCGCGTCCCGTCCAGGTCATCGGGTTCACCTCGGTGCCGGGCGCGGGCGACACCTTCCTGGTGGTCGACGAGGACCGCGTCGCCCGGCAGATCGCCGAGCGCCGCTCCGCTCGCACCCGCAACGCGCTCAACGCGTCGCGGCGCAAGCGGGTCAGCCTCGAGGACCTCGACTCCGCCTTGAAGGAGACGAGCAGCCTCAACCTGATCATCAAGGGTGACAACTCGGGTACCGTCGAAGCGCTCGAGGCGGCACTGCTGCAGCTGGACGTCGGCGATGACGTCGAGCTGAACGTGGTGCACCGCGGTGTCGGTGGCGTGACCGAGTCGGACATCGACCTGGCGACCGCGTCCGACGCGATCGTGCTCGGGTTCAACGTCCGGGCCCAGGGCAAGGCGACCGAGCGGGCCACCCGCGAGGGCGTCGACGTCCGGTACTACACGGTCATCTACCAGGCGATCGACGAGATCGAGCAGGCCCTCAAGGGCATGCTCAAGCCGGAGTTCGAAGAGGTGGAGCTCGGCCGCGCCGAGGTCCGCGACGTCTTCAAGTCCTCCAAGATCGGCACGATCGCGGGTTGCCTGGTCATGTCGGGCGAGATCCGGCGCAACGCCAAGGCGCGCCTGCTCCGCGACGGCACCGTCATCGCCGAGAACCTGCCGATCAGCTCGCTGCGGCGGTTCAAGGACGACGTGGTCGAGGTCCGTGAAGGGTACGAATGCGGTCTGACGCTGGGTTCGTACAGTGACATCAAGGTCGACGACGTGATCGAGACCTACGAACAGCGGGAGAAGCCCCGTGCGTGAGTGATCGGTCCGGGGTGCGGGTTTCGGCCCGCACCCCGGGCCTTTCGCCTCACGGCACAACTTCACTGCCTATGTACGTCGGAGCTCTCGAGCTCGACATCCTGCTCGACGACATTCATTCGTTGAAGCAGAAGCGATCCGTGATCAAGCCGGTCGTGGCGGAGGTGCGCAAGCGCTTCGCCGTCTCGGTGTCCGAAGCCGGTCACCTCGACCTGCACCGGCGAGCCCTGATCGGGGTGGCCGTGGTCGCCGCGGGTGGCGAACACGTCCGGGACGTGCTCGACTCGTGCGAGCGGTTCGTGGCCTCGCGACCGGAGTTCGTCCTGCTGTCGGCACACCGCCGGCTGCTCGGTCCGGACGACTAGACCGGAGAACATTTCAGAAGGAGACACCTCCCATGGCCGATCCTGCTCGGGCTCGCAAGCTCGCCAAGCGGATCTCGCAGATCGTGGCGTCGGCGATCGAGCACGACGTCAAGGATCCGCGGCTCGGTGCCGTGACCATCACGGACACCAAGATCACCGCGGACCTGCACGACGCCACGGTGTACTACACGGTGCTGGGCGAAAGCCTCGACTCGGCGCCGGACTTCGCGGGCGCCGCGGCGGCGCTGGAGTCTGCCCGGGGTGTCCTGCGCACCAAGGTCGGGCAGGGCACGGGGGTCCGCTACACCCCGACTCTCACCTTCGTCGCCGACAGCATCCCCGACGACGCGCGCCGCATCGAGGAACTCCTCGCCAAGGCCCGCGAGGCCGACGCCGAGGTGGCCCGCCGCGCGACGGGCGCCCAGCACGCCGGCGACGCGGACCCGTACAAGGCCCCGCGCGAAGACGACGACGAGGATGACCTCGACGTCGACCTCGCCGAAGCCGAAGAGGAGACGCGAGGCTGAACCGCTCCGGAGGACCCCCGACGTCCGACGACGCGGCGCGCTGTTCGGTGGCGCCGCGCCGTTCGTCGCCACCTCCTCCGGGCGCCCCGCCCCGCTGGCTACGCCGCCCGCGGCTGCCCCGCCCACCAGGCCGCCGGCCCTGAACGCACGACGTTCGGGGCCGGCGGTTTTTCGTGCCGTCAGTCCACCGGCCGGGTGGCGGTCACCGCGTCGGTCAGTGCC
Organism: Amycolatopsis sp. NPDC001319; assembly: GCF_042896185.1. NCBI lineage: Bacteria > Bacillati > Actinomycetota > Actinomycetes > Pseudonocardiales > Pseudonocardiaceae > Amycolatopsis > Amycolatopsis sp. NPDC001319. The sequence continues at coordinate 488,201 of NZ_JBIAWY010000006.1, read as the reverse complement.
TGCAGCAGGTCCAGCACCTGAGGCTGCAACTCGCCGGGCAGCAGGTCCCACGCCGCGCGCTGGTTGTCGCGCAGGCGGGTGCGGGCGCGGTCCCAGTGGGCGCGGCCACGGTCGGTGAGGGCGACGACGACGCGGCGGTCGTCGTGGGCGTGCGGGGTGCGGCGGACGAGGCCGGCGGATTCCAGGGCCTTCACCGAACGCGTGACGGTGGGCTGGGCGAGCTTCGCCTCCTGCGCGAGCTCGCCGATGGTCATGGCGCCCAGACGGGCCAGGGGAGTCACGAGCTGGGCCTGCGAGTCGCTGAGGGCGGAGGCGGCCGCGGCCTGCGCGTCGAGGCGGGCGCGGTTGGTGCGCATGGCCGAGTAGAGCGCGTTGCAGGCGTCGGCGAAGCGGTCGACGTCGGTGTCGGGCTCGGCGGACCCGGAGGGCACGGTCACCCGGAAAGATTAGATCACCGAAGTCCATAGCATGCTATGTTCAGCTCACGGAACCGGGAGGAGACGCAGCATGGTCCGCAAGATCGCCCTCGAGGAGCACTTCGGCACCGCCGACCCCGACATCGTCGAGCAGTCGCGCGAGCACTTCACCGAGCAGACGTGGCCGCCGCACCGCCGCCAGTTGCTCGACGTCCAGGACGAACGCCTGAGGCTGATGGACGAGGCCGGCATCGAGATCGTCGTGCTTTCCCTGCTGGCGCCCGGAATCCAGGGCCTGCCCGACCGCGCGCAGGCCGTGGACTGGGCGCGGCGCACCAACGACGTGGCCGCCCGGCACGTGGAGCTACGGCCGGATCGGTTCGCCGCGTTCGCCGCGCTTCCGTTGCAGGATCCCGAAGAAGCCGTCGCCGAGCTGCGCCGCGCGGTGACCGAGCTGGGCTTCAAGGGCGCGCTGGTGAACGGGTTCTCCGAAGTGGACGGTGACCGGATCGCCTACCTCGACGAGCCGCGGTACCGGCCGTTCTGGGCGGCCGTCGAAGACCTGGGCGTGCCGGTGTACCTGCACCCGCGCGACCCGCTGCCGCGTGACAGCCGGATGCTCGAAGGCCACCCGTGGCTCTACGGCTCGGCGTGGGGCTTCTCGATCGAAACCGGCACGCACGCGTTGCGGCTCATGGCCAGTGGCCTGTTCGACGAGCATCCCGGCGTGCAGGTGATCCTCGGGCACCTGGGCGAGCTGCTGCCGTTCAACATCTGGCGCACCGACCACCGGCTGAAGGTCAAGCCCGCGGGCATCCCGGCGCGCAAACCGTTGCGCGAGTACCTGCGCGAGAACTTCCACCTCACCACGAGCGGCAACTTCGCCACGCCCGAGCTGCTGTTCACGATCGGCGAGGTCGGGGCCGACCGCGTGCTGTTCTCCGCGGACTACCCGTTCGAGTCGATGGGCGAGGCCGCCGCCTGGTTCGACGCGCTGGACCTCGACCCCGAGGTGCACGAGAAGATCGCGGAAGGCAACGCGCGCAAGCTCCTCGGGCTCTGACCGCGAAGGACGGTCAGGGCTTCGACGCCACCACGAGGTCGCGCTCGATGGCCTGGTCCACGCGGTGGGCGAACTGCTCGTACGGCCCGCCTTCGCGCACGTCGAGGCCGGCCTTCGCGAGCACCGCGACGAGCTCCTCGCGCGGCAGGACGTTGAGGTTCCACGAGATCCCGAGCGCGCCGCCCGGGCGGAGCACGCGTGTCCACACGGGAACGGCGGCCGCCAGCAGGTCGCGCGGGCTGCGCGCGAGGCTCGCGTCCTGCGTGCGGTGGCTGCCGTGCTGCACGCCGTACGGGGCGTCGGTCACGATCACGTCCACGGAGTTCGCGCGCAGCAGCTCGTCGGTGGTGAGGGTGTCGGCGTTGAAGTAGGTGAGCCGGCGCGTCTGGCCGCCCTTGTAGTCGTCCTTGTCGAACGCGTATTCGACGTCGAGGCGGCGCCCGAGGCGGACCTTGTTGCGCCGCAGCTGCCCGGAGTCGGCGGTGTGCTTCACGCGCTTGGTGCGCAGCCAGGTCTTGAGGAACTGCTCGTAGGCCTCGAAGTCCTTGCCGTCCACGTCGAGGCCGGTGGCGTCGAAGCCGTACATCACGGCCTGGTTGAGCGTGGTGCCGCGCCCGCACAGCGGGTCGAGCAGCGTCCGCGGGCGCTCCAGCCACCCGGTCGGGTCGGCGGTGGCGAGCAGCGTGACGTTGAGCAGCAGCTTCGTGAACTGCTCATTGGTCTTGCCCGCGTACTTCTGGATCGTCAGCAGGTCCGAGTCCGTCTTCGCCAGCGGCCGCACCAGGACCGGGCGCAGCACGCCGTCGCCCAGCTCGAACAGCGCGTAGAGCGAGGACAGGTTGGACAGCAGCGCGACGTCCGGCCCGGTCAGCGGCTCAGGGGTCGCGAACTTGACGTAGCCCACGCCGCCGAGCTCCACGTCCTCGGCCTCCGACAGCTCGGCGGAGAGGCCGGCCGCGCCGAACACCGCCAGCTCGGCCCGCAGCAGCGCGGGCGACGAGGCGGCGTAGACCCGGTTGGCGGACGGGTGAACGAGGATCGCGTACTCAGGCATCCCGCAGAGCGTAGCGTGACGCACTGTGACAGCTACTTTGGCGCAGGACATCGAAGCCGCCGCGGCTCTACTCGCCGGGGCCACCGACGTGACGCTGCTGGGCCACGTGCGCCCGGACGCCGACGCACTCGGCAGCGCTCTGGCCCTCGGCCACGTGCTGCACCGGCGCGGCGCCCGTGTGCGCGTGTCGTTCGGCGAGCCCGACGAAGCCCCCGAGACCCTGACCTGGCTCGACGTCGACGGGCTGCTGACCAAACCCGACGACCTGCCCGCGTCGGAGCAGCTGCTCGTCGCACTCGACACGCCGGTACCGGCGCGGCTGGGCCGGCTCGCCTCGCGCGTCGACGTGGTCCGCGCCGACGGCGGCGCCGTGCTGGTGGTCGACCACCACGCCACCAACGCGTTCTACGGCACCCACCACGTGGTCGACGAGGCCACCGAGGCGACCGCGGTGCTCGTCGCGCAGATCATCGAGGTCATGGGCGTCGAGCTGGACGAGCCGGCCGCGCGCTGCCTGTACGCGGGGATCGTCACCGACACCAGCGGTTTCCGCCGCGCCCGCCCCGAAACGCACCGGATCGCCGCGCGCCTGCTGGAGGCCGGCGTCGACCCGACGGAGGTCGCGCGGCGGATCGTGGACGACCACCCGTTCGCGTGGCTGCCGATGCTCTCGGCCGTGCTGTCCGAAGCGGAGCTGGAGCCGGAAGCCGCGCAGGGCTTCGGGTTCGTGCACGCGGTGGTGCGCTCGGCCGTGGCGGCGACCGTGCGGCCGGAGGAGGTGGAGTCGGTGATCGACGTGGTCCGCGCGACGCGCGAGGCCGGCGTCGCGGGGGTGCTGAAGGAGTTCGCGCCCGCCTCGCCCGGTTCCGTGTGGACGGTCTCCCTGCGGTCCGCGGGCCGCGTCGACGTGTCGGCGGTGGCCTCGGAGTTCGGCGGTGGCGGGCACCGCATGGCCGCGGGCTGCACGATGGAGGGCACGTCGGACGACGTGCTGGCGCGGCTGCGCGCCGCGCTCGGCCGGGCGCCGCTGCTGGGGAACCGGAGTGCCTGAACCCGCCCGGTTCGACGAGGAGTTCCTGGCCGACCCGGTGTGCGCGTACGCCCGGCTGCGCGCCGCCGGCCCCGTGCACCGCGCGGAGTCGCCCGACGGCGCGCCGATCTGGCTGGTCACGCGCTACGCCGAGGTCAAGGCGGGTCTCGGCGACCCGAGGCTGTCGCTGGACAAGGCCCACTCGTCGGGCGGCTACCGCGGACTCGCGCTGCCGCCCGCGCTCGACAAGAACCTGCTCAACCTCGACGCCCCCGACCACCCCCGCCTGCGCCGGCTCCTGGGGCGCGCCTTCACCCCACGTCGCGTCGAGGCCCTGCGGCCGGAGGTCACGCGCATCGCCGAGGAGCTGGCCGACGCGCTCCCGGCCGAGGCCGACCTCATGGCCGGTTACGCCGTGCCGCTGCCGATCACGGTGATCTGCGTGCTGCTCGGCGTCGCCCCCGCCGACGTCGCCGTCTTCCGCACGTGGACCGACGCCGTCCTGATGCCGACGGACGCCGAAGCCACGCGCGACGCCATGCGGTCGCTGTACGCGTTCGTCACCGAGCTCATCGCGGCCAAGCGTGCGGAGCCGGGGGAGGACCTGCTCAGCGTCGTCGCCCCGGACCTCACCGACGACGAGCTGCTCAGCGCCGCGTTCCTCCTGCTGCTCGCGGGGTACGAGAACGTGGTGCACGTCCTCGGCAACGGCTTTCACGAGCTGCTCACCCGGCCGGCGCTGCGGACGGCACCGGCTGAGTCCTTTGTGGACGAGATCCTGCGCCACGCCTCGCCGGCGCAGCTCGCCATCCGCCGCTTTCCCTTGCAGGACCTCGAAATCGGCGACACGACGGTTCGTGCCGGCGACACCGTCCTGCTCGCCCTCGCCTCGGCCCACCGCGACGACACGGTGTTCGACGCCCCGGACACCTTCGACGCGGATCGTCCGGACAACCCCCACCTCGCCTTCGGCCACGGCCCCCACTTCTGCCTCGGCGCACCCCTGGCCCGCCTCGAACTGGAGATCGGCTTCGACACCCTCCTGCGCCGCTTCCCGGCGATGGTCCCGGCGGGCGACCCGGTGTGGCGCTCGACGTTCCGCAGCCGCGGGCCGGCGGCCCTGCCGGTGATCCTGCGCGCTTGACGTCCGGAATGTCGGCGGCGGTCGTTACGCTCGCCGGGTGCCCGATGAAGCCCCGCCTGCCCCGCCTGTGACCTCCGAGGACCGGATTCCCGCGCGACGCGTGCTCGGGCTCGCCGTGCCCGCGCTGGGGGTGCTGGCGGCGGAGCCGTTGTACGTGCTGGTCGACACGGCGGTGGTGGGGCATCTCGGCGCGCTGCCGCTGGCGGGCCTGGCGCTCGGCGGGGTGGTGCTGTCGCAGATCTCCACGCAGCTCACGTTCCTCTCGTACGGCACGACCTCGCGCACGGCGCGGCTGCACGGCGCCGGGCGGCGGCGCGACGCGGTGAGTGAGGGCGTGCAGGCCACGTGGCTGGCGGTGCTGGTGGGGCTGGTGCTGCTGGTGGCGGGCCAGCTGCTGGCCGGGCCCATCGCACGGGCGCTGTCGGGCAGTGACGAGATCGCGGCGGCGGCCGTGTCGTGGTTGCGGATCGCGCTGTTCGGGGCGCCGCTGATCCTCGTCACCATGGCCGGCAACGGCTGGATGCGCGGGGTGCAGGACGCGGCCCGCCCGCTGCGGTACGTGCTGGCGGGCAACGGCATCTCGGCCGTGCTGTGCCCGGTGCTCGTCTACGTCGCCGGGCTGGGGCTGGAGGGTTCGGCGATCGCCAACGTCGTGGCCCAGGTGGTCTCGGCGTCGCTGTTCTTCGCGGCGCTGGTGCGTGAGCGCGTGCCGCTGCGGCCGGACTTCGGGGTGATGCGCGCGCAGCTGAGCCTGGGTCGGGATCTCGTGCTGCGCAGCCTCGCGTTCCAGGCGTGTTTCGTCTCGGCGGCGGCCGTGGCGGCGCGCACCTCGACGGAAGCGGTCGGCGCGCACCAGGTCGTGCTGCAGCTGTGGACGTTCCTGTCGCTCGTGCTCGACTCCGTCGCGATCGCGGCGCAGTCGCTCGTCGGCGCGGCGCTGGGCGGGGGAGCCGAGCGGCAGGCGCGCGGGGTCGCGAACCAGATCGTCGCGTACGGGCTGGTGCTCGGCTGCGTCCTGTGCGTGCTCTTCGGGGCGTTGTGGAGCACGCTGCCGCACGCGTTCACCTCGGACCCGGGGGTGCTCGCGGAGATCCCGCACGCGTGGTGGTTCTTCGTGGCGCTGCAACCGATCGCGGGCGTGGTGTTCGCGCTCGACGGCGTGCTGCTCGGCGCCGGCGACGCCGCGTTCCTGCGCACCGCCACGCTCGTCAGCGCGGGCCTGGGCTTCCTGCCGCTGATCTGGCTCTCACTCGCGTTCGGCTGGGGGCTCACCGGCATCTGGACGGGCCTGTCGCTGTTCATGGTGTTCCGCCTGGCCGCCGTGCTCATCCGCTGGCGCTCCGGCCGCTGGGCGGTGGTCGGGGCCGTCCGCGGCGCCTGAGCCCGTGCCAAGGTGGAGCCATGCGCTTCAGCCAGGTCGACGTCTTCACCGATGAGCTCACCCTCGGCAACGCACTCGCCGTGGTGCACGACGCCGAAGGTCTCTCCGACGACACGATGGCCGCCTTCGCGCGGTGGACCAACCTCAGCGAGACCACGTTCCTGCTCCCGCCGGCGCACGCCGGGGCCGACTACCGCGTGCGGATCTTCACCGTGGAGCGCGAGCTGCCCTTCGCCGGGCACCCCACGCTGGGCTCGGCCCGCGCGTGGCTCGAAGCGGGCGGCACGCCGAAGGGCGAAGACCTCGTGCAGGAGTGCGGCGCCGGCCTGGTCCGTGTGCGGCGCACCGGCGAGCGGCTCGCCTTCGCCGCGCCGCCGCTCACGCGCGGCGGCCCCGTCGCGCCCGAGGACCTCGCCGCCGTCCGGAAGGCCCTGCACCTGGCCGAAAGCGACGTCGTCGACGCGCAGTGGGCCGACAACGGCCCCGGCTGGCTCGCCGTGCTCCTCACCGACGCCGAGGCGGTCCTCGCGGTCGAACGCGACATCGCGGCGCTCGGGAAGTACAAGGTCGGCATCGTCGGACCCCATCCGGCCGGCTCGCCCGCGGCGTTCGAGGTCCGCGCCTTCACCGGCCTGGTCGAGGACCCGGTCACCGGCAGCCTCAACGCCGCGATCGGCCAGTGGCTCATCGGTTCGGGCCGCGCGCCGGAATCCTACGTGGCCGCGCAGGGCACCCGGCTCGGCCGGCGCGGCCGCGTGCACGTCGAGCGAGCGGACGGCGAGATCTGGGTGGGCGGCGACACCGTGGTGGGAATTGCCGGTCGAGTGACGCTGCGGTGAACGGGTGATGTGGCGAATCCCACCGAGGTAACGGCTATGTTTCGAGGTTGCTGAGGCGATACAACGATCGAGGCGGCAGCGTCGTCGTCTTTCCCCGACGACCGCTACCCGCAGGAGGAAACCTTGTCGCCCGGCCGCGCCACCGTCCGGTCCTGGCTCATCTGGCTCACCGCCGTCTTCGTGTACCTGCTCGCCGTGTTCCACCGCACCTCGTTCGGGGTCGCGGGCCTGGAAGCGGCGGACCGGTTCGGGGTCGGCGCCGCGGCGCTCGGCACGTTCACCGTGCTGCAGGTCGGGGTCTACGCCGCCATGCAGATCCCCACCGGCGTGCTCGTCGACCGCTACGGCCCGCGCCGCGTCCTCACCGCCGCCGTGCTCATCCTCGGCACCGGGCAGCTGCTGCTCGGCCTCGCCGAGAGCTACGGCGTCGGCCTGCTCGCCCGCGGCATCCTCGGCCTGGGTGACGCGCTGACGTTCGTCAGCGTGCTGCGCCTGATCGCCGCCCACTTCCCGGCGCGGCAGTACGCGTTGATCACGTCGTTCACCTCCGCCGTCGGCTACATCGGCAACCTCGCCGCCACCGTGCCGCTGACGCTGCTGCTCGCCGGTCCCGGGTGGACGGTCACGTTCGTCTCGGTCGGCGCGCTCACGCTCCTGGTCTCGGTGCCGGTGGTGCTGCGCGTGCGCGACACCCCGCTCGGCGTCCCCGAGCCCGAGCGCAAGCCGGTGCACCCGGCGCTGCTCGCGCGCCAGATCCGCGCCGCGTGGCGCGTGCCCGGCACCCGGCTCGGCTTCTGGACGCACTTCAGCACGATGTTCGCGCCCAACGTGCTCACGCTGCTGTGGGGCGTCCCGTTTCTCGTCGAGGGCCAAGGCATTCCGGCCGCCACGGCGAGCGCGATGCTGACCGTGTTCGTGTTCGGGTCGCTGGCCGGCGGCCCGGTGCTGGGCACCGTGATCAGCCGCCACCCGGAGCTGCGGATGCCGATCGTCGGGGGCTACCTCGGCACCGCCGCCGTCACGTGGGCCGTGCTGCTCGGCTGGAACGGGCACCTCCCGCTCGGGGTGCTCGGTCCCGCGTTCGCGCTGCTGTCGCTCGGCGGCCCGGTGTCGATGATCGGCTTCGCGCTGGCGCGCGACTACAACCCGATCGAGCGCGTCGGCACGGCGACCGGCCTCGTGAACGTCGCCGGGTTCGTCGCGACGACGGTGACCTCGCTCGTGGTCGGCGTGCTGCTGCAGTGGACGGGCGGGAACTTCCGCGTGTCGCTGCTGAGCGTCGTGGTCGTGCTCGGGCTGGGCACGTGGCGGATGCTCGTGTGGTGGCGCCGCGCCAGGGCGCACGTGTTCGCCGCCGAAGCCCGCGGCGAGGACGTGCCGGTGCGGCTCACCCGCCGGCGCTGGGACGGCGAGGTGCCGGCCGAAGCCGCGGCCGTCGCCGCCTGACAGGTGCTCGCCGGTCCGAACCGGACGTCTCGATAGGGTTCGCCCCGTGTCTCGCCCGAAAGAACCGCGCCGCCCCGCTCCGCCGCCCGGTCTGCTCATCGTCGACAAACCGGCCGGAATGACGTCGCACGACGTCGTCGCGAGGGCGCGCCGGATCATGGGGACCCGCAAGGTCGGCCACGCCGGCACGCTCGACCCGATGGCCACCGGCGTGCTGGTGCTCGGCATCGAGCGCGCCACCAAGCTGCTGGGCCACCTGGCGCTCGACCGCAAGACCTACCTCGCGACGCTGTCGCTGGGCAGCTCCACCACCACCGACGACGCCGAGGGCGAGGTGCTCACCGAGGGCGACCCCGCGGTGCTCGCGAAGATCACCGACGAGGAGCTGGCCGCCGGCGTCGCCGAGCTCACGGGCGACATCCAGCAGGTGCCCAGCGCCGTCAGCGCCGTGAAGATCGACGGCAAGCGGGCCTACGCCCGGGTGCGCGCGGGGGAGGACGTGGTGCTCCCGCCGCGGCCCGTCACCGTCTACCGCTTCGACGTGCTGGCGATTCGCCGCGCGGACGACCGGATCGAGCTCGACGCCGTGGTCGAGTGCTCGTCGGGCACCTACGTGCGCGCGCTGGCCCGCGACCTCGGCGCCGGGCTCGGCGTCGGCGGGCACCTGCTCGCGTTGCGCCGCACCACGGTCGGGCCCTTCACCCTCGCCCGGGCGCGCACGCTGGAGAAGCTCGAGGAGACGCCCGAGCTGTCGCTGGACCTCGACGCCGCCGTCGCCGCGGCCTTCCCGCGCCGCGACGTCGACGCCGCCGAAGCGCAGGCCGTGCGCCACGGCCGCGCCATCCCGGCGGCCGGCATCGACGGGACCTACGGCCTCTTCGCGCCCGACGGCCGCGTGCTCGCCCTGGCCGCCGACACCGAGGGTGTGGCCCGGTCGGTGGTGGTCCTGCTGCCCGCATAGGGTGGGTCGCGGTTGGGCGAGAGACCGGCACGGGGAGAGTTGACGACAGTGCAGCGGTGGCGTGGCCTCGGGGACCTCCCGGGCGGCTGGGGACGGTGCGTGGTCACCATCGGCGTGTTCGACGGCGTGCACCGCGGGCACCAGGTGCTCATCTCGCGCACCGTGCGCGCGGCGGCCGAGCGCGGGGTGCCGAGCGTGGTGCTCACGTTCGACCCGCACCCGTCGGAGGTCCTGCGCCCGGGCAGCCACCCGGCGCAGCTGACCACGTTGCGGCGCAAGGCCGAGCTCGTGGAGGCCCTCGGCGTCGACGTGTTCGCCGTGCTGCCCTTCACCCTCGAGCTCTCGCGCCTGTCGCCGCACGAGTTCGTGCACGAGGTGCTGGTGGACCGGCTGCACGCCGCCGCCGTGCTGGTGGGCGACAACTTCACCTTCGGCGCCAAGGCCGCGGGCGACGTGACGCTGCTGCGCAAGCTCGGCAGCCGCTTCGGCTTCGTCGCCTACGGCGCGGAGCTGCAAGGCCGCTCGCTCGCCGACGACCGCATCGCCAACGACATCACCTTCTCCTCCACGTACGTGCGCTCGTGTATCGACGCCGGCGACGTGGTTGCGGCGGCCGACGCGCTCGGGCGCCCGCACCGGCTCGAGGGCATCGTCGTGCGCGGCGACGGCCGGGGCCACGACCTCGGTTACCCGACCGCGAACCTGTCGACGCCGCGGTTCGCCGCCGTGCCCGCCGACGGCGTGTACACGGCGTGGTTCACCCGCCTGTCGGACCCGGGCCGGCGGCTGCAGGCCGCGGTTTCGGTGGGCACGAACCCCACGTTCTCGGGCCGCGAGCGCACGGTCGAGGCGTTCGTGCTCGACGTCGACGAAGACTTCTACGGCCAGCACGTGGCGCTCGACTTCGTCACGCGGCTGCGCGACCAGGAGCGGTTCAGCCGGTCCGAGCAGCTGGTGGAGCGGATCGACGACGACGTGGCGCGCACCCGCGAAGCGCTGGGCGCCGAAGACTGACGTCGTTCCCCCGGACGGGGTCCGGCCGGGGGCGGAATGGGCGGTTCCGGCCGCCCGGGCGCGGGTCCGGTGGCAAGATACTCACGGGCGGGTGAAACGGTCCGGGCACGCCGGTCCGGCCGGACGAGGGGACCAAGGGGAGCGGAACTGGTGGAGGACCACAAGATCGTCCAGCGGAACGTCGCGCTGCAGCGGGAGTGGTACGGCGAACCGCTGGGTGACCGGGTGCGCAGGCTCGTCGTGGCCTTCGACATCTCGCAGGCCTACCTCGCCGAGGTTCTCGGCATCAGCGCCCCCATGCTCAGCCAGGTGATGAGCGGCCGGCGCGCCAAGATCGGCAACCCCGTGGTGCTCGCCCGCATGATCATGCTCGAACGCAAGATCCTCGTGCCCGACGTCGCGGCGGGCAACCGCGACGCGATGCAGGCGGCGCTGGAGGACGTGCGCGACTCGCGGCCCACGGTCGGGCGCGACAACATCCCGGTGGGCTCCGACGAGCGGCTGGTGCTCGCCGCGCTGCGCGAGGTCGCCGAGGAAGAGGACCTCACCGAGGCCGCGAAGCGCCTCGACGACGACTTCCCGATCCTCGCCGAGCTCCTGCGCCGCGCCGGCGCCAGCCACTAGCTTCGTGCGGCTGTTCACCGCGCTGCGCCCGCCGGCCGACGTCGTCGCCGCGGTGGCCCTGTCGCTCGGCGAACCCGGTCCCGGCCTGCGCTGGTCGCCGCCGGAGGACTGGCACGTCACGCTCGCGTATTACGGTGAAGCGGACCCGGAAGAACGGGCCGCCGACCTCGTCCCCGCGCTGGCCGGCCGCCCGGCCGTCGACGTCCGGCTGACCGGCCCGGGAACCTTTCCCGGCGTGCTGTGGCTGGGCGTCGCGGGGGACGGGCTGACGCGGCTCGCGGAAGCGGCCGGCGCGGACCAGGAGGAACGGCCCTACCGGGCGCACCTCACGCTGGCGCGGTACCCGCGTGACCGCCGGGGCGCGGCGACACCGTGGACGCAGCGGCTCGCCGGGTTCGCCAGTCGCGAGTGGACCGCCCGCGAGGTGGTGCTCATGGGCAGCGCCGAGACGTCGGGCCCGCGCTACCGGGCGCTGCGGACGTTCCCGCTGGGCCCCGCCGGAACGTGAACCGCGCCTGAAGGCACTGATCACACGGCTGGTAGCCTTGACAATCGGGTCCGGCTGCAGTCCGTGGCGGCCGAGACCGACTACCCGGCCGCGCAGCGCGGTGCGGGCCCCACGGCACTGATTCAACGAGGAGCAACACCAGTGGCGCTGTCCACCGATGAGAAGAAGTCGATCCTGGCCGAGTACGGCGTGCACGACTCGGACACCGGATCCCCCGAGGCCCAGGTCGCGCTGCTGACCAAGCGCATCGTCGGCCTCACCGAGCACCTCAAGGCTCACAAGCACGACCACCACTCGCGTCGCGGGCTCCTGCTGCTGGTCGGCCGTCGCCGCCGGCTGCTGAACTACGTGATGAAGGTGGACATCGAGCGGTACCGGTCGCTGATCCAGCGGCTCGGCCTGCGCCGATAGCGTGACCCGAGGGGGAGTGACCGGTCCGGTCGCTCCCCCTCGGTGCCAGAAGAGAAGAAACGGCGCGAGCGCGCTGGAGGATCCGTCCGCCGGTCCTCGGTAGTGGTTCCCGGGTGAGAAGACTGCGAAGTCCCGGGAGCTTCGATCGAAGACCGGCCTCATTCCTCGAGCGTCCGCGGGCGAACCGGGTCCCAGGGTGGGAGACTCGCGCCGGACGAAGCACAAAAGAGGAGATACACCCTATGACCGACTCCACCGGAGTCACCGTGCACGAGACCGAAGCCGTGATCGACAACGGCCGGTTCGGCACCCGCACCGTGCGTTTCGAGACGGGCCGCCTGGCCAAGCAGGCCGCCGGCTCCGTCGTCGCGTACCTCGACGAAGAGACCATGCTGCTCTCGGCCACCACGGCGTCGAAGCACCCGAAGGAGCACTTCGACTTCTTCCCGCTGACCGTGGACGTCGAGGAGCGCATGTACGCCGTGGGCCGCATCCCCGGCGCGTTCTTCCGCCGTGAGGGCCGCCCGTCGACCGACGCGATCCTCACCGCCCGCCTGATCGACCGCCCGCTGCGCCCGTCGTTCACCGACGGTCTCCGCAACGAGATCCAGGTCGTCATCACCGTCCAGAGCCTCAACCCGGACGACCCGTACGACGTGCTGGCCATCAACGCCGCTTCGGCGTCGACCCAGATCGCGGGCCTGCCGTTCTCCGGCCCGGTCGGCGGCGTGCGCGTCGCTCTGATCGAGGACCAGTGGGTCGCGTTCCCGACCTGGTCGCAGCTGGAGAAGGCCACCTTCAACATGGTGGTCGCGGGCCGCATCGTCGGCGACAGTGCCGATGACGTCGCGATCATGATGGTCGAGGCCGAGGGCACCGAGCACACGCTCGACCTGATCGCCGCCGGCGGCAAGGCGCCCGACGAGGCCGCCGTGGCCCAGGGCCTCGAGGCCGCCAAGCCGTTCATCCGCGTGCTGTGCGAGGCGCAGCAGCGCCTGGCCGCCGACGCCGCGAAGCCGACCGGCGACTTCCCGCTGTACCCGGCCTACCAGCCGGACATCTACGAGGCCGTCGCCGCGATCGCGACCGACGACCTGGCGAAGGCGCTGACCATCGCCGGCAAGCAGGACCGCGACGCCGCGACCGACGAGGTCAAGGCCACTGTGCTGGCGAAGCTGGGCCTGGGCGACGGCGAGGCCTTCGAGGGTCGCGACGGCGAGGTCGGCGGCGCGTTCAAGGCGCTGACCAAGAAGATCATGCGCCAGCGCGTGCTCACCGAGAAGATCCGCATGGACGGCCGCGGCCTGACCGACATCCGGTCGCTCTCGGCCGAGGTCGCCGTGATCCCGCGGGCCCACGGTTCGGCGCTGTTCGAGCGCGGCGAAACCCAGATCCTGGGCGTCACCACGCTGAACATGCTCCGCATGGAGCAGCAGATCGACTCGCTCTCCCCGGAGACGACCAAGCGCTACCTGCACCACTACAACTTCCCGCCGTTCTCCACCGGTGAGACCGGCCGCGTCGGCTCGCCGAAGCGGCGCGAGATCGGCCACGGCATGCTCGCCGAGCGCGCCCTGGTCCCGGTGCTGCCGAAGCGCGACGAGTTCCCGTACGCGATCCGCCAGGTCTCCGAGGCGCTGGGCTCCAACGGCTCGACCTCGATGGGCTCGGTCTGCGCGTCTACGATGGGCCTGTTCAACGCCGGCGTGCCGCTGAAGGCGCCGGTCGCGGGCATCGCGATGGGCCTGGTGTCCGACGAGGTCGACGGCGAGACGCGCTACGTCGCGCTGACCGACATCCTCGGCGCCGAGGACGCCCTGGGCGACATGGACTTCAAGGTCGCCGGCACCAAGGACATCATCACCGCGCTGCAGCTCGACACGAAGCTCGACGGCATCCCGTCGGAGGTCCTCGCGGCCGCGCTGAAGCAGGCCAAGGACGCACGGCTGACCATCCTGGAAGTCATCGCCGAGGCGATCGACGGCCCGGACGAGATGAGCCCGTACGCCCCGCGCGTCACCTCCGTGAAGATCCCGGTCGACAAGATCGGCGAGGTCATCGGCCCGAAGGGCAAGATGATCAACTCGATCACCGAGCAGACCGGTGCCGACATCTCCATCGAGGACGACGGCACGATCTACGTCGGTGCGGCCGACGGCCCCTCGGCCGAGTCGGCGATCGACCTGATCAACGCGATCGCCAACCCGCAGCTGCCGAAGGTCGGCGAGCGCTTCCTGGGCACCGTGGTGAAGACGGCCGCGTTCGGCGCGTTCGTCTCGCTGCTGCCGGGCAAGGACGGCCTCGTCCACATCTCGAAGCTGGGCAACGGCAAGCGGATCGCCAAGGTCGAGGACGTGGTCAACGTGGGCGACAAGCTCCGCGTCGAGATCGCCGACATCGACAACCGCGGCAAGATCAGCCTGATCGTGGTCAAGGAGGACGACGCCGCCGACGCCAAGCCGGCCGAGGGCGCCGAGGGTGCCGACGCCGAGAAGTCCGACGCCAAGTAAGTCCTTCATATCTGAAAAAGAAGTCCCGTCGAAGGCCTCCTCGCGGAAGACGCGCGAGGAGGCCTTCGCGGCATCGTGAGTAAGGAACCCATGGCACGGCAGGTTTCCGGGCACGAGCAGCCCGTCGGCAGCACCCGCACGCTCGAGTCCACTCCGGACGGTGCGATCGTCAGGCGCAGCGTGCTCCCCGGCGGCCTGCGGGTGATCACCGAGTACGTCCCGGCGTCGCGCTCGGCGACGGTGGGGCTGTGGGTGGGCGTCGGTTCGCGCGACGAGCCGCTGGCCGTCGCCGGCGCCGCGCACTACCTGGAACACCTGCTGTTCAAGGGAACCGCCAACCGGGACGCCACGCAGATCGCCGAGGAGATCGACGCCGTCGGCGGCGAGTTCAACGCGTTCACGGCCAAGGAGCACACCTGCTACTACGCGCAGGTGCTCGATGCCGACCTGCCGCTGGCCATGGACCTGGTGACCGACGTGGTGTTCGAGGCGCTGTGCACCGACCGCGACATGGACACCGAACGCAGCGTGGTGCTCGAAGAGATCGCGATGCGCGACGACGACCCCGAGGACCTGCTGCACGAGACGTTCGTGGGCGCGATCCTCGGCGAGCACCCGCTCGGCCGGCCGGTGCTGGGCACCGAGAAGTCGATCACGGAGATGTCGCCCACGGCGTTGCGCGGCTTCTACAAGCGCCGCTACACGATGCCGCGGATGGTGCTCGCGGTCGCCGGGAACGTCGAGCACAACCAGGTGCTTCGCCTGGTGCGCAAGGCTTTGGGCGATCGGCTCAACGGCGCGGGCGTCCCGGTGCCGCCGCGCGCCGGCCGCGCGCGCATCCAGACCGTGCCGAAGCTGGCGCTGCACACCGACGACACCGAGCAGGCACACGTGATGCTCGGGCTGCGCTCGCTGCCGCGGCACGACGAGCGCCGTTTCGCGTTGTCGGTGCTCAACGCGGCGCTGGGCGGCGGCATGAGCTCGCGGCTGTTCCAGGAGATCCGGGAGCGGCGCGGGCTCGCGTACCAGGTGTACTCGTCGGTGGCGAGCTACGCCGACACCGGGCACATGGCCGTGTACGCCGGCTGCCAGCCGGAGCGGCTCGGGCAGGTCGCGGGCGTGATCCGCGAGGTGCTCGACGGCGTCGCCGCCGACGGGCTGACCGACGCCGAGGTGGCGCGCGCCAAGGGGCAGCTGCGCGGCGGCCTGGTGCTGGGACTGGAGGACACGTCGTCGCGCATGTCGCGCATCGGCAAGAACGAGCTGAACTACGGCCGTTACCTGGGTGTCGACGACACCGTGGCCCGCGTGGACGCGGTGACGACCGAAGAGGTGTGTGCGCTGGCTCGCACTCTGCTGCGCCGCCCCGGTGGGGTGTCGGCGGCGGCGGTCGTGGGGCCGTACGCTCACGCCGACGACCTGCCGGACGATCTGCACGAGGTGATCGCGTCATGACCGACTCCCCGATCCGCGTCGGCGTGCTGGGCGCGCGCGGCCGCATGGGTGCGACGGTGGTGAACGCCGTCGAGGGCGCCGCCGACCTGAAGCTGGTGGCCGCGCTCGACGCGGGAGACGACTTCGCCCCGCTGGGCGAGGCCCAGGTGGTGGTGGACTTCACCCACCCCGACGCCGTGATGGACAACCTGCGGTACCTGATCGAGCACGACTTGCACGCCGTGGTCGGCACGACCGGGTTCAGCGAGGAGCGGCTGGACCAGGTGCGTTCGCTGCTGGCCGGGAAGCCTTCGCTGGGCGTGCTGGTCGCGCCGAACTTCGCGCTCGGTGCGGTGCTGGCGATGCGCTTCGCGGCGCAGGCGGCGCGGTTCTACGCGTCGGCCGAGATCATCGAGCTGCACCACAACCGCAAGGCCGACGCCCCGTCGGGCACCGCGTCGCACACCGCGCGCATGATCGGCGAGGCGCGCGCGGCGGCCGGCCTGGAGCCGGGTCCGGACGCCACGACGTCCGAACTGGACGGTGCCCGCGGCGCCCGCGTCGCCGAGGTCCCCGTGCACTCCGTGCGGCTGCCGGGTTTGGTGGCGCACGAGGAGATCCTGTTCGGTGGCGAGGGGGAGACCCTGACCATCCGGCACGACTCGCTGGACCGCACGTCGTTCATGCCGGGCGTGCTGCTGGGCGTGCGTTCGGTGGTGTCGCGCCCCGGCCTCACGGTCGGCCTGGAGAACGTGCTCGACCTGTGAGGGCCCGCAACGTCGCGCTGCTGCTGACCGCGGCGCTGGTCGTGTACCTGGTCCTGCTGGCGGACCGGGCGGTGACGCTGTTCGCCACCGGTACGCCCGCGGGCATCGCGCTCGGCGTGGGCGTGTTCGTGCTGCCGCTGCTGGGTGTGTGGATCGTGGTCGCCACCTGGCGGTCCGGCCTGCAGATCCAGCGCCTCTCGCGCCGCCTCGACGCCGAAGGCGCGCTGCCCGACGTGTCCGACCTCCCGCGCCGCCCGTCCGGCCGCGTCGACCGCACCGCCGCCGACGCCTGGTTCGACGCCCGCCGCGAGGAAGTCCAGGCCAACTCCGAGGACTGGCGCGCCTGGTACCGCCTCGCCTACGCCTACGACATCGCGGGCGACCGCCGCCGAGCCCGGGCGACGATGCGCAAGGCCGTGGAACTGGAAGCCGCGGACCGCTGAAAAACAGGGGTCGCCGCGGAACAGGGGTTGCCGTTCCGCGGCGTTCGTGCGGGCCGGCGATTCGGCGACGACCCGGCTCAGTGCATCCAGCCCGCGAGCAGCGCCGGTGACGCGGCCAGCAGGCTGAACCGCACCCAGCGGCCCGCCAGCCCCGCGGCCAGGAACGTGACCAGCCGCATCCGCACCATGCCGGCGAGCACGCTCGTCGCCATGAAGGGCGGGAGGCCGATGAGCGAGCTGACGCCGTAGGTGCCCGCCATCCAGTGCGGGTGACGCTGGCAGCGTTCGCGCAGGGCTTCGATCTTCGAGCGCAGCACTTTGGTGCGCCGGTGCCAGCGGTCCCGGCGGGCGCTGGGCACGCGTTCGCGGTGGAGGCGGTCGTGCAGGAAGCGCGGGAGGCGGATGGAGCCGCGCGCGGCGAGGTAGTACAGCAGCTTGCCGGCGATCTGGCCGACCGCGACGGCCGCGCCGAGCCACAGCCAGTGCACGTCGTGCTGGCTGGCGCAGAGGCCGACGACGAACAGCTCCGCGTTCACGACCGGCACGATCGCCGAGCCGAACGCGACGCCGAGCGTCACGAGCAACCAGCCCATCGTGCCTCCCCCCTGAAGTGAACCCCCCGAAGTGATCCTCGTCATTCGAGGCTAGCAGTCGTCACGAAAAGGTCACGGGGGCTAACCCCCCTATTCCGGCGGGTGCTGACCCCAGAAGATCACCTGGACGTTCGGTTCAGGACACCTGCGCCTGCCACCATTCGGGCGTGACCGACGTGCCCTTCGCCGATCGCTTCGCCGGGTTCTGCGCGGCCGTCGTCCGAGTCCTGCCCTTCGGGCTGTCGCGCCTCGTCGCGCCGAGCTTCCTCGGGTTCGTGATCATCAACGGCTTCACGTTCGGCGTCGACCTCGGGCTGCTGACGGTGTTCCACAGCAGCTTCGGCTGGCCCGTGTGGCTGGCGATCAGCGCGTCCTACGTGCTCGCGTTCGGGCTCAGCTTCGTGCTCAACCGCGCGCTGAACTTCCGCTCGCACGCGCCCGTCGGGCGGCAGGCGGTGCTGTACGTGGTGGCGATCGGGGTGAACTACGCGGCGTTCCTGCTGGGCGTGGGCGCCGGGCTCGCCGCGCTGGGCATGGAGTACCACCTGTCGCGGCTGATCGCGGGGGCGTGCGAGGGCGTGTTCATGTACTCGGTGATGCGCTGGGTCGTCTTCGCGAAGCGCGAAGAGCCCGCCGTCAGTGCGTGAGCTCCAGCTGCAACGTGCCGGTGAGGCGCACTTCGCGCAGCGTGCCGCGGCCCGTGTCGAGGGTGCGGACGGTCCCGTCGGGCGCCCAGCCCGCGCGGCGGTAGAAGCCGAGCGTCGGGTGGTCCGACTGCGCGACCCACGTGACTCCGCGGTCGAGCCCGTCCCGGCGTAGGTCGGCGGCGGCCGTGCCGAGCAGGCGGCCCGCGTGCCCGCGGCGGCCCCAGCGCGGCTCGACGACGAGCGTCGCGATCAGCGCGGTGGTGGCGGCGTCGGGCGGGGCGGCGCCGTCGGCCGTGGCGATCTCGTCGGCGGGCGCGGGGCCGGCCACGCAGTAGCCGACGGTGAACTCGCCTTCCACCGCGACGTACACGCGCGTGCCGGGGAACTCGATGGTCTCGGCCCACGTGCCTTCGAGGTCGGCGGCGTCCAGCGCGTCGATGGCCTCGGCGCCCAGCAGGTCGGTGTAGGCCGCCCGCCAGGTGAGGCGCTGGATGCGGGCGATCTCCGCGGCGTCGGACAGGCTCGCGGGGCGGACTTCGGCGGCACTCACGCAGGGGAATCTACCGCCCGCCGTCGCGGAAACTGTCGGGGGCGGCTGGCACGATGGACCGACCATGCAGACGATCAGCCTTCAAGCGGCCCGCCGCACCGCGCTGGCCGCCCAGGGGTTCGCCGACGCGCGCCCCGCCGCGCCGCCCACCCGCCGGCACCTGGCCAAGGTGCTTTCGCGCGTTCAGCTGCTGCAGCTGGACTCCGTGAACGTCGCCGTGCGCGCCCACTACATGCCCGTGTTCTCGCGCCTGGGCGCCTACGACCAGGCGCTCCTCGACGACGCCGCCTGGGCCGACAGCGCGCGCAGACCGCGGATGCTCGTCGAGTCGTGGGCCCACGAGGCGAGCCTGCTGCCGATCGAAGACTGGCCGCTCCTGCGCTCCGGTGCCAAACGTGACGGCTGGTGGCGCAACTACACGCGCGTGGTCGAAACCGTGCCCGGCCTGATCGACGACGTGCTCGCGATCGTCAAGGAACACGGCCCCATCGGCGCGGGCGCCATCGAGAAGGCGCTCGAAGCGGAAGTCGCCGGCCGCGGTCCGGGCGCGTGGTGGGAACGCTCGGTGGTCAAAAAGGCGTGCGAGTACCTGTTCGGCCTCGGTCGCCTGTCCACGGGCACGCGCCGGTCGTTCGAGCGGCTCTACGACCTGACCGAACGCGTGGTGCCGCCCGCGATCCTGTCCCGGCAGATGTCGGCCGAGGAGGGTGCCCGCGGCCTGATCGACCGCTCCGCCCGCGCGCTTGGCGTCGCCACCGAGACCGACCTGCGCGACTACTACCGGCTGGGCCCGGACGTCGCGCGCCAGGCCGTCGCCGAGCTGGTCGAGGAGGGCACCCTGGAACCCGTCCAGGTCCGCGACTGGCGCGGCATCGCCTACCGGCACACGGCCGCCCGCACGCCCCGCGCGATCACCGGCCGGGCCCTGCTGTGCCCGTTCGACCCGCTCATCTGGGAACGCGCCCGCACCGAGCGGCTCTTCGGCTTCCGCTACCGCATCGAGATCTACGTGCCGGAACCCAAGCGGCTCTACGGCTACTACGTCTTCCCGTTCCTGCTCGACGGCTCCCTGGCCGCCCGCGTGGACCTCAAGTCCGACCGCGCCGCCGGCGTGCTGCGCGTCCAGGGCTCGTTCGCCGAGGAGGGCGCCGACGTCCCGCGCGTCGCCGCCGAGCTCGCGGGGGAGCTGGCGCACATGGCGGCGTGGCTCGGCCTGGACGGCGTCGCGGTGGGACCCCGCGGCGACCTGGCGGAGGCCCTGTCACGCGCCGTGCGCTGACCGGCGCCTGAACACGTTGCGGGGCAAGGGCTTTCACTGGAGGTGGCCGTCGAGAAGCGGCGGGCCGGAACGGGTAACCGGAGCGGGGGAGCGGTTCACCTGGCGGCAGGGCGCCTTGACGGGTGCGGTTGTCCGGTGTGTCGCGGTGAGCTGGGCCCGAACGCGTTGCGGGGCAAGGCTTCGCATCGGAGTGGGGTGTGCTGCGGCGGCACGGTCGCGTTGTTTGCGCGTGCCGTGCGCTGAGCCGGCCCTGACTGCGTTGGCGGGCTGCGTTCGCGCCGGAGACGGCGGCCCGCGAGACGCGGCAGGCCGGGCCGGATGCCCGGAACGGAGGAAGCCGCACCCGTGACCAACGGGCCGGTGCCGGCGGCGCAATGCCTGGCGGTGCCGCTGCCGCGAGCCGACCCGAGCCGAAATGCCCTGCGGGACAAGGACTTGGCGCCAAGGCCGCTGCGGATACGAAGCGGGGGGGGGGGGCGGCGGGGGGGGGGGCGGCCCCCCCCCCCCCCCCCCCCCCGCCCCCCGGGGCCCCCCCCGCGGCGCCCCCCCCCCCCCCGGCCCCGCCCCCGGGGCCCCCCCCCCCCGCCCCCCCGCGGGG
>NZ_JBIAWY010000006.1:0-467479 GCF_042896185.1 Amycolatopsis sp. NPDC001319 | reverse complement strand
CCCCTTGGGGGGGGGGCGCGGCGCCCGGCCCCCCCCCCCCCCACACCCCCCGGGGGCAACCTGCTTGGGCCCCCTCGGCGGAGGGTAAAAAAAGGGGGGGGGGGGGGGGGGCCCCGGGCCCCCCCCCCCCCGCCTCCCCCTTAGCCGGCCGCGCGGGTCACCACCGCGTTGCCCGTGCCGGTGCGGGCGCGGACGCGCAGGGTGGCGCCCGCTTCGGGCGGCACGTCGGAGACGTCCAGCTCGCTGTGGACGCGGCCCGCGGACGAGGCGAGCTCGACTTCGGCCGCGATGCCGCGGCGGATGCCCACGCGGACTTCGCCGGAGCCGGTGATCAGGTCGACCGTGCCGGAGGCCGCTTCGGCGACGGACAGGTCGCCGCTGCCGGTGCGGGCCATGACTTCGCCCGTGACGGAGCCGAGCCAGACGTTGCCGGTGCCCGTGGCCAGCGTGGCGGAGCCGGAGACGGAGGCCGCCTCCACCGAGCCGCTGCCGGTGCGCAGCTGGAGGCCGGCGGGCGTCGGGCCGAGCTTCACGCGGCCGGTGCCGGTGCGCACGATGGCGGCGCCGTCGGCCTGTTCGAGCGTGACCTCGCCGGAGCCGGTCAGGATGTCGGCGCGCCCGGCGGTGCCGGTGACCGTGACGTCGGCGGCGCCGGCGCGGACCTCCACGTGGGAGCCCTTCGGCGCGTGCACCGTGACCGACACCGGCACGTTCCGCAGCTGCCACGCCTTCGCCGCCCGCACCACGAGCCGGTTACCGGTCTTCTCGATCCGCGCCTGGCGCACCGCATCGGCCGGCGAAGCGTCCGCGGTCACGCCCAGCTGGTCACCGAAGCGCTCGCCGACCCACGACAGCAGGTTGTTCACCCCGCTGACCCACGGCGGCTGCTCGCCCGCGTCGTGCCGCAGCTCCACCTGGGCGCCGGACTCGCGATCCAGCACCAGTTCCACGCGGCCGATCGTCACGCCGACGTCGAGCTCCAGCGGACCATTGGCCTCGAACTCCTGCGCACGCACCAGCGGATCGTCCGAAGTGGACGAACCGAGATCAGCCGAAGCGACCGCCTCCTCCGCCGCACCCGCGACGGCTTCGTCGGCGGCTTTCTGGGCAGCTTCCTGGGCGGCTTTGTCCCAATCGGACTTGTCTTCACTCATCGTCGCTTCCCCTTTCTAGCTCTGGACCCAGCCGTGCAGCTTGGTCTCGGAGCGGCCGCCCTGGTGGTGCCGCTGCTGGTGGTGCTGCGCCTGGCCGAGGGCCCCCTGCACGGCCTGGGCGACGAACGTGTTGAGCGAGACCCCTTGCGCGGCCGCCGCCTGCTCGGCCTGGCTCTTGATCTGCTCCACGAGCCGCAGCGTGATGCGCGAGATGTCGCCGCCGTCGATCGGTGAGGGCGGCGTGCGCGGCTGGTCCGTCCGCGCCGGCTCGCCGGGCTCGGCCGCGCCGGTCACGACCACGCGCACGTCGCGGCCGTCGAGCCGGACGTCCACGACCTGGCCCGGCAGGGCGGCGGTCACCTCGGCGGCGAGGTCGGCCAGCGCGTTCATCAACGTCAGCCGGGCCGCGGGTTCGAGTGCGGACGAAAGGAGTGCGGCCGTGCGCCGGGTCTGCTCGTCCCCGGCGGAGGCCGTGTTCGCGAGGTCTTCGCGAAGGTTCGCGATGTACGGCGTCAGGTCCATGACACCACTATGACGTCACCGGTGACGTCAGTCAAGGAAGCGGTGACATCAAGTGGTGTCACGCCGGTGTCGAACACACAAGCGGTTAGAGTGCGGGCCGGGAGCCGCAAGCGGGAGAGGGAGTGCTGACGTGGTCGAGACCGTGTCGCCCAGAGTGCAGCTGGTCGCGAAAACGGAGTTCTTCCCACCGGAGGACGTGCCGTGGACGACGGACGCCGACGGGGGACAGGCTCTGGCCGAGTTCGCCGGCCGCGCCTGCTACCAGTCGTGGAAGAAGCCGAACCCGAAGACGGCCACCAACGCCGGGTACCTCGACCACATCATCGAGGTCGGTCACCTTTCCGTGCTGGAGCACGGTTCCGTGAGCTTCTACATCACCGGCATCTCGCGCTCGCTCACCCACGAGCTGATCCGCCACCGCCACTTCTCCTACTCGCAGCTCTCGCAGCGCTACGTCCCCGAGCGCGACGCCGCGTTCGTCGAACCCGACGTGATCGCGAACGACCCCGAGCTGCACGAGAAGTTCCTCAAGGCCGCGCAGGCCAGCGCCGACGCCTACGACGAGCTGCTCGCCGGGCTCGAGGAGAGGTTCGCCGACGCCCCGAACGCCACGCTGCGCCGCAAGCAGGCCCGCCAGGCCGCTCGCTCCGTGCTGCCGAACGCCACGGAGACGCGCATCGTCGTCACCGGCAACTACCGCGCCTGGCGCCACTTCGTGGCCATGCGCGCCACCGAGCACGCCGACGTCGAGATCCGCGCGCTGGCGATCGAGTGCCTGCGGGAGCTGCAGAAGGCCGCCGGCAACGTGTTCGCCGACTTCACCATCTCGACGCTGCCCGACGGCACCGAGGTCGCGTCCAGCCCGAAGGTGCTCGAAGGCTGATGAAACGACTCGCGATCGACGTCCGCCCGGGCGACTACTCGGTGGTGCGCCTGCCCGCCGACGCACCGGTGCCCGCAGACCTGCTCGACCCGGCCACGCCCGCGCTCGTGTCCGTGACCCGTACGCCGGAGGAGCTTTCGGTGATCTGCCCGACGGGCCGCGAGCCCTCGGGTGGTGTCGTCGAGCACGGCTGGCGCCTGATGAGCGTGCGCGGCCCGCTGGAGTTCACGCTCACCGGCGTGATTTCGGCGCTCGCGTCCGAGCTCGCCGCCGCCGGCGTCGCGCTGTTCTCACTGTCCACTTTCGACACCGACCACATCCTCGTGCGCGCCGCCGAGCTCGACCGCGCGGTGAAGGCGTTCCGCGACGCCGGCCACGAGGTCGGCCTGCCCGCCTGAAACCGGTCGCGACGGCCCTCCGCCCGCGAGGGCGGAGGGCCGTCGTCGTCCGGTACGGCCAACCGGCTGGTGGTCGAGCCCACCCTTGCCCTGGAAAGTTCGGCGTGCCTAAACTTCGAGTTGGGATACCCGACAGACGGAGGGCGACGTGATGGCGGTGGCGGAAGCGGTCCGGCCCCGGCGGCTCGCCCGCCTGCGCGCGGGCTCGGCCCTGCTCGGTCCGGCGTTCGTCGCCGCCGTGGCATACGTGGATCCGGGCAACGTTGCGTCGAACATCAGCGCCGGTGCGCGGTTCGGGTACCTGCTGGTGTGGGTGATCGTCGCGGCGAACCTGATGGCCGTGCTGGTGCAGTACCTGTCGGCGAAGCTCGGCCTGGTCACGGGCCGGTCGCTGCCCGAGGCGCTGCGCGAACGGCTGCCCCGTTCGGCGCGGCTGGCGTACTGGGCGCAGGCCGAGGTCGTCGCCGTGGCCACCGACCTCGCGGAGGTCGTCGGCGGAGCCATCGCGCTGAACCTGCTGTTCGACCTTCCGCTCGTGGTCGGCGGCCTGATCACCGGCCTGGTGTCCCTGACGCTGCTCGCGGTGCAGGACCGCGGTGGCCAGCGGACGTTCGAACGCGTGGTGACGGGCCTGCTCGCCGTGATCGCGATCGGCTTCCTGGCGAGCCTGTTCGTGGAGCCGCCCTCGGCGTCGGGGATCGCCAGCGGGCTCGTGCCGCGCTTCGACGGCGCCGACAGCGTGCTGATCGCCGCCGCCATGCTCGGCGCCACCGTGATGCCCCACGCGGTCTACCTGCACTCCGGTCTCGTCCGCGACCGCCACGGCACGCCCGCGCCCGAGAAGCGGCGACGCCTGCTTCGCGCGACCCGCTACGACGTCGGTTTCGCAATGCTGCTCGCCGGCGCGGTCAACCTCGGCATGCTGCTGCTCGCCGCCACCAACCTGCAGGGCCTGCCCGGCGTCGACTCGATCGAGGGCGCGCACGGCGCCGTCGCCACCGCGCTCGGCTCGACCGTCGCGCTGCTGTTCGCGATCGGGCTGCTGGCCTCGGGCCTCGCGTCCACGTCGGTGGGCGCCTACGCGGGCGCCATGATCATGCAAGGCTTGCTGCGCAAGAAGTTCCCGATCCTCGTGCGCCGGCTCGTCACGCTCACGCCGGCCATCGTGGTGCTCGCGCTGGGCGCCGACCCGAGCGCCGCGCTGGTGGTGTCGCAGGTGGTGCTGTCGTTCGGCATCCCGTTCGCGCTCGTGCCGCTGATCCGGCTCACGTCCGACGCGGAGCTCATGGGCACCGACGTGAACCGGCGGATCACCACCGTGCTGGCGTGGTGCGTCGCGGCCGTGATCATCACGCTCAACATCGCGCTGATCTACCTCACCGTCACGGGCTGAACCCGACAGGGAAACCCGAAGGAACCGGCCTGGGCCCCGCGCGGTCCGACTAGCATTCGCGCGACCCCGAACGAGGAGCCCGGCCCCGTGACCGACGAACAGACGCGCCCGTACGACCCGACCCGCCCGGCGCCCGGGCCGCGGCTCGTCGCCGGCCGCTACCTGCTGCTGGGCGAGCTCGGCCGCGGCGGCATGGGCGTGGTGTGGCGCGCGCAGGACCAGGTGATCGGCCGCCAGGTGGCCATCAAGGAGCTGCGGCTGCCGGACACCGAAGGCCAAGCGGTGTTCTCCGAACGCGTGCTGCGCGAGGTCCGCACCGGCGGGCGGCTCAACGACCCCGCCGTGGTCACGGTCTACGACATCATCACGGACAACGGCACCACGTTCATCGTGATGGAGCTCGTCGAGGCCCCGACGCTGGCCGACCTCGTGCGCCGCCAGGGCCCGATGCCGGCCGCGCACGTCGCGGTGATCGGCGACCGCGTGCTCGCCGCGCTGCAGGCCGCGCACGCCGCCGGGATCGTGCACCGCGACGTGAAGCCCGCCAACATCATGGTCGCGCCCGACGGCCGCGTGAAGCTCACCGACTTCGGCATCGCGCACGCCGTCGACGACCCGCGCCTGACCACGAGCGGCGTGATCGTGGGCTCGCCCGCGTTCATGGCGCCCGAACGCGTCGAGGGCCGCGAGGCCATGCCCGAGTCCGACCTGTGGTCGCTCGGCGCGACGCTGTTCTTCGCCGTGGAGGGCATCGTCGCGTTCGAACGCCCGACCACGGCCGCGACGCTGCACGCGATCATGACCGAGGTCCCCTACCTCACCCGCGGCCAGGGCCCGCTCGCCGCGGCGATCCTGGGGCTGCTCGTGGCCAAGCCGGAGGCCCGGCTCACGGCCCCGCAAGCCCGCAACCTCCTCGCCACCGCGGCCGGCCAGCCGCCCACGCCGCCGTCGGGCAGCACCGCCCCCGTGCTCACCACCGCCCCGGCGGCCGTCGCCGCCGCGCCGAAGCGCTCCCGCCGCGGCTGGTGGCTCGCCGGCGCCGCCGTGCTCACCGTCGCCGCGCTGGCCGGCGGCTTCTTCCTCGGCAAACCCGTGTGGTCACCGAAGACCGACCCGCAGCTGCGGCCCACCGTCACCTTCGGCCCCGACGGCTTCCTCAAGGCGGAGATCGGCACCTACTACCGCTGCTACAACGCGGCGGTTCAGCAGGGCGTGGTGATCAGCGACGACAACAGCACGACCTGCGACAAGCCCCACACCCTCGAGGTCTACGACATCGGCTCGGTGCTGCCCGTCGAGAGCTACGCCGACGACGAGGCGAAGGTCGCCGCCTACCCGGGCCTCGAGTCCGTCAGCCGGCTCGCCGAAGCGCGCTGCGCGGCGTCGTTCCACTCGTCCGCGGTGCCCGAGCAGCAGCGCGCGGGGCTCACCTATCAGGCGATCGTGCCCACGCAGCACGAGTGGGAGCTGGTGCCCACCGAGGACCACCGGGACTACAACCGCGACTTCTACTGCGTGCTGGCGAAGCCCGGCAACGCCCAGATCCCGGCGCAGATCACCACTAAGATCAAGTGACCGGGGCGAGAAGTTCCGCCCCGGGCCCGCTCACCCGGGAAAATCTCCGATCTTCACCAGGTCGGGCCCGGGTTCACCCGTTCGACGAGGTACCGTCAACACCATGTCCACTGCACCGTCCACCCCACCCACTGCCGCGCCCGGACGCCCGTTCGGCCGTGTGCTCACCGCGATGGCCACGCCGTTCGACCGCGATGGCGCGCTGGACCTGAAGCGGGCCCAGGAGCTCGCCGAGCACCTCGTGGAGCTGGGCAACGACGGACTGGTCGTGAACGGCACCACCGGCGAGAGCCCGACCACGAGCGACGAGGAGAAGACGGCGCTGATCCGCGCCGTCGTCGAGGCCGTCGGCGACCGGGCGACCGTGGTGGCGGGTGCCGGCACCAACAACACCGCCCACAGCGTCGAGCAGGCCCGCGCCGCCGCCGAGGCGGGTGCCCACGGCCTGCTCGTGGTCACGCCGTACTACTCGCGGCCCAGCCAGGCCGGCCTGTTCGCGCACTTCACCACGGTCGCGGACGCCACCGAGCTGCCCGTGCTGCTCTACGACATCCCGCCGCGCTCGATCGTGCCCATCGAGGTCGACACGCTGCTGCGGCTGGCCGAGCACCCGCGCATCGCCGCGGTGAAGGACGCCAAGGGCGACCTCATCGCCGGCTCCGAGGTGATCGCCAACACGCACCTGGCCTACTACTCGGGCGACGACGGCCTGAACCTGCCGTGGATCGCGGTCGGCGGTGTCGGCGTCGTCAGCGTCATCGGCCACGTGGTGGCCGGGCGGATCCGCGCGATGATCGACGCGTACGAGAACGGCGACATCTCCACCGCCCGCACCAACCACCGCGCCATGCTGCCGGTGATGCGCGCGATGTCGCGCGTCGGCGGGGTCGCGTTCGCCAAGGCGTCGCTGCGGCTGCGCGGGTTCGACATCGGCGACCCGCGGCTGCCCGTCGTGCCCGCCACGGAGGAGCAAAGTGCCCTGATCGCCGCCGATCTCGCCCAGGGCGGCGTGCCGCTGGGCGACAGCGCGGCCCAGGACTGGCATGGTGCACGGGTGGCACAAGCGGATTCCCAGGCGGCCTACGTCGCCCCCACCTCACACACCAGCGTTGGGACCTTGCCCCGGTGAGCTCACTTCCCCCCGGACCCGGACCCACGAACCTCCCGCCCGCCCTTCCCGAAGGCGCCCTGCGCGTCGTCGCGCTGGGCGGCATCGGCGAGGTCGGACGCAACATGACCGTCTTCGAGTACGACGGCAGGCTCCTGATCGTCGACTGCGGCGTGCTCTTCCCCGAGGACGACCAGCCGGGCGTCGACCTGATCCTGCCCGACTTCCGCGCGATCGAGGAGCGGCTCGACGACGTCGACGGCCTCGTGCTCACCCACGGGCACGAGGACCACATCGGCGCCGTCCCGTTCCTGCTGCGGCTGCGCCCCGACCTGCCGATCTACGGCTCGCGCTTCACCAACGCGCTGCTCGCGGCCAAGGCCAAGGAGCACCGCCAGCGGCCGAACCTCATCGAGGTGCGCGAAGGCGAGCGGCGCAAGGTCGGCGCGTTCGACCTCGAGTTCTTCGCCGTGAACCACTCGATCCCGGACGCGCTCGCGGTCGCCATCCGCACGCCCGCCGGGGTCGTGCTGCACACCGGCGACATCAAGCTCGACCAGCTGCCGCTCGACGGGCGCCTCACCGACCTCGCGGGCTTCTCGCGCCTGGGCGACGAGGGCGTGGACCTGTTCTGCGTCGACTCGACCAACGCCGAGGTGCCCGGGTTCGTCATGCCCGAGCGCGACATCGGCCCGGTGCTCGACGACGTGATCCGCCGGGTCGACCAGCGCGTGATCGTCGCGTGCTTCGCGAGCCACGTGCACCGCGTGCAGCAGGTGCTCGACGCCGCCGTGCGGCACGGCCGCCGGGTCGCGTTCGTGGGCCGCTCGATGGTCCGCAACATGGGCATCGCCGCCGAGCTCAAGCTGCTCGAGGTGCCGGACGGCCTGCTCGTGGACCTCGACCAGGCGAGCACGCTGCCCGAGAGCAAGGTCCTGTTCGTCTCGACGGGTTCGCAGGGCGAGCCGCTCTCCGCGCTCTCGCGCATGGCGCGCGGCGAGCACCGGCAGATCTCGATCCGCGCGGGCGACACCGTCGTGCTCGCCAGCTCGATGATCCCGGGCAACGAGACCGCCGTGTTCGGCGTGGTCAACGGCCTCACGCGGCTCGGCGCCAACGTCGTGCACCAGGGCAACGCGAAGGTCCACGTGTCCGGCCACGCGTCGGCCGGCGAGCTGCTCTACCTGTACAACGCCGTCCGCCCGAGCAACGTGATGCCGGTGCACGGCGAGTGGAAGCACCTGCGCGCCAACGGCGAGCTGGCCATCCGCACGGGCGTGTCGCCGGAGAACGTGGTGATCGCCGAGGACGGTGTGGTCGTGGACCTCGTCGACGGCAAGGCTTCGCGGACCGGCCGCGTCGAGGTGGGCCACGTGTACGTGGACGGCCTTTCGGTGGGCGACGTCGGCGAGTCGACGCTGTCCGACCGGCTGGTGCTGGGCGAGGGCGGCTTCATCTCGATCAGCGTCGCGGTCGACTCCAGCACGGGCCGCGCGGTCAGCAGCCCGACGGTCTCGGGGCGCGGGTTCTCCGACGACCCGAAGGCGCTCGACAGCGTGGTGCCGCTCGTGGAGATGGAGCTGGCGCGCACGGAGGCCGAGGGCATCACCGACACCCACCGCATCGCGCAGGCGGTGCGCCGGGTCGTCGGCCGCTGGGTCGCCGACACCTACCGGCGCCGGCCGATGATCGTGCCGACGGTCATCCCGGTCTGAGTTCTTCGCGTCGCCGGCCGCCGCCGCTCTCCCTTGGCCGGGGGAGCGGCGGCGGCTTTTTTTCAGCGCGGCCGGCCGGTTTTTTCAGCGGGTGATGGCGGCGATCAGCAGTGCGAAGGCGACGACGGCGCCCTGGCGGGCGAGTGCGTTGCGGGCCCGGCGCTGCTCGGACTTGGTCGGTGTGGTCACGGCTGCCCCCGTTTCTCGTGGTCGGTCCATGGTCGCTCGTGCGGCGGCCCGGCACATCCCGCGTGAGGCGGGTCCTGGCTCCCCCTCAGGTACGAGTCCCGCTTTACGCCGTTCGTCCTACGGCGGCGGGCCGCGGCGGCGTTAACCTGCGTTGAGTAGGAGGGACGCGCCGATGGGGCGTCATTCGAGCGTGCGGGCACGAAGCCGGCTGCTGGCGCCGCTGGCTGTTTCCGTGCTGCTCGTGCTCGGTGGCTCGGTGTGGGCCGCGGCCACGCTGGAGAGCCGGTGCGCGAAGGGGCATGTGCTGGTGTCGGCGTCGCCCGACGTCGCCCCGGTGCTTTCCCAAGTGGCGCAGGGACTTTCGGCGTCTTGCCGGTCGTACGAGATCCGCCCGCGCGACACCGCGCAGGCCGTCGCCGAGTTCGGCGCGCCCGGAGGGGAGCGGGCGCAGGTCTGGGTGCCGGACTCGACGATCGCGTTGCAGCGGGCGCGGCAGCTCGGCGCGACGGACGTGCCGGAGTCGGGGCCGTCGGTGGCGAGCTCCCCGGTCGTGCTGGCCGTGGCGGAAGACACCGCGCGCGGGCTCGGCTGGCCAGAGCGCACGCTGACCTGGACCGACGTCGTCGGCGCGCCGGACGCCGTGCTCACCACGCCGGACCCGGCCCGCGACCCGGTGGGCACCTCGGCGCTGGTCGGGCTGCGCGACGTGGTGGGTTCGGCGCCGGACCCGGCTGGGGCGTTCGCGGCGGTGCTGCGGCGGTTCACCGTCGGCGGCGGGGGAGGGACGGCGTATCCGGCTTCGGAGAGCTCCGTGGTGCAGCACAACGCCGCTTCGGGGGCTTCGCCGCTGGTGGCGGTGTATTCGGCCGGTGCGCCCGCGCTGGACTACCCGTTCGCGCGGCTGAGCGGCGCCGGGGCCGAGCAGAGCGCGGCCATCGACGCACTGCAGCAGGCGGTGCTGGGCAGTGCGGGCACGGCGGCCCTCGCCCGGGCCGGCCTCCGCGTCCCCGGGCAGGCCCTGGCCGGGCACGCCGACGACCCGCACGTGCAGGCAGCCGGGCAGCGCAGCGCGCCCGTGCCGTCGGGTGCCGATCTCAAGGTGCTGCTGACCCAGTGGGCGGGCGTGAACCTGGACGCGCGGGTGGAGGTGCTGCTGGACGTCTCGGGTTCGATGGAGGCGCGCGTGCAGGGCACGAACTTGAACCGCATGCAGGTGACCGTGGCCGCCGCCGAGCAGGCGCTGCACCTGTTCCGGCCTTCCACGCAGCTGCGGATCTGGGAGTTCGCCACGAGACTCGACGGGGCGAAGGACTACCGCGAGGTGCTGCCGCTCGCGCCGGTCGCCCAGCACCTCACGCCGGACGACCTCGCGAAGCTCACTGCGGTGCGCGCCGTCCCGAAGGCGGGAACCGGCCTGTACGACACCGTGCTCGACCTGTACGGGGTGGCTCGCCGCGACTGGCAGCCCGGCGTGCTCAACGTCGTGATCGTGATGACCGACGGCCGCAACGAGGACACGTCCGGCATCTCCCGTGAGGCGTTCCTGGCCGGCCTCACCCGCCTCGCCGACCCGGCGCACCCCCTGCCGGTGATCGCGATCGGCATCGGCGCGGACGCCGACGAGAGCGAACTGTCCGCCATCACCGCGATCACCGGCGGCGGTGCGTACGTGACGCGTGACCCGACGAAGATCGGCGACGTGTTCTACGGGGCGCTGGCCCAGCTCGTGGCGCGCTAGCGGTATTCGGCTAGGCCGGTTCTTTCGGCGGGCGCAGCCCGTCGACCACGACCGTGACGACCGTCGTTGCCCGCGGCTCCCACTCCGCCTCGGGGATCCGCGACAGCGCGCCCAGAAGCAGGATTACGTCGGCGGCATCGACCCCGTCGCGCACCTGACCGGCGGCCTGCCCGCGCTCCAGCAGCGTGCCGAGCGCTTCGTCGAGCCGGTGGTGCTGGCCGGAGTACAGGTCGTGCCACGCCGAGGCCTCGATCGCCGCCATGACGCCGCGTTTGACCCGCGCGTACTCGACCAGCCGGTGCAGCCAGTGGGTCAGAGCCAGCAGCGGCGGGTGCTCGGCCAGCAGCGGCGGCACGGCGTCGACGAGCTGGGTCAGCTCGTGGCGGTACACCTCGGCCAGCAGGTGCTCGCGGGTGGGGAAGTGCCGGTAGAGCGTGCCCTGGCCGACGCCCGCGGCTTTCGCGACCCCGTGGAGCTTGAGGTCGTCGATCGCCCCGTTGGACCTGCTCAGCTCGGCCCGCGCCGCCTCGACGATGCGGTCCCGGTTGGCCACCGCGTCGGACCGCGGCTCACGGCTCGCCACCGGCGTCACCTCGCTTCCCGTTCGACTAAGTGGACAACTGTCCGGTACGGTGGGAACCGTAATCGGACAGTTGTCAGTTTAGAGCGGAGAGGTCGAGATGAGCACGTTGGAGGGCAAGGTCGTCGCCATCACCGGCGCGAGCAGCGGGATCGGGGAGGCGACGGCGCGGGAGCTGGCCTCCCGCGGTGCGGCCGTCGTGCTGGGCGCGCGGCGCACCGATCGGCTGGCCGCGGTCGTGACGCGGATCCGGGCCGCGGGCGGGCGCGCGGAGATGCTGGACGTCGACGTGACGAAGCGGGCCGATCTCGAACGGCTGGTGGCGGCCGCCGTGGACCGGTTCGGCCGGCTCGACGTGCTGGTGGCCAACGCGGGTGTCGCACGGATCGCCCCGGTGGGCGACCTCGACGTGGACAGCTGGGACGCGATGATCGACGTCAACCTGCGCGGGGTCCTGCACGGCATCGCCGCCGCGCTGCCGGTGTTCCGGGAGCAGGGCAGCGGGCACCTCGTGACGACCGTGTCGACGTCGGGGCTCAAGATCGTGCCGGCGCAGGCGGTGTACGCGGGGACCAAGAACGCCGTTCGCACGTTGCTGGAGGCGCTGCGCCAGGAGTCGACCGACGGGGTGCTGCGCACGACGTCGATCTCGCCGGGGTTTGTCCGCACGGAGCTCGTCGACTACGTGGCGGACCCCGCGCAGCGCGCTCAGGCCCAGGAGGCCATGGCGGCGCTCGGCATCGCTCCGGAGGCCGTCGCGCGCGCCATCGCGTTCGCGATCGAGCAGCCGGACGACGTCGAGATCGGCGACCTGACCATCCGGCCCGCGCGGCAGGGTTAGGTCACGCCTTTCGAAAACCGTTGCACCACATACGCTCCGCCGAGCAGGATCGCCGCGCCGAGCGCCTGGGGCCACGCCAGGGCCTCGCCGAGCAGGGCCCACGCGAAGGCCGTCGCCGTGACGGGTTCGAGGAGGCCGAGCACGCTGGCGACCGAAGCGGGCAGGTGGCGCAGGGCTGTGATGCCGAGCAGGTAGGACAGCACGGTCGAAAGCAGCACCAGCAACGTCAGCAGCAGCCAGATCGGTGGCGTCCAAGGGCCGAACTCCACGGCGTGGTCGAGCAGCGACCACGGGATCGTCCACGGTGGACTGACCACGGACACGACCACGGCGCCGACGACCATGCCCCACGTGACCAGGCCGAGGGGATCGCGGTCGGCGACCGCGCGTTCGCCGATGAGGAAGTAGCCGGCGGAGCACACCGCGGCGCCCAGCCCGGCGAGGAGGCCGATCGCGTCGAGCGTGAGGCCCTGCCAGACCTGGCCGACGAGCGCGAGACCGACGATGGCGAGCGCGATCCCGGCCCACATGGCGCGCGGCAGGTGCGTGCGGCGGACCACGCGCACCCACAGCGCGATCAGCACGGGGGAGAGGAACTCGAGCAGGATCGCGATGCCCACGGGCACGCGGTCGGCGGCGATGAAGTAGGCGAGCTGCGTGCCGGCGACGCCGAGCAGGCCGTACGTGAGCAGCATCGGCCATTCACCGCGGCGGACCTTGAGCGTGTGCGGCGCGAGGGCGGCCGTGCCGGCGAGCAGCAGCAGGCCCGCGAAGCCGATGCGGAACGTCGCAACCTGCTCCGGTGTCATCCCGGCGGCCATCGCGGGTTTGCCGAGCGTGCCGGACGTGCTGAAGAACAGCGCGGCGAGCAGCACGAACGCCACCCCGCGGCCACGGTGCGCGGCGCGGGGTGGCGTGACGACGGGCAGTTCGGTGGTCACGGTCGTCGACAGTACGACTTTCGCGTCACCACCGAAACCGATTTAGCGGTTATCGTCCGACTTGCCAATCCGGCCAAAAGTAGGCCGACCCCCACGCGGCGCGTAACCATCACTACGAAGTCATCCGGCCGTAACTGTGGTCGGATTGGTAATGATCGGCGCAGTCAGTCCGGTGGCGACGTGGGTGGTGATCGTCGCGAGGCGCTTGCCCTGCCGGGTCAGCGCGCCGAGCGCCAGGTCGTCGGGCGCGGCGGACTTGCGCGAGACGAAGGAGCCGCCGTAGGGGTTGCCCGACTCCTTCAGGTGCGGGTCGCCGTAGCCGAGCGGCACGACGATGGCGCCCCAGTGGTAGAAGATGTTGTTGGTGGCCAGCACGGTCGCCTCGAGGCCGCCGTGCGCGGTCGACGCCGTGGTGAACGACGTCGCGACCTTGTCGGCCAGCTTTCCCTGCGCCCACAGGCCACCGGTGCTGTCCAAAAAGGACTTCAGCTGGGCCGCGGGCCCGCCGAAGCGCGTGGGGCTGCCCACGGCGAGGCCGTCGGCCCACTCGAGGTCGGCCAGGGTGGCGTACTCGTGGTGCGGCCCGGAGTCGACCCACGCCTGCCAGCGGGGGTTGCTCGCGACGGCCTCGGGCGGCGCGGTCTCGCGCACGGTCCGGACCCGGACTTCGGCACCGGTCTCCCGGGCGCCCTCGGCCAGCGCGGAGGCGAGGGCGGCGGTGTTGCCGGTGGCGCTGTAGTAAACGACGAGGATGCGTGTGCTCACGCCCCGCGACTCTAGGCGAAAGCGCGGGTTCAGGACTGTGGTGTCCGAGGGGTGGGCGGCCCCGGCTTCCAGGGGCTCACGGTGTCCGTCGGCCGCGTCGGGTCGTTGAACCGCGGCCGCACCGGCTCGTCACGGCGCAACGGCACGAGGCCGTCGGTGATCGCCTGCATGATCTTCGCGTGCGCCCGCACCCCGGCGCCCGGCCGCTCCGGCTCGACGTCCGACAGGTCCACCGGCGCCCCGAAGTGCACCTTGAACCGCGGCCGCCGCAGCGGCGCGCTCAGGCCGGATCGCGCGAGCGGCACCAGATCCGCAGGCCCGTTCACGGTCTCGGTGCCCCAGTACACCGCCTCGTGCGCGCCCCACTGGCTGATCGGGATCACCGGCACCCCCGCGGCCAGCGCCAGGCGCGCCGCCCCCGTCTTGCCGCGCTCCGGCCACAGGCCCGGGTCGTGGCTGATCCGGCCCTCCGGGTAGACGATGATCGGCTCCCGCGTGGTCTTGAGCTCCGCCACGGCCTCGGCGAACTGCCCGATGGCCGTCGCCGCGTGCTTGCGGTCGACCCGCAGGTGCCCGCTCACCCGCAACGCCGGCCCGATCACCGGCGCGTCCAGGATGCCCCCGGCCAGCATGAACCGCGGGTTGATGCCGATCCGCTTGCACGCCGCCATCAGCACGAACGCGTCGAACACGCCGATGTGGTTCGCCGCCATCAGCAACGGCCGCCCCCGCAGCTGGCGCGGCACCGCTCCCGACACCGTCAGGCGGCCCACGAGGTTGACCAGCCCACGGTCGATGTTGAGCATCGTCCGCCAGATCGCCGGAGCACGGCGCGGGGCCGGGAAGTCGTCCTGTTGCAGCGCGAACATGGGCAGAGTTTGTCATGGGGTGGATCTCGGACCGTCGGGGTGGTTGACCACGTGACCTCGGCTCCGTGACGAACCGGCGCGCACCCGCGCTGGTTCGATCGACCCCGGCCTCGTCACCAACGAGGCCCGCGCCGTCGTGCACGCGCACGACCTCTGCGACGACCTTGCGCGAGGCAAGGACCACGCGGCCGTGCCGGCGAGCGCGACCTGGTACTTCACCGGCGCCGACGGGTCGGTCGACCAGGCGAAGGCCGAGCAGATCGTCGCGGCCGCCGGATCGCTCTGCTGAGCGGAACCCGCCAGGTCGGCGGGGACATCCGAGACGATTGTTTCCCCTGCGCTGAGAGTGGCGCATGTGACTATCGGTCCCGGGCCGTTACCGTGGAGGCATGTCTGGGTCGGCGACGAGGAAGCGGAGCACGGCGGGAAGCGGCGGGAAGGCACCGGCGCGTGGTTCGCGCACGCCGGCGAAGCCGCGGTCGTCCGGGGGTTCCGGGGCGCGTTCGTCGGGCTCGGGCGGGTCACGTGCCTCCGGGTCGCGGCCGAGGAGCACCGCCCGCAAGCCCGCGCCGCGGCGGGGGAAGGCGAAGTCCGGTGCGTTCGGGCGCGGGGTGCGCGGCACGTGGAACCTGGTGGCCAAGGGCGTCGGCTCGCTGGCCCGCACGGTCGGGCGCACGCGGGAGCTGGAGCCGGAACACCGCCGCGACGGGCTGGCGCTGGGGCTGATCGCGCTGGCGATCGTCGCGGCCGTGGGCGTGTGGTGGCGGGCCGCGGGGCCGATCGGCGCGGCCGTGGAGGTCGCGACGCGCACGGTGCTGGGCGCGGGCGCGGTGACGTTGCCGCTGGTCCTGGTCGTGGTGGCGGTCGCGTTGATGCGGTCGGAGCCGAACCCTGAGACGCGCCCGCGGATGGTGATCGGCACGGTGCTGGTCGTGCTGTCCGTGCTGGGGATGCTGCACATCTTCACGGCCCTGCCCGAAACCAACGAGGGCCGCATGTACGCCGGCGGCATCGTCGGGCTGTTCTCCGGCGGCCTGCTGACCAAGGGCGTCACCACGTGGGTCGCCGTGCCGTTGCTGATCCTGGCGCTGCTGTTCGGCGTGCTGGTGTTCACCGGTACGCCCGTGCGCGAGATCCCGCACCGCCTGCGCACGTGGGGCCTCGACGAGGACGAGCTGGCCGACCTCGAGGGCGAGGGCGCGGAACCCGAGACCGACGAGGTCGTCGAGGCCGACCCGAAGGCCGTGCGGCTGCGCAAGCCGTCGCGCCGGCGCCAGAGCAGCGCCGACCCCGAGGGCGAGCAGCTCGACCTCGACGCGATGCTCGCCGAGCCGCCGACGCCGGTGCGCCCGCCGAAGCCGAAGCCCGCCGAAGAGGTGCCGGAGAAGAAGCCGAAAAAGGCGGCGGAGCCGCCGATGGCGATGACCCGGACCGTCGAGGGCGACTACCAGCTGCCGTCACCCGACCTGCTGAAGCTCGGCGACGCGCCGAAGTCCCGCAGCAAGGCCAACGACGCCATGATCGAGGCGATCACCGGCGTGCTGGACCAGTTCAGCATCGACGCCCAGGTCACCGGCTTCACCCGCGGGCCCACGGTCACGCGCTACGAGGTCGAGCTCGGCCCGGGCGTGAAGGTCGAGAAGATCACGGCGCTCACGAAGAACATCGCGTACGCCGTGGCCACGGACAACGTCCGCCTGCTCGCGCCGATCCCCGGCAAGTCGGCCGTCGGCATCGAGGTGCCGAACTCCGACCGCGAGATGGTGCGCCTGGGCGACGTGCTGCGCGCGCCGTCCACGGTCAAGGACAACCACCCGATGGTGATCGGGCTCGGCAAGGACATCGAGGGCCACTTCGTCACGGCGAACCTCACGAAGATGCCCCACCTGCTGGTGGCGGGGTCGACGGGTTCCGGTAAGTCGAGCTTCGTCAACTCGATGCTGGTGTCGCTGCTCGCCCGCGCGACGCCCGACGAGTGCCGCATGATCCTCATCGACCCGAAGATGGTCGAGCTCACGCCGTACGAAGGCATCCCGCACCTGATCACGCCCATCATCACCCAGCCGAAGAAGGCCGCCGCCGCGCTGGCCTGGCTGGTGGAGGAGATGGAGCAGCGCTACCAGGACATGCAGGTCAACAAGGTCCGGCACATCGACGACTACAACCGCAAGGTGCGCTCGGGCGAGATCACCGCGCCGCCGGGCAGCGAGCGCGAGTACCGGCCGTACCCGTACATCATGGCGATCGTCGACGAGCTGGCCGACCTCATGATGACCGCGCCGCGCGACGTGGAAGACGCGATCGTGCGCATCACGCAGAAGGCGCGCGCCGCGGGCATCCACCTGGTGCTGGCCACGCAGCGGCCCTCGGTCGACGTCGTGACCGGCCTGATCAAGACCAACGTGCCCTCGCGGCTGGCGTTCGCCACGTCGTCGCTCACCGACTCGCGGGTCATCCTCGACCAGCCGGGCGCCGAGAAGCTCATCGGCATGGGCGACGCCCTTTACCTGCCGATGGGCGCGGGCAAGCCGGTGCGCATCCAGGGCGCGTTCGTGGGCGACGAGGAGATCGCGGCCGTCGTCGCGTTCGCCAAGGACCAGGCCCAGCCCGACTACACCGACGGCGTCACGGCCGCCAAGGCGGGCGAGAAGAAGGAGATCGACCCCGACATCGGCGACGACCTCGACGTGCTGCTCCAGGCGGCCGAGCTCATCGTCACGTCGCAGTTCGGCTCCACCTCGATGCTCCAGCGCAAGCTCCGCGTCGGCTTCGCCAAGGCCGGCCGCCTCATGGACCTCCTCGAAAGCCGCGGCGTGGTCGGCCCCTCGGAAGGCTCGAAGGCCCGCGACGTCCTCATCAAGCCGGAAGAACTGGAGGGCGTCCTCTTCATGATCCGCGGCGGCGACGCCCCGGCGGGCGACTCGGACGACGAGGACTTCTGATCGGGTCCTCGTGCAACCGGGACCGGTGATCCTTCCGTCCTGATCACATGGACGCGCACAAGCTCGCTCTGGCCATCGGGACCGTCGCCGTGCTCGCGGTGGGCGCGGGGGGTTCGGTGGCGCTCGCGCACACGCTCGACGGGGCGGCGCCGCTGCCGCAGCCGGCCGCGGCGGTGGGGACCGTGCCGGCGGAGGCCGGTCGCGACGTGACGCTCGGGGTGGGCCAGGAGGCGCAGCTGGGCACCAAGGACCTGACCGTGCGCTACACCCGCCTGGTCGACGACTCGCGGTGCCCGGCGAACGTCACGTGCGTGTGGCCCGGTGACGCGGTCGTGGCCGTGACGCTGAGCCAGCCGGGGCGCGGGGAGCAGACGGCGGCGCAGCTGCACACCGGCCGGCGCGGGCCGCACGAGCTGACCTACGCGGCGGCTCACGTCGAGCTCGTCGACGTGAGCCGGGCGGGCGAGCGGATCACGCTGCGGGTGAGCTGATCACCCGGGCGACCTGCCCTTCGGCTTCGTGCGGCGGCGCACGCGGGTCAACGGCACCCGGCCGGTAGCGAGCGAGGCCGGGCTGGGACTGCCGGGCTAGAACTCCAGCAGCATGCGCGAGTTGCCCAGCGTGTTCGGCTTGACGTAGGGCAGGTCCAGGAACTCCGCGACGCCCGGGTCGAGCGAGTGGCGCATCTCCTCGTAGACCTCGTGCGACACGGGCGTGCCGTCGATCTCGACGAAGCCGTGGCGGGTGAAGAACTCCGTCTCGAACGTCAGCACGAACAGGCGCTTGAGGCCCAGGTCGCGTGCCTCGTCGACGAGGCGGCCCACCAGCGCGTGACCGATGCCCCGGCCGCGGGCGGCCTTGTCGACCACGACCGTGCGCAGCTCGGCGATGTCCTCCCACAGCACGTGCAGCGCGGCGGCGCCGAGCACGTCCTCGTCGCCGGTGCCGTCCTCGTCCACCGCCACCCAGAACTCCTGGATCGCCTCGTAGAGCGTGACCAGGTCTTTCTCGAGGAGCACGCGGCCGGCGTCGGCGTCGACCAGTGCTTTGATCTTGCGGACGTCGGCTATGCGAGCGCGGCGGACGGTGGGTCGGACGGAGTCAGGGGGCACACGGTCCAAGATATCGATCGCGGTGCCCGGCGCCCCGGACGGCTCGATCGAGGTACCCCGGATGCGTGAGCGACAGAGCGTTCACGTATAGCTATTGCACGCCCCGACCGATCAGTAGCCGCTCAGAACATCAGGCCGCCGCGCGTGGCCTCTTGGGGAGGAAGTGCATGTCCGGGACCACCGTGGTCGCCCCCGAACGACCCGGTAAGCGTCCGGCGCCCGCCGCGGCGCAGAGCCGCTTCCGGCCCGAGCTGCAGGGCGTGCGAGCCCTCGCCTCGCTGCTGGTCGTGGTCTACCACGTGTGGCTCGACCGGATCTCCGGCGGCGTCGACGTCTTCTTCCTCGTCTCGGGCTTCCTCATCACGGGCCAGCTCTACCGCGCGCTGCTGCGCGGGAAGATCGAGCTGCGGCCGATGTGGGGCCGGATGATCAAGCGGCTGTTCCCGGCCGCGATGACGGTGCTGCTGACGGTGGTGGTCGTCTCCACGCTGCTGCTGCCCGAGGACCGCTGGTTCCAGACCATTCGCGAGGTCTTCGCCTCCGCGTTGTTCTACGAGAACTGGCAGTTGGCCGCCGACTCGGTCGACTACTTCGCCCAGCACAACAGCGCGAGCCTGGTCCAGCACTTCTGGTCGCTGTCGATCCAGGGCCAGTTCTACCTGCTGTGGCCGCTGGTCTTCGTCGCGCTCGGCTTCCTCGTCCGCCGCCTCGGGTTGTCGCTGCGCCACACGGTGAACACGCTGCTCATCACGCTGTTCG
This sequence comes from Amycolatopsis sp. NPDC001319, assembly GCF_042896185.1. NCBI lineage: Bacteria > Bacillati > Actinomycetota > Actinomycetes > Pseudonocardiales > Pseudonocardiaceae > Amycolatopsis > Amycolatopsis sp. NPDC001319. The sequence goes on along the minus strand of NZ_JBIAWY010000006.1, from coordinate 447,995 downwards.
TCGCCTCGCTGGCGTACTCGGTCTACCTCACCGCGGTCGACCAGCCGCTGGCCTACTTCCACGGCCTCACCCGCGTGTGGGAGTTCGCGCTCGGCGGGCTGATGGTGATGTTCCTCGACGCGTTCACGCTGCCGCGCGGCCTGCGCGTGGTGCTCGGCTGGATCGGCGTGGCCGGGCTGGTGCTGTGCGGCATCGTGCTGCGCGTCGACTCCGTGTTCCCCGGCTGGATCGCCCTGTGGCCGACGCTCTCGGCCGGGCTCGTGCTCGTGGCCGGCCAGACGGACACCGTCTTCGGCGCCGATCGCTGGCTCAGCTCGAAACCGCTGGGCTACCTCGGCAACCTGAGCTTCTCGCTGTACCTGTGGCACTGGCCGGTGCTGGTGTTCTACCTGGTCGTGCGCGACCGCGTGGCCGTCGGGCTGCTCGGCGGCGCGGTGGTGATCGGCGCGTCGTTCGTGCTCTCGATCCTCACCTACCACTTCATCGAGAACCCGATCCGGCTGTCGAAGATCGGCACGGTCAAGCGCTGGGGCGCCTACCGGTTCGGCATCCTCGCGCTGGCGCCGGTGCTGATCGCGGCCGGCGTGTGGGGCACCTACACCTCGGCGCAGGCCAACTACACGATCTCGCTCGCGGACGCCGACCACCCCGGCGCCGCCGCGCACGCGCCCGGGTTCGTCTACCGCGGTTCGGCTGAGCCCTCGATCGTGCCGCCGACGCTGAAGCTGCCCGAAGACTGGGCCGGCATCACCGACGACAAGTGCACGATGTCGCCGCGCAACGAGGAACTGAAGGTCTGCACGCAGAATCCCGACGGACCGCCGAAGAAGCGCGTGGTCCTCGTCGGCGACTCGCACATGCAGCAGTACCTCGCCGCGTTCCTGCCGATGGTGCAGACCGAGGGCTGGGCCGTGACGTCGATGCTGAAGGGCGCGTGCCCGTTCTCCAGCAACGCCGACCTGATGCCCGGCGACCAGCCCTGCATGGACTGGAACAAGGCCGCGGCCGACGAGATCGTCGCGATGCACCCCGACGCCGTGGTCACGCTGGCGAGCGTGAACACCCACGCGGGCGTGCCCGAGACGACCCCGCCGGGCTTCGTGGACCAGTGGTCGGCGATGGACAAGGCCGGCATTCCCGTGGTGGCCCTGCGCGACAACCCGCGGTTCGCGTTCAACATGGCCGCCTGCGTCGCCCAGCAGGGACCGACCAACCCGGCGTGCGTGCTCGACCGAGATGCCGTGCAGCCGGCCACTCCGTCGTACACCAACACGAACGGCGTGCCGGACAACGTGTCGTTCCTGGACTTCACGGATTACTTCTGCGACAAGGACACCTGCCCGCCTGTGGTCGGCAACGTGCTGGTGTACATGGACGACAACCACCTCACCGCCACGTTCCTGACCACGCTGGCCCCCATCGCCGACAAACAGGTGAAGGCCGCGCTGAAGTGGTGATCGCCCCGGATCCCTGATCCCCGTATGCTGCGGCACCGGAAGATCGACAGGGGGAAGCGGGGGACATGACGCGCGCGGGGTGGGACGCGTTCCAGGCCGCCCAGGCCGAGGCGGCGGCGGGCCGGACGACGATGCTGACCGGACCGGACGGCACTTCGTGGCTGCTGGTGCCGGGACAGCCGTGGCAGTGGTCACGACCGGGTGGTGCGTGGCAGTTCGGGGTGGTGCCGCCGGATCCGGCGTACCGGGCCGGCACGCGGATGGTGCCGCCGAACGCCGGCGGGCCGCCGGGTCAGGGTCCGGGGCGATCGGGTCGTGGTGGTCCGTTCGTGCCCGCCGGCCCTGGTGCTCCGGGTGGGCAAGGCGGACGGCCGATGCCGTCCGGGCCACCGCCTGCGCCGCCGATGCGATCCGGGCCTTCGCCGGTCCAGACCGGTTTTCCGCCCGCGCCCCCGGTTCCGTCCGGGCCGGTGCCCGCGCAGCCGTGGCCGGGCCCAGCCACGCCACCGCCGGTCCAGTCCGCGCCGGTGCCGGGTCAATCCGCGCCGCAGCAGAGCCGTCCGGCGGGTCCCGCCGCGCCGCCGGTGCCCGCGCGTCCGGCCGAAAAACCCGTCCGGGTGGAGAACCTCGGCAGCGGGTCGTTCGTCTCCGGCGACGAGTCGGCGGCCGAGTTCGTGAGCCGGGTGGTGCAGGTCGTCTCGTGGGCCGACCGCACGCGGCACGGCCAGGGCGGCTCGGGTGAACCGCCGCCGCCGGAACCGGAGCGGCCCAAGGGCAAGCAGGGCGGGCTGATCGACGACCTCGCCCGCAACACCCGCTCGATGACCTTCGACCTGCTCGCCGCCGGCAACCGGGTCTGGGGCCGGAAAGAGCAGGAGCGGTACGAGAAGGCGTACGCCGAGTGGACCGTCGCGTACCGGGAATGGGAGCGCCGCAACGATGCCGGCACCCGCCAGCCGAACCCGCTCGTGCTGCTCGTCGGCGAGCCGCACACCGGGCAGCGGCGGCTGTGGCGATCGGTGCGCGACGGGCTCGGCGCGGCCGAGGTCGGTTTCGAGGACTTCGCCACGGTCGGCGCGGCCGAGGTGCTGGGCGACGACTCCGCCGGCGACGCGCTGCGCGGGTACGTCTCGCAGCGCACCGACCCGGCGATGATCCTCGTCGAAGACGTCGACGCGCTCTTCGACAAGGATTCCGCGGGGACGCAACGCGCACTGCGGGACTACGCGCACGACCAGAGCAGCTGCCGCCTGCTCGTGCTCGCGGGCACCGAGCGGGTGGTCGAGCGGCTGCGCACCGAGGCGCCGGACCTGCTGTCCGCCGTGCTGCAGTACCGGATGCCGCGGTTCACGCAGCCCGCGCACGCGGCCGCGCTGCTGGACGTCGTCGCGGCCGAACGGTCCTTCGTCCTGCCCCCGGAGGTCCGCGACCGGCTGGCTCAGCTGGCGAACCTCTCCGCGGGTGCGCGCGGCGTCGAAGGCCTGCTCGATGCGGCCGGCCGTGAAGCCGTCGCGAGCGGTCCGTCGACGGACGGCCGGATCCACCTGGCGCTGCACCACCTCGCACCGCTCGTCGCCGCGGCCGAGCAGCGGGGCGGGCGCCCGATCGAGGAGCTGCTCGCCGAGCTGGACGGGATGATCGGGCTCGACTCGGTGAAGCAGCGCGTGCGCGCGCTCGTCGCCGAGGCGCAGATCGACGCCCGGCGCCGCGAAGCGGGCCTGCCCATCGCGACCCGCAGCCGGCACCTCGTGCTCACGGGCAACCCGGGCACGGCGAAGACGACCGTCGCGCGGCTGGTCGGGAAGATCTACCAGGCGCTGGGGACACTGCCGAAGGGTCACGTCGTCGAGGTCGCGCGGCCGGACCTGGTGGGCGAGTACGTCGGCGAGACGTCGAAGAAGACCCGCGCCGTGTGCGAACGCGCGTCCGGCGGCGTGCTCTTCATCGACGAGGCCTACAGCCTCGCACTGGACAAGGACGACGACTACGGCCGCGAGGCCGTCACCGAGCTCCTGCTCCAGATGGAGAACCACCGCGACGACCTCATCGTCTTCGCCGCCGGCTACCCGAAGGAGATGGACGCGTTCCTCGAGACGAACCCGGGCCTGCGCTCGCGGTTCGCCACGCGGATCGAGTTCCCCGACTACACCGCCGACGAGCTGGCCGGGATCTACCGCGTCCTCGCGCAGGGCCAGGGCTACGAGCTCGCCGACGACCTCCTCGCGGAACTGCCCGAGGCCATGCGCCGCATCCCGCGCGGGCGCGGCTTCGCCAACGGCCGCTCCGCCCGCGGCGTGCTTGAGTCGACGATCGGCAAGCAGTCGGCCCGGCTCGCGGCCCAGCCGGACACCCCGGCGTCGGCACTGTCCACTTTGGTCGCCGCGGACCTGCCGGGCGTCGGCGAATCCGGCGTCGCCGTCACGGACGACGCCGGCCCCCGCCGTGGTCTCGACGACCTGCTCGCCGAGCTCGACGGCATGATCGGCCTCGACGCGGTGAAGGAGCGCGTGCGCGCGCTCGTCGCCGGGGCGCGGATGGACGCGCGGCGGCGCAAGGCCGGCCTGCCGGTCGGGGCGAGCAGCCGCCACCTCGTCTTCACGGGCAACCCGGGCACCGCGAAGACGACCGTCGCGCGGCTCATGGGGCGGCTGTACCGGGAGCTGGGGCTGCTGTCGTCCGGGCACCTGGTGGAGGTGGCGCGGCCGGACCTGGTCGGGGAGTACCTCGGCCAGACCGCGCCCAAGACGCGCGAGGTGTGCGAACGCGCGCTCGGCGGCGTGCTGTTCATCGACGAGGCCTACAACCTCGTGCAGAGCTACGGCAGCGGCGGCGCGGACTACGGCGACGAGGCCGTCGCCGAGCTGCTGGTGCAGATGGAGAACCACCGCGACGACCTGATCGTCATCGCCGCCGGCTACCCCGCCGACATGGACCGCTTCCTCGACGCCAACGCCGGCCTGCGCTCGCGCTTCGGCGGCACCGTCGAGTTCGCGGACTACACCGACGAGCAGCTCGCGGCGATCTTCACGGCGATGACCGCGCAGCGCGGCTACCGGCTCGCGCCCGAGCTCACCGCCGCGCTGCCCGCCGTCATGGCCGGGCTCGACCGCGGCAGCGGCTTCGCCAACGGGCGCTCGGCCCGCGGCTTGCTGGAGCAGGCGATCGCCGCGCAGGCGCTGCGCCTGGCGGGCCCGGACGTCGACCTGGAGTCCGTGGACGACGCCGAACTGACGCTCCTGACACCGGCGGATCTGCCCTCGCACGGGTGAGGTTCGCCGCGCGCCGCCGGTGGGGGAGCGGGAAAGCCCGCCCACCGGCGGGGCCGGGCCACCGCACTGGGTGACGCCGTCGCCGACCGGCGCGGGTGCGGCGGCTACCCTGAACGTCGTGCCTTCTCCCACCACTGAGCCAGCCCGCAGCCGTCGTGTCTCCCTCGTGACCCTGGGCTGCGCCCGCAATGAGGTCGACTCCGAGGAGCTGGCCGGACGGCTCGCGGCCGGAGGCTGGGAGCTGGCGGCGGACCCCGAGGACTCCGACGTGGTCGTGGTCAACACGTGCGGCTTCGTGGAGTCGGCGAAGAAGGACTCGGTCGACACGCTGCTGGCCGCGTCCGACACCGGCCGCAAGGTCGTGGCCGTCGGGTGCATGGCCGAGCGCTACGGCACGGAGCTGGCCGAGAGCCTGCCCGAATCCGACGCAGTGCTCGGGTTCGACCACTACGCCGAGCTGTCCGACCGCCTCGACGACGTCGTGGCGGGCCGCACGGTCGCGTCGCACACCCCGTCGGACCGGCGCAAGCTGCTGCCGATCAGCCCGGTGCAGCGGCCCGCCGCCGCGGAAGCCGTGGAGGTTCCCGGGCACGCCCAGCACGGCTGGGGCCCCCGCGTGCTGCGCACCCGGCTCGACGACTCGCCCGTGGCCGCGCTGAAGATCGCGTCCGGCTGCGACCGGCGCTGCTCGTTCTGCGCCATCCCGTCGTTCCGCGGCTCGTTCGTCTCGCGTCAGCCGGAGGAGATCGTCGCCGAGGCGCAGTGGCTCGCCGAGAACGGCGTGAAGGAGCTGTTCCTCGTCAGCGAGAACTCCACCTCCTACGGCAAGGACTTCGGCCGCGACGGCACGCGGGCCCTCGAGCTGCTGCTGCCGCGCCTGGCCGACATCGATGGCATCGACCGCGTGCGCGTGTCCTACCTGCAGCCCGCCGAGACGCGGCCGCAGCTGGTCAAGGCCATCGCGACCACGCCGGGCGTCGCCGACTACTTCGACCTGTCCTTCCAGCACTCGAGCGAGCAGGTGCTGCGCCGGATGCGCCGGTTCGGGTCCACCGACTCGTTCCTCGCGCTCACCGAGCAGATCCGCGAGTACGCGCCGGAGGCCGGGATCCGCACCAACGTGATCGTCGGGTTCCCCGGCGAGACCGAGGACGACCTCGCGGAGCTCGAACGCTTCCTCACCGGCGCGCGCCTCGACGCCGTGGGCGTGTTCGGCTACTCCGACGAGGACGGCACGGAGGCCGAGACCTTCGACGGCAAGCTCGACCCCGCCGTGGTCACCGAGCGCGTCACCCGGATCTCGGCACTGGTCGAGGAGCTCACCGCCCAGCGGGCCGAGGATCGCATCGGCACGTTCGTGGACGTCCTGGTGGAGCAGGCGGCCGAGGACGGCGACGACGCCGTCGGCCGCGCCGCCCACCAGGCGCCCGAGGTCGACGGCGAGTGCGTGATCCTCGAAGACCCGGACCGCGCCGCCGTCGAGGTGGGCGATCTGGTGCGCTGCGAGGTCGTCGACTCCGCCGGGGTCGACCTGATCGTCCGCCCGGTGCTGGACGCGGACCGGTGAGTGCCGCACCCAGCGACGCCGGCGAGGGCATGACCCGCGCCGCGAAGGTGTCGTCCCCGGGCGCGACCCCCCAGACCCACGAGGTGCCTGCTGAAACGGGGGCCGCCCGCATGCCCGAGCCAGCCGTACCCGAACCGACGCCCGTCCCGACGCTGAACGTCGCGAACCTGCTCACGCTCTCGCGGCTGGTGCTGGTGCCGCTGTTCGTCCTCGCGCTCTTCGCCGGCGACGGCGTGGACACCACGTGGCGCGCGATCGCCACCGGCCTGTTCGTCATCGCCTCGGCCACCGACCAGGTCGACGGCTGGGTCGCCCGCAAGTACGGCCTGATCACCGACTTCGGCAAGATCGCCGACCCCATCGCGGACAAGGCGCTCATCGGCGCCGCGCTCGTCGGCCTCAGCGTGCTGGGCGAGCTGCCGTGGTGGGTCACGATCGTGATCGCGGTCCGGGAGATAGGTGTCACACTTCTACGCTTCTGGGTGATTCGTCACGGTGTGATCCCCGCGAGCCGCGGCGGCAAGGCGAAGACGATGACGCAGATCCTGGCGATCGTCGTGTACCTGCTGCCGCTGCCGGCCGGGGCCGACCCGGTGCGCTGGGTGCTGATGGGGCTCGCCGTGCTGCTCACCGTGGTCACCGGCGTCGACTACCTGGTCCGCGCGATCCGCCTGCGCGCGGCCGGCCGCCGAGCGACGGGCGCTTGATGGCGGAGCTCGACGCGGCGGCCGCGGAGCTGGTGGCCGTCCTGACCCGGCGCGGGGAGACCGTGGCCACGGCCGAGTCGCTGACCGCCGGGCTGGTGTGCGCCACCGTCGCCCGCATCCCGGGCGCGAGCGTGGTGCTGCGCGGCGGGCTCGTCGTCTACGCCACGGAGCTGAAGGCCGTGCTGGCGGGCGTCGACGAGAAGCTGCTGGCCGAGCACGGCGCCGTGAACCCCGAGGTGGCGGCGCAGCTGGCCGACGGCGCGCGGGAGCGCTGCGGGGCCACGTGGGGCCTGGGGCTGACCGGAGTCGCGGGACCGACCGCCCAGGACGGAGTGCCGCCGGGCACCGTGCACATCGGGCTCAGCGGGCCTTCGACACGGATCGTCCGTACCCTGGTGGAGACCGGTGACCGGGACATGATCAGGACCGCTTCGGTGCGCTCGGCGTTTTCCCTGCTCGGGGAACATCTACACTGAAAGCGGCGTTCGCCCTTGGCGGACGTACGTGTCAAGTCCTGCGCTCGGGGCACCGCTCTGGGTAACGTAGGAGGCACCAGTTCGGGAAGGGAGGCGCGTGATGACCGTGCTGTTGCGTGAGGCGATCGGTGATCGGCTCCGTCATGCCCGCACCAACCAGCGTCGAACGCTGCGTGACATCTCCCGCGCCGCCAGGGTGAGCCTCGGTTACCTGTCCGAGGTCGAGCGCGGTCAGAAGGAGGCCTCCAGCGAGCTGCTGGCGTCCATCTGCGACGCCCTGGACCTTCCGCTCGGCGAGCTGCTCCACAAGGTCGCGGCCGATGTGTCGGCCCTCGAGTCGGTGGAAGTGGCCCCGGTCGACGAGCGTGTGGTCGACGGCGCCCCGCGGGAGACCGTGCCGGCGGAGCGGGAAGCCACCGCGTCGGCGAGCGGGTTCGAAGGCGGCCGCCTGGTGGGCGAGCTGGTCGGCGACGACTTGTCCGACCTGCGGCTTTCGCCCGGTCCGCGGATGAGCACCCAGCTGCGGACCACGATCGGCGCGCCGAAGCTCGCGTCCACGATCGCGGCTTAGGAACACGCGGAGAAACGCTTCGTACGCGTACGGCCCCGGGTAGTGACCCCGGGGCCGTACGCGTATTCACAGGATCGATCAGGGTCGTCCCTGAATTCCCCCGGGGTCGCCTGGAACGGCAGGGGCTGACCTGACACGATGGAACCCAACGCCGGGGTCGGGACGTTGTGAACTAGGGGAGCGACGCCCCACCTCGAGACAACTCAGGGCCCGTGGGACGCAAGAAGGCAGGCGGAGGAGATGGCCAACCCGTTCGTGAAGTTCTGGAAGTACCTCATGGCGTCGTTCTCGTCGAAAATCGACGAGCACGCCGACCCGAAGGTGCAGATCCAGCAGGCCATCGAGGAGGCACAGCGCAACCACCAGGCGCTGACGCAGCAGGCCGCCTCCGTGATCGGCAACCAGCGCCAGCTGGAGATGAAGCTCAACCGGCAGCTCGGCGAGGTCGAGAAGCTGCAGGCGTCGACCCGGCAGGCCCTGGTGCTCGCCGACGAGGCCCGCGGCAAGGGCGACGAGCAGAAGGCGACCGAGTTCGAGACGGCGGCGGAGAGCTTCGCCGCGCAGCTGGTCACGGCCGAGCAGAGCATCGAAGACCTCAAGACGCTGCACGACCAGTCGCTGCAGGCCGCGGCCCAGGCCAAGAAGGCCGTGGAGCGCAACGCCACGATGCTGCAGCAGAAGCTGGCCGAGCGTACCAAGCTGCTCTCGCAGCTGGAGCAGGCGAAGATGCAGGAGCAGGTCTCCGCTTCGCTGAACCAGATGAGCCAGCTGGCCGCGCCGGGCAACACGCCGTCGCTGGAAGAGGTCCGCGACAAGATCGAGAAGCGCTACACCACCGCGCTGGGCCAGGCCGAGCTGGCGCAGAACTCGGTGCAGGGCCGCATGCTCGAGGTGCAGGAGTCCGCCACGCAGATGGCGGGCCACTCGCGTCTGGAGCAGATCCGCGCGTCGATGCGCGGTGACTCCGTCGCGCAGGTCACCGACGGTGGCGGCGCCGCGAAGTCGGCCGGCACGGCGGGCACCGCGGACATCCAGCGTGAGATCCAGGCCCGCGTGCAGGCCGAACAGGGCAAGAACCCGGCCTGACCGCCGGGCGCGAGGACGACTCCCGGGGGTAGGGCATGGCCGGCAGCGGTGGACGGCGGGACTTCAACGAGTTCAACGCCAAGCTCGAGAAGCACATCGAAAAGCTGCCGGAGTACGCCCAGCGTGCCCAGGAGAAGCTGCAGCGGTACTTCCCGCCGGCCGACGAGGCTGGCGGGAAGCCCGCCGCGAGGCCGTCTCCGCCGAAGCGTCCCGCGCCGCCCGTGGTGCGCCGGACCACCGTGCCCACCGCGTTCGCGCAGGTGGCCGGGCAGGTCCCGGCCGTCGCCGAGGCGCGTGCGAAGTGGCAGCGGTGGAACGAACCCGCGGCCAAGCACCGGCGCCGCATCACCCGCACCTCACGGGTGCTGACGCTGTGGCTGCTCATCACGATTTTCCTCGGCGTCCTGACGGTGCTCGCCGGCACGGGCCTGATGGGCGCCGGCGGCACCGACGTGGCCCAGACCGTGCTCGCGGGCTTCGGCACGGTCGTGTTCGGCACGTTCAGCGTGCGGACCGGCCTGAAGCTGCGTGAGCTGAAGAAACTCGAACTGCCGGCGGCGAGCAGCGCGGCCCCGCCGCCGCTGCCCCCGGCCGCCTCGGCCGCGCGCGAACCGATGGAGCGCCTGGCGGAGTCCGAAGCCTCCCTCGGTGAGCTGCTGCGGCAGCTGTCCGTGCCCACCTCGCTGGGCACCACCGCCGTCCCCGAGGTCTCCGTGGCCGACGCCCGGGCCACGGCCCAGGAAGCGGCCCGCGCCCTGCGGGGGCTGGCCGCCCGCATCCAGGCCATCGAACGCGGCCGCAACTCCGCTCCCGAACGCGAGCGCGGTGCGCTGGACGCGGCCGTGGCGAAGCTGCGCGAACAGCTGGACGACGGCATCGAGGGCTTCGGCAGCCTCGTTGCCGCGGCGGGACGCGCGGTCGCGGCCAGCAGCGACGGCATGGGCACGTCCAAGCAGGCGCTGACCGACGCGACCGACCACCTCGCGGGGCTCGCGCTGGCGTTGCGGGACCTGTCCTAGCGGTTCGCCACGCCGGCCGGCGGATTTTTCCGCGGGTGATTTTCCCGCGCGTGCGGATTCCCGTGCGGTGACCGGGTGCTGTGTACGGCACCGGAACGAGCCGGATGGCGCAGTTTCGGTTTCCGGTCGGCCTAGTGGTCGTCACTTCGCGCCGACGGTGGGTGAGTCTCCCCGAATACCGAAACAATGGCGTAATCCGAAACAGCTGGTTACGGAAACGCGTGCGGTTTAACGTTTTTCTCATGAAGTCAGTGGTGGCATCCGCCAGGATCGGCGCCGTGGCCTGAGGTTCCGTGGCGCCGGACGTACACAGTGGACTCATCCGTTCCGTCGAGGAAAGGACCCCCCGTGACCACGCTCCCGCCCGAACCGGAACCCGTGCCCGTCCCGCCGCCCAGCTCGCACCAGCGGGTGGTGGCCGCGTTCGAACGCCTCGCCCAGGTCGACCGGCCCGAACTCTGGATCAGCCTCCGCACATTGGAAGAAGTGCTGGTCGACGCGAAGGCCGTCGACGAGCGCGTCCGCGCCGGCGAGAACCTCCCGCTGGCCGGGACCGTCCTCGCGGTCACGGACGTCGTCGACGTCGCCGGGCTGCCCACCACCGCGGGGTGCCCGGGTTTTTCGCGCGTGCCCGTGACCAGCGCCACGGCGGTCACGCGGCTCACCGGCGCGGGTGCCGTGGTGCTGGGCAAGACGAACCTCGACCAGTTCGCCTCCGGGCTGGCCGGCACGCGCAGCCCGTACGGCGCGGTGGCTTCGGCCGGCGACCCCCAGAAGGTCGCGGGTGGGTCCAGCAGCGGTTCTGCCGTGGCCGTCGCGCTCGGGATCGCCGATCTCGCACTCGGCACTGACACCGCCGGCTCCGGGCGGGTGCCCGCGGCGCTGAACGCGGTCGTCGGCCTCAAGCCGACGCTCGGGCTCGTGCCGAAGACCGGCGTTTTCCCGGCGTCGCCGTCGTTCGACTGCGTTTCGGTGTTCGCGAGCAGCCTCACGCTCGGCCAGCGCGCCCTCGCCGTGCTGACCGGCCCGGACGGCCAGGACGCGTCCGTGCGCCGGTGGCCCGCGGACGCCCGGCTCGGCGCGGGGGAGCGGCCCCGCGTCGCCGTCCCCGACGACGCCGGGCTCGCCGCGTTGTCCGGACCGGCCCGGCGCGCGTTCGGCGTGGCGGTGTCTTCGCTGGAGGCGTCCGGGGCGGTGATCGAGCCGATCGAACTCGGGGTGTTCTTCGAAGCAGGGCAACTGCTCTACGGCAGCGCGCTGGTGGCCGAGCGCTACGCGTCGGCCGGAGACGTCCTCGCCGGAAAGCCTGAGGGTGCGGATCCGACGGTCACCGGCATCGTCGCCGCGGCCGGCACGCATCTGGCCCACGAGCTCGCCGAGGTGCAGGGCCAGGTCGCCCGGCTGCGCGCGGCGGCCCGCGAAGCGCTCGGCGAGTGCGACGCGTTGCTGCTGCCCACTGTGCCCGACCACCCGGACCTCGACGAGGCGCTGGCCGACCCGCTCGGGGTGAGCGCGCGGCTGGGGACGTACAGCGCGTGCGTGAACGTGCTCGACCTCGCCGCCGTGACCGTGCCGGTCGCGCCGGGGGACCAGCGGCCGTTCGGCGTCACGATCGCCGTGCGGGCGTTCGAGGACCAGATCGCGCTCGACCTCGCCGCGATCCTCACCGGGGAGCAGGCTCGCGAGCCCTACCCGGCCGAAGGCGTCGACCTGGTCGTGTTCGGCGCGCACCTGCGTGGCCAGCCCCTGCACGACCAGCTGCGGGGCGCCCGGTTCGTCACCCCGGTCCAGACCGCCGAGCGCTACCGCATGGTCCTGCTCGACACCGACCCGCCGCAGCCCGGCGTGATCCCCGGCAGCGCCACCCTCGACGGCGAACTCTGGCGCCTCTCGCCGGCCGCGTTCGGCCGGTTCGCCGCCGCACTGCCGGAACCCTTCGTCCTCGGCCACGTCGAACTCGAGGACGGCACCACGCCCCTCGCGGTGCTCTGCCCCCCATCCGCCACCGGCGGCGGCCCCACCCTCGACCGCTACGCCTCCTGGCGCGGCTACCTGCGCTTCATCAGCACGGCCGGCGCCCGCTCCGTCAGCTGACGAGACTGCACGGGATCGCACCCGTGCAAAGCGAAGTTGCACGGACAGACCGACGGCGGCGGGCGTCGTCGGTCTGTCCGCCGGGTCTGTGGGCTCCGGCTAAGAGCGCGCCGACTCCGGATCGGTCAGGCCGGCCGGCCCGCAATTCCCCGGCTGACGCGGCGCACCAGTGCCGGGCCGTGGAGGGCGAAGCCGGTGTAGAGCTGCACGAGGCTGGCGCCCGCGTCGAGGAGGCGGTGGGCGTCGTCGGGGCCGAGGATGCCGCCGACGCCGATGATGGGGAGCTTGCCGTCGGTGTGGTCGTGGACGAAGCGGACGACGTCGAGCGCGCGGGCGGTGAGGGGGCGGCCGGAGAGGCCGCCGGACTCGGTGGCGAGGTGGGCTTCGGCCGGGGCGATGCCGTCGCGCGAGAGGGTGGTGTTGGTGGCGATCAGACCCGCCACGCCGTGGTCGAGGCAGACCTCCAGGAGTTCCGCCAGCGCGGAGTCGGTGAGGTCCGGCGCGACCTTCACCAGCAGCGGCGTGCTGCCGCCGAGTTCGCTCGACGTGCGGCGCAGCTCGGCGAGCAGCTCGCCCAGCGCGGCCTTGTCCTGCAGCGCGCGCAGCCCGGGGGTGTTGGGCGAGCTGACGTTGACGGCGAAGTAGTCGGCGTACGGGTGCAGCGCGCGCAGCGAGAAGCGGTAGTCGGCCACGGCCTCGTCGAGGGGCGTGACTTTGGACTTGCCGATGCTGATCCCGAGCGGCACGCGGGGTTTGCCCTGCGCGGCGAGGCGGCGGGCGAGGGCTTCGGCGCCGTCGTTGTTGAAGCCCATCCGGTTGATCACGGCGTCGCTCTCGGGGAGGCTGAACAGCCGCGGCTTCGGGTTGCCCGGCTGCGCGTGCCGCGTGACGGTGCCGACCTCGACGAACCCGAACCCCAGCGCCGGCCACGCCGTGAGCGCGCGGCCGTTCTTGTCCATGCCCGCGGCCAGCCCGACCCGGTTCGGGAAGCGCAGCCCCAGCACGGTGACGGGGTCGTCGGTGCCGTAGACCCGCGCGAGCGGCCCGAGCGCGGGTCCCACGCGGCTCAGCAGCCGCACGGTGCGCTCGTGCACCAGCTCGGGGTCGTGGTAGGCCAGCCGGTACAGCCCGGGGCGGGCGATCTTCTCGAAGAGCACGCGCCCATGCTGCCTCATCGGCTCCGCGGCGGCCTTCGGAACCCGGGCCGCTTGTGGCGCCGGTCGCCGTGCGCGGGCGCCGCTCAGCCGGCGACGGTTTCCTTCCACTCGTCTTCGAGCATCGCGTAGACCAGTTCGTCGGTCCACTCGCCCTTGACGATCTCGTTCTCCTTCAGGTGTGCTTCCTTGCGCATCCCGAGGCGTTCCATCAACGCGCTCGACGCGCTGTTGCGCCCGTCGCAGCGCCCGACGATGCGGTGCAGGCCCAGATCTTCGAACCCGAGACGCAGCAGCTCTTTCGTCGCCTCCAGCGCGAGGCCGCGGCCGTGGTGGTCGGGGTGGAAGACGAACCCGATCTCGCCCTGGCGGTGCTCGGAGCTGAGGTACTCGAGGTTGAGGTCGCCGATCAGCTGCCCGGTTTCGGCGAGCTCCACCGCGACGGCGAGGAATTGGCCCTCCTGCGTCAGCGTGGAGCTGTGCACGCGCTTCGCGAGCGCGGCGGCGGATTCGGCCCGGCTGCGTGGTCCCCAGTAGAGGTAGCGGGCGACGTCGGCCCGGGACTGGAAGGAGTTCAGCGCGTCGAGGTCCGCCAGCGTGAACGGGCGCAGGAGCAACCGTTCCGTCGTGATCGGGTAATCGGGCCTCAGCATGCCGTTCAGGCTAGCCACATACGGCCGTTCGGGGTATGCGCCCGGGCCGATTGATCGGCGAAAAAGGGGGATCGATCGCCGGACGGTAGCCCAGCGGGGCCCGACGGCGAGATCTCGTATATGAAGGGGTGCTCCCGGGGCGCCTCTCGGACGCCGTCAAACGTCCGAGTCCAAGCCGGACCGGTGCTCGAAAGCCCCGGGAGCCCGGTGACTGCCTGGTATTCGCTATCAGGCAAACACGCGAAGCAGGCGATGAGCCGAAGGTGGCTCAGGTTGTATCGCTGCTCAAAGTCCCTACGCGTGCCATCCGCTAGCGGACAGCCACCTCACGAGTCCTGTGAGAATACAACTTAGGACCACCTCCTCTCTCGTGTAAGACCACGCTAACCGCGAATGCCGGTGCGCGGCAACATCATTTGGGCGAACTCACGGTTGCCTGCCTGGGATGTCCGAATCCGTTCGCCCGACGCGAACAGGGGGCGCCGAACCGGGGCCCGCGGGCACGCCGTCGCCCAGCCCTCGGCGGTTCAGTCCACCGGGTGCGGACCGGGCTGGCAGCGCGGGCAGAACCACGTGGGCCGCCGGTAGACGCCTTCGCCCTGGTCGTGGACTTCGACCCGGCCGCCGCAGCGGAAACAGCCCTGGCGCGTGCGCTCGTAGACCCAGTTGCGCCGGCCGCGCGCGAGATCGCCGGTGGTCACCTGCTCGTGGCGCCACGCGTTGGCCACCAGCAGCTTCCGGGCCAGTGCCACGGCCTTCCGGGTGTCCACTTCGGACACCGGCGTCCACGGCGACACCCTGAGCAGGTGGCAGATCTCGACCTTGTACAGGTTGCCGACACCGGCCAGCACGCGCTGGTCGAGCAGCGCGTCACCCAGTTCCCGATCCGGCTGCGCGGCCAGCGCGGCCGCGGCCCGGTCCGCGTGCTCGTCGCTCCACTGTGGATCGAGCAGGTCGGGGCCGAGGTGTGCGACGAGGTCGTGTTCCCCTGCCGTGGGCACGAGTTTCAGGTCGTGGAGACGGAAACCGATCGCCTGCACGTCGGCGGTCGCCAGGATCACCCGCGCGTGGTGGGCCGGGGTGCGCCAGCGGCCGCCGGCGGGGTAGATGTCCCAGCTGCCGTCCATGCGCAGATGGCTGTGGAGCGTGAGGTCGCCGGAGAAGCGCGTGAACAGGTGCTTGCCGACCGTGTCGACCCCGAGCACGTCACGGCCGGAAAGGTCCACAGTGGCCAGTGCGGGGTGGCGGAACTCCCCGCGTACCAGCGTCTTCCCGGCCAGCGCCTTGTCGAGCAGCTTGCCGGCCAAGAAGACGGTGTCGCCCTCGGGCACGGCTCAGCCCGCGGCGTCGGACACGGTCGCCGGCGATTCGGCGGTGGTGTCGGCGGTCTCGAGGGCCTCGTCCTCGTCGCCGCGCACGCGGTGGCGCCCGGCGCGGTTGGACCGCAGGATCTTCGCCAGCACCATGTTGAACGTCAGCGCGATCTCCTGGGCGCCGGGGGAGTGCCACTCGTGGATCGGGCTGCACGCGCCCTGCGCCTGCTGCACGGCCAGCCGGTCGGGGATCGCCGTGGGCATCACCAGCGAACCGAAGTTCTCGCGCAGCTCGGCGACGCGGAACTGGTGCTCGTAGGAGCGCACGCGCAGCTTGTTGACCAGCACGCCGATCGGGCGCAGGCCCGGGTTGCTCTCCTCGCGGATGCGCTCGATGGCCTCCAGCGCGCGCTGGGCGCCCGCCACGGCGTACATCGTAGGCTCGGTGACGATCAGTGCGCTGTCGGCCGCCACCAGCGCCGACTTCGTCAGCCGGCCGAGTGACGGCGGGCAGTCGATGACCACGAGCTCGTACGGCTCTTCGCGCAACGGGTTCTGGTGCAGCTCGTCGAGGGCGCGCGAGAGGTTCTCCAGGCGCCGGCCGTCGGAGTCGGGCTCGTTGAGCAGCTCCAGCTCCTCGGCGCCGACCAGCACGTCGACCTCGTCACTCCACACGCTGGGCGCGATCGCGCGTTCGAGGACGGCCCGCGCGGGGGTCTCGAGGACGTCGGCGAGCGTCGCGTCGGTGTAGGGCGGGTCGAGCGAGGTCGTGGCGTTGCCCTGCGGGTCGAGGTCGGCCACGAGTGTGCGGGTACCCCTACGCAGAGCGGCCGACGCGATACCGAGCGCGACCGTCGTTTTACCGACGCCACCCTTGAGGCTGAGAACGGCGACCGTGTGCACTCGGCACAGCCTACGGGCCGCGGGTGGGCCGGGTCGCGAGGAAGGTGCCGAACACCTCTTCCGGGCAGGCCCGGGTGACGGCGGGTGACCGGTGGGCGGGCACTACCCTGTCCGACTATGAAGACGGACACCGTGGCCGCCCGGGGTTCGGGCGCCGTTCGCCGGGCGCTCGAAGCGGAGCTGCGGGCTGCCCGCGCCCGTGGCGTGGAGCAGCCCTCCGTCGTCGACGTCGGCGGCGGCAGTGGCGGCTGGGCGGTGCCGTTCGCTTCGGCGGGCTGCCTCGTGACGGTGGTCGAGCCCAATCCCAACGCGCTGGCGACGCTGCGGCGCCGGGCCGAGGAGGAGGGTGTCTCGCACCGGATCACGGTGATCGCGGACGACTCCGACGCCCTCGGCGCCCACGTCGAGGCCGGCTCGGCCGATCTCGTGCTCGCCCACGGCCTGCTGGAGGTCGTCGACGACCCGGCGGTGGCACTCGCCGCGCTGGCCGCGGCCGTCGCCCCCGGCGGGGCGCTGTCCGTGCTGGTGGCCAACCGCAACGCGGCCGTGCTGCACCGCGCGCTGGCCGGCCGGATCGCCGAGGCCCAGCGGCTGCTCGACGGCGCCGACGGCGTGGTGCCCGGCGGGCGCGACACCGTGCTGCGCCGCTTCGACAGCGCCGGCCTGACCGAGCTGCTGGTGGCCGCGGGCCTCGAGGTGACGCTGCTGCAGGGCGACCGCGTGATCGCCGACGTCGTGCCCGGTGAGGTGCGTGAGGACGAGCTGGCGGACTTCGAGCTGGCGGCGGCCGCGGTGCCTGCGTTGCGCGACGTGGCCGGGCGGCTGCACGCGATGGCGCGGCCCGCGCAGGTCTGAACCTGCGCTCCTGCGGCGCTGAGCCGGGCTTGCCCGGAATTGTCGGGGGTCCCCGGTAGCGTCGGTCCCCGTGGGGAGCAGAAACGCCGAACTGCCCAGCGGCATGGCCCGCTACCGCGTCACCACGGGTGCCGGGACGCTGCCGGACGACACCGGCTGCGGGATCCTGCACGTGGACATGGACGCGTTCTTCGTGTCGTGCGAGCTGCGGACGCGGCCCGAGCTGGTGGACAAACCCGTCGTCGTGTCCGGCGGCGGGCCGCGGTCGGTGGTGTCCGCGGCGAACTACCCGGCGCGCAAGTACGGCGTGCACTCCGCGATGCCGTTCTCCACGGCGAGGCGACTGTGCCCGCACCTGATCTGCATCACCCCCACCTCGGGGCTCTACGGCGAGGTCTCGCGGCAGGTGATGGACATCTTCCGCGAGCTCACACCGCTCGTGGAGCCGCTGAGCCTCGACGAGGCCTTCCTGGACGTGAGCGGGGCGCTGCGGCGGCTGGGGGCCACGCCCGCGCAACTGGGCGCGCGGATCCGTTCGCGCGTGGAGGCGGAGCACGGGATCACGTGCTCGGTGGGCGTGGCGAAGGTCAAGTTCGTCGCGAAGCTCGCGTCGGGGATGGCGAAGCCCGACGGGATGGTCGTGGTGCCGGCGGCCGAGACGCTGGCGTTCCTGCACCCGTTGCCGGTCTCGGCGCTGTGGGGCGTGGGGAAGCGCACGGAGGAGCAGCTGCGGGGGCAGGCGCTGCACACGATCGCCGACGTGGCCGCGGCGCCGCCCGCGCGGTTGCGGCGATCGCTGGGCAACGCGATGGGCGACCACCTGTGGGCGCTCGCCAACGGGCACGATGACCGAGCCGTGGTCCCCGAGACGGCGGAGAAGTCGATCGGGGCGGAGCGCACGTTCGAGATCGACCTGCACAGCCGCGCCGAGCTCGGGCTCGAGCTGCTGCGGCTGTCCGAACGGGTCGGCGCGACCCTGCGGGCCCGCGGGCTGCGCGGGCGCACGGTGTCGATCAAGGTCCGCTTCGCCGACTTCACCACGATCACCCGGGCGCGCACGCTGTACACGGCGACGGACGTCGCGCGCGACATCCACCGGACCGCCGTCGAGCTGCTGGCCGAGCACGCGCCCACCGGGGCCGTGCGGCTGATCGGCGTGCGCGTGGAGGGCCTGGACACGGGCGAGGGCGGTGAGCAGCTCCAGTTCGCCTCCGCCGAGCCGCGCTGGCGCGACGCGGAAGTGGCGGCCGACGTGGCGCGGTCGAAATTCGGGTCGGCCGCGGTGCGCCCGGCGTCGTTGCTGACGCCCCGGGAGACGTGAGCTGTGTCGCCCATTGTGTCGTCCGTTGTACCGTCACCGGGCCGTCGTGACCCACTGTCAACCCACGTCAGTCGTGATTTCCCCCAATTCGATCCCTTCTGGATGCGGGATCGGGTAGTCGGACGCGCGCGGGGCTCGTATCCTGGACAGTGCCGCCCCGCCTGGGGCCGGCAGTTGGGTCCAGAACGTTGCGCGGCCCGGCGCCCGCGACAGCTGTGCCGGAGGAGGAAAGATGCCACTCTCCGAGCATGAGCAGCGGCTGCTCGATCAGATCGAGCGCGAGCTCTATGCCGAGGACCCCAAGTTCGCATCCACGGTGCGTGGCACCCGGTTGCGCCGCCCCGCCCGTCGACGGCGCATCCAAGGGATCGCGCTGTTCGTGGTGGGGGTAGCGCTCCTGGTGCTCGGCGTGGTGGTGCCCGTCCTGCGGGTCGCCGACATCCCGTTGATCAGCGTGCTGGGGTTCCTCGTGATGTTCTTCGGGGTCATGATGGCGGTCACGTCGATACGCCACGGCGACAGCGGCGGAGGCGGCAAAGACTCCGGCCGCGGCGGCGGTGGCAAGGGATCGGGCGGCAAGAGCTCGTTCACGCAACGCATGGAAGAGCGCTTCCGCCAGCGCTTCGAGGAGCAGTAGCTCCCTTCGGTCACATCGTGGGATCCGCGCTTCACCCGGTAGGGGTGGAGCGCGGATTCTCGTGTGCTCAGGTCCGGTCGCCCCTTCGCAGCCCGGCGCGGCCGTTGCCCAGGCCCGCCCGATCGTGACTCTTCGGTCCCGGCTGCCTCGATCGTGATTCTCTTCGGGCCCCGCCGCGCGTGCTGCGGCCCGGTTCGTCCGGCCCCGGCCGACCCACCCAGGACAAGCGCCGGCCCCGGTCGCCAGAGCGAGCCGGGGCCGGGGAACCACGTGGGTCAGGAGCGGCGCCGCAGGATCGACTTCGGGAACAGCCGCCCGCGCAAGGACAGCGGGGCCGTGGTGCGCAGGCTGTGGCGGAGGCGGTCGAAGGCCGGGGCCAGCTCCGGATCAGCCGTGGTCGCGCCGCTGTACCAGGTGCGCTCGACGGCGCCGATCACCGTGCGCAGGCTGTCGCGGCCGGAGTCGTCGAGGTGGTGGCGCTCGGCGATCTTCTGGCCGGCCACGCGGACCGTGTCGCTGTCGGCCAGGGGCAGGCCACGGTCGGCGCACTCGGCCTTGAGCTCGCGCCACGCCGCGTCGGCGGAGCCGGGGGCGTGGGTGACGATCGCCTGTAGCCGCCGGCGGCGGGCGAAGTCGCGCAGCGCGGCCGGGCCGCCGAGCCCGACCAGGAGCAGCACGACGATCACGGCGAACCACCAAGCCACGAGGCCGGCCAGGAATCCCAGCGCCGCAACGAGGAGCACGCCGCCCGCCAGCGGCAGCCACAGGGCGGCCTGGCTGGTCCGCGCGGCCGGGGGAGCGGGCGCGTGGACGAGGACGTCGCCGTCGGGTACGGCCCCGGGCGGCAGATCCGGAGTCGCCGCACCCGGGGCGGGCGGCCGCCGCCGCAGGACGTACGCCGTGACCACCGCCGCGGCGCCCAGGACCGCGAGCACGGCGGCGAGGATCGCGAGCCAGCCGTCGTGCGATTCGGGCGTGGCCGTGGTGGCCGGGGTGGCCTCGTTCTGGCCCTTGTCGAGCGGCGAGTCCGCCGTCGGGGCGCTGGAGTGCGGCGCGGTGGGCAGGTCGTCGGTGGCGTCGGGCTGCTGGGCGTTGGAGTTCTTCTGCTGCAGGTACGACGGGACGATGCCGCGGCCGTCGGCGAGCGGCGTCGGGTCGAAGCTGACCCAGCCCTTGTCGCCGAAGTACGCCTCGACCCACGCGTGCGCGTCCTGCGAGCTGATCGACTGGTAGTCGCCCTTCGGCACGCCCGGCGTGAAGCCGATGGCCACCCGCGCGGGGATGTGGGCGACGCGCAGCATCACGGCCATCGCCGACGCGTACTGCTCGCAGTAGCCGCGCTTGCCGTTGAGGATGAAGTCGGCCAGCGCGTCGGCGTCGGTGGCGTCCGCGGTCTTCGTGTCGTACACGAAACCGTTCTGCGCGCTGAAGAACTGCCACAGCGCGGTGGCCTTGTCGAAGTTGTCGGTCTTGCCGGCGATGAGCTGGTTCGTCTTCGCGACCACCCGCGGGTCCACGCGGCCGATCTGCGAGTAGAACGCCGGGACCTCGTCGGACTTCGGGTCGGCCGCGCGCAGCTCGGCAGCCGTCGGTTCCTTCAGCGACGCCACCTCGGTGTACGTCGGCGCGGACTCGCTCTTCGTGGTGAACACGGCGCCGCTGACCCGGTCGTACAGCCACTGCGGCGAAAGCCCGCGCAGCGCGCGCGGCGCACCGTAGACGGGCAGCCAATTGTCCACCCACTGCGTGGGCTGGATCTGGATCTGCCGCGACACGCCGGTGCCGTCGTCGCCGGGCGCGGCGGGCAGAGTGCTGTTGGCGAGCACACCCGTCTGCGCCTGGCCGCCGCCGCGCAGGCCCCAGCCCTGGTTCGGCGTATACGTGTCGAGCGTGAACGCCCGCAGGTACCGGCGGTCGTTGCCGAGGCCGCGGACCTGGAACAGCTCGGTGTTCTGACCCTGGTCGAGCAGGCCGCGCAGCTGCGTGAACGGCGCGACGCCGAACCCGCCGCTGCCGTCGCCGCCCGCGCCGGAGCCGGCGCCGAACGGGATCTTCCCGACGGTGCCCACCCACGTGATCCCGCCGCCGAGCAGACCGAGCACGATCGCCGCGCTGACCACGGCCACGGGCGCCTGCATCACGCGCGCGCGCCCGCCCGAACCGGGCGCCTCACGGTTGCGCCAGCGCCGGTGCCGGTGGTTGCCGTCGAGGGCGAGCAGGCACGCGAACGCGGCCGCGCCGAGCAGGAACGTCCACCACGGCAGCATTTCGTCGGACAGCGCAGCGGGCACCGCGTACACGCACAGCAGGACCAGACCAGTCGCCGCCGGCGCCGCGGCGGCCACCGCGAGCGTGTCGACGAGCACCGCGACCAGCCCGATCGCGATCGTCACCAGGCACAGGATCGGCTGCGTGCCCTCGACCGGCGGCAGCCCGGTGCGGATCTGCTCGGCCGACGCCGCGAGCGTCGCCTGCAGCTCGCCGAACGCCGTGGGGCCGGGGATGATCTTGAGGATGCCTTGCGTGGTGAACGCGCCCGTGACCAGGAACAGCAGCACCAGGAGCTGGCCCAGACCGACGAGCACCGTCGGCGCGCGCAGTGAGCGCAGCGCCAGGCCGGTCGACGCGATCAGGATGACCGCCACGAACAAGTAGCCGAACCACGCCCACCCGGAGACCACGCCGGTCAGCGACGTGGCCGCGCACAGCGTCGCGATGCCGGCGGCGACGGGCGGCAGGATTCCGCTCGACCACACCGGCGGCTGGGCGGCCGGCTGCGGGGTCGGCGTGTGGGGGATCGGCGGGGGAGCCTGGGAAACGGGCGGACGGGGTGCCGTCGTGGTCATCGCGCACCGCCGATCAGGGCGCCGCGGTGGGCACCCGTGCGGCACAGCTCGGCCCACGCCTGCGGCATCGGCGTCTGCGGGCCGGCGACCACGACGCCCCAGCCGTTCGCGCGCAGCAGCTCGGCGGCGTCCTTCGTGGCCGCGGCCTGGTGGTCGGACGATCCGGACCCGGCCCAGCTCGGCGTGTCCAGCAGCACCGCGAGGCTGCGGACGCCGCGCGGGCGGTAGCGGGCCAGCTCGTGCACCGACTCCGCGCTGACCGTGCCGAGCACCGCGATGAGCTCCTGTCCTTCGGCCGGGTCGTGCCCGAGCGTCACGTCGCGCTGGTGCGCGGGCTGCAGCCCGGCCAGCGCGTCGAGCACCACGTTGTCGTAGCCTTCGCCGCCTTCACCCGGGGTGTCGGCGAGCGTGATGCCGTGTTCGGTGACCAGTCGGACGCGGTGGCCGGAGCGGCGCAGGTGCAGCGCCACGGAAGCGGCGAACGACACCGCCCACTCGAGGCTCGCCGTGGGACCCGTGCCGTGGTGGGCGGCGGCGCGGTGGTCGACCAGCACGGTCGTGCCGCCCCGCCACGGCCGTTCTTCGACGCGCACCATGACCTCGTCGCGGCGCGCGGTGGAGCGCCAGTGGACCTTCCGCATGTCGTCGCCGGTGCGGTAGTGGCGCACGATCACATCGGGCTCACCCTGCCCGGCGTGCAGGCGGACCGTGCCGTCGTCGCCCGCGCCGACGCCGGCGCCGCCCGGCAGGCCCCACAGCCCGACGACGCGCGGCACCACCACGAGCCGGGAGTGCCCGATCAGCTCGCGTTCGAACTCGCACAGCCCGAACGGGTCGGTGATCGTCGCGCGCAGCGGCCCCACCTGCTGGATCCCGCGCAGCAACGGCTGCAGCGGGTAGCGCAGCAGCACCCGGCGGTCGTGCGGCAGCCGCTCGACCACGAACCGCGGCTTCGAGCCCAGCGCGTACGGCACGCCGTCCTCGAGCAGCACCTCGCCGCCCGGGAGCCGGCCGCTGCGCCACAGCTCGAGGTGCACCTCGCCGCTCGCGCCGACGGCCACACGCTCCGGCCGCAGCGCCCGCGTGGCACCGAGTCGGAGCCGGGTCGCCGAGATGAACGCGGCGACCAGCAGCGGCAGCGCCACCACGAAGATGGCGACACGCAGCAGGTCACGCTCGTTGAGCACCAGCGAGCACACGGCCGCGGCGATCCCCGCGGCCAGGAGGCAGCGGCCGCGGGTGGTGAGGCCGGAGAGTGCGCGCAGCATGCGGTTCTCGGATTCGCGTAAGGGGATCGCCGGTCAGCGGGTGCCGGTGGAGCCCTGGGGGACGGGGACGCGGTGCAGAACAGCGCGGACCACGTCGGTCGCCGAGCGGCGGGCGGCGTGCGCCTCGGTGGTGAGCACGAGCCGGTGCGCCAGCACGGGCACGGCGACCGTGTGCAGGTCGTCCGGCACCACGTACTCGCGGCCCGACAGCGCCGCCTGAGCCCGCGCGGCACGGACCAGGTGCAGCGTCGCGCGCGGGGAGGCGCCCAGCCGGATCTCCGGCACCTGCCGGGTCGCCGACACCAGGTCCACGGCGTAGCGCCGGACCTCCGGCGCGATGTGCACCGCGCGCACGGTCTCGATGAGGCGCTGCACGGTCGCGCCGTCGGACACCGCCGAAAGCTCGGCCAGCGGGTTGTGGCCCGCGTGCTCGTCGACCATGGCCAGCTCGGCCTGCTGGTCGGGGTAGCCGATCGACACCCGCGCGGTGAAGCGGTCGCGCTGGGCCTCGGGCAGGGCGTAGGTGCCCTCCATCTCGATCGGGTTCTGCGTGGCGATCACCATGAACGGCGCGCCGAGCAGGTACGTGCTCGTGTCGACCGTGACCTGGTGCTCTTCCATGCACTCGAGCAGCGCCGACTGCGTCTTCGGCGAGGCGCGGTTGATCTCGTCGCCCACCACGATGTTCGCGAACACCGGGCCGGGCCGGAACTCGAACTCGCCGGTCTGGCGGTTGTAGATCGACACGCCGGTGACGTCGCTCGGCAGCAGGTCGGGCGTGAACTGCACGCGGCTCACGGTGCAGTCGATCGACCGCGCGAGCGCCTTGGCCAGCGAGGTCTTGCCGACGCCCGGCACGTCCTCCACGAGCAGGTGACCCTCGGCGAGGAGGGTCACCAGCGCGATCCGGATGACGTCGGGCTTCCCGACCAGCACGCGTTCGACGTTGGCGGCGATCCGGCGGGCCGTGTCGTGCAGCTCGTCGAGGGACACTCTCGGGGCGTACCCGTTGCCTCGCCCGTTCGGGGCATCCGCCGAGGGGTAGGGCGGCTGCCCGGCCCCGCCGCCCTGCGGTCCGGCAGGGGTGGCGGACTGGATTCTCGACGTCACTCGTCCTCCTGGTGGCGCATGCCTGTGCGGCTTTCACCGGCTCCGCCGGGTCGCTCGCTGTCCGCGCAGCGATCAGCGTTCCATCCAGTGTGTCAAACTCGGGCGAACTCGGCGCCGGAACCCCGCGAACGGCCGCCGATGACTCTCCGGTAATGCCCTCGGTCCGCCGTTCGGGTGTACGGAGCCGCGTTTTCGGGTGCTCCCGCTGACGGAGGGCTCTCACGTATGCTCCGAAACCGAGGTCGCTCGACTACGGAGAGGCGTAACCGCTCATGAGCGAGGTGGGGGCCGCACCGCTGCCCGACGTGCCGGGCCTGACGAGCTCGGGATCCGGCTCCGGCCGGTTCGCGGTGGCGCCGGAGCTGGCGACGGCCACCTACACGAAGCTCGGCGAGCTGCAGGACGTGGTGGGCGAGATGGTCCGCGAAGCCAACGTGCTGGGCCGCTCGGTGCCGCTGGGCAGCGGGTACGCCGGCGAGGTCGGCGCGTTCATGGCGCAGTACGGCTTCGGCCGCGACGGGTCGGCGGTCGCGCAGCTGACCGCGTTCGGCAAGCAGATCGAAGACCTCAAGGAACGCATCGAGAGCGCGCTGAAAAAGTACCGGCGTGAGGACGACGCCGCGGCCGACGGCGTGGACTGTGCCGGTGGCTGAGCCCGTGCGCAAGCTCCTGCTGCTGGTCTCTGCCCTCCTCGTGCTCGCCGCGTGCGGGCGCCCCGTGACCCCGAAGGCGGTCGCGGCCGACGGCGGACCGGAACCCGCGCCGTCGAGCTCGGCCCGTCCGGCGCTGGCCGAGCTGGATCCGTGCGCGCTGCTCTCGCCGAGCGACCGCTCGAGCGCCGGGCTCACCGAGCTGGGCAAGCCGAAGACGATCGGCGAGGCGCGCGCGTGCGACTGGACGGTGCCCTCGACGTTCGGCGTCACGGTCACGCTCGACGAGACCGCCGGGCTCGCCAACCTCGACGTCTCCCACGGCACGCGCACCAAGAAGAAGGTGGGCGCGCACCAGGCGCTGCAGGTGGCGGACAAGAAGGCCGCGGCCGGCACGTGCGCCGTGCTGCTGGGGGTCGGCGACTCCGCGAGCGTGCAGGTGGACGTGAGCAACGCGAGCTTCTCCGACACCACGCTTGCGTGCTCCCGCGCGACGACCGTCGCCGGGCTGGTGGAGCCGAAGCTGCCCTGAGCTTTCCCGATCCCGTTTACCGGAAGGTGTGCCGTGTCCGCAGCCGTGCCCGAGCCGACGGCCCGTTACGAGTCCTTCAGCCACGAAGCGCTGGCCGCGCAGGTCGAACAGGACAACGACCCCGTCGCCGCCGGCCAGGCCGGGGCGCGCTGGACCGAGCTCGCGCGCAAGTTCGAGGATTCGACCGCGTCGCTGGCCGCGCTGTCGGCGGCCAGCCAGGAGACGTGGGAAGGCGAAGCGGGCGACGCGATGCGCGCGGTGCTCGCGCGGGCGGCCGGCTGGCTGGGGGAGTCCGCGGCGGTGTCCACTGTGGTCGGTGACGCCGTGGCGGGGCAGGCCGACGTGGCGGCGCGGGCGCGGGCCGAGATGCCGCCGCCGGTCGAGTTCGACCCGGCGGCGATGATCCGCTCGGCCGCCGCGAGCGGCAACGTCCTGGAGCTCGCCGGGCTGTCGTTCGCGATGGACGCGCGCCGCGCGGAAGCCGAAGCGGCGCGGCAGAAGGCGATCGACGTCGTACGAACCCGCGACACCGCGCTGCACGGGCTGGTGCCGGGCGTCGCGTTCCCGGACACCCCGGCCCTCGGCGCGGGGCCGGCTTGATCCGGCTCTCCGCGTCGGCCTTCGACGTGGTGTGGCACGACCTCGGGCTCGGCCCCGTTCCGGTGCCCCTGGCGGTGCCCAGCGTCGGCGCGACCGAGGCCGAACGCGCGGCCGTGCGCGCCGAGGTCTACCGCGGCCTCACCGGCCGCGGCCTCTTCGACGGACGGCTCGCCCCCGAGCTGGAGAACCGGCTGCGGCTGCTCGACAGCGGCTCGCGCTACGTCGCGTGCGAAACCCTGGTGGACATGACCGCCGACACGCCGTTCCGCGCCGTGACCGCCGTGCGCGGCCGCAGCGGGGTGCTCGCGGTTCAGCCCGAACGGACGGTGGGACTCAGCGGAATCCGCGAGGGCGAGCTCGTTTCGGCGCTCGTCGAGGTGCTGCCGCGGCTGTCGCCGGGCCCCGGGTTCGGCGTCAGCCTGCCTGCCTCGGGATGGGACTCGACTTCGTCCGCGGCTTCCGCTTCGACGGCCCGCCAGGCCGAGGAGATCGCCGCGATCCAGGCCCGGCCGGTCTTCGCCGCGGGCCAGTTCGGCGCCTACACCCGCACCAGCAGCGGCCGCATCGACCGCCGCGGCGGCCTGACCTGGTTCGACACCGACGCGGGCGCCTACTCCGCCGGCGTGTCCGCCGGCCGCGGCGGGCAGGACTGGGTGACCGTCGCCCCGGTCGACGGGCCGCGGCTGGTCGAGCGGGTTCTGGCGCTGTTCGGCTGAGCTGCCGGCTTAGGCGGGGTCGAGCAGGGCGGTCGCGCTGACGTCGAGCCGGGCGGCTGTGCATTCGCCGGCCCGAGGTGTTCGATCGGTGCGCGTTCGAGCTGGGGCCACGTGCAATGCACTGCAGTGATGCCGGAGCTGGTCACCGGTCCCGGGCCGCGGTTGGTAGAGCGGGCCCTGGCGTTGTTCGGCTGAGCGCCGACAGCTCACGCGGATTCAGCGAGCCGGTCGCGCTGACATCGAGTCGGGCGGCTGCAGCCGCCGGCCGAGGCGTGGGACCGCTGCGCGGCCATGGTTCGTTCGAGCTGGGTCAGGTGCTGTGGGCCCGGCGGAAGCTGTGCCGGGCGGCTCAGGCGAGGTCGAGCAGGCCGGTCGCGCTGACGTCGAGTTCGTGGAGCACCAGGCGGCTGCGCAGCTCGCGGACGCCGTGTTCGCGTTTGAGGCGGTCGACGACCGTTTCGAACTCCGCGGGGTCCAGGCAGGCGAGGCGGAGCTGGTAGTCGTACTCGCCGGTCATGCGGGCGCCGGACACGACCTGCGGGACTCGGTGCAGTTCGCGTTCGAAGTGGGTGCGGTCGACGTCTTCGCGCAGGCGCACGTCGCTGACCATGGTCAGGCCGCGGCCGAGGGCGGCGGGGTCCAGGTCGGCGCGGAAGCCGCGGATGACGCCGGCGGCGCGGAGGCGGCGCACGCGGTCCGCGACGGTGTTGGCGGAAAGGCACACCTGGGCGCTGAGCTCGTTGTAGGTGCGGCGGCCGTCCTCTTCGAGGAGCCGGACGAGTGAGCGGTCGATGGCGTCCACAGGCGTGATTGTGCAGAACTCGGCGAGGTCGGGCGAGTGCCGAGGAAAACTCGGTGAATAGCCGACGCAGCCCGTGATTTCCGAGCCACCTTCGGCGGACATCCTGGAACCGTTCCGGGCATGGATGTCCTGCTACCGCCCCTGTTGCCCGTGTTCAGCGTCCTGCTCGTGACCGTCGTCCAGCGCCGCTACGGGCCGCGGCTCGGCGGCCGGCTCGCGGGCTTCCCGACGACGACCTTTCCGTTCCTGCTCGTCCTCCTGGCGCGTGACGGTGCAGCCACCGTGGCCGACGCGGCGCGCGGGATGATCGCCGGCCAGCTGGTGGTGGCGGCTTTCTGCCTCGGCTATGGCCGGGTCGCCCGCCGGGTGCGGCGCCCGGCCGTCGCGGCCACGGTGGCGCTGGCCGTCGCCGCCGGGGCGTTGTCGCTGGTGGCCGAGGTGGGGTCGCCGTGGGTCGCGGCGGCGGTGACCGGCGCCGTCGTGCTCACCGGGCTGGTGACCTGGCCGCCGGCGCCGCCGATCGACGTCGTCGGCCCGGCTCCACGCTGGGAGCTGCCCGTGCGCGTCGCGGCCGCTGCGGCCGTCGTGACGGCGCTGGCCGTCCTGTCGAGGATGCTCGGCCCGCACCTGGCCGGCGTGCTCGCCTGCACTCCGGTCGTCCTGGCGATCCTCACCCCGACCACCCACGGCGGGTCCGGCTTCGCCGCCGCCGAAACCCTGGTGCGTTCCGCTTTGCGCTCGCTGCCCGGGACGCTGGTGTTCGCCGTGGTCACCGCGTGGTGCGTGGTGCCGCTCGGGCCGGTGGCGGCGTTCGCTCTGGCGGGGGCCGGGCTGGTGGCGGCCGACCACCTCGTCGGCCGGTTGCCGGCCGCACGGCAGCCGGTCGGGGCCGGTCAATCCCGCTGACCCCCATTCGTGGCGTGATACTTCACGCCGCGGTGGGCGGAATGCTCGGCCGCACACTGGGGTTGTCGCCATTGAGAAACAGTGTGGGAGGAGGCCGGCGTGACGAGCCTCGAGATGGCGGACACGGAGTCCGGAGCGGTCGAGCACCGCGCGGCGGCGCGCCGTCGGCTGCCCTGGCGGCCGGTGCTCCACTGGGCCGTCGTGGCCGCCGCGCTCGGGTACCTCGTGTGGCGTGTGCCCGAGCTGGCCAGGGAGTTCGCACAGCTCGACCGCATCCAGTGGGGCTGGGTCGTGGCGGCCGGGCTCGCCGGGCTCGCGGCGCTGGCCGTCTACGGCGAAGTGCACCGCCAGCTGCTGCTGGTCGGGGGAGCGCACGTGCCGCCCTCGGCCGTGCAGGGCATCACCTTCGCGCAGAACGCCGTCTCGACCACGGTGCCCGTGGTGGGCGGGGCCGGCTCGCTCGCGTACGCGATCAACCAGCTGCGCCGACGCGGCGTCGACAGTGCCCTGTCGGCCTGGGCGGTCCTGCTCGCCGGCGTGATCACCACCGTGCTGCTCATCGTCCTCGGCTTTCTCGCCCTGGCCTGGGCCGGCCGGGTGCCGTTCCGGCTGGCCGTGCCCGCAGCCATCGTGGTCGCGGCGGGCTCCGCGGGGGTGTGGGCGCTGCTGACGCACCCGACCGTCCTGCAACGCGGGCTCACCTCACTGCTGCGGGTCTTCGGCCGCACCCCGGGCACGTGCACCACCTGCCGCAAGACCTGGCTCGAGAAAGCCGACGCCGCCGCGCTCCAGCTCTCGGAACGCGTCGCACGGCTGCGCCCCGGCGGCACCCGCTGGAGCGTCCTGCTGGTCCTCGCGCTCGCCAGCTGGGGGTTCGACTTCTTCGCCCTCATCGCCAGCGCCGAAGGCACGGGCACCCACATCCGCTGGGACGTCCTCGCCGTGGGCTTCCTGGTCGTCCAGGCCAGCATCGCCCTCCAGATCCTCCCCGGCGGCGCCGGCCTCGCCGAAGCCGGACTGCTCGGCGTGCTCGTCGCCGCGGGCGTCCCCGCCGCCCCGGCCGCTGCCACCGTGCTGATCTACCGCGCGATCAGCTGGGCGGGCCTCTCCCTCGTCGGCTGGGTCGTCTACGCCCTCCAACCTCACGCGACACCGGCCCACGGCCACGAGCGCACCGCCGCTGCGGCACTGCCGCAGGCCTGATCGGCTCGGAGGCCCGGGTGCGGTGGTTGGGCCGCCTCGCGATCGGGCGCCGCGGCGAGGGCCCACGGCCATGACTGGACCGCAGCGGCTGCTCGGTCGCGGACCTGATCGGCTCGATGTCTAGGTCCGGCTCCTGCTCCGGCCTGTTCGGCTTGCGCGGCCGTGTCCCGCGGCTGACGCCTCGTGGCCGGGCGCGCGCGACGCCGCCCACGGGTACGACCCGAGTGCGGCTGCCGCTCTGCGCCAGGCCAAACCCTGCGCCCGTTCCTGGTGATCGAGTCGGCTCGTGGCCGGGTGCTCAGGCGCCAGACCGCGGCTGCCCTCGGCCGCGGGCCTGAT
Source organism: Amycolatopsis sp. NPDC001319 (assembly GCF_042896185.1). NCBI lineage: Bacteria > Bacillati > Actinomycetota > Actinomycetes > Pseudonocardiales > Pseudonocardiaceae > Amycolatopsis > Amycolatopsis sp. NPDC001319. Next base: position 417,941 of record NZ_JBIAWY010000006.1, on the reverse strand, counting down.
CGGCTAGCGCCCAGCGGTTGCGCGCCTCGTGACTGAGCACCCACGGCGTCTGCGAATGGGAACAAGTCGACACCGGCTGCCGCCGCGCCCCAGGTCCTGATCCGCCCCTACCCCAGCGCCCGATGACTGCGGGCGCCCGGCGACCAGACGTTCCCCCGATTCCCCACAGCGCGCCACCGTCGGCCCCACCGGTCTCTCCACCACACCCCACGCGCGGCACCACCGTTCCCCACCAGCGCCCCCACCTCACCCCACCGCGATCCCCACCGGCCCCCACCCGGGTTCCCCACCGGGCCCCACCCAGGGGGTTCCTGGTCTTCACGCTGCCGTTCAGCGGACGTTCGGCAGCCGGTCCGGGTTGCTCCGGGACCCCGGCGCGGGGGATCTTGACCACGGCCCCCACGCGGCCCCCACCAGGCCCCACAGCGCTGACCTGCGTAAACGCGTGACACGACGGAGTTAACGGGGAGCAAGTCGCGTTGACTGTGGTGAAAAGTGGGGTACGGTGGTGACCAGTGGGGCGGAAGGGAGCCCCGTGGCCGGAGCCGGGTGGTTCGCCAGCCGGGGCCGGTAGGGAGGTGGGGGCCGGTGTTCCTCGGCACTCACACCCCGAAGCTGGACGACAAAGGGCGGCTCGCGCTGCCCGCGAAGTTCCGCGACGCCTTGGCCGGCGGGCTGATGGTCACCAAGGGGCAGGACCACTGCCTCTTCGTCTTCCCCCGCGCCGAGTTCGAGCAGATGGCACGGAAGGTCGCCGAAGCCCCGTTCACGAACGAGGCGGTTCGGGCCTACCAGCGTTACCTGTTCGCCGGAACGGACGAACAACGCCCGGACGGGCAGGGGCGCATCACCATCGCGTCCGAGCTCCGGCGCTACGCCGGGCTGAACAAGGAGTGCGTGGTGATCGGCGCGATCACCAGGCTGGAGATCTGGGACGCCCAGGCGTGGCAGGGCTACCTGGACGAACACGAGGACAGCTACGCGAAGGCTCGAGAGGAAGTTCTACCGGGCGTCTTCTAGGGGACACGGGCACCGGAGCACCTGCGTCGTCGGGGGACGCGGGTCCGCCGGGATCGTGGAACCGGAAACGTCCCCGCGGATGCCGTGAGGCCTCTGTCCGCTCTTTGGCCCTGGCGCACCTTCCCCGGTGCCAGGTCGGACCGCGGGCGGGCAGGGACCTGACGGCATCCGCCGCATCTTCCCCGGGAGTACGGAGCGCGGAAGGGGGAGGGGCATGGCGACCGAGCACGAGCACGTTCCGGTGCTGCTGGACCGCATCGTCGAACTGTTCACCCCCGCCTTCGCCGACCGCGACGCGGTGCTGGTCGACGCGACCGTCGGCCTCGGCGGCCACTCCGACGCACTGCTCGAAGCCTTCCCGCGCCTGCGGCTCGTCGCGCTGGACCGCGACCCCGCCGCGCTCGAGCGCTCGGCCGAGCGGCTCGCGCGGCACGGTGACCGCGTCGACCTCGTCCACACCGTCTACGACGGACTCCCCGAAGCCATCGAGAGCCTCGGACTGTCCCGTGTGGACGGCATCCTCTTCGACCTCGGCGTGTCCTCGATGCAGCTGGACCGCGCCGAACGCGGCTTCGCGTACTCGAAGGACTCCCCGCTCGACATGCGGATGGACCCGACCACCGGCTTCACCGCCGCCGACGTGCTCAACACCTACGCGCCGGGCGAGCTGATCCGGATCCTGCGCGACTACGGCGAAGAGCGCTTCGCGCAGCGGATCGTCAAAGCCGTCGTCGCCGCGCGCGAGAAGGAACCGTTCACGCGCAGCGCGCGGCTCGTCGAACTGCTCTACGACGCCGTGCCCGCCGCGAGCCGCCGCACCGGCGGGCACCCGGCCAAGCGCACGTTCCAGGCACTGCGGATCGAGGTCAACGGCGAGCTGGAAGTGCTGCGACGGGCGATGCCGGCCGCGCTCTCGGCGCTCGCCATGGACGGCCGCATCGTCGTGGAGTCCTACCAGTCGCTCGAAGACCGCCTGGTGAAGCAGGCGTTCGCGGAGCTCGCGAAGTCGCGGACCCCGGAGGGGCTCCCGGTCGAACTGCCCGGGCACGGCCCCGAGCTGAAACTCCTGACCCGAGGAGCCGAGAAGGCAGGCGAAGGCGAGATCGAGCACAACCCCAGGGCCGCCTCCGTGCGGCTGCGGGCAGCACAGAGGATCGGAGAGCCGCGATGACCGCACCCACGAAGTCCCGCCGCCGCTCCGGCGCGCCGGCGACGCGCCGGAGCGCGCAAGCGGGGACCACGGTCGAGCAGGAACCGCAGACCACCGGCCGCACCACCGCGCAGCCGGAAACCACGCCGCGCCGGTCCTCGCGCGGCCGCACCACGGCCGCCGAGCGGGCGTACGCGCGCCGCGCGCAGCGGGCCGACCTGCTGCAGCAGCGCGAGCCGAAGAAGCCCCAGCTTCAACGCACCGAGACCGAGGCCAAGCCGAAGCAGAAGCGCCTGCTGCTGCGCTGGCCGCGTTCGCGCGCCTCGTTCGTGCTGGTCATGATGGGGCTGCTGGCCGTCGGCGTCGCCTCGACGCTGTGGCTGACCACCCAGGCCATCGCCGACTCCTACCGCCTCGAGCAGCTGCGCACGACCAACGCGAGCCTGGCCGAGGCGAAGGACCGGCTCGAGCGTGACGTCGCGAAGGCGCAGTCGCCCGCGTCGCTGGCGCCGGCCGCGAAGCAGCTGGGCATGGTGCCCGGCGGCGACCCGGCCCGCATCGTCGTGGGGCCGGACGGCAAGACCACCGTCGTCGGCGAGCCGACGAAGGCCCAGCCCGCCGCCGGCTCGACGGCCGAGACGCCGCCGCAGCAGCCGGGCGCGCCGGCCGGGCAGCCCGCCTCCGGTCAGCAGGAGGGCGGCATCGAGGGCGACCTGCCGGCCACCCCGGCGGGGCAGTGATGGTGGCTTCGGGGGCGAGCCGGGCGCGCGCCGCGGGCAGCGCCCGGCGCACGTACGCCGCGGGCACGCGCCGCGCGGTGGCCAAGCGCGGCAACGGCGGGCAGCGCAGCCGCTTCTCGGCCGTGCGCATCCTGCTGGTGGCGCTCATGGTCATCGCGGGCGTGAAGCTCGTGCAGGTGCAGTGGTTCGAAGCGCCCACGCTCTCGGCCGCGGCCGAGCGGCAGCGCAGCCTCACCATCGACATCCCCGCGCAGCGCGGGTCCATTGTGGACCGCAATGGCAACAAGCTCGCCTTCAGCGTGGAAACCCGCACGCTGTCGGTGAACCTGCGCGTGCTGCACAAGACGATGGACGACTACGCGAAGAAGAACCCCGCCAAGGGCGTCACCTTCGAATCCGAGGTCACCCGCGCGGCCAAGTACATCGCCGCGAAGGTGCCCAACCTGACGACCGAGCAGGAACTGCTGACGAAGCTGAACAAGCCGCAGTCGTTCACCTACCTCGTGGACAACGTCGAGCCCTCCGTGGCCGCCGACATCGTCAAGCAGTTCGCGTGGATCGGCGTCGAGAACCGCGCCATGCGCGAGTACCCGGGCGACACGCTCGCGTCGAACATCGTCGGCCTCGCCAACTGGCGCATGGAGGACCCCGACGTGTCCAAGCACAACCTCCACGGCGTGGTCGGGCTGGAGCAGTCGCGCGACAACGACCTGGCGGGCACGCCGGGCCGCGAGATCGTGAACACCCAGAACGGCAACGACAACCTGTACCTGCCGGGCTCCGAGCACGTGCTGCAGGCGGCGATCCCCGGTTCGGACCTCGAACTGACCATCGACTCGGATCTGCAGTACGAGCTGCAGCGGCAGCTGAGCGACTACGTCGCGCAGTCGCACGCCAAGGGCGGCCAGGCCGTGATCATGGACTCGCGGACCGGCGAGATCTACGCGCTGGCCGACGACAAGACGTTCAACCCGAACGACCAGTCGACCTTCCAGGACGAACTGCTCAACGACCGCGCGGTGACCACACCGTACGAACCGGGCTCGGTGAACAAGATCGTCACCGCCACCGCGGCCATCGACGAGGGCATCGCCACGCCGCAGTCGACGATCGCGGTCCCGGGCGAGATCAAGATCGCCGACCGCACGGTGCACGACGCTTGGGTGCACGGCACGCAGAACTTCACCACCACCGGCATCTTCGCCAAGTCCTCCAACGTCGGCACGCTGGAGCTGGCGCAGAAGATCGGCCCGGACCGCTACTCGGACCTGCTGAAGAAGTTCGGCATCGGCCAGCGCACCGGCCTCGGCCTGCCCGGTGAGAGCCCGGGTTACGTGCCGCCGCGCAGCCAGTGGTCGGCCAGTACGTTCGGCAACCTGCCGATCGGCCAGGGCCTGTCGATGACCGTGGTCCAGATGGCCGGGATGTACCAGGCGATCGCCAACAACGGCCTGCGCGTGCCGCCGCGGATCGTGAAGGCGAAGAAGAACCCGGACGGCACGGTCGTGCCCGAGCCGGCGCCGAAGCCGGTGCAGGTGGTCAGCCCGCAGACCGCGACGACGGTGCGCGACATGCTGCGCGCGGTGGTGCAGAACGCCAAGAGCCCCAACGCGGGCACGGCGCCGTCGGCCGCGCTGGAGGGCTACCAGATCTCGGGCAAGACGGGCACCGGCCAGCAGGTCGACCCGCGCACGAAGGCCTACAGCCAGAGCCTGGCCAACATCACCTTCGCCGGGATCCTGCCCGCCGACCACCCGCGGTTCGTCGTCGGCATCCGCCTCGACGCGCCCGACACCACGCTGCCGGCCGGGCATTCGGCGGGCCCGCTGTTCCACTCCATCGCCTCGTACCTTACGCAGCGCTACCAGATTCCGCTGTCCGACGGTCCGTCGCCGGAGGTCCCGCTCATCATCCCGTGACGCGCCCGCGACGTTCCCGGGACACGACCGGAATGTCTTTGCAACACTCGGCCGAGGGCCGCTTCGCGTCTCGCGAGGCGGCCCTTTCCCGTGTGTTTCCGCCTGCGATAGTCCACATCGGCTGGTGGCGGCGGGCGGAAACGCTTGCCCCGCAACGACGTTTCGCGCGCCGCATAGCACACCCGGTGCACGCCGGCGCGTTCGCCGTACCGCCTTGGGTCACCCGATCGCGCTCTCGGTAACCTCTCGGGCGTGTCCGTGTCCTCGTCCAAGCCCCAGAGCGGGCCGGCTGCGTCGTCGCTGCCGGAAAGCCCGGTGAAGGCGGTCGCCGCCCCGCCCCGCCCGGCCCGGATCGACCCGGTCCCGCTGGCCACCCTCCTCGCCCGCGCGGGCGCCCGGCTGATCGCCGAGAGCCCCGAGGCCGCCGACCTCACCGTCACCGGGACCACGCTGCGTGCGCAGCACGTGCTGCCAGGCGACCTGTTCGCCGGCCTGCCCGGTGCGCGCGCCCACGGCGCCGACTTCAGCGACCAGGCCGTGGCCGCCGGCGCGGCGGCGGTGCTCACCGACGCCGAGGGCGCCGAGCGCCCCGCGTTGCGCGACGCCGGCATCCCGATCCTCGTGCACCCCGACCCGCGTGCCGCGCTCGGCGAGATGGCCGCGTGGATCTACGGGGAGCCGTCGCTGCACCTGTCCGTGCTGGGGGTCACCGGCACGTCGGGCAAGACCACCACCTCCTACCTCGTCGACTCCGGGCTGCGCGCCGCCGGCCTCACCACGGGCCTGATCGGCACGGTCGAGACGCGCATCGCGGGCGAACGCCTGGTCAGCGGCTTCACCACGCCGGAGGCGCCGGACCTGCAGGCGCTGCTCGCGGTGATGCTGGAGCGCGGCGTGACCCACGTGCCGATGGAGGTCTCGAGTCACGCGCTGTCGCTCGGCCGCGTCAACGGCACGCGCTTCGCGGTCGGCGCGTTCACGAACCTCTCGCAGGACCACCTCGACTTCCACCACGACATGGAGGAGTACTTCGCCGCCAAGTCGCTGCTGTTCGACGGCCGCTCGACCACCGAGGTCGTGGTCGTGGACACCGCGTGGGGGCGGGCTCTGCTCACGCCGCAGACGGTGACCGTGTCGATCGAGCAGGGCGTCGACGCCGCGTGGCGCGCCTCCGACATCGAGCCCACGGCGGCGGGGGAGCAGACCTTCACCCTGCACGGCCCGGACGGGCTCACGCTCGCCGCGAAGATCCCGCTGCCGGGCACGTTCAACGTGGCCAACGCCGTGCTCGCCGCCGCGATCCTGGGCAGCGCCGGCGTGGACCCGGCGGCCATCGTCGCGGGTCTCGGCGCCGTGGAGGTGCCGGGCCGGATGGAGCGGGTGTACCTGGGCCAGGACTTCACCGCCGTCGTCGACTACGCGCACAAGCCAGCGGCCGTCGCGCAGGGGCTCGACGCGCTGCGCGCCCGCACCGACGGCCGCATCGTCACGGTGCTCGGCTGCGGCGGCGACCGCGACACGGCCAAGCGCCCGATGATGGGCGAGGAAGCCGTGCGCCGCAGCGACGTGCTGATCGTGACCGACGACAACCCGCGGTCCGAGGACCCGGCAATGATCCGCGCCGCGATGCTCGCCGGTGCGCGGGGCGTCGGGCCGTCCCACGGCGGCGAGATCGTGGAGATCGGCGACCGCCGCGAGGCCATCGCCCACGCCGTGTCGCTCGCTCGCACGGGCGACATCGTCTTCATCGCCGGCAAGGGCCACGAGACCGGCCAGGAGGTCCAGGGTGTCGTGCACCCGTTCTCCGACCGCGACGAGCTCGAGGCCGCCATTCGCAAGCATCTCGAGGTGAGTGCGTGATCGAGCTCAGCCTGGCCGAGATCGCCGACGTGGTCGGCGGCCGGCTGCACGGAGCCGACGGCTCGTCGGCCGTCACGGGGAGTGTCGAGTTCGACACGCGCAAGATCGGTCCCGGTGGCCTCTTCGTCGCCCTGCCCGGCGAGCGCGTGGACGGGCACGACTTCGCCGCGAAGGCCGTGGCGGCCGGCGCCGTCGCGGTGCTGGCCGGCCGCGAGGTCGACGCGCCCGCGATCGTGGTGCCGCCGCTGCCCGAGGGCCAGGCCCACGAGCGTTCGGTCGCGCTGGCCGGCGACACCGACGGCTCCGGCGCCGCCGTGCTGGCCGCGCTCGCGAAGCTGGCCGGCCACGTCGTCGGCCGGCTCGCCGCCGAAGGCCTCACGGTCGTGGCGCTGACCGGCTCGTCGGGCAAGACCTCGACCAAGGATGTCATCGCGCAGCTGCTGGAGCCGATGGGCCCCACGGTCGCGCCGCCCGGGTCGTTCAACAGCGAGCTCGGCCACCCGTGGACCGCGCTGCGCGCCGACCACGACACGAAGTACCTGGTGCTGGAGATGTCCGCGCGCGGGACGGGGCACATCGCCGACGCGGCCGCGATCACGCCGCCGCGCATCGGCGCCGTGCTCAACGTCGGCAGCGCGCACGTCGGCGAGTTCGGCTCGCGCGAAGCCATCGCGAAGGCCAAGGGCGAGCTCGTGGAGGCGCTGCCGAGTGCCGAAGCGGGCGGCGTCGCCGTGCTGAACCTCGACGACCCGCTGGTGGCCGCCATGGCGAGCCGCACCAGCGCCCGCGTGGTCGGCGTCGGCGAGACCGCGTCCGCGCAGGTCCGCGCCGCCGACATCACGCTCGACGCCGAGGCCTGTGCGTCGTTCCGGCTGATCACCCCCGACGGCGAGGCGCCGGTGACGCTGCCGCTGCACGGCGAGCACCACGTCGGCAACGCGCTCTCGGCCGCCGCGATCGCGCTGGAGCTCGGCGCGACGCCGGCCGAGGTCGCGCAGCGGCTGTCCGCCCTCGAACGCCGCTCGGCCCACCGCATGGCGGTGACCACGCGCGCCGACGGCGTCACCGTCCTCAACGACGCGTACAACGCCAACCCCGAATCAGTGCGAGCCGCGCTGAAGGCCCTCGCGTCGATGCGCCGGACCGGCCGTCGCGCGTGGGCGGTGCTCGGCGTGATGGGCGAGCTCGGCGCCGACTCCGTGACCGAGCACGACTCCATCGGCCGCCTCGTGGTGCGCCTCAACATCGACAAGCTCGTGGTCGTCGGTGACGAGGCCGCGCCGATGCACCAGGGGGCCTCGCAGGAGGGCTCCTGGAACGAGGAGTCGGTGCTGGTACCCGATGGCGACGCCGCCGTGGCCCTGCTGCATGATCAGCTCCGTCCCGGAGACGTGGTGCTGGTCAAGGCCTCCAACGCCGCCGGCCTGTGGCACGTGGCCGAGGCGTTGCTCGCCCCCTCGGAAGACTCCGAGAACTCCGAAGACTCCGAAGACGCTGCACAATCCGTTTCCCTCTCCCCGTCCTCTGAACGCTCGAACGGTGGTCACGCGTGATCAACATCCTGATCGCGGCCGCGGCGGGTCTGCTGGTCTCCATCCTGCTCACGCCCTACCTGATCCGGGTCTTCTCCCGGCAGGGCTTCGGGCAGGAGATCCGCGAAGAAGGGCCCCAGGGCCACAAGTCGAAGCGCGGCACCCCGACGATGGGTGGCGTCGCGATCATCATCGCGATGGTCGTCGGCTACTTCGTCGCACACCTGATCAGCTGGCTCGGCAACTCCCACAGCTCGGCGCCCTCGGCGTCCGGCCTGCTGGTGCTCATGCTGGCCGTGGGGCTCGGCATCGTCGGGTTCCTCGACGACTTCATCAAGATCCGCAAGCAGCGCAACCTCGGCCTGAACAAGACCGCGAAGCTGGTCGGCCAGCTCGTGGTCACGATCCTGTTCGCGGTGCTGTCGCTGCAGTTCGCCGACGAGCACGGCCTCACGCCCGCGTCGCAGAGCCTCTCCTACGTGCGTGACCTGGCGCTGATCACGTTCCCGTGGATCGTGTTCGTGATCTTCTGTTACGTGGTCATCTCCGGCTGGTCGAACGCGGTGAACTTCACCGACGGCCTCGACGGCCTGGCCGGCGGCGCCGCCGCGATGGTGCTGGCCACCTACGTGGTCATCTCCTTCTGGCAGGCCCGCCTCTCGTGCGCCGACGGGCCCACGACCGCCTGCTACGACGTGCGCGACCCGCTGGACCTCGCGGTGGTCGCCGCGGCGGCGACCGGCGCGTGCGTCGGCTTCCTGTGGTGGAACGCCGCGCCCGCCAAGATCTTCATGGGCGACACCGGTTCGCTGGCGCTCGGCGGGCTCGTGGCCGGTCTGTCGATGACCACCCGCACGGAGCTGCTCGCGATCGTGATCGGTGGCCTGTTCATGGTCGAGATGATCTCGGTGGTCACCCAGATCGCGGTCTTCCGCACGACCCGGCGAAGGCTGTTCCGGATGGCGCCCTTCCACCACCACTTCGAGCTCGCCGGGTGGGCGGAAACCACGGTGATCATCCGGTTCTGGCTGCTCTCGGCCATCTGCTGCATGTTCGGACTGGGGCTGTTCTACAGCGAACAGCTGGGCGTCGGGAGCTAGGTCTTGACCGACAGGGAGCTCCTGCTCGAAGGCAAGAACGTGCTCGTGGCGGGCGCCGGCGTCACCGGGAAGTCGGTGGTGCCGGTCCTGCGGGAGCTGGGCGCTCACGTGACGGTCACCGACGGGAACGCCGAGCGGCTGGAAGAGCTGGCCGGCCTCGGCGCCGAGCTGGTGCCGGGTCTGAGCGAACCGCCGCCGGGCACCGTGCTCGTGGTGACGAGCCCGGGCTGGCGGCCCACGTCGCCGCTGCTGGCCGCCGCGGCCGCGGCCGGTGTCGAGGTGATCGGCGACGTCGAGCTGGCCTGGCGCATCGGGCAGCTGCGTGAGCGGCCGCCGTCGTGGCTGGTGATCACCGGCACCAACGGCAAGACCACCACCGTCGGCATGCTCGAGTCGATGCTGCGCGCGGGCGGGGTCGACGCCGTGGCCTGCGGGAACGTCGGTTATGCGGTGCTCGACGCCGTGCGGGCCGGTCACGCCGTGCTCGCCGTGGAGCTCTCCAGCTTCCAGCTGCACTGGTCCTCGACGCTCGCGCCCGACGCGTCGGTGGTGCTCAACCTCGCCGAGGACCACATCGACTGGCACGGCTCGATGGCGGAGTACGGCGCCGCGAAGGGCCGGGCCCACGAACGCTCGCGCGTGGTCGTGCACAACGCCGACGACGAGTGGTCCACCCGTCTCGCCGAGGAGCACGCGCCCGAGAGCGCCCGCCGCGTCGGGTTCCGCCTGGACACGCCGCACGCCGGCGAGCTGGGCCTGGTCGAGGACCTGCTGGTGGACCGCGCGTTCGTCGCCGATCCCGCCACGAGCGCGGAAGAGCTGGCGACGATCGCCGACGTCCGCCCGGCCGGACCGCACAACGTCGCCAACGCACTGGCGGCCGCCGCGCTCGCGCGCGCCCACGGCGTGTCGACCGAGGCCGTGCTCAAGGGCCTGCGCGAGTACCAGCCGGCGCCGCACCGCGCGCAGGAGGTCGCCGAGATCGGCGGCGTGCGCTACGTGAACGACTCGAAGGCCACCAACCCGCACGCCGCGAGCGGCTCGCTGCGGGCCCACGAGAGCATCGTGTGGATCGCCGGGGGCCAGCTCAAGGGCGCCGCGGTCGACGAACTCGTGGCCTCGATCGCTGGCCGGCTGCGCGGAGTTGTGCTACTCGGCGTGGATTCACCCGTGATCGCAGCCGCTGTTGCGCGACACGCGCCGGATGTCCCGGTGAACCGCCTCCGTCCGGGTGACCATGAACCCATGACTGCGGCGGTGGATGCGGCCAGCGCGATGGCTCACCCTGGTGACGTGGTGCTGCTCGCGCCCGCCGCCGCCTCGTTGGACATGTTCCGCAACTACGGCGAGCGCGGCGACGCGTTCGTCGCGGCGGTGCGTGTCCTCGCGGGCGGTGCGGCGGGGGCGGCGAATGACGGTAGTTGACGAGAAGCGGACCCAGGATCGGCCCGAGCGGCCACGGCGGGAGCGCAAGGTAAGCCCGTTCGTGGCGTTCCGGACGGCGCTCACGGCGTGGCTCTCGCGGCCACTGGCGTCGTTCCACCTGGTGCTGGCCCTGACCGGGGTGCTCACCGTGATCGGTGTCGTCATGGTGCTGTCCGCGTCGTCGGTCGCCTCCTACGACCCGAGCACCGGCAGCAGCGTGTACTCGCTGTTCTACCGGCAGGTCCTGTTCGTGGCGATCGGCTCGGTCGTGTTCTGGGTCGGCCTGCGGATCAAGCTCGAACGCATCCGGCGCATGTCGGCGACCATGGTCGTGATCTGCCTCGGCCTGCTGATGCTGGTACTCACGCCGCTGGGCTCGACGGTGAACGGCTCGCAGGGCTGGTTCAAGCTGGGCGTGTTCACGTTCCAGCCGGTTGAGGCCGCGAAGGTCGCGCTGGCGTTCTGGGGCGCGCACATCCTGGTGATCAAGTACAACGTGATCCACCAGTGGCGCCACCTGCTCGTGCCGGTCGTGCCGGTCGCGCTCGTGATGTTCGCCCTGGTCATGCTGCAGCCCGACCTGGGCGGCACGATCACGCTCGCCGTGGTGCTGCTGGCGCTGCTGTGGTTCGCCGGCGCGCCGAAGCGGCTGTTCGGAGTGATCCTGGCGGGTGGTCTCGCCGGTGTCCTGGTGCTGGCGATCATCGCGCCGTACCGGCTCACCCGGGTGCTGTCGTTCCTTTCACCGGACACCGATCTCAGCTCGGCCGGCTACCAGGCCAACCAGGCCAAGCTCGCGCTCGCCGACGGCGGCCTGTTCGGCAAGGGTCTCGGCCAGGGTGCCTCCAACTGGGGCTACCTGCCGAACGTGCAGAACGACTTCATCTTCGCCCTCGTCGGCGAGGAGCTCGGCTTCGTGGGCTGCGCCGTGGTGCTCGCCCTGTTCGCTCTTGTGGCCGTGGTGGGGCTGCGGATCGCGACGCGCAACATCGACCCGTGGATCCGGATCGTGGCCGGCACGCTCACGATGTTCCTGGTCGCGCAGGCCGCCATCAACATCGGCTACGTCGTGGGCCTGCTGCCCGTAACCGGTGTCACGCTGCCGCTGATCTCGTACGGCGGCACGTCGCTGCTCATCACGATGCTCATCATGGGGGTGCTCGCCAACGCCGCCCGGCACGAACCGGAGGCGGTGGCCGCACTGCGTTCGCAGGGCCCGGGTAAATTCGGACGCCTGCTGAGGCTGCCCGCGCCCGACCCGTACCGCCCGCCCACGACCACCCGCAGGGGACTGGCCGGGCGGGGGACCGGTTCGGGGGCCAAGGCGGCCCGGCCGGCGCCACGCGCGGCCCGGCCCGCACCGGCGCAGGAGCGCCGCAGGTCGGTCCGGCAGCCGACGCGGCGCAGCACTGCCGCACGGACGAACGCGGCGCGGACAACAGCGAACCGCGGTGCCAGGGGTACCGCGAACCGGAGAGGTCATTGGTGAGTAACCCCGTCAAGGGAGCCGAGCGATCCCCCTCGGGCAAGGTGCCCGTGGTGGTCGTCGCCGGAGGTGGCACCGCAGGACACATCGAACCCGCCCTCGCCCTGGCCGACGCCGTCATGCGGCTGCGCCCCGACGCGAAGGTGATCGCGCTGGGCACGGCGCGCGGCCTGGAGAACAAGCTCGTACCGGCTCGCGGTTACCCGCTGGAGCTGATCCCGCCGGTGCCGTTGCCGCGCAAGCCGACCCCGGAGCTGCTGCGGCTCCCGCTGAAGGTCCGCGACTCCGTGCGCCGGACCCGCGACGTGCTGGAGCGCGTCGGCGCCGACGTGGTGGTGGGTTTCGGCGGCTACGTCGCGCTGCCCGCGTACCTCGCCGCGCGGGGCCGCACGCCGATCGTGGTCCACGAGGCCAACAAGTCGCCGGGCCTGGCCAACAAGGTGGGCGCCCGCTTCGCCGCGCGCGTCGCCGTGGCCGTGCCGGGCACGCCGCTGCCGAAGGCCGAGGTCGTCGGGATCCCGCTGCGCCGGTCGATCACGTCGCTCGACCGCGCCGCGCTGCGCGCCGAGGCCCGCAAGTTCTTCGACCTCGACCCGGACGCCCCGACGCTGCTGGTGTTCGGCGGCTCCCAGGGCGCGCAGTCGATCAACAGCGCCGTGTCCGGTGCCGCGAAGGAGCTGGCCGAGGCCGGCGTCGGCGTGCTGCACGCCCACGGCCCGAAGAACACCCTGGTGGTGCAGGAGTTCCCGGGCAAGCCGGCGTACGTGCCGGTGCCCTACCTGGAGCGCATGGACCTCGCCTACGCCGCCGCCGACGTGGTGCTGTGCCGTTCGGGCGCGATGACGGCGGCCGAGGTGTCGGCCGTCGGGCTGCCGGCGGTGTTCGTGCCGCTGCCGCACGGCAACGGCGAGCAGGCCGTGAACGCCCAGCCCGCCGTCGACGCGGGTGCCGCCTTCCTGGTGCCCGACGGGGAGCTCACCCCGGCCAAGGTGGCCGAGCTGGTGGTGCCGCTGGTCACCGACGCCGCGCGCGTCGCGAAGATGAGCGAGGCCGCCGTGGGGATGGGACACCGCGAGGCCGACGAGACGCTCGCCAAGATCGTGCTGGAGGCCGCAGGTGCCTGAGTTGCCCGAAGAACTGCGCCGCGCGCACCTGATCGGCATCGGCGGGGCCGGCATGTCCGGCATCGCCCGGATCCTGCTCGCCCGCGGGGCGGCCGTGTCCGGTTCGGACGCCAAGGAGTCGCGCGCGCTGCTGTCGCTGCGCGCCCAGGGCGCCGAGCTGTTCGTGGGCCAGCGTGCGGAGAACCTCGACGCGCTCGCCGAAGCCCCGTCGGCCGTCGTGGTGTCCACTGCGATCAAGGAGTCCAACCCGGAGCTGGCCGCGGCCCGTGCGCGCAACATCCCCGTGCTGCACCGCGCGCAGGCGCTCGCCGGGCTGATGGAGGGCCACCGCGTGGCCTGTATCGCCGGCACGCACGGCAAGACCTCGACCACGTCGATGCTCACCGTGGCGCTGCAGCACTGCCGGCTCGACCCGTCGTTCGCGATCGGCGGCGACCTCAACGAGTCGGGTGCCAACGCGCACCACGGCGAGGGCGGCGTTTTCATCGCGGAGGCCGACGAGAGCGACGGCTCGTTCCTCACGTACTCGCCGTCGGTCGCCGTGGTCACCAACGTCGAGCCCGACCACCTGGACCACCACGGCACCGCCGAGGCCTACGTGAAGGTGTTCACGGAGTTCGTCGGGCGCCTGCAGCCGGGCGGCCTGCTCGTGGTGTGCGCCGACGACCCGGGTGCCGCGAAGCTGGGCGACGAGGCGGCCGCCGAGGGCGTGCGCGTGCGCCGCTACGGCCGCACCGCCACCGGCGAGGGCGACGTGCGCGTGCTCGACTACAAGCCCGCCCCGGACGGCGGCCAGGTGCGCCTGGCGCTCGACGGCGAGGAGCTCGACCTGCGCGTGGCCGTGCCGGGCGAGCACATGGCGCTCAACGCGGTCGCGGCCCTGCTGGCCGGGCTCGAGCTGGGCGCGCCCGTCGCCGGCCTGGCCGAGGGACTCGCCGCGTTCGGCGGGGTGCGCCGCCGCTTCGAGTTCAAGGGCCGCTCCGGCGACGTCCGCGTCTACGACGACTACGCCCACCACCCGACCGAGGTGGCCGCGCAGCTCAAGGCCGTGCGCACGGCGGCGGGGCTCGGCCGGGTGCTGGTGGTGTTCCAGCCGCACCTGTACTCGCGCACGCAGACGTTCGCGGCGGAGTTCGCCGAAGCGCTCTCGCTGGCCGACGAGGTCGTGGTGCTCGACGTGTACGGCGCTCGCGAGGAGCCGGTGCCGGGTGTGACGGGTGCGCTGATCGCCGACCGCGTGACGAGCCCGGTGCACTACCAGCCCGCGTTCGACGTCGCGGCGAAGCTGGTGGCCGACCTCGTGAAGCCGGGTGACCTCGTGGTGACCATGGGCGCGGGTGACGTGACGCAGCTGGGCCCGGAGATCCTGGCCGAGCTCGACCGGAGGACCGCGGGCGCATGACGTCGACCAGGGAGCGCCGCAATCCGTCCTCGTCCGAAGAGGACGAGCGGGATCGCGCTGCCCTGGCCCGCGCCCGGCGGGGGCGGCGCTCGGAAGAGGAGCGCCGCCGCACCCGCTCGAGCCGCTCGTCGGCGCCACGCTCGGGCCGGGCGGCTCGCGCGGAGAGCCTGCGTGCGCGTCCGACGCGGAAGAAGGAGATCCGGCGCCGCTGGGTCGCGCTGCTCGTGGTCGTCACGCTCGTCGCGCTGGGGTACCTGGTGTTCTTCAGCTCGATGCTCGGGGTGAAGGACGTGACGGTGCAGGGTGCGAAAACGGTGTCGGCGGAGCAGATCCGGGCCATCGCCGCCGTGCCGGTCGACAAACCGATGGTGCTCGTCGACGTCGACGGGATCCGGGACCGCGTGGCGGAGATGCCGGGCGTCGCGACCGTGGACGTGTCGCGTTCGTGGCCCAACACCGTGGAGATCTCGGTGACCGAGCGCACG
Source organism: Amycolatopsis sp. NPDC001319 (assembly GCF_042896185.1). Classification (NCBI taxonomy): domain Bacteria; kingdom Bacillati; phylum Actinomycetota; class Actinomycetes; order Pseudonocardiales; family Pseudonocardiaceae; genus Amycolatopsis; species Amycolatopsis sp. NPDC001319. The sequence goes on along the minus strand of NZ_JBIAWY010000006.1, from coordinate 402,698 downwards.
GCCATCGCGTTCTTCGACAGCGGCCCGGGCGGCGACGGGGTGCACCTCGTCGACGGCGGCGGGGTCGTGTTCAAGACCGTGAAGGCCCGTCCGGCGGGCCTGCCGGAGCTGAAGCTGCCGAAGGTCTCGGCCGACGACCCGGTGACGCGTGCGGTGACCGCGGTGCTCGGCGTGATCCCGCAGGCGCTGCTCAAGCAGGTCACCACGGCCACGGCGCAGACCCCGGCCAGCGTCCAGTTCACCCTCACCGACGGCAAGACCGTCCGCTGGGGCGACGCCGGCAAGACCGACCGCAAGGCGAAGGTCCTGGCCGCCCTGCTCACGCAGAAGGGCAAGGTCTACGACGTCTCGGCGCCCGAGCTGCCGACCATCACGTCCTGACCTCGTCTTTTTCGCTGGCATCCCCTTCTCCGTATGCTGTACGCTGTTTTATTCCGTACGGCATACGAGGGAAGTGGGGAACCATGCCGATCTTGGTGACGGGTGCCACCGGAAACGTCGGGCGGCTCGTGGTCGACGAACTCCTGGCCCGCGGCGCGGCGGTGCGCGCGTTGACGAAGGACCCCGCGCAGGCGGCGTTGCCGGCCGGCGTCGAGGTGGTCGTGGGGTCGCTCGCGCGGCCGTCGACGCTGCCGCCGGCGCTGGAGGGGGTCGAAGATGTGTACCTCGCGCCGATGGCGCGCACCGTCACGCGGTTCTGCGAGCTCGCCGCCGAGGCCGGCGTGCGGCGGGTGGTCGCGCTGTCGGGCAGCAGCGTCGGGGACGAGCAGGCCGGGTCGAGCGGGCCGGAGTTCGCGGCGGTGGAGGCGGCGGTGACGAAGGCCGGGTTCGCCCGGACGTTCCTGCGGCCGGGGGTGTTCATGGCGAACTCGCTCGGCTGGGCGCATTCCGTGCACACGCACGGGGAAATCCGCACCGCGTATGCGGAAGCGACGCAGACGCCGATCGACCTGGCCGACATCGCGGCCGTCGCCGCGCACGTGCTCACCACCGAGGGCCACGACGGGCGGACGTATGTCCTCAGTGGACCGGAGGCGCTGACGTTGCGGGAAATGGCCGGGAAAATCGCCGTGGCCATGGGGCGTGACGTGCCGTTCGTGGAGCTGACGCGGGAGCAGCAGTACGCCGAGTGGGTCGGGCTGGGGATCCCGGGGGAGATCGCCGACTGGCTGCTCGACGGCTTCGCCGCCGTGGTGGCGCGGCCGCAGGTGCCGACCGGGGTGGTCGAGGAGCTGCTGGACCGCCGAGGGGTGACCTACGCGGAGTGGGCCGCGCACCACGCTGGGGCGTTCTCCTAGTTGTCCGCAGCGCGTCGTTCAGTCGTCCACCAGGCCAGCGCGATCAGCGGGATGACGGCGCCGAAGATCGACACGGCCGTCCAGCCGTCCAGGTGGTAGAGGACCGAGCCGATCTCCGACCCGATCGCCCCGCCCACGAAGAACGTGGCCAGGTAGATGCTGTTCACGCGGGCGCGGGCGTTCGGGTCGAGCTGGTAGATCACGTGCTGGCCCGAAACCATCGTGGTCTGCACGGCCATGTCGAGGGCGATCGCCGCCACGGCGAGCAGGATCACGCTGTGCGCGCCGAACCCGCCGACGCCGAACGCCACCGCGCAGAGCAGGAAGGACGCGCCGGTGGCCACGCGGCCGTGGCCGTGGTCCGCCCAGCGCCCGGCCAGCGGCGCGATCGCGGCTCCGGCCGCGCCGACGAGCGCGAACAGCCCGACGCCCAGCTGCGTGTAGTGGAACGGCGCGGAGGTGAGCACGAACGCGATCGTGGTCCAGAAGGCGCTGAACACCGAGTAGAGCGCCGCCTGGTACAGCGCGCGGCGGCGCAGCGCCGGGTGGTCGCGGGCGAGCCGCAGGGTCGAGCGCAGCAGCTCTCCATAGTGGACGGACGTCTTCGGCGCGCGCCGCGGCAGGCTGAAGCGCAGCGCCACGGCGAGGATCGCCATCAGCCCGGCCGAGATGAGGAACACGACCCGCCAGGTCGTGACCTCGGCCAGCAGGCTCGCGGCTACGCGGGAGAGCAGGATGCCGAACAGCAGCCCGCTCATCACGCGCCCGACGATGCGCCCGCGTACGGCGTCGGGCGTGAGGTCGGCCGTGAGCGGGATCAGGATCTGCACCACCACCGACGTCGAGCCGGCGATGAGCGACGCGATCAGCAGCACGGAGAACTGCGGCGCCAGGCCGGTGGCCACGAGCGCGGCGCACGCGATGGCCAGCAGCAGCGACACCAGGCTGCGGTTCTCCACGCGGTCGCCGAGCGGGACGATCAGCAGCATGCCCGCCGCGTAGCCGATCTGGGTGGCGGTGACCACACCGCCGGCCGCGGCCTCGCCGACGCCGAACGTGGTCCGCAGCTCGTTGAGCAACGGCTGCGCGTAGTAGAGGTTCGCGACCGTCAGTCCACAAGAGACGGCGAGCAGCAGGACGAGCCACGAGGGTGGCGCCTGCCGGGGCGCCGCGGGGGACGTGGTCTCGGCTTCGGGCTGGGCCACGGGCACCTCGTTCTCGACAACCGGAACAACCGGTTCCCGAGTCTAACAGCCGGTAACCGGCCCCCCAGGGTGATCTTCGCGACCCGGAAGCGCTTGCGGGCCGCCGGTTTCCGCCCGGCGTGTCCGGGTTACCCGGAGCCCGCTCCGGCCACTGTGGACGGTGGCCGGAGGGGGCCGACCACTGTGGCTGCGCGCAGATGCGGGTACCGCGGTGGGGCGAGTCGCCGGTGGCCTGCGGGCTGCCGCGCCGCCTGCGAGCCGGCGCTGGGTTGCCGGGTGAATCGAGCCGGCGTGGGGCGAGTCGTCGTGCCTTCCTGAAGAGAGAGGGCGAAACCCGGCCGACCTGGCGTCAAGCGAACCGGTCCGCGCCTCCTCGACCGGACAGCGCGGTGAAAGCCCCTCCGGCCGGAGGGGCTTTCACCGCGTGGTGAATCAGGCGAGCGCCGCGTCCATCGTGATCGTGGTGCCGGCGAGGGCCTTGGTGACCGGGCAGGTCTTCTCGGCGGTCTCGGCCAGTTCCGCGAACTGTTCCGGCGTCACGCCGTCGAGCTTGGCGCGCAGGGTGATGGCGATGCCGCTGATCTCGAAGCCGCCGCCCTGGGCCGGGCCGAGGGTGACCTCGGCGGAGACGTCGATGGACTCCGCCTCGAGCTTCTGGGACTCCAGCACGCCCGACAGGTTCATCGCGAGGCACGAGGAGTGCGCGGCGGCGATGAGCTCTTCGGGGCTGGTCTGGCCGTCGGGGTTGCCCGCACGGGTGGGGAACGACACCTCGAACGTGCCGGCGTTGGACGAGTCGAGCGTGACCTCGCCCTTGCCCTTCTGCAATCCGCCGGTCCAGTGGGTCGTCGCGTCGCGGCTGGGCACAGCTGCCTCCTCGGTGCCGGATCCCCCGGGGCGGGGGATCGCTGTTGTTCGTCTGTCATGAACATAGTGCGCAATCAGATTGCGCGCAACCTATCTGGCGAAAAAAGATTGCCCGGTGCGGAAGGCTGCACCTCGTGACCACGCCTCCGGAACGCCCCGATCCGCCCCTGGACGCCGACGAACGCACCCAGCTCACCGGCTTCCTCGACTTCCTGCGCGCGAGCGTCGTGTGGAAGACCGGCGGGCTCACCGACGAGCAGGCCCGCCGCCGCCACCTGCCCAGCGAGCTGACCACCATCGCCGGCCTGCTCGGGCACCTCACGCTCGTCGAGAACTACTGGTTCCGCGTGGTGCTCGACGGTCAGCCCGACGAGTGGGAGGCGGCCCTGGAGCTCGACCGCGACGCCGAGTTCCGCGCGGCGCTGACGACCCCGATCGAGCAGCTCGTGGCCGGGTACGAAGCCGAGGTCGCGCGCTGCCGCGCGGTCGTGGCGGCGCGCGAGTTCACCGACACCGCGCCGTACAAGGGAGACCGCCGGGTCAGCGTGCGCTGGGTCGTGACGCACATGATCGAGGAGACCGCCCGCCACCTCGGCCACCTCGACCTGCTGCGCGAACTGACCGACGGCCTCACCGGCGAGTGAGCTTCTTCGGCGGCAACGGGACGAACCCGCTGGTGCGCTCCACGTACGTCGCGTAGCCCGGCCGTGTGCGCGCCAGGCTCTTCTCCAGCATCGGTTTCCCGGTGCCGCGCGCGAGGGTGAACGTCATGGCGATCGGCGAGAGGATCATCGCCGCGCCGGGCCACGTCGAGCACGCCAGCAGGTACAGGCCCCACCACACGCAGGCGTCGCCGAAGTAGTTCGGGTGCCGCGTGTAGCGCCACAGCCCGGTGTCGAGCACCTTGCCGCGGTTGCCGGGGTCCGCGCGGAACCGGCTCAGCTGGGCGTCGCCGACGGACTCGAAGGCGAAGCCGAGCACCCACACCGCGACCCCGATCCAGCCGAGCATGCCGAGGCCGGTGCCGTACATCGCGAACTGCACCGGCAGGGAGACGAACCACAGGATCGCGGCCTGCACGAGGTACACCCGGACGAAGATCCGCGCGCCCGGGTTGTCGCCGGCGCGCTCGACCATCCGCTGGTAGCGCGGGTCCTCGGGCCCGCCGCGGTTGCGCAGGTGCAGGTGGACGGCGAGCCGCACACCCCAGATCACCGTGAGCGCCGCCGTGACCAGCCGCAGCACGAGCGGCCCGCTGCCCAGGGGGAACGCGACCAGCGCGACGAGCGCGAAACCGAGCCCCCAGAACGTGTCGATGGTGTCGTAGCGGCCGCGCAGCCGGGCGATCCCGAACGTGACGGTCACTGCCACCAGCACCACGCCGGCGGTGATCGCGACGAGCGGGCCGACGCCGATCACGCCCACTCCCGCGTGGCCGGCATCCCGGAGCCGCCGGTGTCCAGGGGCCGCACGGCCAGGACCTGGTCCACGCCCATGCGGTTCTCCTCGAACGCCAGCGCGCCGCCCACGAGGTAGAGCCGCCACACACGGGCCTCGGCCTCGCCGACCAGCGCGACGGCCTCGGCCCAGTGGAACTCCAGCGTCTCGGCCCACTCGCGCACGGTCGTCACGTAGTGCTCGCGCAGTGCGTGCACGTCGCGGATCTCGAACCCGGCCGTCTCGAGGTGCCCGAGCGTGCGGCTCAGCGGCCGCATCGTCATGTCCGGCGCGATGTAGCGCTCGATGAACGCGCCGCCGCCGGGCGCGGTGTCCCCGGCGCGCCCACGCGACATCTGCTGCAGCACGAGCCGCCCGGCCGGGTTGAGCATGCGGAACAGCGTATTCGCGTACGTCGGATAGTTCTCCTCGCCGACGTGCTCGCCCATCTCGACGGACGCGACGGCGTCGAACGGCGCGTCGGTCAGCTCCCGGTAGTCCTGCTGCCGCACCTCGACGCGGTCTTCGAGGTCGTGCTGCTTCAGGCGCCCCCGCACGTGCTGCACCTGCTGGGCCGAGAGCGTCACGCCCACCGCGTGCACGCCGTGGTGCTTGGCCGCGTGCACCAGCAGCGAACCCCAGCCGCAGCCGACGTCGAGCAGCCGCATGCCGGGGCGCAGGCCGAGCTTGCGGCAGATCAGCTCCAGCTTGTCGTGCTGTGCCTGCGCCAGGCCGTAACCGGGCTCGTCCGAGGTCCAGTAGCCCGACGAGTAGGCCATCGAGTCGTCGAGCAGCAGCTGGTAGAAGGCGTTGGACAGGTCGTAGTGGTGGGCGATGGCCGACCGGTCGCGCCGCAGGCTGTGCAGCACGCCGGTCAGCCTCGCCTCCTCCGCCGGCGGTTTCGGCGGCAGGCCCAGCACGCCCAGGCGCGCGGCGAGCCCGGCCGCGCCGGCCCAGTCCCGCGGGGCGAGCTGCACCCTCCTCAGCTCGCCCGAGCGGGTCAGGGCCCAGATCCGCCGGAACCCCTCGGCGAGGTCTCCCTCCACGTCGAGGTCGCCCGACACGTACGCGCGCGCCAGGCCCAGCTCGCCCGGTGCGTAGAGCAGCCGGCGCAGCGCCCGGCGGTTCTTCAGGACGACGGTCGGGCCCTCGGGGCCCACGCGCTCGCCGTCCCACGCGCGGACGGCGAGCGGCAGCGGTGCGCCGAGGAGGCGTTCGACGAAGGTGGCCAAGCGGTTCGCGATGCTGTTCGGCATACCCGGGGTTCGGAGCCCCCGGCGGCGCGGATGGGTCCCGGTTTTCGATCCGCCCGCCACCAATCCAAGGCGGCACCGGTCCCGAATCCCTGTCGTGCACCAGACCACGGGACACCCCACAGGACACCGGATCGCCGTCATCGGCAGCGGGGTCGCCGGCCTCACGGCCGCCTACCTTCTGCAGCGCCGTCACGAGGTGCTGCTGTTCGAAGCCGACCCCCGGCTCGGCGGGCACGCCCACACCCACGACGTGCCCAGCGCCCACGGCGGCACGATCGGCGTCGACTCGGGCTTCATCGTCCACAACGAACGCACCTACCCGACGTTGCTGCGCCTGTTCGGCGAGCTCGGCGTGCGCACCCGCGAGACCGAGATGTCGATGAGCATCCGCTGCGACGGCTGCGGCCTCGAGTACGCCGGCGCCAAGGGCGTGCGCGGCCTGTTCGCGCAGCGGCGCAACGCCACCGACCACCGCTACCTGCGCATGCTCACCGAGGTCAAGCGCTTCCACCGGCACGCGGCGCGGCTGCTGCAGCGCGAGGACGCCGGGGACGTGGGCCTCGGCGCGTTCCTCGCGATCGGCGGGTACTCGCGCTACTTCGTGGACCACTTCGTGCTGCCGCTCGTGTCCACCGTCTGGTCGGCCGACCGCGCCGACACGCTGAAGTACCCGGCGCGCTACCTGTTCGAGTTCCTGCGCAACCACGGGATGCTCACGGTGAAGAACTCGCCGACGTGGCGGACGGTCGAGGGCGGCTCGCGCGAGTACGTGGAGCTGGCCGCGAAGCAGCTCACCGCCGTGCACCTGTCCACGCCGGTGCGCTCGGTGCGGCGGACCGCGCGCGGCATCGAGATCCGCGACGACGCCGACACCCGCCACCGCGTCGACCGCGTCGTGGTCGCCACCCACGCCGACCAGGCGCTGCGGCTGCTGGCCGACCCGACGCCCGCCGAGCGCGAGGTGCTCGGCGCGTTCCGCTACTCCCGCAACGACGCCTGGCTGCACACCGACACGAGCGTGCTGCCGAACGCCGCGGCCGCGCGGTCGGGCTGGAACTACCGCACGCCCGGGTGCGGCGCCGGCAGCGACGCCGTGCAGGTGAGCTACGACATGAACCGCCTGATGCGCCTCGACGAACCCACCGGCTACGTCGTCACGCTCAACCCTCGTGACGAGCCCGACGCTTCGTCGGTCGTCGCGAAGATGACCTACGAACATCCCGTCTACACGCCCGAATCGGTTGCCGCGCAACGAAAGCTCGCGGCGCTGAACGACGGGGTCGTCGCGTACGCCGGCGCCTACCACGGCTGGGGGTTCCACGAGGACGGCTGCTCGTCGGGTGTCCGCGCGGCCGAGAGCTTCGGGGCGGGCTGGTGACCGCCGCGCTGTACGACGCCACGGTCGGCCACGTGCGCCGCGCCGACCCGCCGCACGCCTTCGTGCACAAGCTGTACCTGTGGCTGACCGACCTCGGCTCGCCGCCGCGGCTGCCGTGGTGGCTGCGGCCGTTCGCGTCCTTCGACGGCCGCGACCACTTCGAGCCCGGAGACGCGGGCGACATCCGGTCCAAACTGGACCGCTGGCTCGCCCACCGCGGCGTGGACCTGCGCGGCGGGCCGGTGACGATGCTCGCGTCGGCGCGCGTGCTGGGGTACGTGTTCAACCCGATCACCGTCTACTGGTGCCACACGCCGGACGGAGCGCTCGAGTGCGTCGTCGCCGAGGTCCACAACACCTACGGCGGGCGGCACGCCTACCTGCTGCGTCCCGACGCGGCGGGCGAGTCCCGCGCGGAGAAGGAGTTCTACGTGTCGCCGTTCCAGGAGATGACGGGGGAGTACCGCATGCGCCTGCCGCGGCCCGACGCGCTGCTCGACCTCACGGTCGCGTTGCACCAGGGCGCGAAGACACCATTGCTCGCTACGCTGCGAGGAGTCCGGAGACCGGCCGGCGCGCGTTCGCTCGCGCGGCTCGTGCTCGGCCGGCCCCTGCAGCCGCAGCGCGTGGCCGCACTGATCCGCCGCCACGGCGTCGCGCTGTGGCTGCGCAAGGCCCCGGTGGCCACCCGGACCCCGCAGAACTCGTCAGGAGCGCGCCATGGATGAGACCGCCCGCCCGCGCCCGGTCGCGGCCGTGCCGGCGGGCGACGAGCAGGCCGCGCCCACGGCCGAGGACCTCATGGCCCAGGTCGCCAAGGGCGACGAGCGCGCGTTCGAGCTGCTCTACGACCGGCTCGCGGGGCCGGTCTTCGGCCTCGTGCGGCGGATCGTGCGCGACTCCGCGCAGTCGGAGGAGGTGACGCAGGAGGTGCTCGTCGAGCTCTGGAAGACCGCCACGCGCTACTCGCCCGAGAAGGGCAGCGCGCTCAACTGGGCGATGACCCTGGCGCACCGCCGCGCCGTCGACCGGGTGCGCTCCGCGCGGGCCGGCACCGAACGCGAGCAGAAGGCGACGTTCGAGGCCGCGCGCGGCCGGCCGTTCGACGAGGTGGCCGAGTCGGTCACCGCCCGGCTGGAGCGCTCGCAGGTGCGCCGCTGCCTCAAGTCGCTCACGGAGCTGCAGCGCGAGTCGGTGCTGCTGGCCTACTACCAGGGCTACACCTACCGGGAGGTCGCCGACGTGCTGGCGACCCCGCAGGGGACGATCAAGACGAGGGTGCGCGACGGGCTGATCCGGCTGCGCGACTGCCTGGGGGTGACCGCGTGAACTCGCCGGAGATGCACACGTTGACCGGTGCGTACGCGCTCGACGCCCTGTCCGACACCGAGCGCGCCCTGTTCCGCCGGCACCTCGAGCAGTGCGAGGCCTGCGCGCAGGAGGTCCGCGAGCTGCGGGCCACCGCGGGCCGGCTCGGCTCGGCGATGGCCGAGGAGCCGCCCGCGTCGCTGAAGCAGCGAGTGCTCGCCGAGATGCGCTCGACGCCGCAGCTGCCGCCGCTGTCCGGACCCGAGCCGGGGGAGCGCTCGCGCGGGCGGCGCCGCTGGCCGCTGATCCTGGCCACGGCGGCCGCGGTGGTGGGCCTCGCGCTCGCCGGCGTGTTCGGCGGACTCGCCGCGACCACGCAGGGGCGCCTCGACGCCGCGCAGTCGCAGCTGGACCAGGCGCGCGTGCGCTACCAGCCCGTCGCGGAGATCCTGGCCGCCCCGGACGCGCAGGCGATCCACGGCACCGCGCCCGGCGGGGGAGGCGGCACGGTCGTCGTGTCGAAGCAGCTCGACCGCATGATGTTCATGGAGTCCGACCTGCCGCCGTATCCCGCGGGGCACGTCTACCAGGCGTGGCTGATGGGCCCGAACCTCGCGCCGCGCCCGGCCGGGCTGCTGCCCGGCGGGCCCGCGGGTTCGCTGGTGGTGGCCGACGGGCTGGCCGGTGCGGACCAGTTCGCGATCAGCGTGGAGCCGGCCGGCGGCTCGCCGACCGGAAAGCCCTCGTCCGACGTGGTTCTCGTGATGTCGATGCCGGCCTGATCCCGGGCCGAAGCTGCGGTGATTCCGTCGTGAGCGGCGGTACCGGTTTCCCGCCGGTGCCGCCGCTCTGGCGTTTTCCCGGTGCCATAGCAGACGAGTGGATCACGGGGTGATCGGGTTCCCGGCCTTGCGCCGTCGTTCGCGTTGTGGCAAAACACCTTTGCCGCACACGGCGTGGCTACTGGATTAGAGCCTGCCCGGTGCCTACCGTCCTGCTCTAACGCCGGTGGTTGACATAACTCTCATTCTCGGGTTGAGGGTGAGGGTTGCGGCCCCGGTGGGCAGCACGAGCACATCACGATCAGGAAGGCGGCCACGATGACGCCCCCGCACAACTACCTTGCGGTGATCAAGGTCGTCGGCATCGGCGGCGGCGGCGTGAACGCCGTGAACCGGATGATCGAGGTCGGCCTCAAGGGTGTCGAGTTCATCGCGGTGAACACCGACGCGCAAGCACTGCTCATGTCCGACGCCGACGTCAAGCTCGACATCGGCCGGGAACTGACCCGCGGCCTCGGTGCCGGCGCCGCCCCCGAGGTGGGGCAGAAGGCTGCCGAGGACCACCGCGAGGAGATCGAAGAGGTCATCAAGGGCGCCGACATGGTGTTCGTGACCGCCGGCGAAGGTGGTGGCACCGGCACCGGCGGCGCGCCCGTCGTCGCGCAGATCGCCCGCAAGCTGGGCGCGCTGACCATCGGCGTGGTGACCCGCCCGTTCACCTTCGAGGGCAAGCGCCGCGGCAAGCAGGCCGAGGACGGCATCCAGTCGCTGCGCAACGAGTGCGACACGCTGATCGTCATCCCGAACGACCGGCTGCTGCAGCTCGGCGACATCGGCGTGTCCCTCATGGACGCGTTCCGCTCCGCCGACGAGGTGCTGCTGTCCGGTGTCCAGGGCATCACCGATCTGATCACCACGCCCGGTCTGATCAACCTCGACTTCGCCGACGTGAAGAGCGTGATGTCCGGCGCGGGCTCCGCGCTCATGGGCATAGGGTCCGCTCGCGGTGAGGGCCGCGCCATCCAGGCGGCGGAGAAGGCGATCAACTCGCCGCTGCTGGAGGCGTCGATGGACGGCGCCCACGGCGCGCTGCTGTCGATCGCGGGCGGCTCCGACCTGGGCCTGTTCGAGATCAACGAGGCCGCGTCGCTGGTGCAGGAGTCGGCGCACCCCGACGCCAACATCATCTTCGGCACGATCATCGACGACTCCCTCGGCGACGAGGTCCGCGTCACGGTGATCGCGGCCGGTTTCGACGCCGGCGCCCCCACGCACAAGAAGCTCGACCCGCCGGCGTTCGGCTCGCGCTCGGGCGGCACCACGGCGTCGGCCTCGGCCGGGCACGTCGGCGGCTCCCAGGCGCCCGCGCCGTCGGGTGGCGCTACGCCGGTGCCGCCGGCGAGCAGCTCCGGCTACCCGGTGGCGCCGCCGCGCACGCAGCCGCCGCTGCCGCAGCCCGGCACCCCGCCGGGCGGCCTGCCCCAGCCGGGCGGCGGCTCGCGGGGCTACTCGCCGATCGGCTCCGGGCCGACGTCCGGCAGCCTGCCGAGCCGTCCGGCCACGGTGCACGACGACCCGTCGGACGACGAGGTCGACGTGCCGCCGTTCATGCGCCGCTAGGGATCCCGTTCACGCCGAAGGCCACCTCGACCCGACGTCGAGGTGGCCTTCGGCGTGTTCCGGCGCGTTTTGGAAGGATGGACCGGGTGCGAGTACGACGAGTCGTGACGACCAGGGCGGGCGGGGCTTCCCGGCCGCCGTACGACAGCTTCAACCTCGGTGACCACGTCGGGGACGAAGAGGGCAACGTGTTCGCGAACCGCGAGCGGCTGGCTTCCGAGCTGGGCCTGGCGCCGGAGCGGCTGGCGTGGATGGAGCAGGTGCACGGCCGCACGGCGACCGTGGTGGACGGCACCGAGGCCCGCGCCGCGGAGGCCACCGACGCGCTGGTGACGGACAAGCCCGGCGTGGCGCTGGTGGTCCTCGTCGCCGACTGCGTGCCGCTGCTGCTGGCCGACCCCGAGGCGGGCGTCGTCGCGGCGGTGCACGCCGGACGCGTGGGCGCGCGCATCGGCGTGGTCCCGGCGGCGGTGGCGGCCATGCGCGGCCTCGGCGCCGAACCGTCCCGCATCGAGGCGCTGCTCGGCCCCGCGATCTGCGGCGCGTGTTACGAGGTGCCCGCCGACATGGCGGCCGACGTCGAGAAGCACGTGCCCGGCAGCGCCTGCAAGACCCGTCAGGGCACGCCGGGGCTCGACCTGCGGGCCGGGCTGTGGCGCCAGCTGGCCGGGCTGGGCGTCGGGCGCATCGGCGTGGATCCGCGGTGCACGGCGGAGGACAAGACGCTCTTCAGCTACCGCCGCGACGGGACCACCGGCCGGATCGCCGGGATCACATGGCTGGAGGCGGCATGAGCACCTGGCTCGCTCGGGCTGCACGTGGAACCCGGGAGGCGGCGTGACGGAGGCCGGGCGGCGCGCCGAGCTCGCGGCCTCGCTGGCCGCGATCGAGGACCGGATCGCCGCGGCGTGCGCGGCCGCGGGACGCGCGCGTGACGAGGTGCGGTTGCTGGGGGTGACGAAGACCTTCCCGGCGTCCGACGCGGCGCTCCTCGTGGATCTGGGGCTGCGGAACCTGGCCGAGAACCGCGACCAGGAGGCGGGCCCGAAGGCCGCCGAGGTCGGGGAGCTGCGCCCGGAAGCCGCGCCGCGGTGGCACATGGTCGGCAGCCTGCAGCGCAACAAGGCGCGTTCGGTCGTGCGCTGGGCGGCGGAGGTCCAGTCGGTCGACTCGGCGCGGCTGGCCGATGCGCTGGGCCGCGCGGCCGGCAACGCGCGGGAGGCGGGGGAGCGGTCCGATCCGCTCGACGTGCTGATCCAGGTGAGCCTCGACGGCGACCCGGCGCGGGGTGGCACGCTCTTGTCCGACCTCGGCGCGCTGGCCGATCACATCACTCACGTGGGTGAGCTCAGGTTGCGTGGCGTGATGGCTGTCGCACCCCGGGAAGAGGATCCGGGCAGGGCCTTTGCCCTGCTTGCCCAGGTCTCGGAGCGACTTCGCAAAGATCACCCGAATGCCGCAGAAGTCTCCGCCGGGATGAGCCATGATCTCGAACAGGCGATCACGCACGGCTCGACGTGTGTGCGTGTCGGAACCGCGCTGCTCGGTGGGCGCGGTTTAGCCTCGCCGTAGGGAGTCCGCGTGGCCGTCACGTTTCGTGATCGGTCGGGTGGGGTAGCACGGTGCGGGAGCGGTTAGGGCTAGGGAGAGGCATGAGCGCGCTGCAGAAGCTGAAGGCCTACTTCGGGATGGTGCCCGCGGACGAGGACGGCTACGACGTCGAGGACGAGGATTACCGGCGTGACTACGACGACGAGTACGACTCCTACGACGAGCCGCCGGCGCGATCGCGCTCACGGTACCGCGAGGCCGATGACACGTACGACGAGCCCGCTCCGCGGACTCGCTCACGGTCGGTCACCGCTGCGGAACCGACCACGCACGGCGCTCTCGCCGTGGACCGCCAGCCCGAGCCCGTCGCCCGGCTGCGGCCGGTCACCGAGCCCGTGCGCGCACCCGTCCGCGATCCGTTGAGCCGCATCACCACGCTGCACCCGACGAGCTACGTCGAGGCGCGCGCGATCGGCGAGCACTACCGCGAGGGCATCCCCGTGATCATCAACCTCACGGAGATGGAGAACGCGGACGCCAAGCGGCTCGTCGACTTCGCCGCGGGGCTCGCGTTCGCGCTCCGGGGGTCGATGGACAAGGTCACCAACAAGGTGTTCCTTCTCTCACCGCCGGATGTCGACGTGACCGCGGAGGACCGCCGGCGGATCGCCGAGGGCGGGCTTTTCCTGCGCGGGTGAAGTGCGGCTGAAGTCCGGCGGACCGCTGGGCGCAGCCAGACGTGATTTTGTCGACTCGGCGCCACGCCGGGGCCGCTGGCTGCGACTTCCCCCGGCGTCCCCCGCTAGAGTGGTCGAGTGAATGCTGTGTGGCTGGTGGTCTGGTACGTGCTGTTCGCCTTCTGGCTTCTGTTGACGGCGCGTATCGTGATCGAGCTCGTGCGGACCTTCGCACGAGAGTGGCGTCCCGCCGGAGGGGTTGCGGTCACGCTCGAGACCATCTACACAGTGACCGACCCGCCGGTTCGTCTGTTCAGGCGAATGATCCCGATGGTTCGGATCGGCGGGATGGGACTGGACTTATCGATTATGGTGCTGCTGTTGGTTGTGTTCTTCGCGATGCAACTGGCAACTCCCAGGTGATCGGGGAAACTTGGGTGGACCCTGCAGGCCATGGAGTGCGTGAGGTGATCTGATGTCGTTGACCCCCGCTGACGTGCATAACGTCGCGTTCAGCAAGCCGCCCATCGGCAAGAGGGGCTACAACGAGGACGAGGTGGACGCGTTCCTCGACCTGGTGGAGACCGAGCTTGCCCGGTTGATCGAGGACAACAACGAGCTGCGCCAGCAGGTCGAACAGCTCGACAACGAGCTGGAGTCGACCCGCAGCGAGCTCGAGAACGCGAAGGTGAGCGGTCCTCCGCCGGTGCGGGACGAGCCGTCCCGCCGCCTGGCGCCCGTGCCGCCGCCGGCCTCGGCGATGGAGCAGACGCAGGCGCACTCGATGGTCGGTGACAGTGGCGAGCCGAACGTTCAGGCCGCCAAGGTCCTCGGCCTCGCCCAGGAGATGGCCGACCGGCTCACCGCCGAGGCGAAGACCGAGTCCGACGGCATGCTGGCGGAGGCGCGGACCAAGTCCGAGCAGCTGCTTTCCGACGCCAGGGCGAAGTCCGACTCGATGGTCAACGAGGCGCGCACCCGCGCCGAGACCATGCTGAACGACGCGCGCACGCGCGCCGAGACGCTCGAGCGCCAGGCGCGCGACAAGGCGACCACCATGGAACGCGAGTCGCAGCGCAAGTACACCGAGACGATGAACAACCTGAACGCCGAGAAGGGCTCGCTGGGCAAGAAGATCGAAGAGCTGCGCACCATCGAGCGCGAGTACCGCACTCGCCTGCGCGGCTTCCTCGAGTCCCAGCTGCGCGAACTCGACGATCGCGGCTCCGCGGCCCCGGCCTCGGCGTCGTCGAACTCGGGCCAGTCCTCCGGCTCCAGCAGCGGCCAGGGCTACTCGTTCGGCCCCCGCGCCGAAGCCGGCTGAGGTTCCTCGCTCGTCTGACGTTGGCTGACGCCCCGCCTGATCCGGGTTTCCGGGATCAGGCGGGGCTTCGTCATGCGCCTCGAAGGGCCGAGCGTCCTGCGGTTTCCCCATTTTCGGTAGTCGGCCGGTGGCAATTCGTGATCGGCCGTTTTGGTGACCCAGAAATGCCCCTGCGCATTCGGTGATGGAATGCGCACGGAATGTCGCGGTGGTGAATTCCGGGGTGGGCTTTTCGGGCCGGGAAACTGCCCGTTCGGGCTGACCTTGATCACCAGCTTTTCCGGGTGGCCTGGCGATTTTCCGGTGGTGATTCGGGGTCGTGCGCACGGAGCGCGCTGGACCGCTCGCGCTGTGCGAGACCGGGGCGCGAACGGTTGGTTCTGCGGGTCGGCGACGCGCCCGGGGTCCGGATCGACTTTCGGTGACTTGAGCCTCGCCGGCCGGATCACCGCGAGTGGGTCGACTCGGCGAGTAGCGACCCACGGCCGGCATGTGTTCCCCGAAGGCCCCGAGGCTCGTCGAGCGCAGCCGGGCGGAGTGATGGGGCCGCCGGGTCGCGCGGTGCGGGTTCGGCGAGGCCGGTGGAGACCGCGTCGACGGCGGCCGAAGTTCGGCGGAGGCGGGTTTGCCCGGTGAGTGCGATGGTGGGGTGGATTGACGGTTTGTGCGGTTCGGCGCAGATGATCAACCGCTGGGCGACTGGGTGTCCCGGTGAGCGGGTGAGGTGGGCGTCGCCCGGGGTGGGGTGGATCTTGAGGGCAGCGATGGTGGCGGGGTGGCCACGGAATGCAGCCGGTGCGGTACCCGGCGTGGGCGGGTCGTGACCCGGGATCCGGGTTTCGCGTGCTGTAATTCAGCGTGCTCTACATCGTCCTCGTTCTGGTGCTGGCGGCGCTCGCGCTGCTCGTCACGGCGCTCATCACGGCAAGCTCGCTGTGGGCGTGGGTCTCGATCGGCTTGTCGGTGCTCGCTGGGCTGATCCTGCTCGTGGACTGGCTGCGGAGGCGCAATCGCCTCGAGCCGGCTGAGGTCGGGGCGCCCGTCGAGGGTGGCGAGAAGGTCGCCGAGGTCGAGAACTTCGATGCCGAGCAGACCGCGTTGCTGCCGTCGCGGGGCGAGCTGGGCAATCCGGCCGATGTGCCTGAGCCCGAGATCGAGCCGGCGCCCGAGGCGGAGTCCGAAACCGTGCCCGCGCCGAAGCCGGCCGAGGCTGTTGCGGACAGTGAAGCCGCGGACGGCGCCGCAGCCGGTGAGGCGGCCACGGCGACCAGCGCGACCGCCGAAACTGCGACTGCCGCGACCGCCGCGACGGCCGGGACCGCAACCGCAGCTGCTGCCGAAAAGGCGCCGCCCGTTCGCGAAACGCCGCCCGCCGAGGAAGACACCAGCGCCGAGGACCTCGCGGTCGTCAAGGAGCTCGAGGACGAGGTCGTGGTGGTCGACGAGTACCCCCGCTACCACCTCGTCGACTGCCCCTGGCTCTCCGGCCGCGACACGATCCCCATCGGCGTCGGCGAGGCGCGCCAGCTCGGCTTCACACCGTGTGCGCGCTGCGGCCCCGACGCCGTTCTCGCCGCCGCGCACCGCTGACGAGCCGCTAGATACCCAGGATCTCGCCCAGCGCGGCGCTTCCCGCGGGCGTCAGGCGGACCGCGCGGTGGGCCTGGGCGCGGCGGCGCAGCCAGCCGGCGTCCAGCAACCGCTGGGCAGCGGCCGCACCGAGCGCGCCGGCCAGGTGGTGCCGCTGTTCGCTCCAATCCAGACAGAAGCGCAGCAGCGGCCGCCGCGCCGCGGAAGCCGCCTCGAGGTCGACGCCCAACGCGGAGAACACCGTCTGAGCGGCAGGCCCCAGAACGTACGGATGATCCGGCAGCTGCGAGGAAATCCGGTCGCCCGGCCGTCTCGCGTTGGTGGGGTCACCGTCCACAGTGGCCAGTGCGCCGCGTGAGACGAGAGCCGCCGTGATGGCGACGCCCAGCTGCCCGGCGACGTGGTCGTAGCAGGTCCGCGCCGAGCGCAACGCGGCCGCGCGCGTGCCTTCGCGCAGCGAACGGACCGGTCGCGCGGGGGAGAACCGCGCCAGGGTCTCCAGCAGCTCCGGGGCCGCGCCGGCGAGGCGGTAGAAGCGGTGCCGCCCGGAGCGTTCGGCGGTGACGAGGCCCGCGTCCAGCAGTTTGGCCAGGTGGGAGCTGGCGCCCTGCGCCGACAGGCCCGCCTCGGCGGCCAGCACCGACGCGGCCAGCGCGCGGCCGTCGCCCAGGGCGAGCAGCACGCGCACCCGCGCCGGGTCGGCGAAGAGGGCCGCGGTCGCGGCGATGTCGGCGTCTCCGTCCACGACGTCCAGGGTGCCCCCGCGACACTTCCACCGCGACGGAAGCGTCCGCGAGGTCCACTGGAGACCATGAGACCGGCGCTCCTGATCACCCTGTGCACCGGGATGTTCCTGGTGCAGCTCGACGTGACCGTCGTCAACGTCGCGCTCCCGACCCTCGGCGAGCAACTCCACGCCGGACTGAGCGCGCTGCAATGGGTCGTCGACGGTTACTCCGTCGTCCTCGCCGCGCTGCTGCTCGCGGGCGGCGCGCTTGGCGAGGTCCTCGGCCACCGCGGCGTGGTGCTCACGGCGCTGGTGGTGTTCGGCGCCGCGTCCGCTGCGTGCGGGTTCGCCCAGTCCGCGGCCTGGCTGGTCGCCGCCCGGGCCGTGCAGGGAATCGGCGCCGCGCTGCTGCTGCCGGGGATGCTCGCCGTGATCAACCAGCAGTGCCCCGATCCGGGCACCCGGGCCCGCGCCCTCGGCGTCTGGGCCGGCGTGTCGGCGCTCGCCCTGCCCGCCGGCCCGCTGCTCGGCGGGGCGCTCGTCTCCGTCGCCGGCTGGCGGCCCGTCTTCCTGCTCAACGTGCCGATCGTCGTGGCCGCGGCCTTAGCCGTGCGCAAGCTGGTCGGGCCCGGCGCCCGCACCCCCGGCCGCATCGACGTGCCCGGCGCCGCCACCGCCGCGCTCGCTCTCGGCGCCGGCGTCTACGCCGTCATCGGGCACCAGCCCCTCGCCGCGGGCATCGCCGTGACCGCGGCAGCCGCCTTCCTCGTGATCGAACACCGCTGCGAAGCCCCGATGCTGCCGCTGGGTCTGCTCAAATCCCGCCGCACCGCGGGCGCCACCGCCATCTCCGCCGCCATGAACTTCGTCGGCCTCGGCTCGGTTCTCGTCTTCACCCTCTACCTGCAGAGCGTGCTGCACCTCGAACCGCTCGACGCCGGGCTCGCCCTGCTGCCGCTCTTCCTGCCGCTGGTCCTGCTCGGCCCGCTCAGCGGCCGCCTCACCGCCAAACTCGGCCCCCGCCCGCCGATCATCGCCGGGCTTGTCCTCGGCGCTCTCGGTCTCTTCGGACTCCTCCGCGTCGACACGTATCCGACTCTCCTGCCCACTCTCCTCGGCCTCGGCGCCGGCATGGGCCTGCTCACCGCCGCCGTCGTCACGGCGGCCGTCACCGACGCCCCGCCCGAACGCGCGGGCATCGCCGGCGGCGTGAACAACGCCGCGCGCCAAGCCGCGGGCGCCCTCGGCGTCGCCGTTTTCGGCGCCGTGGCAGGAGATCCCACACACCGCACGACCTTCGCCCACGGCCTCCACGCCCTCGGCGTCCTCTCCGCCGCCCTGTGGCTCGCCGCCGCGGCCCTCGCCGCCGTCACGACCGGCCCCCGGGCCACTGGTGCGAATGGAACAGGTTGGCCTCTCCGGGCTCGGGGCACGTTGTGGAGGAGCGCGGCACGCGACGGGAGGGTTCGTTGACGGGACGGGCGGCGAGGTGGTTCGTGCCGTGGCCGATGCCGCGGAAGACCGCGCTGCTCGTGGCCTCGGTGTACACGACGTTGGCGGTCGGCTGGCCGGCCGTGGGGTTGTTCACCGTCCTCGGACCGGTCACGGCGTGGTTCAACGTCTTCTGCCTGGTGCTCTGGACGGCCAACGCGGCGTTCTACTGGATCGCGTACGTGCGCGCCCGCCGCACACAGCGGTGACGCCGGCCGGCGCGGCTTTGCGCGCCCGTCACGACCGGACCCCGGGCCACCGCAAACGTGGTTGCGCGCTCGGGCTAACCTGGTATCAGCAAGGCGTCGATCCGGCCATCACCGGGGAGCCTCCGGAAGAACGGGGCGCGGGCGTCCCCAGTAGAACCGGACGGGGCGGCCCGTCACAGCCGACGAACGAGTGGCCCGGCAGCGGCACCGCCGGGCAAGCGGGGTGGTACCGCGTGACGCGCGAGCGTCTCGTCCCCGTGTGGGTGACCGGTAGGCGCCGGTCGTCCGTACGCGAGCGACGAACGCAAGGAGCGCACCCCGATGTACCCGAAGGCCCAGCTCGACGGAGAGACCGGAGACACCACGGTCCCGTCGCAGCCGTCGTTCCCCGCGCTGGAGCAGCGCGTGCTCGAGTACTGGGAGACGGATCGGACGTTCCAGGCCTCGATCGCCGCGCGCCCGGCCGGGGAGAACGGCGACAACGAGTACGTGTTCTACGACGGCCCGCCGTTCGCCAACGGGCTGCCGCACTACGGGCACCTGCTCACCGGGTACGTGAAGGACATCGTCCCGCGCTACCAGACGATGAAGGGCAAGCACGTCGACCGCCGGTTCGGCTGGGACACCCACGGCCTGCCCGC
The DNA here is from genome assembly GCF_042896185.1 of Amycolatopsis sp. NPDC001319. NCBI lineage: Bacteria > Bacillati > Actinomycetota > Actinomycetes > Pseudonocardiales > Pseudonocardiaceae > Amycolatopsis > Amycolatopsis sp. NPDC001319. The sequence continues at coordinate 383,337 of NZ_JBIAWY010000006.1, read as the reverse complement.
CGAGCTCGAGGCGATGCGCCAGCTCGGGATCACGGAGAAGGAAGAGATCGAGGCGATGGGGGTCGCCAAGTTCAACGAGGCCTCCCGCGAGTCCGTGCTGCGCTACACCAAGGAGTGGGAGGAGTACGTCACCCGCCAGGCGCGCTGGGTCGACTTCGACAACGACTACAAGACGCTCGACCTGCCCTACATGGAGTCGGTCATCTGGGCGTTCAAGCAGCTGTGGGACAAGGGCCTCGTATACGAGGGCTACCGCGTGCTGCCCTACTGCTGGCGCGACGAGACGCCGCTGTCCAACCACGAGCTGCGCATGGACGACGACGTCTACCGCACCCGCCAGGACCCGGCCGTCACGGTCGGGTTCCGCCTGGAGGGCAACGGGAACGAGCTCGACGGCACCTACCTGCTCATCTGGACGACGACGCCGTGGACGCTGCCGTCGAACCTCGCCACGGCCGTGCACCCCGAGGTGCGTTACGTCGTGGTCGAGAGCGAGAACTTCCCCGGCAAGCGGTTCCTGCTCGCCGAAGCCCGCGTCGGCGCGTACGCGCGCGAGCTCGGCGAGGAGCCGACCGTCGTGGCGCATTACACGGGGGCGCAGCTGCTCGGAAACCGTTACGCCCCACCGTTCCCGTACTTCCTCGGCCGCGAGAACGCACACCGGATCCTGTCGGCCGACTACGTCACCACCGAAGACGGCACCGGTGTCGTGCACATCGCGCCCGCCTACGGTGAAGAGGACAAGGTCGTCACCGACGCCGCGGGCATCACGCCGGCCACCCCGGTCGACGCGCGCGGCCGCTTCGACGCGACCGTGCCCGACTACGAGGGCCAGCAGGTGTTCGAGGCCAACCCGAACATCATCCGCGACCTCAAGAACGGCACGGGTTCCGCCGAGCAGCAGGGCCCGATCCTGCTGCGCCACGAAACCTACGAGCACCCGTACCCGCACTGCTGGCGCTGCCGCAACCCGCTGATCTACCGCGCGGTGTCGTCGTGGTTCGTCGCGGTGACGCAGTTCAAGGACCGCATGGTCGAGCTCAACCAGCAGATCACGTGGTACCCGGACAACGTCAAGGACGGCCAGTTCGGCAAGTGGCTGGAGAACGCCCGCGACTGGTCGATCTCCCGCAACCGTTACTGGGGTTCGCCGATCCCCGTCTGGCAGTCGGACGACCCGACCTACCCGCGCACCGACGTCTACGGCTCGCTCGACGAGCTGGAGCGCGATTTCGGCGTGCGCCTGGACAACCTGCACCGCCCGTACATCGACGAGCTGACCCGGCCCAACCCGGACGACCCGACCGGGCGGTCCACCATGCGCCGCGTGCCCGAGGTCCTCGACGTGTGGTTCGACTCGGGTTCGATGCCGTACGCCCAGGTGCACTACCCGTTCGAGAACGCCGAGTGGTTCGAGCACCACTACCCGAGCGACTTCATCGTGGAGTACATCGGGCAGACGCGCGGCTGGTTCTACCTGCTGCACGTGCTCGCGACGGCGTTGTTCGACCGGCCGGCGTTCCGCACTTGCATCAGCCACGGCATCGTGCTCGGCTCCGACGGGCAGAAGATGTCGAAGTCGCTGCGGAACTACCCGGACGTGACCGAGGTGTTCGACCGCGACGGGTCCGACGCCATGCGCTGGTACCTCATGGCGAGCCCGATCCTGCGCGGCGGCAACCTCGTCGTCACCGACCGGGGCATCCGCGACGCGGTGCGCCAGGCCGTGCTGCCGCTGTGGAACTCGTACTACTTCCTCGCCCTCTACGCCAACGCCGAGGGCGTGGAAGGCCGGTGGCGCACGGATTCCACGCACCTGCTCGACCGGTACGTGCTCGCGAAGACCCACGAGCTCGTGACGGACGTCGAGTACGCGCTGGACAACTACGACATCGCCGGCGCGTGCCAGACCGTGCGCGACTTCCTGGAGGTGCTCACGAACTGGTACGTGCGCCGTTCGCGCGACCGGTTCTGGGCGGGTGACCAGGACGCGATCGACACGCTGCACACGGTGCTGGAGGTGACCTCCCGCGTCGTCGCGCCGCTGCTGCCGCTCACGACCGAGACGGTGTGGCGCGGCCTCACCGGCGGCCGTTCGGTGCACCTGACCGACTGGCCGAGCTCGCTCGACCTGCCGGCCGACGCGGCGCTGGTCACGGCCATGGACCGCGTGCGGCAGGTGGCGTCGACGGCGCTGTCGCTGCGCAAGGCCAACAAGCTGCGCGTGCGGCTGCCGCTGGCGAAGCTGCTGGTCGCGGCCGAGGACGTGGAGGCGCTGCGCGAGTTCACCGACATCCTGCGTGACGAGGTGAACGTGAAGTCGGTGGAGCTGACCACCGACGTCGCGGCGCACGGCTCGTTCGAGGTCGCCGTGAACGCGCGGGCGGCCGGGCCGCGCCTGGGCAAGGACGTGCAGAAGGTCATCAAGGCCGTGAAGGCGGGTGACTGGACCACGAACCCGGGCGGTGTCGTGGTGGCGGCCGGGATCGAGCTGCTCGACGGCGAGTACGAGCGGCGGCTCGTGGCCAAGGACGGCGGCGCGGCGGCCGAGCTGCCGGGCGGGTCCGGGCTGGTGCAGCTCGACACCGAGGTCACGGCGGACCTGGCCGACGAGGGCGTCGCCCGCGACCTGGTGCGCGTGGTGCAGCAGGCGCGCCGCGAGGCCGGCCTCGACGTGTCCGACCGCATCGCGCTCACGGTCGACGCGCCGGACGAGGTCGTGGCCGCGGTGCGCAAGTTCGAGGAGTTCGTGGCCTCGGAAACGCTGGCCACCTCGGTGACCTACGGCGACGCTCCCGAGGGCTTCGAGGGCACGGTCGGCGACGGCGTGAAGGTCCGCGTGGCGGTCGAGAAGGCGTAGCGAACCGGCCGTCCCGGCGTTGATCACGAATCGGCGTCGGGACGGCCGCTTTCTCACCTGTAACGCTCCTTGTCCGTCAGCGATGGGCAAGCTGGGCCGAGTGCGCGCACGACGCACGGGCCTGGGGGAGAGTCACAAGTGAGTCCTGCCGGTAAGAGAGCCGTCCTGATCGGGGGCGCGGTCGCGATGGTCGCGATCGTGGTGGCGGCCGTGGTGTTGTTGACCGGCGGTTCGCCGGCGCCCGAGGCGGCGGCCGAGCCGACCGGGACCTCGGTCGCGGCGGGACCGGTCGCCCCGGATCCGACGTCGGCGGCGCAGCTCTACCTGAAGGACTTCGCGGGCCACGACACCGACGACGCGAGCCTGCTGACCGACGACCCGCACGGCGCGGCCGCCGCACTGCGCGACGCCTGGGACACGCTCAAACCGGACGGGCTGCAGGCCAAGCTCGGCAAGGTGAGCGACGCCGCCGCGAACGCGCCGAAGAGCACCGCCGCGTACACCCTGACCTGGGACCTCGGCCCCGGCCACGTGTGGTCCTACGACGGCAGCCTCGACCTCGTGCACTCCGGCGACAGCTGGCGCGTGCACTGGGCCCCCGCCGCGCTGCACCCGAAGCTGCAGGCCGGGCAGCGGCTCGTGATCGCGACCGCGGCGGCCGACGAGGCCGTGGTGGTGGACCGCGACGGCAAGCCCGTGGTCATCAGCGGACCGGGTGGCACGCACCTGGATCCCGCCGCGAAGTTCCCGCTGCTCACGCAGGCGCTGACCGGACAGGGCACGTCGACGCCGTCCGCTACCTTCGCGGTGGAGCGGGTCGACACCTCGGGCAAGGCGCTGGAAACGCTCTTCGGCAAGACCGAAAGCGGGCAGCAGGCAGTGAAGTCCACAGTGAGCGTTTCCGTGCAGAAGGCGGCGCAGGCGGCCGTCGACTCCTACCGCGGCAAGGCCGTGATCGTGGCGATCCAGCCGTCCAACGGCGGGGTGCTCGCGGTGGCGCAGAACGCGGCGGCGGGCACCGGCCCCTCGGCGCTGAACGGCCTGTACGCGCCGGGCTCGACGTTCAAGATCGCGACCGCGACGGCGGCGCTGGAGGCCGGCGTCGTCACGAAGGACTCGCAGGTGGCGTGCCCGCTCACGGCGCGGATCGGCACCCGCACGATCTCCAACGAGGGCTTCGACCTCGGCACGACCACCGTGCACCGCGCGTTCGCGCATTCGTGCAACACCTCCTTCGGCCAGCTCGCCTCGCAGCTGCCGCCGGACGCGCTCGCCAACGCCGCGAGCCAGTACGGCCTCAACGCCGACTTCGACATCCCCGGCCTCACCACCGAGATGGGCAAGGTCGGCGCCGCCGGCAGCGCCGACGAGCAGGTGGAGGACGGCATCGGCCAGGGCACCGTGCAGGTCAGCCCCTTCGGTGAGGCGGTGATGGCCGCGACGGTGGCCGCGGGCAAGGCGGTGACGCCGAAGCTGTGGCTGGACGCCGATTCCGCCACGACCGTCAACGACGGCTACCACGCGCCGCCCGCGAGCGTGCTGGCCTCGGTGCGCTCCATGATGCGCGAGGTCGTCACGGGCGGCACCGCGACCGGCCTGGCGCGCTCGGGCACCGTCTACGGCAAGACCGGCACCGCGCAGTTCGGCGACGGCGCCGAGGCACACGGCTGGTTCGTGGGCTACCGCGGTGACGTCGCGTTCTGCGTGTTCCTGGAGGGCGGCAACGACTCCGGCCCGGCCGTGACGCTCGGCGCGAAGTTCCTCGCCGGCGTGAAATGACACGCGTGAAACGACACCTGAAATAGCGCTTCGGCGGCGGCCGAAGCGTCGGGCTCCTACGGTGGGGGCATGGAGACCGTCGCGCTGGCCGAGGTGGCCGCGGTGCTCGCCGACCCGAGCCGGGCGACGATGTGCCTCGCCCTGCTCGACGGGCGCGCCTGGACGATCAGCGAGCTGGCCGCGGCGGCGCGGATCGCGGTGTCGACCGCGAGCGAGCACGTGACGCGGCTGCACGACGCCGGGTTCGTCGCCCGGGTGAAGCAGGGCCGGCACACGTACGTCCGCATCGCCGACCCGCGCGTCGCCGAGCTGATCGAGCACCTGGCGCAGCACGCCGAGCACCGCGAACCGGTCGGGCTGAAGGCGTCGTTGCGCACGCAGCGGCTGAGTTTCGCGCGCAGCTGCTACGACCACCTCGCCGGAACCGTCGGCGTCGCCTTGCGCGAAGGCTTGATCGCCAAGGGGATCGTCGGCACCGGCGACGGGCTGACACTGACGGCGGCCGGGCGCGAGGTGCTCGACGAGATCGGGGTCGCCGTGCCGGAACGCGGCCGGCGCCCGCTGCTGCGCGACTGTCTGGATTGGACGGAGCGGCGCGACCACCTCGCCGGCGCCGTCCCCGCGGCGATCCTGGCGCGGGCCGTCGACGCGGGATGGGTGACCCGGGACCGGCAACGCGCGGTGCGGCTGAAGCCGGCCGCGGAGAAGCCGTTCGCCGCACTCGGTGTCGATCTGGCGACACTGGGTGGCGACCGAGTGTCCTAACACACCACTTTGCCCGAGTTGTCCGGTGGTGCACGAACGGGTGAACGCCCCCGTCTCTCTATCCTGGAAGCCCACGGAGACCGGAGGGGGCGGAGATGGATCAGCTTCCCCTGCTGCTCGGCGTCGGCGGAGTGGTGCTGCTCGCGTCGGTGGTCGCCGTGCGCGTGTCGATCCGGCTGGGCCTGCCGTCGCTGCTGCTGTACCTCGGCATCGGCGTGGCGCTGGGCGAATCGGGCATCGGCATCCAGTTCGACAATCCCGGCCTCACGCAGTCGCTCGGGCTCGCCGCGCTCGTCATGATCCTCACCGAAGGCGGGCTCACCACGCGGTGGCAGGCCGTGAAACCCTCGCTGGGGCCGGGGATCCTGCTGTCCACAGTGGCCGTGGTCGTGAGCATCGCGGTGACCGGCGCGGCGCTGCACTGGCTGCTCGGGCTCGACTGGCGGCTCGCGCTGCTGTGGGGCTCGGTGCTCGCGTCGACCGACGCGGCGGCGGTGTTCTCGGTGCTGCGTTCGGTGGGGCTGCGCCCGAAACTCGTCGGCACGCTGGAGCTGGAGTCCGGCCTCAACGACGCGCCCGCGTACATCGCGGTGATCGTGCTCGCGTCGGGGGACACAGTGGACTGGACCCTGCCGCTGTTGGTCGTTTACGAGCTCGCCGCCGGGCTCGTGATCGGTTTGCTGTTCGGCTGGCTCGGCGCGATGGCGCTGCGCCGGGCCGCGCTGCCGGCCACCGGCCTGTACCCCCTGGCCACGGTGGCCGTGTGCATCCTCGCGTACTCCTCCGGTCAGCTGGCCCACGCGTCCGGGCTGCTCGCCACCTACGTCGCCGGGCTGGTGCTGGGCAACTCCAAGCTGCCGCACCGCTCCGACACGCTCTCGTTCGCCGAAGGCCTCGGCTGGCTCGCGCAGATCGGGCTGTTCGTGCTGCTCGGGCTGTTCGCGTCGCCGAGCCGGCTGCTGGAGACGCTGGTGCCCGGTCTCGTCGCGGGCGCGGTGGTGCTGCTGCTCGCGCGGCCGCTGTCGGTGGTGATCTCGCTGCTGCCGTTCCGGCTGCCGTGGCGGGAGCAGACGTTCCTCTCGTGGGCGGGCCTGCGCGGCGCCGTGCCGATCGTGCTCGCGATGATCCCGCTCTCGCAGGGCGTGCCCGGTGCGAGCCGGCTCGTCGACGCGGTGTTCGTGCTGGTCATCGTGCTCACGTTGCTGCAGGGGGCCACGCTCGGGCCGTTCGCCCGCTGGCTCGGGCTCACGAAGAGCGCCGAGGCCCAGGAGATCGAGGTCGACGCGGCGCCGCTCGACGAGCTCGGCGCCGAGCTGCTGCAGGTGCGCATCCAGAAGGGCTCGAAGCTGCACGGCGTGTACATCTCCGAGCTCGGCCTGCCCGTCGGCGCCACCGTGAGCCTCGTGGTCCGCCGTGGTTCCGGGTTCACGCCGCAGAAGACCAGCCGCCTGCAGGAGGACGACCAGCTGCTGGTGGTCACCACGGCCGGCGTCCGCGACGCGACCGAGCGCCGGATCCGCGCCGTCGACCGGGCCGGGCGGCTCGCGCGCTGGCGCGGCGAGCTGGGCCGCTGAGTCACCGCAGCGAGGCGAGTACCGGCTCCAGGTCTCGCGGCGCGTGCCACAGCGGCAGGCGCAGGTGGGTCCGGAACCCGTCGTAGACCGAAAACGCGGGCCCCGGCGCCAGTTTCACCCCCGCGGCGAGCGCGCGCTGCGCGAGGCGCACGGCGTCTTCGCCGGTGTCGGCCCACAGCCCGGTGCCGCCGGCCGGTGTCGTCCAGCGCCAGTGCGGGACCACGCGGCCGAGGACGTCCACAGTGGACTGCCAGCGCGCGGCGAGCAGCGCGCGCCGCGCCTCGCGGGCCTCGGCCACGCGGCGCAGCAACCCGGCGGCGAGCAGCTGGTCGACGACCGAGCACCCCAGGTCGATCGCTTTGCGTGCCTCGGTCAGCCGCGCGATCGTCGGCGCGTCCGCGCGGATCCACCCGATCCGCACGCCGCCCCAGAACAGCTTCGACGCGGTGCCGATGCTCACCAGCAGCTCCGGCGGCACGTGCGCGGCCAGCCCCGGCGCAGGCCCGCGGAACGCCAGATCGGCGCTGCTGCGGTCCTCCACCGTGCGCAGGCCCGCGGCGGTGATCAGCTTGCCGAGCTCGCGCCGCGCCGCCGCGGGCATCCGCTCGCCGGTCGGGTTGTGCACGGACGGCTGGCAGTACAGCAGCGCGGGGGAGCGGCGCAGCGCCGCTCGCAGCTGGTCGCGGTCGATTCCGTCGGCCGTCCAGCGGATACCCCGCAGCCGGGTCCCGGCCCCGGCGAACGCCTCGAGCGCGCCGCGGTAGCTCGGTTCCTCCACGACGACCAGGTCGCCCGCCGTGACCAGCGTGTGCGCCACGAGCCACACGGCCTGCTGGGCGCCCGCGGTCACCAGCACCTGCTCGGGGTCGGTGGGCACGCCGTCGTCGGTGAGCAGCCGCGCGATCGTGGCTCGCAGCCGCGGGATGCCGGCGGGGAAGTAGCCGTCGGTGCCGAGATAGGGCTCCAGGTCGGCGGGGCCGAGCTCGGCCAGCGCGTCGGCGGTCAGGGCCGAGCCGGGCAGGGCGCCGCTCGACAGGTCCGCCGGGGCGGCCGAGCCGGTGAACGAAACGAGCCGGCCACCGGACACGCCCGGGCCACCGGGCTGGCGCCGGCGCACCCGCGAACCGGAGCCGGCCTCGGCCGTGAGCCGTCCGCCGGCCGCCAGCTGGTCGTACGCCGAGGTCACCGTGCCCCGGGAGACACCCAGTGCGCGCGCGAGCGGCCGTTGCGCGGGCAGGACGGCGGCCTCGGGCAGCACGGCGGAGTCGACCAGCTCGCCCAGCGTGGCGGCGAGCGCGGCGGGAAGCGTCGGGCCACCGCCGCGCCAAGCGCCGAGCAGCCGGACCAGTTCGGCGGCCGTGACCCGGTGCATGGGCACCTCCTTCACCAGCAAGTTTGGACCACTTCCGGCGAAGTGGCCCAGCGGCCGCACCTGCCGCGGGGCGACGATGGCGGACATGGCCACGGTCTGCCTCGTCGGCACCCTCGACACGAAACACGCCGAATACGACTGGCTGCGCACCCGCCTCGAAATCGACGGCGTGCACACGCTGCTGGTCGACGCCGGGTCGTCCCCGTCCGACGGCGCCGACGTGCCCGCCGAGGAGGTGGCCCGCGCCGCCGGCGTCGACCTCGCTTCCCTCGAAGGCGACCGCGGGCACGCCGTGGAGACGATGGCGCGCGGTGCGGCGGTGACCGTCCGGCGGCTGTTCGACGAGGGCCGGGTCGACGCCGTGCTGGCGGTCGGCGGCTCGGGCGGGTCGTCGATCGCGGCGGCGGTGATGCGCGAGCTGCCGGTGGGGCTGCCGAAGCTGCTGGTCTCCAGCATGGCGTCCGGCGACGTCCGCCCGTACGTGGGCGAGACCGACGTGACGCTGATGTACTCCGTGGTCGACATCGCCGGGCTCAACTCGGTGTCGAAGACCGTGCTGGGCAACGCGGCGGCGGCGATCGCCGCCATGGCCCGCCACCACGACACCGGCCGCGAGACCACCGACCGGCCCGTGGTCGCGGTGACGATGTTCGGCGTCACCACCCCCGCCGCGGACGAGGCCCGCGCCGAGCTCGAACGGCTCGGCTACGAGGTGCTCGTGTTCCACGCGACCGGCTCCGGCGGCCGGGCGATGGAGAAGCTCGTGACCGACGGCCTGCTCGCCGGTGTGCTCGACCTGACCACGACGGAGCTGGCCGACGAGCTCGTCGGCGGGGTGCTCTCCGCGGGCCCGCACCGGCTGGAGGCGGCCGGGCGCGCGGGACTGCCGCAGGTGGTCAGCGTCGGCGCACTCGACATGGTCAACTTCGGCCCGGCCGACACCGTGCCCGAGCGGTTCGCGGGCCGGAACCTGTTGGTGCACAACCCGACCGTCACGCTGATGCGGACCACCGCGGAGGAATCCGCGGAGCTGGGCACGCTGCTCGGGCGCAAACTCCGGGCGGCACAAGGGCCCGTGTCGGTGTTCCTGCCGCTCGGCGGAGTGTCCGCTGTGGACGTTCCGGACGGCCCGTTCCACGACCCGGCGGCGGACGCCGAGCTGTTCGCCCACCTCACTGAAGCGCTTTCCGGCAGCGCCGCGATCGTGACGCGGCGCGAAGAGGCCATCAACGACGCCGGGTTCGGCGCGGCCGCCGCCCGGGAACTGCACCGGCTCATCGGCGAAGGGAGGTCCTGACGTGGACCGCGAACGAGCGCTGGCCCGGCTCACCGCCGCGGTGGCGCAAGGCTGGCCCGTGATCGGCGGCGGCGCGGGCACCGGCCTGTCCGCCAAGGCCGCCGAGGCCGGCGGCATCGACCTGCTGATCATCTACAACTCCGGCCGCTACCGCATGGCCGGCCGCGGCTCGCTCGCCGGGCTGCTGGCCTACGGCGACGCCAACGGCATCGTCGTGGACATGGCGCGCGAGGTGCTCCCGGTCGTGCGCGACACGCCGGTGCTGGCGGGCGTCAACGGTACCGATCCGTTCCGGCTGATGGGCCCGTTCCTCGACGAGCTCAAGCGGATGGGGTTCGCCGGCGTGCAGAACTTCCCGACGGTCGGGCTGATCGACGGCGTGTTCCGCCAGAACCTCGAGGAGACCGGCATGGGTTACGGCCTGGAGGTCGACCTCGTCGCGCTGGCCCGCGAACGCGATCTGCTGACCGCGCCGTACGTCTTCGACCCCGAGCAGGCCGCCGACATGACCCGCGCGGGAGCCGATGTGCTGGTGCCGCACCTCGGGCTCACCACCAGCGGCACGATCGGCGCGCAGACGGCGGTCACGCTCGACGAGGCCGTCACCCGGGTGCAGGCGATGCACGACGCGGCCAAGCGGGTGAACCCGAACGTGCTCGTGCTGTGCCACGGCGGCCCGATCGCCGAACCCGCAGACGCGCAGTACGTGCTCGACCACACCGAAGGGATCGTCGGTTTCTTCGGTGCTTCCTCGATCGAACGGCTCCCGGCCGAGCGCGCGATCCGCGAGCAGACGGAGGCCTTCCGCGCGCTGCGGCGGTGATCGCCGGTCTGTGAGCGCCGTCTCAGCTCACGGGACACCTCTGGCGTCACGGGGCGTCGTTCGGTTACCTTCATCAACAGGTCATGAGTGCCAGCGTTCAGCCCCGGCTTGCTGGCCGGCAACCCTCCTACCGCGGTGGGGTGCCCCGGGTGAAGACCGGGCCGGTCGCGTTGTGCGACAGGCAAGCGCGGGCCCCTCGCCGGGGGTCCCCCGGACTGCCGAGGAGGCACCGCCATGACGCTCGCTCTGGACCGTACCGCTGGAAACACCGAAACCGTTGCCGCACAGGGGATTCCCGGCGTCGCGGGGGCGGCGCTGCGGGTGCCGCTGGTGACCGGCGGCGAGATCGGCTACGCGAACCTCGACCACGCGGCGAGCGCGCCGTGTCTCGACGCGGTCCGCTCCGCGGTCGACGAGTTCCTGCCCTGGTACGCGAGCGTGCACCGCGGCGCCGGCTTCGCGTCGCAGGTGTCGACGCGGCTTTACGAGCGCACGCGCGACATCCTGCGCCGGTTCGTCGACGCGCGCGCCACCGACACCGTCGTGTTCACGCGCAACACCACGGATTCCTTCAACCTGCTGGCCCGCTCGCTGCCGCGGCGCACGTCGGTGGTCGTGTTCGACACCGAGCACCACGCGGCCCTGCTGCCTTGGCGTGGCCCGAATGTGCGGCGCGTGCCGCTGCCGCGCACGCGCCTGGCCGCGGTGTCCGTTGTGGACGAAGCACTCGCCGCCTGCCCGGAAGGACCGCGGCTCGTGGTGGTGACCGGCGCGTCGAACGTGACCGGTGAGCTGCTGCCGGTCGCCGAGATCGCCGCCGTGGCAAGGAAACACGGCGCGCGCGTGGCGCTGGACGCCGCGCAGCTCGCGCCGCACCGCCGGATCTCCCTGCGGGAGCTGGACGTCGACTACGTCGCGCTCTCGGGGCACAAGCTCTACGCACCCTTCGGCGCCGGCGCGCTCATCGGCCGGTCCGACTGGCTGCGCGCTGCCGAGCCGTACCTCGCCGGCGGGGGCGCGACGAAGCTCGTGACCGAGGACGCCGTCGTGTGGAACACCGGCGCCGAACGGCACGAGGCCGGCTCGCCGAACACCGTCGGGGTCTACGCGCTGGGCGTCGCGTGCGAGCAGCTGGCCGCGAACTGGACCGCCGTGGGCGAGCACGAGGCCACGCTGCTGGAACGGCTGCGCAAGGGCCTGGCCGGCGTGCCCGGCTGCGCCGAGCTGCGCCTGTTCGACGCAGCCGTGGACCGCGTGGGCACGGTGAGCTTCGTCGTCGACGGCTTCGAACCCGGCTGGCTCGCCGCGGTCCTCTCGGCCGAGTACGGCATCGGCGTGCGCGACGGCGCGTTCTGCGCCCACGTCGCCACCAAGCGCCTCATCGGCGAATGCGGCCGCGACGGGCAGCAGGCCGTGCGTGTGAGCCTCGGCCTGGGCAGCACCGAGGAGCACGTGGACCGGCTCGTGCTCGCGCTGCGCCAGATCGTCGCCCGCGGCGCCCGCTGGGAGTACACGAAGGTCGACGGCCGCTGGGCGCCGGTGGGGGACCCGCGGGAGCTTCCTCCGTTCTGCGCCTGAGGCGCTCGCTAGGCTCCCCGCATGGGGAGAGCGTGGGGGTTCTGGGTTCCGTTGGCGGCGCTGGGGTTCGCCGAGCTGATCCTGGCGGCGGTGCAGCTCGCGACCGCCGAACACGGGGCGCAGGGTGATCTCCATGCGGACCCGGTCCACCGGGTCCCCGGAGGTCTCCTCGGCCCCGACCCCGGCCCCGGAGGGCTGCAGTTCCTCACCCAGGACCAGGTGCCGCTGCCGCCGTCGACGTACGCGACGGCGCTCGGCTGGCCGATCGCGCTCGCCGTGGTGGTGGCACTCGTGCTGGCCGGGTACGTGCGGGCCGGGAAGGCCCCGAGCACCGGCCGGTTCGCCGCCCTCGTCGCCGGTGGTGTGCTGGCCGTGCCGGTGCTGGACCTGGCCGCGTTCGGCTGGCTCGGTCTCGGCGCGGACCTGCGCGGACCCGCGCTGGCGACGCTGGGGCTGGTGGTGCTCGCGTGGTACGAGCGCAGCGTTGTCGTGCTGGTGGTCGCGGTGGTCTTCGCCCTGGTCGCGGCCGTGGTGCTGCCCGGGCTCGGCGGGGTCGTGCTGTCGGCCGCGATCCTGCTGGCGACGGCGTTCGCGGTGGTCGCCGGACCGGCGAAGTGGCGGTCACGGCCTGCCGCCGCGACCGGGTGAGCCCGGGGCGTGGACAATGGGGGCGTGAGCACCGAGTCCTCCTCGTCCGAACACGGCCTGTCCGAAGGCGCTGAGCCCGCCGATGCCCCCGAACCGGCGGTGACCGGCGACGCGGCTCCCGAAGAGCCTGCCGCCGAGAAGGCGGCCGTGCTGCTGCCCAAGCGCCGGGTCGGGCTGGTGTTCGCGGTCGCGGCCGTGATCTGGGTGATCGACCTGGTGTCGAAGAACCTCGTGGCGGCCAACCTCGAGGGCAAGGAGCCGGTGCGCGTTCTCGGCGGGCTGATCTACCTGCAGGTGATCCGCAACTCCGGCGCCGCGTTCTCGATGGCCTCCGGGATGACGTGGGTGTTCGCGCTGGTCGCGGCCGCGGTGGCGATCGCCATCATCTGGCTGTCGCGGCGGCTGCGCAGCGTCGGCTGGGCCATCGGCCTCGGCCTGGTGCTCGCGGGCGCGCTCGGCAACCTCACCGACCGCATCTTCCGGGCCCCCGGCCCGCTGCGCGGTCACGTCATCGACTTCATCTCGGCCTTCGCCCCCAACGGCGAGGGTTTCGCGATCTTCAACATCGCCGACTCCGCGATCTGCGTCGGCGGCGTGCTCATCGTCCTGCTGTCGCTGCTGGGCAAGGACTACGACGGCACCTCGACCCGCGACAAGAACAGCAAGAAGGAGACCGCGTGACCGCGCGCCTGCTGCCCGTCCCCGACGGGCTCGACGGCATGCGCGTCGACGCCGGCCTCGCCAAGCTGCTGGGCCTGTCCCGCACGGTGGTGGCGGAGCTCGCCGAGACCGGCGACGTGCTGGTGGACGGCCGGCCCGCCGGCAAGTCCGACCGCCTGACCGCCGGCGGCCTGCTCGAAGTGACGCTGCCGGAGCCGGAGTCCCCGATCCAGGTCATCGCCGAGCCCGTGGAGGGCATGAAGATCCTCCACGACGACGACGACATCGTGGTGATCTCCAAACCCGTGGGCGTCGCGGTGCACCCGAGCCCCGGCTGGACCGGGCCCACAGTCGTCGGCGGGCTCGCCGCCGCGGGCCTGCGCATCTCGACGTCGGGCGCCGCCGAGCGCCAGGGCGTGGTGCACCGGCTCGACGCGGGCACCACCGGCGTGATGGTGGTGGCCAAGAGCGAGCACGCGTACACGGTGCTCAAGCGCGCCTTCAAGGAGCGCACCGTCGACAAGGGCTACCACGCAGTGGTGCAGGGCCACCCGGACCCGACGCGCGGCACCATCGACGCGCCGATCGACCGGCACCCGCGCCACGACTACAAGTTCGCCGTCGTCGCCGGCGGGCGCCCGAGCGTGACGCACTACGAGGTAGTGGAGGCGTTCCGCGCCGCGTCGCTGGCCCACGTGAAGCTCGAGACGGGCCGCACGCACCAGATCCGCGTGCACTTCTCCGCGCTGCGCCACCCCTGCGTGGGCGACCTGACCTACGGCGCCGACCCGGTGCTCGCGCGCCACCTCGGGCTCACGCGGCAGTGGCTGCACGCCCGTACCCTCGGCTTCGCGCACCCGGCCGACGGCCGCTGGGTCGAGTTCGAGGCCGAGTACCCCGACGACCTCGCCCGCGCGCTGGAGATCCTGCGCGAGGAGAGCTACTAGCCCTCGACGGCCCAGGTCAGCGTGCGGTCGTCCGGCTCCGGCCGGGGACTCCAGCGCACCGAGACCACGCGCGTCGCGTCCGGGATGACGTAGACGGTGTGGCCGCCGAGCGTCTCGCCCGGCCGCACGCCGATCTTGTGCGGCGGCCGGGAGGTCAGTGACACGGGCGCCTTGGCGACCGTCGTGCCGTCGGCTGTGACGAGCTCCAGGTAGTTGTCGGGCAGCGACGCGAAGGGCACGTTGCCGCGGTTGGTGATCTCGGTGTGCACGACCACCGCCCGCTCGCCCGCGTCGAGCCGGTAGCCGGCGGCGCCGAAGAGGTAGTCGGCCGGGTCCTGCACCTCCAGCAGCTGCACGGTGAGCTGCTCGCCTTCGAGGCCCTGCGTCGCGAGCGTCTCGCCGATCCGGCCGCGCTTGCCCTCGGCCGGGCCCGCGCGGCGCGGTTCGTCGCCGCGCGCCCAGGACGCCGTCTGCGGTACGCCCCACGTGCTCAGCGCGGGGTCGAGCGGCGGCGGTGCGTACGGGCCCGACGGCACGCCATAGGGTCCCGAAGACACGCCGTACGGGCCGGACGGCACGCCCGGCCCGGGTCCCGACGGTCCACCGTGGACGGACGGCGCACCCGGCGTTCCGGGTCCGTTCCCGGGACGCGGAACGGGGGCGCTCGGCGGGGCCGCGGCCGGGAACCCTTGTCCCGGCGGCATCCCCGGGCCCGGGCCGGGCGGCAGGCCGGGGCCGGGCCGTCCGCCGGGTGCGGCGACGGGCATCGGGCCCGAGGGCGGCGGGGCCTGCTGCCACGACGGCGGCGCCCCCGCGATCGCCGCGCGCAGCCCGGAGGGATCGCTCTCGACGCCGACGAGCAGCGGCAACCCGCTGCCGGACAAGGCAACCAGGCGGTAGGCGACCTCACGCGGGTCCATGCCCACCTTCGCGGCGAGGTCGTGCACGGCCGTTTTGCCCAGCTCGGCGAGGGCGGCGAGCAGGCGGACATCGGCGGGATCGGTCACGGCCACCCGGGGAACGCTACCTTCCGGGCCGGCCCGCGCGCGGCAAGGCCGGGCCGCATCGCCCGGTCCGGTGGCGGCGCCCCGGATTCGGTGGCTCTGGGTGTCGGCAACGGCGCGGATCCGCCGTTCACAATGGGTGAACGGGACGTTCGTGCCGGAACGCCACCCCGGCGCCCCGGTCTCCATTAGGGTCGGAATCGCACGGCACCACCGAACCCCGGGAGTCCGCACCCATGACCGTCGTCACCGATCTCGCCGACGAGCTCGTCGGCGAGATGTTCGGCTTCGAACCGCTCTCCGCCGCGATCCTGGGCATCAAGCCCGACGCGCCGGGGCTCGGCGACCCGAGCGCCGCCGCCGAAGCCGCGTACCGCGAGCGGCTCGCCGGTCTGCTGGAACGGGCGCGGGCGATCGAGGCCGGCGAGCTCGACGCGACGGACCGCGTCACGCGCGAGGTGGTGATCAACTCGATCGAGGGCAAGCTCGACCTGATCGACAGCCGCTTCGGCGAGTTCACCGTGACCGACCTGTTCGTCGGCCCCGCGGCGGGGCTGCTCTCGGCGCTGCCGATGGTGCCCGTGCTGCCGGGGGAGAAGTCCTCGGTGCACCTCGACCGGCTGGCGGAGATTCCGGCCTTCCTGCGCGCGGTCGTGCTGCGGCACCGCGAAGGCATCGAGGCCGGGCTGGTGCCCGTCGAGCGGCTCGTGAAGGGCGCGATTGCCCACGTCGACCGGTACCTCGCCGAACCGGCGGGTGACCCGCTGCTGCGCCAGCCGGCGCCGGACGAGGCGTTCGCGAGCCGGCGCGAGGAGCTGCTGCGCGACGTCGTGCGTCCGGCGTTCAAGGAGTACCGCGACTTCCTGGAAGCCGAGGTGCTGGCCCACGGCCGGCCCGACGACCGCGCGGGCGTGTCGTGGCTGCCCGGCGGGGACGAGATCTACACACGCCTCGCGCGCATGCACACCACCACCGACCGCTCGCCGCAGGAGCTGCACGACACCGGCCTCGCGGTGATCGCGGGCCAGGTGGAGCAATACCAGGCGCTGGGCGAGCGCGTGTTCGGCACCCGCGACCTGCAGGAGATCTTCGAGCGGTTGCGCACCGACCCGAAGCTGCGCTGGACGAGCGCCGAGGAGCTGCTCGACACCGCGCGCTCGGCCATCACGCGTGCGGCGGCCGAGTCGCCGAAGTGGTTCGGCACGATTCCGCCGCAGCCGTGGATGGTCGAGGCCGTGCCGGAGGACTCCGCGCCCGGCGCGCCGCCCGCGTACTTCATGCCGCCGGCCGTCGACGGCTCGCGCCCGGGTACCTACTTCGCGAACACCTACGAGGCCACCGAACGGTTCCGGCACACCGCCGAGGCCACGGCGTTCCACGAGGCGATCCCGGGCCACCACTTCCAGCTGAGCACCGCGCTCGGGCTCACCGACCTGCCGCTGCTGCGCCGCCTCGGCGACTTCAACGCCTACGTCGAGGGCTGGGGCCTCTACACCGAGCGCCTCGCCGACGAAATGGGCCTGTACTCCGACGACGTCTCGCTGCTCGGCATGCTCACGCTCGAGTCGATGCGCGCCGGGCGGCTCGTGGTCGACACCGGGCTGCACGCGCTGGGCTGGAGCCGGCAGCAGGCCATCGACTACCTCGTCGGGAACACGCCGATGGGCCGGCTGGAGATCGAGGCGGAGATCGACCGCTACATCGGCTACCCGGGCCAGGCGCTCGCGTACCTGGTGGGGCGCCTGGAGATCCAGCGGATCCGCGCCGCGGCCGAGACCCGGCTGGGCAGTGAGTTCGACGTCCGCGCGTTCCACGACGTGGTGCTCTCCGGCGGCGCGCTGCCGCTGTCGGTGCTCGACACGGTGGTCACCGACTGGGTCGCCGGCCACGGGGACACCGTCGCGGGCCTGGCCGAGGACCTGCTGGAGCTCGAGTTCGAACGCGCGCCGCTGGAGCGCACGATGTACGGCCTGCCCGGCGACCACGGTGTGCTGCCCGACCCGAGCCTCGCCGCGACCGACAGCTTCCGCACCCGCTTCGCCGACCTCGCCGATCGCGCGGAGGCGATCGACCAGGCCCGCCTTTCGGCCACGGACGCCGTGACCCGCGACGTGGTGATCGCCCGCGCCCGCGGCGTCGTCGACACGCTCGACTCACGGCTGGCCGGGTTCGCCGTGAGCGACGGGTTCAGTTCGCCGGCGCTGTACCTGATCACCAACCTCTCCGCGCTGGTGCCCGAGGACGACGAGAAGGCGCAAGGCTACCTCCGCCGGCTCGCGGGCATCGGCGGCTACCTCGACGCCGTGATCGAAGCCCAGCGCGCCACCGTGGCCGACGGGTTCGCGCCGCCGGACTTCCTGGTGCGCGTGGGCATCGGGTACGTCGAGCGCTACCTCGCGGCCGGGGACGCCGACCCGCTGCGGGTCACGCCGGCGGTCGAGGTCGCCGGGTTCGCCGAGGAGCGCGACCGGCTGCTGGCCGAGGTCGTGCGTCCGGCGTTCGCGCGCTACCGCGCGTTCCTGGCCGACGAGGTGGCGCCGGTCGCCAAGCCCGAGACCGAGCCGGGCATCGGGCACCTGCCGGGCGGGCAGGAGAAGTACCAGGGCCTGATCCGCGCCGAGACCACCACCGACCGCACGGCGCAGGACCTGCACGACACGGGCCTGCGGATCGCCGAGAAGCTGGCGCGGGAGTACCGCGAGCTGGGCGGGCGGGTGTTCGGCACCGAGGACCTCGCCGAGATCTTCGAGCACCTGCGCAGCGATCCCGCGCTGCGCTGGCGCGACGGCGAGGAGCTGCTGGCCGGCGCCCGCGCCGCCATCACGCGGGCGGAAGCCGTTGCGCCGCAGTGGTTCTCGCGCGTGCCCGCGGCGAAGTGCGTGGTGGCGCCGGTGCCCGAGGCCGACGCGGCCAGCGGCACCATCGCCTACTACCTGCCCGCGTCGCTCGACGGCTCGCGCCCGGGCACGTACTACGCCAACACCCACGAGGCGAGCTCGCGGCCGCGGTTCACCAGCGAGGGGATCGCGTTCCACGAAGCCGTGCCGGGGCACCACTTCCAGCTCTCGTTCGCGCAGGAGCTCACGGATCTGCCGCTGCTGCGGCGGCTGGTGCCGTTCAACGCCTACATCGAGGGCTGGGGCCTCTACTCCGAGCGCCTCGCCGAGGAGATGGGCCTGTACTCCGACGACGTCACGCGCCTGGGCATGCTCACGCAGGACTCGATGCGCGCCGCGCGGCTCGTGGTCGACACCGGCTTGCACGCGCTGGGCTGGACGCGTCAGCAGGCCGTGGACTACGCCGTGGCCAACACGCCGATGGCGCGGATCGAGATCGAGGCGGAGATCGACCGGTACGTCGCGAACCCGGGCCAGGCGCTCGGCTACATGGTGGGGCGCCTGGAGATCGAGCGCGTCCGCGCTGCGGCCGAGGAGGCCCTGGGCGCGGACTTCGACATTCGCGAGTTCCACGACGTGGTGCTGGGCAACGGAAACCTGCCACTGTCCACACTGGACACCCTCGTGACGGAGTGGATCGCCGCCCGGCGGGCGGGGGTCGCGCGGTGACCTGGCTCGACCTGCCCGAGGACACGGACTTCGGGCTCGACAACCTGCCCTACGGCGTGTTCTCCCGCGGTGGCGAGCCCGAACGCCGCGTCGGCGTGGCGGTGGGCGAGCACGTGCTCGACTTGTCGGCCGCGGCCGAGGAAGCGGCGGCGCCGTTCGCGCAGCTGCTCACGAGCGGCGTGCTCAACCCGCTGCTGGCGGCCGGACCCGCGACGTGGCACGACGCGCGCGAGCAGGTGCGCGAGTGGCTCACGGCCGGGCGCTACGCCGACCAGGTGCGCCCGCACCTCGTGCCGCGCGCGGAGATCACGAACCACCTGCCCTTCGAGGTCGCGGACTACGTGGACTTCTACTCGAGCGAGCAGCACGCGATCAACGCCGGGCAGATCTTCCGCGGCGCCGACGACGAGCTGATGCCGAACTGGAAGCACCTCCCGATCGGCTACCACGGCAGGGCCGGCACGGTCGTGGTGTCGGGGACGCCGGTCGTGCGGCCGTCGGGGCAGCGCAAGCCGCGCACGGCCACGGAGCCGTCGTTCGGGCCGTCGAAGCTGCTCGACATCGAGGCCGAGGTCGGCTTCGTGGTGGGCACCCCGTCGACGCTGGGCACGCCCGTTCCGGTCGAGGACTTCGCGACGCACGTGTTCGGCGTGTGCCTGGTCAACGACTGGTCCGCGCGCGACATCCAGGGCTGGGAGTCGCAGCCGCTGGGACCGTTTCTCGGGAAGTCGTTCGCCACGTCGGTTGCCCCGTGGATCGTGCCGCTGGCCGCGCTGGAGCACGCGCGCGTGCCGCAGCCGGCGCAGGAACCGCAGCCGCTGGAGTACCTGCGGGTGACCGAGCCGTGGGGGCTGGACCTGGCGCTGGAGATCCGGATCAACGGCCACCTGGTGTCGAGCCCGCCCTTCGCCACGCAGTACTGGACCGCACCACAGCAGCTCGCGCACCTCACCGTCAACGGCGCCAGCCTGCGGACCGGCGACCTGTACGCGTCGGGCACCGTCACCGGCCCGGCCAAGGAACAGCGCGGTTCGCTCCTGGAACTGAGCTGGGGCGGCCGCGAACCCTTCCCCTTGGGCGACGGCGAAACGCGCACCTTCCTGCAAGACGGCGACGAGGTCTCGATCAGCGCCACCGCACCCGGGCCGTCCGGCACCCGGATCGGCTTCGGGGAGGTGACCGGCCGGGTCGTGCCACGCTAGGCCGAGCGCGCCGGACCTGACCGGTCGCGGTCATGCCCGGAACCGAAGACACAGGCGACGCAGGTCGACGGCGCCGGGTGGCACGCGAGCGCGGACTTCCGGCTCACGCGCGCACGACGGCGATTGGGCCGCCTCGGTGTACGTCCACGCGAAGCTCGGCATCGTCGACGACGAGTGGCTGACCGTCGGATCCGCGAACCTCGACGAGCACGAGCTCTTCAACGTCACGGAAGTCGACATCACGACCGACGACCGCGCGCTGGTTCGCGCCACCAGGCTGCGCCTGTGGTCCGAGCACCGGGGCCGCCTCGCCGCAGAGCTGGGCACCGACCCGGCCGAGGTGGTCGACGACCCGTGGCGGCCCCTCGCGGAGAAGCAAGCTAGCCGGGAACGCCGCGGCGAGCGCCGCACCCACCGGCTCGTGCTGCTCCCCGGCGTCTCCCGTCGCGCCGGCCGGCCGCAGGGTCCGTTGTGGGGTCCCCGTCGTGGACGGCCGAGGAGCAAGCGGGGGAAACTCCGAGGGGCCGCACCCGCGTGGGCACGGCCCCCGGAGCGCGCGGGTGGATCCGCGCAGCCGAGAACTCCGAGGTGATCGGGGATGGAAGTGATCACACGGAGTCGAGGTCGGCACTCCCTCGGGCCAGGGCCGCCCGGCTGACGCCCAGCACGCAGCCGAGCGACAGCAGCGACACCAGGCAGACGTAGACGGCCACCGAGACGACCGAGCCGGTGGCCCGGACCAGGGCGGCCGCGATGATCGGGGCGAGCGCGCCACCCAGCAGGACGCCCATCTGGAAGCTGGTCGACGCGGCGCTGAACCGCACGCGGGCGTCGAACATCTCCACGATGAACGTGGCCTGCGGTCCGTAGCTGATGCTGAAGAAGATCGCGCCCACGAGGTAAGCCCCCAGCACAGCGGCGAAGTTGCCGCTCGCGACCGCGAGGATCGTCGGGTAGATCCACGCCGCCATCGCGGCGAGGCCGATCAGGATCATGCGGCGCCGGCCGAAGCGTTCGCTCATCGAGCCGAAGTACGGCAGTGCCACGCACGCGACCACGCCGGAAACCATGATGGCGGTGAGCAAGGAGCCCCGGTCCATCGTTTTCGCCGAGGTGGCGTAGCTCAGGGCGTAGGTGTTGACGATGTAGTAATAGGCGCCGGTGCTGATCATCGATCCGATGGCGAGCAGGATCTGCGCGGGGTACGCGCGGATCGCGGTGATCAGCGGCGCGCGCTGCGCCTCCTTGCGTTCCCGGACCTTCTCGAACACCGGCGTCTCGCGCAGCTGCAACCGCACGACGAGGCCCACGGCCACCAGCACGATGCTGATGAGGAACGGAATCCGCCAGCCCCACGCCATGAACTGCTGCTCGGGCAGCTGCGAAACCAGCAGGAACACCAGGGTGGACAGCACCAGCCCGGCCGGGACGCCGATCTGGGGGAGACTGCCGTAGAGGCCGCGCTTGCGGGGCGAGGCGTACTCCACGGCGGTGAGCACGGCGCCGCCCCATTCGCCTCCGACTCCGAAACCCTGCACCAGGCGCAAGAGCACCATGAGGATCGGCGCCCACACGCCCACTTGCGCGTAGGTGGGCAGCACGCCCATGAGGAACGTCGCGAAGCCCATCATGGTCAGGGACAGGACCAGCATCTTCTTCCGGCCGATCCGGTCGCCGAAGTGGCCGAGGATGATGCCGCCGATCGGCCGCGCCCCGAACCCGATCGCGAAGGTGGAGAACGCCAGCAACGAGCCGGCGAGCGGGTCCGCGGACGGGAAGTACAGCGGGGCGATGACCAGGGCGGCGGCGATCCCGTAGAGCTGGAAGTCGTACCACTCGATGGTCGTGCCGATCAGCACCGACAGGGCGACCCGCCGCATCGGTGGACGTGCTCGGTTCGACGGCTCTCCGGGCGCACCCTGTGCGGTCGCGGATCTCGACGTTCCTCGTGCTCGGTCCGGCGTCAGCTCACTCGCCATGTACCTCTCCTCGTTGCTTTGGGGACGGCGGGAAACGCCGTCCGAACCTGATGACTGCGTCGGCATTCAGGAGCGAGGGCGGCCGCGTGGCTGTGGCTGGAGTCGGCCGTTCGCGAGATCGATCGGCAGGCGTCGCCGATCGATGGTTAATTAACGTTCATTAATGGGTGAAAAGGGACGATAGTCTGGAGCTGTGACCAAGTCAACGGCCGTCTCGCCGCACGCCGTGCACGAAGCCGCTCGTGATCTCTTCGCGAGCCGGGGCTACCGCGGCACCTCGATGAAGGACATCGCGCAGGTCCTGGCGGTCTCCGCGCCGAACCTCTACAACCACGTCACGTCCAAGCAGGATCTCCTCTACCGGATCATGGACGTGGCGATGGACCGCGCCCTGGCCGCGCTCGCCACCGCCCTCGACGGCGTGACCGACCTGGCGGACCAGCTGCGGCGCGCCACCGAGGTGACGGTGCTGGACTTCCTCGAGAACCCCGCCGAGGTCACGGTCTGCAACAGCGAGATCCGCAACCTCGAACCGCCGCTGCGCCAGGCGATCATCGACAAACGCGATGCCTACGGCGCGCAGATCCTCGCCATCGTC
Source organism: Amycolatopsis sp. NPDC001319 (assembly GCF_042896185.1). Classification (NCBI taxonomy): domain Bacteria; kingdom Bacillati; phylum Actinomycetota; class Actinomycetes; order Pseudonocardiales; family Pseudonocardiaceae; genus Amycolatopsis; species Amycolatopsis sp. NPDC001319. The sequence continues at coordinate 360,685 of NZ_JBIAWY010000006.1, read as the reverse complement.
GACCGCGGCTGCGCGCAGGGCCTGTTCGACGTGCCCGAACCGCGGGTGGCCTCGTTCGCGATCCTGGAGATGGGCAACAACGCGAAGGCCTGGTTCCACCCGGACGGCCACTACACCGCGGCCGAGGTGGCCGCGCTCTACGGCACGTTCGCCCTGCGGATCGTCGGCTGCCGGTCCGAGCCGGGGTGATCGTGCCGGTCGTGGCCCATCGGGGCGCGCGTCGCTAGGCTAAGCGCACGCTTAGCCAGGCCGGTGCGCTGAGCCGTGGGAACGAAGGAGCGCGATGAGGATCGGGACGGGCATCAACTACTCCGGCGGGTTCGCCGACAGCGTGGCGGACATCGTCGAGCTGGAGAAGGTCGGGCTCGACATCGCCTTCGTCCCCGAGGCCTACAGCTTCGACGCGGTGAGCCAGCTGGGCTACCTCGCGGCGAAGACCGAGCGGGTGCAGCTGGCGTCCGGGATCTTCCAGATCTACACGCGCACGCCGAGCCTCACCGCGATGACGGCGGCGGGCTTGGACTTCGTGTCCGGCGGCCGGTTCACGCTGGGGCTGGGCGCGTCGGGCCCGCAGGTGATCGAGGGCTTCCACGGTGTGAAGTACGACGCGCCGCTGGCCCGCACGCGCGAGATCGTGGAGATCTGCCGGCAGGTGTGGCGGCGCGAGCGCGTCGTGCACGAGGGCAAGCACTACACCATCCCGCTGCCCCCGGAGCAGGGCACGGGACTGGGCAAGCCGCTGAAGCTGATCAACCACCCGGTGCGCGAGCGGATCCCGATCCTGCTGGCGGCGCTGGGGCCGAAGAACGTCGCGCTGACCGCGGAGCTGGCCGAGGGCTGGGAGCCGATCTTCTTCCACCCCGAGAAGGCCAACGACGTGTGGGGCGAGGCGCTGGCCGAGGGCAAGGCCAAGCGCGACCCGGCGCTGGGCGAGCTGGACGTGTTCGCGGGCCCGGCGCTGGCGATCGGCGACGACGTGGAGCACCTGCTCGACCAGGTCCGGCCGCACCTGGCGCTCTACATCGGCGGGATGGGCGCGCGCGGCAAGAACTTCTACAACACCCTCGCCCAGCGCTACGGCTTCGAGGCCGAGGCGAACCGGATCCAGGACCTCTACCTCGACGGCAAGAAGGACGAGGCGGCGGCCGCTGTGCCGCTGGAATTGCTGCGCGCGATCTCGCTCGTGGGCCCCGCGTCGTACGTCAAGGAACGGGTGGCGGCGTTCGCGGAAGCGGGGGTGACCACGCTCGTGGTCAGTCCACTCCAGTCCGGCCGCGAGGCTCGGGTCGAGGCGGTGGCGAAGCTGAAGGAGATCATCGGCTGACCTGGGTCGACGCGCCGGTGAGCGGGACGAATCCGTCTCGCTCAGGCGTTCGGTTTACCATGTCGTAATAAGAAGGTGCGAAGAAGTCGCACCTCGGACTCGGCGGCTGTGGTGGGAAAACCGTAAATCCGCCTCTGATGGGTCACATCAGGTGTAGGAAAGGTCTTCCGGGGGAACACGACGGCGAAGGCGAAAGCGAGGTAGGCCTGACTGTGCGCAAAATAGCGGGGCCGGCTGCAGGGGTTCTGGACGTGGGTTCGTTCAGCGCCCGCCTTGTCGTACTCGAGCCCGGGGGCACACCTCTGGAGCCCGCCCTGAGCCACCAGACCCGGCTGCGCCTCGACCGCGAACTCGACGACGACTGCCGCCTGAGCCCGCGCGGCATCACGGCCATCTCCGCGGCGGTCGCCGGCGGCATGGCCGTGGCGAAGGAGCACGGCGTGCGCGACGTGTTCCCGCTGGCGACGTCTTCCATCCGCGACGCGGCCAACGCTCGTGAAGTGGTGCGCCGCGTCCGCCGCGACACCGGCGTGGAGCTGCAGTTCCTGTCCGGGCGCCGCGAGGCCGAGCTGACCTACGTGGGCGCCCGGCGCTGGTACGGCGCGTCCGCGGGCCCGCTGCTGGTGCTCGACATCGGCGGCGGCACGGTGGAGCTGTCGGCCGGGCGCGGTTCGCAGGCCGACTTCGCCCGTTCGCTGCCGCTGGGGGCTCGCTCGGTCACGCGCGACTGGCTGCCGGCCGAGCCGCCGGTGCGGTCCAAGAAGGTCCGGGCGCTGCGCGAGCACGTGCTGGAGGAGGTGTCGGGCGCGTTGGGGGATGCGGCCGAGCACATCACCGGCCACCGGGTGGTCGGGTGCTCGAAGGTGCTGCGTCAGCTGGCCCGGCTTGCGGGGGATCGCCCCGGTAAGGACCGGGAGCTGTATCTCGACGATTTGCGGGTGTGGATCCCGCGGCTGGCTGCGATGCCGTCGGCGAAGCGGGCCGAGTTGCCCGGCATCTCACGCCAGCGGGCGCAGCAGGCGCTTGGTGGCGCTGTTGTGGCGGAAGCGCTGCTGACCATCGCGGGCGGACGCATGGCGATCTGTCCGTGGTCGACGCGCGACGGCCTGCTGCTCACCCTGCTCGACGCGCTCGTCACGACCCCGGACAGCACGGGTTCGCGTCCGGCTGCGTGACACCTCTGGTGCGGCCAGGGTGTCACGGAGTATCCCGGACGTATGACACGTGAGCTTTTTCCGCGGGATCGCGCTGAGGACGACGAAGACGACTTGACGCTGCCCGATCCCAGCCGGGTGCGTTCCGAGGTGCCCTCGGCGCCGGGGCCGGATCTGACGCCGAGCGATACGAAGGAAGTGGAGTCGCCGCCGGGTACTGAAGACGCTGAGGACGCCTGAGCCCGGCGGACGCCCTGAGCGCCCGCCGGGGACGGAAACTCAGGCTTCCGGCGAAACGAACTGGCGCAATTTCGACGCGTCGCGGCGTTGGGGCGCGCGGCCGTAGGGCTGGACCGGCGGGGCGCCCGGGTCGACGTCGACGATGGGGAGCGTCACGGGGTCCGTGGTGACGGTGAAGCGCTCGCCGTGGTGGACGAGCTCCAAGGCGGCGCCTTCGAGGACGTGGTAGGTGGCTTCGCCGGGGCGGATGGCGACCTGGAAGCGGGTGCCGCGGAAGGCCAGGCGGAAGGTGATGCCGCCGAGCTGGCGGGGCAGGCGCGGGGCGAACGAGAGCTGGCCGCCGTGGTCGCGCAGGCCGCCGAAGCCCGCGACCGTGCCTTGCCACGCGCCGGCGAGGGAGGCCATGTGAAGGCCGTTGCGGACGTTGTTGTGCACGTCGTGCAGGTCGGTCATCGCGGCCTCGGCCAGGTAGTCGTACGCGAGGTCCAGGTGGCCCACCTCGGCCGCGATCACGGCCTGCGTGCCGGCCGAGAGCGACGAGTCGCGCACCGTGCGGGCCTCGTAGTAGGCGAAGTCGCGGGCCTTCTCCTCGGGGCTGAACGAGTCGCCGCACAGGTGCAGCGCCAGCACGAGGTCGGCCTGCTTCACGACCTGCTTGCGGTACAGGTCGAAGTACGGGTAGTTCAGCAGCAGCGGGTAGAACGCCGGGTCGGTGCCCTTGTAGTCCCACTCGTCGTGCTCCAGGAAGCCCTCCGACTGCGGGTGCACGCCGAGTTCCTGGTTGTACGGCAGGAACATCGCGTCGGCCGCGGAGCGCCAGCTGTCGAGCTCCGCGATGTCCACTTCGAACTGCTCCACGACGTCGGGGAACTTTTCGCACACCTGCGCGGCGGCGATCAGGTTCCGGCGCGCCATCAGGTTGGTGTAGACGTTGTTGTCCGCCACCGCCGAGTACTCGTCCGGACCCGTCACGCCGTCGATGCGGAAGTGGCCGTGCCGGTCGTAGTGGCCCAGCGAAGCCCACAGCCGCGCCGTTTCCACGAGCAGCTCGGCGCCGCAGGTGCGCTCGAAGTCCTCGTCCTCCGTGGCGTTGACGTAACGCTGCACGGCGTCGGCGATGTCGGCGCTCACGTGGAACGCCGCCGTGCCCGCGGGCCAGTACGCGGAGCATTCGGCGCCGGTGATGGAGCGCCACGGGAAAGCCGCGCCGCGCAGGCCGAGCTGCTTCGCGCGTTCCTTGGCTTTGTCCATTGTGGAGTGCCGCCAGCCGAGGGCGTCGCGCGCCGCGTCGGGGATGGTGTAGGTGAGCACGGGCAGCACGAACGTCTCGGTGTCCCAGAACGCGTGCCCGTCGTAGCCGGGGCCGGTGAGGCCCTTGCCGGCGATCGCGCGCGTCTCGCCGCGGGCCCCGGCCTGCAGCAGGTGGAACAGCGCGAACCGCACGGCCTGCTGCAGCTCGGGGTCGCCGTCGATCTCGATGTCCGAAGTGGCCCAGAAGTCGTCGAGGTACTGGCGCTGCTCGCTGATCAGCCCCTTCCACCCCGTCTGGCGCGCGCCGGCGAGCGCGGCCTCGACCTGCGCGCGCAGGGCGGGCACGGACCGCTGCGCGGACCAGCCGTAGGCCAGGAACTTCGTGATCCGCAGGCGCCCGCCCTTCGGCACGTCGACGGCGACCGTGAGCCGCGCGAGGTCGTCCTCGCTGTGGATGCGGGTGCGGATGCCGTCGTCGACCTCGATCTTGTGGTCCATCGCGGCGGCCATGCGCAGACCGGAGTTGCGCGTCTGGTGCACGAGCACGGCCTGGTAGTTGGCCGCGCGGTTGAACTGCGACACCAGCGGCGTGTCGAGAGCGGCGGCGACGCGCGGGTCGCGGGTGTCGGACTCGATGGGTTCGTTGGCCAGCAGGTCGGACTGGACCACGAGCTGCAGGTCCTCGTCGACCGGCTCCACCTCGTAGCGGATCGCCGCGATCGCGCGCTGCGTGAACGACACCAGCCGCTCGGTCTTCACGCGCACGCGCCGGCCGGTCGGGGAGGACCACTCGGTGGAGCGGGTCAGGGTGCCGCTGCGGAAGTCGAGCATGCGGTCGTGCTCCACCGCGGTGCCGTAGCGCATGTCGAGCGGCTCGTCCTCGACCAGGAGCCGGAGGATCTTGCCGTCGGTCACGTTGACCACGGTCTGCCCCTCCTCGGGGTAGCCGTAGCCGCCTTCGGCGTAGGGCAGTTCGTGCTGCTCGTAGAAGCCGTTGAGGTACGTGCCGGGCAGCCCGCGCGGCTCGGCCTCCTCGAGCGTGCCGCGCAGGCCGATGTGGCCGTTGGACAGCGCGAACGCCGACTCCGTGCGCTGCAACGCGTCGACGTCGAGGCCGCGCCAGCGCAGCTCCCACGGCGAGCACTCGTAGCCGAACAGCGTTTCGGTCATGCCTTCTCCAGGAGTTCGGCGAGGTCGTCGACGACGACGTCGGCGCCGTGGGATCGCAGTTCGTCGGCCTGGTCGGCGCGGTTCACGCCCACCACGTAACCGAAGTGCCCGGCGTGCCCGGCCTGCACACCCGAAAGCGCGTCCTCGAACACGGCCGCGTGCGCGGGCTCGACACCGAGCGCTTTCGCGCCGGCGAGGAAGGAATCGGGCGCGGGCTTGCCCTTGAGGTTGTCGCGCCGGATGACCAGGCCGTCGATCCGGGCTTCGACGAACTTCGTCAGGTCCGCGGCGTCGAGCACCTTCGCGCCGTTGGCCGACGACGTCACCACGGCGATGCGCAGGCCGGCCGTCTTCGCCGCTTCGAGGTAGCGCACGGAGCCGGGGTAGGGGTTCACGCCGCGTTCTTCGATGATCTTGAGGACCAGCTCGTTCTTGCGGTTGCCGACGCCGTTCACGGTCGGCTCGTCCACGCCGTCGTCGGGCGAGCCCTCGGGCAGCTGGATGTCGCGGGAGCGCAGGAACTCGCGCACGCCGTCGGCGCGCGGGCGGCCGTCGACGAAGGCCGCGTAGTCGTGGTCGGTGAACTCCCGGAACGTGTCGCCGTCCCGGCTGCGGAGAAACTCGTCGAACGTCCGTTTCCACGCTTCACGGTGGAGCACGGCCGTTCCGGTCAGCACGCCGTCGAGGTCGAACAGACAGGCGGTGATGGTGTCCGGCAGTCCGATCATGCGTGCAAACCTACCGGTCCGGATCCGCTTCCGCGGCACCCGTGTCGTGCGGCCGCACGCGGTGGATCAGCTCGTGCACCGTCGCGTCCGCCAGCCGGTACCGCACCACGCGCCCGTCGCGGTGCGCGGTCACCAATCCGTGGGCCCGCAACAGCCGCAGCGCCTGCGAAACGGCGGTGTCCGTCATGCCCGTCGCCGCCGCGAGATCGGTGACGCTGATCTCGCGCGCGTAGTGGATCGACACGAGCAACGCCAGCCGCGACGGATCGGCCACCACGGCGAACCGCCCCGCCCACTCCTCGATGACCGCCCTGTCCCCGAGCCCGGCGACAGCGGCGGCCACGCGCTCCGGGTCGATCAGACGCCGGTCGGGCTCGATGCTCACAGTGGCCGATGATTCCACCCGGCCCGCACGAGGACCACCGCGGCTACCGGGATCGGGTGTTTCGGACGCGGCGGGGCGTTCCGGCTCAGGCCGGCCCGACCCGGCGTTCGAACACCAGCCCCTCCGCAGCGCGCAACCCCACGCTCATCGCCCCCGTCAGGACGCCGTCGTCGCCCAGTTCGCCTTGGACGACGGTGGGGAGGAGGGGGGTGAAGGAGCGCAGGGCGCGGTCGATGGGGTCCAGGAGGAGGTCGGCGGCGGTGCCGATGCCGCCGCCCAGGACGATGAGTTCGGGGTCCACCACGGCGGCCACGGAGGCGACCGTGTAGGCGAGGCGGTCGGCTTCGGTCTGCACGGCGCGCTGGGCCAGCTCGTCGCCTTCGCGGGCGAGGCGGAAGACCTCGCGGGCGGATTTCGCCGTGCCCAGGCCGAGTTCGCGCGCGCCGCGGACCACGGACTGGGCGGCGGTGGCCTCTTCGAGGTGGCCGCGGGCGGGGACCTCGCCGCCGGACTGCGTGCGGCCGTAGGGGAGGTAGCCGATCTCGCCGGCGGCGCCCGTCGCGCCGCGGAAGACGCGGCCGTCGACCATGAGGCCCATGCCGACGCCGGTGCCGATCATGAGGCAGCCCACCACGGACGCGCCGCGGGCGGCGCCGCTTTCCCACTCGCCGACGGCGGTGAGGTTGGCGTCGTTCTCCACGACCAGGTCGGGGCCCAGCGCGGCCTCCAGGTCGTCGAGCAGGCCCGGTTTGCCCCAGCCCGGCAGGTTCGGCGCGTGCCGGAAGCAGCGCTTCGCCGGGTCCGCGACGCCGGGCGAGCCCAGCACCCGCACCACGATGTCGGCGTCGGTCAGCCCGGCCTCGGCCACGATCTCGCCCGCCAGCCGGCCCACGGAAGCGACGAGCGCGCTGCCGGAACGGGCCGTGTTGCGGGCGTCGCGCCGCGCGACCACGGTGCGGCCCAGGTCCGACACGGCGACGCGGATGTGCTCGCGCCCGATGTCCACACCCAGCACGTACCCCGCGGTGGGGTCGGCTTCGTAGAGCACGGCGGACCGGCCGGTGCCGGTGGACGTGTGCCCGGTCGCCCGCGCGAGGCCCGCGGCCTCCAGCGCCAGCAGCGCCTGGCTCACCGTCGGCTTCGACAGCCCGGTGTCCTTCGCGACCTGCGGCCGCGTGGCCGGCCCGCCGCGGCGCAGCAGGTCGAGCACCGCCCGCTGGTTGATCCTGCGCATCCCGGCCGGCGTGCCGACCGGCGGAGTCCCCGCGCCCACCACGTGCCGCCCGCTTCCTACTCGTGCCGATGTCACCCCTGCCAAGGTAACCGGCTTCGGCAGGAAACCTTCTTTTCACCCGTTCGGTGACCAGCGGCAGAGCGTCCAGACGACGATACGGGTGGTCGGCGCCATCCCGCGGGAGGGCGCGCGGGGCCGGCGTCCGAAGGGCCATCCGGCCCAGCCCGCGCTCACCCGTCGGCACGCCCGTGAACGCCCGATCCGACCAGTGGTGAATGTGTCACGACGCACATTCGGAGGCGGTCGGCTGTTACCTCGTCACAGACATCAGTCGACACGACTACCGCGCGTTGCGTCGTTTCTGTCACGTCCATAGCGTGGCGCGCCAGACCTCCCGTTCCACCATCCGGGCTGCACCGTCGCAGCGACGCTCGCCCGGCCGCGCCATCCTCACCGGCGCGAGTGCCCCGAAGGGATTCCCGATGGCCAGTCCCACCACCAGCCCCGGACCACAGGGCGACGCCGCGCCGGACGACGACAGCGGCCGCGTCGGCCGCCGCCGCTTCCTCACCTACCTCGTCGCCGCGCCGACCCTGACGGTCGCGACGAAGCTGTCGTTCGACACTCTCGCGCCGGGCACGGCCGAAGCCGTGGTGCCGACGCTGCCGCAGCCCGCCGAGATCCTCGACCTCGGCGACGTGCTCACGCTCTCCTGCGCGCCGACGTCCGGCATGCTCCTGCTCGAGGTGACCACCGACGGCCGCGTGCGCCTGCAGCTGCCGCGCGCCGAAGTCGGCCAGGGCATCAACACGGCCAGCGCGATGCTCGTCGCCGAAGAGATGGACCTGCCGCTGGACATGGTCGACGTGGTGCTCGCCGACGCGCGCCCGGAGCTGCTGTTCAACCAGCTCACCGGCGGCTCCAACACCATGCGGTCGCTGTACGACCCGATCCGCACCGCCGCCGCGACGGCCCGCGCCCGGATGGTGTCCGCCGCGAGCTCGCAGTGGAACGTCCCGGCGGCGCGCCTGACCACCCGCGACGGTCTCGTGCGCTCCCCGGACGGGCGCAAGGCCTCCTACGGCGTGCTCGCCGGCCCGGCCGCCCGCGCCGACCTGCCCACCGCGGCCGTGAAGCCGAAGGCCGAGTCGGACCACACGCTGGTCGGCACGCCGACCTCGCGCAAGGACGCGCTCGCCATGGTCACCGGCAAGCAGGTCTACACGCTGGACCTCGACATCCCCGGCGCGATGCCGGTGATGGTCCGGCGCCCGCCGACGATCAACGGCACGGTCAAGAAGGTCAACAACGAGGCCGCCGTGCGTGCGATGCCCGGCATCATCGACATCGCCGTCGTGCAGACCGGCGTCGCCGTGATGGCCGAGACGTTCGGTCAGGCGCTCGACGGCAAGAACGCCCTCGACGTCACCTGGAACGCAGGCACGGTCGACGGCGAGAACAACGCGTCCATCACGAAGAAGCTGCAGGCCGCGGCGCTGCCGTTCGTGGTGCCGCCGCTGCTGACGCAGTACGTGGACGGCGAGTTCGACTTCGCGTTCGTCAGCCACGCGCCGATGGAGTCGAACTCCGCGGTCGCCGATGTCCGCGAGGACAGCGCCACCATCTGGGCCGGCCTGAAGTCGCCGATCGTCGCGAAGCAGACCATCGCGCAGGAGCTGGGGCTGCCGGAGAACAAGGTCACCGTGCACGTCCAGCAGGGCGGTGGTTCCTTCGGCCGCCGGCTGTTCTTCGACGCCGCGCTGGAAGCCGCGCACATCTCCAAGGCGATGAAGAAGCCCGTCCGCCTCATGTGGAGCCGGATCGACGACATGCGCCACGGCCGCGCCCGCGCCGCGAGCCACCACAAGATCCGCGCGACCTTCGCGCTCGGCCAGGTGCTCACGTTCGAGCACCGCGTGGCCAGCGTCGAGACCGACTGGGGCCACGGCCTCGGCGAGATCCTCACCGCGTTCGCCGCGAAGCTGCCTGTGGGCGGCAACCTGAGCTTCGCGCAGACGGTGTTCCTGCTGACGGTGAAGTCGCCCTACAACTACGGCGTCACCACGCAGCTGCTCAACGAGGTGCCGCTCAAGTTCCACACCTCGGCGTGGCGCTCGGTCTACTCCGCGAACACCCGCGGCGCCGAGGAGATCATGGCCGACGAGATCGCGGCCAAGCTCGGCAAAGACCCGCTGGAGTTCCGCCGCGAGTTCATCAAGGAGCCGCGCCAGAAGGCGGTGCTGGACAAGGTCGCCGAGCTCGGCGAGTGGGGCAAGAAGATGCCGAAGGGCTTCGCGCAGGGCATCGCGGTGCACGGCGAGTACAAGTCCTACACCGCCTGCCTGGTGGAGATGGACGCGCGCGACCCGAAGAACCCGCGCGTCACCAAGGCGACCATCGCCGTGGATGTCGGCAAGCCGGTGAACCCGCGCGGCATCCAGTCGCAGATGCTCGGCGGGCTCACCGACGCCATCTCGACCACGCTCACCGCGGGCCTGCACATCGACAACGGGCTCCCGCTGGAAGGCAGCTACTCGCAGTTCCACTACGCGCGCCAGAAGAACGCGCCGATGGACGTGAACGTGTTCGTGATGCCGGCCAACGGCAGCGAGATCGGCGGCGCGGGCGAGCTCGGCCTGCCGGCGCCGGTGGGCGCCATCGCCAACGCCTACGCCCGCGCCACCGGCATCAAGCCGCGCAGCTTCCCGATCAACTTCCCGGTCGACTTCGAGCCGTTCCCCCGCTGATCTCCCCACCACCGCAAGGAGTTCCCATGCCCAACTACACCTTCGTGGTGAACGGGAAGACCGTCACCGTCGACGCGCCCGCCGACCTGCCGCTGCTGTGGGCGCTGCGCGACAAGCTGAAGGTGCGCGGCCTCAAGTACGGCTGCGGCATCAACGTCTGCAAGGCCTGCACCAGCCACCTCGACGGCGAGGCGGTGAACCCGTGCGTGGTCCCGGTCTCCGAGTGCGAGGGCCGCGAGGTCACCACGATCGAGGGCCTGGCGGACGGCGACACCCTGCACCCGGTGCAGGAGGCGTGGCTGGAGCAGGACGTCGCGCAGTGCGGCTACTGCCAGCCGGGCCAGATCATGGCCGCCGTCGCGCTGCTGAAGAAGACCAAGAACCCCACCGACGCCGACATCGACGCGATCGAGAACGTGTGCCGCTGCGGTTCGTACTTCCGCATCCGCGAGGCGATCAAGGCGGCCGCGGCGAAGATGTGATCCGCGAATGCGGAAGTTCTACACCAGTTCCTCCGCATTCGCGGCAAGTGTCACAAGTTCACCCGGCCGAGTGACCGGCCGTCGTGTTAGATGACCTTCCCGAGGGCTCAACGACGAGTCCCCGTACGGTCACGGGCGAAGGGCGCGCGAGCGCCCTTCGCTTCGGCCTGGAGGGCGTTGATGCACTACCAGACAGTTCTGCGCGACGGGCTCGCGCCCGTGGTCTCGGCGCTGGCCGCCGAGGTCGACACCGCCATGCCCGAGCTGATCGAAGCGACCACGCACCAGATCCTCGAGCAGATGCCCGTCTACCGCGACCAGCGGTTCGTGACGCACGCCGAGCTGCGCAAGTCCGTGCGCGCCAACCTCGACTACGTGATGCGCACGCTGCGCGGCGAGGACGTGCCCGACCTGTCGCAGGCGCGCGCCACCGGCCGCGCGCGGGCGCTGCAGGGCGCGCCGCTGCCGGAAGTCCTGCGGGCGTACCGGATCGGGCTCACCGAGGTGTGGCACCGGTTCGTGCTGCTGACCGCGCGCGGCGAGCACCAGGACCTCGCCGGGCTCGTCGCCGCGACCTCCGCCGTGTGGGCCCTGGTCGACGACTACGCCGAGGCGCTCACTTCGTCCTATCGGGACACCGCTGCCGAAGTCGTGGTGGCGCACCAGAACCGGCGCTCGGCTCTGGTCGAGGCGCTGTTCGCCGGCGGCGCGGCGACCGAGGGCACGCTCTGGGACATCGCCCGCGTGCTGGAGCTGACCGTGGACGGCAGCTTCGTGGTCGTCGCGGCCGAAACGCCGCGGCTGGGTCACGAACCGCTGCCGAAGATCGAACAGCGCCTGCGCGAGGCCCAGCACGCCTCGGCGTGGCGGCTCACGCCGGACCTGCAGGTCGGGGTGGTGTCGCTGCGCGACCCGTCGGCGTGCAAGGTGACCATCGACCTGCTGCGCGAAGCGCCGGTGGGCCGCGTCGGCATGAGCCCGGTGTTCTCGGGGCTGGGCAACACTTCCCGGGCGCTGCACTTCGCGCGCGTCGCGCTGTCCAGCATGGCGCCCGGCTCCACGGGCCTGGTGCAGTTCACGGAATCGCCGCTCGCGGGCCTGGTCGCCAGCGCGCCCGAAGCGTCGGTGCAGCTCGCGCACCACGTGCTGCGCCCGATCCTCGACCTGCCCGGCGACGACCGCAACGTGCTCCTGCTGACGCTGCGCGCGTGGTTCGACTGCCAGGGCTCCACGAAGCTCACGTCGGAACGGATGTTCTGCCACCCCAACACGATCCGCCACCGCCTGCGCCGCATCACCGACGAGCTCGGCCGCTCGCTCACGGACCCGGCGGACATCGCCGAGCTGGGCGCGGCCCTGCGTGCGCTGCACCTGTTCCCGGAGACCTCACACCTGCCGGCCCCGCGGCCGACGCGCGCCGGCTGAGGCCACCGACCGTCCACAGTAGCCGGTGCCCCGGTGGCCGGCGACGCGAACGCCACCGGCCACCTGCGACGTCAGGCGTCGCTGGACTGCTTCCAGAGGTTGATGTCCGACTCGGTCGCGTATCGGTCGATCTCGGCCAGCTCCTCGGCGGTGAAGTCGAGGTTGCCGAGCGCGGCGACGTTGTCTTCCAGCTGCTTGACGCTGCTCGCGCCGATCACCAGCGACGTCATGCGCGGGTCGCGCAGGGCCCAGGCCAGGGCGAGCTGCGCGAGCGACTGGCCGCGGCGCGCGGCGATTTCACCGAGGCCGCGGATCTTCGCGAGCCGGTCCTCGGTGATCGTGTTCGGGTCGAGCGACTTGCCCTGCGCCGCGCGCGAGTCGGCGGGCACGCCGCCGAGGTAGCGGTCGGTGAGCAGGCCCTGCGCGAGCGGCGAGAACGCGATGCAGCCGGCGCCGGCCTCCTCGAGCGTGTCGAGCAGGTGGTCGTCCTCGGTCCAGCGGTTGAACATGGAGTACGAGGGCTGGTGGATCAGCAGCGGCGTGCCCAGCTCGCGCAGCAGGCGCGCGGCCTCGGCGGTGCGCTCGGAGTTGTAGGAGGAGATGCCGACGTAGAGCGCCTTGCCCGAGCGCACGGCGCGGTCGAGCGCCCCGACGGTCTCCTCCAGCGGCGTCTCCGGGTCGAAGCGGTGGGAGTAGAAGATGTCGACGTAGTCCAGGCCCATGCGGCCCAGCGACTGGTCGAGCGAGGCCAGCAGGTACTTGCGCGAGGCCCAGTCGCCGTACGGGCCCGGCCACATGTCGTAGCCGGCCTTGGTCGAGATCACGAGCTCGTCGCGGTAGGGCTTGAAGTCCGTGGCGAGGATCCGGCCGAAGTTCGACTCGGCCGAGCCGTAGGGCGGGCCGTAGTTGTTGGCCAGGTCGAAGTGCGTGATGCCGAGGTCGAAGGCGCGGCGCAGGATGTCGCGCTGGACCTGCAGCGGCCGGTCGTGGCCGAAGTTGTGCCACAGGCCCAGGGAGATGGCGGGCAGCTTCAGTCCGCTGCGCCCGCAGCGCCGGTAGGGGATCGAGTCGTATCGGCTGGTCGCCGCAACGTAGGTCACGTGGCCAGATGCTAGCTCGCGACGAGCCGGGCGGCGCCTTCGCCGCTCAGCCGCAGGCGGCGGGCTTGGAACGGACAGCCGCGCCCCCGCTCGGTCCAGCGCGCGCACCGCCGCGGACGAGCTCTGAAAACACCGTGCCGAGGCGGCCGGCCGAACAGCCGGGGGAGGAGACCGTGGCGGAACTCAACCGCACACTCGCGCGGATCGTGGAGACGGACCGAGTCCCGGCCAGTACAGTGCCAGGTGAGCATCCGCTTAGGAGGTCACGTGGGCACCGGGTTCTTCTCGTCCGTCGACGACGTGTCGGCGCAGCTGGCCGAGGTCGGTTACCTCGCCTCGACGGCGGTGGCGACCACCGTGTTCCTCGCCGACCGGCTGGGCAAGCCCCTGCTCGTGGAGGGCCCGGCCGGCGTGGGGAAGACGGAGCTGGCCAAGGCCGTCGCCACGGTCAGCGGTTCGCGGCTCGTGCGGCTGCAGTGCTACGAGGGCATCGACGAGGCCCGCGCGCTCTACGAGTGGAACCACGCCAAGCAGCTGCTGCGCATCACCGCCGGGCGCGACGAGACGTGGGAGGACGCGCGCACCGACATCTTCGGTGAAGAGTTCCTGCTGCGCCGCCCGCTGCTGCAGGCCATCTCCGGCACCGAGTCCACCGTGCTGCTGGTCGACGAGACCGACAAGGCCGACGTCGAGGTGGAGGGCCTGCTGCTGGAGGTGCTCGGCGACTTCCAGGTCACCGTGCCCGAGCTGGGCACGATCACCGCCACCCGCGACCCGTTCGTGGTGCTCACGTCCAACGCGACGCGCGAGCTGTCCGAGGCGCTGCGGCGGCGCTGCCTGTTCCTGCACATCGACTTCCCCGACCCGGAGCTCGAGCTGCGGATCGTGAAGCTGCGCGTGCCCGGCATCGACGCGGCGCTGGCCGACTCCGTGGTCCGCGTGATCGCCGCGCTGCGCGCCATGGACCTGCGCAAGCTGCCGTCGGTCGCCGAGACCATCGACTGGGCGCGGACGCTGCTGGAGCTCGGCGCCGGCACGCTCGACGAGCAGATCGTGCGCGAGAGCCTCGGCGTGGTGCTCAAGCACCAGGACGACATCACCAAGGCCGGTGCGGGCCTCAAGCTCGACCAGGTGCTGGACGCGTCTTGAGCGCGCCCGGCGTCACCGAGCGGCTCACGGCGTTCGTGCAGGCGCTGCGGGCGCAGGGCATCCCGGCGGGCCCGGCCGAGACCGTCGACGCGGGGGCCGCGCTGGAGGTGCTCGGTTTCGACGACCGCGAGCTCGTGCGCGAGGGGCTCGCCGCCGCGCTCGTGCGCCGCGGCGGCCAGCGGGCGGTGTTCGACGCCGCGTTCGACCTGTACTTCCCGGCCGGTGTCGGCGTGCCCGAGCTGGCGCGCGAAGACCGGCCGCGGGACCTCGAACAGCTGAGGGAGGCCGTGGCGGCCGCACTGGCCGAGGGCGACCAGCAGGCGCTGGCGCAGCTCGCGGGCGTCGCTGTGGAGATGCTCGGCGGGTACGGCGCGGGTTCCGGCGCCGACGGCGGGTTCTCCGCGCACCAGACGCTCGACCGGCTGCAGCCGCAGACGCTGATCGTGCGCGTGCTCGCCGCGATCCGGGCCGCGGGCGGCGGCTCCGACGAAGGCGGTGAGTTCACCGACCGACTCACCCGGGACGAGGTCCGCCGCCGGGTCGAGGACTTCCGCGGGAACGTCCGCACGGAGGCCCGCCGGCGCGCGGCCGAGGTGCGGGGGCGCGACCGCGTGGCCAAGCACGCGATCGCGCCGGCCGCGGACCGCGTGGACTTCCTGATCGCCAGCCGCGCGCAGCTGGCCGAGCTGCGCCGGGCCGTGCAGCCGTTGTCGCGCAAGCTCGCGACCCGGCTCGCCGCGCGCCGCAAGCGCACCACGCGCGGGCAGATCGACCTGCGGCGCACGCTGCGGCGGTCGTTGTCGACGGGTGGCGTGCCGGTGCGTCCGGCGTTCCGGCACCGGCGGCCCGGCCGGCCCGAGATCGTGCTCCTGTGCGACCTGTCGGGTTCGGTCGCGGGATTCGCGAACTTCACGATGCTGCTGGTCCAGGCGCTGCGCGACCAGTTCAGCAAGGTGCGCGTGTTCGCGTTCGTGGACAGCACCGACGAGGTCACGCACCTGGTCACCGCGGGCGTCGCCGACCCCGAGCACCTCGGTGCGCGCATCCTCGAAGAGGCCGCCGTGGTGC
The DNA here is from genome assembly GCF_042896185.1 of Amycolatopsis sp. NPDC001319. Taxonomy (NCBI): domain Bacteria; kingdom Bacillati; phylum Actinomycetota; class Actinomycetes; order Pseudonocardiales; family Pseudonocardiaceae; genus Amycolatopsis; species Amycolatopsis sp. NPDC001319. Next base: position 345,228 of record NZ_JBIAWY010000006.1, on the reverse strand, counting down.
GCTGGGACGGCCACAGCGACTACGGCGGCGCCCTGCGCGGGTTCACCGGCAAGTGGCTCGACGCCGTCGGCCCGCGCACGTCGGTGCTCATCCTCGGCGACGCGCGCACCAACGGCGGCGACCCCAACCTCGACGCCGTCCGCGCCATCCGCGATCGCGCGCGGCACGTCTACTGGCTCAACCCCGAGCGTCGCGCCCTGTGGTCCACCGGCGACTCGGCGGCGCTGGCGTATGCGGAGCTCGTGGAAATGCACGAGTGCCGCAACGTGCAACAGCTGAGCACGCTGGTCACGCGCCTGCTGCCGGTGTGAGCCACGCGGCGATCTCCTTGCGCAGCGCGGTTTTCGTCTCCTCCGGGGCGAACGACGCCGTGACGGCGGCTTCGGCCAGCGCGGCCAGTGCGGTGTCGTCGTAGCCGAACGTGTCGCGCGCGGCGGTGAACTCGTCGGTCAGCGTGGTGTGGGTGACCGAGGGGACGTCGGTGTTCAGCGTGACGGCGAGGCCGGCGTCGACCAGGTGGGGAAGTGGGTGCTTCGCGAGGCTCGGCACCAGGCCGAGGACGACGTTGGACGTCGGGCACACCTCCAGCGCGATCCCGCGGTCGCGGACCTCGGCCACCAGCTCGGGGTCGTCGAGGACGCGGATGCCGTGGCCCAGGCGCTCGGTGCGGCCGACGTCGAGGGCTTCGCGGATGCTCTCGGGCCCCGCGTCCTCGCCCGCGTGGTGCACGAGGTGGAGCCCGGCTTCGCGCGCCTTCGCGAAGACACCGGCGAACGGGACGAGCGAGTGGCGCTCCTCGCCGGCCACGCCGAGGCCGACGACCCGGTCGTGGGCGAGGGCGAGCCGCAGGGTGTGCTCGGCGCGTTCGACGGACCGGCGGCGCGAGTGGTCGAGAATCACCCGGGTCTCGAGCTCTCCTCCGGACAGTCCTTTGAGGACGGACGCGAGCGGCATCTCCGGGTCCCCCAGCCGTTCCCCGTGCGACGCGGCCGTGAACGTCACCTCGGCGTAGCGCGTCCCCTGCACGGCTTCGTCCACGCAGAACTCCCGGGCGACGCGCTCGAAGTCCTCCGGCCTGCGCAGGCAGGCGCGGATGAGGGAGTTGTAGTCGGCGAAGTCGCGGAACCCGGTGAACTTCCGCGTCTCACCGGGCAGCGGCACCTCGTTCGCGTCGGCCAGCTCACGCAGCGTCGCCGGCCGCACGGTGCTCTCGAGGTGGACGTGCAGGTGCGCCTTCGGCAGCGCCGCGAGATCTCGCATGGGGCCGATCATGCCTGGTCAGCCGCCGCGGGTCGCGGGGATTTCCGCGGGCCCCGGTCCGGAATGTTCGAATCGGGGGAACTCCGGGTACTCATCGCAGCGTTGAGGGGATGACGAGAAACCCGCGGGAGGACTCCATGGCAATGCTCAAACGACTCGCCGTCCTGGCCGGTGCGGCCGGTGCCGTCACGTCGTACGCGAAGAAGAACCCGGAGAAGGTCAACCAGGCCGTGGGCAAGGCCGCGCAGTTCGTCGACCAGAAGACCAAGGGCAAGTACCACGCGAAGATCAACGGCGTGACCCAGAAGGTCTCCGACGCGACGAAACCGAAGCCGAGCCACTGACCTCGAGGGCACCTCGATCCCGCCCGTCGCGGCGAACGGAGATCGGGGTGCCTGCGCCGGGTGCCGCGCCTACTCCTCCGCCAGCGCGGCCAGCACGCCCTCACCGTACTTCGCCAGTTTGGCCTCGCCGACGCCGCTGACGGTGCCCAGGGCGGAGAGGGAGCCGGGGCGTTCGGCGGCGATCTGGCGGAGCGTGGCGTCGTGGAAGATGACGTAGGCGGGGACGCCCTGGTCCTTCGCCGTGGCGGCGCGCCAGGCACGGAGGCGTTCGAACAGGGGCGCGGCCTCCGCGGGCATTTCCACGGCCGCGGCGGTGCTGCGGCGGGAGGTGCGGGCGGCGCGGGCCGGGCGTTCGGGTTCGCGGCGCAGGGACACCGTGCGTGAGCCGTTGAGCACGGACGTGCTGCCGTCGGTAAGGACGAGGGAGCCGTAGTCCCCTTCCACGGCGAGGAGGTTCTGCGCCAGGAGCTGCCGGACGACGGCCCGCCACTCCTGTTCGCGCAGTTCGGTGCCGATGCCGAAGACCTTGAGCGTGTCGTGCTGGAACTGGGTGACCTTCGGGGTCGTCTTGCCGAGCAGGATGTCGATGATCTGGCCGGCGCCGAACTTCTGGCGGCGTTCGTTGCGCAGGCGCACGACGGTGGAGAGCAGCTTCTGGGCGGGGATGGTGCCGTCGAAGCGTTCGGGCGGGGCGAGGCAGGTGTCGCAGTTGCCGCAGGGCTCGCCGGTCTGGCCGAAGTAGGCGAGGATCTGCGTGCGGCGGCATTCGACGGTCTCGCACAGCGCCAGCATCGCGTTGAGGTGCGCGGCCTGCCGGCGGCGGTGGGCCTCGTCGCCCTCGCCGTTCTCGATCATCTTGCGCTGCTGCATCACGTCCTGCAGCCCGTAGGCGAGCCACGCCGTGGACGGCAGCCCGTCGCGGCCCGCGCGGCCCGTCTCCTGGTAGTAGCCCTCCACGGACTTCGGCAGGTCCAGGTGCGCGACGAACCGCACGTCCGGCTTGTCGATACCCATCCCGAACGCGATCGTGGCCACGACCACGAGCCCGTCCTCGCGCAGGAATCGCGACTGGTTGTCCGCGCGGGTGCGCTTGTCGAGCCCCGCGTGGTAGGGCACCGCGCGGATTCCGTTCTGCACCAGGAACTCCGCCGTCTTCTCCACCGACGCGCGCGAAAGGCAGTAGACGATCCCCGCGTCGCCCTTGTGCTCGGTGCGCAGCAGCTCCAGCAGCTGCTTCTGCGGCGAGTTCTTGCCGACGATGCGGTACTGGATGTTCGGCCGGTCGAAGCTCGCGACGAAGTGGCGCGCGCCGTCGAGGTTGAGCCGCGCGGAGATCTCCTTGTGCGTGGCCTCGGTCGCCGTGGCGGTGAGCGCGATGCGCGGCACGTCCGGCCAGCGCTCGTGCAGCGACGACAGCATCAGGTAGTCGGGCCGGAAGTCGTGGCCCCACTGCGACACGCAGTGCGCCTCGTCGATCGCGAACAGCGCGATCTTCCCCCGGTCGAGCAGCCGCACGGTCGACTCGACCGAAAGGCGTTCCGGCGCCAGGTAGAGCAGGTCGAGCTCACCCGCGACGAACGCCTCCTCCACGCGCTGGCGCTCGCCGAAATCCTGTGTGGAGTTGAGGAATCCCGCGCGCACGCCGAGGTTGCGCAACGCGTCGACCTGGTCCTGCATCAACGCGATCAGCGGCGAGATCACCACGCCGACGCCGGGCCGCACGAGCGAAGGGATCTGGTAGCACAGCGATTTCCCGCCGCCGGTGGGCATCAGCACCAGCGCGTCTCCGCCGGAGATCACGGTTTCGACGATGTCCGCCTGATCGCCGCGGAACGCGTCGTAACCGAACACACGCTGCAGGGTTTCGAGGGCGGGGGAGCGCTGGGCCTGGTCGGGGTGAGCCACCCGGCCGATTCTAGGCGCCGGGACCGACACCGCGGTGCCACCCCGGGCGCCTCGGCGCGTTTCCGGCACGAGTGTCCCGCTCGCGCCACGGAAGTCACGCTGTGTGTGATCCCCACCCCGCCGCCGCGTCACGTCGTACGGGCGGGCGCAGAATGGCGGGGTGGACTTCGAGATCACCGACCTCGCCGCGCACTTCACCGGCACCTGGCGGCTCTCGCGCGACATCGTGGCCGCCGACGGCGAGCCGATGGGCGAGGTCACCGGCACCGCGACGTTCACCCGGGAAGGCGTCCTCGTCTACCACGAGACCGGCGAGCTGCGGCTGCCCGGCTACACCGGCCCGGTGAGCCGCACCCTGCTCTACCACCCCGACGGCGCCCGCGCCGCCGTGCACTTCGACCACGGCGGCTTCTTCCACGACCTCGACCTGGCCACCGGCCGGTGGCGCACCGACCACCCGTGCCGCGACGACCTCTACCGCGGTGAGTACCGCGTGCTCGACGCCGACCACTGGAGCCAGGAGTGGGTGGTCGCCGGCCCGGCCAAGGACCACGTGATCACCACCCGCTTCACCCGCGCGTCCCCTTCCGCGACCCGGACGGAAACCTGATCGAGGTCGGCAACCACCTCGGCTGAACCGCCGGGAACGGCTCAGCGGCGCCGGTTGCGCACGATCAGCAGCAGGACGGCGAGCGCGGCGACGATGCACACCACGGCCAGCAGCGTGCCGGCCCAGCCGGGCACGGGGACGCCGGCGATGGTGCCGAAGGCCGGCACGACCCGGAGCGCGCCGGAGGCGAGCCGCACGGTGGTGTCCACGTGCCGTCCTCCCGTCTGCCGGGTTTCGCCCTGATGTCCGAACCGTACCGCATCCGGGGGTACGGGCAGGGCCACTCGGCCGAAAACGCCGTTCATCGGCGGTATTCGCGTTTCGCCTGGGCAGCGGCGGGCATCCGACCGGGACGGGGGGCTCGACAAAATCCGTGAAGGAGTTCGTGCGATGCCCACTTGGCTCATCGTCGTGATCGTGGTGGCCGCCGTCGTGGTGATCGGTGCCGTGGCCTGGCTCGTCGTCCGGGAACGGCAGCGGAAACGACTGCAGCAGCAGTTCGGTCCGGAATACTCGCGCGCGGTGGAGGAGAGCGACAATCCGCGTGCGGCACAACGGGAGCTGGCCCAACGCGAACGCCGCCACCGGGACCTCGACATCCGGCCGCTCTCGGCGTCGGCACGCGAGCGCTACGCCCAGCACTGGTCGCTGATCCAGGAGAAGTTCGTGGACCAGCCCGCGGGTGCGCTCGACGAGGCCGACGACCTGCTCGTGGCCGTGATGTCCGAGCGCGGCTACCCGACCGAGGGCTACGACCAGCAGCTTTCCGATCTGTCCGTGCGCCACTCGCGCACGCTGGAGCACTACCGCGCGGCGCACGAGACGCATCGCCGCCACGCGGAGACGGCACTGTCCACAGAGGAACTGCGCTCGGCGATGGTGCACTACCGCACCGTGTTCGAGGACCTGCTGACCGACGACACCGGTGCCGAAAGCCGTGGCGACACGCGCACCGACGACGACACCGTCGAGCGCCGCCGCGAGCACACCGCCGCGCGCGGCGGCAACCACCGCGGCGCCCACGAGCGGAACGGAGAACGCTGACATGACCGGCCAGGAGACCCGGGGACTGAGCACCGCCGACCTGGCGGGTGCGGCCGAACAGCCCCGAACCGGGGAACGCCGGGACACCCGCTCCCGTGAAGTGTCCGATGTGGACACCGAGGTGAGAGAAGCGGAAGATCGTGGCGCGGACCGGAACACCGCGGACCGAGGCGCCCGCACCGATGGCGCCCCGCCGCTGTTCGAAGGCGGCGACGTCGACCGCTTCCGCCACCGCTGGCAGGAAGTGCAGACCGGCTTCGTCGACGACCCGCGCCGCGCGGTGCGCGACGCCGACGAGCTCGTCGCCTCCGTGATCAGCTCGCTGGCCGAGACCTTCGCCGAGCACAAGGGTGAGCTGGAAGCGCAGTGGCGCGACGGCGAGCCCGCCACGGAGGACCTGCGGATCGCGCTGCGCCGCTACCGCTCGTTCTTCGACCAGCTGCTCGGCACGTAACAGGGCCGCCGGCTCGGCCCGCCGCCGCGCCCGACCGCCGGAATTCGGTGGTGGCGCGGCGGTTTGCGTGCGGCATGATCGGGGTAGCAGGCAGGAACGAACCGAGGAGGACTACGGATGAACGTGGCCGATCTGCTCGTGGACGGCTTCGGCCGGATCCAGGAGGTCGTGCACCAGTCGGTCGACGGCCTGACCGGCGACCAGCTCGTCGCGCGGCCCGGGCCGGGCGCCAACTCGATCGCCTGGCTGGTCTGGCACCTCACGCGGGTGCAGGACGACCACGTGGCCGACGTCGCGGGCACCGAGCAGATCTGGACGGCGCAGGACTGGCACCGCCGCTTCGGCCTGCCCTTCCCGCCTGCCGACACGGGGTACGCGCACAGCAGCGACGACGTCGCGGCCGTGCAGGTGGACGACCCCAAGCTGCTGACCGGCTACTACGACGCCGTGCACGAGCAGACCGTGGCGTGGGTCGGCGGCCTCGACGGCAAGGCGCTCGACGCCGTCGTCGACGAGGGCTGGGACCCGCCGGTGACGCTGGGCGTGCGGCTGGTCAGCGTGCTCTCCGACGACCTGCAGCACGCCGGGCAGGCCGCCTACGTGCGCGGTCTCGTGCTGGGCTGAGGGTCCGCGTAGCCGTCCCCGCGATGGTCCGGAAGCCTTCGCGGCCCGGGACCCTCGCGGCCGAGGCGGTCGCCGGGGTTCGCGAGCCGGCACTTGGTGAGCGACATGCAGCCGCAGCCGATGCAGTCGGTGAGCTGGTCGCGCAGCTGCTCCAGCTGCCGGATGCGCTCGTCGAGGTCCTCGCGCCAGCAGTGGGAGATGCGCGCCCAGTCGGTGCGGGTCGGGGTGCGGTCGTCCGGCAGCAGCGCGAGAACCTCGCGGATCTGCGACAACGGCATGCCCACCCGCTGCGACATCCGGATGAACGTGACGCGCCGCAACGTGTCGCGGCGGTAGCGGCGCTGGTTGCCCGCCGTGCGCCGGCTGCGGATCAGCTTCTCGTCCTCGTAGAAGCGCAGGGCCGACGCGGGCACCCCCGTGCGGTGCGCCAGCTCGCCCACGGTCAGCTCGGGCAGCTCGGTCTTGGTCATGGCAGCGAGGATAGAGGCGCGCGGACGGGTTGACTTCAAGGGAGCTTGAAGTTCCAGACTCGGTTCCCGTGCGGGACACCCGGTCCCGCACGGGGATTCGAGGAGGACCATCGTGTCGGAAGTTCCCGTCCGGGTTGCCGTGATCGTCGGCAGTGTCCGGGAAGGACGGTTCGCGCCGACGGTCGCGAACTGGTTCACCGGCGAGGCCGCCGCGCACGGCGGGTTCGAGGTGGACGTGGTCGACTGCGCCGATCCGGCCCTGCCACTGGCGTTTCCGGCGTTCGGGTCCGAGCCCGCGCCGGAGGTGGGGCGCCTGGCGGCCCGGCTCGCCGCGGCCGACGCGTTCGTGGTCATCACGCCGGAGTACAACCACAGCTACCCGGCCTCGCTCAAGAACGCCGTCGACTGGTTCCGCTCCGAGTGGCAGGCCAAACCCGTCGCTTTCGTGGCGTACGGCGGGCTTTCCGGCGGCCTGCGCGCGGTGGAGCACCTGCGTCCGGTCTTCGCCGAGCTGCACGCCGTGACCATCCGCGACACGGTGAGCTTCCACGGCGCCCACGGAAGATTCGACGAGTCCGGCAGCCCCACCGACGCCGAAACCACCGGTGCGGCGGTGAAGCAGCTGCTCGACCAGCTGGAGTGGTGGGCGCGTTCGCTGGCCGACGCGCGGGCCTCGCGGGCATACCCCGTCTGAAGACAGGGGCTCGGGAAGACAGGGCTCAGAAGGTGCAGAGCGCCGGGCCGATCCGCGAATCGGGCGTGACCACCGAAACGCCGCGCAGGTCCACGGGCAGCCCCGCCGCCGACATCGCGGCGACCGTGGTGCAGACCACTTGGTCCACGCCGAGGTAGAGCGGCTTGATCGCGAACGGGATGGTCACCGTCGGCGGCACGCTGGTGGTGTCGATGGAGACCTGGCCGTCGCCGGGGAACAGCAGCGAGTAGTAGCCGCTCTTCTGCTCGGCCGGGGTCGGGCCCTGGAACAGCTCGTTCACCGCCAGCTCCGGCGTGACCGGGCTGCCCCAGCTGCGCACGACGGGCGTCAGCTGGCCGTCGACCAGGAAGTACAGCGTGAGCTGGTTGGCGCGGGCGCTGGGGCCCAGCGCGGTCGGGGCGGGGCCGGCGGGCACGACGACGGTGGGCTGGATGCCGCACGCGCTCACGAGCAGGAGCACGGCGAGTGCGGCCACGAGCTTCTTCATCGCGCCTCTCCGGGCCGGGGGTGGCGGGGCAGCCACAGGGTGAACCGCGCGCCGGAACCGGTGTCGGCGGCCTCGACGTCGCCGCCGTGCAGCCGGGCGTTCTCGCGCGCGATGGACAGGCCGAGCCCGCTGCCCTCCGAGCGCGCCCGCGCGGAGTCGGCCTTGGTGAAGCGGTCGAACACGTGCGGCAGCACGGCCTCGGGGATGCCGGGACCGTGGTCGGTGACCTCCAGTGTCACGGTGTGCGCGTCGGCGGCCAGGTGCACCTCGACCGGAGGTTCGCCGTGGCGCAGGGCGTTGCCGACCAGGTTCGCGACGACGATGTCGAGCCGGCGCGGGTCGACCGTCGCGACGACGCCGGCCGGCAGGTCGGTGACGATCCCGTCGGCGGCCGTCCAGCCGCGGGCGGCGAGGCTGTCGGTCACGCCCTGCGCGACGTCCCACTCCTCCAGCCGCAGCTCGGCGCGCCCGGCGTCGAAGCGGGAGATCTCCACCAGGTCTTGCACGAGCCGGGTCAGCCGGCGGGTCTCGGCCGAGACCAGGCGCGCGGCGACGGCGGTGTCGGCGGGCAGCTGCTCGGCGTCCTCGTCGAGCACGTCGGTGACCGCGTTCATCGCGGCGAGCGGGGTGCGCAGCTCGTGGGAGACGTCGGCGACGAAGCGGCGCGCGTCGGCCTCCATCTCCCGCAGCGTGCCGACGGTGCGCTCCAGCTCGGCCGCGGTGCTGTTGAACGTGGTCACGAGCTGGGCCAGCTCGTCGGAGCCCTTGGCGCGCAGGCGGACGTCGAGCTGCCCGTGGCCGAGCTTGCGGGCGGCGGTGTTCAGCGCGCGCACCGGGCGCAGCACCTGCCGGGCGGCCAGCAGCGCCAGCGCGACGGCGATCGGCAGCGCGAGGGCGGCCGTCTGCCACGCGCGGGTGGCCAGCCGGTCGATCGCGGTCTGCTGGGCGGCCAGCGACACCATGGAGTAGACCTCGACGCCGGTGTGCGCCACCCCGTTGTCGCCGCGCTGCAGCACGGGCATCCCGACCAGCAGCAGCGGGGTGCCGCCCGTGATCACCCGCTTGAACTGGATCGTGCCGCCGGTCGCGACCTCCTGGCGCAGATCGGCGGGCAGCGTGGCCGGATCGAGCCCCGACCGGGAACGCAGGTCGCCGTAGATCGCGACGGTGGTGCCCTTGAGATTGTCGGCGAGGTTGTCGAGCTGGCGCTGGTCCGGCGGCAGCGTCATCTGCGGCAGGTACGCGGTGACCTGGTCGCGCAGCTGGACCATGGCGGGGTCCTGCACACCCTGCAGGATGGTCGTGCGCGCCGTCACGTAGCTCGCGCCGGCCGCCGCGGCCGCGCCGACCAGGGTCATCGCCGCGAAGGACAGCACCAGGCGCGGCCGCAGTCCCGAGAGCCACGGCCGCAGCCGGGGAACCCTCACGAGCGGCCGAACCGGTAGCCGAAGCCCCGCACGGTCTGGACGTGGTCGGGCCGCGCCGGCACGTCCTCGATCTTGGACCGCAGCCGCTGCACGCAGGCGTCGACCAGGCGCGAGTCGCCGAGGTAGTCGTGGTCCCACACCGCGGTGAGCAGCTGCTGGCGGCTGTAGACCTGGCCCGGCGTGCGGGAGATCTCGAGCAGCAGCTTGAGCTCGGTCGGCGTGAGCGCCACCTGCTCGCCCCGTTTCGTCACGAGCATGCCGGCGCGGTCGATCACCAGCTCGCCGTGGCGCTCGACCTCGCCCGCGCGCGCGTCGTGATCGCTGACCGCGCGGCGCAGCACCGCGCGGATCCGCGCGTCGAGCACCCGCGGCTCCACCGGTTTCACCACGTAGTCGTCGGCGCCGGCCTCCAGGCCCGCGACCACGTCGAAGTCGTCGCTGCGCGCGGTCAGCATGATGATGGGCACCTCGCCCAGGGCGCGCATCCGGCGGCAGGTCTCGAACCCGTCCATCCCGGGCAGCATCAGGTCGAGCACCACGATGTCGGGCAGGTGCTTGCGCACCTGGTCCAGCCCCGCCTCGCCCGAGCCCGCGGTGTGCACCGCGTGGCCCTGCCTGCGCAGGGCCAGCTGCAGCCCTTCCCGTACGGCCGCGTCGTCCTCGACCACCAACACCTCTGCCACCCCGGCCATTATTCGGAAAACCGCAGCGTGGGGCGAACCGGGGCGATCTTGTAGCAAAACCATGACACGGCACTGACGCGACAACTAAATCCCGCGCCGAGACTCGGGTCCATGGCAGTGACGTTCCCCGAGGCACCCCCGATCACCCCGTCCGGCTCCCCGCGCCACGCGCTCGAGGTGCGGACCCCGTCGCGCACCGTGCTGCTCGTCGCGAGCGCGGTGGGCTGCGCGGTCGCGTTCGTCGTGGCGTACCTGCTCTTCGTGCGCACGGCGGCGGGCCAGGAGGCGGAGAACGGCGTGGTGCACAGCGCGCAGGCCACCGGATCGTCCACTGTGGACTGGGCCGCGCCGCTGCGTGACGTGGATCTCGTGGTGCTGCTCGGCGCGGTCGCGGTGCTGGTGCTCGTGCTGGCACTGGTGCGGCGCCGGTTCGCCCTGGGCGTGACGGCGCTGGTGCTGCTGGCGACCCCGCTGGTCGCCGCGCAGCTGCTCAAGATCTACGTGCTCGACCGGCCCGCCGGCCTCGACGGCTACGCGGTCGCGAGCCACAACAGCTTCCCGAGCGGGCACGTCAGCGCGGCGACGGCGGTGCTGTTCGCGCTGGCGGTGGTGCTGCCCGCCCGGATGCGCACCTGGGTGCTCGCCGTGGGTTCACCCGGCGTCGCCTGGGTCGCCGCGGCGACCGTCGCGCTCGGCTGGCACCGGCTTTCCGACACCGTGGGCGGCTGCCTTCTCGTGGCCGCAGTGGTGTGCGCCGGCGCGGCGGTCGTCTCGGCCCGGCGGCCCGACGGGCGGCGGGTCCCGGTGCTCGCCACGGTGGTGGCTTCGGCGGGCCCGACGGTCGTGGTGCTCGCCGGGTTCGCGGTCCTGGCCTCGGCCACGTCGGAGGCCGCGCAGTTCGTGGCCGCGCTGGTGCTGGCGGGCGTGTCGGCCGTGGCGCTGGTGCTGCTGGTCGCCGGTCCGGTGCGCAAGGTGAACTTCGACCCGGGCCGGGCGCGGACGCGGCTGAGCCGCTGAGCGGGCCAGTTCCCGGGGATTGGCCTGCGACGGCCGCCGCCGCGCGCGGCTAGGGTCGCCGCAGGAGGTGGCTGTGTACTCGAAGCTGGCCGAAGACCTCGCCGGCCTGCCCGCGCTGCTCGACGCCGCGCGTGCGCAGGCCGGCGAGCTGCTCGCGGGGGTGGCGGACCGTCCGGTGGCGGTGCCGCCGAGGACGGTCGAACCCGCGGAGCTGCCGGAGAACGGCGTGGGGGCGCGGGCCGCGCTCGCGGAGTTCGGGCGCCGCTGGGCGCCGGGGTTCGCCGCGAGTGCCGGGCCGCGGTACCTGGGGTTCGTCACGGGCGGCGCGACGCCCGCGGCGGTGGCCGGCGACTGGCTCACGGCCGCGGCGGACCAGAACCCCGTGTCGTCGCTGGATTCCTCGGCTTCGGACCTCGAACGCGAGACGGTGGGCTGGCTCGCGAAGCTGTTCGGGCTGGGGCCCGAGTTCAGCGGCGCGTTCGTCTCCGGCGCGACGATGTCCAATGTGGTCGGTCTGGCGATCGGGCGCGAGTGGCTGGGGGAGCGGCTGGGCGTCACGGTCGCCGACGCCGGGGTCGCGGCGCTCGGCCCGGTCGAGGTGCTGAGCGGGTCGCCGCACTCCAGCGCGCTCAAGGCGATGTCCGTGCTGGGCCTCGGCCGCTCGGCCCTGCGGCCGGTGACCGTGCGGCCCGGGCGCGAGGCCGTGGACGTCGAGGCACTCGAGCGGGAGCTCGCCGCGCTGGGCGGGCGGCCCGCGATCGTGATCGCCAACGCCGGCACGGTCAACACCGTCGACTTCGACGACCTGCGGGCGATCGCCGCGCTCAAGGCGAAGTACCCGTTCTGGCTGCACGTCGACGCGGCGTTCGGCGGGTTCGCGGCGCTCTCGCCCGAGCACGCGGGACTCGTCGACGGGCTGGAGCTGGCCGACTCGGTGTGCGTCGACCTGCACAAGTGGCTCAACGTGCCCTACGACTCGGCGATCCAGTTCAGCCGCCGCCTCGACCTGCAGGTGCGCGTGTTCCAGAACTCCGCCGCCTACCTCGGCCACCCGGGCGACAACCCGGACTTCGTGCACCGCACGCCCGAATCGTCGCGGCGGCTGCGCGCGCTGGCCGCGTGGTGCACGCTCGCCGCGTACGGCCGGGCGGGGCACCGCGAGATCGTCGAACGCTGCGTCGCCCACGCCCGGGACCTCGGCGACCGCCTGGCCGAGACGCCGCAGTGGCGGCTGCTCGCGCCGGTGCGGCTCAACGTCGTGTGCTTCACGCTGGCCGAAGACCCGACGCAGGAGCGCATCGACGCCGTGGTGCGCGCCGTCGCCGCCGGGGGCGAGACGTTCGTGACGCCGACGGTCTACGCGGGCGTGCCCGCGCTGCGGGCCGCGTTCAGCAACTGGCGGACCGAGCGCGAGGACGTGGACCGGATTTTCGCCGCGCTGGTCAGGGGTTCCGGCGCGGCTTGATCCGCACTCCCGGCAGCACGGGCGCGGGCAGCCGCGCGGGGTCGCCGGGCACCTCGGGGATCGCGCCGAACTGCGGCGATTCCGCCTGCCACGCCTCGCGGTACTCCACGATCTCCTCGTGCGTGCGGGCCACGAAGTTCCACCACATCACGATCTCCTCGCCGAACGGCGGCCCGCCGAGCAGCATCACGCGAGCGCGGCCGTCGCCGGTGTTCGCGAGCTCGAGCGTGGCGCGGCCGGTGCCGAGGTACCCGAGGTCGGTGGTGTGCAGCGCCGAGCCGGCGAAGGCGACCTCGCCGGTGTCGACGAGCACGCCGTGCTCGTACTCGGGGTCGACGTCCAGCGTGACGTGGGCGCCGGGCTCCAGGACCAGCTCGGCGCCGAGCAGCGGCGTGAACGTCTTGACCGGCGACGTCTCGCCCGCGAGCGTGCCGAGGAAAACGCGCGCGGTGGCGCCGCCGAGGTCGGTGGCGGGCGGGGCGTAGTGCTGGAAGTCGCGCTCGGCGTGGCGGTGGGCGTCGGGCAGCGCGACCCACAGCTGCACGCCGTGCAGCGTGGTGGTCTCCGGTGTCGAGACCTCGGAGTGGCAGATGCCGTGGCCGCCGGTCATGAGGTTCAGCTCGCCCGGGCGGATCATCGCGTGGGAGCCGAGGCTGTCGCGGTGCTCGATCTCGCCGGCGAACAGCCAGCTCACCGTCTGCAGCCCGGTGTGCGGGTGCGAGCCGACGGACATGCCGCCCGTGGTCCTCGGGTCGTCGGGCCCGTAGTGGTCGGCGAAGCACCAGGCGCCCACCAGCGAACGCTTGCGCTGCGGCAGCGTGCGGCGCACCTTCATCGCGCGCGGCCCGCCCAGCGGCACGTCCCGCGCGCCGAGGACCTCGACGCCGCCGTGGCCGGCCGCGTCGTCCCCGCAGTCCAGCACGGGTGGCTCGGTCTCGACGTTGCTCATCCTGGTGCCTCCACTCGCGCGGCCGGTTCACCGAAACCTTAGCGGGAAGGCTTGTGCCGCGTCGTTTTCGAGGCGGCGTGGGTTCGAGGGGCAGTGGGGTCGAGACCGTGCTCAGTCGGGGGAGTGAGGCGTGGCCTCGTGTCCGGGCAGTCCGGGCGTGCGGTTCTCGCGCTTCACCCGGGCCTCGGCGAGGTGGCGGACGCCGCGGGTGAGCTCGCGCACGCGCGTCTCGTGGTCGCGGAACACGCGGTAGTAGGTGGTGTCGTACTCCTCCACGATCTGGAACGTCCAGCGCCCGTGCAGCACGTTGCGGCCCAGCAGGTGCTCGGCGAGGCGGTCGGCGTGGCCGGGGTGGCCGGCCGCGCGCAGCATGGCGATGCCGTCGGAGAGCTTCTCGTCAGCGGAGCCGCTGAGCTGGTGGAACTCGTAGAGCCGGCCGCGGGCGATCTCGACGGTCTCCATCGCCTCGGTGATCTTGCCGACGGCTTCGAGCGTCGCGCGGTCGGGTTCCAGCTGCTCGGCCGCGGTGTCGTCGAGCCGGAGGTCGGGGTGCGCGTCTGGGTCCATACCTCGCGAGGTACCCCGTGAACGCCGTTCCCTCACACACCCGAGCCGCTAGAGTCGCGCCGCATGGGGACCTCACATGATCTGACTCTCGCCGGCGACCGTGTGCTGCGCGTGCACGACAGCGGCCGCGGCGACACCCTCACCGTGGTCTGGTTCCACGGCACGCCGCAGACCGGAGCGCTGCTGGCACCCGTCCTGCAGGCCGCGGACGCGCGCGGGATCCGTGTCGTCTCCTACGGCCGCCCCGGCTACGGCGGGTCGACGGTGGTGCCGGGCCGCACCATCGGGTCCGCGGCCGAGGACGTGCGCGTGCTCGCCGACGCACTGGGGCTCGGCCGCTTCGCGGTGGTCGGGGCTTCGGGCGGCGGGTCGCACGCGCTGGGGGCTGCGGCGCAACTGCCGGATCGCGTCACCGCGGCCGTGACGCTGGCCGGGGTCGCGCCGTACACCGAGGAGTTCGACTGGTTCGCCGGGATGGCCGACCCGACCTCGCTGCGCGCCGCGCGTGAAGGCCGCGAAGCGCGGATGGCCCACGCGCTGGCGCACGAGTTCGACCCGGAGAGCTTCGTCGCGACCGACTGGGCCGCGCTGGACGGCGCGTGGGGACCGCTCGGCGCGGACGCCGGGGAAGCCGGCGGCGCGGGCCACGACGGTGAGGTCGACGACGACGTCGCCTACGCGTCGGGCTGGGGCTTCGAACTCGCCGAGGTGCGCGTGCCGGTCCTGCTGGCGCAGGGCGGCGCCGACCGCGTGATTCCCGCGTCGCACGCGCAGCACCTGCTGGCCCACCTGCCCGACGCCGAGCTGTGGCTGCGGCCCCGCGACGGGCACATCTCGATCCTCAACGCGTTGCCCACCGCGCTGGACTGGCTGCTCGCGTTACCCCGGTGAACGCCGAGGCGACGGTCAGGACGCCTCTTCCAGCGCCCGTTCCAGATCCGCGCGCTTCATCTTCGAGCGGCCCTTGATCTCGCGTTCCTTGGCCAGCTCGTCGAGCTGCGCCTTGGTGAGGTCCGCGAGCTGCGGGCCCTTCTCCTTCTTGCCGCGCCGCTTCCCGTTCTTCACACTGCGCTGCAGGGCCTCGAACAGGTCGACCACCTTCGTCGGCTCCGCGGCCTCGGCGGCCGGCGTGACCTTGTCGCCCTTGCGCTTGGCCTCGATGAGCTCGTGGACGCGGTCGGTGTAGGTGTCGCGGTAGTCCTCGGGCCGCCAGTCCTCGGTGAGCGCGTCGATGAGGTTCACGGCCATGTCGAACTCCTTGCCGCGCGCCGGCGCCTTCTCCGGCAGGTCCGGCAGCGACTTCTCCCGGTCCCGCAGGTCCGCGGCGAAGTGCAACGTGTCGAGCAGCATCACGCCGTCGCCGGCCCGCACCAGCGCCAGGTACTCGCGCCCGCGCAGCACGAACTTGGCCACGCCCGCCTTGTCCGTCTTCGCCATCGCCGCCAGCAGCAGCGAGTACGGCTTGTCGTAGTCGGAGCCCGCGGGGGCGAGCCAGTAGGTGCGGTCGAAGAACATCGGGTCGATGTCGGCGAGGTCGGCGAACGCCTCCACATCGAGCGACTTGCTGCGCCCGGGCGCGATCTCGTCGAGTTCCTCGGGCTCCACCAGCACGTAGTCGCCGTCGTCGAGCTCGTAGCCCTTCACGATCTCGGCCAGCTCCACCTCGTCGCCGGTGCGCTCGTTCACGCGCCGGTAGCGGATGCGGTCGCTCGTGCCGCGCTCGAACTGGCGGAAGTGCACGGTGTGGTCCTCGATCGCGCTGTAGAGCCGCACCGGCACCGTCACCAGGCCGAGGGTCAGCGAGCCGCTCCAGACGGGCCGTTTCGGTGCCATGACGCACTCCTTTCCCGACCGGGGACTACCCGCTTTCGCCCGCGCCGACGCATCACCCCGCGTCAGGCCAGGCGGTCCAGCAGTTCGTCGTGCCCGCCCGCGCGGCGCAGCTTGCGCGGGTCGGGGCGGCCGAGGGAGTGGTCGGCCGCGCGCAGCGCCCCCAGGAAGCGCTCGACGGCGGCGGGTTCGGCGAGCACGTCGTCACCGTCGAGGTAGGCCAGCACGATCAGGTCCTCCCCGCACGAGGCCTCGATCGCCGCCGACCAGCCGTGCACCTCGTCCCACAGCAGCGCCAGGTCCCGGTCGGGGAAGCGGCCCAGCCGCCGGTCGAGGGCGATGTAGGCCGAGACGGGCAGGTCGAGGTCGACCGTGCAGGACTCCAGTCCCACGCCCACCGCGGCGGCCACCCGCGCGAGGTAGCCGCGCAACGCGCGGTCGAAGCGGTGGTCCACGCCGAGGTCCGCATCCACGAAGCTGCTCACGACGCAACCCTCTCTGTCGCCGGGGAAGGGGATCGCCCTGTGGGGCGAGCATCGGCTACCCCGTTCCGGGTCGCCTCACACCCCATTTTCGGGTGAATTTCCTGCCACACGGGCGATCCCGCGCAAGTGGCTCCGATCGGACGCACGCGGTCCCGGCGACCGGGACCCTTCGTGAGCGCGTGGCTACCGTCCGGCCAGCCGCCGCACCGCCGCGACGATCTCGCGGTTCGGCACACCCTTCGTGAGGTACTCGACGGCACCCGCGGTCTCCATGGAGGCCATGGACGCGTGGTCGGAGTAGGCGGAGAACGCGAGCACCGCCGTTCCCGGGCAGCGGGTCACGATCTCGCGCGCGGCGCGGGCCCCGCCACCGCCGGGCATGCGCACGTCGAGCACCGCGACGGCGGGCCGGTGGCGCTCGGCGAGCGTGATCGCGTCTTCCGCGTCGCGCCCGACGCCGACGACCTCGATGTCGGGCTGCTCCTCGAGCACTTCGCGCAGGGCGTCGCGGATCATGTCGTCGTCGTCGCTGATCACGACGCGCAGGGGGCCGGTCACCGCTGCTCGTCCGGGGCGCTCGGCAGCCAGAACTCCACACTCGTCCCTTCGCCGGGCTTGCTGGACATGGACCACCAGCCGTGGGCCGACTCGGCGCGTTCGCGCATCTCGATCAGCCCGAAGTGGTCGCGGCCCGGGTCGGTGCCGGTCACGGCGGTGCCGATCCCGTCGTCGGTCACGCGGAAGAGCGTGCCCCTGTCCACTGTGGACAACGAAACCTCCACTCGTGACGCGCGGGCGTGCTTGTGCACGTTGGTGAGCGCTTCCTGGCAGATCCGGTATCCCGTCACGGCGGCTTCCGAGGTGGGTTCGGCCGTGAGGTCGTGGCGCAGCGTGTACTGGAGCCCCCAGCCGGGCAGGACCTCTTCGAGGTGACCGGTGAGCGCGACCACGAGCCCGTGGCGGTCCAGGTCGGGCGGCCGCAGCCGGGAGACGAGCGCGCGCAGCCGGCCCACCGCCGCGCGCACCGACTCGTCGAGCGCGTGCACCCCTTCGCGGTGTTCCTCGGGCAGCCGGTCGGCCAGCAGCTGCAACCGCATGCCGACGGCGACCATCGACTGAATCGAGTCGTCGTGCACGTCCCACGCGATGCGCCGGCGCTCGACCTCCTGGGCGTCGACGAGGTGCCCGACCAGCCGGCGCCGCTGCACCAGGGCCTGTTCGGCGGCGCGGCGTTCGCTCATGTCGCGGGTGACCTTGCCGAAGCCGCGGTGGTTGCCGGCGTCGTCGAACAGGGCGGTGATGACGACGTTGGCCCAGAAGCGGGTGCCGTCCTTGCGGATGCGCCAGCCCTCGTCTTCCAGGCGCCCTTCGGCGAGCGCGGTTTCCAGCTCCCGCGCGGGTTTGCGGGCGGCGATGTCCTCGGCGGGGTAGAAGACCGAGAAGTGCCGGCCGATGATCTCGTCGGCGTGATAACCGTTGATGCGCTGGGCGCCGGCGTTCCAGCTGACGATGCGGCCGCCGGTGTCGAGCATGAAGATGCCGTAGTCGGAGACGTCCTGCACCAGCAAGCGGAAGCGTTCCTCGCTCTCGCGCAGCGCTTGCTCGGCGGTGCGGCGCTCGGTCATGTCGCGGGTGACCTTGCCGAAGCCGCGGTGATTTCCCTCGTCGTCGAACAGGGCGGTGATGACGACGTTGGCCCAGAAGCGGGTGCCGTCCTTGCGGATGCGCCAGCCCTCGTCTTCCAGGCGCCCTTCGGCGAGCGCGGTTTCCAGCTCCCGCTCGGGCTTGCGCGCGGCGATCTCCTCCGGCGGGTAGAACACGGAGAAGTGCCGGCCGATGATGTCCTCGGGCCGGTAGCCCTTGATGCGCTCGGCGCCCGCGTTCCAGCTCAGGACGCGGCCGGCCGGGTCGAGCATGAAGATCGCGTAGTCGAGGACTCCCCGCACCAGCAGGCCGAGGTCGTCCACCGCGGGGTCGTCCATGCCCCAACTCTGCCCCATCCGGCTCACGCGGGCAGCTTCCGGTTCACCCGCGCGGAGCCCGGCCGAGCTCACACCACACGACCTTTCCCGACTCGCCGGGTGTGACACCCCACGCCAGCGCCAGCTCCTGCACGAGCCGCAGGCCCCAGCCGCCGTCCGGACCGGACTCGCGGGTCGCGGGCAGCTCGGCGCTGTCGTCGGCGACCTCGAGCCGGACCACCGCTTCGCCGTACTTGAGCCGCAGCACGGGTTTGCCCTCGCCGTGCTGCACGGCGTTGGTGGCCAGCTCGGTCACGATCAGGAGGGCGTCGTCGGCCACGGCACCGAAGCCCCAGCCGGTCAGGGTCGCCCGCGTGAAGTCGCGCGCCGACGCGAGACCGGCCACCGATTCGGGCAGCACGCATTCGACGTCGACGGGCGCAGGGACCTCCACGTCCCCACTCTGCGCGAAACGCCCGCCGTGCGGCAGACGCAGATCACCACCGCGTCACTGACGCAGGTGCATCAATCCAGCAGGCCCTCGCGCCGCGCGAAGGCGACCGCTTCGAGCTTCGAGCGCGCGCCGAGCTTCTCCAGCACGCGCTGCACGTGGTTGCGGGTGGTGTTGCGGGTGACGCCGAGGCGGTCGCCGATCTCCTCCGTGCTCGCGCCTTCCGCGAGCAGCTGCAGCGTCTCGCGTTCCCGCGCGGTCAGCGCCGAGCCGTTGCCGCCGGCGCGGCCGGTGAGCCGGTCGAGCACCCCGGGCAGCAGGGCGGCGTCGAACACGACCTCGCCTTCGGCCACGCGCTGCACGGCCGACTCCAGCTGGTCGAGCGGCGCGGACTTGAGCAGCAGCCCCCGGCCGCCGGCCTCGGCCACGCGCGCGGCGACGGCCGGAGTGGCGTCGCCGGTGAGGACGAGAACCTGCGAGCCGAGTGCGGCGAGGTCCCCGATCGCGGCCACGGCGTCGCCGTCGGGCAGGCGCCGGTCGAGGACCACGACGTCGGGCCTCAGCCGGGCCGTGTCGGTCGTCGCGGCTTCGCGCGAGCGGACGCGCCCGACCACGGAAATCGCGGGCGAGCGCTGCAGGGCGAGCTCGAGAGCCTGGGCCACCATGTCGTGGTCTTCCACGAGCAGCACCCGCACCGGGCCGGCGAACCGAGGCTCGACAGGCATGTCGCTGCCTTTCCATTGGCGCCGGGGACTGGGGCGGGTTTCCGAACTGACCACTCATCGTAACCGGGTGCCGGCCTGGCCACCGTCCGGGCGGGTCAGGCCGTCGCCGGTCTCGCCGCGCCGGCCGGGACGGCGAAGCGGTCGACGACGTCGAGGGCGTTTTCCCGGTTCGCGAAGAGCTGCCGCTGGCGGTCGGCTCCGCCGCCGTCGCGGGCGAGCCGAGCGAGGCCTTCGCGGGCGAACACGGTGTCCCCGGCGGCACGGAGGGCGGGTGCGCAGAACTCGGTCAGCCGCCTGAGCACCTCGACGGCAGGGAGCAGGTCGCCGGTGCCCGGGTCGGAGCAGTGGCCCGTGACGCCTTCGCGGGAGGCGCGCCAGAGCCGGCCGCGCAGCACCTCGTTGGACAGGTGCGGGGGATCGCCGGCGTCGAGCACCGTGGCCACGAGCGCCCGGCACAGCACGCCGAGCAGCGTGGCCTCTTCGACGGTGGCGGCGACGTCGGCGACCCGGAACTCGATCGTCGGCTGCTGTTCCGACAGGCGCACGTCCCAGTAGACCATCCCGCGGTCGAGGATCGCGCCCGAGCGCAGCCACGCGTCCACGACGCCCTCGTAGTCCGCGTGCGAGGCGAACCGCGGCGGCGGCCCGGCCGAGGGCCAGCGCGCCCACTCCTGGTGCCGCCAGCTGCAGTACTCGGTGTCGCGGCCGTCCGCGATCGCCGAGTTGGCCGTGAGCGCCAGCAGCGCCGGCAGCCACGGCCGCACGTGCCCGAGCACGCGCGTGCCGGTCTCCGGGTCCGGCACGGCGACGTGGACGTGGCAGCCGCAGGTGAGCGTGGTCTGCGCAGTGGCGCCGAAGTGCGCGGCCATCCGGCGGTAGCGCGGGGTCGCGGTGATGGCGGGGAGCTCGCCGGAGGAGACGGGCGAGCTGCCGCAGGGCAGGATCCGCAGCCCGCGCCGGTCGGCCGCGCGGGCGAGCGAGGTGCGCATCGCCTGCAGCTGCTCGACGGCTTCGTCGTGGGTGACGCAGATGCCGGTCGCGGTCTCGGCCTGGGCCTTGGTGAGCTCCTGCTGGAACTCGCCCGCGCCGCTGTCGTCCGCCGACTCCAGGACGGCGGCGGCCGCGTGCGCCGGACGGCCCCGGTCGTCGACGACGAGGAACTCTTCTTCGATCCCGAAGGTGAGCACGTCGGCCATGGTGGGTCCTTTCGGGGTCAGCCCGTGCGCTCGGCACGGGCCTGGTCGGCGAAGCAGTCCCACGCCTGGCTCACCAGAGCCGGGTGCGCCAGCAGGTCCACAGTGGTCCGGCCGAGTGCCGCGGCCGAGGCGAGCAGCACCGAACGGGCCCGTGGTGACGCGGCCGCCGCGGCGAACTCGGGCGTGCCCTCGGCGTGACCCGGGTCGAGGATCGCGACGAACGGGTGGATCGTGGGCACCTTCAGGCTGACGTCACCGACGTCGGAGGAACCGGGGAACACACCCGGGTCCGGCGGCGTCGCGTGGATGCCGCGCGCGGCGAGGTGGCGGGCGAAATGGCTCGACAGCACGGGGTTGTCGCGGAAGTGCGCGCAACCGGGGCCGAGCCGGTCGGTCCGGGCTTTCGCACCCGTGGCCAGGGCCGAGCCCTCGGCGCACGCCGTCACGTCGGACACCAGCCGCTCCAGCGCCGCGGTGGTCGGCGCGGACAGCCCGAACCGCGCCTCGGCCAGGCCGGGCACGACGGCGGTGGACTCGCCGCCGCGCGTGATGATGCCCTGCACGTGGAAGCCGGCGGGCAGGCGTGCCTGCAGCGCGGCGACGGCGGTGAAGGTCTGCACGAGCGTGGCCACCGCGTCGACGCCGCGGCGGGGCTCGGCGGTCGGGTGCGCGGCGCGGCCGTGGACGGTCACGCGCACGTCGGTGCGGGCGGTCAGCGGTGCCCACGTCCAGGTGTGCGTGCCGGGGTGAAAAACCAGTGCCGCGTCGACGTCGTCGAACACCCCGGCGGCGGCGAGAGCGGCCTTGCCCGTGGCCGGTTCCGCGGCGGGGCAGCCCACGACGAGGATCGAGCCGCGGTCGTCGCCGGTGACGGCTCGGGCGGCGAGCGCGGCCCCGAGACCGGCCGCCGCGACGAGGTTGCGCCCGCTCGCGTGGCCGAGGCCGGGTACCGCGTCGTACTCCAGCAGCAGAGCCACGCACGGCCGGGTTTCGCCGCGACGCGCGGTGAACGCCGTGGCCAGGCCGGCGACACCGTGCTCGACGGCGAAACCCGCCTCGGCCAGCTCACCGGTCAGCGCGCGGACGGCCTCGTGCTCGGCGTCCGCCGGCTCGGGCCCGGCGTGCAGCGCACGGGCGATCGACCACAGCCGCTCGTCGAGCCGCTCGATCTCCTCGTCGACCCGCTCGTGCCGGGTTTCGTCCGCTTCCATGCGCCACACATACCCACCCTCCTCCGATTCGATACCGGCGGGGTCGGCGAGTGGGTAATTCGGCCGTGTGCCGGGCGCGGTCGGTGGGGAATTCTCGACGGGAAAGCAGCCGAGTCGGACGGAGCAGGCATGACAGCGGGAAGCTACCGGGTACTGCCGGCCGAGGTGTCGTCGATCGTCAAGAACGTGGAGAGCCTGGGCTCCTCGGCGTTGTCCTCGACGCGCGACCTCGAGTCGCTCGTGATCGACGCGCTCTCGTTCGCCGGGATCGGCAGCGGGGTGGCCGCGGCGAACTCGACGCTGCAGTCGCAGCTGGTCTCTTCGCTCGGCAAGTTCGTGAGCCTCATCGGTGAGGTGAGTGGCAAGGTCCAGTCGGCGGTGCAGGGGTACACCGATGCGGACACGGCCGTGGCACAGGGTCTCGGCGGGGGTACGCAGGCTGCTCCGGCTGCCGGGGGTGGCGCCGCCGCGCCGGCCGCCGCTGCGACGCAGCTGGACGATCGGGTCGTCGACTCGATCATGCGCTCGGAAGGCGCGACCGGCGAGCAGGGCGGGGTGCCCGAGGTCTACGGCTTCCGCCAGAGCATGCACAACGGCTACGACGAGATCATGGCCGCGCGCAACCAGTACGGCATCGGCAGCCCCGAGGAGCACGCCGTCGTCGCGCGCCTGATGTCCGCCAACGCCCGCACGGCCGGCGCCCTCAACTTCACCGACGCCGGCACCCAGGCCGCCGTGATGTCCGGCGCCCACATGCGCGGCGCCGGCGGCGTGCGCGCCATCCTCAACCACATGGGCGGCGCCGACATCGTCCGCAGCGCGCCCATCCTCGACCCGGCCGCCGTGCAGCACATCCAGGGCCTCACCCCCCAACAGTTCCAACAGGACTTCCACGACGCCCGCATCGAGTACGACCGCCAGGTCTACGGCGCCACGACCACCACGCAGGGCGGGCACACCCAGAACTGGTGGGACCGCTACGGCAACGGCCTCACCCAACGCTACGACCGCGAACAGAACGAATTCCTCGGCCTTTCCCAGCGCGCGGCCCAGTAGCCGTTCGGCATCCAGCCGGCCGCCCCGCGAGATCGCGCCGGTTTCCGGATTCGGGCCGGTGCGATCGGCCCTGGGTCTTTCCCGGCCCGCGGCCCAGCGGCCGTTCGGCATCCAGCCGGCCATCTCGCGGGATTGCGCCGGTTTCCGGATTCGGGCCGGTGCGATCAGTCCTGGGTCTTTCCCAGCGCGCGGCCCAGCGGCCGTTCGGCATCCAGCCGGCCATCTCGCGAGATCGCGCCGGTTTCCGGATTCGGGCCGGTGCGATCGGCCCTGGGCCTTTCCCGGCGCGCGGCCCGGTAGCCGTTCGGCATCCAGCCGGCCACCCCGCGAGATCGCGCCGGTTTCCGGATTCGGGCGGTGCGATCGGCCCCCGGCCGATCCGACCGCCCGAATCCGGAAGCCGGCTCAAAGGCGATCTCGCACGCCCCGGCGGAGCCGGGGCCAAAATTACAGCTCCCGCAGGAGCGCGGCGATGCGACGGAGCGGCCGTCGCGCGATGGCGCCGAGGCGGGTGCCGTCGGTTTCGGCGTTGTGCGCGATGGCGGCTTCCGCGGTGGCCAGGGCCGGGGGGTCGGGCGTGCCGGTGAGGGCGGCGGTCACGGCGTCGGAGAGGGGGCCCGCGACTTCCGACGTGTCGGTCGGTTCGCCGCGGGTGGCGAGCTCGGTGGTGTCCTCGAAGTGGATGCGCACGAGGGTGCCGATGTCGGAGGCGGCCTGGGCGAGGGGCACCAGGGCGGCGAGGTGGTCGGTCTCGGTGCGGCGCCACCACGGGTGGGAGCGCACGGCTTTGCGCGCCAGGGCGAGCTTTCCCGGCAGCGCGCGGGCGCGGGTCTCGACCGCGCGCACCGCCTCCTCGTCGAGTGGCGCCCGGAGGTTCCGGGCCAGTTCGGCCGCGGTCTCGTGGAGTTCTTTCACGAACGTGCGGGCCGGGTTCGCCGGCAGCAGCAGCGGCGCCAGCACCACGGTCACCCCGGCGCCGACGGCCGTCTCCCACAGGCGCGACAGCGCGTAGGAGTCCGGGTCGGTGCTGGCGAACACCAGCAGCGCCGACACGGCGACCTGGATGTTGAGCGTGCCGCCGATGCGCAGCACGATACCCACGGCGAGCGCCAGCGCCAGCACGAGTGCGAGCGCCCCGGCGGACGGGTGCACCACACGCAGCACGAGAATCCCGATCGACAGCCCGCACACCACACCGGCCACGCGCGCCAGGGACACGTTCAGCGTCGAGTACGGCGCGTCCCGGATGGACACCAGCGGCACGATCACCGCGTACACCGGAGGCTGCCGCGCGCCCAGCCACACACAGATCTGCCACGCCACGGCCGCCGTCACCACGATCCGCAGCGCGAACGGCCCGTCCGTGCGCAACAGCTCGCCCGCGCGGCTGTGTTGTCTGCCC
Organism: Amycolatopsis sp. NPDC001319; assembly: GCF_042896185.1. Classification (NCBI taxonomy): domain Bacteria; kingdom Bacillati; phylum Actinomycetota; class Actinomycetes; order Pseudonocardiales; family Pseudonocardiaceae; genus Amycolatopsis; species Amycolatopsis sp. NPDC001319. The sequence goes on along the minus strand of NZ_JBIAWY010000006.1, from coordinate 320,890 downwards.
CGGCTCCGCCGAGGCGTGCGAGATCGCCTCAAGCCGGCTTCTTCCCTCCCGGTTTTCGCCCAGCCCAGGGGCTGCGCGAAAACCGCTCAGTCCGGAAGCCGGCGCGATCTCGCCGGGTGTCGGTCGTCGTCATCGGCTCATCCTCGGGCCGAACGGCGGATCCGTCTAGCGGTCGGCCACGAACGGCAGAGACCGGTACCAGATCTGGCCGATCACCGAACCGAGGTCCTGGATGCGTTCGGGCCGGGGCGTCACCGGCAGAAGTCCGATGTGGACGTAGGCCATCTGCTCGATGAGCGAGCCGAGGGCCTCGGCGTGGAGCTCGTAGTGGGTGGCCTCGATGACGCCGCTCTCGTGGAGCCGCCGCAGCCAGCGTTCGGTGCGGTGGACGAAGCCGGAGCGCACCTGGAGCCACAGTTTGAGGAAGCCCTCGTTTTCGCTCGCGGCCGCGGCTTCGCGCATCACGCGCAGCAGGTGGCGGTTGCGGGCGTACGAGTGGAGGTACGCGATGGTCTGCTCCACCAGGTGGTGCTGCTCGTCGCCGGAGCGTGGTGCGGTGGCCGAGGCCGCCGCGAGCTCCTCCAGTGCCGGTTGCAGGGCCGCGAGGAAGATGTCGTCGAGGCTGGTGAAGTGGCGGTAGAAGTTGCCCTGCGCGGTGTCGGCGCGGTTGGTGATGTCCGAGACGCGGGTGCGTGTGTAGCCGTACTCGGAAAAACACGCCGTGGCGGCCTGCACGAGCTTGTCGCGGGTCTGCGCGCCGCGTTTGTTGGGGCGCTTGTCCACGGCGTCGGGCTGCAGCGCGGCGATCAGTTCGCGGACGCGCACGCGCGCGGCCTCCGCCCGGTCCTCGCCGGTCGTCTCCTGCGTGCTACTGCTCATCTTCTGCTCACCCAACCGGTCATTCGCGTCCGCCGACGATACTGTGCACATCGTTGCCAATCCGACCACAGTCACGGCCGAATGACTTCGCGGCAACGGTTACGTGCCGCGCGGGGGGCCGGCCTGCTTTTCGGCCGGATCAGTACTGTGCACCAGCGCGAGCAGCTCGGGCAGCGCGCCGTCGCCGCCGGTCCGTGCGGCGGCCCACTCCGTGAGCGTCGCCGCGGGACCGTCGACGGTCGTGCCCGCGCCGCTCGCGCGGTCGCCGTCGAGCACCGCGCCGGTCGTGCCGTCGACCGTCACCAGGCGGCCGCGCAGCGCGTCGACGGTGCCGTCGCCGCAGCCGACCACACACGGGATGCCCGCCTCCCGGCACACTAGCGCCGCGTGCGAGGTCGACCCGCCGTGCTCGGTCACGACGGCCGCCGCGGCGAACATCGCCGGCACGTCCTCCGGGGACGTGAACGGCCGCACGAGCACCACGGCGGTCCCGGCGTCGGCGGCGTCCAGCGCTTCGTCCGGGTCGGTCACGACCTGGCCCACACCCAGGCCGGGGCCCGCACCGGTGCCGCGGGCGAGCTCGACGCCCTCGGCCGCGCCGGCCGTCTCCAGCAGCTGCGTGGCCTGGGCCGGGGTCACGCGCGTGAGCGCCGTGTCGACGTCGATCAGGCCCTCGCCGACGAGGTCCACGGCGATGCGCGCCGCCGCGCCCGGCGTGCGCTTGCCCGCCCGGGCCTGCAGCACGTAGAGCGTGCCGGACTCGATCGTGAACTCCACGTCGACCATGTCGCCGTACTCGCGCTCCAGCACCCCGGCCAGGCGGAGCAGCTCACGGTGGTTGCCCGGCTGCGTGCGCGCCAGCTCGTCGAGCCGCGCCGGGGTCCGTTCGCCGGACACGACGTCCTCGCCCTGGGCGCGGGCCAGCCACTCGCCGTAGACGCCGGGCTCGCCGGTGCCGGGGTCGCGGCTGAACAGCACCCCGGTGCCGGACTCGGCGTCGCGGTTGCCGAACGCCATGGCCTGCACGGTCACGGCCGTGCCGCCGAGATCGGTGATGCCGTGGTGCTCGCGGTAGCTCACCGCGCGCGGCGAGAACCACGAGCGGAACACGGCGCCGATCGCCGCACGCAGCTGCTCGCGCGGATCCGCGGGCGGCGGGCCGCCGACGATGCCGGAGTACGAGCGCTCGAACCGCTCCCACGTGTCCGCGGCCCACGCGGGGTCGCCCGACTGTTCGGCCAGCGTGTCGCGCAGCTCGGCCGTGAGGCCGAGGTTGAGGACGGTGTCCATCATCCCGGGCATGCTGCGGGCGGCACCGGAACGCACGGACACGAGCAGCGGCCAGCCCGGTCCGCCGAAGCGGCGGCCGGTGCGTTCCTCCAGGTGCGCCAGGTGGTCGAGGACCTGCGCCCAGACGTCGTCGGGCAGCGTGCCGCCCGCGTGGTAGGCGGTGCAGACGTCCACGGTGATCGCGAACGCCGGCGGCACCGGCAGGCCGAGCGAACGCATCCGGTTGAGGCTGTAGGCCTTGCCGCCCACGAGGTCGCGGCCCAGCGGGCGCGTGCCGTCGAGGGGGAGCACGGTCTCGGTCGACTCGGGAGGCGCCGTGGTGGTCACCGGGTGGTCCTTTCGGTGCTGGGCTCGACGGTGCCGGGCTCGGCCACCGCGGCCAGGTGCGTGCGCGCGGCGGCGAGGCCGCCTTCGACGGGCAGGTCGATGCCGTTGACCCATGAGGCCGCGGGGCTGAGCAGGAACGCGGCCGCCGCGGCGACCTCGCCGGGTTGTCCGTGCCTTCCGACCACGGCGCCGGCGCGGTCGATCGACTCGGCGCCCATCGACTCGCGGAAGTCGGCCAGGATCGGCGTGTGCACGGGGCCGGGGCTCACGCTCACCGCACGGGCGCGCGGCAGCAGCCGGGCGGCCAGCCGCGCGCTCCAGGCGACGAGCGCGGCTTTGGACGTGTCGTAGGCGGCGGCGCCCGAGAGCGGGAACTGCGCGAGCCAGTCCGCCAGCTCGACGTCACTGTCCACAGCGCACAGCCGGTCGAGGGCCTCGGCCGGCAAAGTGTTGCGGTGGGCGGCGATGGACGCCACCGTCACCACGGCGCCGCCCTCGGCCAGGCGCGGCAGCAGCGCTTCGGTGAGCACGCGGGTGCCGACCACGTTCACCGCGAGCACGGTCGCGGCGGGCGCAGTGCCGGGCACACCGGCGACGTTGGCGATGCCGTCCAGCTCGGCGACGCTCGCCGCGGCCTCGCGCACGGCGGCGAAGTCGGTGAGGTCCACCCGCAGGGCCCGCTCCACGGGCACGGGGATCTCGGCGCGGTCGACGCCGATCACGGCCACGCCGTCGTCGGTCAGCTGCCGGGCCAGCGCGAGGCCGACGCCGGACGCGGCGCCCGTGACGAGGATCCGGCGCGTCATCGCAGCACCGCCTGCACCGCGGTGAGGTCGGCGATGCCTTCGGCGCCGAGTTCCCGTCCGTAGCCGGAGTTCTTGCGCCCGCCGAACGGCACACCGGGGCGTTCGCGGGTGCGCACGCCGTTGATCTTGACCTGGCCCACGCGCAGCGTCCGCGCGAAGCTCTCGGCCCGGTCGGGGTCGGCCGACCAGACCTCCGCGGACAGCCCGAAGTCGCTGTCGTTCGCGACCGCGGTGGCGTCCGCCTCGTCGGTGTAGGGCTGCACGACGAGCACGGGACCGAACACCTCCTGGCGCACCAGCGGATGCCGGGCGTCGAGTCCGAAGTAGACGCGCGGGCCGACGAAGAACCCGTGCGAGGGCAGCAGTTGCAGCGGCGGTGTCACCGCGCGGTCGTCGCCGGCGGTGTCGAGCAGGTGGCGCACGCGCTCGCGCTGGCGCGCCGAGGCCAGCGGCCCGAACGTGGTGACCGGGTCACGTGGGTCGCCGGCGACCACGGCGTCGAGTGCGTCGATGACCAGTGCTTCCACGTCGGCGAGCGCACTGCGCGGCACCACGATCCGCGTGGTCGCGTTGCACGCCTGCCCCGAGTTCACGAGACCGCTCTTCACCGCCGCCGGGACGGCGCGCGCCAGGTCCGCGTCCGGCAGCAGCACGGCGGCCGACTTGCCGCCCAGCTCCAGCGTGGTCGACGCGGTGTGCCCGGCGGCGAGCGCGGCCACCGCCTGCCCGGCCGGGACGCTGCCGGTGAATGACACATGGGACACGCGCGGATCGGCCACGAGCGCCTCCCCGGTCACCGGTCCGGTGCCTTGCACGACCGAGAACACGCCCGGCGGGAAGCCCGCTTCCAGCGCGGCGGCCGCGATGAGGTTCGCGTCGAACGGGGTGGCCTCACTCGGCTTGAGCACCACGGTGTTGCCGGCGGCGAGCGCCGCGCCGACCTTCGCGATGATCTGGTGCGCCGGCATGTTCCACGGCGTGATCGCGCCGACCACGCCGAGCGGCACGCGGTGCAGCTGCGCGCCGTCGATCTTCTCGGTCCACCCGAACGCCCGCGTGGCCGTGGCGAACGCGCGCAGCACCCGCGGCGGCAGGTCGCCCTGGCTCGCCGCCGCGAGCGTGGCGGGCATGCCCATCTCGCGCGTGATCAGCGCCGCCAGCTCGCCCGCGCGGGCCTCGAGCAGGTCGGCCAGCCGGTCGAGCAGATCGGCGCGGTCGGCCGGGCCGGTCCGTTCCCACTCCGGGAGCGCCGCGTCCGCCGCGGTGACGGCCTCGGCCGTCAGCGCAGGGCCGGCTTCGGCCGTCTCGCCGATGGGCTGCTCGGTGTACGGGTCGACGACGGGGATCGCGGGCCCGTCGGGCGTCCGCCACTCACCGCCGACGAGGCACGCCGCGCGCCCCAGCCACTGCTCAGCCACGGTCGTTCACCAGCCGCACCGGCAGCCGCTTCACGCCGCGGAAGAAGTTGCTGCGCAAGCGTTCCGGCGGCGCCTGCACGTCCACGCGCAGGGCGCGCTCACGCAGGCGGCGCAGGAACAGCTGCGCTTCCAGCCGCGCGAGGTGCGCGCCGAGGCAGGCGTGCACGCCCCAGCCGAAGCCGAGGTGCTCGTTGGGCGTGCGCTCGGCGCGGAACTCGTCGGGCGCGGTGAACACCGTCTCGTCGCGGTTGCCCGAGGCGAACCACAGCACCACTTTCTGCCCGGCCTCGATCGTGCGGCCGTGCAGCTCGACGTCGCGTGTCGCGGTCCGCCGCATGCACAGCACCGGCGACACCCAGCGCACCATTTCCTCGACGGCGCCCGGGATCCGGTCCGCGTCGGCGCGCAGCGCCGCCCACTGCTCCGGAAACGCGCCGAAGGCGATCATCCCGCCGGTGAGCAGGTTCCGCGTGGTCTCGTTGCCGGCGACCATGAGCAGCAGGTAGTACGCGTCGAGCTGGCCGCGGTTGAGCGGCTCGCCGCCCGGCGCGGCGTGGGCGAGCACGCTCACCAGGTCCTCGGCCGGGTTCGCGCGTCGCTCGGCTTCCAGCTCGTGGAAGAAGGCGAAGATCTCGTCGCGCGCCCGGGCGGCGGTCTCCGGACCCGTGCTGTACTCGGGGTCGTCCGACGCCATCTGGTTGGTCCAGCGCTGCATGTGCGGGCACGCCTCGGGCGGCGCGCCGAGCAGCCGGCTGATCACCAGCAGCGGCAGCTGCGCGGCGACCGTGTGCACGAAGTCGAAGGTGCCGCCGTGCTCCAGCGCGGTGTCGAGCAGCCCGTCGATCACCGTCACGATCTCGCCCTCGAGCGGGCGGACCTTCGCGGGCCGCACGTGCGGCACCACGAGCTTGCGCAGCGCCCCGTGGCGCGGCGGGTCCATGTTGTGGATGCTGGGTTCGCCGTGCCCCTCGGCGCGGCGGTCCGGGATCTGCGTCCCTTCGGCGGAGGAGAAGCTCTCGTGGTCGGCGGCGATGCGCTTGATGTCGGCGTACCGCGTGACCGACCAGAAACCGCGGCCGCCGGGTTCGTCGTTCCAGTGCAGCGGATCGTGCTCACGCAGCTCGCGGAACGCCTCGTGGTCGGACCCCGTGGCGAACAGGTCCAGATCCATGAGGTCGACGGCTGTCGCGCCGGACGTCTGTTCGGACACCGCTGTCCCTTCTGTCGCGCCTTGCTGGATTGCGAACGCTCAATCACTACAGCACATCACGTCCGAGAACGGAAGAGCTAAGCAAGGGCGTTGCGGTGGCGCTCGTTCGTGACATAGCATTCACAAACAGTCGAGAAGGAGGTCGATGGCGTGTACCCCGCCCCGATTGCGCGCGAGCGGCCCGGCGCCCGGGCGTACGTGATGGCGCCGAGCGGCGAGAGCCTCACCTACGCCGAGCTCGAGGCCCGCTCCAACCAGGTCGCGCACCTGCTGCGCGAGCGGGGGATCGGCCCCGGCGGCACGCTGCTGCTCGTGCTCGAGAACCGGCTGGAGTGGCCGGTGCTCGTCGCCGCGGGCATGCGCTCCGGACTCTACGTGACCCCGGTGAACTGGCACCTGCGCAGCGGTGAGCTCGGTCCGCTGCTCGCGGAGGCGGTGGGCGACGGCGGCTCGTGCGCGATCGTCACCAGCGCCCGCCGCGCCGACGTCGTCGCCGAAGCACTGCGTGAGGTGGAGAAACCCGCGCTGCTGCTGTCCGTGGACGCGGGCGGCGACCTGGAATTCCTCGGCGACGCGGTGGCCGGCCGGCCCGAGACGCCGATCGACGGCGAGCTGCTCGGCGCGCGGGTGCTCTACAGCGGCGGCAGCACCGGGCGGCCCAAGGCGTTCCGCCAGCAGCTGCTCGGCGTGCACCCGGCCGACGCGCCAGCCCGCCACGCGGGGCTCGCGGCGAAGCTGGAGCTGGCCGCCGACACCGTGTTCCTGTCTCCGGCGCCGAACTACCACGCCGCGCCGTTCACCTTCCAGCTCATCACGCTCTCGCTCGGCGGGACCGTCGTGTGCCTCGACCGGTTCGACGCGGAGGGCTCGCTCGCGGCGATCGCGGCCCACGGCGTGACGCACTCCCAGTGGGTGCCCACGATGCTGCTGCGGCTGCTGCGCCTGTCCCCGGAAGCCCGGGCGCGCCACGACCTGAGCAGCCACCGCGTCGCGTTCACCTCCGGCGCGCCGTGCCCGCCCGAGGTCAAGACGGCGATCATGGACTGGTGGGGGCCGATCCTGCACGAGTACTACGGCGCGTCCGAGGGCTACGGCCACACCTACGTCGGCCCGCACGACGCGCTGGCCCACCCGGGCACGGTGGGGAAACCGTTGTCCGGCAGCGTGCACGTGACCGACGACGCCGGGCGCGAGGTCCCGGCGGGCACCGTCGGGAAGGTGTGGTTCGCGCCGGGCAGCTCGGCCTACCGCAACGCCGGCGACGCGGGTGCCGACCTGCGCAGCGTCGGCGACCTCGGCCGCCTCGACGAGGACGGGTTCCTCTACCTCGTCGGCCGTGAGGGGCACACGATCATCTCCGGCGGCGTGAACGTCTACCCGACCGAGGTCGAGGACACCCTGCTCACGCACCCCGCGGTGGCCGACGCCGCCGTGATCGGCCTGCCGGACCCCGAGTTCGGTGAGGGCGTGACCGCGGTGATCGAGCCCGCCGGCGAGGTGAGCGGGGCCGAGCTGATCGAGTACTGCCGCGAGCGGCTGGCCGGGTTCAAGGCGCCGCGGCGCGTCGAGTTCGTGGTGAGCCTGCCGCGGCTGCCGACGGGCAAGCTGAACAAAACCCTGCTGCGAGACCGGATCCTGTCCGGCGACTCCGGTGCATCCGGCGAAGGAGCGTGACCCATGACGACGTCCACCCGAGCACGGTTCCTCGTGCTCCACGCGTTGCGCGTGAAGGGCCTGGCCCCCGACCCCGTGCTGCAGGCGCTCACGGGACTGCCCGCGGACGAGGTGGCCACCGAGGTCGCCGCGCTGGTCGACGACGGGCTCGCGGTGCGCCGCGAAGGCCGGCTCGCCGGAACCATGCCGACGCCGGCCGGGCGCGCCGCCCACCCGGAGCTGCTCGCGGCCGACGTCGCGGGCTCCGCCGAAGCGCTTTCCGTGGCGTACGAAGCGTTTCTGCCGGTGAACGGCGAGTTCAAGCGCGTCTGCTCGGCCTGGCAGTTGCGACCCTCCGGCGAGCCCAACGACCACGGCGACGCCGCGTACGACGCCGAGGTGGTCGAGTCGCTGGCGGAGGTGAACGCGAAGGTGACCGGCCTGCTCGACGCACTGACCGCGTCGGCCGGCCGGTTCGGCACCTACCCGGTGCGCCTCGCCGGAGCGCTGGAGCGGGTGCGGGCCGGCGAGACCGCGGCGTTCGCCCGGCCGATGGCCGACTCGTACCACGACATCTGGATGGAACTGCACCAGGACCTCCTGCTGTCCGCCGGCCGGGAACGCTCGGCCGCGGACGAAGGCTGAACAAACGTCCGTGCCCCAAGGGAAAGAGCCTGCACCCACGCGGAGTGCAGGCCCTTTCCCTTGCCGGAGCTAGACTTCCAGCACCGTGACGGTGCCGGTGGTGCCGTCGACCTCGATGAGGGCGCCGTCCGGGATCCGGGCCGACGCGGCCGTCGCCGAGACCACGCACGGGATGCCGAGCTCGCGGCTCACGATCGCGGCGTGGGAGAACGGCGCGCCGACGTCCACGACCACCGCGGCGGCAGGCACGAACAGCGGCGTCCACGACGGGTCGGTCAACGGGGCCACCAGGATCTCACCGGGCTCCAGCGCCGACGGGTCGTCGGCGTTCGTGACCACGCGGGCGCGCCCGCGCGTCGAGCCGTTGCAGCCGGGCACGCCCTGGATGATCTCGCCGGCGACGGCGGGCTGCACCTCGCGGCCCGAGCGGCGCGGCCAGTTCTCCACGGGCTCCGGCTGGCCCACGACCACGAACGGCGGCTCGCGGTCGAACAGGTCCAGGTAGGCCGCTTCGCGGTCGCGCAGCGTCGTGGTGAAGCTCGCCGGGTCGGCCAGGAACGCGTCGAGCTCGTCGGCGAACAGCATGAAGATCTGCTCGGGGCGCTCCAGGTGCCCTTCGGCGGTGAAGCGGCGGCCCAGCTCGAGGGCGGGCAGGCGCAGCTCGTGCATGACCATGGCGCACGACGTGCGGCCGCGTTCCCGGCCCCGCAGCCACAGCGCGGCCGCGTGCAGCACGGCCTCGAACTGGCCCAGCGCCTCGTCGTTGCCCGCCAGCGCGGCTCGCACGCCGGCGGAGGCCGCCTCGCGCTGCTCGACGCGTTCGGCGTTCTTCACCGCGGGCGACGCGGAGTCGTCGGCCTGGCGCATGCGGTCCACAGTGGACAGCACGAGCGAAGGCTTGACGCCCCACGTCTTCGCGCGGATCTCCCACTCCGACGGGCCGCGGAAGTCCCACGCCGTCAGGAACTCGTCGAGCTGACGGGTGAAGGCCACGACCTCGGGATCACTGCTCGCGCGCAGACGCTCGACCAGGCCGTCCTGGCCCTCGTCGAACAACGCGGCCACCGGGCCGGTGCGGGCCAGGCGCGAGAGCGCCCACATGCCGGTGGACGGGCCGGTCGAGTCGATGTCGCCGATGCCGGCCACCAGCGTCAGCGCGAGCTCGGGCTTGCCGATCGCCTCGGTGAACTGCGCGACGGCACCCAGGCCGACGCCGGCCTTGAGGCTCGCCTCGATGTGACGGCTCAGCAGCGGCCGCAGCACGTCGTTGAACGAGGTGATCCGCTCGCGCAGCTCCTGGTTGCCCAGGTCGGCGATGGCGGGGCGGTTCTTGCGGATGTCCTCGACGGTGCGCCGGTCGGCGTCGTAGGCCGCGAGGTCCGTGGCGCCGAGGACCTGCTCGGCCAGCCACTGCCCGGCCGTGGCCTCGAACTCGGGGTTGTCGTCGAAGTCGCGCTTTTCGCTTTCGTACGAGGGAATCCCCGGCAGGTCGCCGAAGTACTGCAGGTCCACGGCTTCCGGCGTCATGCCGGGCACGCGCACGCCGAACAGGCGCATCAGGGACATGTTGATGTAGAGGTAGCTGCCGAACGCGGGGAGCACGTTGTGCTGCACGGCGGAGTCGTAGGTGGCGTGGTCCCACACCCCGCACGCGACGAACGCGTCGTCCCAGCCGGGCGAGAGGTTCGCCTGGAAGCCCGCCGAGGCGTTGAGCGGGCTGATCGGGTCGGGGAAGATCTCGCCGATGTTGGCGCGCGAGTAGATCGGGAAGACCGCCGACGCCTTGTCGTAGATGGGCCACTGGGTCATGGAGACCTCTCCTCGTCATTGAGTGGTGTGGGTGTGGTTTCTTGCGGTGCGGTGACTCAGGCGGACGTGAGCCGCCGCCGTTCGAGGGCGAGCTGCTTGGGCAGGCCGAACGCGACGGAGCCGACGTGCCGGCCGCCGGCCGAGTAGCGGGCGACGAACTTGTCCCCGGCGAGGCTGCCGTGCACGAGCTCCACCTGCTCGCCGCGGCCGGGGAGCCCGACGCCCTGGATGCGCAGGCCGCACTGGTCGGACCAGAACGAGGGCACGGCGTCGAACGGGGTCTGCGGGCCGTGCAGCAGCGTGCGCGCGGCCGCGGCGGCACCGAGCGCGGCGGTGGTCCAGTGCTCCACGCGCACCGGCGCGCCGAGCAGCGGGTGGGTCCAGCGGGCGACGTCGCCCGCGGCCACGACGTCCGGCACGACGGCGCCGGATTCGTCGAGCACGCGGAGGTATTCGTCGCAGCGGACACCGCCGGACACGTCGACGCCGCTGCCGGCGAGCCAGCCGGTGACCGGGCGGACGCCGGTGGCGATCACGACCACGTCGGCGCGCACCGCGCGGCCGTCGGACAACACCGCGCCGGTGACGCGGTCCCGGCCGAGGAACTTCACGACCTGGGTACCGAGCAGCCAGCGCACGCCGCGTTCGCGGTGCAGCCGCTCGACGCGCCGGGCGACGTTCTCGCCGAGCACGCGGATCAGCGGGTGGGGGAGCGGGTCGGCGACGGCCACGGGCAGCCCGAGGTCGCGGCACGTCGAGGCGAGCTCGCAGCCGATGAAGCCGGCGCCGAGCACGAGGACGCGGCCGGTGAGGTCGGCTTTGAGGGCGCGGGCGTCGTCGAGGGTGCGCAGGACGTGCACGCCGGGCGGGCGGGTGAGGCCGGCGGGGATCACGGGGGCCGAGCCGGTGGCGATCACGAGCCCCGTGAAGTCGAGCTCTTCGCCGTCTTCGAGGACGACGGTGCGGCCGCGCAAGGCCGCGACGGGGTTGCCGAGGCGCCAGGTGACTTCGGTGTCGCTTTCGGACAGCGCCAGGGCGGATTCCCCGGTGGCGCCGGTGAGCAGGCCCTTCGACAGCGGCGGCCGGTCGTAGGGCCGGTGCGCCTCGGCGCCGGCCACTACGATCTCGCCGCGGAACCCCTCGGCGCGCAGCGCTTCGGCGGCCCGCCAACCGGCGAGCCCCGCTCCCGCGACCACGATCCGCACGGGCTACTCCGAGATCCGGATCGCGCGGGTGGGGCAGGCGCGGGCCGCGCGGTGCACCGCTTCGCGCAGGTTCGCGACCGGCCCGAGGTCGACGTGCAGCACCGCTTCGTCGTCGAGGCTGAACACCTCGGGCGCGGCGAACTCGCACTGCCCGTGGCTCTCGCACAGGACCGGGTCGACTTCGACGTTCACGGGTCACTCCTCGCGGCCAGTTTGTGACGTGCAGATCACATAATGCGGACCCGGGGGCTTCTGGTCAAGGGGGTGACGTGCGTATCTTGGCTGGAAACGTTCCTTTGTTCGGAGTTGGGCGTGGACACAACAGCGAACGTGTGGTCACAATCTAGCGATCCGAACACTCCGACGAACCGGGAGCGGGCGACTGTGCGGGTACTGCTCACGAACGACGACGGCATCGAAGCCCCTGGCCTGCTCGCGCTGGCCCACGCCCTGCGGGACGCGGGGCACGACCTCGTCGTGGCCGCGCCCGCGGGGGACAGCAGCGGCAGCGGCACGTCGCTCGGCGCCATCGACCACGGCACGATCGTCGCGTGCGAGCCGCACGCGCTGCCCGGCCTCGACGGCGTGCCGGCGCACCGCGTGTCCGCGCCGCCGGCGTTCGCCGTGCTCGCGGCCTGCTTCGGCGCCCTCGGCCCGCCGCCCGACGTGGTGGTCGCGGGCATCAACGACGGCCACAACACCGGCCGCTCCGTGCTGCACTCCAGCACCGTCGGCGCGGCGCTCACCGCGTCGACCGCCGGCCGCTCGGCCCTCGCCGTCAGCTGCGGCGACCGCCCGGGCGCGCGCTTCGACACCGCCGCCGCGGTGGGCGTCGCCGTGCTCGACTGGCTGGTCGCCCACGCGCCCAAGCGGACCGTCCTCAACGTCAACGTGCCCGACGTGGACCTCGCCGACCTGCGCGGCGTGCGCTGGGCCCGGCTCGGCCGCGTGGGCTCGTCGGGCCTGATGATCAAACCCGCCGCCGACGGCCTGCGCCTCGAACGCTTCCCGACGGCCCAGGACGTGCTGTCCCTGGAAGAGCACGCCGACACCGACGCCGCCCTGGTGGCCGCCCGCTGCGTCGCGGTGACGGGCCTGCTGGGCGGGCCGCGGGAGGTCTCGGACCTGGGTTCACTGGAGGGCGTGCTGCCCGTCGGCTGAGTAGGCTCCAGGCCGGGAAATCCGGCGGCTGGGGGCCAGATGTACGTCGAAGCGGAGTTCGAGAGGTTCGACGAGCGGTTCGGGCGCGTCGGCGGTGACGCGCGGCTGGAACGGCTCTACGACGGCTGCCGCTGGGCCGAAGGCGCGGTGTACTTCCCGGCGGCGCGCTCGCTGGTGTGGAGCGACATCCCCGACGACCGGATGCTGCGCTGGGACGAGACGACCGGCGCCGTCGGCGTGTTCCGCCACCCGGCGGGCTACGCGAACGGCAACTCTCGCGATCGCCAGGGCCGGCTGCTCACGTGCGAGCAGGGCCCGCGCCGGGTCACGCGCACCGAGCACGACGGCTCGATCACCGTGCTCGCGGATCGCTTCGAGGGCAAGCGGTTCAACAGCCCCAACGACCTCGTCGAGGCGGCCGACGGCGCGGTCTGGTTCACCGATCCGCGCTACGGGATCTCCAGCGACTACGAGGGTTTCCGCGCCGAGAGCGAGATCGGCGGCGACCACGTGTACCGCATCGACCCGTCGGGCTCGGTCACCGTGGTGGCCGACGACTTCGAGCGGCCCAACGGCCTGGCGTTCTCCCGCGATGGCTCGCAGCTCTACGTCGTGGACACGCAACGCGGCCATCTGCGCCGCTTCGACGTGACCCCGCGCGGCACGCTGACGGGCGGTGCCGAGATCGCGCGCTGCCGCCAGGGCAACTTCGACGGGCTGCGCCTCGACGACCAGGGCCGCCTCTGGGCGGCCACCGGCGGTGGGGTCGACTGCTTCGCCCCCGACGGCACACTGCTCGGCGGCCTGAAGGTGCCCGAACCCGTCGCGAACCTCGTGTTCGGCGGCCCGAAGCGCAACATCCTCTACATCTGCGCGACGACGTCGATCTACTCGATCATGCTGACCGTGACGGGTGCGTGAGGCCCCGCACCATCTTCAGCGCCGGTCGCCGGTAGTGCACCGTGCCTTCTTCGAGGAAGCCGCGCCGGCGGTAGAGGGCGATGGCCGCCGCGTTGTCCTCGAACACTTGCAGCCGCACGGTGCGGGCGTCCTGGGATGCGGCCCATTGTGCGACGGCTTCGATGAGCGCGTCGCCGACGCCGTGGCCGCGCGCGAACGGCGCGACGTACATCGAGTGCAGGTCCACGACGCCCTCGTCGTCGGGGGTTGTGCCGCTGGCCATGCCGGCGTCGCGGCCGTCGACGGAGGCGAGGACGTTGAACGGCCGGTCCGTGAGCCGCGCGCGCCAGCGGGCCTCGGTGTCGCCGTCGCCCTGCCAATCGGCGAGCTTCGCGCCGAACGCGTGGGGCGCCTCGGACAACGCGGTGAGCCGCAGGGCCCGCCACGCGCGCCAGTCGTCCGCCGTCAGTTCCCGGATCTCTGCCACGCCGTCCACGATCGCGGCCCCGAACCGCGGCCCGCAAGGAGATTTCCGTATAACGACATATACCGCAGCCCGGGGATCAGCCGGCTTCCACGGCCTCCGTCGAACTGCCCAGCGTGATGAACGTCTTCGTGCCCACCACGCCGCCCGACACGCGGATCGCGTCGATGACCTGGCGCAGGTGGGTCACGTCGCGGGCGCGGATGTGGCACAGGGCGTCCGGATCGCCGGCGATGAGGTACACGGCCTGGACCTCGGGCAGGTCGCGCGCGAGGCGTTCGATGTCCGGGGGCCGGGTGCGGCCGGTGTAGCGCAGCTCGGTGAAGGCCTCGATGTTCCAGCCCAGCTTGGTGTAGTCGATCTGCGCGGTGAAGCCGGTGATCACGCCGGTGGCCTGCAGTCGGTCGACGCGGCGCTTCACGGCGGGCAGGGAAAGTCCGACTTCGGCCGCCATGTCCGCATACGAACGCCGGCCGTCGACGCGCAGGAACTCCACGAGGCGCAGGTCGATGTCGTCGACGCCGGCCATGGCACCTCCTGGCAAGAAATTAAAGTGGATACCAGGTGCACGTTACATAGTTGCGTCAACGTGGCCAGGCCGCGCACCGATCTTGCGCCGTGAGAGGCTGAGGTTTCTCCTGTGTCCCACGTAACTGTGCCCGTCCCACCGGGCCCCCGCCACGCCCCTGCGAGAGGAGCGCCCCACGTGCTCACCGAACCGGTTTCGCTGGACGACAAGTACGTCGCCGACCACGGCCGCGCGCTGATCTCCGGCGTCCAAGCGCTCGTGCGGCTCACGCTCGAGCAGCGCCGGCTCGACGAGGCCCGCGGCCTCGACACGCGCGTGTTCGTCTCCGGCTACCAGGGTTCCCCGCTCGGCGGGCTGGATCAAGAGCTCGCGCGTGCCAGGAAGTTCCTCGACCCGGCCGGCGTCGTGTTCCGGCCCGGGGTGAACGAGGAGCTGGCCGCCACCGCCGTCGCCGGCACGCAGCTGCTCGGCAACGTCCCCGGCCGCCGCCACGCCGGCGTCACCGGCTTCTGGTACGGCAAGAACCCGGGCCTCGACCGCGCGGCCGACGCGATCCGCCACGGCACGCTCGCCGGCACCGCCTCGCTCGGCGGCGCGGTGGCGTGGATCGGCGACGACCCGGCGTGCAAGTCCTCGACGGTGCCCAGCTCGTGCGAGCCGATGGCGCAGAGCCTGGCCATGCCGCTGCTCGCGCCGGGCAGCGTCGCCGAGATCATCGAGTTCGGCCTGCACGCCGTGGCGCTCTCGCGCGCGAGCGGGCTGTGGACCGGCCTGAAGATCGTCGCGGACATCGCCGACGCGTCGGCCACGGTCGACATGGACACCCTGGCCCACGGCATCCCGATGCCGCCCGAGACCCTCCGCCCGACCGGCCGCGCGCTGGTCGGCGCGCCGGCGCTCGACGCCGAGCACGACATGTTCACCCGCCGCCTCGACCTGGCCCGCGCCTACGCCCGCGCGACCGGCCTCAACCGCGTCACCTTCACCGCCCGCGCGGCCAAGCTCGGCGTGCTCGCGTCGGGCACCGGCTACGCCGTGGTGCAGCGCGCGCTGCAGGACCTGGGGCTCGACGAGGCCGCCATGGAGGCGCTCGGCTTGCGGCTGATCCGCCTGGCCATGCCCTACCCCGTCGACGCCGACGTGCTGGCCGAGCTCACCGAGGGCCTCGACGAGGTGCTCGTGGTCGAGGACAAGGTGCCGTTCCTCGAAGGCCACCTCAAGGAGGCCCTCTACCGCCGTCCGGGCGCGCCGAACGTCGTCGGCCGCCAGGACGAGAGGGGCCGGCCCCTGCTCACCGGCCGGGGCCAGCTCGTCGCGGAAGACGTGGCGAAGGCGCTGGTCAAGCGCATCGAGGCCGTCGTCGGCCCGGACCGGTTGCCGCGCACCGCCGCCGTGCACCTGGACGCGATCACGCCGCCGCGCCCGGCGCGCATCGCGCTGCCCACCGCCACCGCGCCGCGCACGCCGTTCTTCTGCTCCGGCTGCCCGCACAACGTCTCCACGCGCACCGGCGACGACACCCTCGTCGGCGTCGGCATCGGCTGCCACGCGATGGTGGCCATCGACGGCGCGGGCCGCGGCCACCAGATCGGCCTCACGCAGATGGGCGGCGAGGGCGCGCAGTGGCTCGGCCTCGCGCCGTTCACCGACGACCGCCACTTCGTGCAGAACCTCGGTGACGGCACGTTCCACCACTCCGGCTCGCTCGCGATCCGTGCGGCGGTGGCCGGCGGCGTGACCATGACCTACAAGCTGCTCTACAACGACGCGGTCGCCATGACCGGTGGCCAGCGCGCCGAGGGCCGCCTCGACGTTCCCGCCATCACGCGCCTGCTGGCCGTCGAAGGGGTGCGGCGGATCGTGATCACCACCGAGAGTCCCGCCGACTACCGCGGCGTGTCGCTCGACCCGATCGCCTCGGTGCGCCACCGCGATGATTTCGCCGAGGTCGAGGCCGAGCTGGCCGCGACCGACGGTGTCACCGTGCTGATCCACGACGACCGGTGCGCGGCCGAGGAACGCCGGCTGCGCAAGCGCGGCCAGCTGCCGACGCCGGCCGAGCGCGTGGTCGTCAACGAGCGCGTGTGCGAGGGCTGCGGCGACTGCGGCGACGTGTCCACCTGCCTGTCGGTGCGGCCGGTCGAGACGGAGTTCGGCGCCAAGACACGCATCCACCAGTCCTCGTGCAACAGCGACTTCACCTGCCTCAAGGGCGACTGCCCGTCGTTCCTGCTCGTGACGCCCGGCACGAAGAAGCCGCGCCGCGAGGTGCCCGAACTCCCCGTGGCGCTGGCCGAACCGGCGGCCCGGCTGTCCGAAGTGGACACCGTGCTGATGCGGATGCCCGGCATCGGCGGCACGGGCGTGGTCACGATCTCGGCGGTGCTGCAGATGGCCGCGCACCTCGACGGCCGCTTCGCCGCCGGCCTGGAGCAGACCGGCCTGGCGCAGAAGGGCGGCCCGGTCGTCTCCGACATCCGGATCTCGAAGTCGCCGGTCACCGGTTCGCTGCGGGCCTCGCGCGCGACCGCCGACGTGCTGGTGGGCTTCGACCTGCTGGGCGCGGCCGACGCGGGCAACCTCGCCACCGCGCGGGCGGGCCACACCGTCGCCGTGGTCAATACGGCGCTGGTGCCCACGGCCGCGATGGTCACCCACCGCGTGGTGCTGCCCGGTTCGAACGACGACGCGCTTGAGAAGATCGGCGCGGTCACGCGCGACCTCGTGGCGCTCGACGCGAACGAGCTGGCCGAGGAGCTCTTCGGCGACCACATGCCGGCCAACATGCTGCTCATCGGCGCGGCCTACCAGCACGGCGTGGTGCCGATCTCGGCCGACGCGATCGAGGCGGCGATCCGCCTCAACGGCACGGCCGTGGAGAAGACACTGGCGGCGTTCCGCTGGGGCCGCGCCGCCGTCGTCGACCCGGCCGCCGTGCGGGCCGCCGCGATCGCCCCGGCCCTCGCGGAGGTGCCGGTGGACGCCGTGGCCGCGACGATCGCCGCCGGTGACCTCGAGCAGGTGCTGGCACCGCGCGTCGCCGACCTGATCGGCTTCCAGGACGAGACGCTGGCGCGCCGCTACGCCACCCAGGTCCGGAAGCTCGCCGCGGAGGCGGCCGAACGCACGGATGCCGACACGGGCGCCCGCATCGCTTCCGCGTACGCGCGCGGGCTGCACAAACTGCTGGCGTACAAGGACGAGTACGAGGTCGCGCGCCTGCACCTCGACCCGGTCGAGCGGGCGCGGCGCGAGGCGGAGTTCGGCGTGGACGCCGACGTCGCCGTGCTGCTGCACCCGCCCGTGCTGCGCGCGATGGGCATGAAGCGCAAGATCCGCCTGCGCGGGCGCACCGCCACGGCGGCCTTCCGCACGCTTCGCGGCGCGCGCCGCCTGCGCGGCACGCGGGCCGACGTCTTCGGGTACGCCAAGGTGCGCCGCGTCGAGCGCGCGCTGCCGGGGGAGTACCAGCACCTCGTGGAGCGCGGCCTCGCCCACCTGACCCCGAAGACGGCCGACGCGTTCACCGAGCTCGCCGCGTTGCCCGACGTCGTGCGCGGCTACGAGGACATCAAGCTCGCCAACGTCGAGACCTTCCGCACCCGCGCGGCGGAGCTGCTGGCCACGATCACCGCCTGAGCCCTGCCCGTCCCGCTCCACAAAGGACTCGGCCACAAAGGACCCGGACCGGGAGTGGCGCCGCCGCGGCCGGGGTGCGAGGCTTCCGCGGGAAGATCGCGGAGACGGTGGGGTGCGAGTGAACGTTCTGGCGCGCGGCGGCGGTTTGCTCGTCGTGATCCTGGTGGTGGTCGGCGGCACGGCCGGGCTCGGGGCCGTGCTCGGCCTCGGCGGCACGATGATCCTCGCCGGGCTGACCGCGTTGTTCTGCTTCATCGCGGCCAACGGCGGTCCGCTCGTGCCCGATCTCAAGCTGCTGGCGGCGTTCGCGCCGGCGGTGGTGATCGGCGCCGCCGGGCCGCGGCTGCTCGGGCCGGTCTCGCCAGTCGCGGCGATCGCGTTGCTCGTGGTCGTGGTGTTCTGCGCGGCGCTGCTGCCGGCACTGGGCGCGCGGTACGTGACCGTGGGCCTCGGGCTCGGGATGTCGTCGGTGTTCGGCTACGGCTTCCAGCTCACGGGCACGGCGAGCGTGGTGCAGATCCTCGGCGCGCCCGCGCTGGCCATCGGCGTGGTGTTCGTGCTGCGGCTGCTCACCGGCCTGGGCGACCCGGGCAAGCCGACCCGCGCCGCGCTGGCCGACGCGCTGGCCGGGCCGGACCGCGAGAGCGCCGAACGCGCCGTGCGGCTGTGGCTGGCCGACCGGCCGCTGCGCTGGCAGGCGCGCGTCGTCGCGGCGGGCCTGCGCTGCCACGGCACGGCGGCGGTGCTGCGCGACCGGCTGCGGGTACTGGACGCCGAGCAGGCGGCGGCCGTCACGGCGGTGCTGGCGGCCGTCGATGCGGCCCTGACGAAGCTCGCGGACGCGGTGCGCGCCAAGAACCTCGACCCGGCCGACGTGCCGGAGGTCGAGCGCGTCGACCCGGAGATCTGCCTGCCGGGCGACACCCGCGTGCTGATCGACGACCTGTGGACGGCGGTCGCGGCCGTGCGCGAGGCGGCCTCGACGCGCGACGAGTCCCTCGTGGACTTCCCCCGTCACATCGTGCGCACCGCGTTGCGCCGCGAGGCCGCCGGCGCGTTGTCGTGGCGCTCGGCCCAGCTGCGCCACGCCGTCCGGTGCGCGCTGGGCATGCTGCTGGCCGTCGTGATCGCCTCGTTCCGCCCGGGCGACCCGCTCACGGTGTCGTTCCTGATGACGACGTTCGCGATCATGCAACCCGAATGGCGCGACACCCTGGCGAAGGTCTGGCAGCGCGTGGCCGGTTCGGTGGCCGGGGCGGTGGTGCTCGTGCTCGCGCTGTGGCTGCTGCCGCATTCGGCGCTGCTGCCGCTGGGGCTCATCGCGTTGCTGGTCGGGTTCCCGTTCATGCAGGCGAAGCCGATGGTGTTCAACGGGTGCATCGTGCTGATGAGCGTGAGCGTCAACGCGGTCACCAAGCACCTCGACCCCGGCGCCACGCTCGCGGAATACGTGCTGCTGGTGGCGCTCGCCGTCGCGATCGCGCTGCTGTTCGGGTTCGCAGCGGTGCCGGGGGTGCCGAAACCGCCGGTGGCGCAACGCTTTTCCGAAGCGACCACGGCGATGGGCGAGCTGCTCGGATCAGTGGCCGCGCGTCTGCGCGGAGAACCGGGTGGCGACGCGCGCGAGGTCGGCCCGCGCTTCCGCACGGCCGTGCGCACGCACCAGGACCTCCTCGCGCCCGAACCCGGCAGCCGTGGCCCGGACTCCGCGCAGCGCGACGCCCTCGACGAGTCCGTGGAAGGCCTGCGCGGCCTCGCGGCGTCGGCCGGCGCGATGCTGCAGCGCCGCACCGGTTCGGCCGAGCTGGCCGGCTTCACCGCCGACGCCGCCGCGGCGCTGACCACCGGCGCGCCGCCGCCCGCGCGACCGGACCTGCCGGACGAGGAGGAGCGCCTGCTCGCCGATCTGGTCCTCGCCGACGTGCTGCGGATCAGCCACGGACGCGCGGTCCTGACCCCGGCGTGAATACGTTTCATTTTCCACGGAGGAATTCGTGGCAACCCTAAGTCATTCCTAAATGACCTCATTCGAGGTGCGCCGCTCGCTCATTCCGTTGTACGTTCTGTTCGCGGCGAGATGATCTTGCCGCTCCTACTGGAGGGAACCGAACACATGGGGAAGCGGATTTCGCGGATCGGTGCGCTCGTCGCCACGGTCGCGGCGGCCGGCACGCTCGTCGCGGGCGCGGGGGTCGCGAACGCGGCGCCGGCCAGCGCGTGCACCGACCCGCACCAGGCCTCGGGCATCATCGGGAAGTGGGGCCCGGTCAGCAAGTCGAACTGCGCGATCTTCGGCCGCCCGGGGTTCCGCGCGGGCTACGGCTGGAACGTGCAGGAAGGCACCAACCAGTCCGCGTGCGTCCAGGGCTGGGGTTTCGACGCGAAGCACCCGAAGGGCGGCTGGTTCAGCCTCGGCTGCGGCAAGAGCGGCAAGATGACGGTGCCGTGGGGCAACATGGCCGCCAACCCGCAGGTCCGGGTCAAGAGCATGGGCGGCAGCATCGCGGTGATCGTCGACTGGCGCCAGTGACGTGATTCCGGTGCCCGCCGGCCATTCCCCGGCGGGCACCGGAACCAATCCGAAAACCGTCATTCGCTATTCGATGGCGACGATGTGGCGTCCGGTTCGGTCGGGCGCGATCGCGGAGAAAACAATCCCCGCCAACGGGCCCAGAATACCCAGTGCCAACGCGAGCGGAATGCCGCCGCCCGCCAGCGTCAGCGCGAAAAGCGGATACACGCCGGCACCCAGGCCGCGGCCGACGTAGTAACTGCTGTTCGCGCCCGTGGACCGGATGCGGGTCGGGTAGTACTCCGACATCCACACGCCCAGCACGCCGAATCCGCCGCAGGCCGCGGCCGACCACATGAGCGCCCAGAACGTGGCATCGCCCCAGAAGGACGTGCTCACGTGGTCCGTGCCGCTCAGGACCTGGCCGAGGAACCAGCCGAAGCCCGCCACCCCGAACACGCAGCTGGCCAGGAACGCGTACTTGCGCCGCACCAGGTCCGACAGCGCGCCCGTCGCCGAGTACGCGAGGATCGTGAACACGTACCCGATCAGCACCACGCCGCTCGCCGTGCCCAGCGGCAGGTGCTGCACCTTCAGCAGGTACGTGGACAAGTACACGCCGACGGAGTTGGTCGTGAGGAACATGGCCGTGGACAGCACCATGAAGATCACGCTGCCGTAGACCACCTTGGAGCGGAACACGTCCAGGATCGGCACGCGCGTACGCCGTAGGTCGGGTGGCAGGGTGCCTTCGCGCAGCCGCCGTTGGTACTCGAGCCAGTGGCGCGACTCCGGCAGCAGCCGGAACGCCGCGAGCCCGATCACCACGCTCACCACGCCGATCACGACGTAACCGGTGCGCCAGCCCAGATCGTTGCCGAACCACGACAGGCACGCATACAGCACGCCGACCGTAACGATCTCGCCGAGGAAGTACATCGACTGGATCAGCCCGCCCATCGTGCCGCGGCGGGTGGTTTTCCAGCACTCGGTGAACATCGAGAACGACAGGCCGAACAGGCCGCCCATCCCGAGCCCGGCCAGCAGCCGGGTGACCAGGAACGTCCCGAAATTCGGCGCCAGCCCGCCGAGCGCGGCGGCGATGCCTAAAGCGAGCACGGAGATCGCATACGTGCGGCGGCGCCCCAGCGTGTCACCGAGCCAGCCGAACAGGAAGCCGCCCGCGATCGAGGCGAAGCCCTGGAACGTCGCCACGCTCACCAGCGTCACCGTGGACACGTGCAGCGAGCCGGACAGGTAGGTGAGCGGGTAGCCGACGAGGTTGAGCTCGGCGCCGTCGAACAACGAGCCGAGGAACGCGAACACGAGGATGAACCGCAGCTCCCGGCGGCTCCCGGTTCTCGGTGGTGCCTCTGCTGACACAGCGGTCATTGGTGTGCCTTCCGAAGCGGTGGGGAGGGGTCAGAGCACCTTGCCGAGACCGGCGTGGGCGAGGGCGGCGGCGACCTCGTCGTCGGCCTCAGGGGCGAGCGGCAGCAGCGGCGAGCGCACGTAGGCGTTGGGGATTACCCCGCGCTGCACCAGGCCCAGCTTCAGCGCGACGCTGCCCTCCATGTGCGAACCGCGGTGGTACACGGCCTTGGTCAGCGGCAGCAGCCGGTCGTGCACCGCGCGCGCCGCCGGGTAGTCGCGGCGCTTGCCGGCCTGCAGCAGCTCCCACATGCCCTCGGGCGCCAGCGCGCCGTAGCCGACGAGCGCGCCGTCGACGTCGAACATGGTGTGCAGCAGGTACTCGTCGTGGCAGGTGAGGATCTGCAGGTCGGGGAACTCCTTGCGCAGCACCGGGACCTCGGTGTCCCAGCGGCGCATGTTGCGCACGCCGTTCTTGATCGCGAACACGGAGTCGAGCTCGGCGATCTTGAGCTGCTCGGTGAGGTTGTAGCTCGCCTTTGTGACATCCGGGTACTGGAACAGGATCTGCGGCAGACCGGAGATCTCGCCGACGATGCGGTAGCGGTCGGCGGCGGCGCCGGGCTGGAAGCCGAAGCGCAGCCAGCTGTGCGCCGGGTAGAGCAGCACGCCCGCCGCGCCGGCCTCGCCGTAGCGCTTGGCCTCTTCACCCGCGACGCGGCTGCCGTCGCTGATCACCCCGGTGATGATCGGCTGCTTGCCCTCCACGGCGCCGACCAGGGTTTTCACCACGTCGCCGCGCTCGGTCTCGGTCATGCTGGCACCTTCGCCGGCGTGCCCGTTGCACACGATGCCCTTGACGCCCGGCAGACCGGCGAGCCAGCGCCCGTGCACGGCCAGGGCTTCGTGGTCGACGTCGCCGCTCTCGGTGAACGGGGTGACACACGCCGGGACGAGGCCGCGCAGATCGAGAGACTTCATGACACTCCCTTGTTTCAGGCTGTGCAAACGATGGGGGAATCGGTTGCACAACGGTAGGCTGCGGGTTGCGCGAGAGTCAAGGAGCCGCATGAGCGAGCGAACACCGGAGAGCACCCGGGAGCCGGGGGTCCGTCCGACGATCAGCGACGTCGCGCTGGCGGCCGGCGTCAGCAAGTCGACGGTCTCGCGCGCGCTCAACCCCGAGCACCGGTTCTTCCGCAGCCCGTCGGCGGCGCGGATCCGCGAGATCGCCGAGGGCGTGGGCTACGAGCCGAACCCGGTCGCCGCCAACCTGCGGCGCCGGCAGACCAACACCTTCGGCGTGCTCGTGCCGCGGCTGACCGACACGGTGATGGCGATGTTCTACGAGGAGGTCGCCTCGGCGTGCACGCGCCGCGGGTACCACGCGCTGGTCGCGACCTCGCACGACGAGCCGGAGCTCGAGCGCGAGAACGGCCGGATGCTGCTCGGCCGCCGCGTCGACGGCCTGATTCTCACCACCGCGCGCACCGAAGGCGGCTTCTGCCAGGAACTGCTGGAGCGCGAGGTGCCGCACGTGCTGGCGATGCGCACGTTCGGCGACAGCGCCGCCGCCGTGGGCGACGACCGCCTCGGCGGCTACCTCGCCACGCGGCACCTCCTGGACCTCGGGCACCGCCGCATCGCGCTGGTCGCCGGCCCGGACTACGCGTCCAGCGCGCTCGGCCGCCGGGCCGGGTACGAGGACGCGTTGCGCGAAGCCGGGTTGCCCGCGTTCGTCCTGCCCTCGACGTTCAGCATGGAGAGCGGCGAGGACGCCGGCCGGGCCCTGCTCGCCCTGGACCCGCGCCCCACCGCCGTCTTCGCCGTGAACGACAACACTGCTGTCGGGTTGCTCTCGGCCGTGCAGCGCGCCGGCGTGCGGGTGCCCGACGAGCTTTCCGTGGTGGGATACAACGACATTCCCCTCGCCGCGCGCCTGCCGGTGCCGCTCACCACGATCCGGGTGCCGTTCACGGAGATCGCCGGCGCGGCCGTGGACCTGCTGATCGACGTGGGCGCCGGCGTGCCCGCCAGCACGCGCCGGTTCGCGCCGACGTTGATCCCGCGCGGCACCACGCTGCGGGTGGGGTGAGGGGGCCCACGTCCGTCCACAGGGGACGGGCCCGTGCGGAACCAGTGCGGAGTTGTTGCAGACCCATGACATTTCCCGGCCCCGCCGCGGACGAAGCGTTGGCAGGCTGGACGGGGTGAACAACCGAGTGCTCAGCATCGCCTGGCGGCTGGTGGCCGCCGTCCTCCTCGTCGTGGCGACGGGGGTGACGTACTTGCTGCTGGTCCGCACGGAGTCCGGCCAGGAGGCCGACCAGCGGGTCCTGGAGACGTTCGACCCGTCGTTCACCCGCGCGTCGGGGGAGGTGCCTCTGCCGCTGGAGGTCCCGGTGCCGGCGCTGTTCGCCCTCGCGCTCGTGCTGGTCGTGGTGATCGGCCTGGTACGGCGCGCGTACCGGCGCACGGCGGCGGCCGTCGGGCTCATGGTGGTGGTCGCGGGCTTCGCGCAGCTGCTCAAGGTCGCCCTCGACCGGCCGAACCTGGCCGAGCGCATCCACTCCACCAGCAACAGCTTCCCGAGTGGCCACGTGACGGTGGCCGCGATGAGCGTGTTCGCCCTGCTGCTCGTGCTGCCGCGCGTCGGGCGGTTCGTGGCGGCGCCGCTGGGTGTCGCGTGGATCGTCGCGGTCGGCGTCTCGACGCTCACCGTGGGCTGGCACCGCCCCAGCGACTGCCTCGGCGGCTTCTTCCTCGCGGCGGCCGGCTACGCGCTGGCCTCGGCGTGCGTCGTCGAACGCCGCGGCCCACGGCTGCCCGCCGACGCCGCGACCGTGGAACTGGCTGTACCGCGGCCGGCGCCGGGGCAGCAGGACCGGCAGCCGTTCTCCGTACCGCGCTGACGGATCGGTACCCGGCTGTTGCCCTGCCGCGACAGACAGCTCGCGGTCCGCGGACATGCCGGCCGCACCCTCGAAGCCGGGGACAGGGAGTCCTCACCGGAAACAAGAGGGTGCGTGATGAACGAGCTGACCGTGCGGGACCTGGGCCACGTGTACCTGATCGGCATCGGCGGGGTGGGGATGTCGGGCCTCGCGGAGATCCTGCTGCGCCACGGGGTGCCGGTGAGCGGCAGCGAGGTGGGCGACCGGCCGGCCCTGGCTTTGCTGGAGGAGCTGGGCGCCACCGTGCACCGCCGGCACTCGCCCGGGCACCTCTGGAACGCCGACACCGTGGTGTACTCGACCGCGATTCCCGGCGACCACGTGGAGCTCATCGAGGCCCGCGACCGCGGGCTGCCGCTGCTGCACCGGTCCGAGGCCCTCGCGGCGGTATTGGCGGGGCGTCGCGCGATCGCGGTCGCGGGCACGCACGGCAAGACGACCACCACCGCGATGATCACGGTCGCGCTGCGCGCCGGCGGGGCCGACCCGTCGTACGTGATCGGCGGCGACGTCCGCACGCTGGGCTCCGGCGGCGTCGGCTCGGGCGAGTACTTCGTGGTCGAGGCCGACGAGAGCGACCGCTCGTTCTTCGCCTACACGCCCGAGGTCGCGGTGGTCACGAACATCGACTCCGATCACCTCGACACCTACGGCGACGTCGAGGGCCTGCAGCAGGCGTTCGCCGATTTCTGCCGCCGCGTTCGGCCCGGCGGCTTCGTGGTGACCAACGTCGACGACGAGCGGTGCCGCCGGCTCGCCGCGGCGCTGCGGGCGGAAGGCCGGACCGTGTACACCTACGGCGAGGCCAACGACGCCGACCTCATCGTGGTGGGGCTTTCCCCGGTGACCACGGGAATCCGCTACGACGCCGTGCTCGACGGTGCCCTCGTCGGCGCGGTGCACGTGCCGGTGGTGGGCAAGCACCTCGGCCTCAACTCCGCGGCCGCGCTGCTCGTCGCGCAGCGGCTGGGCCGCACCGGCGCGATCCCCGGGTTACGCCGGTTTCCGGGCGTGCGCAGGCGGTTCGAGCTCCGCGGGGTCGCGCGCGGCGTGCGAGTGTACGACGACTACGCGTGCCACCACACGTCGATGGCCGCGTCGCTCACGGCATTGCGGTCGGTCGCGCGGGAGCACCGGCTGGTCGTGGTGTGCCAGCCCAATCGCGCGTACCGCGTGCGGCAGTTCCTCGGCGAGATGGCCGAGTCGCTGAGCCTGGCGGACCAGGCGGTGGTGCTTCCGGTGTTCGGCCCCGGCGAGACCGTCGCGGCGGGGTTCGACGGCGAGGCGCTCACGGCCGCGATTCCGTTGCCGGAGAAGGACAAAGTGTACGCCGGGTCCGGCTCCGTGGCCTTGACCGAGGTGGTCCGGCGCGTTCAGCGGGGCGACGTCGTGGTGACCATCGGGTCGCCCGAGATGGCGACGCTCGCGGGCCGCATCGTCGAGGCGCTGCACGAGAGCTGAGCGCTTATTCGCGTGCCGGCCGGCGCGGTGGCGTGCTACTTTGCCCTGCTCCCAACGAAAGGAAGCTCATGACCGTTCCCGCGCCGCACCGCGAGTTCCTCGACGACGTACTGCCGAAGATCCGCCGCGACCCGCGCGTGGCCGGGGTGGCCGTCGGAGGCTCGATCGCCCACGGCGAGCCCGACGAATACTCCGATGTGGACATTGTCGTGGTCGTCGACGACGCGGCGTTCGAAGCGGTGCTGGCCGAGCGGTTCGCGTTGATCGGCTCGTGGGCCGACCTCGTCGCCGCCTTCACCGGCGAGCACGTCGGCGAACCGCGGCTGGTCATCACCCTGACCGGATCGGGCCTGCTGCACGTGGACTTCAAATTCGTGCGCGTGGCGGACTTCGGCGAGCGGACGAGCGACCCGAAGATCCTGTGGGAACGCGACGGTGCGCTGACTCAGGCCCTCGCCGCCGCGCCGCTCGCCAAGGAGCCGCTGGACGAGCAGTGGCTCGAAGACCGCTTCTGGGTCTGGGTCCACTACGCGGCGACGAAACTCGGGCGCGGCGAACTGTTCGACGTCCTCGGGTTCCTGGCTTTCCTGCGCGAAACGGTGCTGGGGCCGCTGATCGCCATGCGTGCCGGCCTTGCCCCTCGGGGCGTGCGCCGGCTGGAGTTCGTCGCCCCGGACGCGGCGCGCGAGCTGCAGGCCACCGTCTGCGGGTACGACGCGAAGGAGGCCGCGTCGGCGGTGCTGGCGAGCGTGGAGCTGTACCGGCGGTGGCGTGGCGCCGTCGAACGGAGTGCCCGGGCCGAGGAGCTCGCGGTGCGGTACCTCGCCGACGTCGTCGGAGCGGGTGGCCGGTAGCGGACACGCTCGGGAGGGCTCCCGCCGCCCGCGGTTACCGTCCCCGGTGCTCGACCGGAGGAGGGGTGCGTCGTGGGCGGGTGGCGGGTCAGGACCGCGCGGTGGGTGATGGCCGTGCAGGCCGTGGCGTCGATCGGGATCTGGGTGGTGCAGCTGCTCACGGTGCTTGAACGGCTCGACCACGGCCAGGACGTGCCGGGTTCGGTGTGGCTCGTGCTCGTGCTGAACCCGGTCATCGCAGTGCTCGTCGCAGTCGCCGCGGCGTTCCTGCCGCGGCGCGAGTGGGCGGCGACGCTGGGGGTGGCCATGGAGGTGATCGGCGTGGTGAGCGCCGTGATCAGCGTGACCACCGGATACCCCCAGGCCGTGGTGGCGATCGTGCTGGCCCTCGCCGTGATCACGCTGATCGTCCGCCGCCGGCAGCCCGCCGTCGTCTGAGCCCGGGAAGGGGTTCCGCCGTGTCACGCTCGCGTCTGGCCGTCGCGGCCGCCGCCGTCGTCCTGCTCGCCACCGGCTGCGCCGGGCCGCCGCCGCCCGAGCAGTGCGACGGGCTCATGTGCGAGACCGTCGGCTACTGGCCCAGCACCGAAACGCAGATCGAAAACGGTTTCGTCGCCGTGCTCAGCGCCCTCGGCATCGTCCCCATCGTGCCCCGCAGCGCCAACGGCCCGGCGCGGCGCACCGTCACCATCGGCGGGTAGCTGCTGTTCCCGGAGAGGGCCCGGTCGGGGTGTCGTGACAGGGTCCTGCCCCGGTCAGGGCCAGGTGGCGGCCCCGCCTCGGCGTTTGCGGACCGCTTTGCCGGTGCCCGGCGGGTAGCCGTGCTTGGCCAGGCGCACTTCGGCGAGCTCGTCGGCGCTGCCGAGGGTGAGGAACAGGCCCAGGACCAGGGCCATGAGCAGTCCGAGAAGCACCAGCCCCGCGGGCAGCGGCGTGAGGAACACCAGCAGGAGGAACGCGGCGGTGAGCCACGGCAGCGCCTCGAAGAACACGCGGAGCGCGAACCGCAGCACCCACGTCCGGGCGGTCGCGTCGTGCAGCACCCACGGGCGGTACTCATCGGGCAGCCGAGCGCCGTAGACGTAGCGCAGCCACCGGATCGGACCTGGTCGTGGGGTCACCATAGTCACTCCAGTGTGCGCTTCCCGCCGTCGTTTCACTCCAGCGAAGCCAGCGCCGCCTCCGCCGAGCCCGCGTGCTTCGCCAGGTCCCGCCACGGGTCGGCCTTGCGCGCCAGGCGTTGCTTCTGCTTCGCGGGCGGCCAGCCGTCCGGGTCCGCCTTGCCGAGCTCGCGCCAGTCGAGCGGCGTCGCGGCCGCCGCGCCGGGGCGGGCGCGCAGGGAGTACGGCGCGATGAACGTCTGGGCGTAGCCGTTGCGGTTGGCGTCGAGGAAGATCCGGTCGCCGCGGCTGTCCTTGCGCTGCGCCGTGGTGAGGTGGTCCGGGTCCTCGTCGGCCACGCGGTCGGCGAGCGTGCGGGCGAGGTCCAGCACGACGTCGGTGTCGGAGCGGGCGTCCAGCGGGGCGAGCACGTGGAAGCCGCGCCCGCCGGTCGCCTGCACGAAGGCGGTGAGGCCGGCTTTCTCGTAGTGGCCGCGGATCTTGCGCGCCACCTCGCGCAGGCGGGCCACCGGCGTGCCGTCCGGCGGGTCGAGGTCGAGCACGAGCCGGTCCGGCTGCCCAGGACTGTCCACGGTGGACAGCCACACGTGGAACTCCACCGTCCCCTGGCCGGCGAGATAGACGAGGGCGTCGGTGTCGTCGCAGACCACGTACTCGTCCGTGCCCCCGCCGCGCCGCGGCACGCGTTCCACGCGCAGCCACTCCGGGAAGTGCTCGCCGGGGTGCTTCTGGAACCAGCCCTGGCCGTCGATGCCGTCGGGGAAGCGGCGCAACGTCAGCGGGCGTCCGCGCAGGTGCGGCACCATCACGCCGGCCACCGCACGGTAGTGCTCGACGACGTCACCCTTGGTGAGCCCGTCCGCGGGATAGAACACCTTGTCGGGATGGGAAACTTCGATCACGGCTTCTCCCGCACCACGTCGGCCGGCTTCTTGTCGTCGCGCAGGCCCAGGAACCGCGGGTGCCGCAGCCGCCCGTCGCGGGTCCACTCCGAGAACCCGATCTGCGCCACGAGCTCCGGCCGCACCCAGTGCGTCGCCTGCTCGCGCACGGCATCGGCGAACGGCGAACGGGTTGTCTCGCGCTTCGTCAGCTGGTCGTGCAGCGACGCCAGCAGCTTCTCGCCGAACCCGGTGCCGACCTTGCCGGCGTACCGCAGCTCGTCGCCTTCGTAGTAGCCCAGCAGCAACGCGCCGAAGCCGTGCCGCGCGCCCTGCGGGTCGGTGAACCCGGCGACCACGAGCTCCTGGCCCTGGGCGCACTTGAACTTCAGCCAGTCCGCCGACCGTCCCGAGTGGTACGGCGCGTCGGCCCGCTTCGCGATCACGCCCTCCCAACCGCGCCGGCAGGCCTCCTCGAAGAACTTCTCCCCGTCGGCGTCCCGGTGCGCCGACAACCGCAGCGGATCCGCGAACTCGAACGCGTCCTTCAGCAGGGCCTTGCGTTCGCGCAGCGGCAACGGCGTGGCGTCGTGGCCGTCGAAGTGCAGCAGGTCGAACAAGTAGTAGTACACGCGCACCCCGGTCGCCCGCGCCCGCGCCGGATCCGTGAGGTGGATCCGCGGCTGCAACGCGGCGAAGCTGGTGTTGTCGCCGTCGAACGCGACGATCTCGCCGTCCGCCACGAACCGCGGGCCGCCTTGGCGGTCGAGCGCCTCGACGAGCTCCGGGTAGGCGTTGTCCATGACCTTGTGGTTGCGCGAGTAGAGCGTGGGCGTACCGCCGTCGCGCACGCAGATCGCGCGGACGCCGTCGAGCTTGCGCTCGAACATCCAGCCCGCGTCGGAGAACCGGCGGTCGGTCAACGTCGCGAGGGTCGGTTCCCGCCAGCCTGGCGTGGTCATCGTGTAGTCCTTTCGACACCTCGCTTCGGAGTGCCCGGCCCACGGTCGTTCGAAACTCCAGCTCAGCGCGCTGCGGAACCGGCCCGCGGGGGTCCCGGTGCCTGCTTCGCGGCCACGGAGAGTGCTCGCGTCCGGTCACTTGCGCGACGAGTCTTGTCAACGCCGACTAACTAGCATTACGTTACTAACAAGTCGCTAGTTAGGAGCCAGCGTGGGCTGCAACGAGCACGCGGACCCCCGGTGGGCCCGGCCGGGCCGCAACAGGGTCGTCACGAGCGAAGTCGACGAATGGGCGACCGCCGACGGGCAGCGGGTCGCCGTTTTCGCGCAAGAACCGGACAGTGCCGGGGAAAAGCCCGTTGTCGTCCTGTGCCACGGGCTGGGCGGGAGCCACCGCGGTTACGCGGGCCTCGGTCACCACCTCGCGTCCCACGGCTACGCGGTGCTGCACCCGCAGTTCCGCGACGCCTTCGATCTCGCCGGACCGGAGCTCGGACTGTCCGGTGTGGACGAACGGACCTGGGCCGCGGATCCCGTGGCCAGGCAGCGGATGCACGCGCTGCTGTTCGACCCGGAACACTGGCTGTCCCGGGTCGACCGGGTGCACGCGGTGCTCGACGCGCTCGCCGCCAGGCCGAACCTGAACCCCGACGGCGTCCTGCTCGCCGGGCACTCGTTCGGCGCCTACACCGCCCAGCTCCTCCTGGGCACGCGCCTGACCGGCTACGGGACCTTCGCTCACCCGGCCGTCGCGGGCGGAATCCTGTTGTCACCACAGGGAAGCGGCGACCGTGGGCTCACCCCGAGCTCCTGGCAGGACGTCGAGCTGCCCCTGCTGGTCGTCACCGGCACGCGCGACTTCGGCGCTCGCGGCGAGGGCGTCGAATGGCGCCGCGAGCCGTACGACCGGGCGCGCTCGCGGGTCAAGCACCTCGCCGTGGTCCACGACGGCGACCACCAGATCGGTGGAATCCCGCGCCACGAAACCGAGAACAGCCCGACCGCGGCCGTGATCTGCGCGGTGGCCACGGCGTTCGCCGACCGCGTGCACGGCGACCGGGCCGCGGGGGAGTGGCTCGCGACCGCGCCCTTCGCGACGATCCTCGACCACACCCACCAGGAGGAGGCCGCATGTCCGACGTCGTGATCAGCGCGACGGGCGTCGAGCGGACGTTCGTTTCCCGCGGCCACGCGGTCCACGCGCTGGGCCCGGTCGACCTGACCGTCGAAAGAGGACAGTTCGTCGCGATCGTCGGCCCGTCCGGCTGCGGGAAGTCGACGTTGCTGCGGATCGTCGCGGGGCTGGCCGCACCCTCGGCCGGCGAGATCGTGATCGACCGCGCCGACGCGGACTCGCCGCTGTGCTCCATGGTCTTCCAGGACTACGGCATTTTCCCCTGGAAGACCGTGCTCGCCAATGTACGGCTCCCGCTCGACATCGCCGGCGTCGCACGGGCGAGGGCCAACGAGGTCGCCCGCGACTGGATCGAACGCGCCGGTGTGTCCGGCTTCGAATCCGCCTACCCGGCCACGCTGTCCGGGGGCATGCGCCAGCGCGTGGCCCTGGCCCGGGCGTTCGTGGCCAACCCCGAGATCCTCCTGATGGACGAGCCGTTCGCCGCCCTCGACGCGCAGCTGCGCCTCGTGCTGCAGCAAGAGCTGCTGCGGGTGTGGGAGGCGCACCGGCGCACGATCCTGTTCGTCACCCACGCCATCGACGAGGCGCTGCTGCTGGCCGACCGCGTCGTCGTCATGTCCTCGCGGCCCGGGCGCATCCTCGACGACATCGAGGTCCCGTTCGCCCGGCCGCGCACCCGCGCCGCGCGTTCGGCGGCCGAGTTCGGCGCTCTCGAAGACCACATCTGGCGGCTCCTGAAAGGTGAGGTGGAAGAACGTGAGCACGCTCATGACGTCGCATGACCGGCTCGGCGGTCGCGAGCTCGTCCGGCGCACGCCCGGCCCCGCCGAGCTGGCGCCCCAGCGGCACGCCCGGCGCCGCCGCGGCGTGACCCTCACCCTGGCCTGGGCGACCCCGGTGCTGATCATCGTGGTTTGGGAGCTCACCGCGCAGTTCGGCATCCTCGACACCCGGTTCTTCCCGGCCCCCAGCGTGATCTGGCAGGCGGGCGTCAAGTCCATTCAGGACGGTGTGATGACCGACGCCATCGTCGACACCGTGCGCAAGCTCGTGATCGGCTACGGGATCGGCGTCGTGGTCGGCGTGGCGCTCGGCGTCCTGCTGGGACTGTCGTGGATCGTCCGGGCGGCACTGGAACACACGCTGGTCGCCCTGTACACGCTGCCGAAGCTCGCGCTGTTCCCCGTGTTCCTGCTCGTGTTCGGTCTCGGTGGGCTGCCGCAGATCGTGCTGGTCGGCGTGTCGGTGTTCTTCATCGTGGTGCTCGCCTCGACCACCGCGGTCCTGTCGGTCGAGCAGGGCTACCGTGACGCGGCCGAAGTGCTCGGCGCCAAGCGCACCCAGCTGCTGCGCCACGTCATCCTCCCGGCCGCGCTGCCCGCCATCGCGACCTCGATCCGGCTGACCGCGGGCATCGCCATCCTCGTGATCGTCGGCATCGAGATGGTCTCGGGCGACAGCGGCCTCGGCTACCTGATCTTCCAGCGCTCCCAGGTGTTCGACCCCGCGACGATGTACGCCGGCGTGATCATCGCCGGGGTGATCGGCGTGGCCTTCACCGGCCTCGTCACCCTCGCGCTGAAGTTCGCCGTCCCCCAGCAGCGGCCGCGCCTGCGCCGGTCCTGAGCCCCTCGTCTCCCCAACCCCCCTTTTCCTCAGGAGAGCCATGTCCAGAACCACCCGGGCGCTCTGCGCCACCGCCGTCGCGGCCGGTCTGGTGTTCGCGAGCGCGTGTGCCCCGTCGTCCCAGCAGAACCAGGCCACCGACGCCCGGCAGGTGTCCGTGCTGCCGGCCGGCGTGAGCCTGTCGGGCAAGGCGGGCACGCCGGCGCCCAAACCGCTGGCACAGCGCACCTCGCTCAAGGTCGGCATCCCGTCCAAACTGGAGCTCGAAGCACCGGCGCTGCTTGCCCAGGTCTACGGCGAGTTCGCCAAGGAGAACCTCGACGTCACCTTCGTCACCGACACGGTGCCGAACCTGCTCACGTTGCTGGGGCAGGACAAGATCGACCTCGTCTACGCGGGCGCGCAGGCCCTGGTGTTCAACGCGCTGCGCCACGGCGTGCCGATCCGCTGGGTCTCCGGCGTCGCTTCGTCCTCTCCGGACAGTGGTGTCTACATGAGCACCAAGTACGGCAGCAAGGCGAGCGACTTCAACCCGGCGTCGCTGAAGGGCAAGAACATCGGCGTCAACCCCGGTGGGCTGGCCGCTCCGTCGGAGTACGGGCTGTACGACCTGATCACCAAGGGCGGCCTCAAGCCCGACGACGTGCGGATGACACCGTTCAGCGACATCGCCGCGATGGTGCAGGCGCTCAACAACGGGTCGATCGACGGCGCCACCCTCGGCCCGCCGTTCACCGCGAGCATCAAGCCGGGCACCGCGTTCAACGCCGAAGGCGGGTACCCGGACAGCATGCAGATCGCCGGCTACTTCGCGACCACCGCGCTGCTGGGCGAACACCGCGGCGCGGGCGTCGCGTTCTTCCGCGCGGTGGAGCGGACGGTGAACACGCACCTGTCCGGTGACTACCACCAGGACACCGACGTGATGACCAAGATGGCCCAGCAGCTCGGCACGACCGTCGAGACGCTGCGGGTCGCGCCGTCGGTGCCGTTCGACTTCGACGTGCCCGCCGAATCGGTGGCGAGCCTGCAGAAGATGTACCAGGCGGTGCCGAACACGCTGCAGATCGACTCCCCGGTGAAGCCCGAAGAGCTGATCGACCTGTCGCTCGTGATCGACGCGGCGCAAGGCAAGTGAACCCCCGCATCCCGACGCGAGCACGGAGGACAACCACACGATGAGCGACGCGCTGGCCGGTGTCCGGGTCCTCGACGCCGCGACCGTCCTCGCCGGACCGGTCTCGGCGACGATCCTGGGCGACTTCGGCGCCGAGGTGGTCAAGATCGAAGACCCGAAGGTCGGCGACTTCACGCGCAGCGGCGGGCGGTCGCCGGGCTGGCTGCAGGAGGGGCGCAACAAGAAGTCCGTGGCGCTCGACCTGCGCACGTCCGAAGGCCAGGCCGTGTTCCACCGCCTGGTGCCGCACTTCGACGTGGTGGTCACGAACTTCCGGCCGCCGACGCTCGAGCGCTACCGCATGCTGCCCGAGCACCTTCAGCCCCTCAACCCGCGGGCGATCCTGTTGTACCTCACCGGGTTCGGCCTCACGGGGCCGTACCGCGACCGCGGCGCGTTCGACCGGATCGCGAGTGCCTACAGTGGACTGACCTACGCCACGGGCGAGCCGGAGCGGCCGCCGGTGCGCAGCGGGTACTCGGTGATCGACTACATGAGCGCCTACCTCGCGGCGTTCTCCGTGGTGTCCGCGCTGTACCACCGCGACCTCGGCTCGGGCTCGGGCCAGGTCATCGACCTGGCGCTGTACGAGGCCGCGTTGCGGTCCAGTGAGGACTCGGTGACCGCCTACGGCCTCGACCGCCAGGTCCGGGAACGGCTGGGCAACAAGAACCCGGCCATCGTGCCGGCGTCGGACTTCGTGACGTCCGACGACCGCCGGGTGTCGCTGCACGCGGGCACCGACTCGCTGTTCCGGCGCCTGTCCGCGGTGATGAACCGGCCCGGGCTGGCCGACGATCCGCGCTTCGCCGACCGCCCCGCCCGGATCCGCCACCAGGACGAGCTCTACCCGCTGATCAGCGAGTGGGTTTCGCGGCTGACCGCCGACGAGGTGGTGAAGCTGCTGAGCGACGCCGACATCCCGGCGTCCCCGATCATGAGCGTCGCCGACCTCATGAACGACCCGCACTGCCGGGCCCGCGGCTCCGTGATCACCGTGGACGACGCGGAGTTCGGTGAGGTGCCGATGGTCGCGCCGCTGCCGCACCTGAGCGCGACGCCCGGCAGTGTCCGCTGGGCCGGCACGACGTTGGGCGCGCACACCGACGAGGTGCTCGGCGGGCTGCTGGGCCTGTCCACCGCGGAGCTCGACGCGTTGCGGGACCGGGGGGTGGTGTGAGCGATCACTAGACTGCGAGGCCGGAGGCAGGTGAGAAGAGTGCACAGGGGAGATGACGTGAACGACACCGCCGGGCAGGCGTCGAACCGGCGCGGGCGCGACCGGGCCCGCACCGAGGCCGACCTCCTCCAGGCGACGTTCGACCTCCTCCAGCGCGACGGGATCTTCGCCGGGCTGAACCTGCAGGAGGTCGCCGACCGCTCGGGGGTGAACCGAGGCCAGATCTACCAGTACTTCGGCGACCGGCGCTCCCTGCTGAGGGCGGCCGTGGCCCACCGCGCGCGGGAATGGGCGGCCGGCGCGAAACGGCACTGGGAAGCGTCGTTCCTCGGCCGCCGCAAGGCGATGTTCCGCAGCGCGCTAGCCAACCCGGCGCCCACGCTGGTCGAGGCCCTGCTGGCGATCGACGGCGACCCGGACTACCACGCCCTGCCCGAGATCGAGAAGACCCGAGCCGCCCTCGAACGCGACCAGGCCACCGGTGCCCTGCCCGCCGACGCCGACGCGATCGCGATGCACGTGTTCATGGTCGCGGCCTACAAGGGCTACCTCATCTTCCGCGAAGCGCTCGCGCGTGACGTCGGCGTGCCGGTCGAGGAGCTCGACGCCCGCGTGCTGGCCGTGCACGACCAGGCGGCCGCGGCGATGACCGAGGACGACGCGCGAGACCGGTGAGTTTCACGGCGGCAGGGACTGCCGATCGCACGGTCGCCGGCGGAGCCCGCGTGGCCGCGCACCCCGCCGGCGATCGTGTCTACTTCAGAGCGTTGAGGAGTTCCTGCGCCAGCGGTGCGGCCGAGGCCGGGTTCTGTCCCGTGTAGAGGGTCCGGTCGACGACCGTGTACGGCTGCCAGTCCGGCCCGCGCTCGAACGCGACGCCGAGCTTGCCCAGCTCGTCCTCCAGCAGCCACTTGGCCTTCGGGCCGAGGCCGACCGCGTTCTCCTCGTCGTTGGTGAACCCGGTGACGCGGTAGCCGGCGAACGGGGACTCGCCGCGCTCGTCGCGCGTCGCCAGCAGCGCGGCGGGCGCGTGGCACACCACGGCGAGCGGTTTGCCCGAGGCGAGGGCGGCGTTGAGCAGCGCGCCGGAGTCGGCGTCGTGGGAGAGGTCCTCCATCGGGCCGTGGCCGCCGGGGTAGTAGACGGCGTCGTAGTCCGGCAGGTGCACGTCCGCGAGCACGATCGGCTCACGCAGCTCGCCCGCGGACTCGATGACCCGCGCGAGCTTCGCGGCCTCCTCCTCGCCGCCGGCCATGTCCGGGTTCAGGCTGCCCTGGTCGACGGCCGGCACCACACCGCCCGGGGTCGCCACCACGATCGTGTGGCCCGCGTCCTTGAGCGCGGTGTACGGGGCGGCGAACTCCTCGGCCCAGTACCCGGTCGGGTGCCGGGTGCCGTCGCTGAGCGTCCAGTGGTCGGCGCCCGTTATGACGAACAGGACTCGTGCCATGGTTCTCGTTCTCCTCCGGTCGATGACGGATTGCCCGCGTGGGGTACCCGTTCCGGCGGCCGCCGACCTGTCGCCGATCTCACCCGTCCGGTTGAGGGCTAGAGCCGATGCGACAGCCGCGTGAGGATGTCGGCGGCGGGTTCGGCGGTGGCGTGCCGGTAGCCGGTGCCGGCCCACAGGTGCACGCGCTCGGCGTCGCCGGCCTGCACGGCCGCCTTGCGCAGCCCACTGGTCAGGTGGTGCAGGGCCGGGTACCCGGCGGGGGCCTCGGCCGAGTGGTCGTCGGTGAACGCGTTGCGCAGCCCGCGCGCGGGGCGGCCGGTGAACGCGCGCGTGACAACTGTCTCCCGGCGGGCCGGGTCGGCCAGCGCTTCGCGGTGGGGCTTCGACGCGCCGCTCTCGTCGGACCGCAGCAGCACGGTGCCGACGGCCACGGCGGTGGCGCCGGCGTTCAGCGCTTCGGCCACGGCCTCGGGGGTGGCGAGCCCGCCGGCGCCGACCAGGGGCAGCGACACGGCGGCGCGGATCTCGCCGAGGAGCTGCGGCAGCGGCACCGCCGGCGGGACACGGTCGGGCGTGAGCGTGCCCGAGTGCCCGCCCGCGGCTGCGGCCTGCACGAGCAGGAGATCCGCACCGGCGTCGGCGGCCAGCCGGGCTTCGTCGGCCGAGGTCACGGTCTGCGCGACCACCGTGCCGGCGCGGCGCAGCCGGGCGAAGACCGACGCGTCCGGCAGGCCGAAGGTGAAGCTGACCAGCGGGACGGGGCCGGCCAGCAGGAGGTCGAGCTTGGCCTGCCAGTGGTCGTCGTCCTCGGTGATCGCCTGCGGGAGGTCGACGCCGTAGCGGTCGGCGTCGGCCCGCAGCGCGCCGGCGTAGCGGCGGTAGGCGTCCGGGTCGACGGGCACCGGGTTGGGCGCGAACAGGTTGACCCCGAACGGGATGCCCAGCGCGCGGACCTGGGTGATCTGCTCGGCGAGCGCTTCGGCCGTCTTGTACCCACCGGCGACGAAGCCGAGGCCCCCGGCGCTCGCCGCCGCGGCCACCAGGGCGGGCGTGGTGCCCCCGCCCGCCATCGGCGCCGCCAGGACCGGCGAGATCACCCCGAGACCGGACAGCGAGCTGTGCATGTCGAACGCCTTCTTTCTTCGCCGGGTCAACCCTTCGCCTCCACGCTAGGCACCCGCGGCCGCGTTGGGAAATACGCGTCGGGGCGCCGCTCCGCGGGCGTGGCCGAGGGCACAGCGGCGGGCCTCGGCGGTGGCACGGCCGGCGTTGCTGCCGGGTACGAACGGGCCGGTGCAGTCCACGTACGCCGCCCAGGAGCTCGTCATCAAGCGGCCCGCGCTCAGCCGGACCGTGCTCCGGCTCGAGGAGCTGCTGCGCGTGAGACTGCGGGACCGCTCGTCGCGGCAGGTGGAGCTGACGGACGTGAGCCGGGGGTTTCTGGGCCACGTCCTGGGGAGGTGCTGGGGAACTCGACCGCCGTTCAACTGGCTGCCGCCCGCGGGCGCAGGAGACCGTGACGCGGTTCGAACGCGCCACCGGCAGCTCGGTCGACCTCGTGCGCATCGACGACCCGCTCGCGGCTGTGCCTCAGGAGAATGTGGACGTCGCGCTCGCGCGCGGGTCCGTGCGTTCACTGCGGCTGCAGGGCGTGCACTTCTTCGCGGAGGACAGGGCGGCCGTGTTCGCGGAGACGTCCCGCTCGCCGGTGCGCCGCGTATTCCGGTCGCGGCCGGCGTTCCTGCCGGGTACGAACGGGCCGGTGCCACGGCGGTTCTCGGAAGTGGCGCTCGGGTGAGGAAATCGGCTCGATAATAAAGATTGACACCCGGGTGTGGGTTCGCGATTATGTAATGGAGCTGAACGCAAGAGCTCATCGAACCGGCACAGAAACTCAGAAGGAGTCGTCGTGGCGAGCATGGAGAAGCGAGGGTCGCAGCGCCGCTATCTCGGCGATCTGCGCGATGCGCTGCGCTCGTCGGATGCGCTGTCATCGATGCCGCGCCGGCCGCAAGAGCGGCTCAGTGGCTCGATGCTGCCTGAAGAGCAGCTGCTGAGCACCGGGGGCTCCCCACCGTGACGTGAGTGACGTCATGACCGGGAGCCGCCCATCGGGAAACCGATTCGGGCGGCTTTCTCTATTTCGGGCACCCGAAAAATGGTGCGAAATCTATTTGTTGGATGTGCTGCGCCCATTTCTTCGGCGCTTGGTCTTTGTCAACTACACAGCGGAGCAGAAACACGCTCGCCGGCCGCGGCGAGCACGGTGGGGCTGGGCACAGGTGAGCCCACCCGGCTGTAACCCGGACGCCCTTCGGAGGCTTTGACGGTTCGACTCCGTCCCCCACCACGCGAGGCCGATGCGACTGCTGGCTAAGGGATGTCTCGTAACTGCTCTTGAGGTTGGTGGGACTGGTGTTGTGGATCAGTCTGGGAGGAGGATGTTGTGCAGATGCGCGATGCTGGAGACCGTGTCGTTCAGTGTGCTGGCGGCGCGGCGATAGTCGCGCAGGATTTTCCAGCACTTCATCCGCGCCAGTGCGTGTTCGACGCGGGCACGGATCTTGCGGTGGCCGGCGTTGAGGTCTTCCTGCCAGTCCGGCAGATCGCTGCCGTCACGGGGTTTGCGGTAGGGCATGATCACGGCCGGGTTGCCTTGGTAGCCACCGTCGGCCATCACCGGGCGCCCCGCCAGGTCCTGCTCGATGCCGCAGGCGCGGTAGACGGTGCAGTCGTTGCGGTTGCCCGGATGCGCGTCGCCGGTGGCGATCACCAACCTGGTGTCGGCATCGATCGCGACCTGCACGTTCGCCGAGTACCGGTAGTTCTTCGAGGGTGCCGCCAGCCGGTGATCCCGCGTCGGCACCAAGGTGCCGTCCACGATCGCGACCGAGTCGATCCGCCGCTTGCGGACCGGGGCCAGCGCCAGCAGCGGGCCGATCGTGTCGATCACCCGGTGTGCCGCGGAATGTGACACCCCGAACAGCGGCCCGATCTGGCGCATCGTCAGGTTCGTCCGCCAGTACGTCGCGACCAGCAGCATACGATCAGCCAGATCAAGACGTCACTGACGACCAGGCCGACCATCAGCAATGTCGTCACCACCACGGTCCGCCACGACCCGCACCAACTTGCGGAACTGCCCCGGCTCCAACCCCGTGAACGGGGCAATCCACTCCGACCGCGACGCCGAGATCACCTGCACCACACCATGATCAACCAACACCCCCAACCGACCCACACCGGGTTACGAGACAACCCTTAGGTCACCGCCCCTTCAAGGCGGGGGACCGGGATCGATACCCGGATCGGCTGCCACACCCCTGTAGCTCAGCTGGACAGAGCGCCGGATTACGGATCCG
This sequence comes from Amycolatopsis sp. NPDC001319, assembly GCF_042896185.1. NCBI lineage: Bacteria > Bacillati > Actinomycetota > Actinomycetes > Pseudonocardiales > Pseudonocardiaceae > Amycolatopsis > Amycolatopsis sp. NPDC001319. Next base: position 280,883 of record NZ_JBIAWY010000006.1, on the reverse strand, counting down.
GAGGTCCCAGGTTCGAGTCCTGGTAGGGGTACGCAGGGTTTTCAGGCTCACGTGGCCCAGTGGCGAGGGCAGCTCCTTGTCGAGGAGACGATCGCGGGTTCGAGTCCCGTCGTGAGCGCGGGTCCGGCACTCGAGGGGGTGCCCGGCCGACGAGTGCGAGGGAGACGGGAACCCATCCGCTTCGGGAGCGGAAGACACCGCGTTCGACTCGCGGGCACTCGACTGAGCCCGGTGTGAAGACGTCACCGGCACGGCGCGTTGGTCCAGCGGAACGGACACCGGCCCCTCAAGCCGAAGACGCGGGTTCGACTCCCGCACGCGCTACGCGGTTGTAGCCCAATTGGCAGAGGCACCTGGCTGAGGGCCAGGCCAGTCGGGGTTCGAATCCCCGCAACCGCACGCAGCTCCACCGAAGACGGGTCCCCGCGCGAGGGGACCCCGCGCCCTCGTAGCCCAACCGGCAGAGGCACCGGACCCAGGCTCCGGACAGTCCAGGTTCGACTCCTGGCGAGGGCACGCTTTCCCGGGTGGTGTATCCGGTGAACACGGCGGATTTTGGTTCCGCAGAGCCAGGTTCGAGTCCTGGCCCGGGAGCGCTGCGCGATGCCCGTTCGTCCAACCGGCAGGACTTCGGACCCTGGATCCGGCAACCGAGGTTCGAATCCTCGACGGGCAGCTTCACGCGGCAAGACGAGGAGGGCTGGCCGAGTGGCAAGGCACCGGATTGCTAATCCGTGGTCCGGGACTCGACGTCCCGGCGCGCGTTCGATCCGCGCGCCCTCCGCGCACGACGGCGGCACGAGAGTGCCGCCGGGCCAAGGAGGATTGGCCGAGTGGTAAGGCAGCCGTTTCGAAAACGGTGGTCGGGTGTGCTGAGCACCCGCGTGGGTTCGACTCCTGCATCCTCCGCACCTCGCCGGCGTGTACCCGGCGAAGCCCTCGTGGTCCAACGGACACGACTCCGGCGTCCGAAGCCGGGAACGCAGGTTCGACTCCTGCCGGGGGCACCGCGGCACACCGCGACGCGCGGGGCCCAGTGGCCGGCCGGGGCTCATATCCCCGGATCGCCTGGGTCGACACCAGGACGCGCGACCCGACTCTGCTCCGCTGGTAGTTGCCGGGCACACCACCGTCGGGCGCATGCATGCCCTGCACACCTGCGGGTTCCTCGCGCTCCCGGCCTCGCTACGATCCCGCGATCGCCACACCGAGGGGGGACTCGCCAATGCCGGAACTGCTGGGCGCGATCGACAGCGGCATCACGGTCGAGTACGGCCAGTTCGTGCTGCAGGAGATCTCGATGAACCGCAGCGCGCTGTCCGTCGGGGACCCGAGCGGTGACTGGCTCGTCGTGGGCGGGGCCGGGGGACTGCTGCTGCACAGCGCCGGGAACGACCACAACCCGGCCGTGCGGGTGGAGCTGTGGGACACTGAGCCGCCGGCGGCGCACGGAGAGTGGGACCGGGTGGTCACGGTCGCGTGCGACCTGGGCGAGGGGGTGCGCCTGCAGTCCGTCACCGCGGCGATGTCGCCCGACGTTCTCACGCTCGCCCGGTCCGGCCCGCACCACGCCCGCGTGCACGGGGGCGGCCGCGCCGCGACGGCGGAGCTGGGCGAAGGGACGTTCGCCCGGGGGGCCGAGCGCTGGCTGATCCAGCTCTGGCCCGCGTGAGGGGCCCGGATATTCTCGCCGGACCATGACGAACCTCGACCGGATCCGCGCCGACCTCATCGCCGACCCCGACAACGCGTGGGCGAAGGAAGCCGGCTACGAGCCCCTCTACACCGCGGAGCCGTCGGCGAAGGTGGCGCTCATCGGCCAGGCGCCGGGGCGGAAGGCGCAGGAGAGCGGCGTCCCCTGGAACGACGCCAGCGGCGTGAAGCTGCGCGGCTGGCTCGGGGTGACCAACGGGGAGTTCTACGACCCCGCGCTGTTCGCGATCGTGCCGATGGACTTCTTCTACCCCGGCAAAGCGGCCTCCGGTGACGCGCCGCCGCGGCGCGGGATCGCGGAGAAGTGGCATCCGCGGATTTTCGCCGAGCTGCCCGAGATCCGGGTGACGGTGCTCGTCGGCAGCTACGCGCAGAAGCACTACCTGCACGCCGGGCGCTCGCGGAGCCTCACGGAGACCGTGCGGTCGTTCCGGGACTACCTGCCGTCGACGATCCCGCTGGTGCACCCGTCGCCGCTGAACGTGGGGTGGCACCTGCGGAACCCGTGGTTCGAGCAGGAGGTCGTGCCGGAGCTGCGGATGCTGGTGGCGGCCGCGCTCAAGCCCTGAGTGGACGCATCAGAAGATGCTGAGCCCGGTGACGTTGCCGAACGTCTCGAGCGCCATCGCCGCGGACACGGAGTTGCCCTTCTCGTCGAGTCCCGGCCCCCACGCGGCGATCGCGCAGCGGTCCGGCACGATCGCGAGGATCCCGCCGCCGACGCCGCTCTTGCACGGCAGCCCCACGCGGTAGGCGAACTCGCCGGCGGCGTCGTAGGTGCCGCAGGTGAGCATGATCGCGTTGATGCGCCGGGCGTCCTGTTTGGACAGCAGGCGCGTGCCGTCGCGGCGGACGCCGTGGCGCGCCAGGACCAGCCCCGCGCGGGCGAGCTCGACGCACGAGGCCATGATCGAGCACTGGCGGAAGTAGTGGTCGAGCATCTCGTCGACGGGGTTGAGGACGTTGCCGAAATCGGCCATCAGGTAGGCCAGCGAACGGTTGCGGTTCCCGGTGCGCGTCTCGGACTCGGCCATCGCCGGGTCGTAGGTGAGGCTGGGGTTCCCGGTCTCCGCGGCCATGAACGCGCACAGCGCACCGCAGGCGTCGCCCGTGTCCGCGAGGAGCTGGTCGGTGACCAGCAGCGCGCCCGCGTTGATGAACGGGTTGCGCGGCACGCCGCGTTCGATCTCCAGCTGGATCAGCGAGTTGAACCGCGTCCCCGACGGCTCCCGGTTCACGCGCCGCCAGATCGACGCGTCGTCGTGCCCGAGCACGTGCGCCAGCGCGAAGGCCTTCGAGATGCTCTGGATCGAGAACGGCACCTTGGCGTCACCCACCTGGTGCAGCTCGCCGTCGACGGTCGCCACCGCGAACCCGAACTGACCGGGGTCCACGCAGATCAGGTCGGGGATGTAGTCCGCCACCTTGCCCGCCCCGATGTGCGGCCGCGTGGCCGCCCACACCTCACCGACAGCGCGCTCGTAGTCCACCGGCCGCCCTTCCCGCACGTGATCCCAGCGGGCTCGATGATGTCACGCCTACTGCGGGTCGTCGCCGGCCCAGGTCCAGCGGGGAACCTCGCGCAGGGGATGGAGGTCGGCGTCGGTTTCGGCGTGCGAGTTCTGCAGGGCGACCTGGGAGCCGAACTCGACGTGTTCGCGCACGGCGTCCCGGAAGGGCGCGTCGGCGGGCATGCCCGCGGTGTCGAGGGCTGCGAGGTAGAGCTGCACGAACCGCTGCCGCTGGGCCTCGGTGATCTTCAGCCCCCGGTGGACGGCGATGAGGTGCGCGAACCCCAGCTCACGCGAGAAGCGCTCCGGACCGCCGAACGACTCGGCCGTGAACGCCGTCAGGTGCTCGACGTGCCTCGGCTGCCCCGCGCCGAACAACGGCTGCAGCAGCGGGTCCACCAGCACGCTGTCGTAGAACACCTGCTCCAGCCGATGGAGGGCCGCTTCGCCGCCGGCGTGCTCGAACAGTGAGGGCATGCACCCAGCCTAGGCCCGATATCGCCCACGACGGGCAATTTCGCCGCCGGCGTAGCCGGTGATGAACCACCCGGCCCCAGCCGCGGTGACCGACTGACCCTCACAAGCGTCACTACCGCCTCGGCGAGCGCGGGAGCCCCTGACTGATCACGGTCCGCAGTCGCCGTTCGACCGTGCGCGAAACCGGGATCTCCGCATGGCGGATTCCTCGGCCGCCCATTGCCAGGTACAGATGGTAGTCGACCTGTTACGTTCTGGCGCCTGGGGAGGGCGAGTTGAACGACTACTTGTCCCTGTTGCCATCGACATTGCAATGGGTGTCGAACCGGCTGGGGTCTGTGTCGGACGTGCCGTGGCCGCTGTGGATCGGTCTCTTGTTCCCGGTCTACGTCGCGGCGATTTCGGTGGTGATCTGGTTGTTGCGCGGTCGCTTCTGGTTGGTGCACTGCGCGTATCCCAAGACCAGCAAGGGCTGGGAGTGCCGGAACTGGGTGCCGGGCGAGTGGTCCCGGTGCAGGCATCACAACCGGCGGCGGAACTACCGGTTCGGACACTCGGTGAATCCCGGCATTCAACGATGGCAGACCTTCGGCAAAGGCGACGTGATCGTCGACCGGCCGGAACGCGGCGTCGGCTTGGTACGGCTCCGGCCGGCCGGTGCGACGTTGCTCTACCAGCGCGGGTATCCCCGCCCACCGTTGTTGGTGCTGCGGCAGCTGCCGGCCACGGCTGCGGCAGCGTGGCGTCGGATCCGCCAGGCTCGGATCAAACGCCCCGCAGGCAGCCAGCGGGTCGAGGTCAGGCCTGGTGATGTGCGCACAGATGTCGCGGCGGGGCTCGAGCGCGTGGTGGCCGCGACCCGATTCGCCATGGTCGCGTTCGTTGCGGCAATCGTGCTCACGGGCGTGGCGGTCCTGGTCAGCGGTGCGGCGCAGACGTTGCTGCAGTACCTGGCGACGCTGGGCTTCGTTCTGGCTTGGGCCGCGACGAGTTCTGGGATCTACAGCCGCAGCGAGACGTGGTTGCGGGGTGCCTGCCTGAAGGGCTTGAAGTGGTGGTTCTTCACCTTCGTCCCGGTCGCAGTGCTCAACCTGGTCTTCACCGTCGCGAACAGTGCGCCGGCCTGAGGCCGGCACGGTGCGCCGGCCGGCGGGTTACAGTCGATCATGAAGCCGCCCCGTCGGAGGTGTCGATGAGTGTTCCCTTGCCGGAGGAGTTCGGGTACCGGCGGGTCGACGTGGGGGGCGTGCGGATCAACTGCGCGGTCGCCGGGGAGGGGCCGCCGGTGTTGCTGCTGCACGGGTATCCGCAGACGCACCTGATCTGGCACCACGTCGCGCCGCGGCTGGCGGAGGGGTTCACCGTGGTGCTGACCGATTTGCGCGGGTACGGCGACAGCGACAAACCGGCCGCGGGCGACCACGAGTACTCCAAACGGGCCATGGCGGACGACCAGCTGCAGCTCATGGCGAAGCTGGGTTTCGACCGCTTCGCCGTCGCCGGGCACGATCGGGGCGGGCGGGTGGCGCATCGGCTCGCGCTCGACGCGCCCGGGGCCGTGAAGGCGGTGGCGGTGCTGGACATCGTCCCCACCCGGTACGCGTTCCAGCACGCCGGCAAGGACTTCGGCCTCGGGTACTACCACTGGTTCTTCCTCGCCGCCGGCAACGGCATCCCCGAGCGGCTGCTCGCCGGTGACCCCGGGTTCTGGGTCACCTCGCGCATGCACTCCCGCCACCACGGCGGCACGCCCTTCGACCCCGCTGCCGTCGCCGAGTACGTGCGCTGTTTCTCCACGCCGGAGGCGATCGCCGCTTCGTGCGCGGACTACCGCGCCGCCGCGGGCATCGACCTCGAGCACGACGACGCGGACGCCGCGGCGGGCCGGCTCGTGACCAGCCCGCTGCTGGCGCTGTGGGGGAGCAGCAGCTTCGTCGGCCGGACCTACGACGTGCCCGCGGTGTGGCGCGAGTACGCGACGGACCTGCACACGCTCGCCGTCGAGAGCGACCACTACCTGCCGGAGGAACAACCGGAGATTGTCGCCGCAGCGTTGCGGGACTTCTTCACGGAGACCTGAGCCCCGGCACCGGTCCTGGCCGACGTCAGCGGATCCGGTCAGGAAGTCGCGGGGATCTCCGGCTGCGACAGCCGGGCGTCGAGTGAGCGCAGGGCCTGGGCCGTGAGACTGGGAGTCGTGGCGGCCAGTTCCCACACGGACAGCGCCGCGACCGAGGCGGCGAAGTCGTCGTCGGCGAGCATCGGCAAGTGGCGCGCGAGAACTTCACGGACGGCCGGGGCCAGTTCGCCGATCGGGGTCCGGACGGCGGAGCCGAACTCGGACGCCGGCGGGAGCTCCTCCAGCACGGCGAGGGCGTTGTCGCGCTGGGCGCGGACCAGGAGGTGCGCCCGGGTCACCGGTCCGTCGGCGGGCAGGCCGAGGCGTTCGAACTGGGACGCGGGCGCGTCGGCGGCCCGCATCAGGTCGGCCAGCCGGGTGGCCATCGTGAGCTCGAGGTCGTCGTCGACGAGGGGGTTGTGCTGGCCGGGGTCGGTTTCGAGGTCGAACAGCAGGGTGCCGAACGCGTGCGGGTCGCCCCAGGCGTAGCCGGGCAGGCGCAGCACCGGCGCGCCCTTGGTGAAGGGCAGGGGCGGGATCAGTTCGGCGTCGCGGAGTTCGGCGGGGGAGAAGCGGGTGTTCATGTGGGTGGGCATGAGGGTGTGCTCGAACAGCGGCTCGTTCGCGGGGGTGGCGGAGGCTCGCAGGTAGACGTAGCGGCCGTCGGTGACGTTGACGTGGGCACCGAAGCTGCCGAACAAGCAGGCTTCCCGCGTGGTCGCGCCCGTCAGCGGGAGGCCCTGCATGTCGGGAGGCCTTGGTACGCCGAAGAAGTCGAGCAAAGTCGGTCCGAAGTCGACGGTCTGCACCAGCTCGGCCCGGCGCCCGCCGCGGGCGCCGGTGCGCGGGTCCCAGACGAACAGGGGCGTGTGGATGTTCTCGTCGTACCACGGTTGCACGTTCTTGCCCCACCAGCCGTGCTCACCGAGCAGCAGGCCGTGGTCGGTGCAGACGATGAGGAGGGTGTCGTCCCACAGCCCGTGGGTGTCCATCGCGTCGAGGACCCGGCCGAGGGAACTGTCGCACATGGACAGCAGGGCGCGGTACTCGTCGCGGACCCGCACCGTGTCGCCGGGTTGTTCGGTGACGCGGCGGTAGCCGGGCCAGTCGTACTTCGGGCCTTCGTGCTGCAGCGAATACCGCGCGCGATGGTCCTCGGTGGCGACGAACGGTTCGTGCGGGTCGAAGCACTCGATCTGGAGGAACCAGTCCTGCTCGCCCGCGTTGGTGCCGAGGAACTCCAGCCCGGCGTCGACGGTGAGCGTCTGCGGGTGCTGCCCGGGTTTGAGGAAGTGCTGCCGGTTCACCCAGTGCTGGCGGATCATCGCCGACGCCCGCCGCGCCCCGACCGCCGGTTCCGGGATGTCGGGATCGGCGACCTGGCCCTTCCAGCGGTCGCCTTCCTGGCCGCGGAAGAACTCGTAGGTGTCGAAGCGGTTGTGGTAGGTCGCGCCGCCGTCTTCCCAGTAGTGCCGGTGATCCGTCACGAGGTGGGTGTGCACGCCGTGGCGCGAGAGCAGTTCGGGCACGGAGTCGTCGAACGGTTCCAGCGGACCCCACGACCGGTTGCAGGAAGTTGTAGCGGCCCGTGTGCAGCTCCCGGCGCGCCGGCATGCACGGCATGCTGCCCGCGTAGCAGTTGTCGAACGTCACGGCCGCCTCGGCCAGGCGCTCGAACTGCGGCGCGTGCACCCCGGTCGCCCCGTACGGCGGCAGGTACCTGCGGTTGAGCGTGTCGAACAGGACGACGATCGCGCGCATGCGCCGGGCTCCTCCTCGTCAGGCGGGTTCCACCCCGCCCAGCCTAGGGAACCCGGGGGACGCGCAGCGGCCGAACTTTGGCGAACGCGGCCCCCGCCTGATTGACTGTGGCTGCCCGGCTCGGCCGGGCACCAGGCACCCAAGACGATTCTGGAGGACGCATGCCCGTCTCGAAGGCGCACGCGAACTGGAACGGCGACCTTCCCACCGGATCCGGGCAGTTCACCGCCGGGGGAGGCAGCATCACCGGGAGCGTGACCTTCAAGTCGCGCTTCGAGGACGGCCCGGGGTCGAACCCGGAACAGCTCATCGCCGCGGCGCACGCGTCGTGCTTCTCGATGGCGCTGGCCAACACGCTGGCGACCGCGGGATTCCCGGCCGAGTCGATCGAAACGGACGCTTCGGTCACGCTGCGTCCGGTCGACGGCGCCCCGACGATCATCAAGATCGAGCTCGTGACGGAGGGCCGCGTGCCCGGCGTCAACGAGGAGCAGTTCAAGGAGTACGCGGCGCAGGCCAAGGCCGGCTGCCCGGTCAGCCGCGCGCTGGCGGGCGTCCCCGAGGTCACGCTGGACGCGTCGCTGGCCGGCTGAGCCACGCGGGCGCTCGCTCCCGCGCGGGGCGAGCGCCCGACCAGTCCGGGACCCCACGACCCGTCCCGTCGCGGCGGCCGAGGCGATCACCCCGTGACGCCGCACCGCGAACGAGCCAGATCCCGGCGGGCGGACCCGGAACGCCCCGGTGAGAATCGGGGCATGAGTGAACGCTCCGAGCCCGGTGGTCGCCGGGCCGCGACCACCGGCTGGGCCCACCGCCACCGCGACGTCTCCGGTGGCTGGCTCCGCCCGACCGTGTTCGGCGCGGTCGACGGCCTGGTCACCAACGCGGCCCTCATCGCGGGTGTCGGCGGCAGCGGCGTCGCGCCGCACACGATCGTGCTCACCGGGCTGGCCGGCCTGGTCGCCGGGGCGTTCTCGATGGGTGCCGGCGAGTACGTGTCGGTGACCAACCAGAACGAGCTCGTGCAGGCCGAGGTCGCGCTCGAAGCCGACATGCACGCCCGCTTCCCGCAGCAGGAGCACGACGAGCTGGTCAGCCGCTTCGTCTCCTACGGCGCCGACGACGACACCGCCCGCCGCATGGCCGAAGCCGTCGCGCGCGACCCCGACCAGGCGCTGCGGCTGCACACGCGCGAGGAGCTGGGTGTCGACCCGCAGGACCTGCCGTCCGCGCTGCTGGCGGGCAGCGCGTCGTTCGTCGCGTTCTCGATCGGTGCGCTGCTGCCGTTGCTGCCGTACCTGCTCGGCGCGAGCACGCTGGTCGTGTCGCTGATCCTGACGGCCCTCGCGCTGCTCGCCGGAGGGATGACGGTCGGCAGGCTGACCGGGCGGCCGTGGGTCCACTCCGGACTGCGGCAGCTCGTCCTCGGCGCTCTGGCCGTCGCCGTGACCTACGGAATCGGCCAGCTGATCGGCGCGCCGGTCAGCTGAGGACGCCCGTGGTCACCAGCCCAGCTCGCGGTCGTCCTCCTGGAAGGTGCCGGTGGGGCCGTCGGTGCCGATCGTGGCCATGCGGACCACCGCGCGGGCGCTGACCTCGACCGGGCGGCCCTCGCTGTTGGCCATGCCACCCAGCTCGGTGGCGGTGTAGCCCGGCTCGACCGCGTTGACCTTGATCTCCGGCACGGCCCGCGCGTACTGGACGGTGAGCATGGAGACGGCGGCCTTGCTCGCGCCGTACACGATCGCGGACACGTGCGACGCGGGGCGGGCGGGGTCGTGGTTGGCCGCGAAGGAGCCGAGCGCGCTGGAGATGTTGACGACGACCGGGTTCGCGGACCGCTTCAGCAGCGGCAGCGCGGCTTCCGTGACGCGGACGATCGAGACGGCGTTGGTGTCGAACACTTTCAGCGCGTCGGGGCCGTTGAGGGCGAGCAGGGCGATGCCGGCGTTGTTGACGAGGACGTCGAGCCCGCCGTCGGCGTCGATGCGGGCGAACGCGGCGGTGACGGAGGCGTCGTCGGTCACGTCGAGCCGCACGAATCGCGCGCCGATTTCCGCGGCGGCGGCGCGGCCGCGGGCTTCGTCGCGGGCGCCGAGGTAGGCGGTGTGCCCGGCGGCGACGAGCTGGCGGGCGGTTTCCTTGCCGAGGCCGCGGTTGGCCCCGGTGATCAGTGTTGTGGTCATGCCTCGAGCGTGCGCTCCGGTCGCGGCAGCAGACAGCCGTCGCGTTTTCCTGGGACTGGCGGGGCCAGGACAACGGCGGCGGCCGGGGGCAGACTGACGGGGTGGAGTCGTGGGAGTTCGGGCGGATGGTGCGCCGCTGGCGAGACCGGGTGGCGCCCGAGACCGTCGGCGTGCCGGTCGGGACGCGACGGCGGGCGAGCGGGCTGCGGCGCGAGGAGCTCGCCGCACTGGCCGGGATCTCGGCCGACTACCTGACGCGCCTCGAACAGGGCCGGGCGACCGGGCCGTCCGCGCAGGTGGTGGAGGCGCTCGCCCGGGCGCTGCGGCTGTCCGACCAGGAGCGGGACCTGCTCTTCCGCCTCGCGGGCCACGCGGCGCCCGGGCTCGACGTCGTCACTTCGCGGGTCACGCCGAGTGTCCAGCGCCTGCTCGACCGTCTGGCCCACACCCCGGTCGTCGTCTACGACGCCACCTGGACCGTCCTGCTCGCCAACGCGCCGTACGACGCGTTGATGGGCGAGACCTCGACGTGGCGCGGCATCGAACGCAACGCCGTGTGGCGCAACTTCGTCGGGCCGCGCAATCGCATCGTCCACAGTGCACAGGAGCAGGCCGACCACGAGGCCCGGCTGGTCGCGGACCTGAGGCTCACCGCCTCGCGGTACCCCGCGGACCACGCCCTGCGGCGGCTCGTCGGCGAGCTCGCCGACCAGAGCCCGCGCTTCGCCGAGCTCTGGGACGCCGACGCCCCGATGTCGCCGCCGGACCCGGCGCGGCACAAGACCGTGGCGCACCCGGCGGCCGGGCCGATCACCCTCGACTGCGACACCCTCGTCGTGGCCGGCGACGACGTGCGGATCATGGTGTACACCGCCGAACCCGGTACCGAGGACGCGGAGCGCTTGGCGTTGGCGATCGTGCTGGGCACGCAGACGCTGGTCGAGTAGCGATCACGCGTTTTTCAGCAGGTCCAGGAAGGCGCCGTGGAGCTGGGCGGGCGCGGCGAGGAACGACGTGGCCTGCGGGTGCCAGGAGTTGCCGTCGGCGTCGGTGACGACCGCGCCGGCCTCGCGGGCGATCAGGCTCGCGCCGAGGAGGTTGCCGGCGTCGCGGCCGTACAGCCAGAAGCCGTCCATGCGCCCGGCGGCGACGTCCGCGATCTGCAGGGAGGTCGGGCCCAAGTTGCGGACGGCGCCGACGTGGGGGAGGACGGCCGCGAGCGAGCGGCCGGCCTGCTCGGCGGCGTCGGGCTGGGTCGTGATGAACGGCGGCTGGCTGGTGCCGACGAGCGTGACCGGGAGCTCGGCCGTGGCGGACGGGGTGAGGCGCTCGCCGTTGAGGAACGCGCCGAGGCCGGTCGCCGCGTGGTGGGTCTCGCCGCGGACTTCGCTGTGGATCACGGCGGCGACCGGGGCGGCGTCCTCGACGAGGGTGATGCTGACGCACCAGTGGGGCAGGCCGCGCAGGTACTGGACGGCGCCGTCGGCGAGGTCGATGACCCAGCGCTGCTCGCCGGGCGGGACGGTGGTGTCGATCTCGTCGGCCCAGGCCACGCCGGGCCGCAGTGCGGTGAGCCGGGCGCGGACTGCGCGCTCGGCCGAGTGTTCCAGCGCGTCGAAGGTCTGGCGGAACTCGGCGAAGGTGGTGGGGGCCGTGGGCCTGGGCCGGGCGGCGAGGAGGCGGCCGGCTTCGCGGGCCGCGGTGATCATGCCGTCGATGAGGGTGGTCGTCATGGGACAAGCGTGCTCCCGGGTGGGTGCCAGGTACGGATTTTGACGGCATTTTCGATCGGATTTGGTGCCATCATGAGCTGGTGGTGAGCGATGACGTCCTCGAAGACGACGATCTGCGGCTGATCGCGGCCCTGCAGTGCGACGGCCGCGTGACGATCGAACGCGCGGCGGCCGTGCTCGGCCTCACCCAGCGCACGGTCCGCCGGCGACTGCGCGTGTTGCTGGACGGCGTCGTGCGCGTGGTCGCCACCCGCCCGTGCGCTGCGTTCCCGGGCGCGACTCTGCTGCGGATCCGGGTGCTGCGCGGCAAGATCGACGTCGTCACCGCCGCCCTCGCAGCCCGCGACGACGTCCTCTACCTCGACCTCTCCCACGCCGGCGACGAGATCTCGGCCGCCGTCCTGTCCGACCCGAGCCGCCGCAACGCCCTCGTCTTCCGCCAGCTCCCCGCGACGACCGCCGTCACCGAGATCCACGCCGAAACCGTCATGCACGTTTTCTCCGACGCGAGCGACTGGCGCCTCGGCGTGCTCACCGTCGCCGAACGAGCGGCACTCACCGTGGCGGCCACTCCGGACGCCGCCGGCCCCCTCGACGCCGTCGACTCCGCGATCCTCACCGCACTGGCCCGCGACGCCCGCCTGCCCGCGGCCACCGTCGCCGCCGAGGTGCGCCACCCCGAGTCCACCGTGCGCCGCCGCCTCGCCACCCTCCTCACCGACGGCCGCCTCCTCACCCAGACCTTCGTCGACCCGCACCGCCTCGGCCTCCGCATCGACGCGAACATCACCATGCAGGTCCCACCCGCGAACCTCGACCACGCCGGCCGCACCCTCGCCCACCACCCGGCCGTTCACGGCGCTCTCGCCACGACCGGCCGCGGCAACCTCCACGCCGCCGTCTGGCTGCGCGATCTGGACCACCTGTACCGGTTCGTCACCGAGGACCTGGCGCAACTGGGGGTGGAACGGGTGGAGACCTTCCTGGTGGGTGAGGCGGTGAAACGGCCGGGAAAATGAGGCCTAGCCGGTCTGCTTCGAGCGCGACGACAGCCGGGGCGCTTCGGTGATGCCCGCGGCGCGCAGTTCCGAGGCGATGGTCTCCCGCAGGCGGAACTTCTGCACCTTCGTGCCCGACATCGGCCAGTCCGTGACGAAGCGGATGTAGCGGGGCACCTTGAACGTCGCGATGCGGCCGAGGCAGTGGTCGATCAGGGTGCGTTCCGTGGCGTGCGCGCCGGGGCGGAGCTGGACGAAGGCGGCGGCCACTTCGCCCAGGCGGGCGTCCGGGGCGGCGACGACCTGGACGACGCCGCAGGCGGGGTGGGCGGCGAGGCAGTCTTCGACCTCGGCGGCGGAGACGTTTTCGCCGCCGACTTTGAGCAAGTCTTTGAGCCGGGAAACGAAGGAGAGGCGGCCGGCGGAGTCGGCGACGACCAGGTCGCCCGTGGAGAACCAGCCGGCGGGGTCGAGGCGTTCGGCGGTCAGCTCGGGGTCGCGGTGGTAGTGGGAGAACAGGGAGGTGCCGCGGAACTGGAGCTCGCCGCGGGTGCCGGCGGGGACCGGTGCGCGGGTCGACGGGTCGACGACGCGGACTTCCATGTGCCGCAGCACTTTGCCGCTCGTGGTGGCGCGGACGTCGGCCGGGTCGTCGGGGGAGCCGACGCAGCAGAAGCCGAGGGATTCCGTCGAGCCGAGGGACGACATCTGCACGGCCGGGGCGATCCGGGCCTGCATGGCGCGCAGCCGTTCGGGCGCGCCGACGTTGAGGACCAGGCGCAGCGCGGACAGATCCGTACGGGCGAACTCGGGGTGGTCGAGCACGCGCAGCCAGATCGTCTCGAAGGCGGGAAACGCGACCGTGCACCGTTCTTCGGACAGCTGACGCAGCGCCGGACCCGGCTCGAACGGTCCGGTGTGGACCATCGCGCACCCGGCCGCCAGGGCTGCGAGGACGACGTCGTAGCCGCCGCAGTGGAACATCGGCAGGGCGGTCCAGAAGCGGTCCTGCGCGGTGAGACCGAGCCGTTCGGCGACGGCTTCCCCCTCGGCCACCAGGGAAGCATTGTCGTGCACACAGCCATTCGGCCGCGCGGTCGTGCCGGAGGTGTAGAGGATCAACGCGGGATCCTCGGCGCGCACACCGGCCCGGGCCGCGGCCACTGTTCCGGCGTCGGCGGAATTCGCCGAGAACGCGACACGCGACAGCCAGCCGGCGGGCACCGGGCCGTCGTCCACGGCGACGACCGCACGCAGCACCGGCGCCCCACGCAGGGAAAGCTGCCCGGAACACGCCGCGAGCCCGGGCAGGGCCGACGCGAGGACCGGCCCGAGCGCGGTGTCGGCGAACAGCAGCCGCAGGTCCGCGTGCTCCACCACGTACGCCAGCTCGGCGGCCTTCAGCCGCGGGTTCACCGGGACGGTGACCGCGCCCAGGTACGCGATCCCGAGCCAGGTCGTCACACTCGCGATGCCGCCCGGCACCAGCACGCCGACGTGGTCACCGGGCCGGATTCCCCGCGCCCACAACGATCCCGCCAACCGCCGGGCCTCGACGGCGATCTCGCCGTAAGTCAAGCGCCCGTCCGGGAACACGACTTCGCGCCCGGCGGCGCACGACTCGAGCAGATCCGGGATGGTGGACATGGTCCCTCCAGAGCGACTACTGGCCGACCCGCGGCGCTTCCGTGATGCCGGCGGCCGCCAGCTCGTCCGCGATCCTCTTGCGCAGCTCCGCTTTCTTGATCTTCGTCCCCGACATCGGCCACTCGGTCACCCAGCGGACGTAGCGCGGCACCCGGTAGGACGCGATCCGCCCGACGCAATGCTCGATCAGCTCCCGCCCGGTCACCGACCAGCCCGGCTTGAGCTGGACGAACGCCGCCGGCACCTCGACGTACCGCGCGTCCGGAGCCGCCACCACGGCCACGATCGCCACGGCCGGGTGCGTGAGCAGGTGCCCCTCGACCTCGGCCGCCGCGACGTTCTCGCCGCCCACCTTGAGCATGTCCTTGAGCCGGGAGACGAACGTCAGCCGCCCGTCGGAATCCGCGACGACCACGTCGCCGGTGTGGAACCAGCCGGCCGGGTCGAACACGCGCGCGGTCAGCTCGGGGTCGCGGAAGTACCCGTCGAACGTGTTGGGGCCACGGAAAAGCAGCTCACCCGGCACGCCGGCAGGCACGTCGAAACCCGAGGGATCGACGACCCGGCACCGCATCCCCGGCATCGGGTGCCCGCCGGTTTCCCCGCGTTTGTCCGGCGGGTCGTCGAGCCGGTTGAGCGTGAGGAACGCCGCGGACTCGGTCATCGCCACGCAGGACACGTGCACCGCGTCCGGGAGCCGCGCCGCCATCGCGCGGAGCCGTTCGGGCACGCCGACCACCATCACGACCCGGATCCGCGACAGGTCGTGCGCGGCGAAGTCCGGCCGGTCGAGCACCGGCAGCCAGATCGTCTCGAACGCCGCCAGCGCGACGGTGACGCGCTCGCGGACCAGGAGCTCCAACGTCGTGGCGGGGTCGAAGAACCGCGGGTGCACGAACGTGGCGCCCGCCGTGAGGCAGGTGAGGGCGAAGGTGATCCCGCCGCCGTGAAACAGCGGGATCGCCGTCCATACCCGGTCTTGCGCGGTCAGCGGCATCCGCTCGCCGGCGATGCCGTCGGCCAGCCGAGTGAGTGCTTCGTGGCTGAGCATCGCGCCTTTGGGCGCGGCCGTCGTCCCCGACGTGTAGACCAGCAACGCCGTGTCGCGTACCCGCACGCTCGCCGCCGCCGCGTCGGCTTCGGCCGCAGTGCACGGGGTCGCGAAGAACTCCGCGGACGACATCAGCCCGCCACCGCCGGGACCACCCAGGTGCACGACGTGCTCCAGCTCGGCCGCAGCTCCTTCGGCGAGCCCCGGAAACGTCCGGTGCAGCAGCTCGGCGAAGTCGGGCTCGCCGGCCTGCGGGGGAGCGGTCACGAGCACCCGCATCCCGGAGTGCGTGACGATGCCTTCGAGCTCCACGGACTTGAACCGCGCGTTGACCGGCACCGCGATCGCGCCGGCTTCGGTCGCGGCCACCAGCATCGCGACGAGGTCGACCGACGCGGGCAGCAGGATCCCGACCCGGTCGCCGGGCTGGACTCCCAGCCCCAGCAGTGCCCGGGTGAACTCCCGGACGCGGTCGGCGAGGGCGCCGTAGGTGGCCCGTTCACCAGGGAAGACGAGGGCTTCTCGGTCGGGATGCGCCAGCGCGCCACGGCGCACCAGATCGCCCAGCGTGGTGGCAGCCACGGGCCGGACGGATCCGGCGGCTCTGCTCGTCATCGGCGACTCCCCGCTCTATCTACCGACCGTTTGACAAACTAGCGCGCTTACTCGATGGTGGACAAGCCGGAAAACCCAGCCGCGACAGTGCGTTCAACGCGACTGCGGCGAAGAAAGGTGATGCCGTGTCGAGCTACGACGTGGTGGTGATCGGGGCGGGCGCGGCCGGCCTGTGCGCGGGGGCGCTGCTCGCGCGCGAGGGCAAACGGGTCGTCGTGCTCGACCGCAGCCCGTACCTGGGCGGGCGAGCCATGGCCGTGCCGGACGAGGGGTTCACCGTCAACCTCGGCGGGCACCTGATCGAAGACGGCGGATCCGGCCTCACCAAGGTGTTCGAGCACGTGGGCAAGGAGCTGATCCACGGCGAGGTCAGCAAGGAGATGCCGATCTGGGAGAACGGGTCGGGCTGGGGCTCGATCCGCGACCGCTACACCGACCGCGCGGAGCTCAAGAAGGTCGTCAAGGCGCTCGCCGACACCCCGTACTCCGAACTCGACGACTGGGACGACCGGCCGCTGCGCGAGTGGATCCACCAGCACACCTCCGACCAGGGCGTGGTGGACCTGTTCGAGTACATCTCCGTGCTGGAGTGCATGACCGACAACTGGTACGACCACTCCGCCAGCGACAACCTCTACGTGCGCAAGATGCACTACGAGGAGCGCAACACCGCCGCCTACTCGTGCTGGCCCGGCCAGGGCTGGGACGGGCTGTGGCGCGACCTCGCCGACGCGATCACCGGGCACGGCGGCGAGCTGCGGCTGGGGACCTCGGTCGAGCGCGTGATCGTCGAAAACGGTGCGGTGCAAGGCGTCGCGGTCGCGCGCGAGCCGAAGGTGCTGCCCAACGAGTTCTTCGAGGAGGAGATCCTCGAGGCCCCCGCGGTGATCTCCACGCTGCCGGTGTGGCACGTGCTGAACGTGGTGCCGCGCAGCGTGCTCCCGGAGTGGTACGCCTCGCAGATCGAGTTCCTGGCGCAGGACAAGTTCCGCATCGCCTGGCTCGGCCTCTACCTCGCCACGGAGGAGCCGGTCACGCGGTTCGACCCGCGTGAGCTCTCGACGTGGACCGCGACCCCGTCGACGGACTGCTCCGGGTTCATGTTCGACCAGTCGGCGATGGACCCGTCGTGCTCGCCCGAAGGCACGCACCTGCACGTGCTGGGCGCGATCATCCCCGGCGCGAAGGGCCGCGACCGCGAATGGTGCCGCGCCACGATGCAGGCCTTCGAACGCGACGTCGAGACGATGTGGCCCGGCCTGGCGAACCCGGTCTGGCGGCGCCGGCACCTGGTGTTCGAGCCGAGCTTCGGCGTGATCCAGATGCCCGGCCTGGTCGGGAAGTACCGGCCGCACTGGCGCGCGCCCAACGTCGAGGGGCTGTGGTTCGCCAGCGAGACCTTCCGCAGCCGCGGCGTCGGCACCGACCGCGCGGCCCGCGCCGCCCTCACGTGCGTCGAGGACTACCTCGGGGCGCGGATCCCGACGTTCGGCGATGGATGGAGGTACTGAGTGGAGCGTCTGCAGCTCGGTGTGCCCGGTCAGATCATGCCGCCCGCGGACGCCGCGGTGAAGTTCGCGCGCCGCAGCGAGGCCGAGGGCTTCGACGCCGTGTGGTGGCCCGACCACCTCATGGGCTGGCACGCCGACACCATGTGGACTCCGGACCTGACGCCGCTGGCCGCGGTGCAGCCCAACCCGCACGCGTACTTCGACCCGCTGATCATGATGGGGGTGGTCGGGGCGCAGACCGAGCGGATCAAGGTCGGGGTCGTCGTCACCGACCTGATCCGGCGCAACCCGGCGATGGCCGCGGCCAGTGCGCTGACGCTGGACCACGTCACGAAGGGCCGCGCGATCATCGGGCTCGGCTCGGGGGAACGGCTCAACATCACGCCGTACGGGATGTCGTTCGACAAGCCCGTCGCGAAGCTGGGCGAAGGCATCGACGTGATGCGGCTGCTGTGGGAGGCCGACGGACCCGTCGACTACGCCGGGAAGTTCCACACCCTGGAGAACGCCGTCCTCGGATTGCAGCCCTACCAAGGAAAAGCGCCCGAGATCTGGACGGCCGCGCACGGCCCGCGGATGCTGGAGCTGACCGGGGCCAAGGCCGACGGGTGGCTGCCCACCAAGATGTCACCCGCGGAGTACGCCAAGTCGCTCACCACGATCCGCCAGTCGGCGCAGGACGCGCGCCGTGATCCCGGGGCGATCACGCCCGGCATGCTCGGGTACCTGCTCATGGGGCCCGACGAGGAGACCGTGCAACGGCTCACCGAAGCGCCACTCGTGCGCGCGTTGTGCGTTCTGCTGCCCGCACAGGTCTTCCGCGACCTCGGTGTCGAACCGCCGCTCGACGCCCGCCCGGGCGGATCCGGGTTCCACGACTTCATCCCCACGGCCGTGTCGCGGGCCGAGTCGCTGCGGATCATCGACGCGATCCCGCCGAAAGTCGTGCGGCACTACGCGTTCTGCGGTACCCCGGCCCAGGTGGCCGAGCAGCTGGCGGAGTACCGCGAGGCCGGGCTGCGCCACCTCGTCATGTGGAACATCACCGCGTTCGGCGACCCGTCGCTGGCGAGGTGGTCGTTCCAGGCGATGACGGACCTGAAGAAGCTGGTCGGGTCGTGAGCCGGGCGGCGGTGGAGGCGTACTTCTCCGCGATCAACGCCGAACGGTTCGCCGAGCTGGCCGGGGTTTTCGCCGGCGACGTGGAGATCCACACCGTCGGCGCGGCCCCGGTCGTCGGCCGGGACGCGGCGATCGCGCACTTCACGAAGCTCCTCGCGGGCTATGCCGAGCACGACGACCGCGTGACGCGGTGGATCGAAGCCGGCGACGCCGTCGTGACGGAGATCGACTTCACGGGCCGCCTGCGCGACGGCCGGCCGATCGTCTTCACTGCACTCGACGTGTTCGACCTACGCGCGGGACGGATCGCGAAAGTTGCCACCTGGTACGACACCCGCGACGTGCGCCGCCAGGTGCTGGCGTCATAGGGCGCGGCCTTTCGCGGTCTGCACCATGTCCATCCGCTCGATGCCCGCCCCGAACGGCGCGGCCAGCGCGGCGAGACTCGCCAGCGCCTGCTCGTAGGCGGCCACCAAGGCGTCTTCGGCCGGGTAGTCGAAGGGGTCCGTGGTGCCCGACGCCCGCAGGAGCGGTTCGTTCGCCAGCATCCACTCCACGGTCTCGGCGATCCCGTCGGGCACCGAGACCACGTCGCGGTAGCCGAGGTCCTCGCGCAACCGGGTCGTGTCCACAATGGACGTCGGCGATTCCTGGCCGCCGAACGCCGAGACCGCGAGGCCGGGGTTGGGCAGTTCCCGGGGCAGCGACCGGATTTCCAGGTCGCGGCCCGCGGCGCGGGCGACGAGCTGCGCCCACTGCCGCACGGTGAGCAGGTCGTCGTCGGCGACGTTGTACGCCTGGCCCGCCGCGATCGCCGGCCGGTCGACGGCCAGCAGTACGGCCTCGGCCGCGTTGCGCGCAGCGGCGCGGGAGTGGATGCCGTGCCCGCCGTCGGCGAGGACCAGCCACGGCCGTCCGTCGAGCACGCGGCGCACCACGTTCCACTCCCACGCATACGGGTTGCGCGGCCCGTAGACGGTCGGGTAACGCAGGTAGGTCGCGGCGAAGGAACCCTTGGTGCCCAACGAGAAAACGTGGTCTTCGGTGCGCCGGATCGGGCCGGTGCTGTAGCCGGCGAAGCGCGGCTCGTCCGGCGCGACGAGCGGGTGCGAGTCCTCGCGCACGGGCAGCTGCACGCCGTACGGGAAACGCGAACCCGGGTTGACGTAACCCTGGTAGACCGGCACCCCGCCGACCACGACCAGGTGTGCGCAGCGGTTCGCGACCGCGTCGGCGATGAGCCGGACCCGGCCGTAGGTCGCGACGACCACGTCCCACCCGCCCTCGCCCACGGCACGCGCGATGTCGTCCGCCTCGAACGGGCTGCCGTGGACGTGCGGCACGTCCGGCAGCTCCGCGACCTCGTGGCGGCCGGTGTGGAACACCGTCACCTCGTGCCCGCGGGTGAGCAGCCCGGCCACGATCGGGGGACCGGTCGGGCCGGTGCCGCCGACGACGAGCGCGCGGCTCATCAGGCCAGGGCCGTTCGGGGGAAGCCTTCCGGCCTGCCGTCGTCGTGCACTGCAGCCTCCCTGGGCGAGTCCTGTCCGCAGCATGGCAAGCCCGATCTTCACTGTCAAACGGTTGGTTGACAGACCCTTGTTGGGGCTCCGGTGTGGTGCTAATCTCACCGCTACCAAACGGCCGTTAGTCAGTGACGATGACGTCATGGAGGACGCCGATGTCCGCAGCCGCCACCGCTGGTACAGCTCGATCATGGCCTTCCTGCCGAACCTCTCGGGCGCCGAGCAGGTGACGGCCGAGCGCGGCGTGTTCACCCCCGCCCCCACTTCGCTGCCCCTGACCTTCACGCCGCCTGAGGAGGCACCCGCATGACCGCACGCGCCGAGATCGAAAACGTCCTGGGCAAGG
The DNA here is from genome assembly GCF_042896185.1 of Amycolatopsis sp. NPDC001319. NCBI lineage: Bacteria > Bacillati > Actinomycetota > Actinomycetes > Pseudonocardiales > Pseudonocardiaceae > Amycolatopsis > Amycolatopsis sp. NPDC001319. The sequence goes on along the minus strand of NZ_JBIAWY010000006.1, from coordinate 260,567 downwards.
CTTCTTGGGGCTACGACGAGAACGACGTCGACCTGATCGCCGATCAGTTCACGGAGACGGCCACGATGACCATGCAGATCGGCCGCGAAGGCGACCCGATCGGGCCGTTCGAGGGCCGCGAGGCGATCCGCAAGCTGCACGCCGACTCGCTGGCCGCGCAGACCGACCAGCGTCGGCACAACCTGTCGAACCTGGTGCTCACCAAGGAAACCCCGGACAGCGCGGCGACGACCGCGAACCTCACCCTGCTCTCGATCGAGAACGGCGCGGTGCGCGTGCTCTCCAGCGGCTGGTACCGCGACGAGCTGGTGAAGCAGGGGGACCGCTGGCTGATCGCGACCCGGCACATCTACCTCGACCTGCCGTACTGATCCCCGCACCGGCACCTACCAGAGGACACCCATGGTCAACATCGGACGGATCCCGGAGAAGTGGGCGGCGCTCACGCCGGCCCGGGACGCGATCGTCGACGCCCCGAGCGGCCGGCGGATGGACTGGAGAACGCTCGACGAACGCGTCCGCAGGCTCGCCAACGGGCTGGCGGGCGAGGGCGGTCTGGGTCTGTCGCAAGGGGACCGGGTCGCGATCCTGGCGAAGAACTCGATCGAGTACCAGGAGCTGTACTACGCCGCCGGGCGCGCCGGGCTCGTCACGCAGCCCCTGAACTGGCGGCTCGGCGCGGGCGAGCTGACCCGGATCGTCGCCGACGCGGCGCCGAAGGCGGTGATCGCCTCCGACGAGTGGCTCGACACCGCGAAGCAGCTGCAGGCCGCGGTGGACGTGCCGAACTGGCTGCAGTACGGGGAATCGGGCGACGGCAGCTACGAGGACCTGCTGGCCCGCAGCAGCACCGACGAGCCGGTGCAGTCGTCGTCGGTCGGTGACGCCGACCCGTTTTTCATCCTCTACACCGGCGGCACCACCGGCGAGTCGAAAGGCGCGTTGCACAGCCACACGAGCGTGTCGTTCGGGATGCTCAACCAGACTGTCGCCGAGCGCATCGTCGCGACCGACGTCTACATGCTGACCGGGCAGATGTACCACATCCCGGTGGTGCTCTCGATGAACTACCACCGCCACGGCTGCCCGCTGGTGCTGATGAACTTCGAGGCGCGCACGGCGCTGGAGCTCATCCAGGAGGAGCGCGTCTCGGCGTTCCTCGGCATCACCACGATGCTCAACTGGATGATGGCCGTGCCGGGCTTCTCCTCCTACGACATCTCGGCGCTGCGCAACATCCAGTACGGCGGCGGGCCCATGCCCTCATCGGTGGTGAAGGCGGCGCTGGACCAGTTCCCCTGCACGCTGATCCAGGGTTACGGGCAGACCGAGGGCACCACGATGTGCTTCCTGTCGCAGGAGGACCACCTCGACGCCGTGCGCGGCATCCACCCGGAGCGGCTGATGTCGTGCGGGCGCGAGGGTTTCGTCACGCAGGTCCGCGTCGTCGACCCGGACGGGCGCGAGGTGCCGAAGGACGGCCGGACCGCGGGCGAGATCATCGTGCGGTCCGAGGCCAACATGCTGGGGTACCTCAACCGGCCCGACCTCACCGAGAACACGATCCGCGACGGCTGGATGTGGACCGGCGACATCGCCACCTGGGACGCCGAGTCCTACGTGTTCATCGTCGACCGCGCCAAGGACATGATCATCTCCGGCGGCGAGAACATCTACTCGATCCAGGTCGAGGAGGCGGTGAACAAGCACCCGTCGGTGCTGGAGTGCGCGGTGATCGGCGTGCCCGACGACGAGTGGGGCGAAGCGGTGAAGGCGTTCGTGGTGCTCAAACCCGAGACGACGGCCACCGAGGCCGACATCATCGCCACGGCGAAGCAGCACCTCGCGTCCTACCAGAAGCCCCGGTCCGTCGAGTTCGTCGACGCTCTGCCCAAGGCGCCCACGGGGAAGATCCTCAAGCGCGACCTGCGCCGCGCGTACTGGGCGGACCGCGGCCGGTCGGTGTGACGGCGGGACTGCACCACCTCGGCGTGCGCGTGGCGGAGCTGGAGCGGGCGGTGGCCTTCTACCGCGAGCTCGGCGCCGAACCGCTCGCAGGTGAGTTCACGCTCGACCCCGGTGCGGCCGCGCTGGCGATGAACACCGACCGCGAGGTGCGGGTCGCCCTGCTCGGGTTCCCGGACGGCAGCGGGATCGAGCTGTTCGAGTTCGGTGAGCCGGCGCCGCAGTGGTGTGCGGCGCCGGAGCCGGCGGCCCGGCTGCCGCACCTCGGCATCCGGGTCGACGACGTCGACGCCGCCCTGGCCCGGGCCGAGGCGGCCGGCGGCGAGCGGCTGTGGAACCGGCCGAAGCAGTGGGGTCCGGTGCGGGTGGTCTACCTGCGCGATCCGGACGGGACCGTGCTCGAACTGCTCGACGCGCCGCTGCGGGCGGTCGCCGACGTGGTCGCCCCGTGAACACCCGGCTGGAGGAGGGATCTTGTCCTACGACGTGATCGTGCTCGGTGCCGGCGTGTCCGGCCTGGTCACGGCGTCGCTGCTGGCCGAGCAGGGCCAACGCGTGCTGCTGCTGGAAAAGCACGCGTACCTCGGCGGGCGGGCGCGCGAGTACCGGTACCGGGGACACCAGCTCGGCCTGGGCAGCCACCTCGTCGAGGATCCCGGCGACTCGCTCACGAGGGTGTGCGCGCTGATGGGGCTCGACCTCGTGCACTCCGAACGCAGCGACTCCATGCCGTTCTGGACCAACGGCCGGGGCTGGGCGCCGATCCAGGAGCAGTACGCCGGCCGCGCGAAGCAGGGCCTCAAGCGGTGCATCCAGGCGCTGAACGAGACGTCGTACGAGGAGCTGGAGAACTGGAACCACGCTTCGCTGCGGGAGTGGATGGCGCAGTACACCTCGGATGAGGGCGTGTACACCGTGTGGGAAGCCATCTCCGTGCTGGAGCAGATCACCTTGCGGCCGTGGGAGCACTCGGCGTCGGAGAACCTCTGCACGCGCAAGCTGCACTACTCGACGCGGCGCACGGCCGGGTACTCGTTCTGGCCCCTGGGCGGCTGGGATGCGTTGTGGCACAACATGGTCTCGGCGTTCGAGGCCCATGGCGGTGAGCTGCGGCTGTCCGCGCCGGTCCGCCGGGTCGACGTGCGCGACGGCGCCGTGCGCGGCGTGACGCTGCGCGACGGCGAGGAGATCGAGGCGCCGCAGGTGGTCGTGTCGGCGCCCGTGTGGGATCTGCTGCGGCTGTTCGACGACGACGTGCTGCCGTGGGACCTCGCGGCGCGCATCCGGATGCTCGCGGCCAACCGGAACCGCGCTTGCTGGATCGGCTACTGGATCGCCGCGAAGGAGCCGGTGATCGCGATGACCGAGCGCGAGATGGCCTCGTTCCTGTCCACGCCGCGGTGCGGCCTGCCCGGCTTCACCCTCAACTTCACCGGCTACGACGGCGGGGTCTCACCCGCCGGGGAGTACCTGACGTGCGTCGGGGCCTCGTTCGACGCGACCACCCACTACGGCGACCGGGCCTGGCTCGACCGGAAGTTCGCCGAGCTGTGGGAGGACATCGAGGAGATGCTGCCCGCGGCGCGCGGTGCACTGTGGACGAAGCCGCACGTCGTCACCAGCTACGGCGTGATCACCAAACCGGGCCTCGTCGGTCCGGTCCGGCCCGACACCGAGGTCCGCGGCGTCGAAGGCCTGTGGCTGACCGGCGACACGACGCGCGCCCGCGGCATCGGGATCGACAAGGCCGCGCGCTCGGGCATCACGGCGGCCGAAGCGGTGCTCGGGCGGCGGCTCGACGCGTTCGCCGGGACGATGCGCTATTGACCGGAAATCTGGGGACGGCAACGACTTGCAGGAGACAACCATGGCGGGAAAGGCGTTTGCATGAGGATCGAAGGGTCCGTCGGCCTGGTCACCGGCGGTGCGTCGGGTCTCGGTGCCGGCACCGCGCGGCGGCTGGTCGCCGGGGGCGGCCGGGTGGGCATCCTGGACCTGGCGAGCTCGGCCGGCGCCGAGCTCGCGGCCGAGCTGGGCGAAGCCGCGCTGTTCGTGCCCACCGACGTGTCAGACGAATCGGCGGTGGAGAAGGCGGTCGGCGCGGTCGCGGAGCGGTTCGGGCGCCTCGACGTGTGCGTGAACGCGGCGGGGATCAGCCCGGCCGCGCGGGTGCTGTCGCGCAAGGGCGAGCTGCACCCGCTCGACCTCTTCCGGCGCACGCTGGAGATCAACCTGGTGGGCGCGTTCGACGTGCTGCGTCACGCCGTCGCCGTGATGACGCGCAATGAGCCGGGGCCCGACGGCGAACGCGGGCTGATCGTCAACGTCTCGTCGGCCGCCGCGCTGGAAGGGCAGGCCGGGCAGGCGGCGTATTCGGCGTCGAAGGGCGGCCTGGTCGCGCTGACCCTGCCGCTCGCGCGGGACCTCGCGATCTGGGGGATCCGCGTGATGACGGTGTGCCCGGGGATCATGGACACGGGCATGCTGGCCGGCGCCGACGAGAAGCGCCGCGCCGCGCTGATGGACCTGCACGTGTTCCCGAAACGCCTGGGCCGCCCCGAAGACTTCGCCCGGCTCGTGACGAGCTTCATGGAAAACGAGCTGCTCAACGGCGAGGTCGTCCGGCTCGACGCCGCGACCCGCCTCTGACCGCCCGATCGACGACGAGGAGTTTCCGATGTCCCGCAACGCCACGCCGCTGGCGGGCCGCATCGCCCTGGTGACCGGCGGCTCGCGCGGTGTGGGCCGCGCGATCGCGACGCGGCTGGCGGCCGACGGTGCCGCCGTCGCGGTCAACTACCGGCGTGACGCCGGCGCGGCCGAGGAGGTCGTGGCGGGGATCGCGGCCGAGGGCGGGACCGCGGTCGCCTACCGCGCTTCGGTGGACGACGAGGCCGCCGTCGGCGCCATGGTGCAGCGGGTCCGCGCCGACCTCGGCCCGGTCGACCTGCTCGTGAGCAACGCCGGGACGGCGAGCCGCGGCACGCCGATCGCGGACACCGAGGAGCAGGAGTACCTGCGGCTGCTGCGGGTGCACACGCTGGGACCGCTCGCGTTGATCCGGGCCCTGCTGCCGGGGCTTCGCGCCGCGGCCCGGGGTGACGTGATCGTGGTGTCGAGCGCGATCGTCGAGACCACGCCGGCGGGTGGTGCCGCGTACACGATGGCGAAGGCCGCGATGGAGACCGCCGCGCGGACCCTGGCGCACGAGGAGCGGCCGCACGGCGTGCGCGTCAACATCGTCGCGCCCGGCCTGGTCGCGACCGACATGGGCGAGCGGCTCGTCGCGGCCTCCGGCGCGCCGGCGATCGCCGACCTCGACGCGCGCTACCCCTTCGGCCGTGTGGCGCGGCCCGAGGACGTGGCCGGCGTGGTGGCGTTCCTCGCCTCCGCCGACGCCGATTACCTGACGGCGCAACGCATCCTCGTCGACGGCGGCGGCCCGGACGTCCCGATCGTCGCCGCGCCGCAGCGGTGACCGCCGGGCTCAGCCGAGCGTGATCAGCGGAGCCCCGGCGGCGACGGACGTGCCGGCGGAGACGAGGACGGTCCCGACGACACCACCGACGTCGGTGCGCACCTGCATCTCCATCTTCATCGCCTCCAGCACCGCGACGACGTCACCCGCGGCGATCTCCTGCCCGAGCTCGACCCGGACCTCGACCACGGTGGCGTCCATCGGCGCGGTCGGCGGTCCGCCGGCGGTCGCGCCCGCGGTGCTGCCGGATCCGCTGTCGCGCGCCGGGCGTTCCGACAGCGCGGCAACCACTCCCGGCCGCGCGGCGCGCCCGTAGACCGCGATCTCGACCGGACCGCGGTCCGTGGCGATCCGGACCAGCCGGGCGGGCACGGCGTTCGTCGCGGCGGCAGGCGGATCGGGGGGAGCGGCGGGACCGGGGGGAGCCGCGGCCGGCACCCACTCGCGTTCGACGGATCCCGTGTCGTGCCTGCCTTCCGTGAACGACGCCGATTCGAGGATCGTGCGCAGGTACGGCGCGGTCGTCGGCGGACCCGCGACCCGCAGCTCGCCCAGCGCGCCCACGAGCCGGCGCCGTGCGGTGTCGCGATCGGTGCCGTGGGCGAGGACCTTGCCGAAGAGCGAGTCGTACATCGCCGGCACCGCGTCGCCGGCTTCGACGCCGAAGTCGTTGCGGATTCCTGGCCCCAGCGGCAACGCCAGACCGGTCACGGTGCCCGGCGCCGGCCGGAAGCCCGCCGACGGGTCCTCCGCCGCGATGCGGGCCTGGATCGCGTGTCCGCGCACCACCACGTCGTCCTGCGTGAACGGCAGCGGCTCACCGAGCGCGACCCGCAGCTGCGCCGTGACGAGGTCCAGGCCGGTCACCAGCTCGGTCACGCCGTGCTCGACCTGCAGCCGGGTGTTCATCTCCAGGAAGAAGAACTCGCCGGTCTCCGGCAGCACGAGGAACTCGACCGTGCCCGCGCCGACGTAACCGACCTCGCCCGCCAGCGCCACGGCCGCCTCCCGCAGCGCGGTCCGCACGCGGTCCGGCAGGCCGAACGCCGGTGCCTCCTCGATCAGCTTCTGGTGCCGGCGCTGCACCGAGCAGTCCCGGTCGGCGAGGTGGACGACCGTGCCGTGCGCGTCGCCGAACACCTGCACCTCGACGTGGCGCACCGGCTGCAGGTAGCGCTCCAGGTGCACCTCCGGCCGGCCGAAGGCGGCGCCCGCCTCCCGCGCGGCCGCGGCCATCGCCTCGGAGAGCCCGTCGGCCGACGTCACGACGCGCATGCCCCGCCCGCCGCCGCCGAACGAAGCCTTGACCACCAAGGGAAACCCGATCCGGTCCGCCTCGGCCGCCGCCTGTTCGACGGTGAGATCCGCGGTGCCCGGCGGCACCGGCACACCGCACTTCTCCGCCACCGCGCGCGCCGCGACCTTGTCGCCCATCCGCGCGATGACCGCCGCGGACGGCCCGACGAACGTCAGCCCCGCCGCGGTGACCGCCTCGGCGAACGCGGCGTCTTCGCTCAGCAGGCCGTAACCCGGGTGCACGAGGCGCGCGCCGGCCGCCTTCGCCGCGCCCAGCACGGCGTCGATGTCCAGGTAGGACGCTCGTGCCGGCGGCGGCCCGATCCGGTGGGCTTCATCGGCGAGCCGGACGTGCAGCGCGCCGGCGTCCGCGTCGCTGTGGACGGCGGCGGCCCGCAGGCCGAGTTCGTGGCACGCGCGGATGACGCGCACGGCGATCTCACCGCGGTTCGCCACCAGGACGGTCGCCTCTGGCATGTCGGTTTCCCTCACGTCCGTGGTGTCGCTGCACACCCGTCTTGGGGGTTCCGTCGCGGACGACGAGCACCCCGTGGAGAACTGTCTACCAACCAGTCGTCTGATAGTCTAGGGTCGGCTCCGGGGACGGACCACCCGATCCCGGCCAGGGGAGGTCCCGTGACGACGAGGAGCACCGTGCGCGACGACTCGGGTGACGACACCGCCGAACCGGCCGAGGTCACGATGGCCGACCGGCTCGCCGTCCTCCGCGAGAAGCAGGCGGCGGCCCACGCCAGCGGCGGGCCGGAAGGCCTGCGCCGGCACCGGGAATCCGGCCGGCTGCCCGTGCGGGAGCGGATCGAGCTGCTCGTCGACTCCGGCTCGTGGTTCGAGATCGGCGCGCTCGCGCTGCCGGAGCTGCGCCGGGAGAAGCCGATTCCCGGCGACGCCGTGGTGACCGGCTTCGGCCTGCTCGACGGCCGGCGCATCGGCGTGATCGGCATCGACTCCTCCGTGGTGGCCGGCACGACCGCGCCCATCAGCATGCGCAAGCAGGGCCGGCTCATCGAGCACGCGCAACGCCACGGATTCCCCCTCGTTCTCCTGTGCGACGCCGACGGCGGCCGGATGCCGGACGTCTCCGGCTGGCGGTTTTCCGGTCTTCCCCTGGACTTCACCACGTTCCTCAAGCCCCCGCCCGGTCAGCCGGTGGTGCCGAGAGCCGCGGCCGTGCTCGGCCCGAGCTACGGCGACTCCGCCCTGCACGCCTCGACCGCCCACTTCGTGGTGATGGTGCGCAGCGGGTCGATCGCGCTCTCGGGTCCGTCGGTCGTGGAGCCGGCGATCGGCGAGAAGGTCACCGACACCGAGCTGGGCGGCCCGGCCGCCGCGACGGAAGCGGGCAACGCGCACCTCGTCGTGGAGACCGAGGCCGACGCGATGGACGCCATCGCCGCGTTTCTCTCCTACCTGCCGCAGAATTCCACGCTGAAGCCGCCGCTCGCGCCGCCGCGGCCGCCGGCCCGGGACCCGCGTGAGCTCGAGTCGATCGTGCCCCTCGGCCCGCGCTCGGGTTACGACATGCGCGACGTGTTCGCGTGCATCGCCGACGAGGCGAGTGTGCTGCCGTGGGCCGACGGCTGGGGGCCGAGCCTGCTGTGCGCCCTGGCCCGGATCGAAGGGCGGCCGGTCGGGCTCATCGGCAACCAGCCGATCGTGCGGGCCGGGGCACTCGAGCCGCCGACGCTGGCGAAGGAGCGGACGTTCGTGAAGCTGTGCGACACGTTCGGCCTGCCGCTGGTGTTCCTGCACGACGTGCCCGGCCTGATGATCGGCACCCAGGCCGAGCGCGGTGGCATCCTCCACGGCTACGAAGGGCTCGTGTCCGCCATCGCCGAGGCCACCGTGCCGAAGGTCGGCGTGGTGCTGCGCAAGGCCTACGGCGGCGGGCACTTCGCGATGGGCGGGCGCCCGACCAAACCGGATTTCCTCTACGCGTGGCCCAGTGCGGAGCTGGGGTTCATGGCGCCCGAGACCGGCATCCGCACCATCCACCGGCGCCGGCTGGAACGCGTGCTGGCCGAAGAAGGGCCCGAAGCGCACGCGGCACTCGTCGTCGAGCTGACCGAGGAGTGGATCAGCGAGGCCGAGCCGTGGGAGGCCGCCGCGCACCTGTCGCTGGACGACGTCATCGAGCCCGCCCGCACGCGGGAGGTCATCGCGACGAGCATTGAGATCACCTCGGGAGGACTTGCGTGAGCACCTGGAATCCCGCCGCGGCCCGCACCCTGCGCGTCGAGGTCGACGACACCGGCGACGGCCCGGGTGCGGTCGCGGTGCTCACCCTGAACACCCCGGGCAAGCTCAACGCGATGGGCCGCGAATTCTGGCCGGAGCTGCGGGAAGCGCTGTCCCACTTGGCCGCCGACGGCCGCACCCGCGCCGTGATCATCACCGGCGCCGGCGACAAGGCGTTCTCGGCCGGCGGCGACATCGCGAGTTTCGCCGACCTGACCGACCTGGTGGCCAAACGGGAGTTCCAGCAGGACTGCATGCGCACCTTCGCCGCGGTGGAGGAGTCGCCGCTGCCGATCGTCGCGGCCGTCAACGGGTTCGCCCTCGGCGGCGGGTGCGAACTGGCCCTGGCGTGCGACGTGGTGGTGGCCGCCGACACGGCGACGTTCGGGATGCCGGAGTGCGGCGTCGGGCTGGTGCCGGGGTTCGGGGTGCTGCGCGCGCCGTCGGTCATCGGGCGGCACTGGACGAAGCTCATGATGTTCGGCGGCGAACGGGTCGACGCGGCCACGGCGTTGCGGATCGGCTTGGCGCAGAAGGTGGTTCCCGCCGCCGAGCTGATGAGCGCCGCGCGCGAGCTCGCCGGGCGGTTCGCGGCGATGGCCCCGCTCGCCGTGGCCAGCGGCAAGAACCTGGTCAACCGCGGTGTCGACCGCGGCGAGTTCGACCACTCGACCGCCGCGCTCACCACCCTGCACGCCACCGCCGACGCCGCGGAGGGCATCGCCGCCTTCCTGGGCAAGCGGCCGCCGAAGTTCGAGGGCCGTTGATGATCGCCCGCCCGGATCCCTTCGTGGCGCTGATGCGCCGCTACGTCAACGACTACACCAACCGCCACGACGTGTCCGTGTGCGCGGAGATCATGGAACCCGGCTACGTCCTGCGCATGGGCCCGCACGAGGTCGCCGGGCGCGACGACGCGTACATCCCGGCGGCGCAGCGGCAGTTCGAGCAGTATCCCGGGCTGTGCCTGACGGTCCACTCGATCGTCACCGACGGCCGGAAACTGGCCCTGCGATTCTCCGAGCACGGCCGGCGTGCCCGCGACGGGCGCGTCGCCGTGTGGACGGGCATCGGGCTGTACGGCTGGAACGGCCGCCGGCTGGAGACGAACTTCGTCGAACAGGACTACCTCTCCCGCCGCCGTCAGCTGAGCTCCGGGAACCCGCCGCCGGTCGACGCGCCCGCGTCGGCGCCGTGGGACACCGAAGCCGAACCGGCGAACCCCGCGGCAGAATCCCTGGTGCGGCAGTGGATCGCGGCCGGCGGGGCCGTTCAGCCCCAGGACTCCGCCGCCATCCGCTTCGACGACGGCGACGCCGGGCCCGCCTTGCTCACCGACGTCACGTCGAGTGTCGACGAGCTGTTCTCCGCGGGCGAGCACGTCGCGTTCCGGATCACCGCCACGGGCGCCTACGCCGGCGGGCTCGGTCCCGACGGCGGCGAGGCGGCCGTCGGCACGCCCGCGACCCTGCACCTCGTCGGTCTGGTCTCCGTCGCGGGAGGCCGGATCGGCGGCTGGATCGTCCGCGACCGGCTCGGGCTGGCCCGCGGCCTCGCGCAGCCGGCCGCCGCCGGCTCCTGAGAGGACACTCATGTCTGCCACCGAAAACCCCGCTGTCACCGAAAATCACACTGCCGCCGAAAATCACGCCGTCCCCGACGACCTGCTCGAGCCCTCGGCGAGCGCCGACCCGTACCCGGTGCTCCGCGAGTTGCGTGCCGCGGACCCGGTGCACTGGAGCGACAAGCACGGCGCGTGGCTGCTGACGCGCTACGATGACGTCTCGGCCGCGTTCCAGAACAAGGCGTTCTCCAGCGACCGGGTGCGGCCGCTGCTCGCCGCGCGCGCCGAGCGGCCCGGCCAACCGGAGGCGACGACCGCGGTGCTCGGGCTGATGGCGAGCTGGATGGTCGTCTCCGACCCGCCGGCGCACACCCGGCTGCGCAAGCTGGCCGCGGGCGCGTTCAAGGGCCAGGGGATCGCGCGGATGGACGGCATGATCACCCGGATCGTCGACGAGCACATCGACGGTTTCCTTCGCGACTCCGGCGCGCAGGACCTGATCGAGCACATCGCGTATCCCTTGCCCACCACCGTGATCGCCACGATGCTCGGCGCGGCGCCCGAGGACCGCGACCGCTTCCGCGAGTGGTCCGACGAGCTCGCGCTGGTCGCGTTCGGCGCCGGCGGCACCGCGCGGGCCGAGCGCCACGAGCGGGCGTTGCGCGGCCTGCGCGAAATGGACGCCTACATCCGCGAGCTCATCGCGAAGCGCCGCACCGACCCGGGTGAGGACATGCTCTCCGCGCTCATGGCCCACGACGGCGACGCCGACCACCTCTCCGACGACGAGCTCGTGGCCATGTGCGCCCTGTTGCTGTTCGCGGGCCACGAAACCACGACCAACTCCATCGCCAACTCCCTGCTGGCCTTGCTGCGGCGGCCGGACCAGCTCGACCGCCTGCGCGAGGATCCGGCGCTGATCGGGCCCGCGGTCGAGGAGCTGCTCCGGTTCGACGGGCCGATCAAGGTCCTGATCCGCTGGGTCGTCGCGGAGACCGAGGTCGGCGGCCGGACGATCTCGCCCGGGGAACGCGTCCACCTCGTGCTGGCCGCCGCCAACCGCGACCCGGCGAAGTTCACCGACCCCGACTCCCTGGACCTCGGCCGAGCGCCCAACCCGCACCTGGCGTTCGGCAAGGGAATCCACGCCTGCATCGGCGCGCAGCTCGCGCGGATGGAGACGCGGATCGCGGTCAGCCGGATCCTCGCCCGTATCCCCGGGCTCGCGCTCGCCGGCGATCCACAGTGGAAGGCGAGCCTGGCGTCGCGAGCCATGGAGACGCTCCCCGTCACGCACGGCGCCGGGAGGACCGCGTGAAGATCGGCCAGGTGCCCGGCGTCTGCCAGGGCCACGCGCAGTGTTACATCATCGACCCGGACCTGTTCCCCCTCGACGACAACGGATTTTCGGGCGTCGCCGCGGAGCAGGAGGTGCCGCCGGGGGAGGAGGACACCGCGGAGATGGGCGTGGAGGCCTGCCCCGTCGCGGCGCTGCGGATCCTCCGGTGAGCGCGCCGGACGTGTTGTTCACGCCGGTTCGGGTGGGGCGGCTGACGTTCGGCAACCGGCTCGTGATGGCGCCCATGGGCACGTGCCTGGACCAGGACGGCCACATCACCGACGACACCGTGGCCTACTACCGCCGCCGCGCCGAGGGTGGCGTCGGCGCGATCACCGTCGAGGGCTGCCTGGTTTCCGCGGACACGGTGGGGCCCGAGCCGCGGCTGTGCGCGCCGGAGTACGTGCCGGGGCTGCGGCGGATCGTCGAGGCGGTGCGCCCGCACGGAACCGTGGTCGGCGTGCAGCTCATGCACCCGGGCCGCCAGGTCGTGGCCGGCCCGTCCGTGGCGCCGTCGCCGGTCCCGCTGAACTCGGCCGCGCCCACTCCGCACGAGCTGACCGGGCCCGAGATCGAGCGGATCGTCGCCGACTACGCGCGGGCGGCGCGGTTCGCGGCCGAGGCGGGCTTCGACTACCTGGAGGTGCACGGCGCCCACGGGTACCTGCCGTCCAACTTCCTTTCGCCCCGGCACAACCTGCGCACCGACGGCTACGGCGGGCCGCTCGAAAACCGCGCCCGGTTCTCCCTCGAGGTGGCGCGCGCGATCGTCGCGGCCGTCGACCTCCCTCTCGTCTGGCGGCTCAACGGGACCGACGCCGAACCCGGCGGCTTCGACCTGGATTCCGCCGTCACGGTGGCGAAGCTGCTGGAGGACGCGGGCGTCGCGGCGATCTCCGTGTCTTCGGGCACCTGGCTGACCCTGCACGAGACGCTGGCGCCGATGGCCGTGCCGCGCGGCCACATGCGCCCGCTCGTCCAGGCCGTGCGCCAAGCCGTGTCCGTGCCGGTCATGGCCGTCGGCCGGCTGGACGACCCGGCGCTGGCCGCCGAGATCGTGGCCTCCGGCGACGCCGACCTCGTGCTGCTCGGGCGCGGCCTGATCGCCGAACCGGACTGGCCCGACCTCGTGCGCGCCGGCCGGCTGGACGAGGTGCGCCCGTGCATCGCGTGCAACGCCTGCGTGGACCTGGTCGGGCGGGGCGAGCGGGCGCGCTGCTCGGTGAACCCGGAGGTGGGCCGTGAGCTCACGTGGTCCGTCGAGCCGGCCGCGGCGGCGCGAAACGTGCTGGTGGTCGGCTCCGGGCCGTCGGGGCTGGAGGCCGCGCGGATCGCCCGGCTGCGCGGGCACCACGTCTCGGTGTGGGAGGCCGCCGACGCGCTCGGCGGCAAGCTGTCCGTGGCGGGAGCGGCGCCGAGCAAGCGGGAAGTGTTGCGGTTCCGGGATTTCCAGGCGCGCCGGCTGGCCGAGCTGGGCGTCGAGATCCGCACGTCGTCACCGGTCTCCGCGGCGACGGTGGCCGAGGAGCGGCCGGACGTCGTGGTCGTGGCGACGGGCGCGGTTCCGTGGGTGCCGCCCGTGCCCGGCATCGACGGGCCGGACGTGCACGACGCGCAGCGGCTACTACGCGGGGAGATCGACGTGGCGGCCGGGACCCGGCTGGTGGTCGTCGGCGGCAGCGCGACCGGTTGTGAGGCGGCGGAGCTGATGCGCGCCCGGGGCGCGGAGGTGACGATCGTCGAGATGCGCGGCAGCATCGGCCGCGGCATCGAGGCAATCACGCGGCGGGAGCTGGTGAAACAGCTGCGCCACGACGGGGTTCGCGTTCTCACCAACGCCGTGGTCGTCGGAATCGAGCCGGGTCTGGTGCGCTGGCGCCCGGCCGACGAGGACACCGCCGCCGAAGAGACCGTCGAGGCCGATCTCGTCGCGCTGGCCATCGGCTGGCGCGCGACGGGACCCCAGGTCGCCGCCGAGCTCGCGGCCGACGGCGTCGACGTCCGAGTCCTCGGCGACGCCGAAACGCCGGCCGACTTCGTGCGCGCGATCAACGCCGGCGCCGACACGGGACTCGCCGTCTGAAGGCCGGCCGCTTGCCGACGGTAGCGTGATCGCCACCCGCGGGACCTCGGCCGGTGGTTGACTAATCGGTCGTTTGGTAGATTGATGGTTTCGAAAGGTCCGCTCGTGCCCAGTGCGCCCGGCGGCGAAGCTCACGAATGAGGGTGGTCCGGGTGCGGCAGCCGGCGGGCAGGGCGGAGCGGCGCGGCGGTGGTTCGCGCAAGCCCCGTGAGGAACGGTGGGCGGAGCTGTTCGCCGTCGCCACCGAGGTCTTCTACGAAAAAGGCTACGAAGGCGCTTCGCTGCAGCACATCGCCGACCGGCTGGGGCTGCTCAAGGGAAGCCTCTACTACTACATCCACTCGAAGGAAGACCTGCTCTTCGAGGTCATGAGCGAGGTCCACCGCCAGGGGCTCGCCAACATCGTCGAACTGGCGAGCCGGCCGGGCGATCCGTTGCAGCGCCTGCGCAACGTGGTGATCGGGCACGTCGACCACATGTGCAACAACCTCACCGGGACCACCGTGTTCCTGCACGAGATGGCGGCGCTGCCGGAGGAACGGCAGGCCGAGATCCTCGGCGGCGAGCACGCGTACCGCTCGGTGTTCCTCGACCTGGTCCAGAAGGGCAAGGCCGAAGGCCTGGTGCGCGCGGACATCGACCCGAAGCTGGCGAGCCTGTCGATCCTCGGGTCGGTGAACTGGGTGTACCGCTGGTTCCGGCCCGGGGGCGAGTTCACGCCGAAGCAGATCGGCGAGCACTTCGCGGATCTCATCGTCCACAGCCTCGCGGCCGACGGCGTGCTGCCGGTCGAGAAGCCGGCCAAACCCAAGCGGGGCAAGGAAACCACGGCCTCGGAAAGCTGACTCACCGCGAGCCGGGTGGTCCCGGCCCGCGGCGGGGGAGCGTCAGGCGTCGAGGAACTTCCGCAGCACGGTGTCGAACTGCTCGGGCTGCTCCAGGAACGGGCAGTGCGCGGCCCGCTCGATGATCTCCAGCCGGGACCCGGCGATGTGCTCGTGCAGGTAGGGCGCGTTGCCCGCCGGCACGGCGACGTCGTCGGCGCCCGTGACGACCAGCGTCGGGACGTTGATGAGCGCCAGCACGTCGCGGTAGTCCTGGATGATGAAGTCCCACGACGCCAGCGCCATCGCCGCCTGATCGCAGCGGCGCATCTCGGCCAGCGTGGCTTCGCGGTCTTCCGGCGCGAGCGGGGCCGCGAAGAACGCCGGCAGCAGGCTTTCCGCCGCGGCGCCGAAGTCGCTGCCGACCAGCCCGACCCAGCCCAGCAGGCCGTCGAGATCGGCGAACCCCAGGTCCCAGCCCTCGGACTTGAGCAGCTTCGGGCTCGCGCCCACCAGCGTCAGCGTGCGCAGGCGCTCGGTGCCGAACAGCTCGACGTACTGCAGGGCCGTGGAGCCACCGCCGGACCAGGCCACCAGGTGCACCGGCTCGTCGCCCGTCCACGCCACGACCTCGGCGAGATCCGCCGCCAGCCGCGCGGTGCGCTGGCCGCGGGTGGTCTTGTCCGACTCGCCCTGCCCGCGCGGGTCGTAGGACACGACCCGGAACGAGGCGGTGAGCGTCGCGAACTGCTTGCGGAACCACCACGTCGAGACACCCCAGCCGGGCAGGAGCAGCAGGGTGGGGCCGGCTCCTTCGTCCCGGACGTGCAGCCGGGTGCCGTCGCGCATCGTCAGGTCGGGCATCGTCGCCTCACTTGAATCTACCGGTCGTTTGGTGGCCGAGCTTAGCAGTGGGCAGGGCCACATCCAAGACGCCCGCTGTCGCCCGCCCGGGTCAGAAACCCAGTGAACGGCCGATGATCTCTTTCATGACCTCGGTGGTGCCCGCGTAGATGGTCTGGATCCGGCTGTCGGTCCAGGCGCGGGCGATGGGGTACTCGGCCATGTAGCCGTAGCCGCCGTGCAGCTGCACGCCGCGGTCGACGACCCGCCGGCACAGCTCGGTGGTCCACCACTTCGCCTGCGCCGCCTCGACGGCGTCCAGCTCGCCGCGGCTGTGGGCGAGCAGCAGCCGGTCCACGTAGGACTGCGCGATCTCGGTCTCGGTCTTCATCTCGGCCAGCACGAACCGGTTGTGCTGGAACGAGCCGATCGGACTGCCGAACGCCTCGCGGCTCTTCGCGTACTCCACGCACAGCTCGTAGGCCCGGCGCGCCTGCGCGGTGGCCTGCACGGCGACGGCGAGGCGCTCCTGGCTGAGGTGATTCATCATCAGGTAGAAGCCGCGGCCCTCCTCGCCGAGGAGGTTCGCCGCGGGCACGCGGACGTCGTCGAAGAACAGCTCGGCCGTGTCGGCGGCGTGCTGGCCCACCTTGGCCAGCTTCGCGCCGCGGCGGAAGCCCGCGCGGTCGGTCTCGACGACCAGGAGCGAGATGCCCTTGCGGCCCGCCGCGGGGTCGGTCTTCACCGCGGTGATGACGAGGTCGGCGTTGAGGGCGTTGGTGATGAAGGTCTTGGCGCCGTTGACGACGTAGTGCTCGCCGTCGCGCACGGCCCGCGTGGTGATCGCGGCGACGTCGGAACCCGCGCCGGGTTCGGTCATCGCCAGCGCGAGGACGGTCTCGCCGGCGACCACGCCGGGCAGCCAGCGGGCGGCTTGCTCGGGGGTGCAGTGGTCCACGAGGTAGGGCAACGCGATGTCGGCCTGCAGCGACAAGCCGAGCCCGGCGCCCAAGACGTCCGCGGCGGCCAGCTCCTCGCTGAGGATGGCGTTGAAGCGGAAGTCCGCGCTGCCGCCTCCGCCGTGTTCCTCGGGTGCGCAGATGCCGAGCAGCCCGACTTTCCCCGCCGCGTGGAACAGTTCGCGGTCGACCCGGCCGGCGGCTTCCCACCGCTCGCGGTGCGGAACCACCTCGGCCGCCACGAACCGCCGGACGCTGTCCCGGTACGCCTCGTGTTCGGCGTCGTACACCGCGCGTTGCACCGCCCCACCCCGCTTCTGTCGGCTGGGGCGAAACTACCTGACGTCTGTTTGGTGAGTAAAGCCGTGGGCTGCCGGCGGGGACGTGCGGGGTAGGCGGGCCGGTGTTCCCACGACGAGAGCCCGCTTACCCCGCGCGCCTTCCGCCGCGAACTCGCCGAAGGTGCCCGAGCGCACCCGCGGCGGGGGATCCGCGGTGGCTCGCCGCCCGCGTCCGCGGCGCCCGGGGGAAAGCGGCGCGGACGCGGACGGGGGTCACTTCGTGGCGATCTTCTGCCCGACCAGGATCAGGTTGGCATCGGGGACGTACGCCGAGTTCAGCTGCTGCAGGTGCTGCCAGCCACCGGCGACGCCGGTGCGCGCGGCGATGCCCGACAGGGTGTCGCCCGCGACGACGGTGTAGTCGCCGTTCGGGTTCGACCGCGTCGCGCCGGTCGCGGGCGCGCTCTTGACCTGCGGCTTGACCTGCGGCTTGACCTGCGGCTTCGCCTTGGCCTTGAGCTTGGTCTTCGCCTGCGGCTTGGCCGCCTTGGCCTTGCTGTGGCCGGTGGCCGCACCGCTGTCGGCGGACCCGGTGCTCAGCTGGCCCGAGAACGAGCCGAAGCCGGCCGGACCGGAGCCCGTGCTGCACTCCCACGGCGCCGAACCCGACTTGGCGTAGATCCGGTCCGCGACGACCTGCTGCTGGGCCGGGGAGGCCTTGTCCGCGGTCGGCGCGAACTGGCCGCCGCCGTTCGCGAGCCAGGTCTTGGTGACGATCTGGAACAGACCGGCCGGACGTCCGGCGCGCTGGCCGGCCGCGGTGTTGTTGACCGCGGTCGGGTTGCCGGAGCTCTCGCACTTGACCAGTCCGGCCTGCCCGGGGAAGGCGTTGGCCGGACCGGCGCCGACGAGGCCGATGCCGCCGAGCGTGGCGCCCGCGAGAGCCGCGGTGGCGCCGGTGCGTTTCAGGACGGTTTTGGTGTGGCTGGGTTTGCTGTGTCGCCCCACGGGGGTGGGCTCCTTCTTTTTCACACCGCACGCCCGGCTCCGCGCCCGGGGAGGGGCCGCGTCTGCCGGAGTCTCGCGGTGGCTTCCGGCCGCTGATCCTCGGGGGTGGATCGCAGGTCACCGCGAAAGCACGACGAGGTTAAGAACAAGCAACGACATGTGTACAGAGTCCGTGGGAAGCGACACAGATCAACTGGCGGCGTAGCGGTAACGCGACAGTGTGTCATGTCAAATCGGCGTCAGTCGGTGGGGAGATCTTGGCTCAACAACAACGAAAAGCTGTCGGGCGGGCGATCGTTTGGCGCGTAACCGGTCACGGAGAAAAATTTCACACTTGTCGAGTTGTCCGTCAATCGGCACCGGTTTCGGCTGCTCGCGGGTCACGGTTCGACTGATTTCGAAACTCCAGCGGGCGCGGTGGATCTTGCGCCATGCTGATCGCATGGAGTTCTCCGAGGTTCTGCGCCACCGCCGGATGATCCGGGCCTACCGGTCCGACCCCGTGCCCGAAGACGTCCTGCGCCGCGTGGTGCGGGTGGTCCGGCGCGCGCCGAGTGCCGGGTTCAGTCAGGGGCACCGGCTCGCGGTGATCACGGCGCCCGACGTCCGCGCTCGCATCGCCGAGATCGCCGAGCAGCCGTACGTCGATTTCGGCCTTCCCGCGTGGATCTCGAAGGCGCCGGTGCACATCGCCGTCGGCATCCGGGAAGCGTCTTACCACGCGCGCTACCAGGAAGCCGACAAAACCGACGACGACGGTGCGGAATACGCGTGGCCCGTGCCGTACTGGTGGTTCGACAGCGGTGCGCTGCTGTCCCTGCTGCAACTCGCCGCCACCGACGAGGGGCTCGCCTCGGGCTTCTTCGGCCTCGGTGACCAGGGCCAGTTCGACGCGGTCCACGCGCTCACCGGCTTTCCCGAGGACGTCGTGCTGACGGGCGTCCTGACGCTCGGCTACTCCGCCGAGGACCCGGGCGCGCCGCCGAGCGGCAGTGCCGGCAAGCGCGCGAAGCTGCCGATGGACGAGCTGATCACCTGGCTCGGCTGAGCTTTCAGGCCGGGTTCAGGCCAGGTTCAGGCCGCCGTCGACGGTCAGCACGGCGCCAGTCGTGTACGGGCTGTTCAGCAGGCTCAGCACGGCGGCCGCCGCGTCTTCGGGCGCGCCCAGTCGGCCGAGTGGCGCCCGCGCGCCGGCGTTGTCGCGCAGGTCGGTCCAGTCGTGGGTCAGTGGCGTGTCGATGTAGCCCGGCGCGATCGCGTTGACGCGGATTTCCGGTGCCAGCGCGACGGACAGCAGCTTGGTCAGGTGGATCAGCCCCGCTTTGCTGACCGCGTAAGGGATCGAGCTGCCGCTCACCGTCAACCCGGCCACCGATGCGACGTTGACGATCGCGCCGCGGCTCGCTCGCAACGCGGGCGCGGCCGCGCGCGAGAGGTGCCACGGGCCGAGCAGGTTCACGCCGAGCACCTGGTCCCACCACTCGTCCGGTACGGCGTCGAGGTCCCGGTGCGGGATCCATCGCGCGATGCCGGCGTTGTTCACGACCACGTCGAGCCGGCCCCACCGCTCGACGGCCGCCGCCACCAGCCGCGGCGCCGCCGCGGGGTCGGAGATGTCGCCGTCGACGTACACCGCGTCGGGCAGCTCCGACACGAGGGCGTCGCCCGCCTCGGGTTTGCCGAAGTCGTGCACCACGACGCGGTGCCCCTGTGCGGCCAGCGCGCGGCACACGGCGGCGCCGATGCCCCCGGCCGCGCCGGTCACCAATGCGACCGGGTTCTTCGTTGTCATCTGACCGCCCCCCTTCGTTCTGGCCCATTGTAGTGCGCCGAACTCTTGACTGACTCAGTCAGTCAATCAATACTGGGCTCGTGCGAGGGAGAGTGACGGCGCGGCCAGTGGGGGAGATCGCCGAGGCGGCGGCGCGGGTGTTCCTGGCCAAGGGCTACCAGGCAGCCGGGGTGTCGGACGTGTCCGCGGCCCTCGGCCTGAGCCACGGCGCGGTCTACACCTACGCCAAGAGCAAGGAAGCGTTGCTGTACCTGGCTTTGCTGCGCCTGATCCGGCCGGACGCCCTGGAGGCCTTGGCGACCCCGGTGCCCACGCCGACGCCGGAGGAGATCGTGGCGCTGATCGACGGCTGGGCCACCGACGGCAGCGGCCTCCCCGCCTTGGCCGCGGCCGCCGGCAGGCGGCAGGGACCCGTCGCCGACGAGCTCGGCGCGATCGTCGACGAGCTCTACGGCTTCATCGAACGCAACCGCCACCTGCTCGCCCTGGTCGAACGGTGCGCCGCCGACCTGCCCGAACTCGCCCAGTACTACTTCGTCCAACGGCGCCGGGGCATGCTCGACCAGCTCGCCGACTACCTCACCCGGCGCACCCGCTCCGGCGCGCTGGGCGCCGTCCCCGACATCCCGGCCGCGGCGCGCTTCATCGTCGAGACCATCGCCTGGTTCGCCTGGCACCGCCTCGGCGACCCCGACTCCGCCCACCTCACCGACGACGCCTGCCGGGCCACCGTGCGCCACCTGGTGCTGGCGGCGTTCGTACCCCGTCCCTCGTCCTGACCGCGGAAGGTCGAGATGTCCTTCGTGGCAACGGAAAGTTCGCGAGGGGCACACCGGCCGTCCGCGCCTCCGGGCCACGGTCCGCCCTCGGATCACCGCCGCGTTCGTACCCCGTCCCCGTTCTGACCGGAAGGCGTGAAGCCATGCACGATACGGGAAAGCGCGAACCCGACAGACCGGCCGTCCACGTCTGCCGGGCCACGGTCCGCCCCGGGGTGCTGGCTGCGTTCGTGCCTTGTCTCTCGTCCTGACTGGAAGGCCGAGATGTCCTTCGTGGCGAGAGAACGTTCGGGAGGGGCGGCCCGGCCGTCCGCGCCGGCCGGGGCATGGTCCGCCCTCGGATCCCGGCTGCGCTCGTACCACGTCCCCGTCCTGACCGGAGGGTCGAGATGTTCTTCGTGGCAAGGGAAAGTTCGGGAGGGGCGGACCGACAGTCCGCGCCCGCCGGGCCACGGTCCGCCCTCGGATCCCGGCTGCGCTCGTACCACGTCCCCGTCCTGACCGGAGGGTCGAGATGTCCTTCGTGGCAAGGGAAAGTTCGGGAGGGACGGACCGACAGCCCGCGTCTGCCGGGCCGCAGTTCACCTTCGGATCCTGGCGGTGTTCGTGCGCCCGTTCCTTGCCCTGACTGGAGGGTCGAGATATCCCTCCTGGAAGGGGAAGGTTCGCGAGGGGCGGACCGACAGTCCGCGTCTGCCGGGCCACGGTCCGCCCTCGGGTCCCGGCGTGTTCGTGTCCCGTCCCTCGTCCTGAGTGGAGGGTCGAGATGTCCTTCGCGGCAGTGGAAAGTTCGCGAGGGGCACACCGGCCTCCCGCGCCCGCCGGGCCACGGTCCGGCCTCGGATCACCGTCGCGTTCGTACCCCGTCCCCGTCTGACCGGAAGGCGTGAAGCCATGCATGACACGGGAAAGCTCGAAACCGACAGACCGGTCGCCCCCGCGGGGCGGCTGGCGTGGCGCCCGATCCTGGCGGTGGTCGCCGTCGCCGGTGGCGTGCACCTGGCGGTGGCGGCGCGCTTCGGCTGGCATCGCGACGAGTTCTACTACGTGATCTCCGGCCGGCACCTCGCGTGGGGTTACCCGGACCAGCCGCCGTTGACGCCACTCCTGGCGCGGCTGGCCGCCGACCTGCCCGGCGGTGTGCTGCCCCTGCGGCTGCTCGCGATCGCGGCGCAGCTGGGCTGCGTCGTGCTCGCCGCCAAGCTGGCGGCCGAGTTCGGCGGCCGCGCTCGCGCCCAGACCATCACGGCCGCGGCGGTCGCGGCGTGCCCCGTGTTCGTGGCGGGCTCGATGTTGTTCGGCACCACGGTGACGGACCAGTTGGCCTGGGCGGCGGTGTTCGTCACGGTGGCGCGGGCGCTGCGGTCGGGCACCGTCCGCGCGTGGCTCCTGGCCGGTGCCGTGGCCGGGGTCGGGCTGGAGAACAAGTACACCGTCGGGGTGCTGCTGCTCGGCATCGTCGTGGGGTTGGCGCTGTTCCGCCGCGGCGTGCTGCGGACGCCCGGGCCGTGGCTGGCCGGTGCGCTGGCCGCGCTTCTGGTCGCGCCCAACGTGGTGTGGAACGCGCAGCACAGCTGGGCGCAGTTCCGCATGGCCGGCGTGCTCTCGGCCGAGCAAGGCGGTCCGCTCGGGGCGCTGCCGAACGTGCCGCTGCTGCTGTTGGTGCTCGCCGGCCCCCCGCTGATCGCCCTGTGGATCTTCGGCGTGCGGTGGCTGGCGGGGAATCGTGAGCACCGGTGGGTGCTGGTCGTCGCGGTGACCGCTCTGGTCGTCTTCACCGCGGGCGGCGGCAAGAGCTACTACGCGGCGCCGGCTTTGCTCGGCTTGTTCGCCGCCGGCGGGGTGTGGGCCGAAACCCGGGCCGCGGTCACCCCGCGACGATGGCAGGTCGCGATCGCGCTCTCCGGGGTGTTCGCCGTGCTGATCGGACTGCCCGTGCTGCCGGTGAGCGCGGAACGCGTGTTCGCCTCGGTCAACCCGCAACTGGTGGAGACCTACGGCTGGCCCGACTTCGTCCACCAGGTCACCGCCGTCGCCGACACCCTGCCGCCCGGCGCAAGCGTCTTCACCAGCAACTACGGCGAAGCCGGCGCCCTGACCCTCCTCGGTCCCGACGCGGGCCTGCGGCTGCCGGTTTCCAGCGCCCACAACGGTTACCTCCTGTGGGGCCCGCCCGCCGGCATCCCGGACACCGTGCTCTGCGTGGGGGAGTGGGGCCCGGACTACCTGCGCCGCTTCTGGTCCGACGTCCGCGAGATCGCCCCCGTCACCACCCCCGGCGGCGTCCCGAACGAAGAAACCACCAACCACGCGGCGATCTACCTGTGCCGCCAACCCCACGGCACCTGGGCGCAGCTGTGGCCCGGCCTGAGTCACCTCGACTGAACGCTCACCGCGGCCGTACCTGATCCAGAAACGCTTGTGCCGCAGGGGAAGGGTTGAACGAGCTCCACGCCAGGTACTCGATGCGGCTCGGGCCGTCGCTCACCGGAATCCTGCGCAGGTCCGCGTCGGCCGCGACGACGAAGGGCGAGAGCAGGCTGACGGCGAGGCCGTGCCGCACGAGGTCGAGGATGAGGGTGGGGCTCATGGCCTCGAAGGCGACCTCGCGGTGGACGCCGGCGGCCTGAAACGCTCGGTCGGACGGAATGCGGCCCGGGGTGCCGGCGGGGAAGTCGACGAAGGTCTCACCGGCCAGGTCGGCCAGTTTCAGCCGGCGGCGGCCCGCGAGACGATGATCCGCGGACACGACGGCGACGAGGCGTTCGCGCGCCAGCTCGCGCGTGGCCACTCCTTTCGCGGACGTCGGCTCGGGCAACCCGAGAAGGGCGACGTCGACACTGCCCTCGGCGATGGCGGTGATGAACTCGGCGCTGCCGCCGCTCTGGAGCCTGATGCGCACGGCCGGGTGCGCCCGGTGGTAACCGCCGAGCGCGGCGGGCAAGTCGAGGGCGGTGACGGTGGGGATCACGCCGATCGTCAGGGTGCCGCGGACCTGCCCGGTCGCGGCGGCGGCGTCCGCGACCGCGCGGTCCGCCGCTTCCAGGCTCGCGCGCGCGGCCGAGAGAAACGCCTCGCCCGCGGCGGTGAGGTCGACGCGCCGGCTCGTCCGCGCGAACAGCGTGAGGCCGAGCTCCGTCTCCAGCGCCTTGATCTGGTGGCTGAGCGCGGACTGCACGACGAAACAACGTTCGGCGGCGCGGGTGAAGCTGCGCTCCTCGGCCACCGCGACGACGTACCGCATCTGCTGGAACTCCATGCACCGATTATCGCTGTTCATTGCTGCGATGACATCCATGTGTTGGACTCATCGGTCCCACCGGCCGACGATGGACCGGTGACCACGACTGCACGTCCCGCCGCCACACGCGTCGGGTGGACCGCACTGACGGCCCTCGCACCCGCGGTGTGGGGCACCACCTACCTCGTCACGACCCACCTGCTGCCGGCCGGGCATCCGCTGTTCGCGGCGCTGATGCGGTCGTTGCCGGTCGGGCTGATCGCCCTGCTGCTCGCGCGCCGCCTGCCGCACGGGTCGTGGTGGTGGAAGAGCGCGGTACTGGGAGTGCTGAACATGGGGGCGTTCTTCCCGCTGCTCTTCCTGGCCGCGCAGCACCTGCCCGGCGGGGTCGCGGCGACGCTGGGCGCGGCGCAGCCGGTCGTCGTCGCGTTCCTCGCGGTCGCGATCCTTCGCGAACGGCTCTCCACCTGGCGGGTCGCCTGGGGTGTCGTCGGGGTTTTCGGCGTCGCCCTCGTCGTCCTCGGGCCCGACGCGGCGCTCGATCCCGTCGGCATCCTCGCCGGCCTGGCCGGTGCCACGTCCATGGCCACCGGCGTCGTGCTGACGAAACGCTGGGGCCGGCCCGAAGACGTCAGCGCGCTCGGCCTGGCCGGGTGGCAGCTCACCGCGGCCGGGCTCTTCCTCCTGATCCCGGCCCTGGTGTTCGACGGTGTTCCGGGCGACATCGACGGACCGGCCGTCGGCGGATACCTGTGGCTCGGGCTCGTCGGCGCGCTGCTCACCTACACGCTCTGGTTCGCCGGCATCCGCCGGCTGCCGGTCACCGCCACCGCGTTGCTCGGGCTGCTCTCGCCGCTCGTCGCCGCGGTCCTCGGCGCCGGTGTGGCCGGGGAAGCACTCACGCTCGTCCAGCTCGCCGGTTTCGCGTTCGCCCTCACCGCGACGGTCGCCGGGCAGCTCAATCCACCGAACAAGAAGGAAACCAGCCTGTCATGAGAATCGCAGTCTTCGGCGGCACCGGAATGGCCGGCCGCGCCGTCGTCACCGAGGCCCTCACCCGCGGGCACACCGTCACCGCCGTGGCGCGCCGGCCGCCCGCCCCGGACCACGGCCGGCTCAGCGTGCTCGCCCTGGACGTCGGGCGAACCGAGGACCTGGCGCCGGTGCTGACCGCCGCGGACGCCGCCGTCCTCGCCGTCCGCCTCGCCCCCGGCCGCGAGCACCTGCTGGCGCCCCTGACCCACGGCTTCCTCGACGCGGCGCAGCGCTGCGGCACCCGGGTCCTCGTGGTGGGCGGCTCGGCACCGTTGCGTTCCCCGGACGACGCCGGCCGCCTCGTCATCGACGATCCCGCCTACGTCCCCGCCGAGTGGAAGACCATCGCCCAGGCCAGTCTCGACCAGTTCCGCGTCTGCCGGGACCATCCCCACGACGCCTGGACGTACCTCAGTCCGCCGGCGATCCTCGAACCGGGCACGCACACCGGCGGCTACCGGCGGGGGCGCACCACGCTCCTCACCGACGGGACGGGCGACTCGCGGATCTCCGCGCCCGACCTCGCGCTCGCGGTGCTCGACGAACTCGAAAACCCGCGCGGCGAACACCACTTCACGGTCGCCCGAAGCCTCGCGGAGTGATTCGCGAGTCACCCGAGGGCGTCGAGGACCAGATACCCGTCGAGGCGCTTCACCTGGTCGGTGTCGGGGTCCGGCGGCAGGGCGTGCCCGAGGTTCTCGGAGCGGACCTCGCCGATCCACTGGTCGTGCTGGTACTCGTGGTTGATCAGCGCGATCAGCAGGTGCCGGCCGACGACGGTGAGCTGGTCGGGCGCGCCGACCTGGCCGCCGGCGATGGCGCCGAGCCGCGCGTGGACGCGGGCCGCGACGGTTTCCCGGAACGCGGTGAGCCGCTCCACCGTCGGCAGCGCGCCGCGGAACTGCTCGGGCTGCGCCGAGTCCATGAGCCCGTCGAGCTCGGGGTCGGGGCTCGGCTCGGCGGCGGTGAGGTTGCGGACCATGAAGTGGGCCACGTGGGCCTGGTGGCCGAGGTGCCAGCCGATGGCGCTGGAGTTCTCGTGCGGGCGCCACGTCACCTCGTCGGCGCTGAGGTCTTTCCACAGCAGGTCGGTGTAGGCGCGGGCCCGGTCGTACTCGCGGAGGAGCCCGGTCACTTCGTGCATCGTGATCACCTGGGGTGTGTGAGGTTGCCGGCGACGCCCGGTGCGGGCGCCCCACCCAGTGTGGCGGGCCGCTGCCGTGGATCAACTTTTTCGCTTCGTCACTCGGCCGACCGGCTGGCCGACGAAGGTCCTCATCCGCACGGACCTCGGCGCGGCGAGCCTCATCGCCCGCCAGGCGCCGATCGTGTTGAGCCCCAACGGTCACGACTCGCTGCTGGCGCAGTTCCTCCTGGAATCGGTGACCGTGGGGGTTTTCGGCGGCTTGCTCGGCAGCAGCGCGGGGATCATCGCCGTGGTGGTCGTGTCGGCGGTGAACGGCGGGACGCCGGTGCTGGATCTGTCCCTCGCGGCGGCCCCGCGGTGACGGGTGCGCTGGTGGGGCTGCTCGCCGGCCTGTACCCGGCGATGCGGGCCGCGCGCCTGGAACCGGTGGAGGCGCTGCGTTCGGGCACCTGAGGCGCGCCGGCCGTAGGATCGGTGATCATGAGGTACGCGATCGCGATTCCGCAGTACTACGCCGACGGCTCGTTCGACCCGGGTGCGTTCCGGGACTATCTGCAGCGAGCGGAGGCGGCCGGCTTCCACAGCGCGTGGACGCAGGAGGCCGTGTTCGGCAAGCGCCCGCAGCTGAGCCCGCTGGAGGCGATGACGTTCGCCGCCGCGTGCACCGACACGTTGCGCCTGGGCTGCACGGTGTTCGTGTCCACGCTGCAGATCCCCGCCCAGCTGGCGAAGAGCACCAGCAGCCTCGACCAGCTGTCGCGGGGGCGCCTGGAGGTCGGCGTCGGCTCCGGCGGCAAGAACCGGCCGTTCCCGGCGTTCGGCATGCGGCCCGAGCGCTACCTGGCGCGGTTCACCGAGGGCGTCGAGCTGGTCAAGAAGCTCTGGACGCAGGACGGCGTCGACCACGACGGCGAGTTCTGGCAGCTGTCCGGCGCGACGATCACGCCCCGCCCGTTCCAGAAGCCGCATCCGCCCCTGTGGTTCGGCGGCAGCGGCCCGAAGGCGCTGCGGCGCGCCCTCGACCTCGGCACGGGCTTCTTCGGCGCGGGCTCGGCCCCGACGGCCGACTTCGCCGAGCAGGTCCGGTTCGTCCGCGCGCAAGGCCCCCGCCCGGACTTCGAGATCGCCAAACGCGTCTACATCGCCGTCGAATCCGACCCCGCCCTCGCCCGCGAACGCGTCAACGCCGAACTCACCGGCGTCTACGGCGGCCTCCCACCCGCCATCGAGGCGGCCGCGATCGCCGGCACCCCGGACGACTGCGTCACCGCCGTCCGCGAGGTCATCGACGCCGGCGCCGAACTCGTCCTCTTCACCCCGCTGTACGACCAGGCCCGGCACGCGGACGTGATCGCGAAGGAGATCATCCCGGCGCTGTCCTCGAGGTGACCCTCACGCCGTTGCCTTGCAACGACTTACGTGGTCACCTCTGGTTGCGCCGTCGGAAGGATGAACGGGT
This sequence comes from Amycolatopsis sp. NPDC001319, assembly GCF_042896185.1. Classification (NCBI taxonomy): domain Bacteria; kingdom Bacillati; phylum Actinomycetota; class Actinomycetes; order Pseudonocardiales; family Pseudonocardiaceae; genus Amycolatopsis; species Amycolatopsis sp. NPDC001319. Next base: position 233,218 of record NZ_JBIAWY010000006.1, on the reverse strand, counting down.
GAGTTTCAGGAGGGTGGGCTTCTTCTCCGAGCTCGAAGAGCGGAGGCCCGATGTGTTCCAGGGGAGCATATTCGAGGTGATCTGCAGGAACCGGGCTCCCTGTGAGAGCAATGTGGTCGCGTACCTGCAGGGCGGGCATTTTTTGATCGCCATCATGGAGGGCACCAGCGACGTCATAGCCAACGACGGTTCCGGTGTTTCGGGTGGCTCGTCGCTGATGACCGACGGGGTTTGGGTGTGGCGACTCGATCTGCCGTACTTGGTCAAAAAGCATCACCTGGAACTCGACCCGGAGTTTGTCTGGCACGCTGCTCGGAACGGATACGTCGTGCCTGATGTGCCAGATGAGCGAATGGCCCAGCTGGCTCCCGAGGCGGCCTGGGAGATCTACGGGATGCGAAGGCCTCGTTTTGAACCCGGCGAGGTTCGTGTCGTTGAGTAGTGCTTCCCGCAAAGGAAGCCGAAGCCGGTGCATCCCTTTCTTGACCCTTGACCCCGCGGCGACCCGACCGGCCAGGCGATCGCCGTCGACGGATCCCGCCCGAAAACGCCACCACGCCTCAGCTCGCCTGCGGCGGTGCCGCCAACCCCGAAAACACCGCCGCGACAAGACGCCGCCCCTGTGCCGCGCCGGTGTCGTTGTTCGGGACTCGCCACAGGAAGCTCATCAGCAGGATGATGTCCGCCGGGTCGTGGCCCGGCGCGATGGTGCCCTCGGCGACGCAGGCGTCGACCAGCTTCGTCACCGCCGCGGTGGCCGGGGCCCAGGAGGCGGTGATCAACTCCTGCGCCGCGGCGCTGTGGAGGGCGTCGCCGAGGCCGTGCTTGATGCGGATGTACGCGGCGAGCGTCTCGAACCACTCGATGAAGGCGGCCTTCGCCGACGGCTGACGGGCCAGGACCTCGTCGGCGGTGGTGGTGAGGCGCTCGATGTCGTGCTGGTAGGCCCCCAGGATCAGGTCCTCGCGGGTGGGGAAGTGGCGGTAGAGCGTCCCGGCGCCGACGCCGGCGCGCTTGGCGACCTCGCTCAGCGGCACGAGGGGGTTCTGCGCGAACAGCTCGTGCGCGGCTTCGATGATCGCGACCCGGTTGCGCGCGGCCGCTTTGCGCTGTGTGCCGTAGGTGCCCGGCGTCCCGTCGGTCATGGCTCCGATCATGCCCCACCTTTGACTCGCGGAGAATCCTCCGCTAGTTTCGAGAGTACTCGCGGAGAATCCTCCGCGAGTTTGCCTCGACAGGAGACCCCCGCTCATGCGTTATGTGAAGCTCGGTACCACCGGCCTCGACGTCTCGCCCATCGCGATCGGCGCGATGACCTACGGCGAGCCGGACCGCGGCCACCCCGTCTGGTCGCTGGGCGAGCCGGACGCCCGTCCGCTGATCAAGCACGCGCTCGAGGCCGGCATCAACTTCTTCGACACCGCCAACATGTACTCGAACGGGTCCAGCGAAGAGATCCTCGGCCGCGCGCTCAAGGACTTCGCGGACCGCGACGACGTCGTGATCGCCACCAAGCTGCGCCACCCGATGCGCCCCGGTCCGAACGGCCGGGGGCTCTCGCGCAAGGCGATCATGTCCGAAGTGGACCACTCGCTGCGGCGGCTCGGCACCGATTACCTCGACCTGTACCAGGTGCACCGCAACGACCACGCCACACCGCTGGAGGAGACCCTCGAGGCCCTCTCCGACCTCGTGAAGGCGGGCAAGGTGCGCTACCTGGGCGCGTCCTCCATGCACGCCTGGGAATTCGCGAAGGCCCTGCACCTGCAACGCGAGCACGGGTGGGCGCGGTTCGTGTCCATGCAGAACCACTACAACCTGCTGCAGCGCGAGGAGGAGCGCGAGATGATCCCGCTGTGCCTGGACGAGGGCGTCGGCACGATCATCTGGAGCCCGCTGGCGCGCGGCCGCCTCGCCCGCGCCTGGGACGACGCGAAGGCCACCCCGCGCGCCGCGACCGACGGCGACTACGCCGACCTGCTCTACTCGCCCGCGGAAGAGGCGTCGAACCGCGCGATCGTCGACGCCGTCGGCGCGGTGGCCGCCGCCCGCGGCGTGAGCCGCGCCCAGATCGCGCTGGCCTGGCTGCACCGCCAGCCGGTGGTGACCGCCCCGCTCGTCGGCGCCGGCTCGGTGCAGCAGATCGACGACGCCGTGGCCTCCCTGGACCTCACCCTCACCGACGACGAGGTCCGCACGCTCATCACGCCGTACACCCCGCGCCACGACTGGCAGGGCATCTCCGACGAGGCCGAGCTCGACGCCATCCGCGCCCGCGTGCCGGGCATGGCCCTGGCGTAGCGGACCGGCGGGTGCCCGGCCGGGTGACGGGGCTCAGGTGGCTTTTCACGGCGCCCCCGGTGCGCCTAGTTCGTCAGCCGGGCCTTCAGCTCGGCCATGAAGTCGGGGTTTTCGTTGCTGAGGTGATCCAGGTCGATGTCCTCCGGCAGCTCGTCGCCGGATTCGCGGTCGAGCAGGTACTTCACCGTCTCCCGCGCCACGGCGTGTGTGTCGAGGTCCGGGATCAGCAGATCGTCGAGCACCGAATGCGACATCGTGATCCGGTGCTGCGTGGTGTCCAACCCGTCCTGCACGACAGCGCGATACTCCATCGGCCCCGTCCGGGTGACTTCGACGCGTTCGCTCATCGGCAGAGTCTAGCTCCGGAAGACCTGCTCAGCGGTGGTCGTCGCTCGGCAGGTGCCGGATGGAGTCGCCGCCCTTGTGGTGGCCGGTGCGGCCGAACAGGCCGGCGAGGACGTGCTCGATCCGGGACACCGCGCCGTTGAACGCGTCGTGCACCGAGCCGGCGCGGTTCGTGACGACGACCGGCTCTCGCGCGGCCGGGAAGGCTTCGATCACGCACCGCAGGTCTTCGCCGTCGGTACCACCGCCCATTTCGTCGCTCAGGTGGACGTCCACCCGGGTGAGGCGGTCGCTGAACCGCGCGAGCTTGGATTCGAGATCGGCCTCGAAGCCCTGGATCACATCCGCGCCGCCGCGCAGGTTTCTGTCTGTGCTGATCTGGATCTGCATTCCCTGGTTCCCTTCCGCACGCGCGAGCACAGCGGTGACAACGAGCAGGACAACGCACGACAGTGTAAGCCGCTGGTCCCGTGGCCGAGTTCTCCGACGAGGCCGGCGAACCGGACGCGCGGACTACGATCTGTTCCTGATCTTCAGGGACATCCACCTTCCGCGCGCGAATCCGGAGGCACCGTTGAAGTTCTTGCTCACCTCAGGCGGCGTCACGAACCCGAGCATCCGCTCGGCGCTCGTGCAGCTTCTCGGCAAGCCGATCTCCGAGTGTCACGCCCTCTGCGTCCCGACCGCGCAGTGGGGGCATCCGATGTGCGGTCCGACCTCGGTGCGGGGGTTCGTCGCCGCCGAGCCCACCTGGCAGCATTTCTCCGGCCTGGGCTGGGCGTCGCTCGGGGTCCTCGAGCTCACCGCGCTGCCCACCATCGGCGCGGAGCGATGGGTACCCTGGGTCCGGGAGGCGGACGTGCTCCTGGTCGAAGGCGGCGACGCGACGTACCTGTGTCACTGGATGCGGGAGTCCGGGCTGGCCGATCTGCTGCCTTCGCTGCCCGACACGGTCTGGGTGGGCGTCAGCGCCGGAAGCATGGTGCTGACGCCGCGGATCGGCTCGTACTTCGTCGAGTGGCGGTCCGCGCCGGACGACCGCACTCTGGGCGTCGTCGACTTCTCGATCTTCCCGCACCTGGACCTCTTTCCCACCAACACCCTGGCCGACGCCCAGCGGTGGGCCGCCGAAATCGGCGTCCCGGCCTACGCCATCGACGAGCAGACGGCCATCAAGGTCCTCGACGGCTCAGTCGAGGTGATCTCCGAAGGGCGATGGACGAAGCTGGGGTCGTAGCCGGACAACCCTTGCGGCAGCCCGGCGGCCTCACCTCGACGGGGTGATGCACGAGCGCGGCGAGCCCTGTGATGGTGCAGGCGCATCGCCACGCTCCCCAGAGAGGGTTTGCCATGAGCACACCCGGAGGCGCACAGGACCCGGACCAGCGCGCAGCCCACGCGGACGCACCGCCGGCGCACTCGGAAGCCCCGACAGCCCCTGCACCCCAACACGCGCGGCAGGAAGCAGAAGCTCGCCGGCCGGACGGGGCCGCGACGGAGGCGAGGGCCCCGCAGGTGCGGAAGGTGCTCGTCGGCCTGCTGATCGCCCTGGTGATGGGCACGATCATGGTGACCACCTACGTCTCGGCGAACCACGGTGTCGTCGCCCGCAACCTGCCCTGGGGCGTGACCGGATCCTCGGCGCTGACCAGCGCGGTGCAGCAGGACGTCAGCATGAAGATCTACCCCTACGCCGACCAGGCCGACCTGGAGAACGCGGCCGGCCAGACCACCATCTACGGCGGTTTCAACGCCCAGACGAACACGGTGGTGATCTCGGAGGCGGCGAGCCTGTGGGCGCCCGGGGTCATGCCCGCGGAATACCTCAAGGCGAGCCGGGTGCTTGGGCAGCCGGTCCACTTCAGCGTGATCAACACGCTGCCGCAAGAGGATCCCGAAGGCGTGGTTCCCGGACTGGTGGTGTTCGTGCTGATGGTGGCCGGCTACCTCGGGTCCACGATGGCGATGCAGCGCACGGGGAAGGCCGCCGCGCACCTCCGGGTCACCATCATGGCCGGGTACGCCGTCGTCGCGAGCCTGGTGTTCAACCTGATCGTGGGCCCGGGGCTGCACGCCTACCCGGACGTGGGAGCCAACTTCTGGCCGTTGTGGGGCGAATTCGCCCTGGTCCTGCTCGCGGTGGCGATGCTGACCGGGACACTGCAGAGCCTGATCGGGCCGCTGGGCACGCTGCTGACGGTGGTCCTGGTCGTGTTCCTCGGCAACCCCTCCACCGGCGGCGTGAACGGGACGGCGTACCTGCCCGCGTTCTGGCAGTTCATCGGCCCGATCCTGCCACCGTGGAACGGCGTCACCCTGATCCGCAACACCCTGTACTTCCACGGGAACTCGATCACCCAGCAGCTCATCGTGCTGAGCCTCTACGTCGTCGTCGGGGCGATCCTGATGACCGTGTTCGGCTGGGGGCGGGTGCTGTGGTGGCGCGGCCCGAAGAACACGATCGACCGCGCCGAAGAGACCGGAATCGCCGCAATACCACCAGGGTGACCGCCCGTCAGAGCCGTGTCAGCCGGATGTCAGCTCCGTGGGGAATCGTGGCCGCCGACGCCACGAAATCCGCATCCACCACGGAGCTGAGAGAACGGACACCGGGATGACAGCCGATCAGGGGTACCGGCCTGCGATCCGCGTGCAAGGCCTGAAGAAGTCCTACAAGAGCCTGGAGGTGCTGCGCGGGGTCGACTTCGACGTGGCGCGCGGCAGCATCTTCGCCCTGCTCGGTTCCAACGGGGCGGGCAAGACCACGATCGTGAAGATCCTCTCCACGTTGCTCAAAGCCGACGCGGGGACCGCCGACGTCAACGGCTTCGACGTCGCCACGCAGGCGGCGAACGTGCGGGAATCCATCAGCCTCACCGGGCAGTTCGCGGCCGTCGACGAAATCCTGAGTGGACGGGAGAACCTGGTGCTGGTCGCCCGGTTGCGGCACCTGAACGACCCGGGCGGGATCGCCGACGACCTGCTCCGGCGGTTCTCGCTGACCGACGCGGCAACGCGGAAGGTCTCCACGTACTCCGGTGGCATGCGCCGCCGGCTCGACATCGCGATGAGCCTCATCGGGAACCCGGACGTCATCTTCCTCGACGAGCCGACGACCGGGCTCGACCCGCAGGCGCGCATCGAGGTGTGGCAGGCCGTCAAGACTCTCGCCGAGCACGGGACGACCGTGCTGCTCACCACGCAGTACCTGGACGAAGCCGAACAGCTCGCCGACCGGATCGCGATCCTGCACGAGGGCCGGATCATCGTGAACGGCACGCTCTCCGAGCTCAAGCAGCTGCTCCCACCCGCCAAGGTCGAATACGTCGAAAAGCAGCCGACCCTCGAAGACGTCTTCTTCGCGATCGTCGGCCAGAACGGCACCGCAGACGACGCGGCGCCGGCCCGGATCGGTGAGGAACGACGATGACCCGACACTTCTTCGGTGACACCACTGTCCTGCTGGGACGGTCGCTGCGCCACATCACGCGCAGCGTGGACACCATCATCACGACCACGATCATGCCGATCGCGTTCATGCTGCTGTTCGTCTACGTGTTCGGCGGCGCGATCAAGACCGGCTCGGGCTCGTACGTGAACTACCTGCTGCCCGGCATTCTCCTCATCACGATCGCCTCGGGCATCTCCTACACCGCGTTCCGGCTCTTCCTGGACATGAAGAGCGGCATCTTCGAACGCTTCCAGTCCATGCCGATCGCCCGCTCGTCCGTGCTGTGGGCCCACGTGCTGACCTCGCTGGTCGCCAACCTGATCTCGGTCGTGGTCGTGGTGCTCGTCGCCCTCGTGATGGGATTCCGCTCGGGCGCGGGTGTGCTGGCGTGGCTCGCGATCGCCGGCATGCTGATCCTGTTCACCCTGGCGCTGACCTGGATCGCCGTGATCCCCGGCCTTTCCGCGAAATCCGCGGACGGCGCGAGCGCGTTCGCCTACCCGCTGATCTTCCTGCCGTTCATCAGCTCGGCCTTCGTCCCGACCGACACGATGCCCGGCCCGGTGCGTGCCTTCGCCGAGCACCAGCCGGTGACGTCGATCGTCAACGCCATCCGCGACCTGTTCACCGGGCAACCGGTCGGCAGCGACATCTGGGTCGCGCTGGCCTGGTGCGTCGGCATCCTCGTCGTGGCTTACTTCTTCGCCATCCTGGCGTACCGCCGCAAGATCTCCTGACCGGCGACGGCAGGAGCTGCAGTGCGTCAGCGGTTCGGCGTGACCAGCAGTCCCCACCGAGAGGCCAGCCGGGCGGCCTCGATGCGGTTGCGGCAGCCCGTCTTCGCGAGGATGTGCTCGACGTGGGTGGCCACCGTGCGGGAGCTGACGCAGTGCGCGGCGGCGATCTCCCCGTTGCTGAGGCCCTCGGCCACGTCGGCGAGCACGTGCAGCTCGCGCTGGGTCAGGCCGGCGGGCGGTGGGGTTTCCCGGTGCAGGACCACGACCGCGGGCGGCGACGGGTGCAGTTCGACGGCGACCACGCTGTCGTTGAGGACGACGTGCAGCACCGGGGCCGAGGGCGGCAGGCCGGCGCGGACCTGCGCCACCGCGGCGTGCAGGGGCGAGGGTGGCGTGAGCAGGTCCGGCCGCGCCCCGGCGGAGAGCGGCGTGATCGCGCCGCCCGGGCCGACGACGAACCCGTCCAGTTCTCCGTCGGCCAGCCGGGCGGTGGCCGGGCGTGGCGCCGGGACCGGGTCCAGAGCGGCGCCGAGGTCGGGGGCCAGCAGTTCGAGCAGGGCGACGGTGTCGTCACCGGCGTGATCGACGTCGAGCGAGCTCGCGTTCAGCATGCCGACGTAGCGCCCGTCTGTCGCGAACAGGCACTGCGTGAAGCCCTCCCGGAAGCCCAGCGGGGTGATGACCTGGTCGAAGGTCCGGCCGTTGCGCAGCGGGGGAGCGAGGTCCCGGATTCGGACGAGCGTCCGCCCGGCCTGCACGAAGGTGAAGACCGGATCGGTGTGCATGAGGGCGTCGAGGAAGGTCGTGGCCACCGGCGGGTACGACGAGGCGAGCGATCGGTGGTGCCGGGCCACGGGGTCCCAGACCGACAGCGCCGAGCAGTCGGATGGCACCACGGCGTGCAGCCCGTCGAGGGCTGCCGTCGCCGCGCCGGGGGAGCGGCTGCCGTTTCGGCGCAGGAATGAGCGCAGCTCACGCGCCGCGCTGAGGGCGGTCACCCGCGCAAGCTACCCCGGCGGCGGGCTCTCGAACAGCCGACGACGGTGACGAAACATCCGTCAACCTACCGATGTTTTCCGCAACGCCCGCTCCTACGGTCGCGCCTTCGACACATCGGAGGACGCCATGAAGCCCCACGAATACGCCGATTTCGACGCCACCTCCCTCGCAGAGCTGATCCGCTCCGGCGAGGTGAACACGGACGAGGTCCACGCCGCCGCGACGGCGGCGCTCGATGCCGTTCAGCCCACGGTGAACGGGCTGGTCGGCGAGCGTTTCGCCGCACCGCTGGACTACGCCGCCGACGGGCCGTTCGCCGGCGTCCCCTTCGCCATCAAGGACCTCATCCTGCACGCCGAGGGTGTCACACAGGCCGCCGGCACTCGGCTGCTCGGCGAGGGTGTGCCGATGCCGTCCGACACCCACCTGATGGCGCGCTTTCGGCGTGCCGGCCTGGCCACCTTCGCCCGCACGGCCACGCCGGAGCTCGGCTTCAACGCCAACACCGAGCCGCTGACGTCCGGTTCCGTCCGCAACCCGTGGGACCTGACGCGCAGCGCGGGTGGTTCGAGCGGCGGGTCTTCCGCCATGGTCGCGGCCCGCGCGCTGCCGGTCGCGCACGCGAACGACGGCGGCGGGTCCATCCGCATCCCGGCCGCGGCCTGCGGGCTGGTCGGCCTCAAGCCCAGCCGCGGGCGGGTGTCGGTGGGTCCTGACTACGCCGACCCGCTCATGGGCCTGGGCGTCGAGTTCGCGGTGACCCGGACCGTGCGGGACTGCGCGGGTCTGCTCGACGCGGTGCACGGGTACGAGCCCGGCGACCGGTACCAGCTGCCGGGTCTGCCGCGCAGCTACGTGGACGAGGCCCGCTCGGGTTGCCGGCCGTTGCGGATCGCGCTGACCATGTGTGGCGGCGACCGAGGCCGTGGGCCGCGCACTGGAGGCGCTGGGGCACACGGTCGAGCCGGCCGCGCCCGGGATCGCCAAGGCGGAGCTCGACGACGCCAACTTCGTCGCCTGGACCAGTTTCCTCGCCGACGGCGTCGACGGGTTGTGCGCCGCCCTGGGCGTGTCGGCCGGACCCGAGCACCTCGAGGCCACCACCCGGGCGTGCGTCGAACACGGGCGGACGCTGCGGGCGGCGGACCTCTACGGCGCCGAGCGGGTGTTCAACGCGACCGCCCGCGCGATCGCGGCCTTCCACCAGCACTACGACGTCGTGCTGTCGCCGACCATGAACGTGCCGAACACCGCCCTGGGCCACCTGAACGCCGACGACGACTCGCTCACCGCCCGCGGCTGGTACGACCACCTCTTCGCCTCAGCCGGTTTCACCGCACTGGCCAACGTCACCGGCAACCCGGCGATCTCGCTCCCGCTCGGCCGGACCGACGAGGGCTGGCCGGTCGGCGTGCAGCTCATGGCACCCTACGCCGACGAAGCGACCCTCCTCGCCCTCGCCGGCGACCTGGAGCAGGCGATGCCCTGGGCCGCCCACCGGCCGCCGACCGTCGTCGGCTGACCCGTGGCGTCGGTGACGCTGAGCGGGCAGAACGGATTGCTCGGCGGGAAAGCCGAATCCGCCCTTCACCCGGAAAGAGCGTCACCTTCCCGGATCGAGGTCGCGAGGGTTGGTCCACCGCGCGAGCAGGACGGTGGCGTCGTCCTGCAAGGTGCCGTCGTGGTGGGCGAGTACGGCCTGGATCAGGCGCCGCACGGTCTCCGGTGGTGGGTAACCGGTCGACGCCTCGCGGCGCAGGAAGTCGGCCAGCCGTGCCTCGCCGAAGAACTCGCCTTCGCGGTTGCGGGCCTCGGTGATGCCGTCGGTGTAGAGGACCAGCCAGTCGTCGGGCTGCAGCCGTTCCTCACCGACCACCAGTTCGCCCGAGCCGAGGCCCAGCGCGGCCCGTCTGCCGCCGGTCAGCTGTTTCACGACTTTGCCGCCGCGCATCAGCAGCGGCTCCGGGTGGCCGGCATTGACGTATCGCATCCGCCCGGTCGCGAGGTCGATCTCGGCGAGCACGGCCGTGGCGAAGGAGGCGTTGCCGAACGCCGCGCCGATCGTCTCGTCGATCTGCCGGGCCTGTTCGAAGAGCCCGTAGCCGGCGCGGCGGGCGCTGCGGTGGGTGGCCAGTGCGGTGGCGGCGATGTGGCCGCTGCGCAGGTCGTGCCCGACGGCGTCGACGATGAACAGCACGGCGGTGGTGTCCGAGAGCGAGTAGTCGAAGGCGTCCCCGGCGACGGCGTGCCGCGGTTCGAGCACGCCGGTGACGACGAAGCCGTCGACACCCGCGGTCAGCGGCGGCAGCAGGGACCAGATCAGTTCGCCGGGGATCGTCCGGTCCCTGCGGCGGCGGACCGCGTCGAGGCCGTCGCCGTACTGCGTCATCAACACGACGAGGTGCCCGACGAGCAGGGCTACCCACTGGCACTGCGCACGCAGCCCGGGGTCCTCGAGCGTGTCCTCGTCGGGCACGTCGGCTCGCAGGACGCCGATCCGCTCGGCCCCGTCGACGAGCGGCACCCACAGGCACGGCCGGCCACCCGAATCCGCGGGCAGCATCTCCAGACTGCGGAAGGCGCGCCCGGCCAGGGTGCTGTCGATCGGCAGCGGTGGCCCGGAATCCGCGACGGCGGACACCGGGTGCAGATACTGCTGGGCGTAATCGGCGAGGTAGGCGCTGAACCCGATCCCGATCAGCTCGCCCGCCGCTTCGACGAGGCCGGGAAGGCGATCGGGCGGTGCCAGTTCCGCGCCTTCGAGCAGGTGCACGAGAGCGGCCAGCGTGTCGTCGTGCGGCCGGCGGGGGCGGAGGGTGCGGCTGTAGGGGGCGCGGCGGGTCCAGGCGATCTCGTCGAGACACTCGTTGACCGCGTGGGCCAGCACGTCGCGTTGGTTTGGCGGCAGTCCGGCGACACCGTCGAGGTAGGCCTCGACCTCCATCAGGTCCTGGCTGCCGCCGAGGGCGAAGTACCGCGTCCAGAGCTGTTCCGCGGTCAGGTCGGCATGCCGGCAGGCGAGGACGATCTCGCGACGCTGGTCCCCGTTCATCGGCGTGGGCGGGCGACCGCGCGCAGCATCGCCTCGGCGTTGTCCCGCAACGGTTTGCCGGCCCGCGCGGCCTCGTCCGCCAGCACGAGGAACGCCGTCTCCTCGGGGACGTGGTCGCGGGCCATCACGATTCCCTTGGCCATGCTGACGATGTCCCGGGTACGCAGCGCAGACCGCAGCTCGGTGCTGAGCCGTTCGGCGGCTTCGGCCGACCTCGCGTTCGCCACCAGCACCGCGGCCTGGGACGCGAACATCGTGAGCAGCGTCCGGTCGCGCTCGCCGAACGCGTGCGGCCGGTCGGCGTACACCTTCACGGCGCCGACACTGCGGCAGCCGGCGACCATCGGCGCGCTCAGCGCGGAGCGCAGGCCGAGGCGCGCGGCCGACGCCGCCCACTCCGGCCAGCGGTCGTCGTCGTGCATGTCGCCGACGTCGATCACCGAACGCTCCTGCCACGCCGTCAGACACGGGCCGGCTCCCAGCTCGTACTGCAGCCGGTCCGCCCGTTCGATCTCTTCGCCGGTGGCCGCCCAGGTCACCGGCGCGCCCTGGTCGCCGGCGGCCGTCACCCCCGCCCCGAGCGCCGAGGGGAACACCTCCCGGGCGGCCGCGATGATCAGTTTCAGCAGCGACCGCACCGTTTCGGCGGTGAGCAGCAGGCCGGACAGTCGGGCGAACACGGCGGCGAGCTCGTCGGCCAGGGGCAGCTCGGGTTCCATCGGGTCCTTCTTCCCCGCAATGCGGCGTTGCAGGGGCGGCTACCCGGCGGGGGCCGGGTCCAATCGGGGCGCTGCGGCGAGAATCCGAACCCGGGTCATCGCCGGAGGTGGCTCGCGGATCGTCGCTTGGCCACCCTCGCGGCCTCCCGGGAGCCGAGACCTGACGGCCGGGGTCAGGCGAGGGGGGTGTCGTCCAGAGCGTCCAGGAGATCGCCTGGGGTGTCATAGATCGCGACGGCCCCGGCTTCCCGCAGCTCGTCCTCGCCGAAGCCGCCGGAGCGCACGACGATCGCCGGCATGCCCGCGCTCTTCGCCGCCTCGACGTCCCACACCGAGTCGCCCACCATGACGCTGCGCGCGTCGGGCGGTGCGCCCAGCTTTTTCAGCGCCACCTGCAGCAGGTCCGGTGCTGGTTTGGAGGCCTCGACGTCGGCGCTGGTGGTCCAGCCTTCGGCGATGTCGCGGGCGTGCAGCTTGTCCAGGTAGACGTCCACGTGACGCTGCTGACCGGAACTGGCCAGCACCAGCCGGTGCCCGCGTTTCCTGATCGCCACGAGCAGGTCGTGGGCCCCGGGCAGCGGCGCCATCTCCTCGAGCAGGGCGTCGACCTCCTTGCCCTGCCGCTCCCGGAGCCGGTCGCCCACCCGGCGCTCGAGGTCCTCGCCTCCGAGCGCCGTGGGCAGCTTGTCCCCGCCCATGCCGATCAGCCGGTGCAGCCGCCACACCGGGTAGGTCTCGCCCACCGAGCGCAGCGCGCGGTACCAGGCCAGCGCGTGCTGGTAGTTGGAGTCGACGAGCGTCCCGTCGACGTCGAGGACGGCGATGGTGGAGTCGGTCACGGTCGGCGGCTACCCGACATCCCGGCTTTTCAACCCCGCTGCCCCGGCTTGTCGTTCCTTCGGTTGCGGCCACCGTTCGCCAGACCCGAGCATGCGCCGCGGTCGCCGCGCGCCGGCGCCTGCTCCACGAGCTCGCGGCGACCGTGCGGGGCGGTCAGCTGTTCGTCCGGCGCCGGCGATCGGAGATCGCCTCGTCGCGCACACGGCCGCTCTCCGCGTCGACGTCGCCGACCCGGCCGGCGAGATCGGCGTGGCCGGCCACGAGGTGGCGCCGCGTCGCGGCGAGTGGTTCGAGCAGCGCCGACGCGTCGTCCGCGGCCAGGGCTCGCGCGACACCCGCTGCGGCCCGCCGGCCCGCGGCGGACATGCCTTCCGCCGCGGTGACGTGTGCGGCGAGCTGGCGCAGGACCGCGGCGTTGCGCCGCGCCCATTCCGACACCGCGCGGTCGCCGGCCCGGCGGTCGCGCTGGGCGTCGATGCGGCCCTCGCCGGTCTCCTCTCCGGTGGCGGAGGGCTGCAGCCGCAGGTAGCGCCGTTCGGCGGCCTGCCGGCTCGTGACGCCGAGCGACGGTGCGAGGGCCGCCCAGCTCACGCCGGCCACGCGCGCCGCGGTGATGAGCTCCGGCTCCCACTCGGCGAGGCTCGCCCGCAGCGCGTGCAGGGCACTCAGCGCCGCGAGCAGCTGCTCTCCGTCGGCGGCGCCGGCCCGAGCGTCGGTCACGGCTTGACCTACGAGGGCCATGACATCGGCTTCGTCCATCCTGTCAACCTTCCGATGACTTTCGGCTTGTCAACGTTCCGATGACATGTTAGAACAGTTCTGCGCGTTGACAAGCCCGATACGACTCCAGGAGGTGGAACAGATGTTGATGCGCACCGATCCGTTCCGCGAGTTCGACCGGCTCACGCAGCAGCTGCTGGGCAGCGCGTCGCCCGGAACGTGGTCGCGGCCCGCCGCGATGCCGATGGACGCCTACCGTGCCGGCGACGAGTTCGTCGCCTGCTTCGACCTCCCCGGCGTCGATCCCGACGCGGTCGAGCTCGAAGTCGAACGCAACGTCCTGACCGTGAAGGCCGAGCGCCGCCCGCTGCCCACCGGCGACGATGCGCGGCTGCAGGTCTCCGAGCGGCCGTACGGCGTGTTCTCCCGGCAACTGCTGCTGGGCGATGGGCTCGACACCACCCGGATCTCCGCCGCGTACGAAGCCGGCGTGCTGACCGTGCGGATCCCGGTCGCCGAAACCGCGCAGCCGCGCCGGATCGCGGTCTCCACCGGAACCTCCGGTGCGGACCGCAAGGAGATCACTTCCTGACGACGTCGTGCCGTTTCCGAGGGCCGGGCCGGCTCGCCCCGGCCCGGCCCTCCCGCACGAGAGAGGAGATCGGCTCCCGTGACCGCATCGATCGACATCCCGACCGACCACCACGCCGCCGCCGCTTTGACCGCGTACCTGCGAGCCGTGACAGCCGAACTGGGCATCGGCCTCGAGTCGTGCACGCTCGACCACGCTTCGCCGCTGTCGGCCTACGTCGCGCTGGACCAGCGGCACCCGGCGTACCCGGACCGCGACTTCGCGCTGTTGTGGGACGAGGAGCGTGGCTGGGCCGCAGCCGTCGAGACCCACTCCGGTGAAGACCTCATCGTCGTCCGCTACTTGGGCGGCACCGTCGCACCGACGCCGGAGCAGGTGGCTCGCTTCACCGAAGCCGTGCTGGCCGACGACCACACGATCGGAACACCCGATCCGCCCCGCCTCCGGACCGCGGGCCGCGCCGAGGAACTTGTCGCTCTGCTCGGCGAGAGGGTGCGGCCGTGATGACGCTGCCGCTGCCCGAGAGCTTCGCGCTCACACTGCGCGGCTACGACCGCGAGCAAGTCGACGACCGGCTCGCCGAGCTCCACGAGGAACTGCGCCTGCTCACCCTCGACCGCGATGCCGCGCATTCCCAGGCTGAACTCCTCGCCGACCGGCTCACCCAAGCCCGCGCCGAGATCACCGCGCTGCGTGACCAGCTCGACCGCTTCTGCCGCGCCCCGGCGGACCCGGCCGCGGTCGGTGCGAAGGTGAGCCGTTTGCTCGCGCTGGCCCGGTCGGAAGCCGACGACCTCGTTCTGACGGCGCAGCACCGCGCGGCCGCCCTGCGCGCGGAAGCCGAGGGCACCATCCGCCGCACCCAAGCTCAGCTGCGTGCGATCGACGCAGTTCTCGCCGAAGCGGAATCAGCTCTGGAAGAAGGAGCCATGCCGCAGGTGGCTGCGTGATCGAACCAGCGGACGTCCGATGTGGACAGTTCTGGGGAAAACGGGCGAGTGGAACAGCTTGTCGTCACAGCATTGAATCGGGACGGGTGTGAGGACTCTCGAGTGAACCCTCAAGCAGATCGTGTCGAGCAGTCCATGAAGGTGAAGCAGCTGGAGGACGCGCTCGCGACGCGGCCGGTGATCGAGCAGGCCAAGGGCATGCTCATGGTGCTGCGGAGCTGGTCGGCGGACGACGCGTTCACGGCGTTGCGCGAGGTTTCGCAGCACACGAACGTGAAACTGCACGACGTCGCCGCGGTGGTGGTCGCGGCCGGCACCCGGCGTACGGCGGCGATGCCGCAGGAGACGACCGCCGCCGTGCTCGCCGAGCTCAAGTCCGCCGGAATCTGGAGCGCGGAACGCACCGACCATCGTTGAACCGACACGAAGCGACCCCCGGCGTCGTCTTCTCCTGGCATCAACGTGCGGTGACCTCGAAGCGGAGCCCGAAGTTGTCGAGCGTCAGGGGCAGGTCGCCCGGCGTGAGGGTGGCGCCGTGCTGCTGGACCAGGTTGGCGAGCACCGCGGACGTCGTGAAGAACACCAGGTCGCGGCCCGGGCAGGCGGCGGGACCACCGCTGAACGGGACGAGCGCCGGGCTGGCCGCGGCGCGGCCGTCGAGCCAGAGGGCCGGCTCGAAGGTGTTCGCGCAGGGCACCTGGTCGGGGCCGCGCTGGAAGTACGGCGTGCGGCTTTCGCGCAGCAACGCCGGGTGATCGGCCAGAGGCTTACCCACTCGAAGGTGCACACCGACGTGCGCTCGAAGTTCGCCGGACGGAAAGCCGGGGTGGTGCGCGTGCGGCCCAGGCGAGGTGGTCGTCGTAGGGGCGGTGCTGATCTTCGGGAACAAAGGCGCGTTGGTAGATGCCCTGCGATCGTCCAACAGACAGAATGGCGGGCAGCTCACCGACGCCCAGATCGATCAGGCGGTCAACGTCGGAATGGTCGTCGCCGTGGTGATCGCGTTGCTCTGTCTCCTTTTTGCTTTCAAGCTGCGGGCCGGGCGCAACCGGGCGCGGATCGTGCTCACCGTCATCACCGCACTGCAGCTGATTTCGTTGCTCGTGGGTCAGTGCACCGTCCTGGGGTACATCGGTGTCCTGGCCCGCGGTCGTCGGCGTTGCGGTCTCCTTCACCACTCCGTCCAACAAGTTCATCAACGGCGCGAAAACCCTTCGATGAACATCGGGGTGCCGGCGGGCACCCTGGACTGGTCCTGACAACGCTTCCCTGGCGCGATGCGGAAACGGCTTCTCGCTTCTTGCCCCGGTCTCCGCGACGCGTCGAGCAGCCCAAGCATCGTGGGCTCCCGTCCTGCCGCCCGGTTTCCACCCAGGCCGCGGCGTGGACCGGCCAGGTCAAGCCTGGGGCGGCTCAGCCCCCTGCGCCGAGTTCCCTCAGCAGCGAAGCGAGCCCGCCCGGTGCGCGGCCCTGCCGGCGGGCGCTCGTGAACACCTGGGCCGCCGGTTCGTGGCAGCGGCGGAACCCGGCCTGGCCGAGGCGCTGCCAGAGCGCGTGATCCTCCCCGGTCGCGATCGGGCCGAATCCGTCGATGGCGCGGTAGGCGTCGGCGCGGACGGCCAGGTTGGCGCCGTAGACGTTGGGGCTGTCCCGGGCCACGATGCCGCGGTAGCGTGCGGCGGCGTCGCTGCTGCCCGGGAACGGCTCGGACAGCAGCGCCGGGCCGGCCGACGCGTGCCACCCGCGGCGTGCCCGAGCCAGGTGGCGGGCTGCCCACGCTCCCGCGACTTCGGTGTCGGCGTCGGTGTTGAGCAGCAGCACCTCGGAGGCCGGATACCCGGGGAGCGCTCGCAGCGCCGTGCGGCAGCCGAGGTCGCGCACCGCGCCGATGGTGGTGAGCCGGGTGTTCGTCGTGACGCGCGCTCCGTGGCGGTGGGCGAGCGCGGCGGTGGCGTCGGTGCAGCGGTCGGCGACGACGACCACGGTGCGGGTGATCCCGGCCGGCAGCTGGGCCAGGGCACGGCGGATGGCGTCGAGACAGCGGGGCAGGGTCGCGGCTTCGTCCCGGGCGGGGACGACCACTGCGGCGGCGTCGATCACCGGCGCCTCAGCACGTGCAGCAGGAACTCCTCGTCGACGTGCTCCACCACGGTCTCGAGCCCGGGGTGCCCGGCCAGCCGCCGGTGGGCCTCCTGGCCGTCGCGCGGCGCCTCCGGTGCCCAGTGGCGCCAGTGCACGGCCGCGATCTCGCCGCCGGGCGCGAGCGAGGCCACGGTCCGGTCGATGGTGGCGGTGAGGTCGGCGTCGTCCAGGTAGTAGAGCAGCTCGCCGAACACGACGAGGTCCACCGGGCCCGCGGGCAGCACGTCCGGCACGGCGCCCTCGTGGACGTCCGTTGTGGACAGTCCGGCCGTGGCTTCCCGGGTGCGTCGCACAGCTTGCGGCACCGGGTCGGAGGCCAGGAGCCGGTCGCACCGGGCCGCGAGTTCGCGTGTCAGCGCCCCGGTGCCGCAGGCCGGTTCGACGACGGTGCCGTAGTGCTCGCGGGGCAGCGCGGCGAGCAGCAGCCCGCGTTTGCGGCGTTCGTACCAGCTGGTGGCGACCTGCCACGGGTCGGCCGCGAGGTCGTAGAGCTCGGCGAACCGGCCGACGGGAGCCGAGCTGGTCGGTGGCACGCGCAGGAGTGTCTCGTGTGGCCGGTCGAAATGGGCCAGCACCTCGGGCGGCAGGATGGGGTCTTCGCCGCGGGGGCCGGGTTTGAGCTGTGAGGTGAACTCGCGCACGGCGGCGGCCTTGGCCGCCCGCTCGGCGCCGCTGAGCGAGTACGCGCGGGCGAGGTGCCACGGGACGTCCGGCGAGTCCGGCCGGCCCCAGTGCCACAGCCAGATCGGGTAGGCCCAGCAGTGCGCGGTCACGGGCGCGGCGGCCACCGTGGCCCGCCCCGCCGCCCGGTGATCCGGGTGCGGGTCGTCCGGCCACGGCATCAGGCACAGGTCGCGGTCGGCGGCGTGCTCGCGCAATGCGTCCGTGAGCTCAGTGGTGTGCCCGGCCAGGCCCGAGTCGGGCAGGCCGAGCCAGATCGGTTCCACTTCGGACAGTCCTTGGGCCGCGAGCGCCCGCGCCAGCTCCTCGCGGCGGGCCCGTCCCAGCCGGCGGCGTTCGTCGGTGCCGGCGGCGGGGAACGCGGCTTCGCCGTCGGTGGCGACGACGAGCGTCACCGCCGCGCCGGCGGCGTGCAGGTGCTGCACCAGCCCACCGGCGCCGAGCGTTTCGTCGTCGGGGTGCGCGGCGACCACGAGCACGCGCCGGAACGGCTCGTCCGGCCACGGCTCGAACTCCCGCGTCCACTCGTTCTCCGGGACGAACGGTTTCACTGCGTCACCTCCAGCACGCGGCGGCCCAACGCGGCGAGGTCCCGCTCGCCGTGGTGCTGGCGGACGAAGACCTGCAGGTCGGCCAGGCGCTGGGCGAACCCGCGGTCGCGGCACATCGGCGCGGGGCCGGTGATGCGGGGCGCGCGGTCGAGCACCTCACGGGCGGCCTGCTCCACGCTCGCGCGGCAGGTGTCGTTGAGCAGCCCGGGATCCGGCGCGTCCTCGAGCACGCCGGCGGTCGCCGTGAGCAGGGCGTCGGCCGCGGCGATCGCGGTGTGCAGCGCACCGAAATGCGCGAGCTGGTGGTCGTCGGCCTTCTCCCGCAGCACTTCGCGGACCCCGTCGAAGACACCGGCGGCACCGCCCAGCCACACGGCCGCGACGCCCGTGCCACCGAAGACGAACCCGGGCCGCTCGACATACCAGCCCGGGGGACCGATGACCGAGTCGGACGCGACGGGAACGGAGTCGAAGACGACGTCGCCGCTGTCGGAGGCGTCCATCCCCAGTGCCTGCCACGCTTCGGGGTGGCGTACCACGCCCGCAGCGGTGAGGTCGACCTCCACGAGCCGGCTCGCGGCGGCCACGAGTGCGCGGTCGAGCGTGGTCAGCCCGGAGCAGAACCGGACCGTCCCGGAGAGCCGGCCGCCGTCGAGGACCGCGCCGGTCCCCCCGGACTTCGCGGCCCAGACCCCGTACAGCGCACCGGTTTCCGGCTTGCGGCCCGCCTCGGCGAGGATCGCCACGGCGTCGGTGTGCCCTTCGGCCAGCCGCGCCAACGCGAGGTCTCGCCGCCCCCACGCGGCAAGCGCCCTCCAGCGCCGCGCGAGCCCGCCGTGGCCGGGCATGGGCAGCTCCATGGCGCCGTTTGCCAGCAGCGCACGCAGTTCGGCCGCCACCCATTCGACGGTCCGCCGCACCGGAAGCGGTTCCGCGGGCGGCTCGGCACTCAGCAACGAGGTCATCACGAGGTTCCTGTCTGCCGATCGGTCGGGGGTTCAGCCGGGGGTGGTCTCGCCACCCAGGGCGGCGAGGACTTCGCCGCTGTAGTACGAGGAAAGGCGGTCGGCGGCGAGGAAGACGTAGGACGGTGCCAGCTCGTCGGGGTGCGCGGCGCGGCCGAAGGGCACCTGCGAGCCGAACGTTTCGACCTTTTCCGGCGGGAACGTCGAAGGGATCAGCGGTGTCCACACCGGACCTGGCGCCACGCAGTTCACGCGGATCCCGCGCTCGGCCAGCGCCTGGGCCATCGAGTACGTCCACGCGTGGATCGCGCCCTTGGTGGCCGAGTAGTCGATGAGGGACTTGTTGCCGCGCAGGCCGTTCACCGAGCCGGTGTTGATGATCGACGAGCCCGCGCCCAGGTGGGGCAGCGCGGCGGCGGTCACGCGGAAGTAGCTGTGCATGTTGACGTCGAACGTACGCAGCCACTGTTCGTCGGTGAGGTTCTCCGGCGCGTCGACGGGCCACTGCACCGCCGCGTTGTTCACGAGCAGATCGAGACCACCGAGCTGCTCGACGGCGCGGGCCACCACGTCACGACAGTGCCGCGCGGCGGCCAGATCGCCGGGCAGCAGCACGCATTTGCGTCCTTCGGCTTCGACGCGGCTCGCGGTGTACTTCGCGTCGTCGTCCTCTTCGAGGTAGGCGATGGCGACGTCCGCGCCTTCCTTGGCGAACGCGATCGCCACGGCCCGTCCGATGCCCGAGTCGCCCCCGGTGACCAACGCGCGCCGGCCCGCGAGCAGCCCGTGGCCCTCGTAGCCGTCCATCGTGTCCCGCGGGCGCGGCTCCATCTCCTCGGTGACCCCGGGCGGCTCCTGCTCCTGGGGCGGACGTTGTCGGTCGGGCATGCGCTTCTCCTGTGCAGTCAGGGTCCTTGCGCCCACCGGTTACCCCCGCGCGGGCGGTTCCAAAGCTGCCTGCGGCGCCGGCGTTCGGTTCCGGCGGCGGGCTACCGCGAAAAGGTCCGGTCCGGGCCTACCGCGAAGGAACCGGACGGTGCTCGCGGATCAGTTCGGCGCCCCGCTCGTAGTCGTCGTCGGCGTTGTGTGTGAGGACGCCGACGGCCACGCCCGCGGCGGACCGGCCGGCGACCTCACCCATGGCGAGGCCTTCGCTCCGGTGCTCTACGGCGAGCGCGCGCCCAGCCGACGGGTTGTGGGCCCAGGCGACATCACCGGCCGCGTACACGTCGGGGCGGCTGGTGCGCAGGTGTTCCCGGTGGCCTTCGGTGATCGACCTGAGCCGGGTTTCGCGCAGCACGCCGACGCCTTCGGTCTTGAGCCAGTGCAGGATCAGCTCACCGGCATCCCGGCCCAGGCGCTTTTGCTGCGGCACCGAATCGGGACACAGGACTGTGACCTGCACGCCCGACCGGGCCAGTGAAACCGCGGCCTCACAACCGATGAATCCGGCGCCCACCACCACCGTGCTGCGCGCCGGCCCGGCCGCTGCTCGCAGCTCGCGGGAGCTGGTCAGTGAACGCAGGCAGCGAACGTCCGGATGATCGGCGCCCGGCACGGGCGGGCGAACCGGTTCCGCACCCGTGGCGAGCACACACCGCGTGAAGGGGTGCGTGAGCGTTGTCCACTCGCGCGTACCTCGAAGAAGAGGACGAGTGGAGCCGGGTCGCCAAACGATCGACGTCAGGGCGCGTGCGCCGAAAGACCGCTGGAGTTGAGTAGCGCGGCCGCCTGATCGACTGCGCGGTCGGTGCCCGGAATTCCGCTCGTGCTGTGGCTGGTGGGCGTCGCGGCGGAGGCAATGGTCCGGGCACACCTTACGGTGGCAGCCGGCTGGCTGTTCAACCGGCTGCCACCTGCGTCATGGGTTCCCGCAAACCACGGGGTTACACCGGGCGGTCCCGGCGGCGATGCCGCACACCGCCGGCCCGCCGGCTGTGAAATAGAAGTTTCCCCGGCCTCCGTCCGGGTACTCGGGAATCCGAAGAAGACTCCCGAGACGCGGTCGTTGGAGCCGTGCGAGAGGGTAGTGGTCGGTATGCGACAGGCATTCCATCAGGAGCTGGCTCGGCTCGGTACCGAGATGACCGAAATGTGCGTCGTCTGCGCGCAGGCGATGCGCCAGGCCACGACGGCGTTGCTCACCGCGAACGTGGGGCTGGCCGAGCAGGTGCTCGGCAGCGACATCGAGCTGGATCTCCAGCGCGCCGAGTGCGAAGAACACGCTGAGGCGCTGCTGGCGTTGCAGGCCCCGGTCGCCCATGAGCTGCGACTCGTGCTGGCCGCGGTGTACTGCGCCGACAGGCTCGAGCGCATGGGGGATCTGGCCGCGCACATCGCCGGCACTGCGCGCCTTCAGCATCCGGGCCGGTTCGAGTCCGTGGAGTTGGCGGAGGGGTTTCGCCGCCTCGGCGACCTCACCGCGAGCATGGCCGACCGGCTCGCGGATCTGATCGCCGCGCCCTTCGCCGGGATGTTCGCCGAATTGGACAACGCCGATCAAGCGGTGGACGATCTGCACGCTCGGATACTCGAGCTGGTCACGAGTCAGGACTGGAAAGGCAGCGCCGCCGCGGCGGCCAACGCCGCTCTGTTGGCCCGGTTCTACGAACGCTTCGGCGACCAGTGCGTGTCGGTGGCCAGGCGCCTCGAATTCACCGTGACCGGTGCCTTGCCCGTCTGACTGCGGCCGCGGAGGTCACCGGCCGTCCAGCCCGACGGGAGGCGGCTCCCAGCGGAAGACGCCGGCGCCCTGGGCGTAGGAGAGGTGGCCACCGAGCGCACCCCCGACGCCGAGGACGAGCAGGCCGAGTGCGCCGAGCAGTTTGCCCCCGGCCGCGCCACGGCGACGCCGGCGGTACGAGGCGGCGAAGATCACGGTCGCGACGAGGTTGACCACGAGGTGGCAGAACCCGACCCGGCGCTGCCGTTCGCTGAGTTCGTGGTAGTCGGCAGCACCGAGAACGGCTGCCGCCGGAGCTGCCATCAGCCCGATTCCGACCAGCCGGCGGGAAGCCGTTTCGTTGCCTGGCACCAGGTCGAGCAGAGACGAGCAGGCCCACGCGCCGATCGGCAGAGTGACCGCGATCGGGTGCAGTGGATGGCCGAGGCTGCGGCCTCGCAGCTCTTCGCCGGCCTGGCCGCTGAAGAGCTTGTTCACCGGCCTCGCCACCGCGGCCGCGGGCTCGTCCAGTGCCTGCACGTCTTCCAAAGTGGACAACAGCCGGTGCGGCGGGGCCTCCGCTGCAGTCCGGATTCTGTACCTGATGGCTGAGGGTGTGTTTTCGGTCATGACAAGGGCCTACCCCGACGGTCGGGCTCCAATCCTCACCACAGACGCGAATTCTTGGCGTTCCCGCGTGGATTCCGGAAAACGGGCTGTGCGGAAGCGGTGGCAGGACGTCGGCTCGCCTTTCGGACACGGCCGCCCATCACGGCCTCCCGTCCAGCGCATGGTGGATGACGTACCAGACGTCCGGCCCGGCTGCCTGGGGGCGGTGTGGTTCGCTGTCCGGTCCACAGACACAGCTGTCGGAGAATTCGTGCCACACAATGTCTTCGATGGGGACCAGGTGCACGACGGCGTCGTCGGTCCAGACGTTCGCCCAGGGGGCTTGCGGCTCGGTCGTCATCAGTCCGGCTCCTCGTGCTCCGTACTGCCGCCGGCGCGATGAGGCGTCGGCGGCAGCCCGGATCCCGCCCGGGTGTCAGGCTCGATGCGCGCCGTCGGCAGTGGCCCTGGGCTGGGTCTGCGCGGGCGGCGGCTGCGCGGCCGGTGCGCTCTGCTCCTGGCCGCCCGGTTTCTGCTCGGCCCGGTGCTTGGCGTCGGCGGCGTCCTGCGCGGCGCGCTGCTTGCCGATCGCCACGTCGGACCTGATGGTGTCGTTCTGTTCCCTGGCCTTCTCGTATCCGGAGTTGACCAGCTTCGCGGCGGCGTCGCGGCCGCCGATGCCGAAAGCCAGTGCCGCGGCGAGCGCTGCGGCGCCGACCAGGGCGACGTAGGTGATCGTGACGATCACCGGCGAGATGCCCAGCTGGGTGAGGATCATGAACACGGCGATGCCCATGATCATGGCCGGAACGAGGGTGCGGACGATCTTGCCGGTCGGCGTGTCGCCCATGGTGCGGTGCACCAGGCCGCCGACCGCGCCGGCGACCGCGGCCGCGACGATGAAGATCAGCAACGCGGCGATCACGTTGGGCAGGTAGCTCAGCACCTGGTTCATGAACCCGGTCAACGCCGGAATGCCCAGCGTCCCGATGGCCGAGGAGATCACGAACAGCATGATCACCCAGAACACGACCGTGCCGACGAGCTTGGCGGGGCTGCCCCGTGGGGAGAGTTTCTCGACGTAGTTCGCGCCGCCGCCGGTCTTCAGCCGGTCGTCGACCTTCGCCTTCTGCAGGCCTTTGGTGATGGCCTTGTCCAGCAGTTTGGCGATCACGAAACCGATCAGCAGCACCAGGAGCGCGCCGATCACCTGCGGCAGGTACCCCACAAATGTCGTGAACGCACTCTGCAGACTTTGCAGGATGTTGAACCCTGTGTTCATTGATCTTGTCCTCTCATGGACGAAATGCATTGCAACTCACGCGAGTTGTTCTTGCCTCAACGCATGAGCGCGTTATCCGGTATTGAAAACCCCGATCAGGTTGTATTTCCCCTGCGTACCCCGTTGAAGGCAGGTCAAACGCGCCGTTGTCACTCCACGGCGTATTTCGTTTCCCGGTCATTTTTTGACGAAAGGGGTTCCGGACAGCAAGCAGTGCGGGCTATTCGTCGGAAAGCAGAGACCCCAGCGGTCCGAGGTCGAGGTTCAGTTCCCGCCGGTCCAGCCCGAAGTGATCACACAATTCGTCCATGCGCAGATCGAGGTACATCAACGTCTGCCCGATTTCTTCGACCTTGTCCTCGCCCAGATCCCCGTGGTCGACCCGGCGCAGTGCCTGGCGCTCCATGAGCTGGCGCAGCAGTTCCACCACCGTCAGCACCAGGCTGACGAGGCTGCGTTCCGCGGTCTCGGGGTCGGCGTTGATCCGGTTCTTCTGCTCGTCATTCATGATGGGGCTGCAATGCGGTGATCGACGTGATCAGGGTGCGCAGGGAAATGCGCACGAGATCGACGTCGGCGATCGACAGGGTGATTTCGCCGCTCACCACGACCCCGCCCGCGAGCACGCGGTCGAGCAGGTCGATCAGCGCGACATTGCGGTTCCCGGCACGCGCCGGCACAGTCATGGTTCCTCCGGTGAAGAGAACGAATACGGGGGCCACGGCCCGGTCAAGGTCACGGTCAGCACGGCGCTGTCCCGGTCCCACGCGGCCACCGCCTCGGCGAACTGCTCGGCTCGATCGGCGTCGACGAGGTACGCGCCATTGAGCACCATCGGCCCGTCCTGATGGGTCAGCGCCCGGCTCTGCGGCGGGTGGGTGCAGGCGTCAGCCGCCAGGTCGGACAGCGTGGCGTGGATGTGACTCGCCTGGTCTGCCGCCTGCTGCTGACGGTCTTCACGGGACGCGAGTTCCCTGCGCCGCCGCGCGAGGTACGCGACTCCTGCACCTTCGCCGGCCGTCGCGGCCGTGGTGGGCTCCGGATCGTTCCGCAGGAATGCCTTCACCCCCCACTCGACCCGGCGTGAGACGTGTTCGAGCGTCCGTTCGAAGTCGGCCGAGCGTTCTTCGACGGCGGTGCGGACCGAGGCATCGTCGTGGTAGACGGTCGCCAGCCGGACGGGCGCCACGGGCCCCCGCTCGACCAGTGCCGCGATCACTGTGTCGTGCGCTCGCGCCACCGTGGCCAGCCAATCGAGGTCCTCCAGGTTGCGCCGCAAGGCCTCCTCGCCGAAGGAGCCCAACGGCACGTCGCCCACCACGGCGACCAGCCTGCCCGCGGTGACGACCCGCGGGCGTTCGGCCGCGACGCCCGTGACGCCGCCGAGCGCGGACGCGCCGGCTTCAGGCGTCACGGCGTAGAGCCACACGCCGGTCTCCTCACTCGCGTTCATCGTCCTCTCCGCCCGCCTCGATGGACTCCGGCGCCGCTTCCAGTTCGGCGACGCGCGCCCGCAGCAGCCGGTTCTCCTCTTGCAGCTTCCCGTTGTCACCGGTCAGCCACGGATCGCTCTCCCACCAGTTGATGCCGACCTCGCGGGCCGTCTCCAGCGAGGCGATCACCAGCCGCAGCTTGATCGTCAGCAGTTCGATGTCGAGCAAGTTGACCTGGATGTCCCCGGCGATGACCAGCCCTTTGTCCAGGACCCGCTCGAGGATGTCGCCGAGGTTCGAGGACTGGCCGCCTGGCGCCCCGAGACCGCCTTGGGACCGGCTGACCGGTTGTCCCGATACCATCTCTCAGCTCCCCTCGTTACCGGTGCCGGACTTCCCGCGCGCGTACCGCTTCGTGCGGCGGAACGCGAGCAGGTCGCCTTCGTCGTCCAGCTCGATCTCGTACAGCGCCAGGATGTCGGCCGACGAGGGGATGCGGTGCTCCTCGATCACCTCGACCTCCACGACCCAGCCGTCTTCGAGTGGCTCGATCGACGTGACGCCCACGGGTTCGTTCGTGATCAGCTCGTTCAGCTGACGCACCGCCGCGGCGGCCGCGGTCGAGGCGATCATGCCGTCCCGCTCCGATCGACGGCGGGCCGACGGGGCCCGGCCTTCACCTTTGGCGGTGGCCATCGGCCGTCACCCTTCCCTTTCGTCCCTTCGGCGCACGGGCCGGCTCGGCGGGGAGGCCGTGAGCCGGCTCAAGGCCCGTTGCTGCACCTCGGCTTCTTCGTCGGCCGAGATCTCGCCGGCCGCCCGCGCCGCCTCCGCCGCCTCGAGCTCACGCCGGACCGACGCCGGGTCGTGCAGTTCTTCGTCGACCCGTCGCCGGATCAGCTCGCCCAAGGCGAGGACCCCGCGCACCGGTGCCAGCGGCAGGCCGAAGATTCCCGACAACAGACCCATGGCGTCACTCCGGCGTCCGCGTGACGACGAAGTCGTACGCTGCGAGCGGACCGAGCAGACGGACCTCGACACGGCCGTCCCATTCCTTCGCGAGCTCGCCGATCGCGGCTTCGAGGTCTTTCTCCCGGTCGGTCTCGGCCAGCACGGCCAGGTTCACGGCCTCCTCCTCGTGAGTCGGCTGCCGCGGCGCGAACTCCTCGACCAGCTCGGCCAAGGCGTCGGCCACCAGTTGCGTATCGACCGCCCGCTTCGCCTCGATCGCCTGGGTGATGTGCTCGCCCAGCGCCATGCGCTCGTTGCGGGTGGCCTCCTCCGGCTTGCCCCGGATCGCATCCGCGAGCCGTGCCATACCGTCGTTCTCGGACAGGATCTCCCGCAGGATGGCCTGCTCGTCGTAGCGCGCCCGGACGACGTACTCCGCCATGCCCTCCAGCTGTTCCAGCGCGGCGGTGAAGTCGTCGCGGTTCGCGTCGAGCAGCTCGTCGACCACGGCCCGCTCGTCCGCGACCACCGCGCCGAAGCGCAGCGGCAGCACCGGGACCTCGGCGGCCGCCGAGTCGAGCAGGCTGGCGTGCGCCGAGAGATCCTGAGGCCGGCCCAGCGGTGCGTCCTGGGGGATTTCGCTGATCAGCGCCGCGATCGGACCGCTGTGCACTGTGGTCACCTCGGCGGGTGGATCTCCCACTCCGCGCGCGTCGTCGTCGATCTCGACGTCAGCGGGCAGGATGCCGTAGACGTAGATCGCGGTCTCGGTCTCCGTCCCGATGTCTGTTTCGGCGGCCACCGGCCTCACCGTCCTTTCCGGCCGCGGCTCACGGGTTCCTCTTCGTCGTCGCCGAGGATGTCGCGCAGCTTGTCGCCGGCCGCGTCGAGCGCACCGCGGGTCTTGGCCTTGGCGCCGCCGGAGGTCACGTCCTCCAAAAGGTCGGGCAGGCCCTTCTGCTCGGTGCCCGAGATGTCGAGCCGGTTCACCGCTTCCGCGAACCGCAGGTAGGTGTCGACGCTGGCCACCACGATCCGGGCATCCACGGTCAGCAGCTCGATGCCCACCAGGGACACCCGCACGTACGCGTCGATCACGAGACCCTTGTCCAGGATCGTGTCGATCACGTCGGCGAGGCCGCTCGAACTCGGCCGGTCGAGGCCACCGCCCCCACCGGACGGCTGTACGGCTGTCGTCATCGCTTGCTCCCTCGACCTCTACCGGCGCCCGCACGGGCGCGGCCTCGGCGCGGCCGTTCTTCTTCGGGCTCCTCGTCGGTGTTTTCCTCGGTCTCGTCGGTGTCTGTCTCGTCGGTGTCTTCGGGTTCTTCTTCCGGCTCCTCCTCGTCCTCGTCCTCGTCCTCGTCGGAACCGGTGTCGGCGGATTCTTCGTCCTGGTCGGGCGAGCTCTCGTCGCGGTCGGTGTCCTCGTCCTCCTGCTCGACGACCTCCCCGTCGTGGATCTCGCCGTGCCACCCCTCGATGTCGTCGGGGTTCAGCAGGTCCTCCATCATCACGTGCCGGCGGAAGTGCTTGAGTTCCAGCCGCGCCCGGCGGCCCTGGGCGCGCCAGATGTTGCCGGTGCGCTCGAACAGCCCCTGCGGGTGGTAGGCGAGAACCAGCACGACCTTGGTGAGGTCGGGCGTGAGCTCGTGGAACGTCACGGCGCCGTCGACATGGCCCTTCGCTCCCTTGGAGCGCCAGACGATCCGCTCGAAGGGCACCTGCTCCAGGATGTTGGCCTCCCAGGTGCGGTGCGACCAGAAGACCTGCGCTTTCCACTCGGTCTTCTCGTCGCTGACCTGTTCGACGTTGTTGACCTTCTTCATGAACGCAGGGAAGTCGGTGAACCGGGTCCACTGGTCGTAGACGAGGTCGATCGGCGCACCGATGTCGATCTCCTCGACGATGTTGGTGAGCTTGATCTTGTTTCCTTTCCCGCCGCCGCCGCCCCCGCCGCTGAACGCGCCCTTCACCTTCTCCGCGATGCCGGACAGGCCACCTTTGAGCGCGCCCTTGATCGCCTGGCCCTTGATGCTGCCGCCCTTGCCGCCGGTTACCGCTTCCATCAGGCCACCGCCCCCGCCTCCGGCGAAGTCGGTCAGCCGCCCGGCCGTCGAGGACATCTTTTTCGTCAGCGCGCCGGTTGCCCGGCTCATCGCCGCCTGGCCCAGCCCGCGGATGGCGTCGGTCAGCTCATTCGAGTCCCCGCCGGTGGCCTTCGTGGCGGTGTCGGTGGCTTTGCCGGCTGTGTCCGTCGCTTTGTCTGCGGTCTTTTTCAAAGTCTTGGTGACCACTGCGTTCACTTCCTCGTCCGTCGGACGGGCGAGCGTTTGGTGGCGGTGCGTGCACTGCCGGACCCTTCGCCGTCACCGGACGCCGCGGCCCGCCGGCCGGGCGACCGCCGCTGCCGCGGCCGTTCGCCATCGGTGTCGCTGTCGTCAGCGCTCGTGCGGCGGCTCGCCGCACGGCGGCGCCGGGGCTTCTCGGGCTCCGGCTCTTCCTCGGGCTCCGGCTCTTCCTCCGGTTCCTCCTCGGATTCGGCTTCGTCCTCGTCGGCGACTTCGTCCTCGTCTTCGGTCTCTTCCTGGGCTTCGTCCTCACCGTTCGGCTCTTCGTCGTGCTCGTCGTCGGCTTTGGACTTCTTGCCGCGGGTGAGCGCACCACCGTCCTGGAGGCGCTCGCTCAGCGACTCGATCCGCCCGCTGGCCGCCGTCACCGCCGCCGACTTCGCCGCGCTGAGCAGCTCGTCGCGCGCCAGCGACGTCAGCTGGCCGATCTCCGGGGACGTCCCCAGCTGCTTGAGGCCATCTTGGAGGAGCTTCGTCGGTGACACCCCGGCCTTGCCGCTCGCCCCGGCGGCCGCGATCATCAACGCGAGGCGCCCCTTCTTCGTCCGCCCCAGTAGATAACCGGCTGCGACGCCCAGCGCCATCCGTGTTCCTGCCTTCATTGCCGCTCCTCCTGACTCTTGCGGTTGCGAGGTCCCCACGCACAACCCGCACGCTGCCCCCGAAATCGACGCGAACAGGAATGTGACTTCGTCATCCAAATCAGCTACCCGCATCCTTCCGTGCGAAAACACGGGATCATGGAAAACGTCTTTCTTACTTGCGAGGCCACGATAAAAAAGGCTCACGGAAGCGGTTTCGAAGATCATTTCCCGTGATCGTCCTGGGCGAATCGCTTGAACAATTCAATGATTCACGGCCCCGGGAAAATATGTGAACCGATGCGGCCCGGCCCGATGTCCCGGCTTTTCAACGCACCTTACGGCTCGACTGCCGACGGCCGACGGCTACGGAAACGGTTGCGGCGCCGTGCAGCGCCGATGCTCCCCAGGTGTTGCCCGTCGTTCGCTGCGGGCCGTGTAGGGACTGCGGACCTTCGTGCAGGCCTGGTCCGGCCTGGCGGATTTCAACGATCACCAGCCGGCCCACGGCGCCCGGACGGTCGGGCTGGGGGAGTACCTCACGTCGTGGTCGTTCCCGGTGGACGTCGCCGAGAACTGACAGTCGGAGTATCTGCAGTTCTTCCTCTACGTGTTCGCGACGGTGTGGCTGGTGCAACGCGGTTCGCCGGAGTCGGAGCCGCTGAGCAGGGTCGGCCTGGAGAGCGATCGCGACCCGGTGCTGGGCCCCCACGTGCGACCCTGCAGAACTGGCAGTCGGAGTTCCTCGCCATTGGCTGCGTGGCCATCTTCAGCGTCTACCTCCGCCGGCGCGGCTCGCCCGAGTCGAAACCGGTCGGAACCGACCACCACGTCACGGACGAGTCAGGCTGATGGGGCGGCGAAGTCTTGCCGCCGGGGTCGGCGACCTGCCGCGTGATCGTCCCGAGGTGGGCACCCACGAAGCGTCCGGCGACAGCTATGAGTGCGCGCGACCGCAAAGTCCTCGCGCCGTCGACGACGAACCTTGACGATGCGGGCGTAGTGCTGCGGCCGGGTGCCGGAACGGGCCCGGCGTCGTTGCCAGGGGAGGCCGCCGGGCCCGCGGCGTCGATCTGGTCCGGCGCCGGTGAGGACGCTGCGTCGCAGCCGCGTCTTGCCCGGGAAAGACCCTCGGCGGCCACCGGAACCATGCCTCGGGGTGGGTGTCCATCGCGTCCGTGTCCCCGAGGTGACCCGCGGCGGCTCAGCGCTGATGACGGCGCAACGGCCGGA
Organism: Amycolatopsis sp. NPDC001319; assembly: GCF_042896185.1. Lineage (NCBI taxonomy): Bacteria > Bacillati > Actinomycetota > Actinomycetes > Pseudonocardiales > Pseudonocardiaceae > Amycolatopsis > Amycolatopsis sp. NPDC001319. Next base: position 203,071 of record NZ_JBIAWY010000006.1, on the reverse strand, counting down.
CGGCGGGGCCCTGGACGACGGCGCCGTCGGGGTCGAAGCGGGAGCCGTGGCACGGGCAGTCCCAGGTGTGTTCCGCGTCGTTGAAGGTCACCAGGCAGCCGAGGTGCGTGCAGTGCGCCTCGACGGTGTGCAGGTCGCCGTTTTCGGCGCGGTAGGCGGCGACGAGCTCGGCGCCCACCCGGACCACGGCGCCCTGGCCAGGCCGCACCTGGTTCAGGGAGCGGCCCTGCTGCAGCACGGACACGTGGTCGCCGACGAGGTGGCGGCCGACCTCGAAGGCGTCTTCGGCGAGGCTGAGCACCGAGCGCGCGTCGAAGCGATTGGGGTCGAACAGGGCGGCGGCGGGGTGGTCCTCGCCGAGGATGCGGGCGGCGACGACCTGACCCGCGGCCGTGCCGCCGGTCATGCCCCATTGTCCGAAGCCCGCGGCGACCCACAGCGGGACCGAAGCGGGCAGATAGCGGCCGGCGTACGGCAGTCCATCCAAAGTGGACAGATCGTGCGCGGACCAGCGGTGCGTCACGCGGCGCAGGCCCGCGTGTTCGCCGGCCCAGGCGGCGAGGCGTTCGTAGCGCGCCTCGATGTGCGATTCGGAGCCCACGCGGTAGTGCTCGCCGCCGGCGACGACGGTCGGGGTGCCCTCGGCGGTGTAGGCGCGCACCGAGTGGTGGGTGTCGGCGTCGAGGTACATCCCCTCCGGCGCCTTGTCGCCGGCCGCCGGGCCCGCGACGACCAGGTCGCGCACCGGGTCCAGCCGCGCGAAGTAGAGCCCTCGGTCGAACACGGGGTAGTGCGTGGCGACCACGACCTCGTCGGCCTCGACGTCGCCCTCGGACGTCCGCACGACCCGGCCGCGCAAGTCGAGGCCCAGCGCGCGCGTGTGCTCCAGGACGGTGCCGCCCGCGCGTTCGACCTCGGCGGCGAGCCCGAGCAGCCAACGGCGGGGGTGGAAATGCGCTTGCCCGGCGACGCGCACGGCACCGAGGGCGGGCACGTCCAGCTCGACGTCTTTCACGTACGCCGCCGGGAGCCCGGCTTTCGTGGCCGCGTCGGCTTCCTTCTTGAGCTTGTCGACGGTCCCCGCCTGCGTCGTGTAGACGTAGCTGGGCGCGCGGGTGAACGCGCAGTCGATCCCCGCTTCGGCCGCGATCCACTCCAGCGCCGCGGACTGCGCCCCGGCGTAGGTCTTCGCGGCGTCCGCGCCGTGGCGCGCCTCGAGCTCGGCGTACTTCAGCCCGTGCTGGGCGCTCACCTTCGCCGTCGTGTGCCCGGATACGCCGCTCGCCACCCGGTCGGCCTCCAGCACGACCACCGACTTCCCGGCCCGCGCCAGCAGCACCGCCGTGGTCAGGCCCGCGATCCCGGCCCCGAGCACGACCACCTCGGCCCACGCCGGCGGCGGCCCCGAGCCGCGTTCCGGCGCGGGCGCGGTGTCGATCCACAACGACAGCGGGGCGGGCAAGTCCGTCATCCCCGGGTGGTTCCCCCGTGGAGTGAGCCCAAACCCCGGCGTCGGGCCGGCGGCCAGGCTTTCACCACCGACGGGCTCGCCGCGCCGTGAGACGGCGGGCTCGTCGTGGTGCCCGGCTTCGGCGCACCGGCCATGATTTCACCGGGGATTGAGTGCGGAAAGCTTGGCTTGATAGGCTTTTCGGCTTCTAATGACGGCCATCGTCCGGTGCCGGCAGCACCGGCGCGGTAGTCGAGTCCGGGGCTGAGGCGGTGATACCCACGATGAGGGTATGCCGAGCGCATCCGGCCGGGGGCCGGCGTGACACAGGAATTCGCTGGAGGAAGCGGCGATCCTGGCGCGTAGCCGGGCTCGCGTCCGCTGTTGTGTTGATGATCGCGGGGTGCACTCCGTCCGCACCGACGCCGCCGCCCGGCACGTCAGCGGCACCGGTGACCACAACCGGTTCCGCATCGGCGCAGTCCGCGCTGAAGCCCATCGACCCGGCCGCGTTCCGGGCGACCGTGGCGGCCGCTGCCAAGGAGCTGCTGGTTCCCGGGGCGGTGGTGCGGCTGCGCACGCCGCAGGGCACCTACACGGCGGGAGTGGGTACCACGCAACTGGGCACCACCACGCCGCCCGATGCGGACACCCACTTCCGCGTCGCCTCCAACACCAAGACCATGACGTCGGCGCTGATCGTGCTCCTCGCGCAAGACGGCAAGCTCCGGTTCAGCGACCCGGTGTCGCGCTACGTCTCCGGTGTGCCCAACGGCGACAACATCACCCTGGCGCAGCTGCTGACGATGCGTAGCGGCCTGTACGACTACACGGAAGCACCCGAGCTGGCGGCGGCTCTGGACGCCGAACCGGCGAAGGTCTACACGCCTCAGGACGTGCTGGCCATCGCCTTCCGGCGCCCGCCGGAGTTCCCGCCCGGCTCGGCGTACCAGTACAACAACACCAACTACGCGCTACTGGGCCTGGTGGCCGAGAAGGTCGACGGAAGGCCCCTGGCCCAGCAGATGCAGCAGCGCCTGTTCGGCCCGTTCGGCCTCCGGCAGACTTCGCTGCCCGCGGCCACCGACACCTCCATCCCGGACCGCTACTCCCACGGTTACATGTACGGCGGGACCGCTTACGCGCTCGTCGACCTGACGTACCCGCCCGACCTGCAGGCCGCCGCCCGGGCCGGAACACTGCAGCCCAACGACTACACCCGGCAGAACCCCTCGTACGCCACCGCTGCGGGAGGAGTCATCTCCACCTCGGACGACTTGGCGACGTGGATCCGGGCGCTGGTCTCGGGCAAGGTCTTCAACGCCGACTTCCAGCGGCAATGGCAAGGCAGCCTGCAAGCCGAGGACCCGAACGCGCCCGACGGGCAGAAGTACGGGTACGGCATCTCCTACCAGCGTTTCGCGCCGAACGCCGCGATGTGGTACCACGGCGGTGAATGTCCCGGGTTCAACTCGTTCATGGGATACGACCCGGCCAACGACGTCACGCTCACCATCTGGGCCGACTTGACCTTGGCCCCGGACGGCCGGACCACGGCGGTCGCCTTGCTGCCCACCGTGCTCAACCAGATCTACACCGGACTGTCGCTGCCGCCGGCGCCGGTGCCGATCCCGACGTGAAGCAGGTGATGGGTCGGCGCCGGACGGTTGATTCAGCATTTCCAGCGCTGGACTCAACTGCGCGGCCCCCGGTACACCCTGGACTCCACGAACGCCGCGAGCCGCCCGAGTGTGTCGAAGATTTCACACGCGATCTCGTCGATCTCTATTTCGATCCCGAACCGTTTCCGCAAGGCGATAATGAGCTTGACGACGGTGAGCGAATCGAGCTCGGGGAGATTGCCGTACAGTCCCGTCTCCGGCCCGAGGTCATCGGCCTGGTCCTCGATGTCCAGCGTGCCCACCACGACGGCCTTGACGTCCTCGAAAATCGCTTGCGAGATCTCTGGCGAGCGAGGCATGCGGATCCTCCTCATTGGGCACACAGGCCCGACGGCCTGCGATCTGCATCAACAGTTCCCCGGTGCCGGACGTCCGGGAACGCGATAAGCCGTCGGCGTTTGCGAACGGGCTGATCGTGGGGCGCGCGCGGGCGACGGCGGTCATGCGGGCTCCTGAGGGCGGGAGGCGGCGAGCTCGCGGCGAAGGACTGCCCGGTCGAACTTGCCGTTCGGCGATCGGGGCAGGGCGCTGCGGACCACCACCTCGGCGGGCACCATGTAGCCGGGCAGTTCCTGCCGCAAGCGCGCGGTCACCGCAGCCGGGTCGAAGCCGGCGGGGTCGCGGGGGGTCACGGCGAGGACGACCCGGTGGCCGAGCGCCTCGTCCTCGAGGCCGAGCGCTACGGCATCGTGGACGAGCCCGGTCTCGTAGGCCACTTCCTCGATCTCCTGGGGGCTGACCCGATACCCCGATGTCTTGATCATGTCGTCGCGCCGGCCGACGAAGTACAGGAAGCCCTCCTCGTCGCGGACGACGACGTCGCCGGACCAGACCGCCAGCTCAGGTGTACACAGCTCGATTGCACGGTTCGGTGCCGGCCGGAACCGCTCGGCCGTCCGCTGCGCGTCGTTCCAATAGCCCAAGGCGACGAGCGGACCTCGGTGTACCAGCTCACCCGGCTCGCCCGGGCCACACAGGCCGCCGTCCTCCCGGACCACGAGGATCTCGGCGTTCGGGATGGCCTGGCCGATCGAATCCGGCCGCCGGTCGACCTCCCGCGGGTCGAGGTAGGTGGAGCGGAACGCTTCTGTGAGGCCGTACATCAGGTACGGCGCCGCAGTCGGGAAGATCGCTCGCAGTCGTTGCAGGGTGACGCGCGGGAGGCGCCCTCCGGTGTTCGCGAAGTAGCGCATCCCGGCTACGGCCTCGGCCGGCCACGTCTGGGCCGCGAGCTGGATCCACAGCGGCGGTACACCGACCATCCCGCTGATGCGGTGCTCCGCGCACAGCCGGACGACATCTCCCGGCAGCAGGTAGTCGGCGAGCACCACGTTGGCACCAACGGAAAAGCCGGTCGTCAATTGGCTCAGTCCGGCGTCGAAGCTCAGCGGGAGAACTGCCAGGATGCGGTCTTCTGCCGTGTTGTTCAGGTAGGCGCTGACACTCTCCGCGCCGACGACCAGGTTGCGGTGCGACAGCACGACGCCCTTCGGGGCCCCGGTGCTGCCTGACGTGTAGAGGATCGCGGCCACATCCGTGTCGACGCCACCCGTCGGAGGACACACCGCCTGGGTTGCGCGCTCGGCGACCTCCGACCAGCAATGCACGCGGTAAGGGGCTTCCTTGTCCTCACCAGGCGAGTCGCCCACCACGAGGACGTGGGAGAGTGACTTGCAGGCGGCGAGCTCGGCGCGCAGGGCCCGCAGCCGATCCGGGGACGTCACCAGTACCCGCACGGCGCAGTCATCGAGAATGTGCCTCACCTGCCTGGGCCGCAGCACGGGATTCACCGGGATGAACACGCCACCGGCCCGCGAGCAGGCGAGCAGCGCCACGACGGTCTCGATCCGCTTGTCCAGGAAGACCGCGACGCGCTCACCACCATCGAGCCCGAGATCGTGCAGGCCGGCGGCCGCTCGCTCCGTCCGCTCCAACAGATCCGCGTAGGAGATCGTGCTCCTTCGCGTGGTCAGGGCGGGCGTGTCGGGGGCGCGTCGGGCGGACCTGGCAACGAGGTCCGGCAACCGCATGATCATCACGGAAGGTTCCCTTCTGTTCGGTTCGCCTGGCCGCGGGCGAGGCTCAGCCCCCTCCCGCGCCGGCTCGGCCCGGAGGACAGGGCCGGGATCGCCCGGGTGCCGGACACCGGAAGTCGGCAACACCTCGGTGCGCATCCGACCGGCCGGCGCGCAGTGCCGACGTGGTCATCCGACGTCGATCTCGACGGTCGGCGAGCAGTCGGCCAGGTGAACCGGGTCCGCCATCCCGACCAGGACTTCGCGCGGTCCGGTGAAGGGCTCCCTGCTGTGCGCGCTGCGGATGTTGTCGACGAGCATCAGATCGCCCGCCTGCCAGGGCTCCCGCATGGTGTTGGCCTCGTACACCTCGTTGAGCAGCTGCACGACGTCCTCGCCTATCGGGTCGCCGCCGCCGAAGCGGGTGGTGAACGGCAGCCCGTCGGTGCCGTAGGTGTCGACCAGGAACTCGCGCACCTCGGGGTCGAGCGTCCACTCGTTGAGGAAGGCGATCTGGTTGAACCAGCAACGCCGGCCGGTGACCGGGTGCCGCACCACCGCGCTGCGGCGCTGCCAGGTGCGCAGCCCGCCGTCGGGCTGCCACTCGAACTCGATGGCATTGGCGCGGCAGTAGCTCTCGACCGCGCCGCGGTCCTCGGTGCCGAGCGCCTCGGCGAGCGACGCGCCGATCTCCTCGTTGTAGTTGCGGACGAGCATCCAGCCCTCCCGCTCGAGCCGTTCGACGAGGTCACCGGGCAGCGCGTCGAGCACGGCGGTCGAGTCCGCCACCCCGGTTGCCCCGCCCTCGGCGGGCGCGGACAGGCACGCGAACAGCATCAGGCCGGGAAACTCGAGGCGGTAGCTCAGTTCGTGGTGCATGCACATCGGCTGGTTCGGTGGCCACTTCGACGAGGAGTACACGCCGTCGGCGTAGGTCTGCCGCTCCGCGAACGCCTCTCTCTCGGTCATCAGGCCCGCGGTGGCCAGCCCGCGGAACACCTCGGTGACCTCGGCCGCATCGCGCAGCCCGAGACCGCGGACCAGGACCGCACCGTGCTCGGCGACGACGGCGCGCAAGGCGTCGCGGTGCCCGGCCGCCCAGTTCGGTCCGTCGCCGGTGGTCCCGGCTCGCAGCATCGGCACCCTGCCGGGCTGCAGATCCACGTCCAGCAGCAATGATGACGAGGACGACATCTCGATCTCCCTTCAGTTCCGACCGGAGGACGACTTCAGCTGTCCGGGCGTGGTGGCTCGGCAATGTCCTTTAAGGACACCGCGCGACTACGGCGGTGCCGTTGTCCTCGCTGGTCTTTCGGACCTGTGGATCGCCCGGTTGCTCGTGCATCTCTGTGGCGGGGTTTCCGCCCCACCGTGTGTTCGGTGGCATTTCCTCGCCCTTCATGAGGAAGGAGCCGGTGGCGAGCACGGCGCCGTCGCCGGTCGTCACGCCATAGTGGACGAAGGCGCCGACCTCGAGGGTGCAGTCGGCACCGATCGTGGTGCGGTCCGACTTGAATCCGCCGTCCTCCTGCGAGTGGGTTTGGACGATGGTGTCCGCGTTGAGAGTGCAGTCGTCACCGATCGTGGTGAACGTCCGCTCGGGCACGCGGAGGCCGTCGTCGAAGACCCGGCGGCCGACCCGCATGCCCAGCAGCCGCCAGATCACGTTCTTGAACGGGGTGCCGTTGAAGGCGAGGACATAGGTGAGGGAACTGACTTTCCAGAAACGTTCGTGCCGCCAGAAAGCGCGGTCGTAGATCGAGCAGCCCTGCGGCACCAAGGCCTGCAGCGGCCGGAACAGCCGGTCGATCACGACGTTGTAGGCGACCGTGAAAACGATGATCACCGCGGTGGCCAGTGCGACCGCGAGTGCGAGCGAACCCACGAAGTGCAGGAGGTTGACCGCGGCCAGGTAGACCACGACGACGGACACGAAGAAGGTCCAGCGCACCAGCAGGAACAGCGCCATGCTGATGGTGTTGTAGACGGTCTTGGCCCTGAGGCCGCGGCGCAGCTCGTCTGCGCTGCTCACGTCGAGATCCCTGTCGCGCTTGACCGATCGTGGGATCTCGAAGCTGGGCGAGCCGAGCAGGCCCACGCCTTTCCGCACCTGTCCGTCGAGGGGCACCATGACCTTCGTTGCGAGGAGGCAGTTGTCGCCCGCCTTGCTCTGCGGGGGGTAGGCGATCATGTTTCCCAGGAAGTTGTCCGGCCCGATCGACGCCTGGGACAGGCGGAAGGAGGTGCTCGAGAAATCGGCGTTGATGATGGACAGCCCGTCCGCGACCATCGTTCCGCTGCCGGCCGCGCTGAGGAACGGGGTGTCGTGCTTGACCATTTCGCCGAAGTTCGAACCGGTTTGCCGCACCCCGCGGAGGCGGTAGCCCAGCCAACGCAGGTAGTAGATGATGTAGGAAGTTCCGCCGAAGAGAGTCGTGTAGAACCTGATGTTGGTCGTGCGGGTGATCGCGCGTTGAACCCAGTAGTGGAATCCGTACAGCGGATAGACCTTGTCCGGCTTGATGAACAGGTTCAGCACGCGCGGAACCGTTCCCACCAGCACGAGGCCGACGAGCATGGCGCCGAAGAAGAGCACGGCGGAGACAACCAGCGCGTCACGGAAGAACGTCCAGGTCGTGAGCGACACCGGTGCCGAGTCCAGCAGCGGGCCGAACTCCGGAACCCGCGGGATCGCGAAGTCCGCGATGCCGAACGTCAGCGGCAGGCCCAGCAGGAGCAGGTTCGCCAGCTGCACGGCCGAGAAGACCACCCGTCGTCCTGCGCCCACGTCGCGTGTTGTGACCGTCATCTGGGTCGTCTTCACGGCCCGCTGCGCGGGTGAGCCGATCCAGCGCTCCCCGGTGGGTATTGCCTGACCCACGTGCAGAGCGGACGAGTGCCCGAGCTGGGCCCCGTCACCCATCGAGGTCCGGATGTCGAGCACCGTCGCCTCGCCGACGAGCGCGTCCTTGCCGATGCTCACTGCACCCGTCTGGATGACGCCGTCGTGAGCTCGGTAGCCGTTGAAGAACGAGTCTTTCCGGATCACCGCGCCGTCGCCGATGCTGAGCAGGTCGGTGCACGCGGGCAGGTTCCTGGAGAAGATGACGGCGCCGCGCCCGATCTTCGCGCCCAGTGCCCTCAGGTAGAGCGCGTAGAGGGGCGAACCGACGAACAACATCATCGGGTTCCGCTGGATCAGCGTTTTGACGAGCCAAAAGCGGACGTACGCCAGGCTCCAGACGCGGATCTCCTGAGGCTTCCACCGGCCGATGAGCACCCACTTGACGAGGATCGGGACGGTGCACAGGCCGAAGAACATCGCACCGCCGAACGCGACGGAACGCAGGTAGACGTCGACCAGGTTCGGGCTGGCCGAGACCCAGTAGAAGCCCGTCACCCAGAGGGCCGCGGTGAGGGCGGGATAGCCGAGAAGGAACAGGAGTTGCAGCGCCCCGCAGAGGACGAACTTGCCCTTGCGAGCGGATCTCGGTGGGTCAGGGGAAACTGCCGGAGTTGCCGGCTGCGAGGCAGGTGCGGGTTCGGTGCCGGTTGTCGTGGTGAGGGCCGATGCAAGAGTCTGAATTGTCGGGTGCTGGTAGATGTCCGGCATCGATACCGAGGGCAGTTCGGGGCGTTTGCGTACTCGTGCGCAGAAGCGGGCCATGAGCATGGAGTCGGCGCCGAGGTCGTCGAAGAAGTTGCTGTCGGCCGCGATGTGGTCGGTGTCCACGATGCCGGCGAGTATCTCGGCGTAGAGCCGCTCGCATTCGGCGAGCGTGGTTGCCGGCTGCGAGGCAGGCGTGGTGGTGAGGGCCGCTGCGAGGGACCGAATTGTCGGGTGCTGGTAGATGTCCGGCATCGATACCGAGGGCAGTTCGGGGCGTTTGCGTACTCGTGCGCAGAAGCGGGCCATGAGCATGGAGTCGGCGCCGAGGTCGTCGAAGAAGTTGCTGTCGGCCGCTACGTGGTCGGTGTCCACGATGCCGGTGAGCACCTCGGCGTAGAGCCGCTCGCATTCGGCGAGCGTGGTCGGATTGTGCGCCGGCTCAGCGGTCAGGACGCCGTGGGAGTTTCCCATTTGGTGAACCTCTTGAATCAGCAGGAATCAGAGCGGTCTGCGCGACAAGCCGGCCTGACTCATGCGCGCGATCCGCACTGGCCTGGACTGCTGTCGGAGCTGGGGAGGGAACACGGGTGGCCGTACACCGGCGCGTTCTGCGGCAGCAAGGACGCGTGAAGTGTCCGGCTGTGGAACTCGCGTCATCGGCACAGCGATGTGATCGCCGGATGCAGGTACGCATCGTGCGACACCGGCAACAATCCCGTGCTCGTCCGTACGATGCGGAACCGGGCCCGTGGCGGGGAGCCGGCGCCGAGATCGTGGAAGGAGCGGCGGCAAGTCGAGACGCCGGCGCCGCCGGGTGTCGGGCAGCGCGCTCGGGCTCGATGGCCGGCGCATTGCGCTGGGCCGTGCCGTGAAAGCTGTCGCGCGCTCTCGGGCGGCGCTGGCGTCGCCCGAGTCTTCGCGGTGCCGAACCGTGTCTCATGTGACTGAACCCCCCGCCAACCCAGAAATTCCTGCGAAGACGTTCTTGATATGTCCCCCGCGCGATGCGGGAGATCGGAGCCGGCTGCTCAAGAAGATCTGTTTTGATATCCGGAATCCAGCCTAGTGGTGAGCGACGCCCGGCTGTCAAGCCTTCGATAATTTACCGGGCGGCGCCCCTCGCGCGCGGGAGACAGCGCGACATTGGGGCAGGCTTTGTGCCGCCGCTTGCGCCGATTGGATCTTCGTTTTTGCTGTCTACGCCTGGGAGTGCCGCCACCCGCGACGTGATCGGGCTGCCGCGGCACCGCGCCGGTGATCCGGCCGGCACGTGCCGATCAAACGCATTGCCCGGCGAATGTGAACCGATTTCGCCGTCTGCCCAGGCAAACGAACAGTCCGCTCAGGTTAGTGCCAGGCAAAATGATCGCGCTTCACCCCGGAATCGGGAAACGCGGATATTCTCGGGCACGGCCGAGTCCTTGTGGTCGACGACGACCGCGCTATCGGTCAGGTTCTGCGCACGAGCCTGACCCGGCACGGACACGAGGTCACGTGATGCCACCACGCAAGGCATGTAACCGGTCTCATTCGCAGTATCTGCGAATGATCACAGGAATTCCACAGTATCCCCCTTACCATGGCGGGCAACAGCACCGCGGCGGGTGTGAGGGAGCGTGGCATGTTCGGTCTCAACCTGGAGCACCTGTCGGTCCTGTTGATCGCCGCGCTGTTCATCCTCGGCCCCGAACGGCTGCCGGAGACAGCCCGCTGGCTCGCTCGGACGATCCACAAGATCCGCAGTTTCGCCACGGGCGCCCAAGACCAGTTCCGTGCTGAACTGGGCCCGGAGCTCCAGCAGCTGCGTAAACCGCTGCAGGAGCTGCAAGCGCTGCGCACATTCGACCCGAAGACCGCGCTCGGGCGTTACCTGCTCGACGACGCGTTCACCGAGCCACACTCAGCGGCTGCCACCAACACCGCGCCCGCGGGCCCGGTGGCCACCGCCAGATCGCCGTTGAAGCCGGGTGAACGGCCCCCGGTCGACCCGGACGCCACCTGACCTCGCACCCCACACCGGCTCGGCAGCGAGCTGGCGGTGATCGCCCGATGCGAAGTCGCGTCGTCCTTGTCAGCGGCGCTGCGGGGTGATGCCGCGGCGGGTGTCGCCGGGGAGGGTGCGGACGCGATGGAGGTCGCGGCGGCTGGTCGAGTGCAGCTGCCAGGGCACGCTGGTGACCATGACTCCGGGTTCGAACAGCAGCCGCCCCTTGAGCCGCAACGAGCTCTGGTTGTGCAGGATGTTCTCCCACCAGCGGCCGACCACGTATTCGGGAATGTAGACGCAGACGACGTCGCGCGGGCCGGCGCGGCGGAGGTTCTCGACGTAGGCGACCACCGGGCGAGTGATCTCGCGGTAGGGCGACTCGAGCACCTTGAGCGGGATCTTCATGCCCCGTTGCTCCCATTCCCGTTGCAACGTGCGGGTGTCGGCGTCGTCGACGTCCACCGTGATCGCGGTGACGGTGTCGGGCCGCGTCGCACGGGCGAAGGCGATCGCGCGCTGACTGGGTTTGTTCAAAGTGGACACCAGCACGATCGCCTGGACGCGGCTGGGCAACAACCCGCTCTCGTCGTCCGCCTGGAGCTCTTCGCGGACGTCGCGGTAGTGGCGGTGGATGGCGCGCATCATCACCCACAGCACCGGTATCGCGATGACGACCAGGTAGGCGCCGTGGGTGAACTTCGTGATCAGGACGACGACGAGCACGATCGCGGTCAGCGTCGCGCCGACGGCGTTGATCAGCCGCGAACGCTGGATCGCCCGGCGCTGCCGGGTCTCGGTCGCGGTGGCGAGTTCGCGGTTCCAATGCCGGACCATACCCGCCTGGCACAGCGTGAAGGAGGTGAAGACGCCGAGGATGTAGAGCTGGATCAGCCGGGTCGTCGAGCCGTCGAACGCGAAGATCAGCACCCCGGCGACCAGCGCGAGCGCGATGATGCCGTTGGAGAACGCGAGCCGATCGCCGCGGGTGTGCAACTGCCGGGGCAGGTGCCAGTCCTGGGCGAGGATCGAGGCCAGCGACGGGAATCCGTTGAACGCGGTGTTGGCCGCGAGGATCAGGATCAGCGCGGTGGCGGCCTGCAGGAAGTAGAACAGCACCGACTGGTCGCCGCCGAAGACGGCGGCGGCGATCTGGCTGATCACGGTTCGCTGCGGGTCGCTGACGCAGTTCCCCTGGAAGCCGATGAGGTCGCAGGTGTTCTCGGCGACCCGGACGCGCGTGATCATCGCGAGCGCGGTGATGCCGCCGAACATGATGACGGCGATGGCACCCATCGCGGTCATCGTGCGGGCGGCGTTGGCGCTCTTGGGTTTGCGGAACGCGGGGACGCCGTTGGAGATGGCCTCGACGCCGGTGAGGGCCGTGCAGCCGGAGGAGAAAGCACGCAGCAGAAGAAAGGCCAGCGCCAGGCCGGTCAGGCCTGTTTGTTCGGGCCGGATGCCGTAGCCGGCGCTTGCGGCCACCGGGGCGTGCCCGGTGAGCAGCTGCGTGAACCCGAGCACGATCATCAGCACGACCCCGCCGACGAACAGGTAGGTCGGGATGGCGAACGTGCGGCCGGATTCGCGGATTCCGCGCAGATTCATTGCCGCCAGCAGCACGATGAACCCGATGTCCAGGCCGATGCGGTAGTTGTTGAGCGCGGGAACGGCGGAGATGACGTTGTCGACGCCGGAGGCCACCGAGACCGCGACGGTCATGATGTAGTCGACCATCAGCGCCCCCGCCACGACGAGGCCGGCGGAGCTGCCCAGGTTCTTCGACGCCACTTCGTAGGACCCGCCGCCGGTGGGGTAGGCGCGCACGACCTGCCGGTAGGACACGACCACGACGGTCAGGAGCACGGCGACGGCCAGGCCGATCCACGGCGCCGAACTCAGGTAGGCCAGGCCGCCGATGCTGAGGATGAGCAGGATCTGCTGGGTCGCGTAGGCCACCGAGGACAGCGGGTCGCTGGCGAAGATCGGCAGGGCGAGCCACTTGGGCAGCAGGGTCTCGCCGAGGGTGTCGCTCCGGAACGGCCGTCCGAGCACCAACCTTTTGAGCCATGACGCGGGTGCTGACACCTACCGGAGCGTGCATCGCTGTCTTGACTACCAGGGTAAGGAAAGTATCAACATCCGTGGCTCGGCGTAGGGATTTCGTCAAGACGCCTCAACCTTGGTCCTCAGGTGCGGCACAGCGTCCGGTTGCGCACCCGGCCACGAACCCGACGACCGGTTCGGCAGTCCCGCAGGCAGGTCCAGGGCGAGTTCCGGGCCGAGGGCGCACCGGAGCTCAGCCGTGGTCGACTCGTTCGGCGGCCAGCGAGCCCCGCAGCTTGCGCATCGCGGACCGGATGCGGGTTTTCGCCGTGCCCAGAGGGATGTGTTCGGTGTCGGCGATCTGTTGGGCGGTCATGCCGTAGATGCCGGCCATGACCAGCGCGCGCCTGCGGCACGGGCAGGGCGGTCAACCCGGTCTGCAACGCCGAAGCGTCTTCGTGCGCCGCCGCCAGCCGCTCGGGGCTGTCCACCACAGCCGTGAACTGCGCGGCGAGATCGCCCGGGTCCAGCGGGGTCGGTTGATGGGCGCGCACCATGTCGATGGCCAGGTTGTGCGCGATGGCGGTCAGCCAGGTGCGCACCGAGCCACGACGGGCGTCGTAGATCTCGGCGTGGCGCCACGCTCGTTCAAAAGTGAGCTGCGCGACGTCCTCGGCCAGTCTGCTGTCCCCGAGCACGGCGATCCCTACGCCGTAGACCGTCCGCTGGAAACGGCGCACGAACGCCACGGCGATCTCGGCCTCACCGGTGGCGAGGCCGGCGAGCAGCGTCTCGTCAGGAAGCAGCTCGACCGGAATGCCGATCCTGCCCACCTCTTCTCCTCCGAGCGGCGGGATTGCCCGGCAGGCGCTCGGGCCTGCCAGTTCGGCCTCCCGAGGCATGTCTGTCGACTGTATTCCGCATTCGCGCAATCCCGCACGAGCGCGCGTTCGTATCTCTTGCGACGACCCGTTGCACCGAGCTTGGAGGTAAGCATGCGGAACACCGGCACGCGCCGCGTCGGCAGGGTTGTCCTGCCGTTCGGCCTGGTGATGACTGCGGCATTGGCAACCGCATGCGGGGGTGGTGGCTCGCCCGGACCGGTGAGCACGATCAGCCGGCCCCCCTCTGCACCGCACTCGGCGACCGCGCCGGTGGGCACGACTGTGACCGCGACTCTGACCGACTTCCACATCGCCCTGTCCACTCAAAACCTCCATCCCGGCACCTACACCATCCACGCCGTCAACGCGGGCCAAACAGCGCACTCACTCGAGATCGACGGCCCAGGCGTTTCCGATCAGACCTTGCCCAGTGCCTTGAATACCGGCCAGTCGGGTGATCTGACTGTCACCCTGCAGCCCGGTAGTTACGAGATCTACTGTCCGGTGGACGCCCACAAAGAAGCCGGCATGGACCTCAAGCTCACCGTCAGCTGACCGCAGGCGGAGGCGAGGTGTCCGGTGCGAGCGCACCGAACGCGGCCGGCGGTGCGCGGCCCGGATCGACGCTGAAGTCGTCGTGAAGTCAGGCGACTGCCCGTCTCAGGTTCGGCCGGGAACGGTATGCGTACGAGTTGCGCGTACCCGGAGGAGTCAGCCGCGCAAGCGGAGCCGATGAAGGATATCCGCGAACAGCCCTGGCGGGCGGAAGCGGTTGCACTCGCCAGGAGGGCACAGCGCACATTCGGTTCCGCCACGATGATGGGTGTGCGCGTCACGATGGTGACCGCAGCGGCACTGGTCGCGCCCAGGGGTGGGGAAACTGATGGCGACCCTCCAGGTAGCCCGGGTTGATCGCCAGCATAGCCGACGCGATCAGAGCACAGTGTTGACGACGCGGAACAGGACCGCGGCGATGACGAGCACGGTGACCGTCACGCCGGCCCGGTCGAGCCAGAGCACGAGCGGCGTTCGTTCGTGGGATCTGCCGCGTTCTCCCGCGGCGCGCTCCGCCAGCACCGTGCGGGTGAGGACGATGGCACCGAATGCGCCTGCCGGCGCGAGGGTGAGGATCACCAGAAGGGTGTCGTTCATCGCGCCTCGTCTCCTGCTCGGGCCAGGAGACGGCTCCCGCCTTCGTCGAAGACCACGTGATACGTCCCGGCGCGAACGAGGTCGGCGACGAGCCGGTCGGTCCAGCCTGCCTGGAGCCCGTAGTTGATCTGCCCGTAGTTGTCCTGCGAGGGGGTTACCACGAAGTAGTCCGGCGCCGCGTCCTGAACGCAGGTGGCGACTCGGAAATACCGCGGGCAGGTGTCTTCGATCGAGGTCTGCGACACCACCCCGATCTTGTCGAAGCCCAGGGGCGTGGCGTCGGCGCTGAGGCCGCTGATCGTCTGACCCGGTTTGGCCAGCCGGTAGGCGTCCGCCACCGCGGCGACGTCGCTGCGGCTGTAGCTGAGGTAGGCGTCGCCGCCGCCCCGGGCGGTGATCGTCGCAAGGCCGAGCAACGTCAGCGTGAGCCCGACGACGACCGGCCGCACGTGGGGGAGCCGGCGTTCCACTCTCGTCGTCGCGGCCATCGCTCCCGGGGCCGCACGCGCGCCGAGTACCGCGTCGAGACCGGCCGCGGCGAGCAACGCGGCGAACGGCAGCGCGAACAGGTAGCAGCGGACGAAGACCTCACCTCCGTACGACTGGAGCGCGACCATCGCGAGCGGGGCGGCCGCGAGCAAGACCAGCGGGAGCGAGTGGAGACCCCGGCGGTGCCGCACCCACCAGCCGCCCAGGGCCAGCGCGCCGACGACGCCGGTCAGCCCGACGCGCACGAACAGGATGGCCGTGCGTTCGGCATCGCCGGTGAACCGGCCCGTGATGCCCTGGTCCACGGAGTTGCCCACCTGTCCGAAGTCGCCGACCACCATGTGCAGCTGGCCCTGCCAGAAGTCCTTGGCACCCAGCGAAAACCACACCAGCGCGGGTATCAGCACCAGCCAGGGCAGCCAGCTCGGCCACAGCCGCCGGGTCAGCACCATCACGAGAAGCAGCCCCGCCAGCACGAAAGGGGTCAGCTGGTGAGTGGGCGCGAGTGCCAGGGCGAAGACCACGATCAGTCCGTGTGCGACCAAGCGCTCGCGCGGCAGATTCGCGGGTGGCCGACGGCGAGCCCACCTCGACCGCGCAGGGCTCGCCAGGCCGGGGCGCAGCAGGTATCGCACGGTCAGCGCGAGCGCGGCGAGCATGATCAGGTAGCTGCCGGCCTGCGGCGACAGGTAGTCCTGCTCGGTCCACTCGGCAAGAAGGAAGACCCAGGTCGCGAGCCACCCCGCGCGCCCATTGCCGAAGACCGCCGCCGCGAGGGCGCGCATCCCCAGTACGGCGACCCCCGCGAAGACTGTCGGCGCCCACTGCAACAGAGGCGACGCGTCCGGCTGGCCGCTGGCCTTGGTGAGGAACGCGATCAACGAGAAGAACCCCGGCCACGAGAACCGCGCGTCGTAGCCCTGCAGCGCGTGCCCGTTCTCCGCTATGTAGCGCGCGAACCCCGTGTGCAGATAGGAGACTGTCAGCCGGGCCGTCTGCTCGCTCGCCGGCTGAAGGCCGTAGACCAGCACGACGCCGAGCGTGGTGAAACACGCCAGCAGGCGCGGGCGCGGGCGTCGCCGGACCAGTTCGAGCACCACCGCGGCCAGGAGCACCGGGTAGGCCGCCAGCAACACCGGCGACAGCGCGGTGATCAGGCCGAGGCCGTCGAGCTGTGTGGGCAGGACAGGGCGCAGTCCCAGAAGCCACAGCAGCGCGGCAACAAGGGCGAGCAGCGAACTCAGCACGTCGCGCCACTGCCGGCCGGGGAGGCCGGCGTCGGCGACTCGCGGCGGTGCTCCGAGGTCGCTTCTGGACAGCCGGAGTCGGGGAAGCGCGAGGGCGACTCTCGTCACGGCACCGTCCCCGCGGTACGGGGTGCGATGAGCTGCCAGAGCAGCGCGAGCACCGTGACCACGGCGACCGCCACAAATCCCGCCGTCGGATGCCACCAATGGGTCGAGACCATGACCTGCGCGACCAGCAACGTCCCCGAGATGCCGATCGCGATCGCCGTGATCCACTCCAAGGCCCGGGTGCCCAGCCGCAAGTGGACGACGATCGCCCACCCCGGGGCAAGGAGCACGAACGCGGTATTCACGTAAAGGCGCACCGCGCTGGTGACCTCCCAGGCAGCCAGCAGCAGCACGGTGACAGTCAGGCCGAGCAGGAGGGCGGCCACGGCTCGCCGCTCGTTCAGGCTCATCGCGGCCACCTCGACCTCGTGCGCCAGGCGCTGCGGGTGAGCGCTGCCGGACCCGAGACCAGGCCGGTGAGCTGGTCCAGCAGCAGCCGAGTTCCCGGGCCGGTCGAGCCGCTGTCCTGCGGCGATGAGCGCGTCCGGAGGATCCGGCCGGCGCGGTCGGGTACCACCGCGGCGACCCGCCGGAGGTCCTCGGGCCGGCGCAGCAGGTGCCGGACGAACATCGCCGACAACCCGACGCTGTAGGCGTGCAGGCGCTCGCGCAGCTGTGCCCATTCCGCACTGTGCTCGTGCCAGGCCACCGCGTGCGGTGTGTACACGATGGAGCCACCGGCGCGAGCTAGCCGCAGGAAAAGTTCGAGATCCTCGCCCGCGCGGGTGGGGGTTCCCGGTCCGAGCAGTGGATCGAACCCGCCGAGGCCGGCCAGGGTGGAGCGGCGCCACAGCGCGCAACCGCCCGGACCGAACCGGCCCGGGGCGAAGGGGTACATCGCGTCGTCGCCGGCGAGCTCGGGACCGAACACCTGGCGGCGTACACCTTGCCCGAACCCCTTCAGCTGCTCGAACGTTCGCTGAGCCGGAGTGTCCAGTGAACTGGGCAGCACCAGGCTGGTCGCGCAGTCGACGGCCTCGTCGGCGAGTTCGGCCACCAGGTTGGCGAGCCACCAGCGGTCGACCTCGATGTCGTCGTCGACGAAGGCGACCAGCTGCCCGCTCGCCGCGGCCAGGCCGGTATTCCGGGCCCGGCTGACGCCGGGTTCGGGTTCGGCGAGGTAACGCGTGCGCGAATCCTCGGACGCGAGTTCGGCCAGCGCGGCGGCTTCGGCCGCCTGCGGCCGGTTGTCCACCAGCAGCAGTTCCAGGTCCGGGTAGCCGGTCGCCAGCAACGACTTCACGCACCGCCGAACCGCGTCGGCACGGTCGGCGGTCGGTACCACGACGCTCACCCTCGGGGTCCGAGAGTCCGGTTCGGGCCGTGCCGGGGGAGTGGCGAGGTGAAGGCCGCTGAGGTCCACGCGGGGACCGGTGACGGGCAACCGGAGCAGGTCCAAGGTCCAGCGCCCGTCACGTACGAGCACCTGCGCGTCGCGATAGACGAGTTCGGGGTTCGCCGGAACCGGCAGTGTCGCCGCCCCTCGGCGGACGTCGAGCTCGGTGACCGCCGTCGCGGGCGCGGGTTCGCCGGTGGCCGGCCCCGGCCCGCTTCGCCGAGCCGACTCGCGCACGAAGCCCCCGGCCGCGGCCAGCAGCGCGGTGGCGATCCCGATGAGCGCCTTGCCCGAGTCTGTCCGCCGGTTCCGTGCGGACCGGACCAGTTCGCGTCCCACGGCGGCCGGGAGCACGCGGGCGACGTAGCGGCGCTCGGTGGCGACTGCGCTGCCGGTACCGGCCAACCGGCTCACGACCGCTTTGGACACCCCCTCGGACCAGCTGCGGCGGCGCAGGTATGACCAGCTCAAGCGGTCGGCGCTGACCTGGTGCGCGACCACCGCACGCGGCTCGAACAGGATTCGTGCCCGGGGCAGCCGTTGGCGGGCCCGGATGCACAACTCGGTCTCCTCGCACCCGAGGGGGAGCGCGCCCAGGCGGCCCACCCGGGTGGAGAAACCGCCGATCTCGTCGAACACTGTGCGGCGAAAGGACATGGTGCAACCCATGACGTTGCGCACTTCGGCGCGTGCGGTCGGCAAGCCCGCGTAGGTGCAGCCGACCACCCAGTCCAGCACCCCGTCGGAGGGAAGCCAGCCGGGACGGCCGGACCCCGGCGGCCACTGTGGCCGAGCCGCACCACCCACGGCGACGACATCGGGATCCGTGTAGGGCGCGAGCAGCTGCGCCAGCCAGCCGGGCAGGGCCGCGGCGTCGTCGTCGAGGAAGGCGATGACGTCACCGGTGCTGTGCGCGATCCCGGTGTTTCGGGCGCCGGACAGGCCTCGAGGCCCTTCGTTGTCGAGGACTTCGATCCCGGACAGTTCGGCGCGGGCGCGACGGGCCAGCTCCGGATTGTGGTCGACAACGAGCAGAATCTCCAGCGGAGCCGGGATCTGCCCGGCGGCGGAGGCGAGCGCGGCGCGGATCGTGTCCCACCGTGCGGTCGTGTAGGCACAGACGACGACCGAGGTCGCGGGCGGGCGCTCGCCGCCTTCCGCTTCGGGCACCATCACGCGATCTCCTGTGCAGGGACCTCGCCGGTCTCGGCCGGGCTTGGTTTCAGGCGAGCGCGATAGTGCCGGTGTTCCGCGACGATGGTGCGCAGGATCCGGGCGCCGTCGGCGAATGTGCGC
Organism: Amycolatopsis sp. NPDC001319; assembly: GCF_042896185.1. NCBI lineage: Bacteria > Bacillati > Actinomycetota > Actinomycetes > Pseudonocardiales > Pseudonocardiaceae > Amycolatopsis > Amycolatopsis sp. NPDC001319. The sequence goes on along the minus strand of NZ_JBIAWY010000006.1, from coordinate 183,772 downwards.
AGGTTCGTCTCGCCGTAGATGCGGGGTCGTTCGAAGCTCGGTACCTCGGCGACCTCCAGCCCCGCGGCGACAACCCGGCAGCTCAGCACGGTCTCGATTTCGAACCCGTCACCCCAAAAGCCTCCCGCGGCGGGAGTGGTCGCGATGGTCGGTGGCAACTTGAGCTGAGGCACGATGTCTCGCCAGAACGCGTTGTAGCCGTAGCAAAGATCGGTGAACCTCGTGCGGTACAGGACGTTGGCCAACCTGTTGAGCGTGGCGTTGCCGGCTCGGCGCAACGCGGTGATGTCGTCGCTGCCGCCGTTGCGGCGGAACCGGGACCCCTTCGCGAAGTCGGCTCCCTGCACCAAAGTCTCCACGAACGCAGGAATCTCCGCCGGATCGGCTGATCCGTCGGCGTCGAACATCACGACGATGTCCCCGCCGGCGGCCTCGAAACCGCACGCCAGTGCGTTTCCCTTGCCGCGGCGGGTCTGCGTCAGCGTCACGATCGACGGCAGCACTTTGCGCGCAACCTCGACGGTCTGGTCCACCGAATGTCCGTCCACCAGCACGACCTCGTCGACTTCGGGCAGTTCCGGAAGGATCACCTCGAGGTTGCGTGCTTCATTGCGCGCGGGAATCACAATACTGATCTTCGGATTCGCGCACCGTCTCATCGAGCGCACCCTCTCCCTGATTCATGCGGCGCTGATCCACTGAGTTCCGCTACAAGTCATCCAAATTTAAGTTGATATCAAGGTCGTCGTGCACCGATAGGTGGTCGTTACGTTGAAAAAGAAAGCCGGCCGCCGCGGGTGGTGATTCACAGGAAGCCTGACGGTGCTCGTGCAAGGATCACGATCCGGTGACGATCGGGCACGCGGGCACTGGTCAGGTCCAATATTTCGGTGAATGGTCCGGACTTCGGCCTCGAGATGACGTCACTCAGCGTTGTCGAGACGACTAAGCGTGCGGGAGAACTGGGCACAGATGACCGAATCGGCCAGGCGTGAAGTTTATCATTTCGTAACCTGAATGTGTGCAGGTTTTTCAGCTTCATGTGCCGGTGGTGGGTGATCAGTGGCGGGGAGTGATTCGAATTCCATAAGCTGACAGGGGTGCGCTTTGGTTCGGCGGGATCAATTCGTCGGCGGTGAGGTTGATCGTGAGCACTTCCCGTTCCGCGGTGATCTCCAGAATCGTGCCGGCCGGTGAATAAGAGATCGTGGTGCGGGTGTTGACATTGGCTGCGAGCCAGGTCCAGGGCACGGCGAGGGGCAGTGGCTCGGCGTTGGTGCTCGCGGTGGGCGTGGTCCACAGCGCTGCGCTGGGCAGGTCGGCAGAGGCTTGCGGCTGCCACAGCAACATCCGGTCGGCCCCGCCGCGCAGCGCCTGGGCGACCGCGGCCACGGTCAATGCGGCCGCGGCAGGGCTTTCCGGCGACCAGGCCGGTCCGCCGGGCTGTGTGGGGTAGAACTCCGACCACCACACCGGAAGCCCGACCCGGGCGCGAAGCCAGGTGCTGACGGTGTCGAACATCGCCGTCGCGCGGAACACGTCGGTGGTCAGACCGGCGTCCCGGGTGCCGCTGGACCCGTCGACGACGAGGAAATCGGCGCCGTGCTTGTGCGTGTTCCAGTAGTCGATCACGTCGAGCGCGCGCTGGTCGACCACGCCCCACGGGCCGGACAGAGCCGAGGGCGCCGGAGTTCCCGCTGCTGACCAGGTGTCGAGAACCACGTAGGGACCGCCGACCAGAGCATCCGGGCGCACCTTTTTCACGGCGTCGTAGACCGCGTTGTACAGCTCGGTGTAGCCCTCGTAGTCCCATCGGTTCGCGGCTTCGTCGTACAGGCCTTTCAGCTCGCTCCACACCTGGAAGTACCGCACCTGCGGGTAGCGGGCCGCCGCGGCCGCGGCGAGTGCCGCGAAGTCCCGGTAGTGCGCCCGGGTGGGCGCGGTGTTCAGCCGGCTCCAGTCCGTGGTGCCGGGCGAACCGCCCTTCATCCAATCCGGGGCGCCGGCGAGGGTGAGCACGGGTATCCCGCGGGTTTGTCCGATGAGGTCCATCCGCTGGTCCAAAGAGGACCAGTCGAACACGCCCGGCGCGGGTTCCGGGTTGTCCGCACCCCACCCCATCAGGTACTGGTTCTGCACCATCGGATGCCGGGCGAGGGTCGTCGTCGCGGCGGCCATTTGCGCCGCCGGGTAGTCGTCCGCGCTGTCCTGGGTGTGGGTGACGCCCACGACGGGCACCGGCGCCGCGTTGCCGGACGAAGGAGAGCAGCCGGTCAGCACCGCGGCGAGCAGAACCGCGACCGCGCCGGCTATCCGGGCGCGGTTCATCGGAGGAACCACGGCACGGTCCGGGCTTCGCCCGTCGCCAGGGCGTCGGACAGCGATCGTCCTCGCAGCCCGCGTTCGTCGAGGCCGGTCAGCACGCGCCGGACGAGGTCGCCGCGGTCGAACCCGGGCCGCGGACCGTCGTCCGCACCGTCTTCCGGTCCCGCGTGGCCGTCGTGGGCCAGCAGTACGGCACCGCGCCCGAGTCCGCGCAAGGCCTGCGCGGCAAGCAGTTCGGGCGGCCGGTCGAGCCAGTCCCAGGCGCAGGGACCCCAGAGGACGGAGGTGAGTCCCTGCCGGCGCGCCGCGCGCCACACCGCCGGGGTCTGCGCACCGTAGGGAGGTCGGAACCAGCGGATCGGCGTGCCCAGGAGATCCTCCAGCTGTGCCGTGGCGGAGGCGAGCAGTGTGCGCACGGTGGCGGACGGTAGCCGCGAGAGCCTTCGGTGGTCCATTCCGTGCAGGCCGATCTCGTGCCCGGCGGCAAGCACTTCCCGCACCAATGCGCGATGCCGTCGGGCGCGGTCGACGAGCACGAAGAACGTGGCGGTGGCGGCGTGATCCGACAACGCCGAGAGCACGCGGTCGGTGCCGCCGGGCTCGGGCCCGTCGTCGAAGGTCAGCACCACTTCCGGTGCCTGCGTGCGGACGGCGATCAGCGACCCGATGGGACGGGTCAGCGGCCCGGCGAGCGCGAGTGCGCGCCGGCGTGCCGTGGCGAGAGAGCCACCGGCTTCGGGGATCGCCGGTTTCCGGTTTCCCTGAGAACGGTCGCGGGGGTCGCCGCGGCCGTTCCCCGGGTCAGGTGCGCCAGACATCGGTGATCGGTTTCGCGTCTGCGGCGTTTCCCAGTGCGGGCAAGTCGTACATGGCTTCGATCGTGCGGAGCAACCGGTAGTGGTCGACCGGCTCCGCGTAGGTGCCCGGCCGGATCATGGGGCCGGTCAGGCTCAGCGGTATCCCGTTCGTCGCCGAGGCGTCTTCGGCTTCGTCGAACGTCACCACGAGCAGGCTGTTGTGTGTGGCGGCCCAATTTGCGTAGTCACCCAGGTGGGCCCGCAGCCAGGAATCGCCGGTGGTGATGTCGCAGTCGTGCATGGTATGGCACATGTCGGGGATCACGAACGACAAAGTCGGCAGCCGGGTGTAGTTCGGTCCGAACGCGGTGAACGGCTGGTTCACCACGGCCGGAACCGTGGTGAAGTCCACCCAGGGCGCGTGCCAGCGCACGTAGCCGCCGAAGCGGCAGCCGGGGTATCCGGGACCGGGAAGATCTTCGGCGAACGCCCCGAAGCGGTAACCCGCGTCGATCAGCTGGCGGGCCAAGTTCGGACCGCTGAACGTGTGCGGGCAGGAGTCGTCGGTGACTCCCTGCGGGTCGCCGGAGAACAGCGCGAGGTAGTTCGGCTGGCTCGGATGGGTGATGGCGGTGGCATCGGTGAAGCGGGCGCCCGCGGCGGCGAGCTCGTTGAGATACGGGGCTTGGCTGTTGCCCGACACCTGTTCGGTCCCGTGGTTCTCCAAGATCACCACGACCACGTGACTGGGTCGCGGCACTGCCGAGTTCACCGTGGTGCTCTCGGCGGGTGCCGTCGTCGGCGTCGGCTTTCGCAGACCGTCCGGTGTGGACGGCGCACACGCGGCGGCCGTGAGCGTCGCCGCGAGGAACAGTCCCACCGCCATCACGCGGCTGCAGGCCGTCACGTGAGCGCCTCTCTCGATCTCGTCGCTCGATTCCGCCATCGCCACAGCACACCGAGCGCGCAGACGGCGACCAGGCATTGCACCAGGAGGAAGCCCACCCCGACCAGGTTCATGTGCGTTATGGGCACGACGGCGACCACGCCGATCACCCCGAGCGCGCTGCCGGCTTCCAACCCCGCGACCATCGGCCCACGCCCGTGGGCGATCCCGGCCGCGACCACGAGGGTGATGACGAGCCTCGGCAGGCATCCGAGCATGACCAAGCGCAGCAGCCAGGCGCCCTGGTCGGCGTACGCCTGTCCGAACACCGACAGCAGCGGATGCGCGAGCGCGACCGCGAGCAGCAGCGCGGGGACGAACACCATCGCGAGCTTGCGGCATCCGATTCCGAAGAGCTCCCGGGTGCGGTGGGGTTCGTGCGCGATCCGCACGATGATCGACTGGGAAAAGCTGATCGCGGCGTAATCCACGGTGTTCCCGGCCATCCACACCAGGAAGAAGACCGCGCCCGTCTCGGGGCCGAACCGCCCGATCACCAGCAACGGCACGAGGTCGGTCAGCAAGCCGCCGGTCACCTTCGCCGGGTACGTCGGCGCGAGCAGCCGCACGACCTCCCGCCGGTCCGGGAGCAGCGGTGTCCGCTGCGCCACTGCGGGTTCCGGGTCACGGGTGAGCACCCGGTACAGCACGAGGGAGATCACCAGCACCCCCGCGACGGCGGGAGCGATCCACGACAGGAGGATGCCGGTCGCGCCGAACGCGGGCCCGGCGAGCGCCAGGATGCCGACGCGCGCGAGGCCGATCGTGGCGTTCTCGTAGGGCACCCAGCGGGCCCGGCCCAACGAGACCAGCACGGCGTCCTGGAACTGGAACAGTGCCCAGGCCACGGCCGCGAACAGGAACGCGACCGCGCTGAACCGGGGCAGGCTCTCGGTGATCTCGTCGCCGGTGGGCAGCAGCAGCACGGCGCACGCCGCCAGCACGGAACCGGCAAGCACCAGGCCGTAGCAGCGGACGATGAGCCCCGTGCGGCGCACGCCCGCACGGGGAACCCAGCGCATCAGGGCGGCGCCCAGCCCCAGATCGCCGAGGCCGGCCACCAGGAGGAACCCGGAGACGAACGCGGAGGCGTGCCCGACCTGCTCCTGGGGCAGCAGACGGGCCGCCACGACCCAGGCCGCGACACCGACGAGCGAGGTCAGCACCGCGCCGACGACGAGCGACGCGCCGTCGCGGACCATCGTCTGCTCGGAGTTGCGGCCGGCTCGCCGGCTAGCCGAGGTGCCGAACGCGGAACCGCCGCTCACGGGACCTCCCGCTGGAGCGCGCGCAGGACCGAGACGAGGTTGCGGCGCAACCAGATCGGGTTCGCGCCGTAGCGCGACGACTTGGCGAGATTGGCCGAGACCATGTGCAGCCACCCCAGCAGCACGAGCGTGCGAACGGGTACCGGATCGCCGCCCAGCGTGCTCCGGTCCCGCAACACCTCTGCCAGCGCGGGCGCCGAGCCCGGAGCGAGCCAGGTGGTGACCACGGCGCCGAGTTCCTGCCCGGTCACCGCCATGTCGGTGGCCAGCACGAGGCTTGCCACGTCGACAGCGACGAGCCCGCCGCTGATGGCCTGCCCCCAGTCGACAATGCCGGTGATGTGGTCGTCGGCGTCGACGAGCACGTTGTCGGCGCTGAAGTCTCCGTGGACCCATCCCACGGGCAGTCGCCGGTCGTGCAATCCGGCCGAGAGCTCGGCGACGACCCGATCGACCACGGCTGCCTCCCGAGGCGGAACCTCCGCCCGAACCAGTGCCGCCGGGGCGATGACGTGCTGTCGGAGCAGGCGGCCGTCGACCCGGGCCAGGCCCGCGGTGCGCCGGTGCAATTCGCCGATGGTGCTGAGGGCCGCGGTGGTGAACCGGGCCCGACCCACCGGATCGGCCACGCGGGCGCGCGCGTCCGTACCGGGCAGCAGTTCTTGCAGGCTGTAGGAGGCACCCAGCGCGTTCCCCACGTCGTACACGGCCGGCACCAGGTGCCGCCAGCCGTCCAGCCGGCGGTCTTCGCACAGGTGCAGCAGCGCCCTCACCTCGTGCAGGAGCGCTTCTCGTCCTTCTTCGGTGTCGGCGACCTTCAACAGCGCGGAGCCGCGGTCGTCGGGGCCGACGGTCGCGACCGCGGAGTCGGACCGGCCGCGCAACCGGTGCTGGAGGTGCCACGAACGGCTCCTGAGCGCGGTGGGGGCGATCCGGCGCAAGAGGCCCCAGCTGCGTACGCCCGCGAGCGGGCCGACAACGGGCCGCGGCGCCCAGTCGGCCCGCAGCCACAGGATCACGCCCGCGACGGCGGCTTGCCCGGCCAGCAGGGCCAGCCCGACCCCGGCGATGTCGAAAACCGGCATCAGCACCACGGCCAGGCTCACCACGAGCACCGAAAGGCTCCCGAGGAGCGTGGCCACGACGCCGGTCCGCCGGAGCGCTCGGGCCTGGCTCACCGCGGCGGCGACGACGACGTTGGGCAACGCCGACGCCGCCATCAGGGGCAGGACCCAACGGCCGGCATCGGCGTAGTCGGGGCCCAGCAGCCGCAGCACCCAGGGCGCTGCCAGGACGAGCACGACGACCGCAGGCAGGAGCACGATCAGCGAGCGTCGCTCGACCCCCGCCCGGGCCGCCGCCGCGTGCTCGGGATCGAGCGCCATGTGCGCCACCAGCGACTGCCCCATCGCCGCGGGGACGAGGTAGAGCGTGTAGGCGATCGTCCACGCCACGGCGAACGTCGCGGTCGGCCGCGCGCCGAGCGTGCCGAGCACCAGCACCGGCAACAGCTGGGTGCAGGCGAGCCAGCACGTCGCACCGAGGAAGTCGCCACCCAGGTATCCGGCAATCGCCCGCGGCGAAATCTGTTCGCCGGTGGTCGCCGCGGCCTCGTGCACGGGCAGTGCGCGCAGGAACAGGTATCCGGTGGTGATGAGTACGACCAACCCCGTGGCGGCCATCCACGACACGGTGATCCCGCCGGTGGGCAAGGTCGCCGCGAGACCGGCGAGCAATCCCAGCTTCACCAGGGAGAACACCAGGTTCTCGACCGGGACCACCCTGGCCCGGCCGACGGCGGTCAGCACTCCGTCCTGCATCACGAAAAGCGCCCACACCGCGCAGGCGCCCGCGCACCCGGCGACCGCGACGGGACCGTGCAGGAGGCCCGCCAGGTCCGGCGACCACCAGCGGACGCCGAGCGCGAACACCAGACCGGCCAGGCCCGCCAGCCCGCCGCCGACCAGGTAGGCCATCGCCACCAACCGGCGCGCCCGAGGCCCGGCCACCGGGACGAACCGGATGAGCACGTTCATCAGGTTCAGCTGCGCCACCCCGGCCAGGAACATGATCGCGTAGACCAGCGCGGAATTGAGGCCGAGCACAGCCTGGTCGTAGCTGCGCGCGGCCACGATCCAGAACACCAGGCCGATCCCGGCCGTCAGCGCCGAACTCAGGACCAGCGCGTATCCGTGGCCGTACAAGGAGCGCCGGGGAAACGCCCTGCCCGGGGGCGTCGCTCGCTCCGGCTGTCCTCGCACCGCAGTCGTCATCGCGTGCGCACCGCCGCTCTCGCCAGGCACCGGGCAACCGCCGCGGGCAGCCCTCGCGCGCCCGCGTTCGAAGCGTCCAGCAGGGTGAGCAACGTCCGCGTCCGTGCGGTGGGGGCCGGCGGCCGGCACGTTCCGCAGGTGCCGGGACGGTGACCGATCAGCAACGCCACAGCCTGCGCGACCCCTGCCGCGTACTGGCGCCGCAGCACCGGCACCTGGGACGCGCGCACTCGCGCGTCCGCGTTGCCGGGCGCGTAGGCGAGCCTCGCCGCTCGCAACATCGGCAGGTCCGCCGCGGTGTCCCCGACCGCCCACGACACCGAGTCGACCCCGAGCCGGGCCGTGAGCGCGTCCAGACCGGTGCCCTTGTCCACCGCCGCGGCGACGAAATCGGTCTGGCCATTGCCCACGATCGTGCGGATGTGCGCGGTCGCCGGTCCCAGGTGGTCCAGCACGCGCTCGACCACCGCGTCGGGGAGGGCGAGCCGGACCCCGTCGGAGCCGAGCCGGTAGGCACGGACGATGCGCTGGTAATCGCGATCCACGACGACGTCGGTCCGGGCTGCCAACGCATCCCGTACCCGGTCGAGTGCCTCGGCTCCCTTTGCGGGAACGAGATCGTGGGCAGCACCTTCGTGGAAGATCACCGACCCGTATTCGGCGACACCTCCCGCCAGTCCGTAGGCGGTGCACCGCTCGCGGAGCTCGTCCAAGCTGCGGCCGGTGACCAGGACGGGCCGGAAGCCGTGGGCGAGCAGCGCGCGCAGGCTGAGTGCGGCGGTCGGGGTGGCCATGGCAAACCCGAGTGCGTCCGATTCGAGCACTCCGTCCACGTCCAGCGCGCACACCGCACCGTCCGAAGTGGCCTGCACTCCGGCCAGCAGCACTTCCCGCAGGTAGTGCTGGACGGCTCGCGCGCCGGCGCGGTGGACGGGGTGGCCCTGGCGTTCACGGTTCCACAGGTGCACGAGTTCATAGAGCAGGAACCGTTCCGGGTCGCACGGCAGCGCCCGGCGCAGCGACTGCGCGAACGCGGGGTCGGTGCTCCCCGGGTCGATTCCGGCCAGGTCGTACACCGGGTCGTAGCAGGCCAGATCGGTGTTGGCGAAGTCGCGGACATCCGCGTCCACTTTGTACAGTCCTGCGGTGCCGCGAAACCAGTGGCCGAGACCGGTCGCACCGTCGACCACGGAGGGCTCGGCCACCTCGCACAGACGGCGGATCAGAGGATCGAGCAGGACGGGCCGCAGCACCACGCCGGCGCGGCCGTAGTTGCGCTCCACCACACGGCTCGCCGCCTCCCACACCGGTTGCCGGCCGACCAGCCCGGCGGCGTGATCGGCTCCGGCGGGCATGGCGGCCGCCCGGTCGCGGACGTAGCCGGCCAGCCGTTCCGCGTCGGTGGCGTCCGCGTGCCGGAGCTTCTGCTCGGCCGGCAGCCAGTCACGGAACACGATGCCGTCGATGAAGCCGTAATTGTGCGGCAAGTGCTGGGACACCGCGTGTGCGACGGCGAGCGAATGCCTCCCGAAAAACCCCAGGCCGGCCCCGGCGGCCACGATGCGCCGGGATTCTCCGTCAGGCAACCCGACGTCGAACACTGCGCGGGCGTGCTCCCGCCCCCGGGATACTCCGGTGTTCGGCACCCGGCTGACCGAACGAACGGGCCGGCCCAGGAGCGCGGACAGCGACCGCACCACGGCCTCGGTCTCGAGCCGGTCGTGGATCGCCCAGTCGCGATAGGGCAAGGTGATCGAGTCGTAACTGCCCAAAGTGGCCGGCGGGGTGTCGGCGAACAGCGGGAGCAGCAGTGTGACAGCGCTTTCGGGGACTCCGGCCCGGCAGACGGCGGCCGCGACGTCGGCGATGGACTGTCCGGTCTCGGGCGGATCGTCGACCACGGCGATCCTGCCTCCGCGCTGGGCGGCCGACCGCAGCAGCGCGCGCAACCGCGGCCGGAGCCGGTGGCCCGGTCGTACCGAATCGGCGTGGACCTCTCCGTAGCCGGCGTCGCGCAATGCGGCGGCGACGAGCGGGGCGAGGTAGTTGCCTGAAGTGCGCACCCCCAGGACGACGACGGGCCGTCCGCGGTCCGGATACCGCAGCCGCAACCGCGTCGCGAGTGCGACCATGTCGGCCGGCTCCTGATCGAAACTCCGGAAACACGACGGGATCCGGAGGATCGCGCTGGTGAGGTGGCGGTCCAGCGAAGCGAGCGAGGCCCGCAGGCGGACAGCTGCGCTCGCCCACGATTCGAATTCGCCCTCGGGTGTGTCGGTGACCACCTGCAGGGCGGCCGCGTCGCGCAACCTCGCGGCGGCGTCGCGCCAGCGCACGGCCTCTCGCTCGCCGGCGCGTGAGGATCTCGCCATTTCGCCGGCAGCGGCGACCCGGCCCAGCAGATCGGGAACCACCGTGGCTGTGTTCCGCTCGCGAAAGTACTCGCCGGCGCGACGCAGGGCGAGGGTGTCCCGTTGGAGGTGGTCTTCCACGATCTGCACCGCGGCCGCAGCGAGCAGGTAGGTGTCGAGAATGTCCTGTCCGGCCACGCGATCGATCAGCCGGTGCGCGATCTCGGTCAGGTCGGAGAGCAGGTCGGCCACGACGAGCAGGTCACTGTCGAAGGTCGGTTTCCTGTCGTCCGAATGCCTCATCGATGAGCCGCCCAACTTGATGTTCGATGCGTTTATCAACGGAATTCTTCATTACCCGGCATTCGCTCTTCCGGTTCCGGCCGTTACAGCGAAAGTCCGGATCGGACGGACCTTTGTGGAGGAAATATTCAACGATCTTGTGTAACCCTTGCGGTGAACCGGACGAATTACCAGGTACGCCACGTGCCGGCAAAGGTCGTGGGCGAGGAGCGAACGGGGCCGCTTGATGCATAGGCAACGTGTGAAAATTTGGTCGGACCAGCAGGTGGACGTTCCGGCCGTGAACGGTTTGGTGAAGGTGATCAGCCCTGCTCCTCGGGAAGCGTGGGCGACGATCATGCACGGTGATCCGTACGCGTTGGAAAGTCAATCACCGGAATGGGCCGACGCGATGTGCGAAGCTCACCAGTTGCGGGACGTGAGCAGGCTGTACGAAACGGCCGAGGGGCGCACGCTCATCCTGCCGATGCTTCGACGTCCGTTGGCGACCAGGTTGCTCACGGCGGAGGAGTCCAATCCACCGGCGTGCGGGCTCGGGGGGCTCCTCGCGGTGGGTGGCACACAAGCCGGCGAGGTCAACGCCGTGCTGAGGGACCTGGCGGCGCGGCGCGTTGTGGTCCAATCCGTGTCGCCGGGCCCGCTCGAGGTGGGCATGTGGCGCGACGCGCACCACCCGCGGGCCGTGGTCCACCAGCACCACGTGCACCTGCTCGACCTGCAGGGCGGATGGGACGAGGTGTGGGCGCGGCGTTTCGCGAAGACCTCCCGGCGTGGTGTCCGGACCGCGGAGCGCAAGGGCGTCACGGTGGAACACGGCACCGGAGCCGAGTTCGTTTCGGAGTTCTACGAGCTGATGGAACGCGGCGTCCTGCGGTGGGCTCGCCGGCAGCACGAGCCGACGTGGCTCGCGAGGCGACGGTTGCACCGGCGGGATCCGCGCGAGAAATTCGAGGCGATCGCCCGTCGCCTCGGCGAGCGCTTCCAAGTGTGGATCGCCCGCGCCGACGGCCGGCCCGCCGCGGCCTGTCTGGTGGTGCGGGGCTCCAACGCACATGACTTCCGCGGGGTCATGGACGAACGGCTGAAGGACTACCGGGCCACCGACTTGCTGCAGGCGCGGGCGATCCAGGACGCGTGCGAGGCCGGGTGCCGCTACTACTACCTCGGCGAATCCGGCACCGGAACGCTCGGCCAGTTCAAGGAACGTTTCGGCGCGCGCCGCATTGTGGCTCCGGAGTTCCGCTTCGAGCGGCTTCCGGTCACCCGGGTCGAACGGGAGATCAAAACGGCGGTCAAGAAGATCATCCGGTTTCAGGATTGACTCTCGGCGTCACAGGTGCCGGATCATCCGAGCGTGGACAGCAATGCGGTGAGCGCGGATTTCTCGGCGTTCGGGTCCGGACTTGTCGCCCGAAGCCGGCGGAGCACGGTGTCGATCTTGCCGTCGATGGCGGTCCAGGTGGCTTCGTCCCGGGGTTTGAGGCGGGCTTCGGCGTTGTCCCAGCCGGTTTCGAGGTCGTCGACGCGGGAAGTCGCGCCGGATTGGTCGCCGGTGTTCAACCGCTGCAGAGTGTCCTGGGTGACGGTCCGGAACTCCGAGAGGTCGCCCAGGGGAGTGAGGTGCGTTGTCCGGCCGCCTGAGGATGCCGGCTGTCCGGCGACCGGTGCGGGCGTGTCGTCCTGGAGTGCGGACTTTCGCACCGAGTACCCGATTCCCGAGGCGACGAGGACGAGGGCGACGACCACGACGGTCTGCCACAGGCCACCTCGGGTCCTCGCCGTGGCCGGGTCAGCGGCTGCGTCGCGGGGAGTGACGTCGGTCTTCGTCACGGACAAGTAGAGGACGACGGCGATGATGCCGGCCACGAAGATGGCGCTCGTCAGCGTCGTTCCGAGGCCCAGACCACCCTGGCCGGGCGACTGGGAGAGGTAGTCGCCGATCGACGCTCCCAGCGGGCGGGTCAGGATGTAGATGAACCAGAACGCCAGGACCGGGTGGAGCCCGAATCGCCATCCGATCGAGAGGACCGCGATCAGGGCCGCGACGATCGCTCCGGTCACCAGGTAGCCGAGGCCGAGTACTTCGGCCATGAGGTCGCCGGTCGCCGTGCCGAGCGCGAAAGTGAAGAGAATCGCGAGCCAGTAGAAGGCCTCGCGGTGCCGAGTGACAATGGAATGGATGGACAACGTTTTCTCGGTGGCGTACCACGCCAGGAAAGTGATGGCGAGCAACGCGCCGAACACGAGGGTGCTGGCTTCCAGCGGTACGCCGATGCTGTCGGTCAGGTTGTCGGTGACCAACGTGCCGAAGACACTCACCAGGGCCACCGTCAGCCAGTACTTGCCCGGCACGTACTGCTTCGCGTTGAACTGGAGCACCAGGGCGACGACCAGGAGGGCGCCCGTGACGAGGGAGACTCCGGTGAGGCCGAAGTTCAGGTTCACGTTCAAGAAGTCGGCCGCGGATTCACCGACCGTGGTGCAGAGGATCTTGACGATCCAGAAATACAGGGTGACTTCGGGAACCTTGTTGAGAAGCCGTTGGTTCGGTGCGAGCGAGCTGTGTGCGGTCATGGGCTCTTTCGAGTCGGTTCGCCGCCGCGGCGGAGATCTGCGCGACCTGAAGGAATCACGCCGGGAAAAACTGGTCGCGAAATGCAGTATCGCTTCATGGCCCGTCAGGCGCTAGGGGAAACCCGATTAAGGACCGGACGGGACGCGGTTAGCGTCCAGTAAAATCGTCCGGAGATGCGCCCGTTGTTTCGTCCCATTCACATTTACGGGTGTGGGGCCGTGCTCAGGCGGGACGCACCAGGCCGACCTCGTAGGCGAGCACGACCGCCTGGACGCGGTCGCAGGGGACGATGGACCGATGACCGACGCAGCCGCCGCGTGGCCCGTGTTCGAACACGGACTGCTCTCCAGCCTGCCCTGCGCCGAGCAGCTGCGGGCGTGGGCCGGGCGCCACCCGATGGCGCCAGGGGCACCTTCAACCCGGGCAGGGCCGCGGCCTTCGGCGCGCCCGCTTGGGGGGTGACAGGGATCGTCGTGGTCATGACACGCGCCTTTCCTGTGCGGCCTCGACGACCCGGTACTCCAGGGCGTCGTCGGTGAGCTCCATGAACGCTTCCTCGGCCGGGTCACCGAGCAGTGCGGCGGCGACCCCGAGACGCTGGCCCATGCCGAGGGAGAAGCCACCGACGCGCTTGCCTGCCACGTCGGCGAGGCCGACCAGCCCGATCACCTCGTCGACGCGCCGGCGGGGAATGCCGGTGGTCAGGGCGAGCGCGAGCAAGTGGTTGTAGGCCGACCGTCCCGTGTGGACGGCCTTCGCCTCCAGCAGCGCGCCGACCTCCCGCAGTGGCGCGACGTGCCGGTCGTAGCGCTTGCCGTTGACCGTGACCGTGCCGGACGTCGGCGCGTCGAGACCCATGATCATCCGGATCGTGGTGGACTTCCCGGCGCCGTTCGGGCCGAGGAAACCGGTCACCGCACCGGGCCTCACCGTGAAGGTCAAGTCGTCCACGGCCACCTTCTCGCCGTATCGTTTGGACACTGCCCGTGCTTCGATCATGCCGCCTCGTTCCGTTCCGCATACTGAGCGGAGCGAAATCTAGGCCGCGCACCGGCTTCCGGCCGACGCCCGCAGGGCCGATTTCCGGCCGGCCTGGATGCGACTTCCGGCGTAGCTGCTACGCCGGAAGTCGCATCGAGGCTGACCTGCCGGCCCACCCGCGTCCGTGGACCCGCACCCGTGCGCGGGCGTGCCCGAGTTGATGCCCGGCGGAGGTCGCCCGGCCCTGATCACCCGCCTCGTGACTCGCGCTCAGGCGGCCGACGCTATTCGGCAGGGAATGTCGGTGTTCTCGTCCGTGTGGTAACTCGCGCACACCCGGTGGTAGCCGTCAGCGATCTCCAGAGCGATGCCGAGGCGCAGGTCGCCGCGCACCAGCAGGATCGGCGAGAGATCCTTGTGGTCGTGGATCTTGCGCAGGTCGGAGCTCACGTGCGGGTTGTCGACCGGTAGCAGTGCCAGGCCCGCGGCGCGCAGGATGTCCTTGGCCTTGAAGAAGGCGGCGTTGCGGCCGTCCTTCAGCTCTTCGATGAGGTGGTCGACGAGGTCGGTGCCTGCGATCAGGGCGAGGTACGAGGCGGCAGCGGGGTAGTCGTGGTGCTGGGGTTCGTCGAGCCAGGTCACGGTGGTCATGTGTCAGGCCTTTCGATTGTCGAACGCGTCCAGAGCCGCGCCCGCGGTGTCGAAGTAGCTGTCCGCGCCGATCGTCCGGGTCAGTCCGTAGCGGTCCAGTTGCGTGCGGACCTCGGGCAGGACGCCGGAGAGCACGAGGCGGGTGCCGTGCGTGCCCAGGCGTTTGGCGACCGTGGACAGAACGCCTGCCGAGGTGTAGTCGACGTCGCCGACGGCAGCGCAGTCAAGACAGAACCAGGTCACGGTGGGGCCGTCGGTGAGCAGCGTGGCCACGTCGGTGCCCAATCGCATGGCGTTGGCGAAATACAGGCTGCTGCCGAAGCGGTAGACGATCATGCCTTCGGTGGTGCGGCGGCCGGGCGTGACAGGCTCGGGTTGCCAGTGACCTGCCGGAGATTTGACCAGAACGCCGCTGTGCGGGCGGTAGCTGTGCCGCAGGTGATCGACGACGGACACGATGATGGCCAGCACGACGCCCTGCTCGACGCCGGTGAAAACCACGGCGGCCGCGGTCAGCAAAGCCACCACGAATTCCGCGCGCCGAACCCGGAAGATGCGGCGCATCCCGGCGATGTCGATCAGGTCGACGCCGATCAGGAACACCACGGCTGCCAGCGCCGCCAGAGGCAGCGCGCCCAGCGGACCGGTCAGGAAAACGAGCACCACCACGGCGATCACCCCGGCGGCCAGGGGAGCGATCTGGCTGCGCCCGCCCGCGCCGTCCACGATCTGCGTCTTGGTGGGGCTGCCGTTGACGACGAAGGTGCCGGTGAACGCCGCGGCCACGTTCGCCGTGCCGAGGCCGACCAGGTCGGCGTCCTCGTCGACGGTTTCCTCGTAGCGGGCGGCGTAGGCGCGCGAGGTGGCGGAACTCTGCGCGAGGATCACCACGAACATCGACACCGCGGTGCCCAGCAACGCGGACATGTCGTGCAGGTCGAAGGCGGGCAGCGTGACGTGTGGGATGCCCTCCGGAACCGAGCCCAGGACGGCGACCCCGTGCGCGGACAGGTCGACGAGCTCGCTGACCACGATCGCGCCGATGACGGCGATCAACCCGCCCGGCACTTTCTTCGCCACGA
The DNA here is from genome assembly GCF_042896185.1 of Amycolatopsis sp. NPDC001319. Lineage (NCBI taxonomy): Bacteria > Bacillati > Actinomycetota > Actinomycetes > Pseudonocardiales > Pseudonocardiaceae > Amycolatopsis > Amycolatopsis sp. NPDC001319. Next base: position 168,220 of record NZ_JBIAWY010000006.1, on the reverse strand, counting down.
GGCGGACTCCGACGACCACGACGACCACCGCCGCGGACACCAACGCCGCCGCGGCATTGGTCTGGCCGAGCGCGCGAACGAGGTTGATCAGCTTGGGCACGGTCTGGCCGCCGCCGGCGTCCACGCCGAGCATGTCGGGCAGCTGGCCCGCCGCGACCTGGATGCCGACTCCGGTGAGAAAGCCGACCAGGACCGTACGGGACAGGAAGTTGGCCAGGAAGCCGAGCCGGATCAGCCGGGCCAGCAGCAGCATCGCGCCGACCAGCAACGCGGCCGTGCCGGCGAGCCGGACGTAGGCGGCCGAGGCGGGGACGGCCAAGGTGGCCAGACCGGCCGCGAGGATCGCCGCGGTCGCCGAGTCCGCGCCGACCACCAGGTGCCGGGACGCGCCGAACAACGCGAACAGCACCACCGGCACGAGCATCGTGTACAGGCCGGTGACCGGCGGCATTCCGGCGATCTTGGCGTAACCGAGCACCTCGGGGACGGCCAGCGCGGCCAGCGTGACACCGGCCAGCACGTCGGTACCCAGGGCACGCCGTCGGATCGGCAGGATCCCGGCCAACAGCGGGATCCGTCGTGCGCGGCTGGGCGCCGGCCTGTCCTGATCGGTCATCTCCGCGATTGTGGCACGCGGGTTGGCGCGATGAGGAAGATCTTCGCTGCCGCCAGGCGGTCTCCTGTGGCGATCTTCGGTCGGCAGCGCACTGACTCGACGAACGCGCGCCGACGCCGACGAGATCGAGCCTGGCTGAGCGCTGAAGGTCGGCAACCACAACGCGATATTTGCAACAGATGCGCGGTCGCGGAAGAAGAGCCGGGTGCGGAGGTCGGATCGAAGGAGTACACAGTGGACGCTGACCACGTCGCGGACACGGCCGTCACGGACCACCCGCTGACCGGTCACGCGACGACTGGGTGCTTCGCCACGGGGATGGCGACGGCGAACCCGGTGCCGCTCCAGTGTCCGGCGGCCTGACCCGGAGGAATACTCGCAGCCGTATCCGAGAATCTGCCGATCACCTCGGCCGGGGCTTCAGGATCAGGTCCGTCGTCAGGCGGATGTGATCGGCGAGAGCTGTGACCGGTCTAGGACATTGCACAGCGCGCTCGCACAGTCTCGGGTGACACCTTCAGCGCGTTGCCGATGACCTGCCCGTCAGGCATGCAGGAAGTACAGGATGGTCGTGACCACGGCGGTTCCCAAGAGGACACCGCGCAGCAGCCAGGCGCGAAAACGACGGGCCAGGTAGGCGCCGGCGAAGCCTCCGGCCACGGCGCCGGCCAGCATGGCGGCGAGCAGGAGCGGGGCGCTCAGTGCGTTCGAGGCGATGAGGAACAGCACACTCGAGCTGACAAAGATCGCCGCGAGTTGGGTGACGCGCATCGGGTTGCTGACCGCCGTGTCCAGGCCGAGGCCGATGCTCCACAGGGCCACCGTCAGGATGCCTACGGCTCCGCCGAAGTATCCGCCATAGACGGCGAGGAAGAACTGTGCGATCAGGACCGCTCGTGAACTCATGCCGACCGAGCGGCCCCGCACGCTGCTCACTGCCCTGGAGACGTGGCGGCCGACGGCGAGGGTCACGGTGGCGAAGGCGAGCAGCCACGGCGCCGCGGCGTCGAATGACGATGCGGGCAGCACCAGCACCAGGCCGGCACCGACGCCGCTGCCGATCACGCTGACCGTTGTCAGCTTCTTCGTGGACGTGGGCCCGACGGGGGTGAGGTCGCGTCGGTACATCCACGCGCTGGCCACGGCGCCGGGTGCGAGCGCGATCCGCGCCACCGCGTTGGCCGTCACCGGCGGCATTCCGGCGGCGACGAGCACGGGCAGCGCGACGAAGGTTCCTCCGCCCCCGATGGCGTTCAACGCTCCCGCGGCGACGCCGGCCAGCAGGATGAGGAAAGACTCGGTCACCTGCCGAGCATCAGCCACGGACAAGGGATTCCACAATGCGGAATCAACGTACCCAGCCTAAGGCTGTGGCTTAGGCTGCGGCCATGCGTTACGACTTGGACGACCTGCGGCTCTTTCTCCACATCGTCACGGAGGGGTCGATCACGGCGGGCGCGCATCGCATGCATCTGAGCTTGCCCTCGGCCAGCGCCAGGGTGCGCTCGCTGGAACACCACGCCGGCGTGGCGCTGTTGGTCCGCGGTCGGCGAGGCGTGCGGCCCACGCCCGCGGGGACGACCCTGGCCCGCCACGCGCGCGACGTACTGGACCAGACCGTCCGGCTGGAAAACGCCGTCGCGAGCTACACCCGGTCTCCGGCCGCTCCGCTGGTTCTGCTGGGCGGGGGCTCCGCGATGCACCGGCTCGTGCCGCAAGCCCTGATCTCGTTCCTCGGCGCCCGCCCGGACATCGATGTCACCGTGGCCGAGAGCCGCACTCCACAGACGGTGCGGATGCTGGCCGACGGAGAGGCCGATCTGGGGGTCGTCCTCGACGACGAGGCCGACGGCTGCGGCCTGCGGGTGGAGCCCCTCGGCGACGACTGCCTCGTCGTGATCGGCCAGGCCGGGGGGATCCTCGCCGGGCGGACTTCGCTGACCTACAGCGAAGTTGCCGAACACCCGCTCGTCGGCCTCGACGCCGACTCCTCGCTGCGCCGCTGGATCGAGAAGCACCTGGGGCCCCACGCCCCGGTGGTGCGCCACCGCACCACCGTCGCCAACCTGAGCGTCCTCGTCTCCCTCGCCGCCGCCGGCGTCGGACTTGCCGTCGTGCCACGTCGCGCCATCGACCCCGGCCAGCCACTCGACGTGTGCGAACTGCAGGACCCCTGGGCCAACCGCCACCACCTGCTGGCCTGGGCCGTCAAGGAAGGCCCCGCATCGGCGGCCGCCGAAGCACTCGCAGAACACCTGCGCCGCGCTGCCTTGTCCGAACCTTCTCTCCGCAACGTGCACGCAGACCCCGCCGGCCGCCAATCCTTCGACGACGCCTGACGGAGCACCGGTCACAGCCAGGGTGCGCAACGTGCCGGCGTCGCGTGCTGGTAGTACGCAAAGAACAAGTCGAGCTCCGACCTAAGGCGACGGAGCAGACTTTCTCGTTGGGGCAGCTGCAGATTGCGCCGCGCGGGAAGGCGACCCGACGGCAGGCAGCCATCATCCTGCTTCGTCAGCATCGGCCTGACTCAGGGGCAGAACCCGTGGCCGCCCACTCGACGCGGCGCCCGCCGCGATGGCCCCCGCGCCGTCCGTCGGCTCGGTGATCGGCCAGGCGCGGAGGACGCCGAGATGACGTTGTCGGGCGAGCACACCGAGTACGGCTGGTTCACCCTGAACGGCGCGGCGAAGGCTGTGCGGTGGGATTCCAACCGCGCAGCCCTCCGGGAGCTGGACCACCGGCTACGCCAAGGCATCGGTTGTCCGGTGATCGGGTCGGCGCCGGTGCACAACACGGGGTGTTGCGACGCCGGCGCCGATGTGTGAGAGGTGAGCGGGTTCAGTTATCGGTAAATCGTGGTCAGGTACGAAGGACGACCGGTCCGCCCTTCGTGCCGGAGATGGCGTGCTCGAGTGCTGTCGCTGCCTCGGCCAGTGGCAACACGGCGCCCACCGACAGCGTCAGCCGGCCATCGCCCAGCAACGCCGAGAGCTCTGCGAGCTGGGTGGCGTCTGGGCGCACGTAGACGTTGGTGACGCCGATGCCGCGTTCGGCCGCCGGCGGGTCGCCGGTGATGGTCGCCATCCGGCCACCTTCCCGCAACGCAGCGATGGTGGCGGTGCTGCCCCCGGGAACCGCGTTGAGGGCGGCGTCGGCGCCGAGGCCGCCGGTCAGTTCACGGACGCGGTCGGGCCACTCGCTGTCGTGGTAGTCGAGGACCTCGGCCGCTCCGGCCTGCGTGACCCGAGCGGCGCTCGACGGTCCCGCTGTGGCGATTACGCGGGCGCCACGCAGCGCGGCGAGCTGCACGGCCAATCCGCCAGTGGTGCTGCCCGCGCCGTGGACTAGCAAGGTCTGGTTCTCGGCGAGCTTGAGTGACTCCGACAGGACCTGCTCCGCGGTCAGGGCGGGAACCGGGAATGCGGCCGCCGTCTCCCACGACACGCCGGCAGGCTTCCGCGCGATCAGGCCCGCGTCCACAACCACGCGCTCGGCCCAGCAACCCTGGTGGCTCAGCGGAAGCGGGTGACCGAGGACCTCGTCGCCCGCCCGAAAGTCGGTGACCTGCGAACCGACCGCGACAACCGTTCCGGCGACTTCCACGCCCAGCGCCATCGGCGGTGTCAGCCCGACGTCCCACGCCCCCGTCCGCACGATGTTGTCCCAGTTGCCGACACCGGCCGCGGCAACCTCGATCACCACCTCGCCCGGACCCGGGGCATCAGGCTCGGGGAGGTCGAAGACCTCGACCAGGCCACCGATTTCGCGCACACCAGCGGCACGCATCACATTTTCTCCATTTCATTTTGAACAACCCGATATTTGTCGGACCATTCGGCAACGAGTGCGCCTTCATCGGCACCGCCGAAAGTGTAAGCGGGCGATGTGATCGGTTGGACGTGATCGATGCGGACCAGAACCGCTTCGTGGGCGGGGTAATCCGGTCCGTTCAGGTCGAGCAGCCAGCTGTGCAGCCACTGGTGAATCGACGTTCCACGACCATGAATCGTCGCCGTTCCGGTGAAGCGGTAGCCTCGTCTTCGGAGGAAGTCCACCGCATTCATCTCGAGACGTGGGTCCGCGGTGAGGTTGGCGATCGTCCCGGGTGAGGCAATGTTCATGAACGCGATGTGCTCGTCGTCGTACACCCGTGCCGACCCCTTCGGCGACAGGCTGGGCGAGCCGTCGGGTCGCACCGTCGCGACGAAGGTGAGCTTGGCGGCCTCAACGATCAGCCGCATGTCGGCGTTGATCATCTCCTCGACTCCTGTCATTTCGAATGTGCCCCGGTCGGCCACACCCGAATCCGGTTCGAGCGCCTGGCAGCCCACGGCGACACCTGATCGTCGCCTTCGCCGTGCTCCAGTTCACGGAGGTCGACAGTCACCAGCGGGATGTCCGAAAGCACGCTGGTTTCTTCCATGTCAGCAGGCTAGTCAGCATTCGGACCCGGGGTAGAGTCCAAATCCATGACGGATATGGGTACCACTTCCGGGGTGGAACTCTTCTTGCCGATCGAACCGCCGCGGCCTGGACGGCCCCGTCGGGTCCAGCTCGAAAGCGCCCTGCGTGACGCGGTGCGAACCGGTCGGCTCGCGGCCGGCCAGCGGTTGCCGGCCAGCCGCGTACTGGCCGAAGACCTCGGAGTCTCTCGGCGCCTGGTGGTCGAGGTCTACACCCAGCTGACCGCCGAGGGCTATCTGATCAGCCGGACCGGCTCCGGCACCCGCGTCTCCGACCTTCCCCTGCCACCGGTGACCAACGCGCCCGCTCCGCCCCGGACATTCGAGCGCGCGGTGCGATGGGACCTGCGTCCGGGCCTTCCGACGCTGTCGGGATTCCCGCGCCGCTTCTGGAAGCGCGCGTGGACTGCCGCCGTGGATGCCGCCGCGGATTCCGATCTGGAGTACCCCGACCCCGCCGGGCATCCCCGGCTGCGTCGGGTGCTGGCCGGTTACCTCGGCCGGGTCCGCGGAGTGGACGCTGACCCACAGCGGCTGCTGATCTGCGCGGGCTTCACCCAAGGTCTCCACGTACTCGCCCACACCTTGCGTGCCCGGGGCGCCCGGACCGTCGCAATCGAGGACCCAGGATTGCCGCACCGCGCGCCGATCCTGCGCCAGGCTGGTCTCACGGTCCTGCCGGTCCCGGTCGATGCCGACGGTGTCCTCGTGGACCAACTTCCGGAGCGGGGCGTCGACGCTGTACTGACCACCCCGGCGCACCAGTTCCCGACCGGCGCGATCATGGCACCCGCCCGGAGGGAGGCGGTGCTGGCCTGGGCCGGGCGGTGCGGTGCGTTAGTCGTCGAGGACGATTACGACGGAGAGTTCCGCTTCGATCGTCGCGCCGTGGGCTGCTTGCAAGGCCGTGCACCCGACCGCGTCGTCTACCTCGGATCCGCCAGTAAGACCCTTGCCCCGGCGGTTCGCCTGGGCTGGATGGTCAGCCCGGCCGAGTTGCACGCCGAGCTGGTGCCCAACAAGTTCCTCGCCGATCACGGCAGCCCGGCCATCGATCAGCTCGCTCTGGCGCATCTCATCGAGGTCGGTGACTACGACCGCCACATCCGCGCTGCCCGGAACCGCTACCGAACCGCGCGGCAGGCACTCGAACAGGCCATCGCCCGCCACAACGCGCCCTTGAGGCTCGTCGGGACACCAGCCGGTGTCCAGACTCTCGCCGCCCAGCTCGACGACACGCACCCCGATCAGTTGACCGCGCGCGCCCGTGCGGTCGGGATCGCATTCGACTCCATCACCCGCTACCAGCTCAACCCCGATGCAAACCCGCACGGTGTAGTGATCGGTTACGGCAACATCAGCCCCCACGCCATCGACGAGGCCATCGCCCTGCTTGCCGCCCTCACGCTCCGGTGACCTCAGGATCGAACTCCGACAGGTTGCCGGGACCGGCGAGGCTGGGTCCGGCTCTCGATCCGGCGCCGTCGGCATCACTCTTGCCGCCGGCCGCGGCCGGCATCCCGCGAGAGCTTGTCCGAGCACGGTGATATGCCGGTCCTGGTATGTCCGACGACAGAAGGTGCATTGGCACGTTCTGTCGCCGGTGCTGCATGCTGCCTCACATGGCTGCCGCCGGTCGGACATAGGACGTTCGAAGTATTTCGAGCTGCGCGAAAACATTCCTCGCGGAGACGCGAAGTAGTTTTGATTCTTGCGCCGAGCGCCACGATGTGGCGCTGCACGGCCCGGCAGCGCATCCGCGCGCCCAAGTCCCGAACCGCGAACCTTCGGCTGCGACCGGCCCACGCCCGTGCGGATCGACGGCCGGTTCGTGCCGGCCGGTTCCACGGTGTGCGCGGTGCCGATCGGTTTGGCCGACTGCAACGTCACTGATTGACAAAGCGTTGTCGGACAACGGCAACTGCTGCCGTTCCGCTGCGTGGCGGACCACTCCGCGTCGAGCCGGAGATCACTTCGAAACGCGTTCCGCCTGACCGACGTCAAGCGGGTGGCGAGGTCCACTGCTTCCGCCGGACCTGGGCCGAAACGTCGGGAACCCGTCACCCGGACGCGCGGTGTTCTCTGCCAGGCAGAAACTCGCACTGGACAACAGAGCACGCGGCTGTCTACCGTGTCTCCATCCCAAGTGGAGCTCTGGTCAATGTCGAGTAGAGGGAGCAATCCGTGGCGTACGTGATAGGCATCGATATCGGGGGCACGTTCACGGACGCCTTCGCCGCCGATGAGGCGGGACGGGTGGCCGCGACCAAGACTCCGTCCACTCCGCCCGACTTCTCCCGGGGGTTCCTCGCGGTTCTGGACGAACTGGCCGGAGCGCTCGAGATCGAGACCGCCGAGCTGCTCGCCGACACCCACTACATCGTGCACGGGACGACCTCGACCTTGAACGCGTTGGTCACCGGGGACGTGGCCACGGTCGGTTTCCTCACCACGCGCGGGCACGCGGACTCGATCGCGATCATGAACCTCGAAGGGCGCTACGCGGGACTCGGCTCGGACCAGGTCCAGGACATGGTGCTGACGAACAAGCCGAAGCCGCTGGTGCCGCCGCAGTTGATTCGCGAGCTCGACGAGCGCATCGACCACAAGGGACACGAGGTCGTGGCCCTGGACGAAGCGGCAACCCGGATCGCGATTCGCGAGCTCGTCGCGGCCGGCGCACAGGCCATTGCCGTGTCTTTGTTGTGGAGCTTCCGAAACGACGCGCACGAACGGCGGGTGGGCGAGTTGATCGCGGAGGAGGCGCCCGGGTTGTACGTGGCGCTGTCCTGCGATGTGAGCCCACGGATTCGCGAGTACGCCCGCAGCGCCACCACGATCATGAACACCCAGGTCGGCCCGCGGCTGCGGGACTACCTGCGGCCATTGGAGGCCGAGCTGCGCTCTCTCGGCTTCGGTGGTTCGCTGCTCGTGATGCAGGGTTCGGGCGGCTGCGTCGATTCCGGTGACGCCCCGTCGCGGGCGATCACCACGATCGGCTCCGTCCTGACCGGAGGTGTGGTGGGCTGCACCCGCCTGGCCGACGCCCTGGGGCACCGCAACGTGATCTCCACCGACATGGGCGGAACCACGTTCCTCGCGGGGCTCGTCGTCGACGGTGAACCGGTGGCCACGACGAGCACGGTGCTCAACCAGTACCAGCTGAACGTGCCGATGGTCGACGTGCACACCATCGGCGCCGGCGGCGGCGCGATCGCCTGGGTCGACCCGGGGCGCAACCTGCGCGTCGGTCCGCGCAGCGCCGGTGCGCGGCCGGGCCCGGCGTGCTACGGCGAGGGTGGCACCGAACCGACCGTCAGCGACGTCGACCTGCTGCTCGGCATCATCAACCCGGACAACTTCCTCGGTGGCCGCAAAAAGCTGTCCAAGGACCTCGCGGCCGAGGCCGTGCGGACGCACATCGCCGAGCCACTGGGCCTGTCCGTCGACGACGCCGCGGCCGCGATCTACGCCATCCAGAACGCCCAGACCGCGGACCTCGTCCGCAAAGTCGTCGTCACTTCCGGGCAGGACCCACGCGATTTCGCGCTCTACGCCTTCGGCGGCGCGGGTCCCATGCACTGCGCCAGCTATGCGGCCGACCTCGATGTCGCGGAGGTGGTGGTCCCGCTCGGACCGACCGCCGCGGTGTTTTCCGCCTACGGCCTGGCCGCGTCGGACATCGTGCTCACCGCCGAGATGTCGTCGCCGAGCAACTTCCCCAACCCGGTGGAGGATTTCAACGCGGCGTTCGCGCAGTTGCGTTCGGAGCTCGATGGCCGGCTGGGCGTGCAGAAACTGGCGTTCGGCAACGTCATCTACCGCAACGAGGCCGACCTTCGTTACACGATGCAGCTCGCCGAAGTCCCGACACCGGTCCCGGCCGGCGCGATCGACACGACCGGGCTGGAGGACGTCTCCACCGCCTTCGGTGAGCTCTACGAACGCTTGTACGGCAAGGGGTCCGGGTTCGCCGAGGCGGGTTTGCAGCTGATCACCTACCGCACGCAGGCAGTCGGCGAGCTGCCGATCCGACCTCGGCTGGCAGAGGTCGGCGTCGCGACCGACGCGCCGGTCCCGTCCAGCACCCGCCAGGTTTTCCTCGACGCGCGCCGCGGCTGGCAGCGCGCCGACATCTTCGACTACCGCGCCCTCGGGGCCGGCCAGGAAATCAAGGGCCCCGCCGTCGTCGAGGCCCCGACCACGACGGTCGCCCTGCCCGAAGGCTGCATCGGCCGCGTCGATCGGCTCGGCAACCTCGTCATCAGCTACACCAAGGCCTGAGAGGAACGCGCCGATGCCCGTCATCCCCGTTTCAGGTTCCGAGGAATTCGCGAACCTGCCCACGTCTCCCGCCGAGACCCGCCGGATCGTCGGCGACGCCGTGCGCCTGCACGACATCGATCAGTCCGTCGTGGACGGCCTCGACCCCCTCACCTACGAGGTGATCCGCCACCGCCTCACCTCGATCACCGAGGAGATGGGGGAGGCCCTCAAACGCATGTCCGGCTCGGTCGTGGTGACCGATTGCAACGATTTCGACGCCGCGATCATGGACGAGGTCGGTGACGTCGTCCAGGTCGGCCTCTACAACACCGAACTGGCCGCGTCACTGGACATGGCGGCGAACTGGACACTGCGGCACCGCGCCGCACGTCCCGGAATTCGCCCGGGGGACATGCTTCTGTGCAACGACCCCTGGGTCGGCGGCGGCCTTCACCAGAACGACGTCAGCCTGTTCGCGCCACTGTTCGTCGACGGCGAGCTCTTCGCCTGGACGGGAGCGGTCGCGCACCAGGTCGACCTCGGCGGCGTTTCGCCGGGCAGCTGGTCCGTCGGCGCGACCGACGTGTTCTGGGAGTCCGTGCCGACCCCTCCGGTCAAGATCGTCGAAGGCGGTGAGATCCGTGCCGACATCGAGGACATGTACCTGCGGCGCTCGCGCGTGCCCAAGCTGGTCGCGCTCGACCTGCGGGCCAAGATCGGGGCCAACAACGTCGCGCACGAACGGCTGCGCGCGCTCTGCGACAAGTACGGCGCCGCCACCGTCAAAGCCGTCATGCGCCGCGTGCTCAACGACGCGGAGTCGCGGCTGCGCACGAAACTGTCCGAACTGCCCGACGGTTCCTGGACTTCGGTCGCACACCAGGACTCCGCCCGCTCCGGTGACCGCGGCATCTACAAGATCGTCTGCACCCTCACCAAGACCGGCGACCAGCTGACCTTCGACTTCACCGGCACCGATCCTCAGGTCGACGGCCTGATCAACTGCACCTACGCGGGCCTGCGCGGGGGCATCATGCCGGTCCTGCTGACCACGCTGTGCGGGGACATCCCCTGGGCGCCCGGCGGCCTCTACCGCTGTCTCGACATCGTCAGCGAACCCGGCACGATCAACAACTGCACCTTCCCGGCGGGGATCGGCAAGGCCTCGGTCGCGTCCGCCTGGGCGACCACCAACGTCGTCACCGAATGCCTGGCCGGGCTGCTCGACGCCCACCCCCGGCACCGCGAGCGCCTGATGAGCGTCTGCTGCGGCACGTGGGACTTCGCCTTGCTCGCCGGCGTCGACCAACGCGGCGGTGGCTTCGTCACGATGCTGTGCGACTCGATGGCCGGCGGCCTTGGTGCACGGACCCACTCCGACGGCGTCGATACCGGTGGCCTGGCGTGCATCCCGATGGGACGCGTCGCGGACGTCGAGATGAACGAGTTCAGTTTTCCCATGCTCTACCTGTGGCGTCGAGAAGAGGCGGACTCGGGTGGCCCGGGTCGTTACCGCGGTGGGGTCGGCGCTTCGAGCTGCTTCATCCCCTATGACAGCCCGCTGGGCGGCGTCCACCTCGTCGTCTCCGCACCCGGCAAGGCTCTTCCCCTGGCCGGCGGCCTCGCCGGTGGGCTCCCCGCGGGAACCCAGCACGACGTCCTGTTGAGGTCCACCACCGTCCACGCCGATTTCGCCGACGGGCGCATCCCGTCGTCGCTTGCCGAGCTCGGCGGCGAGCCGGACGTGCTGCCCACGCACCACGAGACGGAGCTCGGCGGCAGCGACGTCTACTTCACGCACTGGCAGGGCGGCGGCGGATACGGGGACCCGATGCTGCGTGATCCGGAGGCGGTCGCGGCCGATGTGATCGCGCACAAGGTCTCGCCGGCCGGAGCGGCGGACGTCTACGGCGTCGTCCTCACGGCAGACGGCACCGTCGACACCGAAGCGACGCGAACCCGCCGCGCAGCACTCCGGCGCAGCCGTGCCGGACTGGACGAAGACCGCCAGGAGGCCAACGCATGACGCTCTTCCTCGACGACAACCTCGAACAGCAACCGGACGGGCAAGTCGTCTGCCGGCACTGCGCACAGGTTCTCGGTGATGCCGCGGCACCGATGCGCGACGCCTTGGTCCGGGAAACCCTGCCCGCCAACGCCGGACCGTCCGTCCGGGAAGACGCGGCCCGGTTCACCGACCGGCCCGTGGTCTTCCGGCAAACCTTCTGCCCCCAGTGCCTGACCCAGCTCCAGGCCGAAATCGTGCCCGGCGACGAACCGTCCTCACGGCACCGCTCCCTGGTGGTGGGCGCATGAGTACCTCGCTGGAGGGACGCACCGTCGTCGTCACCGGCGGAGGGCAAGGATTGGGGCGCGCCTACGCCCAGCGCGTCGCGGCGGACGGTGGGACCGCCGTCATCGCCGACATCAACACCGAGTCCGGGGAGAAGGTCGCCGCCGAGATCACCGAAGCGGGTGGCAATGCTTGCTTCCACTACCTCGACGTCGGCGACCAGGCTTCGTGTCGCGCCTTCGCCGAGTTCGTCGACCGTGAGTTCGGCAGCCTGCACGGCCTGGTGAACAACGCGGCCATCTTCTCGACGATCGTGATGCGCCCGTTCTGGGAGATCCCGGTCGAAGAGTGGGACCGCCTCATGGCCGTAAACCTGCGTGGGCCGTTCCTGCTGACCACCGCGTTATTGCCCGCCCTGAGGCTGGGTGGTGACTCGAGCATCGTCAACGTCTCCTCCGACGCCGTGTGGCTGGGCCGCGCCGGGTACCTGCACTACACCGCGAGCAAAGGCGGCGTGACCGGGATGACCTACTCGATGGCACGCGAACTGGGTGGCGACGGAATCCGCGTGAACGCGATCTCGCCCGGCCCCACTTACACCGAGGTGCCCCGGGGGACTGTCTCGGCGGCTCAAAAGGAAGCGATGCACGCCGCGCAAGCACTCCACCGGGACGCCGGACCCGAGGACATGGTCGGTGTTGTCGCGTTCCTGCTCTCCGACGACAGCCGTTTCATCACCGGACAAGTCCTCTCCGTCAGCGGTGGGTTGCTTCACCGATGACTCCTCCGACAAGTGAAGGACTCCCCACATGACCACGCGGGACCTGCTCTCCACCGTCGTCGACCGGTCTTGGGAGGTGCAGCTTCACGGCCGCCCGATGCCGACGCGGAACCGATACGAGATCGAAGACCCCACGACCGGCCGGCGCCTGACCGACGCGCCCGACTGCTCGGCCGGCGAAGTGGACGAGATCGTCCGCGCGGCAGCCGAAGCCCAGCGTGAGTGGGCAAAACTACCTGTGCGTGCCCGCGCCGCGAAGGTTCGCGCATTCGCCGAGCTCCTCCGCGCTCATGAGGAGGAACTGGCGACGATCGACACGATCGACGCCGGCTTCCCGCTGCCGGTGATGCGGGCGGATGTCGGCGCCGCGGCGACGATCGTCGACATCATGGCCGACCACGCACTGCAGCTCGGTGGGTCGACCTATCCGTTGTCGGGCAACCTGCATTACAGCCTGCAGGAGCCCTACGGCGTCGTCGCGCGCATTGTGCCGTTCAACCACCCGCTGTTCTTCGCCGCCTCCAAGGTCGCGGCGCCACTGGTTGCAGGCAACGCGGTCGTGCTCAAGGCTCCCGACCAGACGCCTCTGTCCGCATTGAGAATGGCGGAGCTGGCAGCCGAAGTCTTCGGCCCCGATCTCTGCGCGGTCATCAGCGGGCGCGGCGCGGTCAGCGGAGCCGCGCTTGTCGCGCATCCACTGATCCGGCGCATCGGTTTCATCGGTGCTCCCGACACCGGCCGGATGATTCAACGCTCAGCCGCCGAGGCCGGTGTCAAGTACGTCAGCCTCGAACTGGGTGGCAAGAACGCCCTTGTCGTCCTGCCCGACGCGGATCTGGACCGAGCTGTCGAGAGCGCGGTGTTCGGGATGAACTACACGGCCACGGCCGGTCAGTCCTGTGGCTCGACCAGCCGGCTGCTGCTGCACGAATCGATCGCCGATCAGGTTCTCGAGGCGGTCGTCGAACATGTCCGATCGATTCGCGTCGGCCACCCGCTCGACGCGGACACTCAGATGGGTCCCGTGATTTCCTGCAACCAGTACGACAAATCCCTGGACGCCATCGCTGCGGCAACCTCTGCGGGCGGCAAGGCGCTCGCGGGAGGCGGTCGACCCGACACTGTCGGACCGGACGGGTGGTACGTCTCTCCCACGGTGCTGGCGGGAATTTCTCCCGACAATCCAGCCGCGGTTGCCGAGATCTTCGGTCCGGTGCTGTCGGTGCTGACATTCCGGGACGAAGCCGAAGCGGTCGCCATCGCCAACAGCAGCGAATACGGACTTACCGCGGGAGTCTTCACCAGTGACGTCACCCGCGCTCACCGGATCGCGAGCGAGTTGCAGGCCGGCTACGTATGGATCAACGGAAGTTCCCGGCATTACTGGGGCCTCCCGTTCGGCGGCGTGAAGTCGTCGGGCGTCGGCCGTGAAGAGTCGGTGGACGAGCTGCTGTCTTACACTGAAACCAAGGCAGTGACCGTTGTGATGGAGTGAAAGCGGTACGTCGCGGGCCTCACCCTGAGCACTCCCTGCACTCGCAAGTGCGCAGGGTGGGGCCGTGAAATGTGACGATCGTGGAGAGGGCCGCGTCGGCGGCCGGGAGCAGCGCTGCGGCGGCGCCGGGACCGACGCCGTATCGCTGCAGCAGCCCGGGTATGTGGGCGTTGACGGCGTCGGTGATTCGCCGGCCGAGTTGCTGCACCGCATTTTGTGCCATGATCGAGTGTCATGACGACCCGTATCGATGTGCGGCAGCTGCCTCAGGACGTCGCGGACCTCATCATCGGCGGCGAGGACCTCGTGATCACGAGGGACGGCGAACCGATCGCGACCGTGACAAGCACCGCGTTCGACGTCGATCCCGGCACGCGGGAAGGCTACGACAACCCGACGGTCGTGGCCACCACGATGAAGCTGTCCCGTGCGGCCCGTGCGGCGCTGTCCGAGCAGTTGGGGTCGGATTACATCGTGCTGGACTTGCACTCCGCGCCGAAGACGGCGGATGTGGTGCTGGTGCCGCCGGTGAGCCCGCAGCTGATCAGCGCCTTGCGCGAGACGTACCCGAAGGCGCGTGTCGTTGTCGCCGAGATCGAGGACCCGGAATGGGGCATCCGCTACGAGGGGCCGATCCGCCGCATGATCGACGCGGGCGCCGAGACCTACCTGGCATCAACGACGATCCCGCGCCTGGCGGCGCAGCTCGACCACGTCGTTGTCCAACAGAAGCTTCACATCGCGGGCCCGACGCAGCTGACAATCGAGGAATAGCCCACCGAATGCTCAGCAGGTCCTCGATCAACGCCCACTGATCGTCTGACAGCAACTGGAACCGTGACACACGGACTGCATGGCAGTCACACGCCAAGACCCTTTGTCAGACAAGTACTAGTGCAGTAGAAGGACCGCTTGGGCGATCGTCTCTTTGAGACGCTGGCCGACATGCCGGACCTCCACCCGCGACAGGCGTCCCACCGGCACCGAAACGTTGATCGCGAGCCGGGCCGGGAGGTTGCCGGCGGGGAAGGCGGCGGCGATCGATGCCACGCCGTCCTCGCTCTCCTCGTTGCTCGTCGCGTACCCGCGCCGCCGGACCCGTTCGATCTCTCGCTTCAGTTCGCTGCGCGTTCCCACCGAATTGACGGTCAGGGTTTCGAGCTGCTCGTCGGGATACATCCGGTGCAGGTCTTCGGTCGAGAACTCCGCCAACAGCGCCTTGCCGGTCGATGTGCAGTTGGCCGGCATCGCCTGGCCCAGCCGCGACGCGACGCGGACCGCGCGCGTACTCTCGAAGGCGTCGATGAACCGCACCGTGGTGCCGTCGAGGATCGCCAGATGGACGGTCTCGGCGAACTCGTTCTTGAGTTCCTCGAGAAATGGACGGAGTGTTTCGCGCACGTCAAACCGCTGCATGACGGAGAACGCCACGGCTGTGAGCGTCGTGCCCGGCCGGTACGCTTTGGTTCGGGGGTCTTGCCGGATGAAACCGTGGTATTGCAGCATCGCCAGCAGCCGGTGTGCGGTGGAAGATGCCACCTCCAAGTACTCGGCTACCTCTGTCATCCGCAGCTCGGGACGATCCCCCAACAGCAACAGGACCCGAAGAGCCTTGTCGACCGAATCAATCGGGTATTGCGGCGCAGGCGAATGAGCCCGGGCGGGGTCGAGAGCGGGCTTCTTCATGATAAAAGCTTACGGCACGGGGCTGGTCCGGTGAACCCGTAATCGCTGGTTTCCACTCCAAGCTGTCCCACTCACTGCCAGCTTACGGTTGTCGAGTTTGCCGCCCATGAACGCCGCGTGGGATTGCGGAAGAACGGTGACCGACAATGGCCGACCTTCTCCTTCCGTGTCGCACAGTGGCCCCGGTAGATCTCTATCGGGGCCACCGCGCCTCAGCGTGACGAACGTGAGTCTCAGAATGGCAGGTTACGGGTACCCAGCTCCACGCTCATCCATCGCAGCTCACTGAAGTCGTTGAGCGCGTCAGGCCCTGAACGTCCCCAACCACTCTCCTTGGTGCCACCGTTGGGCAGGTGCGGTTCGTCGTCGATCGTCGGGCCGTTCACGTGCACGGCACCGCTGTTGATCCGCGATGCCACTGCCATCCCGCGGCTCGTGTCGCCGGTGACCACGGAGAACGACAACCCGTAGCGGCTCGCGTTCGCCAGCTCCACGCCCTCGTCGTCATTATCGATCGGCCGGACGACCACCACCGGCCCGAACGTCTCTTCACACGAAAGATCGTTCTCATCGGGCGCGTCGACGATGATGGTGGGCTCGAACATCCGACCGTCATTGACGCCGCCGGAGAAGATTCGAGCGCCGGCATTTACCGCGTCATCGATCCTCGCGCGTACGGCGCCCGCGGCTCGGTCGTTGATCAACGGGCCGAAGATCGTGTCCGGTTCGCTCGGGTCTCCCATCGGCATGGACCGGGCCACCGCGGAGAACTTGGCGAGGAACTCGTCGTAGACCGAGCGCTGAACGAGAATCCGGCGGGCACTCATACAAGTCTGGCCTTGGTGGAAGAATGAGCTGAATGCCGCCAGCTTGGCCGCATGGTCGAGGTCGGCATCGTCGAGGACCATCATGTGGTTGTAGCCGCCGAGCTCAAGCACTGTTCGTTTCAGCGCGGCCCCCGCACGGGCTGCGATGATCTTGGCGGTGGCAGCCGATCCGGTGAAGTACAGGCATCGCACTGCGGGGTTCTCGTAGAACTCCTCCGAGACGGCAGCGGCGTCGGCCGCGGCATGGGTGACGACGTTGATCACCCCCGCGGGGAATCCGGCGTCGTGCAGAACCTGCGCGATCAGCACACCACCGGTCACCGGGGCTTCCTCCGATGGCTTGAGCACCACAGTGTTCCCGGCCGCGAGCGGCGCGACCACGGCGCGCCAGGCCAGCAGGTTTGCGCCGTTCCACGGAGAGAAGCTGGCAACAACCCCGAGTGGCTTTCGTTCCGCGAACTGCATCGTGTGGGGGTGATCGGTGGTGAGGATCTTGCCTTTGCTTTCGAAGACCCAGCCGGCGGCCAGCCGCAGCAGCTGAGCGGACCACGTCATCTGGTACATCGCGAAGCCAAAGCCGGCCCCGGTCTCCGTCGCCAACGCCTGCACAACCGCTTGGCTTCGCTGTTCGAGAAGTTCGGCCGCCCGGAGGAACAATGCCTGTTTGGCGGAGGGTGACATCGCTGACCACTTCGGCTGGGCCCGATCGGCGGCGGCGACCGCATCGGCCATGTCCGTGCGAGAGCTGGCCGGTACCCGCGCGAACACGGACCCGTCGAGTGGGTTCAGAGAGTCGAACGTGGCGCCGCTCCGCGCTGAGGTCCAAGTCCCGTCGATCAGCTGGTCGTATTCGCGGACGCCGAGATCGATCTCGGGTGAGCTGGTGAGCGTCATGAATCGTTCCTTCGGAGGTGAATGATCCGGCCAGGGGAGTCAAGTCAAGAGCCGATGAGGTCGGAGGCCTTTTCCCCGATCATCATCACTGCCGCGTTCGGGTTGACGACGGGAAGGCGTGGCATGATCGATGCGTCCGCGATTCGCAGCCCGCGGATCCCGTGGACGCGCAGATCGGGGCCGACCACTGCCGTCGGTCCCACACCCATCGCGCAGCTGCCACTCGAGTGGTTGTAGCAGCCCGTTCCACGGGTGACGTAGTCGCGAAGAGCGGCGCCGTCAGTTGCCGCGGGGCCGGGGAGTGATTCCTGTTTTATCAGGCCGGCGAACGGTTCGGTTGCGGCTATTTCCCGGATAACACGGATTCCGTGCACGAGCCGGCTTACATCGTGTTCATCGGCGAGCAAGTTGAGATCGATTTGCGGGGGAGTCTCAGGGTCGGCGTTGACGATGCGCAGCGAGCCGCGGCTCTTCGGAACGACCGTGACGCCGATGGTGAAACTGTTGGCAGGGGCCTGCAGCTCTGGTTGATGGAACGGCACCTCGATGAACACCAACTGCATGTCGGGCGCTTCGAGAGCCGGATTGCTGCGGAAAACCATGGACGCCTCGGTGTGCGACCCGAGGCTGTCGGCGGCCGGTTCGGCGAGCTCGAACACGACGCTGCACAGCGGGTGCTCGTGGAGGTTCGCGCCGACGCCCGGAAGGTCGAAGGCCACGTCGACCCCGGCCGCCGTCAGCACGTCGGCGGGCCCTGCGCCGGAG
The DNA here is from genome assembly GCF_042896185.1 of Amycolatopsis sp. NPDC001319. Lineage (NCBI taxonomy): Bacteria > Bacillati > Actinomycetota > Actinomycetes > Pseudonocardiales > Pseudonocardiaceae > Amycolatopsis > Amycolatopsis sp. NPDC001319. Next base: position 150,131 of record NZ_JBIAWY010000006.1, on the reverse strand, counting down.
AGCATCAGGAGACGGGGGGTGTCGATGGCGCCCGCGCTGAGGATGACCTCGCTCGAGGCCTCGGCCGACACCAGCCTCCCGTCCTTCACGAACTCGACGCCTGCACATCGATCACCGTCGAAGACCAACTTCCGAGCTCGTGAATTCGTCGCGACGGTGAGATTCGGACGGGTGTCCATGATCGGGTGAAGGTAACCGTCGGCGCTGCTTTGGCGGCGCCCGTTGACGATGTTGAGATCGTGCAGGCCGACCCCCTCCTGGTGCGGGCCGTTGAAATCGTCGGTGCGCGGATGTCCCGCGGCGACCGCCGCGTCGACGAAGACCTGTGTCAAGGGATGCGGGTTCTCCGCGACGGCCGGCCGCATCGGACCGCTGTCGCCGCGGTACTTCGGGTCACCGTCGGGTACTGATTCGAGTCGTTTGAAGTAGGGCAGCACGCCTTCGTAGTCCCAGCCGCCGCAACCCGCGGCGGCCCATGCGTCGAAGTCCGCGCGGTGTCCTCGGAGCCACAGCATGGCGTTGATGGCGCTCGAACCGCCGAGTGTCCGTCCCCGGGGCACGTACTTCTCGACGCCGCCGGCATGCTGCTGAGGTACCGTCCGATATGCGTAGTCGACGGCTGTTCCCCACAGCGCCGGCCATGCTGCCGGCACGCTGATGTCGGGCAGCGTGTCGGGCGGGCCGGCTTCGAGCAGCAGAACGGTCGCGTCGGGGCGTTCGGACAGCCGCGCCGCGACCACAGAGCCGGCGGAACCCGCACCGACGACGATGTAGGTGTAACAGTTTTCCGACACTGCCCTACCCTTCTTCTTCGTCCGGTGTTCCACCGGGGTTGGGCTGGTTGACCGCTAGTAGACGCCATGAAGCCGCGTCGCCGGTTGTCGATTTGCGCCACGGTGTAGGAGGTTTCCGCCGATGTCACAGCCAGTCGGACAGAGGTCACCGGACCGACGTGACGTCTTGAAAGGTGATTCCTGGCGCGCGCATGTGCAGTCGGTGTTCGCGGGAACGACGCCCGAGGGGGTCGGGACCCGCGAGCCGCTCGGGAACGTCTACCAAGCCAAGCTGGGCCTGGTCGAAGCGTTCAACGTCGCGGGCAACCCGCAGGTATTCGTCCGGTCGGCGGCCGATATCGGTCGGATCGGCAGTGATCACCTCAAGGTCTGTTTGCAGCTGCGTGGCAGCGCGATCGTCTGCCAGGGCAGTCGTGAAGTTGCCATCGAACAGGGCCAGTTGGCGGTGTACGACACGGGGAAGCCGTACTCGCTGAGCTTCGGTGGAATGTGGTCTTGCGCTGTGCTGACGCTGCCTCGGCATGCCCTCGGCATGCGTCACCAGGCTGTTGCTGCCGCGATGGACCATCCGTTCCCCGCTTCAGACGGGGCCGGCGCCGTGCTGGCTGAATTTCTGGTGAGCAGCGTGGCGCAGCGTGACCGATTGCAGCTCGATACGGCTGCACGCATGGGTGATGCCGGCCTCGCGCTCCTGGGTGCGACGCTGGCAAACGCTGAACCTGCTGCCCCCGCACCAGCATCGACACTTCGCCTGGAGATCCTCGCGTTCGTTCGTGCTCACCTGGCCGATCCGCATCTGTCCCACGCGTCTGTCGCCGCAGCTCACCACATGTCGGCCCGAACTCTCGATCGGTTGTTCGCTGACGAGCCTTGCACGGTCGCTGACTACATACGGCATCTGCGGTTGGAAGGTGTGCGTCGAGATCTGGGCGACCCGTCGCAGGCGCACCGGACGATCGCATCCTTGGCCTCCGGCTGGGGATTCGCGGACCCGGCGCATTTCAGCCGGTTGTGTCGCGCCAAGTACGGTCTCAGTCCGTCACAGCTGCGAGCGGACCCCGCGGCCGGATCGGTAGCTGCTCGGGCGGCACTCACGCCGGAAACACCCCCGTTTGGGTGAAGTGAACGCCGCCTATTGTGGATCTGACCGCTGTCCGACGCGATGGCGAAGACGTCCTCCGGCGGAGCTACTGCGATATGCCGGTTTGGACATGGGCGAGCCGCATAACAGCATTTGTCCTCCCTTGCACCCACCCGCAAGATGTGCGTAACGCGGCGGCAAAACTGGTCGGCCCGCGGCACCTCGCGGTTGGGGTTGGCAGGTTCTTCCGGAGACGGCCATGATGGACTATATCGTCCACAATAAGTGGCACGACGGCCGAACGAAGAGAGAAGGGTGCCGGATGAAGGCGATCACGGTGACGGACGAGGTCGCGGGACGGGCCGGGATGAAGCTCGCTGAACGACCCGATCCGGATACCGCGAAGCTCGCCGACCTCGCGGGCGCGAACTACGGCGATGTCGTCGTTCAGGTTCACGCTTCGGGCTTTACCTGGGATGAGCTGTCGTGGCCGTCCACGTGGATCGATCGGCTCGGGCGTGACCGCACGCCGTCGATCCCAGGGCACGAAGTTGCCGGAGTGGTCACTTCTCTCAGCTACGGCGCGGCCGGCCTGTCCGTCGGTCAGCGCGTGTTCGGCCTCACGGACTGGACCCCGTGACGGCACCCTCGCGGAATACGTGGTCGTCGAGGCGCGCAACCTCGCACCGTTGCCGGGCGATGTCGACTTCACCACCGGCGCGGGCCTGGTGATGTCGGGTTTGACCGCGTGGCAAGGGCTGATCGAACACGGCCGCCTGCAAGCAGGGCAAAGCGTTCTCATCCACGGTGCGGCCGGCGTGGTCGGATCGATGGCAACGCAGCTCGCGCGGGAAGCGGGTGCCTACGTCATCGGTACCGGGCGCGCCTCCGGCCGCCAGGCGGCACTCGACTTCGGCGCACAGGAGTTCGTTGACCTCGAGAACGACACGCTGGAGGACGTCGGCGGAGTCGACCTGGTGTTTGACGTTTTCGGCGGCGATATCGGGAAGCGGTCCGCGGCGCTGGTCCGAGATGGCGGATCGCTGGTGACCGTCGCCGGACCGCCGGAGGCACGGCCCCGTTCCGGTCTGGCGGTCGACTTCGTTGTACAGCCCGATCGCGCCCAACTCGGCGAGATCGCCCAGCGGGTGCGCGACGGGAGGGTGCGGACGAACATCGGCAATGTCGCGCCCCTCGATGACGCCGTCGCGGCGTTCAACCCCACTGTGCCGCCCAAGGGCAAGACGATCATCCAAGTCCGCTCGTAAGGGTTCGGCCACAGTGGCCGATTCTGTTTTTTGTCGGATCCACGTCAGCAGCATCGCCATCGTTGAAGAGGGTGGATTCGCTTTCTGGAGATTGCGGAGATCAACCAAGTAGACGAATGTCCTGGTCGCCGCGCCGGCCGCGTCGAACGCCCCTGTCAGCAAAGGATCCTTTGCTGACAGGGGCGTTTCACCTTCTGGGCGAACATTCCTACCCTCAGTCGCCGCCCGATGTCGGTTCGTCCGTGCCGTCTTCGTCGTCGGCGTGGGCCAGCAGGTGGTCGCGGAGTGCGCGGGCCGTGTCCGAGAGATCGCGGTCGCTGGTGAAGCAGGCGAGCAGCCGCCGATCCGCCCATGGTTCGGCCAGGGGGGCGGCGGCCAGGGTGCCGCTGGTGCGCCAGCGCCGCACGCTGTACCAGGGCAGGATGGCGATGCCGATTCCCCCGGCCACGGCGTGACAGGCGGCGTCGATGGTGGGCAGCCGGACGCGATACCTCGGCTGGGTGCCGAGCGGCTGGGCGTGCGTCTCCAGGTGCTCTTGCAACGGGCTGGCGACGTTCAGGCCGACGAACGCGCGACCCAGCACGTCGGCGTACGGTACCCGGGACAGGCGGGCCAGCGGGTCGTCGGGGAGGGTGACGACCACCAGCGGATCCGGGCGGATCACCGGGGTTTCGAGCTGCACGAGTTCGTGGGAGTCGGCGACGATTCCGATATCGGCGCGGCCTCCGGCCACCGCTGCGACAATGCGGTGGCTCGGGCGTTCCTCCAGGTCGATGCGGGCGTGCGGGTACCGGGCGAGAAACGAGACGGCGGCGGCCGGCATGAGGCTCGCGGTGCCGGCGGCGTTGGCCCGGACGCGGACGGTGGCGCCGTGTCCCTGCGCATACTCGTCAAGTTCTGTGCGCAGCCGGCCGACCGCGTGGCACACGGACCTGGCGTGGCGGACCAGCACCTGTCCCGCCGGGGTGAGGGCGACTCCGCGGCGGCCACGGTCGAAGAGCGTCACGCCCAGGGTGCGCTCCAGGTTGCTGATGCGCCCGCTGGCCGAGGGTACGGACAGCCGGGCCCGGGCCGCGCCGTGCGTGATACTGCCGGTCTCCGCGACCGCCGTCACGAGGTCGAGATCGATGAGGTCCACTGACAGTTCCTGTCTTGGTGATACGTGCACGGCACGTTCACACTTCGTGTTTTCCGAACCCTGGTCTCGATGGCTGTGCAGCATTCTCACCCGAGCATGACGACCCGCACCGAGCACGGCGGCGGGTTCGCGCCGACGGAGGTACCCGTGCGCACCTACCGGAGGCTGATCTCCCATGCCCCGTGATGGTCTTGAACATGTTCGGGACGAAGCCGAGCTGCGCTCCGATCCTGTCGGGGACACTCCGTGTGCTCGCCGGCGCGTTCCTACGCGCTGCTGGTGAGCTTCTGACGGTGCCGTTCAGCCACTTCGTTGACGTCGGCAGCGCTCCCTCCGCGCGCGCCCTGTGACAGGAGAAAAACGTCACCGCGGTGAACACCCCCGCATCAAGCGCGCTGCGCGGACAAGGCGGCCGGTCGGCGTGGCCGGCACGGACTCCCAGTCCCGTGTGGTGCTCGTACGCGACCGGCCATTGCTCGAGAAGGCGTCAGGAGAGATGAAGTGGATTTTGAGATGGATGTACAGAGGAACGCCGAAAATGGTTCGTATGAGGCTGTCGTGGACGGGCAGGTGGTCGGCATGATCGTCTACCACACGCCGCGTGGTGATCAGCGGGTGACGCTCAGCCATACGATTGTCGAGCCCGAGTATCGCGGTCGTGGGATCGCGACGCGGCTGGTGAAATATGCTTTGGACGATCTGCTGGCGCGGGACCTGAAGCTCACCAATTACTGCACCTTTGTGGCGGATTACATTGCCGATCACCCTGAGTACAAGGGGTTGGTTGATGGCCGGTTCCCGGGCCGTGCGGTGGTGCCTGATCGCGCGCCGCGCGAGCGCACCAATTGACGGACGTGCCCGACCGTCGCTGACCCCTCACCCGCTGGTTGCAAGAACAAGGCGGATTTACTTGAACCTCGACAAGCTCATGAGCAAGCATCTCACCAGGTATTTCGACCCCAGCAAGACCGTTCCGGAGGAAACCCTTCAGCAGTTGCTGAGGTTCCTTCGCTCGACGCCCACGTCGACGAACATCCAGCCCAACCATTTCTACGTCGTCGCCACACCCGAAGGCAAAGAGCGGCTGGCCGGCAACCTGGGTGAACAATTCGAGCACAACAACGAGAAAATCCTGAACGCGTCGCACGTCATCATCCTCACCACCCGGGCAGATCTGCCCGAGAGTCATGTCGAGGCGGTGTTCTCGAAGGAGAGAGCCGACGGCCGGTTCCCGGACCCGGTAAAGCAGGGGCTGCGGGAGTCGAAGAGCCGCGACTTCCTCGACCTGCACATCTACCGCTACAAGGACCTGAACCACTGGATGGACAAGCAGGCGTACATGGCGCTGGGCATGACCATGATGGCGGCCGCTGAGCTCGGCGTCGAGGCCATGCCGCTCGAAGGGTTCGACCCGACCAGTGTCGACAAGGCGTTCATGATCCGCGAAACCGGTCACACCACGACCGTGCTACTGGCTCTCGGCTACCCCGACCGGGCGAAAGTGAACAACGGCCCGATTTCGCGCTTCGAAGCCGACCAATTGTTCACCTTCGTCTGAAAAATCACGGCATCGGAAACGACCATTAAATGGTCCGATTATAGATTGTCGTTGTGACACCACAGTTCGCCAACGCGAACAGGAAAATCCTGATGTCCGAGTCCTGCTCACTGCCCACCAAGCCCGAAGACATTGTCACGGCGCTGGTCGAGCGATTCAATTCCGGCAAGATCAGCGAGCTGATGCCCTTGTACGAGCAGGAGGTCGTGCTCGTCAAGCCCGACGGTCGGACCGTCACCGGCCACGCCGGGATCGTTGACGATCTCGAGCCTTTCCTCACGCTCGGCCTGTCGCTCACGGCCAAGACACGCCACGTGTTCGTCGCCGGCGACACCGCCGAGATCATCCTGGACTGGTCGATCGACGGCACCGGCCCCGACGGCGAGAAAATGCACTTCCATGGCTCGGCAAGCGATGTCCTGCGCCGCGGCGCGGACGGAGTCTGGCGCTACCTGATCGACAACAACCAGGGGACGGCGGTCCGGCGGCCCGCCTGACCCGTGTCCGCCACGGCGGCCCCTCGGCGAGAACCCGCTCTTCAGCGTGGCGTCGACGAGGGGCCGCCGCAGTACTCGGGAAAATCGGGCGGATCTGGCTGAGCAGGCTCTTGACTTGGAAATCTCTGGGCATTGGCGGGAGGTTGCCGGTGTTCACCGACGGGGTGCTGGAGAGCCTGCGACGATTCCCAGAGGCCGGCTGGGGTGGATCTCCTCGACGAAGCGTCGGGCGCCAGCGCGACGTTCGGCACGAGGACCGGACTGTCCACATCGGACAGTCCGGTCCTCCGTTCGAAAGCGACGATCAGGTGGCGCGGATCAATGATCGAGACCAGCGTGGGCGCTTGCCGCTATCCGGCCTGGCCAAGGGTTTCCTCGGCCGGCTGTCCTGCGGACGGCGGTCCGGAAGGCGATGGCGGGGCGGGGTGGGCGGGTACCGGGTCGGCGCCGCCCTGGTCGAGTCGGAACGGCGGATAGCGGTCGGTCATCAGTGCGGTGTAGGCGGCCACGCGCAGCGCCCAGCGGTTGATGCCGAGCACGAAGTCGTAGAGGGACTTCGGGTACCGGCCGGTGAACAGCAGCACGATCGCGGCGATCAGCAGGAGCAGCGTGATGAGGCCGGCACCGCCCGCGACGGCGTTCCAGCCAGGGTCGGTGGTCGCACCGGAGCCGGCCCACAGACCGCCGCCGACGAGGATCGACAGCACGATGTAGTGCGGCAGGGCCAGGAGCCACCACTTGACCAGCACCAGGCCGCGGGACAGCCGCTCGGGGTAGGGCACGTCGAGGTGCGCCGGGTAGTCGGCCGCGTCGGCGAGACTGAAGGGCGGATAGCGGTCGGTGCCCAGGGCGCTGTAGCCGTAGTAGTTCACCCGCCAGCTCCATCGCAGCACGCCGACGTTGAAGTCGAACAACGGTCGCGGATAGCGCGCGGTGATCAGAATGGCGAAGAACGCGATCACGCTGACTACGCTGAAGGCGATCCACAGGAAGAACAGCACGACGAAGTGCGGGATCAGCAGCAGCCATTTGACCAGCCACAGGCCGCGGGAGCCCGACGGCTCGAGCGCCGCGTCGACACGGACGGGGTAGGACGTGCGGGGATCGGTCATGGTGTGCTCCCGGTGGCGGGTGCCTGGGGGAGGACGGAGACGACGAGCTTGCCTCGGGTCTTCCCGTCGAGCAGGTGGCGGATGGCCGCGGCGACCTCGGTCAGTGGGTAGGTGCGCTCGATCGCGGGGGTGAGCTTTCCGCCCTCGATGAGCGCGCCGAGCGCGATCAGGTCGCCGGCGTTCTCCTTCGCGACGAAGGTGCCCAGCTGCTGGTGGACGAACGGCGAAAGCAGCTTCGCCCGGATCTGTCGGTCGCTGCCGCCGAGCAGCCGGCCGCCGCTCTCTCCGCCGACGATGACCAGTCGTCCCCGTGGTGTCAGAACCCGCCGTAGATCGGACAGCCGGGCGTTGCCGCCGATGTCGAGGACGACGTCGTAGTGGTGTCCGCCGTCGGCGAGGGCGGCACGGGTGTAGTCGATGACGTGGTCGGCGCCCAGGGCGCGGACCATCTCCACCTTGCCGGCGCTGCAGACGCCGGTGACGTCCGCGCCGAACGCCTTCGCGATCTGCACGGCGAACGTCCCGACACCGCCCGAGGCGCCGATGATCAGCACCTTCTCACCGGCCCGGACGCGTCCATGGTCGCGGACCGCCTGCAGGGCCGTGACCCCTGAGACCGGGACAGCGGCAGCCTGTTCGAACGAGAGGTTCGCCGGCTTCGGGGCGAGCTTGCCGGGTCGGGCGGTCGCATTCTGCGCGAAGGTGCTGGTCGACATCCCGAACACCTCGTCGCCGGGGGTGAAGCCCGTGACGCTGCGGCCGACCGCCTCGACCGTTCCCGCCAGGTTCCGGCCGGGGTTGGAGTACTTCGGGCGGCGCAGTCCGAAGCCGGCGAGCCGGATCGGATACGGCAGGCCGGACATGATGTGCCAGGTGCCCCGATCCACACTGGCCGCGCGCACCCTCACCAGGATGTCGTCGTCTCCCATGGTGGGTATGTCGATCTGCGCGACGTGGAAGAGGCCCTCGGGAGCGGCGCTGTAGCGGTCCTGCACGACCGCCGTCATCGTTGACCCTCCGGTCTCGCGAGGGGGACCCCTCAGTCTGTCGACGTGCGTGGTGCGCATCGTGACCTTCCTTGTTGATCTCTGAACGGTGTACATGATTTGTACGCCGTACAAAGAACCGTCTACCCTGCTGGTACCGAAGTCAAGGGGAGGGAGGCACCCGTGTCCGAATCAGGTGGGCGACGCCCTCGCGGTCCGCGACGCGCCCTCACCGAGGACGAGATCCTCGACGCGGCGCTGAGCCTGCTCGACCACGGCCCGGACGCGGCGTCCGTGCGGGCGATTGCCGCGCGGGTGGGCGTGGTCCCGAACGCGATCTACACCTACTTCCCGGACAAGGCCGCCGTGATCGATGCACTCGTCGAGCGGCTGCTCAGCGAGGTGGACCACGACGTCTTCGCCGACCGTGCGCAGCCCTGGCGCGAACGCGTGGAGGCGCTGGCCCTGGAACTGCGAGCGAAACTGTCCGCACATCCGGGCGCGGTCAGCCTGATGGTCGGCAGCCGGATGGACGGGCCTGTCGCGCAGGCCCTCACCGAACGACTCCTGCAACTGCTGGCCGACGCCGGACTCGACGCCACCGACGCCGCGCGGGCGTCCTACCTGCTGTTCGTCTACATCTTCGGCTCCCTCGCCCTGGAAGTCGCCGATGTGCGGCACAAGGTCCCGATGCCGGCGGAGTCGGAACGGATCGCCACCCGCCAGCTCGCCTTCTCTGCGAGACCGCCCGACCAGTTCCCGCTCAGCGCCGCGGCGGCGGCAACAATGGCCGGCTACATCTCCACCGAGCAGTACCTCTGGGGCCTTCGCCGGATCCTCGAGGGCCTCACCGCCCGCGTGGCCACGGGACGCAAGTCCGCCGGATCCGACTGAGCCACACCCGATGATCACCGGTCCGCCCGGTCCTCGCCCCTGCCGGGCACCGAATCCGAGCGGACAAGCGGAGACCGGTCGAACACACTCTTTCTAGCGGCGTCGGAACCCTCGAGGAAATACCCGGCCACCTGACGCGGCCAGACCATCCGGCTGGACGTTGTGTCGCAGCCCATGCGGCTTCGATTCGGCACCGCCGACGGCGTCCGTGAGCACAGCCCGGGCTTCTTCGCTCTCGCCGACCGCAGCTACTGGCTCGTCGACGTGCGGCCCGCCCGGGCCGTGAGCATGCCCGCAGTCCCGTTCCGGCCGCGCGTGACACGTGGCCTTATGAGGTCGCGGTGGAGAAGATTGCCCGAAGCCTGGGCCTGAACGACCACAACGACATCCGACCCGCCGCGGCTTTACTTTGTGCAGACGCTGGCTCAGGTCGGTTGCGCGGCATCTGGTGTCCCGGGATGGGTTTCGCCGCTTCTCGGGCTGGCCATTCAGGTAGGTGTCTGGGGCGTTGCCAAGGTCCGAGGACGCAGGAACCCGTCGAACGGCGGTAGCCAGGACGACGAGTGCGGCGCGGAGTCATGATCTTCGCAACGGAGTCTCGTTCACCGCGGTCGGCATCCGCTGCACGGCGAGTGCCGGCGGCCGGCCACCGGCACGAACATCTTGGTGTGGATGCTCAGCCGACGCGGTCGTGTGGACCGCGAATAGACCGCGCGTAGCCGGTCTCCGCCGGTCGCCGTCACGCGCCGCCGGTCGACACAAGATCGGCCACTGACCGGGTTTCGCCTGGTCAGTGGCCGATTTGTGCTGGTCACTGCTCGTGCCCCCGGTGAGATTCGAACTCACACTGGACGGGTTTTGAATCCGTTGCCTCTGCCAGTTGGGCTACGGGGGCGAGCGCGGGGAACTTTACGCGATCACCGGTGACGCGCGTGTGGCGGGGCGGGGGTGTCGCGGTCGCCACTTCGTGGTGAACGCCATCTTGGGAACTGGATCGTTCCCGGTAGGCTGACCTTTCGCGGGTCACCGCGAGTCAACCGTCCCGCCGAGCCTTCAGGAGGACCCCGGTGACCGAACAGGCTACCGAGGCCAACGGTGCCGCCACCGTGCCGCAGCGTCGGGTGCTCGTCGCCGAGGACGAGGCGCTCATCAGGCTCGACCTGGTCGAGATGCTGCGTGAGGAGGGCTACGAGGTGGTCGGCGAGGCCGGCGATGGTGAAGAAGCCATCAACCTGGCCACCGACCTCAAGCCCGACCTCGTCATCCTCGACGTCAAGATGCCGAAACTCGACGGTATCGAGGCGGCCGCCAAGATCACGAGCGACCGGATCGCGCCGGTCGTCATCCTCACTGCGTTCAGCCAGCGCGACCTCGTCGAGCGGGCCCGCGACGCGGGCACGATGGCGTACCTGGTGAAGCCGTTCGCGAAGCGTGACCTCGTGCCGGCCATCGAGCTGGCCGTGAGCCGCTTCTCCGAGCTGCAGGCGCTGGAGGCCGAAGTCGCGGGCCTCACCGACCGGCTCGAGACCCGCAAGGTCATCGACCGAGCGAAGGGCCTGCTGATGAGCCGCCAGGGGCTCACCGAGCCGGACGCGTTCCGGTGGATACAGCGCACCGCGATGGACCGCCGCACGACGATGAAGGCGGTGGCCGAGGCCGTGGTGGAGAGCATCGGCTAGGCCTCACCCATCCGGGTGGCAAAACGGGCGTGACCAGGGGGTCGCGCCCGTTTTGGTGTGGTCTTCCGTCGCTGTGCGGGGTCCGGGAGGGCAAGTTTGCTACCTTCGAGTCTGATCTTGGCCCGTTGCTTCTTCCCCTGCTGAGCGGAGTCCCTAGACTGCCTACATCGATCTGGCCGTAAGTCAAGTGCCCCGATCGAGGCGTGATCCGAGTACTCATTGTCATCACCCGGTTGTCAGATTGCGACAATCGGGTGGAGAACATCCATTACTGCCGGTGACGACCGTCACGATGTGGATACAAGACAGCGGGTAACTCTGTGCAACACCTCACGGGGCGGCTACTTTCAGCGGCCAGTCAGTTCCCACATAGGGACGAGCCGTTCACTTCGAACGGTTGGGTGGCATTTGGAGGAAGAGTGCAGAGAGCACGACTCACGAAGATCTTCGTGCTGGCGGCTGCGGGGGCCATCTCCCTGAGCGCGTGCGCGGCGCGTACCGACAGCGGATCCGGCGGATCCGACAGCAGCGCGCCGCAGGCCGCGGCCCCGTCGGCCGCCGCCGACGCCGCCGACCCGGCGGGTGACGGCAAGGCGCAGTGTTCGCCGACCTCCATCGCCTACGCCGGCACCATCAACGGCGCCAACGCGGCCCTCGGCATCAACATCCTGAACGGTGCCAAGCTCGCGGTCGACCAGCACAACAAGGCGAACCCGGGCTGCCAGGTCAAGCTGGAGCAGTACGACACGGAGGGCACGCCCGACAAGGCGCCCGGCATCGTGACCCAGATCGTGAACACCCCGGGCATCATCGGCGTCGTGGGTCTCCCGTTCTCGGGTGAGTCCAAGGCCGCGGGCAACATCTTCAACACCGCGGGCCTGGTCACGGTCACCCCGTCGGCCACGAACCCGACGCTGAGCGAGAACGGCTGGAAGACCTTCTTCCGCGGTCTCGGCAACGACAACACGCAGGGCCCGGCCGCCGCGAAGTTCATGACCGGTGAGCTCGGCGCCAAGAAGGTCTGCGTCATCCAGGACGACTCCGACTACGGCGTCGGCCTGGCCACCTCGACCAAGGCGGCCCTCGGCGGTGCCCTGTCGTGCGAGGACAAGGTCAAGACGAAGCAGACCGACTTCTCGGCCGTGGTCAACAAGATCAAGGCCAACGCGCCCGACGCGGTGTTCTACTCCGGTTACTACCAGGAAGCCGCTCCGTTCGCGCAGCAGCTGAACGACGCCGGCGTCACCGCGAAGTTCGTGGGCCCGGACGGCGTGAAGGACGACGAGTTCGTGAAGGGCGCCGGCGAAGCCGCCAAGAACGCCTACTTCACCTGCCCGTGCGTGCCGGCGGACCAGTTCACCAAGTTCACCGACGCGTACAAGGCCGCCACCGGCAAGGACCCGGGCACCTACTCGCCCGAGGCCTACGACCTCGCCACGATCCTGCTGAAGGGCATCGACTCGGGCAAGACCACGCGCCCGGCGCTGCTCGACTACGTCAAGACCTACGACGGCCAGGGCATCACGAAGCACTTCAAGTGGAACGACAAGGGTGAGCTGTCGTCGACCACGGTGTGGACCTACAAGGTCGACAACGGGAAGATCGTCCGCAACACCGAGATCAAGTAGCTCCAGCTTCCGTTCCAGTTACCGGGGTGCGTGTCCGGCGGCTAGATCCCGCCGGACCCGCACCCCGGACCCACATGGAGAACTAGTGTGTCGATGACCCATGACCTGAGCTCGCTCGTCCTCGCGCAGGGCGACAGCTGGATCACCTTCGACGTGAAAGGCTTCGTTGACCAGTTCTGGGCCAACACGATCGACGGTCTTGCCTACGGCAGCATCTACGCGCTCGTGGCGCTGGGCTACACCCTCGTCTACGGCGTCCTGAAACTCATCAACTTCGCCCACTCCGAGGTGTTCATCTACGGCGCCTACGCGGTGTGGTTCACCTTCTTCGGCCTCGGTTTCCGGCCGGGCGACACGCCCACCCTCGGGGTGTTCGAGCTGATCGGCTTCCTGCTGCTCGCCCTGCTGGCGGCGATGGCCGTCTCGGGCGGCACGGCCGTGCTGCTCGAACGCGTGGCCTACCGTCCACTGAGGAAACGCGGAGCGCCGAAGCTGGTCTTCCTGATCACCGCGATCGGCGCGTCGTTCGTGCTGCAGCAGATCCTCTTCATCTGGCGCGGCGGCAACGCCGAGCAGGGCATCCGCCTGATGCGCAACGAGCCGGTGTTCCAGATCTTCGGCGCCGACGTCACCAACGTCACGATCATCACGATCGTCGCGTCGGTCGTGCTGATGATCGCCGCCAACGTGTTCGTGAACCGCACCAAGTTCGGTCGCGGCATCCGCGCGGTGGCGCAGGACCCGGACACCGCCACGCTCATGGGCGTGAACAAGGAGCGCGTCATCACGCTCACGTTCCTCATCGGCGGCCTGCTCGCCGGCGCGGCGGCCCTGTTCTACATGATGAAGGTGCCGCAGGGCGCTTCGTACCAGGGCGGGTTCATCCTCGGCATCAAGGCGTTCACCGCCGCGGTGCTGGGCGGCATCGGCAACCTGCGCGGCGCGCTGCTCGGCGGCCTGCTGCTGGGTGTCGTCGAGAACTACGGCCAGACGCTGTTCGGCGGTGGCTGGCGCGACGTCGTCGCGTTCGTGCTCCTCGTGCTCGTGCTGATGGTGCGCCCGACCGGCATCCTCGGCGAATCGCTCGGAAAGGCACGGGTATGACGGTGACCTCGACGCCGCCGGCCGCGGCCGTCCCCGCGAAGCGCAAGCGGCCGATCTCGGACTGGTGGAACAACCTGCCGCGCGTGCAGCAGTGGCTCGTGCTCGTGCCGCTGGTGGTGCTGATCTACCTGCTGCCCGTGCTGAACCCGCCGATCATCAGCACGCAGCCGGGCTACAACTTCCCGATCGCGATGTTCGAGGTGTCCCGCTACGCGCTGGTCGCCATCGGGCTCAACATCGTGGTCGGCCAGGCCGGCCTGCTGGACCTCGGCTACGTCGGCTTCTTCGCGGTCGGCGCGTATGTGATGGCGCTGTTCACGAGCCCCGACTCGTCCCTGCACCACCTGCCGTTCCTCGTCGTGCTCCCGATCGCCATGGTGGTCACGATGATCTTCGGCGTGATCCTCGGGACACCCACGCTCCGATTACGCGGGGACTACCTCGCGATCGTCACGCTCGGGTTCGGCGAGATCGTGCGCCTGCTGGCGGACAACGTCGACCCGTTGCGCGGCAACAGCGGGTTCCAGTCGGTGGGGCACCCGCCGGGCACCAACGCCGACGGCACCGCCCTGTTCAACAACTCCGACGGCACGCCGTGGTACTGGCTGTGCGTCACGCTCATCATCCTGGTGCTGTTCCTCGTCGGAAACCTGGAGCGCAGCCGGGTCGGCCGGGCCTGGGTCGCGATCCGCGACGACGAGGACGCGGCCGAGATCATGGGCCTGCCGACGTACAAGTTCAAGATCTGGGCGTTCGTCTCCGGCGCCGCGATCGGCGGCCTGTCCGGGGCGCTGTACGCGGGCCAGCTGGGCTTCGTGAACAACCAGAAGTTCGACGTGGTCACGTCGATGCTGTTCCTCGCCGCGGTGATCCTCGGCGGCGCGGGCAACAAGGTCGGGGTGCTGCTGGGCGCGATCGTGGTGGCGTACATCCCGCTGCGGTTCCAGGCGATCGCGAACTACAAGTACCTGATCTTCGGGCTGGCGCTGATCATCCTGATGATCTTTCGTCCTCAGGGCCTGCTGGGCGCGCGGCAGCGGCTGCTCACGTACGGCAGGCAGGCGTACCAGCGGCTGCTCGGCCGCGGCGAGCAGATCTCGAGCGACGGTTCGCTGGCCTCCGAGACCCCGGGAGAGAAGGCATGACGGCCCCTGGCAGCGGCACGGGCCCGGAGGTCCCGGCCGAGGGCGGCCTCGTGGCAGAGGTCGCCCGGATGAACGAGGAACAGCTCGCCGAGCACGAGGCGGAGGTCGCCGAGGTCGTCGCAGCGGACCGTGAGATCGACGTCGCGGTCGGGCAGACGCTGCTGAAGGTCGACGACGTCACCGTGCGCTTCGGCGGTCTCGTGGCGCTCGACGGCGTGTCGTTCGACATCCGCCGCGGCGAGATCCTGGGCCTGATCGGGCCCAACGGCGCCGGCAAGACCACGTGCTTCAACGCGATGACCGGCGTCTACCGGCCCACGTCGGGTCAGGTGCTGCTGGAGGACAAGCCACTGGGCAAGGCCTCCCGCCACGCCATCACGCAGCTCGGCATCGCGCGCACGTTCCAGAACATCCGGCTCTTCTCCGAGATGACGGCGCTGGAGAACGTGGTGGTCGGCACCGACGCCCGCCACAAGACCAGCCTCGTCGGCGCCCTGCTGCGCACGCCTCGCCACCACCGCGAGGAGAAGCAGGCGATCGAGAAGGGCATGGCGCTGCTGGAGTTCGTCGGCATCGCCGACCGGGCGGCCGACCGCGCGAAGAACCTGCCCTACGGTTACCAGCGGCGCCTGGAGATCGCGCGGGCGCTCGCGACCGAGCCGAAGCTGCTGTGCCTCGACGAGCCGGCCGCCGGGTTCAACCCGGCGGAGAAGGAAGAGCTCATGGGGCTGATCCGGACGATCCGCGACGACGGCTACACCGTCTTGCTGATCGAACACGACATGAAGCTGGTCATGGGCGTGACCGACCGGATCGTGGTGCTGGAGTTCGGCAAGAAGATCGCGGAAGGGGTGCCTGCCGCCATCCGGCAGAACCCCGCCGTGATCGCCGCCTACCTGGGGGTGCCCGACGATGACGTTGCTTGAGCTGTCCGAGGTCTCCGTCCACTACGGCCGGATCCAAGCCGTGTCGGACCTGTCCATCACGGTCGACGAGGGCGAGATCGTCACGCTGATCGGGGCCAACGGCGCGGGCAAGTCCACCACCATGCGGGCCATCTCCGGCATCCGGCCGATCTCGGGCGGCGCGATCCGCTTCGACGGCGAGGACATCTCGCGGCTGCGCGGTGACCTGCGTGTGGTCCGCGGGATCTCGCAGTCGCCCGAGGGCCGGGGGATCTTCCCCGGCATGACGGTGCTCGAGAACCTCGACATGGGTGCGTACGCGCGCAAGGACCGCAAGAACCTGCAGCCGGACTTCGACCGCGTCTTCGAGCTGTTCCCGCGGCTCGCGGAACGCAAGACCCAGATGGGCGGCACGATGTCCGGCGGCGAGCAGCAGATGCTCGCCATCGGGCGCGCCCTGATGGCGAAGCCGCGGCTGCTGCTGCTCGACGAGCCGTCGATGGGGCTCGCGCCGCAGTTCATCCAGCAGATCTTCCGGATCATCACGGAGATCAACCGCCAGGGCACCACGGTGCTGCTGGTGGAGCAGAACGCGCAGCAGGCCCTTTCGCGGGCGCACCGCGCGTACGTGCTGGAGACCGGGCGCATCACGAAGTCCGGTACCGGCAAGGAACTGCTGGCCGACACCAGCATCAAGGAGGCCTACCTCGGCGTCGGCTGAGGGAGGCGACCCGCTCCACGGACCGGCCCCGCGCGCTTCGGCGCTCGGGGCCGGTTTCCTATTTCGCGCCCGGCGGCTTGTCCCGGACGACGCACGTAAGGCGGGCCGTGCAGGTGCGCCGGCCCTGGTCGTCGGTGAGCACGATCTCCGCGGTGATGGTGCCGCGCCCGACGTGCAACGGGGTGGCGACGCCGGTGACGACGCCCGACCGGACGGCGCGGTGGTGGGTGCAGGACAGCTCGAGGCCCATCGCGGCGCGGTCGGCGCCCGCGTTGAGCGCGGCGACGTACGAGCCGAGCGCCTCGGCGACGGTGGCGTTGGCTCCGCCGTGCAGGAGGCCGTAGGGCTGGAGGTTGCCCTCGACGGGGATCGTGCCGACGACGCGCTCGGGCGTGGCCTCGAGGATCTTCAGCCCGATCTTGTCGTTCAGCTGCTGGTCGGCGGCGGCGGGGTCGATCCCCGCGCGGGTTTCCAGCGCCAAGTCGCCGGCCTGCTCGGTCACGCAATGCTCCTCAACCTATGCGACACGTAAGAGTGTCGGACCCTCACCTTAGACTCGCTCCCGTGAGCCCGAGTGAGAACCGAACCGTAGTGAACGCCACAGCAGCCACGACCACGGCGGAGCGGCTGAAAAGCACGGCCGAGCGGCCCCGCCTGCTGCTCATCGACGGTCATTCGATGGCCTACCGCGCCTTCTTCGCGCTGCCCGCGGAGAACTTCAAGACGAAGACCGGCCAGGTCACCAACGCGGTGTTCGGGTTCACCTCGATGCTCATCAACCTGCTGCGCGACGAGGAGCCCACGCACCTCGCGGTGGCTTTCGACCTCTCGCGCAAGACGTTCCGGTCGGAGACGTTCGCCGACTACAAGGCCAACCGCAGCACCACGCCCGACGAGTTCCGCGGCCAGGTCGACCTGGTCAAGGAGGTGCTCGACGTGCTGGGCATCCCGTCGCTGGTGAAGGAGAACTTCGAGGCCGACGACATCATCGCCACCCTCACCACGCAGGCCGGCGCGTCGGACTTCGACGTGCTGATCTGTACCGGTGACCGCGACGCGCTGCAGCTGGTCAACGAGCACGTCACCGTGCTCTACCCGAAGCGCGGCGTGTCGGACCTGGTCCGCTTCACGCCCGACGCGGTGGAAGAGAAGTACGGCCTCACGCCGGCCCAGTACCCCGACTTCGCGGCACTGCGGGGCGACCCGTCGGACAACCTGCCGGGCATCCCCGGCGTGGGGGAGAAGACGGCGGCGAAGTGGATCCGCCAGTTCGGCACGCTGGCCGACCTCATCGACCGCGTCGACGAGGTGAAGGGCAAGGTCGGCGACGCGCTGCGCGAGAACCTGACGTCGGTCACTCTCAACCGCCAGCTCACCGAGCTGGTGCGCGACGTGCCGCTGGATTTGGTCCCCGACCAGCTGGAGCTGCGGCCGTGGGACCGCGACGCGGTGCACCGCCTGTTCGACGAGCTGGAGTTCCGCGTGCTGCGCGACCGGCTCTTCGCCACGCTCAGCAGCGCCGAGCCCGAGGCCGAGGAAGGCTTCGACGTCTCCGGTGAAGCGCTCGCGCCCGGCGCGCTCGGCGCCTGGCTCGCCGCGCACGCCGGCGAGGGCGAGCCGGTGGCGCTCGCGTTCCGCGCCACGGGCACGTCGATCCGCTCCGACCTGCGCGCGCTGGCCTTCGCGTGCGCTGACGGCGAAGGCGCGTACGTCGACGTCACGGCGATGGACGAAGCCGACGACAAGGCGCTCGCCGCGTGGCTGGCCGACGAGAAGATCCGCAAGATCGGCCACGACCTCAAGGTGGCGCTGCACGCGGTGCGCGCCCGCGGCTGGACGCTCGCGGGGCTGGTGCTCGACACCGCGCTCGCGGCCTACCTCGTGCGGCCCGGCCAGCGCACCTTCGAGCTCGACGACCTCGCGCTGCGCTACCTGCACCGCGAGCTGCGCTCCGAGGCGGCCGAAGGCGACGGCCAGCTGTCGCTGCTCGACGGCGGCGCGGAAGGCTTGGAGCAGAAGGAGATCTCCGACGAGCTGGTGAAGGCCCGCGCGATCTTCGAGCTCGCCGGCGCGCTCGGCAAGGAGCTGGAGGACCTCGGTGGGGCCAAGCTGCTCGCCGAGCTGGAGCTGCCGCTGCTCGAGGTCATCACCGAGCTGGAGGCCGCGGGCATCGCCGTGGACGTGGAGCAGCTCACCGAGCTGGAGGCCCACTACCTCAGCCGGGTCACGCAGGCCGCCGAAGAGGCGTACAAGGTGATCGGCAAGCAGATCAACCTGGGTTCGCCGAAGCAGCTGCAGGTCGTGCTGTTCGAAGAGCTCGGCATGCCGAAGACCAAGCGCACCAAGACCGGCTACACCACCGACGCCGAGGCGCTGCAGAGCCTGTTCGAGAAGACCGAGCACCCGTTCCTCCAGCACATGCTGGAGCACCGCGACGCCACGCGGCTGCGCACCACCGTCGAAGGCCTGATCAAGTCGGTCGCCGACGACGGGCGCATCCACACCACGCTGCAGCAGACCATCGCCGCGACCGGACGGCTGTCGTCGGTCGACCCGAACCTGCAGAACATCCCGGTGCGCACGGAAGAAGGCCGGCGCATCCGCGACGCGTTCGTGGTCGGCGAGGGCTACGTCGAGCTGATGACCGCGGACTACAGCCAGATCGAGATGCGGATCATGGCGCACCTGTCGAAGGACGACGGTCTGATCGAGGCCTTCAACAGCGGCGAGGACCTGCACACGTTCGTCGCGTCGCGCGCGTTCTCCGTGCCGGCCGACGAGATCACGGCGGAGCAGCGCTACCGCGTCAAGGCGATGTCCTACGGCCTGGCCTACGGGCTGTCGGCCTACGGGCTTTCGCAGCAGCTGCGCATTTCGACCGAGGACGCGAAGTCGCAGATGGAGGCGTACTTCAACCGCTTCGGCGGCGTGCGCGACTACCTGCAGTCCGTGGTCGGCGAAGCCGGGAAGACCGGTTACACGGAGACGATCTTCGGCCGCCGCCGCTACCTGCCCGACCTCAACAGCGACAACCGCCAGCGCCGCGAGATGGCGGAGCGGATGGCGCTCAACGCGCCGATCCAGGGCAGCGCGGCCGACATCATCAAGGTCGCGATGCTCAACGTGCACCGCGAGCTGGTGCAGGCGAAGCTGCGCAGCCGCGTGCTGCTGCAGGTGCACGACGAGCTCGTGCTGGAGGTCGCCGAAGGCGAGCGCGCCGAGGTCGAGAAGCTCGTGCGCGAGGGCATGGGGTCGGCCTACGACCTGGCTGTGCCGCTGGAGGTTTCCGTCGGCTACGGCCGTTCGTGGAACGAAGCGGCGCACTAGGACTCCGAACGGACCAGAGCGGCTCCTTCCCCGCGGGGGAGGAGCCTTTTTGGTTACTTCGCGTCACTAACGAAATCACCGGGTCGGGCCGGGGGAGAACCCGGGTGCCGGTGCAGGTGATCTTGAGTCGCGACAACGCTGAGCTTCGCCCACGGGGTCCCCGGCCAAGGGGGATCGGAGAAAGGACGGCGAACGATGGCGAGTGAACTGCAGAGACGCAAGATCTCCACGGTGTTCGGGGCGATGGACGTCGACGGCGACGGATACCTGACCGAGGCCGACTTCCAGGCGCTCACCGACCGCTGGACGAAGGCGCGCGGCCTCGCCCCCGACTCGCCGCAGGCCGCCCGTCTGAGCGAGATCATGATGGGCTGGTGGACCACGCTGCTCGCCGCGTCCGACATCGACCGCGACGAGAAGGTGACACTCGACGAGGTCCTGCTCGTGGTGGACCAGCTGGGGGACATGCCCGACTCGGTGCGCGGCACCGCGGCCGCGATGTTCGAGGCCATCGACGAGAACGGCGACGAGCGCATCTCGCGCGAGGAGTACCGGCGGCTCATCGAGACCTGGAGCGGCACGGCCACCGACACCGACACCGTGTTCCCGGTGCTGGACCTCAACGGCGACGGCTACCTCACGGCCGACGAGTTCACCGAGCACTGGCTCGAGTTCTGGGCCGGCGACAACGCCGACGCCCCGGGCACCTGGGTGTTCGGCCGGTTCGACCTGCCGCTGGCCGCCCGCTGACGACCCGCGCGCCGCGGCCGCACCTGCGGCGGCCGCGGCCCGCGAACGGGAGACACGATGTACGAGATCTCCGACATCGCGGACAACGGCGCGGCCTCCGGCGCCGGTTTCTGGCTCCACCAGGCGGCCCTGGCCTGGCGCGCCGCGCTCGACGTCCGGCTGCGCCCGCTGGGCCTGACGCCCACGCAGTTCCTCCTGCTGTCCACGGCCGCCCGCCTCGAGCGCACCGCCGGCCCCGCCACCCAGCAGGAAGTGGCCGAGCACGCCGGCGCCGATCGCATGATGACGTCGAAAGTCCTGCGGGCGCTGGAAGTCCGCGGCCTGCTCACCCGCACCGCCCACGAACGCGACGCCCGCGCCGTCCGCGTCTCCCTCACCCCCGCGGGCCGCGACCTGGCGGCCGACGCCGCGGCCATCGCGACCGAGTTCGACAGCGCCTTCTTCGGTCCCGCCGCGGAACGGCTGGCCCGCGAGCTCCGCTCCGTCGCGGAACGCCGCGGAAGGTCCGGACCACTCACCGCCGAGGAAGCGTTGCGGGCGGCGCCGGACGAGTGAGTGCGCGGTGATCGTGAAGGTGCGTGTGGAGCGACCGCGCGAGACCGAGCACCAAATGGCGCCGCCACGGTGCAGACCGAACGTCCGGTGTGGACAGTGCGGCTCAGAACAACGTCGGCGGTCCCACCGGCATCGGTTCGGCCAGGGGCGCCAGCTCGGGCACGCGCGCCCGCACGTCGTCGTGGAAGCGGCGGGCCAGCAGCAGCGCGTCGGCGTTGTCCGGGGTGTGGAGGAAGACCGTGGGGGAGCGCCCTTCGCGCAGCCAGTGCGCCACGGCGTCGGCCCAGGGGTGCCAGCCCGCGGCGGTTTCCTCGGGGTCGTCGCGGCCGAGGTAGCGGACCACGGGGTTCGCGGTGAGCGCGCGGATGCGCCGCGGCATGCGGGGCTTCTTCAGCCACGCCTCTTGTTCGGCTTCGGACGTCGGCGGCCGGGAGAACAACACCGTGGTGTCGAAGGTGATCCACTCGGCTGCGGCGCCGGCGAGGACGCGTTCCAGAGCCTGGGCGGCGCGTGCGTCTTCGAAGAACGCGCGGTCGCGGACCTCGACGGCGTAGCGGTACTCGCGGGGCAAGCGCCGCAGGAACCCGGCGAGGGCGCCGAGGGCCTCCGGTGAGAACGACGGCGGGAGCTGGATCCACAGCGTGTGGGCGCGTTGGCCCAGCGGCTCGATCGCCGCGAGGAACGGGGCCAGCACCGCGTCGACGTCGCCGAGACCGCGCTCGTGCGTGATGGCCTTCGGCAGCTTGAGCACGAACCGGAAATCGGCCGCCGTCTGCTCGGCCCAGGTCTCGACCGTGGCGCGCGACGGCGTGGCGTAGAACGTCGTGTTGCCTTCGACCGCGTTGCACCACGTCGCGTACGCGCGCAGGCGCTCCCGAGGTGCCAGGGGGTGCGGCAGGAGCCGGCCCTGCCAGGGCGCGTGCGTCCACATCGCGCAGCCGACGTGGAGTTTCACGGCGCCAGCCTAGTGGGGCACCACGGTGGGGTGATTCACCCGTGTCACCCGCCCGGTCAGCGGTACCCGCGTCACGGTCGCCTCACTTAGCGTGACATGCGTTGGTGTCGATCGATAGCGGAGGACCGAGAGATGATCAAGCGGCTCTTCAAGTTCGTCATGCGCCACGGCTGCTGCGCCGCGTGCACCGGCAAGGGCTGCGGCTGCTGCGCCAACTGCGGCTGACCCGGCGCGCGGAAGAACCGTCCGGGGTCTCAGCCACGGCCGAGGCCCCGGATCAGCACCATCACCGAGTCGCGCACGTCGGCCCGGGTGCGGGTGGGCTGGAAGACCTGCCAGTCGAGCGCGACGACGAGCATCGTGCCGAACAGGCCCGCCGCCGCGGTCTCGATGGCGACGCCCGCGGGCAGCCGGCCGGCCTCGTCGAGCCGGTGCAGCTGCCCCTTCACGATCGAGATGATCTCCTCGCGCAACAGCGCCAGCGTGTCGTGCCACTGGCCCGGCGTGCGCCACAACTCGCTCACCACGATCTGCGAGAACCCGGGGTACTCGGCGATGAACTGCAGCGTCGTGTCGACCTGCGCCTCGATCACGTCGAGCGGCTCGCCGTCCGTCACGGCGGCGCGCAGGCGCCCCGCCAGCAGGTCGACGCCGAACCGGAGCAGGCTGTCGACCAGCCCGTCCTTGGACCCGAAGTTGTAGTACACCGTGCCCTTGGCGACGCCGGCTTCGGTCGCGATCTCGTCCACCGTCAGCCCCACGAGGCCCCTGCTGGCCGAAAGCCGCAGGGTCGCCTCGAAGAGCTTCCGCTTGGTCGTCTCCCTCACAGGCTGAGCTCGGGTTTGAGGGCGGACACCGTCCAGACCCGGTGCTTGCGCGCCGCCAGGGTCGACAGCACGATCCCGCCGACGAGGTAGGCCAGCAGCACCCCGACGTCGCCGAGGATCTGCAGCGACGCGCCGCTGTAGAGCAGGTGCCGGAAACCGTCGATGGCGTAGCCCATCGGCAGCACGACGTGCAGCGGGTAGAGGGCGTCGGGAATCGTCTGCCACGGGAACGTGCCGCCCGCGCTCACCAGCTGCAGCACCAGCAGCACCAGACCGAGGAACTTGCCGACGGCGCCGAAGAACGCGTTGAGCGCGTGCACCACCGACGTGAACGCCAGCGAGACGAGGATCGCGAACCCGATGGCGCCCAGCGGATGCGCGATGTGGATGCCGACCAGCCACGTCACCGCGGCGAACAGCACGATCACCTGCGCGATGCCGAGCACGGCCGAGGACAGCCAGCCGCCGAGCGCGACCCGCAGCGGCGCGGCGCCCGCGGTGAGCGCCCGGGTGGACAGCGGCCGGATGAGCAGGAACAGCACGAACGCGCCGATCCACGTGGCCAGCGAGATGAAGAACGGGGCCAGCCCCGCGCCGTACGTGCCCGCCGAAGCGACGCCGTTGGCCGTGACCGCGACCGGGTCGGCGATGGTGTTCGCCGTGGCGGTGCGCGTCGGGTCGTCCGGGTTCGGGATCTGCGACAGGCCCGACGACAGCCCGTCGCGCAGCTGGTTCGCCCCGCTCGCGAGCTGGTCGGTGCCGGTGACGGCGGTCTTCTCCCCGTCGTCGAGCTTGGCCGCGCCGTCGCGCAGCTGGTTCGCGCCGTCGGACGCCTGCGCGATCCCGCTGGTCAGCTGCGGTGTGGCCGAGGCGAGCTGGTGGGCACCGTCCGAAACCTGGCGGGCGCCGCTCGCGAGCTTGGCGAGGTCGCCGTTGGCGGCCTGGATCTTGGTGTTCGCCTGGTCGACGGGCGAGCGCAGCTGGTCGAGCTGCGCCAGGATGCCGTTGACCTGGGTGTCGGACAGGCCCGCGTTGTGCAGGTCGGTGTTCAGCTGGGCGCGGTAGCCGTCGAGCTTGCCCTGGATGTCGGCCGACGCGGACGCGGCGAGCGAGGCGGCGTCGGCCACCTGCTGGTTGCCGTCGGCGACCTGGCCGGCGCCGGTCGCGAGCTGCTGCGTCTGGCTCGGCAGCTGCGCGGTGCTCGTCTTCAGCGTGTTCAGCCCGGTCGCGAGCGTGCCCGAGCCGGTGGCCAGCCGGCTCGCGCCGTCGGCGAGCTGGTGCTGGCCGGTCTGCAGCTGCGCGGCGCCGTCGGCGAGCTGTTTCGCGCCGTTGGCGGCGTCGGAGATCTTGCCGTAGATCGTGGAGAAGCCCACGAGGAACCGGTCGGCCGCCTCGCCGCCCACCTTCTCGGCGATGGTCTTGCGCACCTGGTCGGCCACCTGCTTCGCGATGGTGCCCGCGAGGTAGTTGTTGGCGTCGTTGGTGGTGAGCGTGATCGTGGCCTGCTGCGGCGTGAAGTTGCCCGACGACAGCAGCGCGGTGGAGAAGTCGCGCGGGATGCCGATGGCGAAGGAGTACTTGTCGTCGCGCACGCCGTCGCGAGCGTCCTGTTCGGACACTTCGTGCCACTGGAAGGTGCCGGACTTGACCAGCTCGTCGGTCACCTCACGCCCGACGTTGCGCGTGGCGCCCGTCGAGTCCTTCGCGCCGGCGTCGCTGGTGAACACGGCGGCGGGCAGCTTGTCGAGGCGGCCGTACGGGTCGTAGTTCGCGTACAGGTAGAAGGACGCGTAGAGCAGCGGCACCAGCACGAGCGCGGCCATCGCCAGCTTCGGCAGCGTGCCGGCCGAGAGCCGGCGCAGCTCGTTGAGCGCGATGCGGAAGGCGTTCAGGCCGCCGGCACGCTTGTCGGGGGCGGTCATGCCGGTTCTCCTTCAGCGCTGACGTGTTCGGCGACGGGCTCTTCGACGGCGGGATCTTCGGCAGCCGGCTCTTCCGTGAGGGCGAGCAGGCGCACCGGCGCGGGCTGGTCGGTCGACCCGATGCGGGCCGGGGGATACGGGAGGGCGGACGCGGGTGTCGTCGCGGTGAGCACGGCGACGGCGAGGCCGCGCTTCGCGTGCTCCTCGGCGACCGCGGTCCACGTCTCGACGAGGCTCGTGTGCCGGTCGGGGGTGTCGAGCACGAGCACGCGCACGCCGGTGCGCTCCGCGGCCAGCTCGGCGAGCAGCCTCGTGCGCATCGCGGGCTCAAGGTTCTCGAAGCGGGTGCCGGCGAAGGGGGCGGCGTCGTGCTCGGTGAGCCAGCGCGCCACGTCCTGTTTGCCCGCGGGCCGGTGCGCCAGCGCGAGCTCCTCGCCGGCGACCACGCGCAGCGTCAGCGCCTCGTCGGGCTCGCTCACGCCCGGGGCGTCGACCACGGCGACGAGGTCGCGCAGCAGGCCGGGGACGTCGGCGGTGACCGTGCCGGTGCTCGGCTTGACGCGGCCGGCCAGCGCGAGGCCCAGCGCGGTGATCCCGACGCCGGGCTCGCCGTGGACCAGCGTCACGCAGCCGTCCTCGACGGTCAGCGAGGTGGGTGGCAACAGTGTGCCGTGGGGTCCCTCCAGGGACACCCGGTCGGCTCGTACCTGCACGGGGACTCCAATTTCTCCACTGACCGGAATTTTGAACTGACCGGTCAGTGCAAAAAGTTAGCGCACATGATCAACGGGCGGCAAGGCGGGTGGTCGCACGTCACACGACGGGGTGGTGGTGTCCCGGTCAGCGGTGCCGGTCGGCGGTCCTGGTCAGCGCAGCGCGGTCGCCGGGTGGGCTTCCCACGACGTCCACAGTGGACGATAGCCCTGCCGGTGCCAGAACACCGAGGAGAGGGGGTTCATCGGGTTGTAGTAGAGGTACGCGCCGACCGTGCCGGGACGCAGCAGTTCGCGGTGTACGTGGTCCATGAGGACGCGCCCGATCCCGCCGCCGCGGTGGCCGGGCGCGGTCACGACGTTGTTCACGTACGCCCACAGCCCCGGCGGCAGGAGCTCGGCCGCCTCGGTACCCGGCGCCGAGTCCACCCACGCGCACTGGGCGAGGGCCACCGGCCGCCCGCCGGCTTCCGCGAGCCAGGTGGCCGGTTCGTCGAGCGCGCGGCGCAACGCGGGCGCGAGCAGTTCGGCGGTCTGGTCCCGGCGGCGGTGCGCCACCAGGCCGGTGTAGTCGAACGTGGCCGCGCACAGCCGGAGCACGGTGTCGAAGTCGGCCGGCCCGGCCAGGCGCACGGCGATCCCGTCGGTTCCGGCGGGCGTGCGGGGCGGCGGGTCCGTCCGCACGGCGAGCGCGGACATCGGGGCGAGCCCGTGGTCGAGGAACGCCCGGATCGCCTCCGCGTCGCGGCTCGGCCAGTTCACGACGCACGCGGAGTCGGCTTCGGCCGGTTCGGTGTCCACGAGGGACCGCAGCTCGCCCAGCAGGAGGTCGAATCCCCCGGTTCCGGCGGTGTCCGCGTCGGGGAACAGCTGCCACACCTGCGCGGCCGACCACAGCAGGGGAGTGTCGCCCGGGCCGTGGCGGTGGCGCTGCACGATCCCGGACACGCGTTCGCCCGCCCCCGTCACCGCGCTGACGCGCTCGCCCGCGGTGTCGGCGAGCGACGGCGCGGGCGGCGGCAGCAGCGGGTCGAGCGCGGCGAACCGCGCCGCGGGTTCGGTGGTGGCCACGGAAGCGCAGCGTAGCCGCTCAGGAGCGGCGCGTGCGGAAGATCGCCGTGCCGGGGAAGAGCTTGCCGCGCAACGGGCTCCACTGGCCCCAGGTGCGCGTGTGGCCCTCGGGCCACTCGGGCTCCAGCAGGTCCTCGAGCGCGAACCCGCCGGCGGCCAGTGCGCGCACGTAGTCGCCGAGCGTGCGGTGGTACTCGACGTAGGTGGCCTCGCCGTCGTCGTCGACATCCACGTACGGCGTACGGTCGAAGTACGGCTGCGTGACGGTGAGGCCCAGCGGGCCCGGGTCGTCGGGGAAGATCCACCGCATCGGGTGGGTCACCGAGAACACCCAGGGCGAGCCGGGGCGCAGCACGCGGTGCACCTCGGCGAACACCGTCGCCGGCGAGGGCACGAAGGGCAGCGCGCCGAACGCCGAGCACGCGGCGTCGAAGCTGCCCGAGGCGAACGGCAGGTACTCGGCGTTGGCCTGGACCAGGGGCACGGCGACGCCGGTGCGCTCGTTGCCCTCGCGCGCGTGGCGCAGCATCCCGCCGGACAGGTCGGTCGCCACGGCGTCGGCCCCCGCCGAGGCGAGCCAGCGCGAGCACGCCGCCTGGCCGCAGCCGACCTCCAGCACGCGCCGGCCGCGGACGTCGCCGAGCAGCCGCACGTCCTCCTCGCGCACGCCCTCCGGGCACCACACGAAGTCGGCGTCGCCGAGGAACTCGCCGTGGGTGGCCTGGTAGTCGTCGGCGTCGGCGTCCCACCAGGCGAGGTTCGCGGCCGCCGCTTCGCCGCCGCCGACCGCGCGGTACGCGACGCCGGCCGTGCCGAGCTGCAGCTCGGCGTGCGCGTGGCGGTCGGCTGTGCCCGCGGGGGCGGCCGAGTGGTCGGACATGCGGGGTCCTTCCGGGAATGACGGGGAATGCCGGCACCGGCCGAAACGTTGCCGGAAGGGTACCGGGAGCTGTGGGGACCCTGATTGTGTGCCCTACCGGGGCCCGCGTACGATACGTGTTAGCGCAGTGGGTTCGCGCTGCCTGGGTCTTCACTTGCCGGGGGAGCGCACCGTTTGCGGGTCATGCCGCGGTCGTTCACTGGTGGACGTTGCTCGTGGGGTCGTCGCATGTTCCCGTCTCACGCCCCATCGCGCCGCCAACTGGACACCCTACGATCCCATCCACCGGAGCAACCCGCCTAATGACCACCGACACCGCCACCGCCCCGACCGCCCCCATCGGGGCCCCGCAGGTCGCCATCAACGACATCGGGTCGGAGGAAGACTTCCTCGCGGCTATCGACAAGACCATCAAGTACTTCAACGATGGCGACATCGTCGAGGGCACGATCGTCAAGGTCGACCGCGACGAGGTCCTGCTCGACATCGGCTACAAGACCGAGGGCGTCATCCCCTCGCGCGAGCTTTCCATCAAGCACGATGTCGACCCGGCTGAGGTTGTCTCCGTCGGCGATGAGGTCGAAGCTCTCGTTCTCCAGAAGGAGGACAAGGAAGGCCGCCTGATCCTGTCCAAGAAGCGCGCTCAGTACGAGCGCGCCTGGGGCACGATCGAGGAGCTCAAGGAGAAGGACGAGCCCGTCAAGGGCACCGTCATCGAGGTCGTCAAGGGTGGTCTCATCCTGGACATCGGCCTCCGCGGCTTCCTTCCCGCCTCGCTGGTCGAGATGCGCCGCGTGCGCGACCTGCAGCCGTACGTCGGCCGCGAGCTCGAGGCGAAGATCATCGAGCTGGACAAGAACCGCAACAACGTGGTCCTGTCCCGCCGCGCCTACCTCGAGCAGACGCAGTCCGAGGTTCGCAGCGAGTTCCTCAACAACCTCGCCAAGGGCCAGGTCCGCAAGGGCGTCGTGTCCTCCATCGTCAACTTCGGTGCCTTCGTGGACCTGGGTGGCGTCGACGGCCTGGTGCACGTCTCCGAGCTGTCCTGGAAGCACATCGACCACCCGTCCGAGGTCGTCGAGGTCGGCCAGGAGGTCACGGTCGAGGTCCTCGACGTCGACATGGACCGCGAGCGCGTCTCGCTGTCGCTGAAGGCGACGCAGGAAGACCCGTGGCGTCAGTTCGCCCGCACCCACGCGATCGGCCAGATCGTGCCGGGCAAGGTCACCAAGCTCGTCCCGTTCGGTGCGTTCGTGCGCGTCGAGGAGGGCATCGAGGGCCTGGTGCACATCTCCGAGCTGGCCGAGCGCCACGTGGAGATCCCGGAGCAGGTCGTGCAGGTCAACGGCGACGTCATGGTCAAGGTCATCGACATCGACCTCGAGCGCCGTCGCATCTCGCTGTCGCTGAAGCAGGCCAACGAGGGCGTCACGCCGGACACCGAGTTCGACCCGACCCAGTACGGCATGGCCGCCGAGTACGACGCCGAGGGCAACTACATCTACCCCGAAGGCTTCGACCCGGACACCCAGGAGTGGCAGGACGGCTTCGACAAGCAGCGCGAGGAGTGGGAGCGGCAGTACGCCGAGGCCCTCACGCGCTACGAGGCCCACATGGCGCAGGTCAAGAAGGCTGCCGAGGCCGACGCCGAAGCCGCTGCCGACGCCGCCACCGGCATCGAGGGTGGCAGCGGGGGCGACCAGACCTACACCTCCGCTCCGGCCGAGGCCAAGAGCGGCGGCACGCTGGCCAGCGACGAGCAGCTCGCGGCTCTGCGCGAGAAGCTCTCGGGCGGCCAGGGCTGAGTCAAGCCTGACGCCGAGCAGCACTGAGCTCTGACACCGCGGCCCCGGTCCAGTTCGGACCGGGGCCGCGGTGTTTTCGCGTATGAGGTGTGCGAAGTGGACCACCCCGAGGGGTTGCCGGAAGGCCGGCGTGGGGCGAGGTCAGTTGTGGAGGCCGAGCCCGGTGATCATCGACAGCACACCGGTGCGGTACATGGCCTCGTTGGCTTCGTCCGTCGGCTCGATGAACCAGTCGCTCAGCGGCGTCTGCGAGCGGATCGTGAGCTCGGCACTCACCAGGCCGTGCATGGCCGTCCACAGCAGATAGCCGTAGTCACGCGAGTCCGTGCCGGGATCGCTGACGCGGCGGATCTTCCCGACGAACATCGCGAACGTCGTGCGCAGCACCGCCGTGCGCAGCTCCGGGTCCGGGTCGTAGCCGTGGACCGAGCGTTCGAACATCATCGCGTAGCGGGCCGGACTCTCCAGCGCGAACCGGCGGTAGGCCAGCGCGACCTCGAGGAGATCCGCGACGCCGTCGTCGGTCTCCGGCGGCACGTCGAGCAGCTCGTCGCGCAGGAGGTCGAACGCGCGCTCGTACAGCGCGTCGAGCAGACCGGTGCGGCCGCCGAAGCGCGTGTAGACGGTGATGGTGGACGCGCCGGCCGCCTCGGCCACCCCGCGCACGGTCAGGCCGCCGACGCCGCGGTCGGTGAGCACGGTCAAGGCGGCGTCGAGGAACCGGCTCCGGTTGTGCTGGTCGGCAGGCTGCGTCGACAGATGGCGGGTGGCCACGACCGTTCCCCCCTTCGCCCGTGCCGCGCAGGACAGATCCGCGTCTCGCCTGCCGAAGATACGATATTCACGCTCGCTTGGGAACTTCGCCATGCGGCCGGATCTGTGGGATCTTCGTCCTGTGGACCTCGCCACGGCGTGGCACCACTTCGTCCACAAGCGACGTTCGGTTAGGTGGAGCGGCGCGGTGGCGCCGTCGAGAACCCCGAGCAGGAGGAGACCGGATGACTGAGCCGGAACCGGGCACTGTTGTCGTCAGCGAAGCAGGCGAAGGCCGCTTCACCCAGCACGTGACCGCGGGCGGTTTCGAGCTCGTCGTGGACGAGCCCAAGTCGGTCGGCGGCGACGGCACCGGCCCGACTCCGTACGACCTGCTCCTGGGCGCCCTCGGCTCCTGCACGGCGATCACGCTGCGGATGTACGCGGACCGCAAGAACATCCCGCTGGCGAACGTGAGCATCCGGCTTCGTCACGACCGCATCCACGCTCGTGACTGCGAGCGCTGCGAGACCGAGGTCGGCATGGTCAGCCGCATCACCCGCGAGATCGAGCTCGAGGGCGACCTCGACGACGAGCAGCGCGCGCGGTTGCTGGAGATCGCGGACAAGTGCCCCGTGCACCGCACGCTGGAGCACGAGATCGACGTCCAGACCAAGCTGGTCTGAGGAACGGGGTGCGCGCCATGGAGCGGAGCGAGCGGGTCGTCGTGGTCGTCTACGACGCGGTGCGGCTCCTGGACGTGACCGGGCCGCTCGAGGTGTTCGGGATGGCCAACGAGCACGGCGCGCGGTACGAGCTGCTCACCGCGTCGCCGGGCGGCACCGACGTGCGCACCACCACCGGCACGCGCCTCGGTGCCGACGTGGCGCTCGAGGACGTCGACGTCGAGGGCGGCACGCTCGTGGTGCCGGGCAGCCCGAACTGGCAGATCACCGTGACCGACGAGCACCTGCTCGACGAGGTCCGCCGCCTGTCCCGCCAGGCGCGGCGCACCGCGTCGGTGTGCGCGGGCGCCTTCACGCTCGCGGCCGCGGGCCTGCTGGAGGGTCGCCGCGCGGCCACCCACTGGGAGCTCGCCGACCAGCTCGCGCGTCGCTACCCGGGCGTCGAGGTGGACTGCGAAGCGATCTTCGTGCGCGACGGTCCGGTGATCACCTCGGCCGGCGTCACCTCCGGCATCGACCTGTCGCTCGCCCTCGTGGAGGAGGACCTCGGCTCCGAGGCCGCGCGGCTCGTCGCGAAGCACCTCGTGGTGTTCCTGCAGCGGCCCGGCGGGCAGTCGCAGTTCAGCGTGCGCCTGGCCGCCCAGCCCGCGCGCAACGACCTGCTGCGCGGGATCATGGACCGCATCACCGCCGATCCTTCGGCCGACCACAGCCTGTCGCTGCTGGCCGACGACGCGGGCGTCAGCGTCCGTCATCTCACGCGGCTGTTCCGCGACCAGATGGGCACCTCGGTCGCCCGGTTCGTGGAGAGCACGCGCTTGGAGGCGGCGCAGCAGCTGCTGGAGACGGGCACGGACCCGCTCGACGTGGTCGCGCGCCGCACGGGCTTCGGCTCGGCGGAGACGCTGCGCCGGGTGTTCACGCGTGAGCTGGGGGTGCCGCCGAGCGCCTACCGCGCGCGCTTCCGCACCACGGGCACACCGGCGCTGGCCGGTGCGGGTCGGTAGGTCAGGCGGGCACCGCTCAAGACGTCGAGACGACCGGAACCCAGATGCGTTCCAGAGCCGCGGCGCGGGCGCGGCGGCGGAGGCCGGCGAAGCTGTGCTGGGCGGGGACGAGCAGGGCGCTGAGCCACGTTCGCCGGTATTCGGCGAGGGCTTCCGCCACGGGGCGGTAGCCGACGCAGTGCACCAGTCCCGGCGTTCCGAGCCGGTGCTTCCCGACGTGCTTTTCCGCCATCGTTCCTCCGTGTGGGCGACCCTTCCGCCGCGCACGGTACGCAATCGCGCCGGTAAATCCGCGGAGCCGCCCGGCGTGTCACCCGGATCAGTCAGCGAGTTCCGGACAATGTTCTTGATTTTCGACTGGGGGTGTGCGTGTACCCGTGCGAGTGCACGTGCAGGGCTCTGACGTCCCCTGATCGGGTGGCGCCCGGGTCTGGCTAGGGTGAGGTCATGCTGCGAGTGGGTCTGACGGGCGGGATCGGCGCGGGGAAATCGACGGTGGCGAACCGGTTCGCGGAGCACGGCGCCGTGCTGGTGGACTCCGACCGGATCGCGCGCGAGGTGGTGGAGCCGGGCACGCCCGGGCTGGCGGCCTTGGTGGAGGCGTTCGGCGAGGACATCCTCGCCGCCGACGGGTCGCTCGACCGGCGGGCGCTGGCCGCGAGGGCGTTCGCCGACGACGAGTCGCGCAAGCGCCTCAACGGGATCGTGCACCCGCTGGTCGGCAAGCGGACGGCCGAGCTGATGGCCGAGGCCGCCGACGACGCGGTGATCATCCACGACATCCCGCTGCTCGTGGAGGGCAACCTGGCGCCGGCGTACCACCTCGTGGTGATCGTCGACGCGCCCGTGGAGGTCCGCGTGCGCCGGCTCGTGGAGGTGCGCGGCATGGCGGAGGCCGACGCGCGGGCGCGGATCCGCGCGCAGGCCAGCGACGAGCAGCGCCGCGCGGTCGCCGACGTCTGGCTCGACAACGGCGGCGCGCAGGACGCCGTGCTCGCCGAGGTCGACGCGCTGTGGGCCGACCGGCTCGTGCCGTACGAGGCCAACCTGCGGCTGCGCAAGCCGCGTCCGCCGATGTCGCCGATGATCGCGCCGTCCGACCCGACGTGGCCGCTGCAGGCCGAACGCCGGCTCGCGCGCCTGCGGCAGATCGCGGGGGAGCGCCTGCTGCGCGCCGACCACATCGGCTCCACCGCCGTACCCGGGCTGCCCGCCAAGGACGTCCTCGACCTGCAGCTCACGGTCCCCACGCTGGCCGACGCCGACGCGCTCGCCGAGCCTCTGGCCGACGCCGGCTTCCCTCGTCTGGAGGGCGACTGGTGGGACGACCCGCAGGACGGCTCGGCGTCACCGTGGCCGAAGCGCTTGCACGTGGGCGCCGACCCGAAGCGCCCGGTGAACCTGCACGTCCGCACGCCCGAGACGCCGGCGTGGCGCCTCGCGCTGCTGTTCCGCGACTGGATCCGCGCGAACCCGGCCGAGCGCGACGCGTACGCGGCGGTGAAGGAGCAGCTCGCGCGCGAGCACGCGGCCGACGGCACCGTCGCGCCGTACGCCGACGCCAAGCAGGGCTGGGTCAACGACGCGTTCACCCGCGCGGAGGTCTGGGCCGGGCAGACGTCGTGGCAGCCGTGAAAACCGGGTGCGCGGCCGGCGGTGGCGCTGTTAGCGTCGCCGGCATGCAGCGCTCGGCCAGCACGACGACGCCGGACACCGTCCCGGCGCGCTGAAACCTGAGCGAACCAAGCCCCGGGGTGGTCACCCCGGGGCTTCGTCGTGTCCCCGGGTGCCCGCCTCGGCCGTCCACGAGGAGACCCCGATGCCCGACCACCGCAGGATCGGCCGTGAGCTCGGCCTGTTCGGCACCGACCCGCTGCTCGGCGCCGGTCTGCCCTACCTGCTGCCCGACGGTGCCGTGATCCGGCACGAGCTGGAGGAGTACGTCCGCGACGTCGAGCGCCGCGCGGGCTACCGCCACGTGTACTCGCCGGTGCTCGGCAAACGCGAGCTGTACGAGATGTCCGGGCACTGGGCGCACTACCGCGACGACATGTTCCCGCCGCTGGACGTGGGCGGCGAGCAGCTCGTGCTGCGGCCCAGCCTGTGCCCGCACCACGCGCTGATCTACCGCTCCCGGTCACGCAGTCACCGCGAGCTGCCGCTGCGGATCGCCGAGCTGGGCGGGATGTACCGGGCGGAGCTGTCCGGGGTGCTCAGTGGGCTCGGCCGCGTGCGCGCCATCCAGCTCAACGACGCCCACCTGTTCTGCTGCCTCGACCAGGTCGCCGACGAGGCCCGCGGCGCGCTGGAGCTCATCCGCCGCGTCCACGCGGACCTCGGGCTGCGTCCGGCGCGCTACCGGCTCTCGCTCGCCGGCGGCTCGGGGGACTACGTGGGTTCCGCCGAACACTGGGCGCGTGCCGAAGCGCTGCTCGTCGAGGCGCTGGACGGCTTCGACTACGACGTGGCGCCGGGCGAAGCGGCGTTCTACGGCCCGAAGATCGACGTCCAGGTCATCGACAGCGCCGGGCGCTCGGCCACCCTCTCCACCGTCCAGGTCGACTTCCACCAGCCCGAGCGGTTCGACCTCGGCTACGTCGGCCCCGACGGCGCCGTCCACCGGCCCGTGCTGGTGCACCGCAGCCTGCTCGGCAGCCTCGAACGCGCGATGGCTCAGCTGCTCGAAGAGCACGGCGGCGCCCTGCCGCCGTGGCTCGCGCCGGTGCAGGTGGTGGTGCTGCCGGTGTCCGACGCCGAGCTCCCGCAGGCCGACGCGCTCGTGCGGCGCGGTCAGGAAGCCGGTCTTCGGGTGGAGCTCGCCGCACCCGATCGCGGAAGCCTCGGTGCCCGGGTCCGGGACCACCGGCTCGTGCCGTACCAGGCGGTGATCGGCGCCCGGGAGGCTGAGTCCGACCTCGTCGCACCCCGGCTGCGTGATGCCCGGCGCCTGGATCCCTTGCCCGCGGCGGAGTTCGTGGCCGCGGTCGCGGAGCGAGTCGCGGCCCGTGGCGCGGTGCTCTGGCCCTGACGCCTCAGCCGAGCGGGTTCGCCGCGATCCGGCCCTCGATGCCGTGTGCGACGGCCCCGCCGGCGGCGCTGTCCGGCTTGCGCGCCGCCTGGTCTTCGAAGCACGCCAGGAACTCCGGGCCGAAGTCCAGCCGCGGGTAGCGGGTGAGGGCCTCCGCCCGCACCTCGAGCGGGAACTCCTCCGGGCGGCTGCCGGAGACGTCCCAGCTCGTGGCGACCTGGAGCAGGTGGGATTCGGGGTCGGCACTCGCGGGCACGTCGGCGCGCATGTGCAGCACGATGATCTCCTCGACGCGTGCGGCGCGGTCCACCGACCATCCCGCGGCGGCCCCGAACACCCACGCCAGGTGGCCGCCCGCGTCCTCGAACGGGAGGCGGTGGTTGTCGAACTCGGCGGTGAGCCCGAGGTCGTGCAGCAGCGCCGACACGTAGTAGAGCTCGTCGTCGAACGCGATCCCGTGGGCCGCCGCGTAGTGCGCGCCCCAGAGGTACGAGCGGACGGAGTGGTTGAGCAGGGCGGGCGAGCAGAACCGCGTGGCCACGGCCAGCGCGGCCGCGGCGGCGGGCGTCTCCGGGAACATGGGCTCAGCTTCGCACAGGAATCAGCTGCCGAGCAGGCCTCGTTCGAAGGCCACGGCGACCGCGGCGGCGCGGTCTTTCACGCCGAGCTTGGCGTACGCGTGGATCAGGTGGGTCTTCACCGTCGCCTCGCTGATGAAGAGCTTCTTCGCCGCGTCCTTGTTCGTGGAGCCGCGCGCGACGAGCGTGAGCACCTCGATCTCGCGCTGCGACAACGGTTCCTTCGCCGGCGCGCGCATCTGGCCCATGAGCCGGCTCGCGACGGCGGGGGAGAGCACGGCCTCGCCGCGGGCGGCCGCGCGCACGGCGCGGAACAGCTCCTCGCGCGGCGCGTCCTTGAGGAGGTAGCCCGTGGCGCCGGCCTCGATGGCGGGCAGGACGTCCGAATCGGTGTCGTAGGTGGTCAGGACCAGCACGTGCGCCGGGTTGCCGAGGCGGGCGAGCTCGGTGATGGCGGAGACGCCGTCGGTGCCCGGCATGCGCAGGTCCATCAGCACGACGTCGGGTTTGAGCGACTCCGCGAGCGTCACGGCCTCGGCGCCGTTCGCGGCTTCGCCGAGCACCTCGAAACCGTGCTCGCCGGTGAAGATGCCGCGCAGGCCGTCGCGGACGATGGGGTGGTCGTCGGCGATGAGCAGCGTGACGGTCATGCTGACGCCCCCTGGTGGTCGATCCCGCCGTCTTTCAGCCCGCCCAGTGTGGCAGCCGGGACGGCGGGCAGGTTCACCGAGATCGCCGTGCCGCTACCGGGTTCCGACTCCACGTGCAGCGTGCCCGCGAGCCGTTGCACGCGGCTTCGCATCCCGGGCAGCCCGAAGCCGCCTTCGCTCGGGGGCGGGTTGTCGGGGTCGAAGCCGACGCCGTCGTCGACCACATCGAGCGTGACCTCGTCGCCCATGTACGACAGCGTGAGCCCCACCCGGCCGGCCTCGGCGTGTTTGGCCACATTGGACAGTGCCTCCTGCGTGATCCGCAGCAGTGTCGCCTCGATCTCGGGGTGCAGCGCCTCGGCCGTGCCCGTGGTCGAGAACCCGGCGGGCACCGCGGTGCGCTCGCTCCACAGCCGCGCCACCTCGGCGAGCGCGTCGGGCAGCGTCGCCGACTCCAGCGGCTCCGGCCGCAACGCGTGCACGGACCGCCGCGCCGCCGTCAGGTTCTCGCGCGCGAGCGCCTTCGCGGTGTCGAGGTGCCGTTGCCACTCGGCGGGGTTTTCCCGGGCCTGCGCGGCGGCTTCGAGCTGCGTGATGATCCCGGTGAAGCCCTGGGCGAGCGTGTCGTGGATTTCCTGGCTCAGCCGCTGCCGCTCGTCGAGCACCCCGGCCTCGCGCGCCTGGATGAGCAATTGCCGTTGCAGGCCCCGGTTTTCTGCCTCGGCGGCGGCGAGCTGGTCGAGTGCCCGCTTGCGTTCCGCACTCTGCCGGCCGACGGCCGCGAACACCGCGCCGCCACCGCCGATCGCGGCCGTCTGCACGATCACCAGCGTCACCCAGATCGCCGGGGCCGTGGCCAGCGCCTCGATCGGGCCGCCGTTGGCGACGGTGTTGATGAGCAGCGACGTGATGGCCACGCCGAGGATCGACATCACCAACGGCCGCATCCGCATGGCCGCGAAGAAGCCGTGCACCATGAAGATGAGGAAGTACGTCTCGCGCGCTTCGAGCGCGGAACCGAAACTCACGACGCCCGCGAAGCTCAGCGCCGCGAAGGCAGCGTTCTCGCGTAGCTTGTCGCCGGGCAGCTTGTGGGTCAGCAGGAGCCACACCGCGGCGCCGGCGGCGATCGCGAGCGTGGTGAGCCGGTGGGCGCCCGTCTGGTCGATGCGCAGCAGGCTCAGCACGGTGGGGATCGCCAGCAGCACGAACGGGGCGGTCGTCTCGGCGCGGTTGAACCACGAATGCCACCGCAGCGGCGGATCCCCTTCGCGCGGTGACAGGGGCGCCAGGAGCGAGCCCCGCCAGTCGAGCTTCACGTCCCGCACGTCCTCCGGCTTCATGCCTTCAGATCTTTCACCTGAGGCCAGATCACCGGCCAGCTTTCGGTGCGACCGGTGAGCAGCCAGATCGGCAGGTGCTCGCTCGCGTTGAGCACGCCCAGGCGGTTCTGCACCGAGCCCACGACGCGGGCGTCGCGGAAGTGCGGCGCGAGCTTCGCCGGGTCGGCGCCGACGAACAGCACCGTGTCGGCGTCGACCGAGTTCTCGCCCGGCCGCCCGAAGTACCAGAAGCCGCGGCTGCCGCTGTACGCCTGGGGCAGACCGGCTTCCGGGCCGTAGCGGTCGAGCGCGCCGGCCTGCCAGTAGCCCGCGGTCACGAGCGCGGTGTGGGCGCGCTGCTCGGGCGGCAGCAGCCGGTAGACGTCCGCGACGGAGCCGGCCAGGTCCGGCCAGCCGACCTCTTCGGTCGCGTACGCGGGATGCGGTGCGTCGGGGTGCTCCACGAGCCACTGCACCGGCCACACCGGCAGCGCGTACGGGAGGCTGTAGAGCGCGGAAAGCACGAAGACCGGCCACGTCGGCACCCACCGCCACCACAGCGCGGGGCGGCGGTCCTGCAGGTGCACGGCCGCGGCGGCCCACAGGATCGGGAACATGCCGGCGGCGTAGTAGAACCGGCCGTTGGCCACGAGGAACACCGCGACCACGCCGATCGCCGTCCAGCCGAGGAACCGGTACGGCCGCAGGCTTCGCGCGGCGAGCAGCACACCTAGGCCGTAGCAGACGCCGAGGGCGCCGATGACGAGCCCGGCGCCGGCGAGCAGGCCCGGCAGGAACTCGGTGCGGCCGCCGCCTTCGGTGACTTCGCGCGAGACCGCGTCGCCCATGCCCAGCTGCGGCCAGCTGTTGAGCGACTGCCACAGCAACGTCGGCACGCAGGCGAGCACCGCGATCCCCGCTCCTGCCCAGAGTTTGGGCCGGCGCAGCAGGTCGCGCGGGCCGAAGACGAGCGCCGTCACGGCGGTGATCGCCCAGAACGCGCCGATGAGGAACTTGACGTTCAGCGCGACCGCGGTGACCAGGCCCAGCCACAGCAGGAGGTTGTCGTCTCGGGTGCGCAGCCAGCGCACGAGCAGCCACAGCACGAGCGTCCACAGCAGCGGGTCGACGGTCGACGTGGCGAGGTAGTGGCCGCTGCCCACGAACTGGCCGCAGATCGCGAACGCGGCGGCGGCTCGGGTCTGCGCCTTGCGACGGCCGCCGAGCTCGCGCGCGATCAGCGCGGTCACCACGACCCCGGCGGCGGTGGCGAGGATCGCCGGGATCCGGAACACGACGAGCGAGCCCGGCGCGATCGCGTTCATCAGCGCGGCGAGCAGGGGCAGAACCGGCGGCTGGTCGGCGTACCCGAACGACAGGTGCTTGCCGGCGGCGAGGAAGTACAGCTCGTCGCCGAAGTAGCCGTAGCGGCCGGCCGTGGCCAGCAGGACCGCCGCGGTCCCGGCCGCGAGCAGCGTCACCGGACGCCGCGCGAACTCGGCGACGGCCACGTCCGGCCTGGTGGGCGCGCCTGCCGTGGTCACGGCTTCCATCGTGCTCCCTGTCCTCGGTCGGGCAAGTCATCGGTCGGGCAAGTCGGTCGGGCACCGTCACTTGGTCGGGCACAGTATCGCCGGGTCGGGCCTGTTGCGCGGCACCCTACGGGCCGGGGCCCGGCGCCACCGGCTGGTGTGTGGCGCCGGGCACACCCCGGGGTCAGTTGTGCGTGTTCACCAGGTGCGGCCAGATCTGCTGCCACGGCTGCAGGCGCCCGGTGGCGAGCCACAGCGGCGTGTCGTCGGCGACGCTCGGCAGGGCCGTGCCGGTGTCGACCTTCCCGATCCGGTGCAGGTCGGCGAAGTGGCCGAGCAGCGGCTGCGGGTCCGCGCCGATGAACAGCACGCTGGTGTCGGAGTCCGGCGGCACGACGAGCGTCGCGTAGCCGCGGTTCGGGCTGGCGGGCTCGGGCAGGCCGAGCGGGCGGCCGTAGTGGTCGAGCGCGCCGGCCGACCAGTAGGACTCGCCGACGAGGGCCGTGTGCGCCGGGTCGGGCAGCTTCGCGAACTGGTTCGCCACCGAGCGCGTGGCCTCCGGCCAGCCGATCTCGGCGAACGCGAACGTCGGCGAGGGCAGGTTCGGGTTCGCCACGAGCCACGGCTGCGGCCACACCGGCAGGGAGATCGGCAGGGCCAGCAGTGCCGCGACGGCGTACACCGGCCAGGTCGCGAGCCAGCGCCACCAGCGCGAGGCCCGGCCGGTCTCCAGCTCGACGGCGGCCGCCGCCCAGCACGGGGCGAACATGCCGGCGATGTAGTAGGAGCGGCCGTTGACCGCGATGAACACCACGGCCAGGCCGAGCGTGGTCCACGCCAGGAAGCGGTACGGCCGCAGCTGCGGCGAGCGCAGCAGGCGCCACACGCCGTAGCAGAGCA
This sequence comes from Amycolatopsis sp. NPDC001319, assembly GCF_042896185.1. NCBI lineage: Bacteria > Bacillati > Actinomycetota > Actinomycetes > Pseudonocardiales > Pseudonocardiaceae > Amycolatopsis > Amycolatopsis sp. NPDC001319. The sequence continues at coordinate 110,360 of NZ_JBIAWY010000006.1, read as the reverse complement.
GCGCGATCCCGATCGGGAACCCGGCGGTGAGCAGCGCCGAAGGCAGCCACAGCAGGCGCCCGCCCCAGGTCTGCTGCACCTCGGCCGAGATCGCCTCGCCCATGCCGAGCTGCGGCCAGCCGTGCGTGGCCTGCCAGATCAGCGTCGGGACCAGCGCCGCCACCGAGATGGCCGCGCCGACCCACAGCTTCGGCCGGCGCAGCAGCTCGCGCGGCCCGAAGACCAGCAGGGCGACGATCGCGACGGCCCAGAAGCCGCCGATCAGGAACTTCACGTACAGCGCCACCGCCGTGACCACGCCGGCCCACAACAGCAGGTTGTCGCCGCGGGTGCGGATCCAGCGGATGAGCAGCCAGATCACCACGGTCCACAGGAACGGGTCCAGCGTCGAGGTGGCCAGGTAGTGGCCCGAAGCGATGAACTGCGTACTGACCGCGCACGTCGCCGCGGTCAGCGTCTGGGCCTTCGCGCGGCCGCCCAGCTCGCGGGCGATGAGCGCGGCGAACACCACCGACGCGACCATCGCGAGCATCGCCGGGAGCCGCAGCACGAACACCGAACCCGGGGCGATCGTGTCCATGGCGCGCGCGATCAGGGGCAGCATCGGCGGCTGGTCCACATAACCCCAGGCCAGGTGCCTGCCGGCGGCGAGGAAGTAGAGCTCGTCGCCCATGTAGCCGTAGCGGCTCGCGGTGAGCAGCAGCGCCACGCCGAGCAAGCCGGCGAGCACGAACACCGGGACCCGGGCGAACGGGGCGGCCACGCGCTGGGCGGCCGGCAGCGTCGTCACGGACATGGTCACTCCCACCGGAAGGTGCGGGCCGCGATCGCCGAGCAGACCACGGCGAAGGCGACGAGCGAACCGAGCTGCAGCAGCTCGGGCGAGTTCCCCGCGGCCGCTTCGCGCAGGCCGTTGATCGTCGCGCCGAGCGGGAGGACGTCGGCCACGTGCTGCAGCACCGGAGGCAGCTGCTCCTTCGGCACCCAGACGCCGCCGAGCGCGAGCATCGGGAAGAACGCCGCGGCACCGATGCCGCTGGCCGCGCGGTTGGTGGGCGCGAGCGCCGCGATCAGCGTGCCGACGGAGAACAACGCCAGCGCGCCGAGCACCATCACGAGCAGGAACCCGCCGAGGTTCTCCGGCAGCGCCATCCCGAGCGCGATCCTGCCCACCCCCAGGACGAGCAGGATCGCGACCGCGGCGGCGGCGAGGTTCACCAGCAGCTGCGCGGCGAGCAGCCGTCGGGGTGGCACCGGGCTCGCGGACAGGCGCTTGAGCACGCCCTTCTCGCGGTAAGTGGCCACGGCGGCCGGGAACATCATCACCGCGAGCATCGCGATGAGGATCGCCACGGCCATCGGCGCGATCAGGGTCGGCAGCGGCGCGTGCCCGCCGAACTCGGCGCTGGGCTTGCCCGAACCCGGCATCAGGCCGAACACGAGCAGCAGTGCGAGCGGGATGCCGACCACGGTGACGGGTGCCGCCGGGTCACGCAGGAACAGCTTCGCCTCGACGGTGGTCATCTTCGTGAGCATGTCTTCGAGTCCCCTCAGTCCAGTTTCCGGCCGGTCAGCGCGACGAACGCGTCGTCGAGGTTCGCCTGCTCCACGCGCAGGTCGCCCGCGAGCACCTGCTTGCGGGCGAGGAACGACGTCACGGTCTGCAGCGCGCTGGCGCGCCCCGTGACCACGAGCTGCGAGCCGTGGCGCTCGACCTCGAGCACGTCGGGCAGCGCCTTCAGCTGTGCGAGCTCGACCGGCGCCGACGGGCGGAACCGGATGCGCTGCTCGTCGCCGACCTGGCGGACCAGCCCGGCGGGCGTGTCGACGGCGACCACCCGGCCCGAGTCGATCACGGCGATGCGGTCGCAGAGGCGCTCGGCCTCCTCCATGAAGTGGGTGACGAGCACGACCGTCACGCCCTCGTCGCGCACCGCCTCGACCAGGTCCCACGTGTCACGGCGGGCCTGCGGGTCGAGGCCCGTGGTGAGCTCGTCGAGCACCGCGATCTCGGGGCTGCCGACGAGCGCGAGCGCGATCGACAAACGCTGCTGCTGCCCGCCCGAGAGCTTCTTGTAGGCGGTGTCGCGCTGGTGCGTGAGCCCGAGCAGGCCGAGCAGCCGCTCGGTGTCGGCCGGCTTGCGGTAGAAGGACGAGTAAAGCTCCAGCGCCTCGCTCACGCGCAGCCGTTCGGGCAGCCGGCTCTCCTGCAGCTGCACGCCCAGGCGCTGGCGCAGCTCGTGGCGCTCGCGCCGCGGGTCGAGCCCGAGCACCGACAGCGTGCCGCCGTCGGGCGTGCGCAGGCCTTCCAGGCACTCGACCGTGGTGGTCTTGCCCGCGCCGTTCGGGCCGAGGATCCCGAAGATCTCGCCCGGCTCGACGGTGAACGACACGTCGTCCACCGCCACCTTGTCCCCGTAGGTCTTGTGGAGGTGCTGGACCTCGATCACCGGCATGTCCGCCGTCCCCTCTCGAGCTCTTCTTCCGTCGTGAAGAAGAGTCCCGTGGGGAAGGGGTGCGGCGGATCGCCGGAACGGCCAGATCCGGCATCCACCGCCAGGCGGCGGGCATCCACCGATCGGTGGACCCGGTGGCCCTTAGGGGTGCCGGCGCCAGGTCGCGGTGATGTCCTTTGTGGACAGCCAGGCCGCGAGGTCGTATCCGTGCGCGGCCAGCCCTTCCACGGTGGCGTAGGCGGTTTCGAGCGCGTACTCGCCTTCGGCCTGGGGCAGCAGACCCGCGGAGACGGCGGCGAGCAGCTCGTCGGAGTCGATCACCCGCACGGAGACCTTGTCCTTGAGCACGAGGTCGAGGTAGAGGTCCGTGGACAACCACCGGGTGCCCTCGCGGCGCACGCGCACCACGTCGAGGTAGAAGGTCTGATCGCGTTCGTGGCCGGGGTTGAACCAGAAGTCGGTGATCCGCAGGCCGAGGTCGGGCAACAGCCAGGACTCCAGGTAGCGGAACTGGGCGCGCCCCGGCGTCGGGCGCGCGAGGTACAGCCCGAACGGCTCGGTCCGGAACTCCTCCACCTGCCGCTCGATGCCCTTGGGGTCCACGTTGACGCCGGCGGCCGGGTCGAAGCTCTCCACCTTCGGCGGGTGCACGTCGGTCATCCGCCCATCCTGCCGGGCGCGGGGCGATCCGAGCGGTTCGCCGGGGCCGGTGTCCGCGAAATCCACCCGGTTGCCGGGGGCGGTCACGGCTCGGCCACTTCCGCACCGGATGTCCGGTTCGCCGGTTACGTTGACCCGGACCTGGGGAGGGATCGTGTTCGGAATCATCCGGCCGTGCCGGCACCGGCTGTCCGCGCGGCTGCACGCCGACTGGCTCGCGCACCTGTGCGGGCTGTGCCTCGCGTTGCGCGACGAGCACGGGCACCTCGCGCGGGTCGTGACGAACTACGACTCGCTGGTGATCTCCGCTCTCGTGGAGGCGCAGGCCGCGGGCCGGCGCCGGCTCGCGGGGCCGTGTGCGTTGCGCGGGATGCGTTCGGCGTCGGTCGCGCGAGGCGAAGGGGCGCAGCTCGCGGCGGCCGTGTCGCTGGTGCTGGCCTCGGCCAAGGTCGAGGACCACGTGGCCGACGGCGACGGTGCCCTCGGCCGAGGAGCGTTGCGGACACCGGCGAAGAAGCTCGCGGCCCGGTGGTCCGCGCAGGGCGCCCGCACCGGCGCGCGCATCGGCTTCGACACGTCGGTCCTGGTGGCCGCGGTTTCGCGGCAGAGCGCACTGGAGGACGAGGTGACCGCGGGCGACTCGCTGCTGCTGGTCACCGGGCCGGCCGAGGCGGCCGCGTCGGCGGCGTTCGCGCAGACGGCGGTGCTGGCGGGGCGCCCCGGCAACGTGGCGCCGCTCGCCGAGGCCGGACGCCTGTTCGGGCGGGTAGCGCACCTGCTCGACGCGGTGGAGGACCAGCCCGCAGACGACGCGGCGGGGAGCTGGAACCCGTTGACGGTCACGGGAACGGCGCTCGCCGAGGCGCGGCGGCTCGCCGTGGACGCGGTGCTCGGAGCCGAGCTCGCGGTGCGGAAGGCGTCGTTCGCGCAGCCGGAGCTGGTCCACGCGCTGCTGGTGCACGAGTTGCGCCAGGCCGTGAACCGGGCGTTCGGGCACCGGCAGGAGCCGCCGCCCGGATGGCTCGGGCCGGGACCGGTGCCGCCTGGGGTGCCGCCCGCTCCGGCCGGTCACCCCGGGTGGGGGCCGCACTCGTCGGCGCCTTCGCCTCCGCCTCCGCCGAAGCCCCCGAAGAAGAAGCGCAAGCCGGGGGAAGGGCCCGAGGACGGCGACGGCGGTGGCTGCTGGGTGCCGAGGTTCGCCGTGCCGCCCCGGCCGCGCGGGTTCTTCGAGGGCTGCGCGGTCGCGACCTACATGTGCTGCAGCTGCCAGTTCTGCTGCCGGGACCCGTTCCCGGGCCCGTGGAGCGGCAAGGTGCGGCAGAACCACTGCGATTGCGACCCGTGCGTGCTGCTCTGCACCTGCTGCGACGGTTGCTGAACGGGGTTCCGGCCCAGGTCAGCGGGCCTGTGGTGGCGCCTCGGCTGAAAACTGTCGGTGGGTCGGCCTACTCTGGTGGACGTGGCTTTCGCAACCGAACACCCCGTCCTCGCGCAGTCCGACTTCCGGCCGGTTTCCGACGTCCCCCGTTCCGGCGGCCGGTTCGAAGTGATCAGCGAGTACACGCCCGCCGGCGACCAGCCGGCGGCCATCGACGAGCTCGAACGCCGGGTCAAGGCGGGCGAGAAGGACGTCGTGCTGCTGGGCGCCACCGGCACGGGCAAGTCGGCCACCACCGCGTGGCTGATCGAGCGCGTGCAGCGGCCCACGCTGGTCATGGCGCCGAACAAGACCCTGGCCGCGCAGCTGGCCAACGAGCTGCGGGAACTCTTCCCGAACAACGCGGTCGAGTACTTCGTCAGCTACTACGACTACTACCAGCCCGAGGCGTACATCGCGCAGACGGACACCTACATCGAGAAGGACTCGTCGATCAACGACGACGTCGAGCGGCTGCGCCACTCGGCCACGATGAACCTGCTCTCGCGCCGCGACGTGATCGTGGTGGCCAGTGTGTCCTGCATCTACGGCCTGGGCACCCCGCAGTCCTACCTCGACCGCTCGACCAAGCTCGCGGTCGGTGCGCAGGTGGACCGCGACGTGCTGCTGCGCGCGCTGGTCGACGTGCAGTACACGCGCAACGACATCGCGTTCGCGCGCGGCACCTTCCGCGCGCGGGGCGACACGGTGGAGATCATCCCGGCGTACGAGGAGCTGGCGATCCGCGTCGAGTTCTTCGGCGACGAGATCGAGAAGCTCTACTACCTGCACCCGCTGACCGGCGACATCGTGCGTGAGGTCGACGAGGTGCGGATCTTCCCGGCCACGCACTACGTCGCGGGGCCGGAGCGCATGGAGAAGGCGATCAAGGGCATCGAGGCGGAGCTGGAACAGCGCCTCGCCGAGCTGGAGAAGCAGGGCAAGCTGCTGGAGGCGCAGCGGCTGCGCATGCGGACGGCCTACGACATCGAGATGATGCGCCAGGTCGGGTTCTGCTCCGGCATCGAGAACTACTCGCGCCACATCGACGGCCGCGAGGCCGGGTCCGCGCCCGCGACGCTGATCGACTACTTCCCGGACGACTTCCTGCTCGTGATCGACGAGTCGCACCAGACCGTGCCGCAGATCGGCGGCATGTTCGAGGGCGACATGTCGCGCAAGCGCAACCTCGTCGACTACGGGTTCCGGCTGCCGAGCGCGGTCGACAACCGGCCGCTGACGTGGGAGGAGTTCTCCGACCGCATCGGGCAGACGGTGTACCTGTCGGCCACGCCGGGCCCGTACGAGATGGGCCAGACCGGCGGCGAGTTCGTCGAGCAGGTCATCCGCCCGACCGGCCTGGTCGACCCGAAGGTCGTCGTGAAGCCCACCGAGGGCCAGATCGACGACCTGGTGCACGAGATCCGCGAGCGCGCCGAGAAGGACGAGCGGGTGCTGGTCACCACGCTCACCAAGAAGATGGCCGAGGACCTCACCGACTACCTGCTGGAGCTCGGCATCCGCGTGCGGTACCTGCACTCGGAGGTCGACACGCTGCGCCGCGTCGAGCTGCTGCGCCAGCTGCGCGCGGGCGACTTCGACGTGCTGGTCGGCATCAACCTGCTGCGCGAGGGCCTCGACCTGCCGGAGGTGTCGCTGGTGGCGATCCTCGACGCGGACAAGGAAGGCTTCCTGCGCAGTGGCACTTCGCTGATCCAGACGATCGGCCGCGCGGCGCGAAACGTCTCCGGTGAGGTCCACATGTACGCGGACAAGATCACCGACTCGATGCAGCACGCCATCGACGAGACCGACCGCCGCCGCGCCAAGCAGGTCGAATACAACGAGGAACGCGGCGTCGACCCGCAGCCGCTGCGCAAGAAGATCGCCGACATCCTCGACCGCGTCTACAGCGAAGCCGACGACTCCGACCAGGCCGTCGCCGTCGGCGGCTCGGGTCGCAACACCTCGCGCGGCAAGAAACCCGAACAGGGCGACCGCGTCCGCAGCTCCGGCATGCTCGTGGACAAGGACGTGTCGGGCATGCCGCGCGCCGAGCTGGCCGACCTCATCCAGCAGATGACCGACCAGATGATGCAGGCCGCCCGCGACCTGCAGTTCGAACTCGCCGCCCGCCTGCGCGACGAGGTGTCGGACCTGAAGAAGGAACTCCGCGGCATGGACGCGGCCGGCATCCGCTGACACCCTCCGGCGGTCCGCTGCCCTTCGGGTGCGGCGGGCCGCGGGGAAGGCCGCCCCGGGCCGCGGGCGGAGGGCGCGACTGCTTCGGTCGGGTCTCGCCGGGGTTGGACGGAGGTGAGCGGCGTGCGGGTCGACGAGGTGATCGAGCACTGCCTGGGCAAGCCGGGGGCCGTGGAGACCTATCCGTTCGGGGAGCACGTGCTCGTGGTGAAGGTCGTGGGCAGGGCGTTCGCGTTCATCGGGCTGGAGCGGCCGGGCTCGGTGGGGCTCAAGGGCGGCGCGAACCGGGAGGAGGCGGCCGAGCTGCGGGAGCGTTATCCGGAGTCGGTGGCTGTACTCGACTATCTCGGGCGGTACGGCTGGAATCGCGTGGACCTGGGTGCGGGCCCAGCCGCTGCGGTGCCCGACGAGGAGCTCAAGGAGCTGCTCGACGCGTCCTACGAGGCGGTGCGGGCGAAGCTGCCCAAGGCGCGCCGGCCGTGAGCGGTCAGGAGACAGGGCGATCCGGAGCCGGAGCGTTCTCGTCCGGCTGAAGGACGCCGAAGATGTTCCCCTCCGTGTCCTTGCAGTACGCGAGCCAGCCGACGCCCGGGACGGGGTCCTTGGCCAGCGCCATGGTGCCACCGGCTTGGGCGACGGCGTCGATGGTGGCGTCGACGTCGGTGACCTCGATCGTGTTGATGAAGCCGGAGACCGGGGCGTCCTCGGCGGGGGCGGGGCCGCGGCGGGGGAGGAGGCCGCCGTCGATGCCTTCGCCGTCGCCGGTGGAGACGACCCAGTACGGGACCTCGCCCCACTGTTCGATGTGCCAGCCGAACACCGCGGTGTAGAAGGCGACCGCGCGCTGCGGGTCGCCGGCGTGGATTTCGAAGTGGACGGGCCGGGGCATGGCTGCCTCCTCAGACCGGGCCGACAGGGCGCGCCCGAGACTACGCGCCCCCGCCGGTCCTCACCCGGCGAGCGAGCCGGCCAAGATCCACAAAGGACTCACAGGCGAGGGCGGTCCGCCAGAACCTGGTTCGCGTCGAAGTCCGGGAACCCCGCCGGCTCCGTGGCCGCAGCCAGCGATCGCGACGAAGCGGCCGGCAGGCCGGCCCAGCGGCGGATCGTCGCGGTCGCCTCCGCGGCCTGCGCGGCGGGCAGCTGCGCGATCGTCGAACCGTGGTTGCCGCCCGGCACGAAGTAGCGGTACGAGTCGCGCGAGCCATACCCGAGCTCGAACGGCTCCGCGCCCCACGGGTCGTTCGAGCCGTACACGAACAGCAGCTGCCGGCCGTGCGCCTTCACCCAGAAGTCGACGTCCGGCATCGCCAGGAAGTCGAAGCGCGGCAGCTTCACCGACGCGGGCACGAACGTCGAAGGCACGTCCGTGCCCGGGTAGCGCAGCAGGTCGCGCAGGTAGCTGTCGTACGCCTCGGGCGAGCCGAGCTGCACCGCGGCCTGGTAGTAGTACGGCACGAACGGCTCGAGCTCCTGGTCGGAGTACGTGTTGAGGCTCTCCACCTGCTCGAACCACGCCCACACGTCGGCGGCCGGCGCACCCGCGCGGGGGATCGACGCGCACGCCGACGCCGGCTGGTACTGCCAGAACGCGAAGTACGAGTCGATCACCGAGATCTCCAGCGACTCGTCGATCGACCCCACGGTGGTGAACCTGTAGCCCTTGCGCGCGGCGTCGTCCTTGGCCAGCGCACCCAGCTCGTCACGCCGTTTCAGCGCGTCGCGCTGGATCGCCCTCAACGATGCGCGGCACGCGGGGTCGCCGACGTTCGCGAGGAACCGGTTGTACTTGTCGATCGGGTCGATCACGTCGTTGGGCGCGACGTAGGGGATCGTGCCGTTGACGTCGTCCGGGAAGAAGCGGCGGAAGTACGTGGCGGTCATCCCGCCCTTGCTGCCGCCGGTCGCGAGCCACTTGCCCGGGTAGATCTTCTTGAACGCCTGCACGGCCGCGTGCTCGTCGGCCGCGGCCTGCCAGATCGTGAGGTCACGCGACCAGTTCGCCGGCTGCGGCCGCGAAGGCGTGAAGTAGCGGTACTCCATCGAAAGCTGGTTGCCGTCCACGATCCGCGTCGGCTCCGAGCGGTTCGGGGACAGGGACACGTTGTACCCGCTGGTGAACGCGACCGTCGGCGCGGAGAAGTCGCGGTGCAGCAGCGTGTACCGCTGCTCGAACTTCGGCCCGTCGGGCCGGCGGTGGTCGGCCGGCTGCGTGAACGTCAGCTCGAAGAACCGGTACCCCGCCGGCGCCGGGTCCTCCTTCACCACCGTCAGTCCCGGAATCGTGGCCAGCGCGGCCGCGATGTCCCCCTCGCCGGTCGCGCTCGCGACCGGCGTGAGCCCCACGGCAGCCAGCACGACGGTGGACAGGACGGTGAGCAGCCTGCGCACGTGGTTCCCCCTCGACGGCCCCGAGATCAACTTCCGGATCCTCACAGACCCGGCCGCGCCCGGCAAGGCGCACCATCCGGTCGGGCGCCGACTTCCGTAGGGTCCGCGGCTAGCGCGTCAGCACACGGTCCACATAGGACTTGATGCGCGCCAGCGACTCCGCCGAACGCCACATCCGGTCCACGTGCACGTCGTCGGCGGCGCGGTTCTCCGCGATCCGTTCGTGGTAGGGCTGGCGCAGCTGCGCCTTGGTGTGGGCGAACGCCTCCGCCGGCAGCTCGCCGAGTCGGGCGGCGAGCTCACGCGCCCGGCCGAGCACCTCCTCCGGCGCCGCCACCTCGTCGACCAGGCCGCGGGCGAGCGCGTCGTCGATGGTCAGCGTGGCGCCGCTGTACATGAGCGCGGCGAGCGGGTTCGTGCCGTACGCGCAGCGCAGGATCTCCGTCGCGGCCAGCGGGAACGGCACGCCCACGAGCAGCTCGGTCACGCCGACGCGCCCGGGGCCGGCGGCGGCCACCCGGTGGTCGCACCCGGCGGCCAGCACCATCCCACCCGCGATCGCGTGCCCGTTGACCGCGGCGACGAGCGGGTGCGGGAAGCCGAAGACCGCCAGCAGCGCGTCGGAGAGCGCGGGCAGGAACCCGCCGACGTAGCTCGCACCACCCGCATCGAGGCTGAGCAGGTCGACGCCGGCGGAGAACATGTCGCCCGACCCGGTCAGCACCGCGGCTTTCGCGCCGTCGGCCGCCTCCTCGAGCTTGAGCACGAGCTCCCGGCAGGTGGCGGTGTCGAGGGTGTTGCCGCGGCCGTGCTCCAGCGTGAGCACGGCGACGCCGTCTTCGACTGCGAGGTGGATGGTCACGCGAGGAGACGTTACCGGCGTCCGGCCGCCCGTGCGGGACGGCCGGACGCCGGGCGGGTCAGCTCGTGATGTCCCGCGTGGCGAACCGGCGACCGGCCAGCAGCAGGAACACCGTGGTGTAGATGAGCGACGAGAGCGCCCCGCTGGCCATGTTCGACCAGTCGATGTCGGTGGAGATCAGGTCGATCCAGGCGAACGAGTAGTGCGTGGGCAGGTAGTTGCGCAGCCCTTCGAGCGCCGTGATCTGGTCGAGGATCTGCGACAGGATCGCCACCAGCACCGTGCCGCCCACCGCGCCGAGCGGGGCGTCGGTGGAGACGCTGAGCAGCAGCGCCAGCCCGGCCACCCACGCCAGCTGGATGATGATGTACACAGTGGACAGCACGAGCGCGATCATGCTGTCGCCGAAGGTGACCGCGTCGCCCGTGGGGCTGATCGCGTCGCCCGCGCCGTACCAGATCACGCCCACCAGCAGCGACACCAGCGGCAGCAGCACCAGCGCCGCGGCGGACAGCAGGCCCGACACGATCGCCTTCTGCCGCAGCAGCCGGTGGCGCGGCACCGGGATCGCCAGCAGGTACTTCAGGCTCGACCACGACGACTCGCTCGCGATCGTGTCGCCGAAGAACAACGCCACGATCATCGGCAGCAGGAACGTGCCGGACACGAACAGGGCGAGCACCACGAAGTTCGGCGCGCTCGCCGTCGCGAGGTCCACGAACCCGCCCGAGCGGCGGTTCGGGTTCGACTGCCCGACCTCGAACGCCACCACGAGGATGAACGGCAGGATCGCCACGAACCCCAGCACCAGCTGGGTGCGCCGCCGCTTGAACTGCCGCTTCAGCTCCACGCCGAGGCGCAGCGTGCGCTCGGCGCGGTAGCCGGCGACGGCGCCGTCCGGGCCGACTTCGGCCTGCTCGGCCGTCGCCAGCTCGCTCAGCTCCCGCAGGGCGGCGGGGTCGGTGTGGACCCCGCCCGAACCGTTGGTGTTGCTCATGAGTTGTCTCCGACCAGCTGCAGGAACGCGTCTTCCAGCCGGCGCCGGGGCCCGGCCTGCTCCACCGCGACACCCGCGCGCACGAGTGCCGCCACCACGTCGGCGCGCGGCATCCCGTCGAGGTTCGCGTGCACGAGGTCACCCTCGACGTCGATGTCCGTGACGCCGCTGAGGCCCTTGAGCGCCGCCGAGGCCGCCGCCGGGTCGCCGACGCGGAACGTCGCCTCGCCGCTCGCGGCCGCCAGCTCGCCGACCTCGCCCGAGGCCACGAGCGTCCCGCGGTGCATCACGACCACGTGCGAGCAGGTCTGCTCGACCTCGGCCAGCAGGTGGCTCGAGACGACGACCGTGCGCCCGGTGGCGGCGTAGCGCTGCAGGACCTCGCGCATCTGGTGGATCTGGGGCGGGTCGAGCCCGTTGGTGGGTTCGTCGAGCACCATGAGTTCCGGCAGCCCGAGCATCGCCTGCGCGATCGCGAGGCGCTGGCGCATGCCCTGGCTGTAGTTCTTCACGCGGCGGTTCACCGCGTCGCCCAGGCCCGCGATCTCGAGCGCTTCCGAGAAGTGGGCCTTCTCGGTGGGCCGCCCGGTCGCCGCCCAGTACAGCTCGAGGTTCGCCTTGCCCGACAGGTGCGGCAGGAAGCCGGAACCCTCCACGAAGGACCCGATCCGCGACAGCACGGGCGCGCCGGGCGAGATCTTGTGGCCGAACACGCGGATTTCGCCCGCGGTCGGCGTGATCAGGCCCATCAGCATGCGCAGCGTCGTCGTCTTGCCCGCGCCGTTCGGGCCGAGCAGGCCGAGCACCTGGCCCGGCTCCACGCGGAAGGACAGGTCCTTCACGGCCACGAACCCGCCCGCGTACTGCTTGCGCAGCCCCTTGATCACGAGCGGCGTGTCCGCCAGGTCCGGGTCGACGTCGTGCGCGCGCCGGCGGCGGATCGCGGCGAACACGAGCGCGATGATGGCGACAAGCAGCGTCACGCCGATGCCGATCAGCTGGCCCTTCGGCGCCGGCGTGCCCACCGACGTGCCGGGCACGACCGGCATGGCGAGCGCCGAGCCCGAAGCCAGCGCGATGCGGAACACGCCCGGCGCGGTCGGCGTCGAGAACGACTGGTCGGTGGTGCCGACCACGAGCCGCAGCGAGTGCCCGGCCTCGATCGGGCGCACGATGCCCGGCAGCGTCACCGTCACGTCCACCGGGGTGCCGTTCGCCGGCAGGTTCGCCACGCGGAACGGTGCCACGGCGTTGGCCGGCAGCACGCGGGTGCCGTCGGGACCCACGTCGTAGAGCTTCGCGAACAGCACCGCCTCCGGCAGCGGATGCGCTGGATCGGTGGCGACCTGCAGCCGCACGGTGCTGGAACCCGCGATCAGGACCTGACTGTCGAACGGCGCGCTGCGGAACTGCGCGGCCTGGCCCGGCGGGTCGGTGCTGAACAACGGCGCCAGGCGAGACGAACCCGCCGCCAGCCCGTTGAGACCGGGGATGCCGCTCACGGCCGCGGGGTTGGCGCCCGCGGGCCGCACGGCCGGCTGCGGCGGACCGGCGAGCGCGATCTGGCGGCGTTCGGTGCCCGCGCCCGCGAGGCCCGGGTACGCGTCGGTGCTGACCGTGCGCACGGACGGCGCGCCGTTGGCCCGCAAAGTGCCCTGCACGTCGTAGCTGAAGCCGGTGCCCGGGTCGCCGTCGCCGGTCAGCGCCGACCACAGGAAGTCACCGATCTTCGCCCGCAGCTGCGGGCCGGGGACGCCGCCGTCGTGGCCGCCGGTGTACCAGATGGTGCGGACCTTGCCGCCGGCCGCGGAGATCTGGCGCGCGGTGGCGTCGGACTGGTCCAGGCCGAACAGCGTGTCGCTCTCACCCTGCACCAGCAGCGTCGGCACGGTGATCTTGTCCGTGACCGACGCGGGTGAGACGCGGTGCAGCAGCGCGACGGTCTGCGCGCTCACCTTCCCGGTGGTCGCCAGCTCCGTGTACGCCTGGCAGACCTGCGCGGTGAAGCGGCCGCACGGGTCGGCGGCCGGCGCCTGGCCCGGCTGGGCCTGGCCGGGGACCGGGGCGAGGGCGGCCTGCGCGTCGCCGCCGCCGCCGGTGCCTCCGGTGCCGCCGACCGAGCCGCCGTTGTCGTCGGTCTCCTGCCCGGCCTCGGGTGCCTCGGCCGAAGACGACGCTCCCGCGCTCGGCGCGCCCGAGCCGGAGGAGAAGAAGATGCCCGCCCAGCTCTTCTTGAACACGCCGTCGGGCGCGAACTCGCCCGCCGCCGGGGTCTTCGCCGCAGGCGGCGTGGTGGCGCCGGCGTTGGGGATCAGGCCCTGGGCCAGGTCGTTGTAGGTGATCACCGGGGCGACGGCGGCCACGCGTTTGTCGGTGCCGGCGAGCAGCAGCGACAGCGCGCCGCCGTAGGACGCGCCGGTGACGGCGATCTCCGGCGCACCGCCCGCGCGGGTGGCGACTTCGTGGCTCGCGACGAGGTGGTCGATGAGCCGGCTCGCGTCGGCGACCTCCGCGTCGGGGTCGTTGAGGCCGATCTTGCCGGTGCTGCGGCCGAAACCGCGCGCCGACCAGGTCAGCACGACGAACCCGCGCTGGGCGAGCTCGCGGGCCTGGGGGTCCACGCTGGACTTGTCGCCGCCGAAACCGTGGGCCAGCAGCACGGCGGGGGCGGGCGTTTTCTCGGGGTAGTAGGTGGTGGTGTCGATGCGGACCTGCTCGGCCGAGCCGGGCGCGGCCGGCATCGCCAGGTTGGCGTCCTGGGTCCGGACGGGAGCGGGCTGCGAGCCGCTCGTGGTCCAGACGGCCACGACGGCGGCGGCGACCACCACGACCGCGGCCAGCGCGGTCAGCCGGGCACCGCGCGTGCGCGGCAACGGGATTCGGGGCACGTGCTGACGTTATTTGAGCTTCGCTGAGAGCCGCGCGCGGGGCTCACACGGATCAGACATCTTCATGCCAATCCGACCAAAGCAGGTCGCCCCCACGCAGCACGTAACCGTTGCCACGAAGCCATTCGGCCGTGACTGTGGTCGGATCGGCAACGATCGGCACAGTTCACGCGAGCACGGGCGTTTTTCGGCCTCGGTGACGGAGGTAACACCACCGGTTCGGTGACGAGGGCAACCTCCGCTGGCGTTCGCGCGCCGTAACCGGCAAACTGGACGCGCTGTGAGGGGAGTATTCCTTCGCGGCGGTGTCGTCAGCACGGTGGCGTGGCCCCCGGCACCGTCGGCCGGTAGAAAGGAACCGGCGGAAGAGACCTCCGGTTAGTTGCTGCTACGCGCTATCCGGAGGTAATTGCTGTGATGACTGTCCCCCTGTGGTTGTGGATCGCCACGGTCGGCGGCCTGCTGGCCCTGATCGCACTCGATCTGGTGATCGTCGACCACAAGCCCCACGCGATCAAACCGGCCGAGGCCGCGCGGTGGGTGATCTTCTACATCGCCTGCGCCGTCGTGTTCGGGATCGGCGTGTGGGTCTTCGCCGGGCACGACCCGGGCGTCGAGTTCTTCACCGGGTACATCACCGAGTACTCGCTGAGCGTCGACAACCTGTTCATCTTCATGATCATCATGGCGTCGTTCAAGGTGCCGGCGATCCACCAGCACCGCGTGCTGCTCGTGGGCATCCTGCTCGCGCTCGCGATGCGCAGTGTGTTCATCGCGGTGGGCGCGGCGCTGATCGCGCAGTTCGTGTGGGTGTTCTTCCTCTTCGGCGCGGTGCTGATCTGGACCGCGATCAGCATGCTGCGCAAGAAGGACGAGGAAGAGGAGTACCACGAGAACGCGGTGACCCGGTGGGTCCGCAAGGTCGCCCCGGTGACCGACGACTTCCACGACCACAAGTACACGGTCAAGGTCAACGGCAAGCGGATGATCACGCCGATGCTCGTGGTGATCGTCGCCATCGGCTCGGCCGACCTGCTGTTCGCGGTGGACTCGATCCCGGCCATCTTCGGGATCACCCAGGAGGCCTTCCTGGTGTTCACCGCCAACGCGTTCGCGCTGATGGGCCTGCGCCAGCTGTACTTCCTGCTCGGCGGTCTCGTCGAGAAGCTGGTGTACCTGTCCTACGGCCTCGCGGTGATCCTCGCGTTCATCGGCGCGAAGCTCGTGGTGCACGCGCTGCACGAGTACCACGTGGCGCCCGACTGGCTGGACATCAACAACTGGGTGTCCCTCGGCGTGATCGTGGTCGTGCTGGCGATCACCACGGTGGCGAGTCTCGCCAAGGCGAAAAAGGACGAACGGGCGCGCGTCCCGGCGGAATAAGTCTTTCGCTTTGCTAATGATCCGGTACGGTCGTCGGCATGCGACCAGCCGACATCGAAGCCCTCGTCGTCCCCGGCCGCCCCGCACTCCGGGGTGACCTGCTCCTGACCGCGGTCAAGCACCCCGACCTCGAGTCCAATGCCAACCACAGCGCGTTGCGCCGGGTGGGACTCGGGGGAGGGGACACCGCTTGGACACAAGGTCCGCACGACGCGGCCCCGGCGATCTCGCCCGACGGGCGCTGGGTCGCGTTCCTGCGGGCGGGCGAGGGAGAAGGCGCCGACGGCAGTGCGCAGGTGCACGTGATGCCGGCCGCGGGCGGCGAAGCGAAGCGGCTGACGTCGCTGCACCTGGGCGCCGACGCGCCGGTGTGGGCGCCGGACTCGCGGCGGCTCGCGTTCACCGCGCGCGTGCCGGAGGCGGGCCGCTACGGCACCGAGGACGCAGACGGTGAGAAGCCGGAGCCGCCCGCCGAGGCGCCGCGCCGGATCACCCGCTTCGACTACCGCATCGACGACGTCGGGTTCCTGCGTGACCGGATGAAACGGCTGTTCGTGCTCGACGCGGTCAGCGCGTTGGACGCCGCCGCGCTGCCCGAGTTCGAGCCGATCTCGCCGGTCGCCTACGACGTCGACGATCCCGCGTGGACGCCCGGCGGCGAGCGCGTGGTCGTCACCGTGGCGCAGGACTGGGACCGCGTGGAGACCGACTACCGCGACCTGGTCGCGTTCCCGGCCGGTGGCGGGGAGCCCGAGCTGCTCGTGGCGTGCCACGGCTACGCGGAGCAGCCCGTGTTCGGTCCCGACGGCACCCTGTTCTTCTACGGTTCGTCCTACGAGGACGGTCACCGCGAGGCCTGCAACACCGGCCTCTACGCCGCCACGATCGGCACCGGCGGTCCGGCGAAGGCGCGGCGGATGACCGACATCGAGACCGTCGACGTGGAGAGCGGCTCCGGCCCCGCGATTCCCGTGAACGGCGAGGTGCTCGTGGCCGTGCGCAACCGCGGCGCGGTGGAGCTGCGCGCGGTCCCGGCTTCGGCCGACGCCGCCGTGCTGGCCGACTTGCGCGTGCTGCACGACGGCCACGTGGTGGTGCGCGGCTTCGCGGCCGACGGCGACACGATCGTCGCGGTGGTCGCCACGCCGGAGACCTCGGGTGACGTCGTCGTGCTCGACGCCGGCGGCCCGCGGGTGCTCACCGACTACTCGAAGCCGTTGCGGGACAAGGGGCTGCGGCCTGTCGAGGAGCTCACCACGACCTCGCCCGACGGCTACCCCGTGCACGGCTGGCTCGTGCTGCCCGAGGGCGAAGGCCCGCACCCGGTGCTGCGGGTCGTGCACGGCGGGCCGTTCGCGCAGCAGGACTGGGCCGTGTTCGACGAGGCCCAGGTCTACGCCGCGGCCGGCTACGCCGTGGTGCTCGGCAACCCGCGCGGTTCGGCGGGCTACGGGCAGGGCCACGGCCGCGCGATCACGTTCGGCTTCGGCACCGTCGACGTCGACGACGTGCTCGCGCTGCTGGACAAGGCGCTCGAACGCCCCGACCTCGACTCCTCGCGCGTCGGCATCATGGGTGGCTCGTACGGCGGGTTCATGACCAGCTGGGTCGCCTCCCACCACCCGGAGCGGTTCAAGGCGGCGTGGAGCGAGCGCGCGGTGAACGCGTGGGACTCGATGGTCGGCAGCTCCGACATCGGCTACTTCTTCGTCGACTCCTACATCGGCACCGACCCGGAGGTGCTGCGCGACCGCAGCCCGCTGACCTACGCGGCCGACATCACCATCCCGTTCGCGGTCGTCCACTCCGAACAGGACTGGCGCTGTCCGCTGGAGCAGGCGCAGCGCATGTTCGTGGCGCTGCGCCGCGCGGGTGCCGACGCGGAGTTCCTGCTGTTCCCGGGCGAAGGCCACGAGCTGTCGCGCGCGGGGCGCCCGCGTCACCGCGTGCAGCGCTTCGACGCGGTGCTGGAGTGGTGGTCGCGCCACCTGGGCTGAGCGCTCAGTTGAGGAGCGTGTAGTTCAGCTCTTCGCAGACCCGGCCGAGCGGGACGTCGAGCCCCGGGTGGTCCAGCGGCAGCAGGACATCCGGGGCGATCGGCAGCGCGGCGCCCGCCGGCGGGTCCCACAGGCACACGGACGGGTCGCCGGAGTCCATCGACGAGCGGTACCAGAGCCCGTCGAGGTCGGGCAGCGCGCTGCGGATCGCGCGCGCCCAGGCCTGGGTGATCTTCTTCGGCCCGCTGGAAATTTCCTGCGACGCGCCCACGCGCGTGGGCCACAGGCCGGTGAGGTCGAGCAACCTCAACGGCCGGACGGGGCGCACGACCACCAGCCGCGGCCCGCGTGTCTTGCGGTCGACCGTCGAGCTCGTCTGGAATACCTCGGCGACGCTCGTGCGCACGGTGAGGCCGAAGTACAGCACGCCGTTGCCCGGGTCGGTCACGGGCTGGCCGCCGCGACCGGGCGGCTGCTGGTCGAACCGGCCGTGCGGGAGCGGGCCGGTGTAGCGGAACGAGTTCCACTGCTGCGGGTGGTTGCCGTGCGCGGTGAAGATGCGGACCAGCCTGGTCTCGGGCTGTACCGCCACCACGTCGTGGGCGCGGTCCAGCTCCTTGACCAGCACGGATCGCGCGGGCGGCAGGGGGAGCCGGGCCATGCGTCGGGGGTCGTCCGTCCTGTGTCGGTGATCTTGGGCGTCGGGACAGCCTAGAACGGCGAGCCGAGCGTGGCGACGAGGCGCGCGACCTGCTCGGGATCACCGCCCGAGAGGAGCCACTGGCGCGGCGTGGCCGGCCGGTCGCTGATCACCAGATCGTCCTGCGGGGTGTTCATGAAGGCGGCGACGACGAGCGCGGGCTGGTCCTCGGGGATCGCGCGCAGCACCGCCTCGAGGCCGGGCAGCACGCCGGAACCGTTGAACTGCCACGACGGCAGCCGCCAGCCCTGGTCCTTCCAGCCCGTGAGCCGGCCTTCCTTGAGGCGGTGGCGGATGCGGCTGTCGTCGATCTTCAGCGCCTTCGCGGCCTGGGTGACGGTGAGCGCCGAGTCGGCGAGCACGGCGTGGGCGGCCACGGTGCGCGCGCGGAAGTCGGGTTCGTCGTCGCCGTGCGGCGTGAGGTCGAGCCCCACGTCCGCCAGCGCGGCCTGCTGGTCGGGCGAGAAGTAGTGCGACGGGTCGGGGTTCGGCGGTGACAGCCTGCGCGCCGCGTCCTCGACGAGCGTGAGGAACTCCGTGGCGTCGGCCTTGAGCCCCGCCTTGGCGAGGACGTTCTCGAGCGCGACTGACATGCGCTCAGACTAGCTCGCGTGTGCGGGTTCGTGCGGTTGGTCACCGGATCTGTGGGTGAATTCACCAGAGATCGACACTCAGTGCACAGAACCCAACACGCGGCGTAGGCGATTTCGCGTCAGTCTGCCCGGCCGGTGGTGGTGCTGTCCAGGCTTTCGTGCCCTTGACACTCCGCCGCGGCCCCTTTACGTTCGGTTGGTAATCGATTTCCCGCCTCGTGCTGTTGCGGGCTCCGGCGGTCTCGGCCGCCGGTGCTGGGGGGACAGGGGGTGGGACGTGCCTGGTGCACCGGTACTGGCCGGTCCACCAGGCACGTCGTCTTTTTCAGGGTTTCGGCCGCTCACGGGTTCACGGCCCGGGACCGCCAGAAACCCAGGTTGTGGCGGGCGGTCCGCGTGATGCGGTGGTCGGGTCCGCACGTCCGGCTCGCCTCCTCGAGCACCTGCCCGAGCTGGGCGGCCGCGTCGGCCGGGTAGCCGGCGATCCCGAGCCAGCACGCCAGGATGCGGCGGACGGACAGCTCGCCCTCCGCTTCACGGGACGCCGCTGCTTCGGGTGACTCCAGGATCTCCCGCCAGAACCGGGCCATCGCCAGGGCGTCGCCGGCGGAGGAGGCCGAGCTGACGGCCGCCTTCCGCTGCGACAGGTGCCAACCGGGACCCCAGATCCGTTCGAACTCGTCGAAGACTTCCCAGCAGGCGCTGTGCCGGCGTTCGTCGTGCAGGCGGCGGAGGCCTTCGAGGTCGCGGTCGTCCGGCGTGAACACCCTGACCGCGTCCCGGAGCACGCCCTCGAGCTGCGCCAGCGCGCCGACTTCGTCACCGGCTTCGGCCCACGTCGCGGCGAGGTTGCGCCGGACGGCCAAGGTCTCTCGGTGATCGGGGCCGAACACCCTCGTGAAATCCGCGAGCACGGAGCCCAGTTCGTCCGCGCCGTCGAGCGGATCGTTGCCCGGAAGCCGGAGCACCGCGAGGTTGTGGCGCGTCACCAGTGCTTTTTCGCTGTCCCGGCCGAGCACCCGCCGCTGGTCCGCGATCAGTTCTTCCAGCGCACCGAGGACGCCGGTCTCCTCTTTCGCCGCGCGCGTCTCGAGGACCAGCTGCCGGGTGTACAGCGTGTACGGATGATCGTGCTTGAGCGCTCGCCGCTGGTCTTTCTCCAGCTTCTTGAGCTCGCGCAGCGCGCCATCGAGGTCGCCCGACCAGAAGCGCAGACAGCCGAGGAAGTAGCGGGTGAGGAGGGTGTCGGCGTCGGTGCGTCCCAGGATCCTGCGCTGGTCGTCGAGGACCTTCGCGAGTTCCTCCTCGCCGCCGCGATCACCCGGCGTGGTGGAGGCTTGGGCGAACGCGACTTTGCCGCGGGTGGACAGCGTCGCCCGGTTGAGGGGACCGAGCGTCCGGGTCTGCTCCGCCAGCAGCTCCCGCAACGGGTCGGCGTCGTCGTGCACCAGCAGGCCGCGCACGACGAGCAGGTGACCGCGGATCTCGTGGGTGTCCGGATGGTCCTGGCCGAGGCGGCGCACCGCCTTGCGATGGAGGTACTGGAAGTAGAGGGCCGCGGGCTGCGTCAGCCCGGCGTCCTTGAGGGCCGTGCCCGCCCGGATCAGGACCGGGTGGCATCGGCCCCGCCACAGCTCTTCCTCCGCCCACGAACGCAGTGCGCGGGCGGCGGAGAAGAACACCTGGTGCGGCCCGGCTTCGCCACGAGGCTCCGGCCACGCGTCCAGCAGGGCGTCGCCGGCGGCGCTTTCGCCCAAGGCGGGTGGGTCGGGCGCGCTCGCCGCTGCCAGCCAGGCCGCCGTCACGTCGTTGACGCCGGGTGGCGGTGACCACTGGTCCACCAGTGCTTCGCGGGCCTGTTCCCGGGCGAAGTACAGGTGCTCCAGGAGGATCTGGCGCACCCAGCCGTCGAGGCGGACCGAGCGCCGATCGTCGACGGTGACCAGCCCCAGGCGCGCCGCCTGGTTCACCGCGTGCCGGACGTCGTCGGTCGTCACGTCGCGGCCGGTGCTCGTGGCCAGGAACCGGGAAAGCGCCGGCGATTCGAAGAACGCCATCGGGACGGGACCGCCGGCCACCCGCGCGGCGAGGTCCAGCACCGGCCTGACGAGCCCGTCGGCCAGGTCGAGCATCAGCGCGCAGGTGGCGACCACGTCAAGGTGCACGGTCTCCGAAAAGCCGTTCTGCAACGGCATGTTCGTGTGCGCGAGCGCGCTGTGCACGGGGCGGAGCCGATCGCGGCGCGCCGACCACGAGTGCAGGAACTCGGCGTAGGTCGCATCGCGCATCGCGACCCACGAGGCGGCGTGCGCGAGGGTTGGGGGAAACCCCAGCAGCGCGTTCGCGAGCTCGTCCGCGCCCGCGGCGCGGCCCGGGCTGCCGGCCTGTCTCGACCGCAGGTAGGCCACCGCTTCGGTCTCGTCGAACGGGTCCACCCGGATGCGCCGGACGCCGGGCGAGAAGACGGCGTCGTCTTCCCGCGTGGTGACGACGGTCTGCCCGGTCTTGTGCCGCGGTGGCCACAGCTCGCGCAGGTCCTCGACCTCGATCAGGCCGTCGAGCACGACCAGCCAGCTTCGGCTCGTCTCGGCCAGCCACGTCAGGAACCGCCGGATCGCCTGTTCGCCAACGGCTTCCTCGCCGAACACGGCCGCGGCGGCCGCGAGGTAGCCGAGCTGCACCGCCTCGCGCGATTCGGCGGTGAGCCACACGAGCAGGTCGAGGTCACCCCGTTCGAGCAGCTGTCCGGCGTGGCCCACGGCCAGTTGGGTTTTGCCCGCACCGCTCATCCCGGCGAGCACCACGGTCCCGCCGGTGCCGAGTTCGCCGGCGATCCCGCGGTGCCGGAGACCCGCGGCGCGCGGGGGCACGAAGCCGACGAGCTTCGGCCACTCGTCCCGCGACTGCTCAGGAGCGGCGAACTGCTGGTTGACCGTGACGCTGATGTCGCGACCGGCCCGGACCTCGCGGAGCCCGAAGGAGGGCGTCGCCGGACCGGTCGCTCTCAAGGGCGGGCCGGGTTGTCACCTTCTTCGACCCGGATGCCCTCGATCACGATGCTGCCCTGGGCCTCGACGCGGCTGAGCTCGACGCCGGTGGCGTTGCCGCGAACGGAGACATTGCTGATCCTGATCAGCTGGGCCGCCACGTCGTCGAGGTCGACACCGACCGCGCGCGCGGCCGCGGCGTCGTGCTCCCGCACCGCGGTGACCACCCGCTGCGCCGCTTCGCGCACCTCCGCGTCCTCGGCGGCGCCGGCGTCGGCGAGATCCTCCTCGAGCGACTGCTGCTTCGCCGCGGATTCGGGCCGGCGCTCCACCGGAGTGACGTCGACCTTGTGGCGACCCGTGATCAACTGCTTCAGCGCACCGTAGGCGTCGCGCACGGCCGATTGCGCCTGCTCCTTCAGCCCGGCCGTCGCACCGGCGACCACTGCCGCGACGATCAGTGACACGGGTTCCATGCTCGGAAGACCCCTCCCCGTTCGGCCAACGCGAAAAATCTATACCGAAGCGGCCGCGGCCGGGTGACCTCCGCGGAAGTCACCCCCGCCGGCGCGAGCTCTGCCGTTCGATGAGCCGCGCTTCCAGCGTCGTCGTGGTGGGGCGGCGGGTGCCGTCGGTGATGCGGGCGAGCAGAAGCTGCGCGGCCACGCGGCCGACCTCGTAGGCGGGCTGGGCGACGACCGTCAGCGGCGGGTCGATCAGGGTTGTCCAGGGGGCGTCGTCGAAGGAGACGATGCCGACGTCGCGACCGGGGCGCACGCCGCGGCTCGCGAGGGTCTCCAGGACGCCGATCGTCATGGTGCTGTTGGCCACCAGCAGCGCGTCCGGGGGATCCGGCAGTTCGAGCAGTTCGGTGGCGGCCACGCGCGCGCCCTCGGCGCGGTACTCGGCGCGGCGGAAGAGCGCGTTCTCCTCACCGACGGCGTCGAGGTAGCCGGAGAGGCGGTCGTCGGCCGTGCGGACGCCGGCGGGACCGGTCAGGCACGCGATGCGGCGGTAGCCGCCGGCCACGAGGTGGCGGGTCGCGTCGCGGGCGGCGCGGCGGGTGTCCACGAGGACCTGGTCGCCGTCCGGGCCGGTGAGCGGCCGGTCGACCGCGACCACCGGCGTGCCCTGGCGGCGCAGGCGGTCGACGTTGGTGGAGCGGCCCGTGGGGGAGAGCACCACGCCGGCGACGCGTTCCTGGAGCGCGACGTCGATGTAGCGGCGCTCCTTGTCCTCGTTCTCGTCGGAGTTGCACAGCACCACGGAGTAGCCCGAGATCTGCGCGAGATCCTCGACGCCGCGGGCGATCGCCGTGAAGAACGGGTTCTCGACGTCGGAGATGATCAGCGCCAGCACGGCCGTCTCCTGACGGCGCAGGTTCCGGGCCAGGCCGTTGGGGTGGTAGCCCAGCTCCTCGGCCGCCACGAGCACCCGCGCGGCGAGCTCCGGGTCCACTGTGGACTTGCCGTTGAGGGCCCGGGACACCGTGGCGGTGGAGACGCCGGCGCGCGCGGCGACGTCGCTGATCGTGGCCACCGTGACCTCCTCCGGCTGTCCTTGACACCCTCGTCCCCCGAAGAATAGCGTCCCGGGTAATCGTTTACCGTCCGCATACGGGGAGTCGCGGTGGATCCGGGCCTGCTGCTCGGCATCGACATCGGCACGTCCAGTTCCAAAGGCGTCCTCGTCGGTGCCGACGGGACGATACTGGCGCGCGCCGGCCGCGCGCACACCACCTCCCGCCCGCGGCCCGGCTGGTTCGAGCACGACGCGGAAACGGTGTGGTGGGCCGACTTCACCGCGCTCGTGCGCGAGCTCACCGCGGCGGCCGGCGACCGGCCGCTCGCCGGGCTGGCCGTGAGCGGCATCGGGCCGGTACTGCTGCCCGCCGATGCCGACGGCCGGCCCCTGCGCCCGGCGATCCTCTACGGTGTGGACACGCGCGCGGGCGCGGAGATCGCCGAGCTCACGGCGGAGCTGGGCGAGGAGTCCATTGTGGAGCGTGGTGGCAGCGCGCTGTCCAGCCAGGCCGTGGGACCCAAGTGGCGCTGGCTGTTCCGGCACGAGCCCGAGGTGGCCGAGCGCGCGAAGCTGTTCCTCATGGCGAGCTCGTACCTCGTGCTGCGGCTGACCGGGGAGTACGTGCTCGACCACCACTCGGCGAGCCAGTGCGACCCGATGTACGACCTGCGCGCCGGCGCGTGGGCCGAGGACTGGGCCCGGCTGGTCGCGCCCGGCGTGGAGCTGCCGCGGCTGGCGTGGCCGACGGAAGTGGCCGGCACGGTTTCCGCCCCGGCGGCAGCGGCGACCGGGCTGCCCGCGGGCCTGCCCGTCACCTGCGGCACGGTCGACGCGTGGGCCGAGGCGGCGAGCGCCGGGGTGCGGGCGCCCGGCGACACGATGCTCATGTACGGCACCACGATGTTCCTCGTGCAGACCGCCGCCCAGCCGCGGCCGGTGCCGGGCCTGTGGGCCACGCGCGGCGCGTTCGCGGGCACCTACTCGCTCGCCGCCGGGATGGCGACGTCCGGTGCGATCACCGACTGGCTGCGCGACCTCGTCGGCGGCGAGTTCGCCGACCTGGTCGCCGAGGCGGGCGAGGTGCCCGCCGGCAGCCGCGGGCTGCTGATGCTGCCGTACTTCGCCGGCGAACGCACGCCGGTGCCGGACCCGGCCGCGCGCGGGGTGCTTGCCGGGCTCACGCTGTCGCACACCAGGGCCGACCTCTACCGCGCCGCGCTGGAAGGCACCGCGTACGGCGTCCGGCACAACCTGGAGGCGATGGGCTCCGGAGAGGGCCGCCGTCTCGTCGCGGTCGGCGGCGGCACGCAGGGTCGCGTGTGGACGCAGATCGTGAGCGACGTGACGCGTGCGGAGCAGCACGTGCCCACCGAGACGATCGGCGCCGCCTTCGGGGACGCGCTGCTGGCCGCGTTCGCCGTCGGCCTGGAGCCCGACATCGACGCGTGGAACCCGGTCGCCACCGTCGTGCGGCCCGATCCGGCGCGCGCCGACGTCTACGACGAGTTCTACGCCCGCTACCGCGCCCTGTACCCGGCGACAGCCGACATCGCGCATTTCCTTGCCGCACAACAGGAACGCGCGGCCCAGGCTCAGACTCAGGAGAAGTAGGCCCTCGGCGTCAGCCCGGTCAGCGCCCGGCACTCCCGTGACAGATGGGCCTGGTCGGCGTACCCGGCACTGGCGGCGAGGTCGGCCAGCCCCGGCGCGCGCGGAGCGAGGGCGATGGCGCGTTGCAAGCGCAGCACGCGCAGGTAGGTCGCCGGTCCGTAGCCCACCGCCACGGTGAAGCGGCGCCGCAGCTGCCGTTCGCCCACGGCCGTCGCCGGGGCGCCCACACGGACCGGCGCAGTGTGCAGGTGTGACAGCAGCTCGGCCACGGCCGGGTCGGGGTCGGCTTCCCGGCCGGCGACGACGTCGGTGAGGCTGCGCGCGCCGCTGAGCACCGCGTCGGTCAGCAGCTCGCCGCGGCGGCCCCACACCTCGGCCAGCGGGAGCCGCCGGTCGCGCAGCTCGTCGGCCGCGACGCCGAGCACCGCCGGCGCCGCGCCGGGGTGGAACCGCAGGCCGTTCAGCGTGGCGCCGGGTGAGGTGACCGACGACCACGCAGCGGTGTCCGGGCCCGCGACGAAGACCTCGCCGTCGCCGGCGACGAGATCCACGCAGCCGTCGGGCACGATCCGCTTCGGGCCCGCCTGGACCGACCGCCACAGGCAGCGGACCACGGCGCGCACCGGCTCGGGCGCGAGCGTCTCCGAGTACACGCCCCGATTCTCCCCTCCGGATACGACAGAATGCGACCCATGACCCCGATCGACGCGCTGGCCTGGGTTCACGTCCGCGACCGGCGGCTGCTGTCGGTGCGCACGCGGGGCAAGGAGAAGTTCTACCTGCCCGGCGGCAAACGCGAGCCGGGCGAGGGCGACGTCGCGGGGCTGTGCCGCGAGATCCGCGAAGAGCTCGGCGTGGAGCTCGACCCGCTGACCTTCCGGTTCTTCGCGCTGCTCGACGAGCAGGCCGACGGGTTCGCCGACGGCCGCCGCGTGCGCATGACCTGCTACACGGCCGAACACACGGGCGAGCCGGCGCCGTCGGCCGAGATCGCCGAGGCGGCGTGGCTGGGCGCCGCCGACGCCGCGGTGTGCCCGCCCGCCGGGCAGCGCGTGCTGCGGATGCTGGCCGAACAGGGGGTCGTGGACTGACTCTCCGTGACCGGCTATCACGACGGTGTTATGGGCATCGTCCGTGGTGACCACATCGGTGACTGGTCCACTGGGGCACCCGTAAGGGTGAAGTTTCACCAACTTTGCGCGGTTGGCTAACGCCGAGTGACGTTCGGACGAGAACCAGGCATCGTACTCGTCAGAAGTGCGCTCGAACGAGAGAAGACCTCTCCATGAGTGTTCCTGCCGCGACCCCTCCGGCATCGCCGCCGGGTGCGGGTGGTCCGGGCCGGCTCAAGCCGCTCGGCAGCGTGGTCGTCGTGGTCGGCGTCATCGCCGTCGCGATCGCCGTGGCCTCGTACGTCACGCCCAAAGCGGCGCCGAGGGCCGGCGAACCCGGCCAGGCGTCCCCGACCGAGGTCGCGCAGGCCGAGCCCGTGGCCGTCCAGGACGTCACCCGCACCATCGTCTACGCGCTCGAAGGCGAAGGCGGCGCCCGCAACCTCACCTACGTGGCCGCCGACGCGGGCCTCGAGCAGCAGACCGAGGTCACCACGCCGTGGTCGGTCACCGTCACGCGCACCGCGCCCGCCGGCGAAGCCGAGTTCGCGAGCCTCGCCGCGCAGAGCGCCGGGCCGGGCGCGCTGACCTGCCGGATCACCGTGGACGGCGCCGTCGTCGCCGAGAAGTCCGTGTCGGGGGAGGGCGCGCAGCTCAGCTGCACCGCATGAGGTCCGGGTGAGCCTGCCTGGGGCAGGATCACGGGCGTGAACGGTGCGATCGGGTTCGGGCCCGCCCTGGTGATCGTCCTCGCGGTGCTCACGCTGGCCGGAGGCGCGGTGGTGCGCTTCGGCGGGCTGGGGCAGGGCCGGGCGGTGCTGGTGGCGGCGGTCCGCGCGATCGCGCAGCTCGCGCTCGTGTCCCTGGTGATCACGCTGATCCTGCGGTCGGGCTGGCTCACCGGCCTGTTCGTGCTGTTGATGTTCGCGATCGCCGTCGTCACGTCGGCCTCTCGCATCGGGGTGCCGCGCCGGATCGGCTGGGTCGCGCTGGCGCTGGCCTCGGGTGTCGCGCCCGTGCTGGCCCTGGTGCTCGCATCGGGAGTTGTGCCGCCGGAACCGATCACGGTCGTGCCGATCGCCGGCATCGTGATCGGCGGGACGATGACCGCCACGTCGCAGTCGGCGCGCCGCGCGCTCGACGAGCTCGCCCTGCGCCACGGCGAGTACGAAGCCGCGCTGGCGCTGGGTTTCCTGCCCCGGCTGGCCGCGCTGGAGATCTGCCGTCCGTCGGCCGGGCAGGCCCTGATCCCGGCGCTCGACCAGACGCGCACGGTCGGGCTGGTCACGCTGCCGGGCGCGTATGTCGGTCTGCTGCTCGGCGGCGCGGGCCCGATTCAGGCCGGCATCGCGCAGGCGCTCGTGCTGATCGGGCTGCTGGCCGCGGAATCCGTTGCCGTCCTGACGACCGTGCAGCTCGTCGCGGCGGGGTTCATCCGCCGCGACGAGCCGGTGCGCCGCCGGTGGACCTTCGCGTGGGTGCCCCGGCGTCAGCCGAGCGGCGCCGCCAGGTGAGCGGTGTCGTTGAAACGCCGCACGAGCCACCGGTCGCCGTGCACCACGAGGTGGGAGATGGACCCGTTGTCCGCGCCCAGGAACGCGAAGCGGTCGACCGCGCGGCTCGCCTGCGCGAACACCTCGCCGATCACGCCGCCGTGGGTGAACACCGCGACGCGGCGGTCGGGGTTCGCCTCGGCGATCCGCGTGAGTGCCCGGCGGATGCGCAGGCCGAACGCCTCGTCGGACTCCGCGCCCGGGATCACTTCCCAGCGCTGCTCGGTCCAGAGCCGGTCGACGATCGGGTGCCCCTCGGTCGTGTACTGGCGGAAGAGCCCGTTCTCCCAGTCGCCGAGGTGGATTTCGCGCAGTTCGGGCACGACCTCGGGCGTGAGGCCGAGCTTCTCGGCGAGCGGCGCGGCGGTCTGCACGGTGCGCCGCAGCGTCGTGACGTAGAGCGCGTCGATGCGCTCGCCGACGAGCCGTTCGCCGATGCGGAGGGCGTGGTCGCGGCCTTCGGGTGCGAGGTCGGGGTCGGCCTGGCCGTCGACGAGGTCGAACGGTGCGCTGATCCGCGCGGGCGCGGATTCTCCGTGGCGCACCAGGAAGATCTCGGTCGCTCCCGGCGGGGGGCTGAACCGGTGCTGGCGGTATTCGACTTCCTGCTCGGGCGTGCTCATGGCCCCGACCCTATCCGGGCCGGGTTGCGAGCCGGGGTCCTCAGCCCAGCTGTTTGTCCACGAAACACCAGCGCCACGTCTCACCCGGTTCGAAGCTGCGCATCACCGGGTGGCGGCTGTCGTGGAAGTGCAGTGTCGCGTGCTTGCGCGGCGAGGAGTCGCAGCACGCGACGTTGCCGCATTTGAGGCACATGCGCAGATGAACCCAGGTCGTGCCTTCCGCGATGCACGCGGCGCAGACGTCGGGAGAGCTCGGGTCGACGTCGCGCCACGGGTGCGCCAGGTGCTTGCACGAGCGCGCCGTGACGGCCGGCGTGCTCAGCTCGCGCTCGACGACCGGTGCTTCCTCTTCGACGCGGTCGAGCAGCGACTCCTCGATGTCGAGCCGGGCCAGCACGCGGCGCAGCACGGTGTCGTCGGCCGTGCCGTTGTCGCGCGCCAGCAGGAACTGCTCGCGGTCGACTTCCAGCAGCTGCAGGCGCAGCCGCCGGTAGGCGTCGCTCGGCGTCTCCGCGAGCGCGCTCTGGCGGCCGAGCTGCTCCCACGCCGAGTCGGCGCGGTACTGGAGGCGGTCGCGCAGCCGTTCGACGATGTCGGGCGGGTCGTCCGGGGTGCTGATCTCCTCGAGCTTCGCGAGCGCGGCGCGGGTCATGTCGTTGACCACGGCGGCTTCCTGCAGCGCGTCTTCGGCCGGGTCGGGCCGTGGCAGGCGCAGGCGCCGGATCAGCGTCGGCAGCGTCATGCCCTGCACCACGAGCGTGCCGGCCACGACCACGAACGCGGCCAGCACCAGCACGGCGCGCTGCGGGGTGTCGGCCGGGAGCACGAACGCCGCGGCGAGCGTGACCACACCGCGCATGCCGGCCCAGGCGATCACGGCGGAGTAGCGCCAGGGCCAGATCTTCGGCTTCTTGACGAAGCGGGCGGTGAGGCGCTTCTGCACGCCGATGCCGATCAGCCACAGCACGCGCGTGAGGATCACCGTGCCGAGCACCGCCGCGCAGATGCCGAGGAGCTCCCACACCGACAGGCCCGTCTTGGAGACGTCGATGAGGATCCCGCGCAGCTGCAGGCCGATCAGCAGGAAAACCATGTTCTCCAGCAGGAACTGCACGGTCTGCCAGTTGAGCCGCGACGCCAGCCGGGTGGAGCCCGAGAGAATGCGCGGCGATTCGTGGCCGAGCATGAGGCCGCAGACGACCACCGCGAGCACCCCGGAGCCGTGCGCGACCTCGGCCAGCAGGTACGCGACGAACGGCACGGCGAACGACAGCGCCGTGTCCGTGACCGGTTCCTCCAGGCGCTTGCGCAGCTGGGTCGCGACGAAGCCGACCAGGAGGCCGACCACGATCCCGCCGACCGCGGCGAGCAGGAAGTCGAGCCCGACCTGCCACAGGCTGATCGACCCGGCGATGGCCGCGATCGCGGTGCGCAGGGTGACCAGCGCGGCCGCGTCGTTGAACAGGCTCTCGCCCTCCAGCAGCCGCACGAGCTTGCGCGGCATGCCGACCCGGCGCGCGACCACGCTCGCCGCCACCGCGTCGGGCGGCGCGACCACCGCGCCGAGCGCGATCCCGGCGGCGAGCGGCAGGCCCGGCACCACGGCCCAGGCGACCACTCCGACGCCGAACGCCGTGAACACGACGAGACCCACCGACAGCACGAGGATCGGCCCGCGCAGCTTGTTGAACGCCACCAGCGACGTCTGGATCGACGCCGAGTACAGCAGCGGGGGCAGCAGCCCGATCAGCACGACCTCGGGGTCGAGCTGGTAGTCGGGCAGGCTCGGGATGAACGACGCCGCGACCCCCACCGCGACCAGACACAGGGGCGCCGACCAGTCCAGACGCCTCGCGATGACCGTGACGACCAGGACCGTCACGACCAGCGCCACCAATTCCGCCGCGATGTGCACGGGGTAATCATGACCCGCGCGCGGCCGCGGGTGCTCGCGGGACACGGAACTCGCCACCTGCGTGATCAGTAGGCTGGCCCGCGTGACGACGGTGGAGACGCGAGCCGGTGCGGTGCGTGGCGAAGTGCGCGCCGGAGTCGGGTATTTCCTGGGCGTGCCCTACGCCGAGCCGCCCGTGGGCCCGCTGCGGTTCCGGCCGCCGCGACCGGCCGGCAGCTGGGCCGGCGTCCGCGACGCGACGCGGTTCGCCGCGCGGGCGCCGCAGCCGGAGGTGACCGGGCGCGGGTTCACCGGTGAGGAGGACTGCCTCCACGTCAACGTCTACGCGCCGGCCTCACCCGGGCCGTACCCGGTGCTGGTGTGGATCCACGGTGGTGGCGGGGTGATGGGCTCGCCGCACCAGTTCGACGCGTCGGCGTACGCGCGCCGAGGCATCGTGGTGGTGACCGTCGGCTATCGCCTCGGGGTGCTGGGCATGCTGCGGCTGCCCGGGGTGTCCGAGGGGAATCTTTCGCTGCACGACCAGGTGCTCGCGCTGGAGTGGGTGCGCGACAACGTGGCGGCGTTCGGCGGCGACCCGGAGCGGGTGACGCTCGCCGGGCAGTCGAACGGCGGGCGCACCGTCGGCACGCTGCTGGCCGTGCCGCGGACGCGGGGGCTCTTCCGCCAGGCGATCGTGCAGAGCGGCACGGGCGTCGGCTCGGTCGTGCACACGCCGGCCGAGGGCGAGGCCGTGGCGGCGGCGCTGCTGGCCGACCTCGGCGTGGCCGCGGACGAGCTCGCGACGCTGCCGGTGCCGCGGATCCTCGAGGCGCAGCAACGGGTCGCGGCCGCTTCGGGAAAGCTCGTGACCTACCGCGTGATCGTCGACGGCGACCTGCTGCCGCGGTACCCGGGTGAAGCCGTGGCCGACGGCGCGGCGCGCGACGTACGGATCCTCACCGGCACGACGGCCGACGAGCAGGACCTGTTCTCCTGGCTGCAGACCGGCCGCGCGAAGCTGCTGGGCACCGGCTCGACGATGCTCGACGACGAGACGATCGCCAAGGGCGTCGCCGCGTACCGCGAGCTGCTGCCCGGCTGGCCCGAGGACCAGCTGCGCAACCGCGTGCGGACGGCCGGCGACTGGTGGCTGCCCGCCATCCGGCTGGCCGAGGCGCAGCACGCCGCCGGCGGCACCGCGTGGATGTACCGGCTCGACTGGCGGATCGCGCCGCGCGGCAAGGGGCTCGGCGCGGTGCACGGGCTCGACGTGCCGTTGATGTTCGACGACATCGGCAACAAGAACTGGCGCTTCCTGTTCGCGCTGGCGAAACCGGATCCGGCTCGGCTGCAGGCGATGGCGACGCAGATGTTCGACGTGTGGGTCCGCTTCGTCGCGACGGGCGACCCGGGCTGGGCTCCGTACGAGCCCGGCGCGCGGATCACGCGGCTGTTCGACGACGTGAGCACGACCGTGTCCGATCCGGACGCCGGGCAACGCCGGCTGTGGGATTCCCTGTGAGCGCGGTTTCGCAGGACAGGTTCAGAGTGCGCTGACGTAGAACCACTGGCCGGCTTCGCGGACGAAGCGGCTGTTCTCGTGCAGCGTGTCTTCGTTGCCGCGGAAGCGGTAGTGCGCGCGGAACTCGACGGTGCCTTCGTTCTGCAGCAGCCCGCCGCCCGTGCCGCCGAGGATGTCGAGGCCGGTCCACTCCTGGCCGTCGTCGAGGCGCAGCCGCTTCGGGCGGGTGTCCGGGTGCCACGTCGCCAGCAGGTACGCGGGATCGGCGACGGCGAACGCGCTGTAGCGCGAGCGCATGAGCAGCTCGGCGGTGGGCGCGGCCTGGCGGCCGTCGTGGAAGCGGCCGCAGCACTCGGCGTAGGGCTGGGGCAGGCCGCAGGGACAGCGTGGGTCAGGCGCGGGCACGCTTGACCCCGGCCTGGGCGGACTCCTGCGCACCTTTCACGGCCAGCCGGTCGGCGCGCTCGTTCTCGGGCAGGCCGGCGTGGCCCTTGACCCACAGCCACTCGACTTCGTGGCGCTCGCCCGCGGCGTCGAGGCGCTGCCACAGGTCGGCGTTCTTCACGGGCTGCTTCGCCGCGGTCTGCCAGCCGTTCTTCTTCCACCGCGGCATCCACTGCGTCACGCCGTTGCGGACGTAGGTGCTGTCGGTGTAGATGCGCACGACCGAGGGCCGCGTGAGGCTTTCCAGCGCGCGGATCGGCGCCATCAGCTCCATGCGGTTGTTGGTGGTCACGGTGTCCTCGCCGCCGTAGAGCTCGCGCTCGTGGCGGCCGTAGCGCAGGAAAGCGCCCCAGCCGCCCGGGCCGGGGTTGCCGCTGCACGCTCCGTCGGTGTAGATCTCCACGGCCTCATCGCTCACGCAGCGACCCTACCGAGCGCGTCAGGAGAAGTGGCGGAGGCTCGGCCAGAGTGCCGACCACGCGGCCGTGGTCCCGGTGCACAGGGCGACGGGCGTGCCCTGCTCGTCGTTGTCGATCCCGGCGTCCTGCACGGCGACCTCGCGGCAGCCGGTGAACGCGCGGGCCGGGCGGTCGAACGAGCCGACGAGCACCACGGCCCCGTCCATCCGGTCGGGCGGCGGGCCCCAGTCCGCGTAGGACATGTGGCCGGAGTACGGCGCGGGCAGGTCGTGGGCCGGGCCGTAGTGCTCGATCGCGCCCGCTTCGCCGTAGTTGCTGGTGAAGACGACGGCGTTGGCCTTCTCGGGAATCTGCCGCCACGCATCGGCGACGGTCGCGACGAACCCCGGCCAGCCGATCTGCTCGCCCTGTTCCTTGTTCAGCGCGAGCACCGGGCCCAGCGCTTGCGCCGGCACGATCGGCAGCCCGATGGCGAGGGAGACCGCCGCCCCGAACGCCGCGGCGACCAGCCACCACCGCCTCGCCCGGCGGCGCGCGAACCACTCCAGCGCGGGCTGCACGCCGGCCGCGGTGAGCAGCATCAGCAGCGGCAGCGAGTAGTACGGCTTGCCGCCGAGCGCGAGCAGGACGACGCACAGGATCGGGTACGCGAGGGACAGCGAGCGCAGCCGCGGCGTCTTCCACAGCCGCACGATCCCGGCGATCCACACGGGCACCAGCGCGGGGGAGAGGTACGCGATCTGCAGCGGCACGAACATCAGGCGGTTCTCGGCGCCGTCGTTTTCGCTGATGCCGCCGGCGAAGGCGACCATGGGCCAGCCGTTGCGAGCCTCCCAGACGAGCACGGGCGCGACCGCCGCGAGCGCGATGGCGACGCCCGCCGCCAGCCACCATGTCCGGAACACTTCGCGGGGTCCCGTGATGAACACGCTGACGGCCAGCGCGAGGAGCAGCAGGGGCACGAGCCACTTGTTGAGCAGCCCGACGCCGGTCGCCGCGCCGATGGCAAGCCACCAGCGGCCGTCACCGGTCTTGAGCAGCTTGACGGTGAACAGCCCCAGCACCGACCAGACGAGCATGTCGATCGTGGTGGTGGACAGCATGTGCGAGACGACGAGGACGTAGCCGGACAGCGCCGTGACCACGGCGGTGATCACCTGACCCGCGTGCCCGGCCCCGAACTCCCGCGCGGCCAGCGCCAGCACGAGCACCGTCGCCACCCCGGCCAGCGTCGCGACCACCCTCAGCGCGGGCGCCGTGTCCCCGAACAGGCTCGTCGCGAGCCTCGCCAACGCCGGCGTCAACGGCGGCTGGTCCACGTACCCCCACGCCAGCCGGTTCCCGGCGGCGACGTAGTAGAACTCGTCGCGGTGGAAGCCGTACCCGCCCGACAGCGCCGTGAGCACCGCGGCCTGCACCACCACCACGATCCCGACCCCGCCGGCCGCGAACGGCGCCCTGGTTCTCGCGGCCGTCTCCGAAGCGGTTTCCCCCATGGCTCCCCCTCACCCGGAGGGCGGATCGTAACGCCGTCGCGAGATCGACAGGGCCCCCGTTTCCGACCCGAGACTTGCCGGGCCCGGGTCAGCGCGGCGACACGTCCCGGATGCCCGGACCACGGCGTCCGGCCGCAGCCAGGCGAGGCCCGAGTGCCCGGCGTCGTCCAGACGGCGGACTTCGGCCCGGGGGAGCGCGGCGGCCAGGTCGGTGTACAACCGGTGCTTGGCCTCGTTGGACTCCGCCGGCGATGCCCGCGCTTCGGGCGGCAGCAGCTCCTCGGCGAACCGGTCGATCCCCATGGCGGACACGAAGATCAGCGGCACATCGGGATCGGGCCCCGCGGCGCGGACCTCGTCGAACAGGCGCGGCAGGTTCATCGGCTCCCGCAGGGACTGCCGGTAGCGCTCACGGCTGAACCCCTGGTCCAGCAGTGGCTCGCGGATCTCGGCGGGCCAGCCGGCGAGCGCCCGGCCGAACGTGGCCCGGTACGCGGTCCGCATCGCGTCCAGCTGTTCGGGCGGGAACACATCCTCGGTGCTGGAGTTCCGCAACAGCCGCGCCTTCTCCTCCGGCAGGTAGCCGACGATGTCCTCGTGCGTCGGGTCGAGCAGGACCAGGCCCGCGGCCTCGCCGGGGAACCGCTTCGCGTAGAGCCGCGCGTAGAGGCCGCCGAGCGAATGTCCGACCAGCACGTACGGGCCGGGCACTTCGGCGGCGCGCAACAGTTCGCGCAGGTCGTCGGTGACCTGCGTGCCGCTGCGGGGGAGCTCCACCGGGTCGCTCCAGCCCGTGCCGAGCCGGTCGTAGAACACGCTCGTGGTGAACTCCGCGACGAGGTCGTGCACGGTCCGGTAGTACAGGCCGAACATGCCGCCCCCGGCCAGGAACACCACGGGCGGCCCGCCGGTGCCGGAGCGGTGCAGCAGCATCGCCCCGCCCGAGACCTCGTAGCGAGTCCCCAGCGGGGCCTCGGTGTCGTCCGCCATGCCCGGTGCTCCCGTCGCCGTCGCCACTCGCCCGAAAGTATCCGCGCCCGCATGGTGGGACGTGGAACAACGCCCACGGTGAGGCGTTGTCTCCAGCACGGGTCGACGGAAGGGGCAGGCATGACGGCGAGCACAAGGGACTTCACCCAAGCCTGGCAGGACTGGAAGGTCCAGCGTGAGAAGGAGCTGGCCGAGCCCTACGGCTGGCTGGCGCTGGTCTCCCTCGACTGGCTGGGGAATGAGCCGCGCAGCTACGGAAATCTGCCCGGGAAGTGGTGGCAGGACGCGGAAGCCGCGTACGTCGACCCCGATGGTGCGGACCTCGTGCACGAGGGCGAGAAGATCACCGGCGTCAAACGGATCGAGCTGGTGAACAGCGGCGCCGGGACGCGGGTGGTGGCCGGGGCCGTAGAGGTGGAGATCGCGAGGCGGTCGGGGTACCTGATTCGCGTGCACGATCCCGAGGCGCCGGTGCTGAAGACGTTCCGGGGTGTGCCGGCGTACGAGCCCGACGAGAACTGGGCCGTCGAAGCACAGTTCGAGGCGTTCGAGGAGCCGCGGCCGGTGACGGTGGGGGCGGTGGTCGAGGGGCTGTCGCACGTGTACACCGCGCCCGGCAAGGTCCGGTTCACCCGCGACGGCACCGAGTACACGCTCACCGCCTTCAACGGGCGCGAAGGCGGCTTCACGATCCTCTTCACCGACGCCACCAGCGGCGTCACCACCTACGCCGCCAACCGGTCGCTCGCGGTGGACAAGCCGGACGAGCAGGGCCGCGTCACGCTGGACTTCACGAGGGCCCGCAACCTGCCCTGCGCGTTCACCGACTTCGCGACGTGCCCGCTGCCGCCCGAGGGCAACCGGCTCCCGTTCGCCGTGGAGGCGGGGGAGAAGCTGCCCTACGAGCGGCAGTAGCCCTCACTCGCCGCGGAACTCGGGACGACGCTTGGCGCGGAAGGCGGCCAGGCCTTCGGCGAAGTCCTTGGTGGCGAACAACGACGACTGACCGGCCCGCTCCAGCTCGAACGCGCCGTCGAGCTGGGCCAGCGACGAAGCGGCCAACGCCCGCTTCGTCTGCGCGAACGAAGCCGTGGCGCCTTCGGCGAGCTGCCGGGTGATGCGCGCGACCTCCGCGTCGAAGTCGGCGTCCGCGACGACGTGCGAGATCATGCCCCACTCCAGGGCCTGCGGAGCCGGCACGCGCTCGGCCAGCATCGCCATGCGCGCCGCCCGCGCGCGGCCGATGGCGGCGGGCACCAGGGCGGTGGAGCCGCCGTCGGGCATCAGGCCGACGTTGGCGAAAGCCAGCAGGAAGTACGCCGACTCGCGCGCCACGCACAGGTCCGCGGCCAGCGCGAACGAGCAGCCCACGCCCACGGCCGGGCCGTTCACCGCGGCCACCACCGGCTTCGGGATGTCGCGGAACAGGCGGGTGAGCCGGTTGGCGGCGTCGATCGTGCCGGTGTCCGGGTCGGCCTCGATATCGGTGCCGGCGAGGTCGGCGCCGGCGCAGAAGGCCCGCCCGGCACCCGTCAGCACGACCACGCGCACGCTCGCGTCCGCCAGCGCCTCCTCCACGGCGTCGCCCGCGCGCACGAGCATCGCGGTGGTCACGGCGTTGAGCCGGTCGGGCCGGTCGAACTCGATGCGCAGCGCGGCACCGTCCTGCACGATCTTCACTGGCACATCAACTGGCGCGGTCAAGGAAGGCCCCTTTCAGGCGAGTCCGGCGTGGCGGCTGACGTACGCCCGGGCGCGCGTCGGGTCGTAGGTGCGGGCGATCTGCAGTTTCTCCGCCTCCAGCGAACCTTCCGCGTGCGTGGCGAGCACGGCCTGGTAGCCACCGTAGTCGCGGGCGGTGAGGTCGGCGATGAGGTTCAGCAGCCGCAGGCGGGGCTCGGCCGGCACCGCGGCCGCGTAGTACTTCTCCAGCACCGCGCGGATCTCCGGGTTCGCCCAGTCCTCACCGCCGGGGCCGGTGGCGAGCAGACCGCCGGCGAGGTCCATGAGCTTCGCCGCCGCGTCGTGGAAACCGTGCGCGAAGGTGTACTTCGCCGTGTTCACCGCGACGGGGTCGGGCTGCTGGATGCAGTCCTGCCCGGGCCGCGACCGCAGCGCGGCCAGCTCCGCGAGCCCGCGCACGGTCTCGGCGTACGCGATCAGCTGCGTGATCTTGTCCTTCACGTGCCCGGCGCGCGCGATGCCGTTGTACTCCGCGATCAGCGTCGCCGAACCCACCAGCAGGTCGAGCAGGGGCAGCTTGTAGTTGATCGCGGTGAACCGGTGGTAGTCCACGAACGCGATCGCCAGCGGTCCCGCCAGCTCGGGGCGGCGGTTGAGGAACACGCGCTCCTTCGGCACCCGCACGTCGTCGAACACCGTGAGGCTCTCGAGCATCTTGTGCTTCGACGACAACGGAAACTCGAACTCGTTGCGCTCGCCGGCGAGGTAGGGCGAGACGTAGATGTTCAGGCCCGGAGTGTCGATCGGGATCGCGAACGACACCGCGTAGTCCGCGTCGTCGGGACCCATCGCGCGGGTCGGCAGCACGATCAGCTCGTCGGCGTTGGCCGAGTACGACGTGTGGCACTTCGCGCCGCGCACGGTGATCGAGTCGGCGTCCTCGTCGACGATCCGCAGGTACAGGTCCGGGTCGGCCTGCTGGTGCGGCGCGAGCGAACGGTCGCCCTTCACGTCCGTCTGCGCCACGGCCAGAGCCAGGTCGTCGCGGCACACGCGCTCGTGGAACGCCTTCGCGCGCTCCAGCTCTTCACCCTCCAGAGTGCGCAGCAACGCGAACATCGCGTCGCTGCCCACCTCCTTGAGCACGATGATCCCGCCGCCCAGCCGGGAGACGGTCTCGATCAGCTCGCCGCGGGACCGCAACTGCTCGGCCGAACGCGGCACCCGGTAGAACGCCGAGTAGCCGTCGGCGACGGCCAGCTCGGGGTGCGACTGCGAGATGTCGAAGCAGTGCGCGGAGTGGTCCACCGCGAGCGTCAGCTCCGGGTGGTCGCCCACGCTCGCCACCCGCTGCCCGCGGTAGAACACGCGACGGCCGTCGCGCAGCCCGTCCCGGTACTCCTTCGCCGTGCGCAAACCCATGTGTCGTCCGCTTTCTGTGTCAGTGGGGTGGTCAGTGGCCGGCGGCGAGATCACGGCCGATGATCTCCTTCATGATCTCGGTGGTGCCGCCGTAGATCGTCTGGATGCGGGAGTCCACAAAGGCCCGGGCGACGGGGTACTCCAGCATGTAGCCGTAGCCGCCGTG
The DNA here is from genome assembly GCF_042896185.1 of Amycolatopsis sp. NPDC001319. NCBI lineage: Bacteria > Bacillati > Actinomycetota > Actinomycetes > Pseudonocardiales > Pseudonocardiaceae > Amycolatopsis > Amycolatopsis sp. NPDC001319. The sequence goes on along the minus strand of NZ_JBIAWY010000006.1, from coordinate 72,365 downwards.
CAGCTGCACGCAGCGATCGATCACGCGCTTCTGCAGCTCGCTGGCCCACCACTTGGCCTTCGCCGCGTCGACCGCGGAGAGCGAGCCGGCGTTGAGCTCGTGCACGCACGCGTCGAGGTACGCGGCCGTCACGTCGCGTTCGGTGGCGATCTCCGCGAGCACGAAACGGGTGTTCTGGAAGTCGCCGATCGGCTTGCCGAACGCCTTGCGGCTGAAGCAGTATTCGCGCGTTTCGGCGAACACCGCGTCGACGCTCGCGAGGCTGCCGACGGCGATCGACATGCGCTCGCGCGGCAGCCGTTCCATCAGGTGCGCGAACCCGCGGCCCTCGGTGCCGAGCAGGTTCGCCGCCGGCACCCGCACGTCCTCGAAAAACAGCTCCGCGGTGTCCTGCGCGTGCAGGCCGACCTTGTCGAGCTTGCGCCCGCGCGTGAAACCGGGCGTGCCGTCCTCGACCACGATCAGGCTGAACCCGCGTGAGCCCGCGGCCGGGTCGGTGCGCGCCACCACGATCACGAAGTCGGCGTTGATGCCGCTGGTGATGAAGGTCTTCTGTCCATTGAGGACCCATTCGCCACCGTCGCGCACGGCCGTGGTGCGCACGCCCTGCAGATCGCTGCCCGCACCCGGCTCGGTCATTGCGATGGCGCCGATCAGCTCGCCCGAAGCCATGCCCGGCAGCCACTTCCGGCGCTGTTCGTCGGTGCCGAGGTCCTGCACGTAGGGAATGATGATGTCGTCCTGCAGCCCGAAGCTCGAGTGCAGCGATGCCGCTCCGACGCGTGCCAGCTCCTCGGCGACGACCACGCGGTAGCGGTAGTCCGGCTGGCCGGCGCCGCCGTGCTCCTCCGGCACGGCCAGCCCGATCACGCCCTGCTTGCCCGCGGCGCGCCAGACCTCGCGGTCGATCAGCCGGTCGGCGTCCCAGCGGTCGAGGTTCGGCACGACCTCGCGCGCGGTGAACTCCCGCACCAGTTCGCGGTAGGCCTCGTGGTCGGCGGTGAAGAGCTGGCGCTGCACGGTGCCCCCTGCGTCGTCGAAAGTTATCTAACGATCGTTAAACACGCCCGCCGCTGTCAAGAGACCAGGGTCACTGTATATCTAACGATCGCTAAGTTACCTTCGGTGCGGAAACCGTGGGCCGAACAAGGGAGTCCGGATGCTGCGCACGCGCTTCTGCGAGGTTTTCGGGGTCGAGCACCCCATCGTCCAAGGCGGCATGCAGTGGGTGGGCCGCGCGGAGCTCGTGGCCGCCGTGGCCAACGCGGGCGCGCTCGGGTTCCTCACCGCGCTCACACAGCCGACACCGGAGGACCTGGCGAAGGAGATCGTCCGCTGCCGGGAGCTCACGGACAAACCCTTCGGCGTGAACCTCACGATCCTGCCGTCGATCAACCCGCCGCCGTACGCCGAGTACCGCGACGTGATCACCAGCTCCGGCGTGCCGGTCGTCGAGACGGCCGGGTTCAACCCCGCCGAGCACCTGCCGGCGTTCCGCGCGGCCGGGGTGAAGGTGCTGCACAAGTGCACCAGTGTCCGTCATGCGGTGAAGGCGCAGGCCCTCGGCGTGGACGGGGTCTCGATCGACGGGTTCGAGTGCGCCGGGCACCCCGGTGAGGACGACGTCCCGGGGCTGGTGCTGATCCCTGCCGCGGCCGAGCAGGTGACGATCCCGATGATCGCCTCCGGCGGGTTCGCCGACGGCCGCGGCCTCGTCGCCGCCCTCGCGCTCGGCGCCGACGGCGTCAACATGGGCACCCGCTTCCTCGCCACGGCCGAGGCGCCGGTGCACGACAACGTGAAGCAGCGCCTCGTCGAGGCGACCGAGCGGGACACGGAGCTGATCTTCCGGTCGCTGCGCAACACCGCCCGGGTGGCGTCCAACGCCACGAGCCGCGAAGTGGTCGGCATCCTCGCCGGCGGCGGTGGCTTCGACGACGTGCGCGACCTGGTGGCGGGCAGCCGCGGCCGCAAGGTCTACGAGACCGGCGACATCGACCTCGGCATCTGGTCCGCGGGTGTGGTGCAGGGGCTCGTCCACGACGTGCCGACGGTGGCGGAGCTGGTCTCCCGCATCGTCGCGGAGGCACACGAGATCATCGCCGGCCGCCTGGCCGGCGTGCTGGCCTGAGGAGGACACGGATGGACATCGCGAACACGGTCGCGCTCGTGACCGGCGGGGCGTCGGGGCTGGGCCTGGCCACCGCGAAGGAGCTGCACAAGCGCGGCGCGAAGGTGGTCGTGGTCGATCTGCCCACTTCGGACGGTGCCGCGGTCGCCGCGGAGCTGGACGGTGTGTTCGCGCCGGCCGACGTGACGAGCGAGGCCGACGTGCGGGCCGCTGTCGACATGGCCGCGTCGCTGGGCGACCTGCGGGTGGTCGTGAACTGCGCGGGCATCGGCAACGCGGTGAAGACCGTCGGCAAGAAGGGCGCGTTCCCGCTGGACGCGTTCACGAAGGTGGTGTCGGTCAACCTGATCGGCACGTTCAACGTGCTCCGGCTGGCCGCCGAGCGCATCGCGCAGGTCGACCCGCTGGGGGAGGAGCGCGGGGTCATCGTGAACACCGCGTCCGTGGCGGCGTTCGACGGTCAGGTCGGGCAGGCCGCGTACTCGGCGTCGAAGGGCGGGATCGTCGGCATGACGCTGCCGATCGCGCGCGACCTGGCGAGCCTCCGGATCCGCGTGATGACCATCGCGCCCGGGCTGTTCCACACGCCGCTGTTCGCCACGCTGCCCGACGAGGCCGTCGAGTCGCTCGGGGCGCAGGTGCCGCACCCGTCCCGGCTGGGCGACCCGGCGGAGTACGCGGCGCTGGCCTGCCACATCGTGGAGAACCCGATGCTCAACGGCGAGACCATCCGGCTCGACGGCGCCATCCGCATGGCCCCGCGCTGAGCCTAGACTCGGCGGGGAAGCTTCCGGACTCGATGGGTGGAACATGGTGCGTGTGCGGGAGGCGGTGGCCCCGGCCTCCGCCTCGGTCTCGGTCGAGGTCGAGCCGGGGGCCGACTGGCGGCACTACGACGAGCTGGAGCTGACGCCCCTGCTCGCCGCCGCGCTCGACGCGTTCTACGAGCACGGTTTCCACGGCACCTCGGTGCGCGACATCGTCCGCCGGGTGGGGCAGACCGTGCCCTCGCTGTACTACCACCACGACAGCAAGGAAGGCGCCTTCGCCGCGTTGCTCGACCTGGGCACCGGCGAAGCCGTCAGCCGGGTCAACGCGGCGGCGGCCGACGCGGCCGGTCCGCGGGAGCAGCTGGTCAACGTCGTCGAGGCGGTGGTGCTGCACATGACGCACCGCACGCGGCTGGCCGCGCTGGACCTGGAGCTGCGGCACCTCTCGCCGGACTCGCGCAAGCGTTATGCCGCGCGCCGCAAGGAGATCGAGACCGTCCTGACCGGGATCATCGAGGACGGCGCGCGCGAGGGCGTGTTCACCGTGGCCCACCCCGAGGAGACGGTGCGGGCCGTGCTGGGCATGTGCCAGTCGATCGCGCGGTGGTACCAGCCCGGCGGCCCGCTGAAGCCCGAAGAGCTCGCCGGGCGGTACGTGGACCTCGCGCTGCGCACGGTCGGCGCGCGGCCGGTGAAGCGCAAGCGCTGAGGTGCGTCACGGACGCGGCGCCGGCTCCAGGTACAGGGTGCGCCAGATGACCTCGGTCATGGAGTCGGCCAGCGCGTCGTCCTCGGACTCCGGGGTGAAGCGCAGGGTCTGGTGGCAGGTGCGTTCGACCATCCAGGTGAGCGCGGAAGCCGTGGCGCGCACGGGCATCGGCGTGATCGTGCCGGCGGCCTGGCCGCGCTCGATGATCGCCGCGATGGCGTCGACGAGGCCCTCCATGATGCCGCGGTAGAGCTCGTCGACCTCGGAGTCGTACGCCGCCATCTCGATCACCGCGTAGAGCACCGAGCGGTGGTTGCGGTAGCGGGCGATGATCTCGCTCAGCGAGGCCCGCAGGTCCTCGGGGTCGCGCGCGTCGGCGCTGTTCCACCAGCGTTGCGCGGCTTCGGTGAGGTCGGCGAACACGTGCTGGGCGAACAGCCGCAGCAACTGGCCCTTGTCCTCGAAGTAGACGTAGAAGGTGGCGCGCGAGATGCCGCCTTCGGACGCCAGGCGGTCGACGCTCAGCTCGGTGAACGTGAGTCCCTCGCCCATGAGGCGCTCGGTGGCCTCCAGCAACTGGCGGCCGAGCGTCTCCCGGCGCTGCTGCTTGCGCGCGGTCTGGGGCTTGCGGGTCACCGACGGCATCCAGCCTCCTTGTCCTCGCTCTCACCCTACCGGCTCGCCGCTCGAATTGACTGGACAGAGAATCCAGACATACTGTCTTGACAACATGTGAGCTGGACCATACGCTCAACTTAACGAACGCTAGATAGCTCTCCCGAGGTCACAGCCGACCGGTTCGGGCGCCCGCGGCGCACCGGTCGGCTCCCCGTCCGGTTCCCCTGCCAGGAGCGCCCATGTACCCCGGTGTCCACGCCGAGCAGTTCCCCGACAAGCCCGCCGTCGTCGTGGCCGGCGGCGAGGTGCTCACGTACGGGCAGCTGGAGGAGCGTTCGGCGCGGCTGGCGCGCTACCTGCACGACGCGGGGCTGCGCCGCGGCGACCACCTCGCGCTCCTGTCCGGAAATGACCCGAAAGTGTTCGAGGTCTACTGGGCGGCGTTGCGTTCCGGGCTCTACATCACGGCCGTGAACCGGCACCTGTCGCCGGCCGAGGTCGCCTACATCGTCGACGACTGCGGCGCCGAGGCGCTGATCGTGTCGGCCGGGCTCGCCGAGGTGGCCGAGGCCGTCGTCGCGGAGACGCCGAAGGTGCGCCTCCGCCTGGCGTACCGGGGAAGCGTGCCCGGCTACGAGTCCTATGAGGACGCGCTGGCGGGCACGTCGGCCGAGCCGCTGGCGGAGCAGCCGCGCGGCATGGACATGCTCTACTCGTCCGGCACCACCGGCCGGCCGAAGGGCATCAAGCCGCCGCTGCCCGAGCGCCGGGTCGACGAGCCGGGCGATGTCTACACCGCGGTTTTCGGTCCCCTGTACGGGTTCGGCCCCGGCACGGTCTACCTCTCGCCCGCGCCCGTCTACCACGCGGCGCCGCTGCGCTTCGGCGGCGTGGTGCAGGCGCTGGGCGGCACGGTGGTGCTGATGGAGCGGTTCGACGCGGAGCAAGCGCTTTCCGCGATCGAGACCTACGGCGTGACGCACAGCCAGTGGGTGCCGACGATGTTCGTCCGCATGCTCAAGCTGCCGGAAGCCACGCGGGTGAAGTACGACCTGTCGAGCCAGCGCGTGGCCGTCCACGCCGCGGCGCCGTGCCCGGTCGACGTCAAGCGCGCCATGATCGACTGGTGGGGCCCGGTCCTGCACGAGTACTACTCGTCCACCGAGGGCAGCGGCATCACGTTCATCGACAGCGAGCAGTGGCTGCGCAAGCCCGGTTCGGTCGGGCCGGCCGGTGTCGGCGTGATCCGGATCTGCGGCGAGGACGGCGAAGAGCTGCCGGCGGGCGGCATCGGCACCGTCTACTTCGAACGCGACGCGCTGCCGTTCGCCTACCACAACGACCCGGGCAAGACCGCCGAGGCGCAGCACCCGCGGCACCCGACGTGGACCACCACCGGCGATGTCGGGTACGTCGACGAGGACGGCTTCCTGTTCCTCACCGACCGCAAGGCCTTCATGATCATCTCCGGCGGGGTGAACATCTACCCGCAGGAGATCGAGAACGCGCTGACGCTGCACCCGAAGGTGCTCGACGTCGCCGTGGTCGGCGTGCCCGACCCGGAGATGGGCGAGGCGGTGCAGGCGTTCGTCGAACCCGTGGGCGAGGCCGGGCCGGGCCTCGGCGACGAGCTGCGCGAGTACCTGCGCGAGCGCATCGCGCACTACAAGGTCCCCCGGGCGTTCACCTTCGTCGACCGGCTGCCCCGCACGCCCACCGGGAAGCTCGTCAAGGGCGAGCTCACCCGCTGACCGACCACTTCGGACCCACCAGGAGCGAGAAGACCATGCAGATCAAGGCCGCGGTGCTGCGCGCCGCCGACGGGCCCTACCGGATCGAGGACGTCGAGCTGCCCGCGCCGGGCGCGGACCAGGTGCTGGTGCGCATCGCCGGCGCCGGGCTCTGCCACACCGACCTGCTGCCGCGTGCACCGGGGTTCCTGGCCGCGCCGCCGATCATCACCGGGCACGAGGGTTCGGGTGTCGTCGAGGCCGTGGGTGCCGACGTGACGAGCCTGGCGCCGGGCGACCACGTGGTGCTGTCGTTCGACTTCTGCGGCCACTGCGCCAACTGCGTCGCCGGGCACCCGTCGTACTGCGAGACCTTCTTCCCGCGCAACCTCACCGGCCACGACCCGGACGGCGAGCAGCCGGTGCTCGACGCCGCGGGCGAAGCCGTGGCCGCGCGCTGGTTCGGGCAGTCGTCGTTCGCCTCGCACTCGGTCGTCGCGGCGCGCAACGCGGTGAAGGTCGACCCGGAGCTGCCGCTGGAGCTGCTCGGCCCGCTCGGCTGCGGCATCCAGACCGGGGCGGCCTCGGTGTTCAGCGCGCTCGGCGTGGAGCCCGGCACGAGTTTCGTCGTGTTCGGCGCCGGTGGCGTGGGCCTGTCCGCGGTGATGGCGGCCCGGGTGGCCGGGGCCGCGCGGATCGTCGCCGTGGACCTCAACCCGCGCCGGCTGGAGCTGGCGAAGGAACTCGGTGCCACGCACACCGTCGACGGCGCCGCGCCCGACCTGGCCGAGCAGCTGCTCGCGGCCACGGGCGGCGCTCAGTACACCTTGGACACCACCGGCGTGCCGTCGGTGATCACCACCGCGATCGCGGTGCTGCGCCCCACCGGCACCTGCGGGCTCGTCGGCGTGCAGCAGGGCGACCTGGTGCTCGACCCGACGGCGCTCGCCGTGGGCCGCAACGTGATGGGAATCCTCGAAGGCGACGCCGTGCCGCAGGTGATGATCCCGCGGCTGATCGAGCTGTGGCGCCAGGGCCGGTTCCCGTTCGACCGGCTCGTGGAGACGTTCCCGTTCGAGGAGATCAACGAAGCCGAGCAGGCGAGCCTCAAGGGCGAGGTCGTGAAGCCCGTCCTGGTTCCCTCCGCGCGGAAGGAGTGAGCACGTGAAGATCGTCGTGGACCGCGCCCGCTGCACCGGGCTGGGCATCTGCGAGTCGTTCGCACCCGAGGTGTTCGAGGTGGACGACAACGGTGACCTGGTCCTGTCGTCGGAGACCGTGCCCGACGGGCTGGAGTCCGAAGTGGAGCAAGCCGTCACGGGCTGCCCGACCGAAGCCCTGAGGCTCGAGAAGTGACCCGTCTCGTCGTCGTCGGTGCCTCCCTGGCCGGGCTGCGGGCCGTGGAGGGCGCCCGCAAGGCCGGGTTCACCGGGTCCGTGACGCTCGTCGGCGCCGAGGAACACCTGCCCTACGACCGGCCGCCGCTGTCGAAGGCGTTCCTCGACGGGCCGGTCGCCGCGCCGGTGTTCCGCGAGGAGCAGGTGCTGCGCGACGAGCTCGGCGTCGAGCTCGTGCTCGGCACCCGGGCGCACGCGCTGGATCCGGCCGAGCGCGCGGTGCACGCGGGGGATCGCGAGATCCCGTACGACGGCCTCGTGATCGCCACCGGCGCGACCGCCCGGACGCTGCCCGGCACGAGCCACCTGGCCGGCGTGCACACGCTGCGCACCCTCGACGACGCGCTCGCCGTGCGCGCGGCCCTCGACGCCGGTGCCCGCACGGTGGTGATCGGCGCCGGGTTCATCGGCTCGGAAGTCGCGTCGGCAGCACGCAAACGCGGCCTGCCGGTGACCGTGGTGGAGGCCGCCCCGACGCCGCTCATGCGCGCGATCGGCGCCATGGGCGAACCCTGCTCGGCGCTGCACCGCGCGAACGGCACCGACCTGCGCTGCGGCGTCGCCGTGACCGGGGTCGAAGGCCACGACCGCGTCGAACGCGTGCGGCTGGCCGACGGGACCACGCTGGACGCGGACCTGGTCGTGGTCGGCGCCGGCGCGGTCCCGGCCACCGACTGGCTCGCGGGCAGCGGGCTCACGCTGGAGGACGGCGTGGTGTGCGACGCGACGCTCGCGACGGGGCTGCCCGGCGTGTACGCGGCGGGGGACGTCGCCCGGTGGGTCAACCCGGTGTTCGGCCGGGCCATGCGCCTGGAGCACTGGAGCAGCGCCGCGGAGCAGGGGGCCGCGGCGGGCGTCGGTGCGGCGGTGGCGGGGGCGGCCGAGCCGTACGAGACCGTGCCCTACTTCTGGTCCGACTGGTACGACACCCGCATCCAGTTCGCGGGCGTGCCCGACGCCGACGAGATCCGGGTGGTGCTCGGCGATCCGGACGAGGGCCGGTTCGTCGCGCTGTACCGCTCCGGCGATCGCCTCACCGGCGTGCTCGCGGTGAACAAACAGCGGGAGATCATGAAGTTCCGGGCCCTCATCGCACGCCGCACCGACTGGTCCGGCGCGCTCGACTTCGCCGCCCGGCGGCGGGAACCCGTGTCCGAAGGAGTGCGCTGATGCACGAACACGAAGCCCTGTACATCGACGGCGCGTGGGTGCGCCCGGCCGGCGGCGCCACGCTCGCCGTGGTCTCGCCGGACACCGAGGAACGCATCGGCACCGTGCCGCTCGCGGGGGAGTCCGAAGTGGACGCCGCGGTCGCCGCCGCCGGTCGCGCGCTGCGGTCCGCGGAGTGGGGCGGGCTCACACCGGAAGCCCGGTCCGGGCTGCTGATGGCGTTCGCCGACGAGCTGGGCAAGAACGTGGCCCAGCGCGCCGAGCTCACCACGATCCAGAACGGCATGCCGATCACCATCGCCACCGCCGCCGAGGGGGCCGGCCCGGTCGGGATCCTGCAGTACTACGCCGCGCTCGGCGCCGCGCCCGCCGAGGAGCGCCGGCCGCGGCTGGACGGGCAGGGCGTCACCGTGGTGCGCAAGGAGCCGGTCGGCGTGGTCGCGCTCGTGGTGCCCTGGAACTTCCCGCAGGTGCTCACGATGTTCAAGCTCGCGCCGGCCCTGGCGGCGGGCTGCACCGTGGTGCTCAAGCCGTCGCCCGAGACCACGTTGGACGCGCTGGAGCTCGCGGCCACCGCCGAACGCGCCGGGCTGCCCGCGGGCGTGCTCAACGTGATCTCCGGCGGCGCCGACATCGGTGAGTACCTCGTGACCCACCCGGGTGTGCAGAAGGTCGCGTTCACCGGGTCCACGCCCGTGGGCCGCAAGATCGGCGAGGCCTGCGGCCGCCTGCTGCGGCCCGTCACGCTGGAGCTGGGCGGGAAGTCGGCGGCGATCGTGCTCGACGACGCCGACCTGGCCACCACCGTGCAGGGCCTGGCCACGGCCAGCCTGCTCAACAACGGCCAGACCTGCTACCTCTCCACGCGCATCCTCGCCCCGCGCTCGCGCCACGACGAGGTCGTCGCCGCGCTGTCCGGGCTGGCCTCCGCGCTGACCGTCGGCGACCCGCTCGATCCTGGCACGCACATCGGCCCGCTGGTCAGCGACAAGCAGCGGCGCAAGGTCGAGGAGTACGTGGCCGTGGGCCGCGAGTCCGGCGCCACGCTGGCGGCCGGCGGCGGGCGCCCCGACCGCGACCGTGGCTGGTACGTGCAGCCGACCGTGTTCGGCGGCGTCGACAACGGCAGCCGGATCGCGCGGGAGGAGATCTTCGGCCCGGTGCTCACGGTGATCCCGTACGGCGACGTCGACGAAGCGGTCTCCATCGCCAACGACTCCGACTACGGGCTCGGCGGCACCATCTGGACCTCCGACGTGGAGAAGGGCCTCGACGTGGCGCGCCGCGTGGAGACCGGCAGCGTCGGCGTCAACTTCTACGACCTCGACCTGGGCGCGCCGTTCGGCGGCGTGAAGGCCAGCGGCGTCGGCCGCGAGCTCGGCCCCGAGGGCCTGGCCGCCTACCAGCAGCTCAAGTCCGTCTACTTGGGACAGGAGATCCCCGCATGACCGCGATCGTGACCCCGCAGCAGCGCGAGTACGACGAGATCGACCTTTCGTCGCGGGCCTTCTGGTCGACCCGCGCCGCCGACCGCGAGCGCAGTTTCGCCGCGCTGCGCCTGCAGCGCCCGGTGTCGTGGCACCGGCCGGTCGAGGACGCGCTGATGGAGGACCCCGAGGACCCCGGCTACTGGGCCGTGGTCCGCCACGCCGACATCGTCGAGGTCAGCCGCCGCAACGACGTGTTCGTGTCCGGCCAGGGCGTGATGTTCGAGAACATCCCCGAGGAGATGCTCGAGGCGTCGCAGTCGTTCCTGGCGATGGACCCGCCGCGGCACACGAAGATCCGCAAGCTCGTCAGCGCCGCGTTCACCCCGAAGCAGGTGCGCCGCATCGAGGAGCAGATCAAGGCCAACGCCCGTGACATCGTGCGCGAGCTGGCCGAGGCGGGCAGCGGTGCCGACTTCGTGCGCCAGTGCTCCGGGCAGCTGCCGATCCGCACGCTCTCGGACATGGTCGGCATCCCCGAGTCCCACCGCGAGAGCGTGGCCCACGCCGCCGACGCGTCGGTGTCCTGGGCCGACCCGGTCTACCTCGACGGGCGCGACCCGATCGACATGATCTTCGAGGCCCAGATGACGCTGCACGGTGTGGCGTTCGAGATGGCCGAGCACCGCCGCGCCCACCCGGCCGAGGACCTGATGACCAACCTCGTGCAGGCCGAAGTGGACGGTGAGCGCCTCACCGACGAGGAGATCGCGGCGTTCTTCGTGCTGCTCTCGGTGGCGGGCAACGACACCACCCGCCAGACCACCAGCCACACGCTGCGCGCGCTCACCGACTTCCCGGAGCAGCGCGAGTGGCTGATGGCCGACTTCGACGGCCGCATCGGCAGCGCGCTCGACGAGTTCGTCCGCTGGGCCTCCCCGGTGATGACGTTCCGCCGCACGGCCGTCGCGGACTTCGAGCTGGGCGGGCAGCAGGTCAGCACCGGCGAGAAGGTGGTGATGTTCTACGCGTCCGGCAACTTCGACCCCGAGGTGTTCGACGAGCCCGGCCGCTTCGACCTGAGCCGCAGCCCCAACCCGCACGTGAGCTTCGGCGGGGGCGGCGCGCACTTCTGCCTCGGCAACCAGGTCGCCAAGGCCCAGCTGCGCGCCCTGTTCGGCGAGCTGCTGCGCACGCTGCCGACCATCACCGCCGGCGAGCCGGACTACCTGGCCGGCAACTTCGTGCACGCCGTGCGCGCCATGCCCTGCTTCTTCTGAGACCACGTTCCCGAACAGACCGGAGGCCAGCCATGCCCGCGTTCAGCAAGCCCGAAGAGATCTACCAGTACATCGGCGGCATCTTCGAAACCGCGTTCGCCGACGCCGACCTCGCCGCCAAGCTCGCCGGCACCGGCCTGGTGCTGAAGATGGTGTGCACCAACCCCGAGTCCGCGCTGCTGATCGACACGCAGAACCGCCGCGTGACCGGCGACGCGTTCGACGCGCCGGCCGACGCGACCATGACGATGGACAGCGAGGTCGCCAACGGCTACTGGCAGGGCAAGGTGAACCTCACGTTCGCCATGGCCCGCGGCAAGGTCAAGGTGGACGGTCCGGTGTCGAAGCTGATCAAGCTCGCTCCGCTGTCGAAGAAGCTCTTCCCCGTGTACGTCGAAAAGCTGCGCGCCGACGGGCGCGAGGACCTGATCGTCGGCTGAGCCGGGAAGGGCGAGCACAACGGTGGGTGCGGAAGTCGTCGTCGAGGGCCTGACGAAGTCGTTCGGGCGCCAGACGATCTGGCGGGACGTGACCCTCACCCTGCCCCCGGGTGAGGTGTCCGTCCTGCTGGGTCCCTCGGGAACCGGGAAGTCGGTGTTCCTCAAGTCGCTGATCGGGCTGCTCAAGCCCGACCGCGGCCGTTGCGTGGTCGACGGCGTCGACGTGGTCACGTGCTCGGAGCACCGGCTCTACGAGGTGCGCAAGCTGTTCGGGGTGCTGTTCCAGGACGGCGCGCTGTTCGGCTCCATGACCTTGTTCGACAACATCGCGTTCCCGCTGCGCGAGCACACCCGCAAGTCGGAGACCGAGATCCGGCGGATCGTGCACGAGAAGCTGGAGCTCACGGGCCTGTCCGGCGCCGACCGCAAGCTGCCCGGCGAGATCTCCGGCGGCATGCGCAAACGCGCCGGGCTGGCCCGCGCACTCGTGCTCGACCCGGAGATCGTGCTCGTCGACGAGCCCGACTCCGGCCTCGACCCGGTGCGCACCACCTACATCTCGCAGCTGTTCCTCGACGTCAACGCCCAGAGCGACGCGACGTTCCTCATCGTCACGCACAACATCAACCTCGCCCGGACCGTCCCCGACAACCTCGGCATGCTCTTCCGCCGTGAGCTCGTGATGTTCGGGCCGCGCGAGGTCCTGCTGACCAGTGAGGAGCCGGTGGTGCGGCAGTTCCTCAACGGCCGGATGGACGGCCCGATCGGCATGAGCGAGGAGAAGGACTCGGCGACGATGGCCGCCGAACGCGCGAAGTTCGCCGCCGGGCACCACGCCGGCGGCGTGGAAGAGGTCGTGGGCATCCCGCCGCAGATGCAGCCCGCGCCGGGGCTGCCGGCCCGCCCGGGTGAAGCACGGCGCAAGGACCGAGTGCTGCGGCTCCTGCCGACGCTGCCCGAAGCGGCGCAGGACGGGATCCTCGCGTCGCTCACGCCGGAGGAACGCCGGCGCTACGGCGTCGAGCACGCGGGCCGGCACCGCGTCGAGGAGGTCTCATGAGCACCGCGTGGACGTTTCCCGGCTCGCGCGCGTTCGGCCACACCGGCCGGATGTTCGCCCTCGGTCTGGACGTGCTGCGGCTCGTGCCGCGCCGGCCGTTCCAGACGCGCGAGTTCGTGGGCCAGTTCTGGTTCGTGGCGAGCGTGTCGATCCTGCCGAGCGCGCTGGTGGCGATCCCGTTCGGGGCGGTGATCGCGTTGCAGCTCGGCTCGCTGACCAAACAGCTGGGCGCGCAGTCGTTCACCGGCGCCGCGGGCGTGCTGGCCACCGTGCAGCAGGCCGCGCCGATCGTGACCGCGTTGATCATCGCCGGCGCCGGAGGAAGCGCTGTCTGCGCGGATCTGGGCGCACGCACCATCCGCGAGGAGATCGACGCGATGAAGGTGCTGGGCGTCTCGCCGATCCAGCGCCTGGTCGTGCCGCGCGTGCTGGCCATGGTGGGCGTCGCCGTGCTGCTCAACGGCCTGGTCAGCATCGTCGGCGTGGCCGGTGGGTACGTCTTCAACGTCTTCCTCCAGGACGGCACGCCCGGTGCCTACCTGGCGAGCTTCAACGCGCTGGCGCAGCTGCCCGACCTGTGGGTGAGCGAGCTCAAGGCGTTCATCTTCGGGTTCACCGCCGGGATCGTGGCCTGCTACCGCGGGCTGCACCCCTCGGGCGGGCCCAAGGGGGTCGGCGACGCGGTGAACCAGGCCGTGGTCATCACCTTCCTGCTGCTGTACTTCGCCAACTTCGTGATCACCACGATCTACCTGCAGATCGTTCCCGCCAAGGGGAGCTGATGACGACCACCACGCGCGCCCTGCGCGAAGACTTCCTCGGCCTGGCCGGCGCCCCCGTGCGCTCGCTCGACCGGCACGGGGACGAGCTGTGGTTCTACCTGCGCGCGCTCCTGTGGACGCCGCGCACGCTGCGCCGCTACCCGCGTGAGATCACGCGCCTGCTGTCGGAGGTCAGCTTCGGCACGGGCGCGCTGGCCGTGATCGGCGGGACGGTGGGCGTGATGATGGCGCTGAGCCTGTTCGTCGGCACGGTCGTGGGCCTGCAGGGCTACGCGGCGCTGAACCAGATCGGCACCGCCGCGTTCACCGGGTTCGTGTCCGCGTACTTCAACACGCGCGAGATCGCGCCGCTGGTCGCGGGCATCGCGCTCTCGGCCACTGTCGGGTCCGGCTTCACCGCGCAGCTGGGCGCGATGCGGATCTCCGAGGAGATCGACGCGCTCGAGGTGATGGGCATCCCGAGCCTGCCGTTCCTCGTCACGGCGCGGATGGTCGCCGGGTTCGTGGCGATCATCCCGCTGTACGCGCTGGGCCTGCTGAGCTCGTATGTCGCCTCGCGGGAGATCACCGTGGTCCTCAATGGACAGTCTGCCGGCACGTACGACCACTACTTCGATCTCTTCCTGCCACCGGGGGACGTGTTGTGGTCCTTCGGCAAAGTGCTGGTGTTCGCGGTGGCGCTGATCCTCATCCACTGCTACCACGGCTACACCGCCAACGGCGGGCCCGCCGGGGTGGGCGTGGCCGTGGGCAAGGCCGTGCGCAGCGCGATCGTGACGGTGGTCGTGCTGAACTTCTTCCTCAGCCTCGCCATCTGGGGCACCACCACGACCGTGCGGATCGCGGGATGACCACCGAACGCGGGCGCCTGCCCGCCGTGCCCCGGCGCCTGATGGGGCTGGCCTACTTCGCCGCGATCCTCGCCTTCCTGGGCCTGACGATCGCCGCCTACGACAAGGTGTTCACGACCGTCACCACGGTGACGCTGCGCGCGGGGCACATCGGCAACCAGCTCACGCGGCTCGCCGACGTGAAGCTGCGCGGCGTCCTCGTGGGGGAGGTGCGCGAAATCACCACCTCCGGCGACGGCACCTCGCTCACCCTCGCGCTCGATCCGCGTCAAGCGACGCTGATCCCCGCGGACGTGACCGCGCGGCTGCTGCCGAAGACGCTCTTCGGCGAGCGCTACGTCGACCTCGTCGAGCCGGCGCACCCGGCGAGCGCGCGGCTGACCGAGGGGGCGGTGATCCACCAGGACACCAGCGCCGAGGCCGTGGAGCTCAACCAGATCCTCGACAAGCTGATGCCGGTGCTGCAGGCCGTGCAGCCGCAGAAGCTCTCGACCACGCTCAACGCGGTGTCCGACGCGCTCGACGGCCGCGGCGAGCAGCTCGGGCAGACGCTCACGCGGCTCGGCGACTACGTGCGCCGGATCAACCCGTCGGTGCCCGACCTGACCGCCGACCTCGCCGCGCTGCCCGGTGTCGCGGACACCTACGACCAGGCCGCGCCGGACCTGCTGCAGGCGCTGAGCGACCTCACCACGACGACGAAAACGATTGCGCAGCAACAGGACTCGTTGCGTTCGCTCTACTCCGACCTCACCACCACCGGGCTGAATCTGCGCGACTTCCTGGCCGCCAACAAGGACAACCTGATCCGCGTCACGAGCGACTCGCGCCCGACGCTGGACCTGCTGGAGCGCTACGCGCCCGAGTACCCGTGCCTGACGAAGCAGCTGGCCGACTTCGGCCCGAAGCTCGACGACGTCTGGGGCGGCGCCGACGGCGACCACAAGCTGCACCTGACGATCGAGATCGCCAACAGCCGCGGCAAGTACGTGCCCGGGCAGGACACGCCGGCCTACGACGAGCACCGCGGCCCGCGTTGCTACTCGCTGCAGCCGGGGGAGAAGGCGCCGCAGTACCCCGAGGGCCGGCCGATCCAGGACGGTTCGTCGCCCGTCGGCGGCGGCGGTGCGGCGCTGGCCAACTCGGGGGCGGAGCAGCAGCTGCTGTCGGCGTTGCTGGCACCGCAGCTGGGTGTGCCGCAGACCGAGGTGCCGTCGTGGAGCTCGCTGCTCGTGGGCCCGCTGTACCGGGGAACGGAGGTGACCGTCCGATGAGGAGCCTCACGCCGACGCTGCTCAAGATCGCCGTGTTCGTCACGGTCACCGTGCTCGCCACGGCGCTGCTGGCGTTCACGATCGGCAACATCACGTTCTCGAGCGAGTCGAGCTACCGCGCGGTGTTCTCCGACGTGACCGCGCTCAACACCGGCGACGACGTGCGCATCAACGGCGTGCGCGTCGGCTCGGTGTCCGAGATCGGGATCACGGACCGGAAGCTGGCGCTCGTCGAGTTCACCGTGGACAGCCGGCGCAAGCTGCCGGCCGCGGTGCACGCCGAGATCAAGTACCGCAACCTGGTGGGCCAGCGCTACATCGCGCTCGAACGCGACTCCGCCGCGCCCGGCCCGATCCTGGCGGCCGACGCGACCATCCCGCTCACGCAGACGACGTCGGCGCTCAACCTGACCGTGCTGTTCAACGGGTTCAAGCCGCTGTTCCAGGCGCTCTCGCCCGACGACGTGAACAGCCTGTCCTACGAGCTGATCCAGGTGCTGCAGGGCGAGGGCGGCACGATCACCTCGCTGCTGCAGCACACCGCCTCGCTCGCGTCGACCATCGCGGGCAAGGACGAGGTGATCGGGCGCGTGATCGACAACCTCAACTCGGTGCTCGACACCGTCACCAGCCACGGCGACCAGCTCGCCGGGCTGGTCACGACCGTGCAGCAGCTGGTGTCCGGCCTGGCCGCGGACCGCAAGCCGATCGGCGACTCGGTGAGCGCGCTCGCCGACGTGAGCAGCTCCGTGTCCGGGTTGCTGGAGCAGGGCCGGGAGCCGCTGAAACGCGACATCGCGGGCCTCGGCTCGCTCGCGGCGAACCTCAACCAGGGCCAGGATCTGGTGCAGCAGTTCCTGCAGCACCTGCCCGAGAACGCCGCCAAGATCACGCCGACGGCGACGTACGGGTCGTGGTTCAACTTCTACGCCTGCCAGGTCACCGGCCAGGTCGGCATCAGCTCCCTCGACGTGGAGGTGCCGGTGCTGCCGGTGCCGGCCACGCAGCAGCCGGCGAGGTGCACGCGGTGAAGGCCTTCGAAGAACGTCACCCGGTCCCGATCGGCATCGTCGGGGTGGTCGTGATCCTGCTCGGCAGCCTCGCCGCGTACTTCTACGAGGACCTGCCGGTGATCGGCGACGGCACGCGTTACGCGGCCGAGTTCTCCGAGGCGGCCGGGCTGACCTCCGGCGACGAGGTCCGGATCGCCGGTGTCAAAGTCGGTGCCGTCAAAGACGTTTCGCTGGAGCGCGACCACGTGCGCGTGGCCTTCACCGCGAAGAACGCGTGGGTGGGCGACCAGACGTCGGCGTCGATCCAGATCAAGACGCTGCTGGGGCAGAAGTACCTCGCGCTCGACCCCGAGGGCACCGCACCGCTCGACCCGGACGTGGTGATCCCGCGCTCGCGCACGGTGTCGCCCTACGACGTGACGACGGCGGTCGAGCACCTGTCCGACACCGTCGGGCAGATCGACACGCAGCAGCTGGCGCAGAGCTTCACCACGATCTCCGACGCGTTCCGCGGCACGCCGGAGTCGCTGAAGGAGGCGCTGGGCGGGCTGTCCGCGCTGTCGCAGACGGTGTCCTCGCGCAACCAGCAGCTCGCGGCGCTGCTGGCGAGCACTCGTGAGGTGAGCGGCATCCTCGCCGACCGCGACGAGCAGTTCCAGAAGCTGCTGTCGGACGGAAACCTGCTGCTGGGCGAGATCCAGGCGCGCGAGCAGGCGATCGCGGCGCTGCTGTCGGGCGCGCAGTCGCTCGCCGTGCAGGTCAGCGGGCTGGTGCAGGACAACGAGGCGCAGCTGAAACCCGCGCTCGACCAGCTGAACCAGGTGACCACGCTGCTCGAGAACAACCAGGACAACCTGGCCGCGGGCCTGCGCAACCTCGCGCCGTTCTACCGGGTCTTCACCAACACCCTGGGCAACGGCCGCTGGTTCGACACCTACGCGTGCGGCGTGGTCCCGCCGAACGTGAACCTCGATCTTCTCGTCGCGAACCCCGAGGGCTGCCTGCCCGCGGGGACCAACTCCGGCGTGCCGGGAGGGAACTGATGGGTTTCGTCGGTGCGGTGCGTCGGCACGCGTTCCGCTACGCCGTGGTCGCCGTCGTGCTGGGGCTCGTGGCCGCGACGGGCCTGTGGTGGCTCTCGTCGCGGCCGGGCGACCGGCAGTTCACCGCGTACTTCGCGCGCGCCATCGGGGTGTACCCGGGCAACGACGTGCGGGTGCTCGGGGTGAAGGTGGGCAGCGTCGAGAGCGTGACACCGCGGGCTTCGGACGTGCAGGTGGTGCTGTCGGTGTCCGGTGACGTGTCGGTCCCGTCCGGGGCGCGCGCGGTCGTGGTCGCGCCGAGCCTGGTCGCCGACCGGTACGTGCAGCTCACCCCCGTGTACCTCGGTGGCCCGGCACTGGCCGACGGCGCCGTGATCCCGCGCGAGCGCACCGTGACGCCGGCCGAGATCGACCAGCTGTACCAGAGCCTCGACCAGCTGAGCACCGCGCTCGGCCCGAAGGGCGCCAACTCCGGCGGCGCGCTGACCGACGTGCTCGACACCGCCGCGAAGAACCTCGACGGCACCGGCCAGACGATCAACCAGACGCTGCACGACCTCAGCAGCCTGAGCAAGACGTTGTCGGACAACAGCGGCGACCTGTTCAGCACCGTGGACAATCTGCAGAAGTTCACCACCACGCTCGCCCGCAGCGACGGCCAGTTCCGCGAGCTGACCGGGCGGCTGTCCGACGCGTCGGGCTTCCTGGCCGGGCAGAAGGATCAGCTCGCGGCGGCGTTGTCCACTTTGGGCTCTGCGCTCGACCGGGTGCGCCGCTTCATCCAGGACAACCGCGCCGGGATCAAGTCCAATGTGGACAACCTGGCCGCGGTGACGCAGGTGCTCTCGGACCAGCGGGCGTCGCTCGCGGAGATCCTGGACGTGGCGCCGCTGGCGTTGAACAACCTGGTCAACGCGTACAACGAGACCAGCGGCACCCTCGACGCGCGGCTTGACATCAACGAGCTGACCTCGCCGCCGCTGGTCACCGCGTGCAAGCTCGTGCGGCAGAGCACGCCGAAGCAGCTGCCGGCCACGCTCGCCGACGCGTGCGACCAGCTGGCGCCCGTTCTCAACGGCGTGGTGCCGTTGCCTTCGGGTGCGCAGGTGCTCAACGGCCTGCAGACGGGGAACCTGCCGTTGCCGCTCGTGACCGCCGGAGGCGCCCGATGAACCGGTTCCGCGTGCTCGCCCTGGGTTCGGTCTGCCTGCTGGTGTCCGGCTGCGGCGCGGGCGACTACTCGGGGCTGTACGACGCGCCGCTGCCCGGTGGCGCCGACACCGGCGACTACCCGTACCACGTGACCGTGCAGTTCCCCGACGTGCTGGACCTCGTGCCGCACGCCGCGGTGAAGGTGGACGACGTGCCGGTGGGCAGCGTCGACTCCGTCGACCTCGGCGACGACGGCTGGACGGTGCAGGTGCGGCTGACCGTCAACGGGGACGTGCACCTGCCGGCGAACGCCGATGCGCAGCTGGTGCAGTCGAGCTTGCTGGGAGAGAAGTACGTGGCGCTTTCCCCGCCCGCTGCGGTGAAACCGGCCGGCACGCTCGCCGACGGCGCCGTGATCACCGCCGACCGCACCAACCGCTACCCCGAGGTGGAGGAGGTGCTCGGCGCGCTGTCGCTGCTGCTCAACGGCGGGGGAGTGGAGCAGATCCGCACCATCAGCCAGGAAGTGACCAAGGCGCTGAAGGGCAACGAAGGCGAGCTGCGCGGGCTCCTGTCCAGTGTGGACTCGCTCGTGTCCGCCCTGGACGCCCAGCGCGCCACGATCGTGCGCGCGCTCGACGGCCTCGACCGGCTCGCCACGACGTTGAAGGGCCAGCGCGACAACCTCGGCCGCGCGCTGGCGGACCTCGGGCCCGGTCTGCAGGTGCTGGAGCAGCAGCGCGGGCAGCTCGTCGGGATGTTGCAGGCGCTGACGTCGCTGTCGGGCGTCACCGTCGACACGGTCCGGCGCAGCCAGGCCGACCTCGTCGCCGACCTGCGCTCGCTCGGGCCGACGCTGGAGCAGCTGACCAAGACCGGGCAGGACATCCCGCGCAGCCTCGACTATCTGCTGACCTTCCCGTTCAACACCAAGTCGCTGGACTCGATCCGCGGCGACTACACGAACTTCACCGCGAAACTCGACCTGGACCTCGACTCGGTGCTGCCGAACATCCTGGGCGCGCCGCGGCTGCCGGTCTCGGTGCTGGGCTCGCCGTCGCTGCCGCCGGGTTCGCCGGTGCTGCCGTTGCCGGGCACGGCCGTCCCATCCGGTCCGTCCGCCCCGCCTGCTTCGGCGCCGGGTCTCGGCGGCGTGCTCGGCGCGATCCTGGGAGGGCTGTAGATGCTGACGCGGGGCACCCGGTTCAAGATCCTCGTGTTCGTCGTGCTGTCGCTGGTGACCGTCGGCTACGTCGGCGTCCGGTATGCCGGGCTGGGCCGGTTCTTCGGCGGCCAGGGCGCCACCGTGCACCTGGAGCTGGCCGACTCCGGCGGCATCTACCCCGACGCCGACGTCACCTATCGAGGGGTGACTGTCGGCAAGGTCGGCGCCGTCCGCCTCGGCGCGCAGGGCGGCACGGAGGCCGACCTCGTCCTCGACCGCGACGCGCCGCCCGTGCCCGCCGACGTCGAGGCCGTGGTGGCGAACCGCTCCGCGGTCGGCGAGCAGTACGTGGACCTGCTGCCGCGCACCGGCTCCGGCCCGTTCCTGGGCGACGGCTCGGTCATCGCCTCGCGCGACACCCAGACGCCGGTGCCGACCGAGCAGCTGCTCGACCACGTGGAGGCACTCGCGGGCAGCGTGCCGACCGACCAGCTGCGCACGGTCGTCGACGAGCTCGACAACGCCCTGTCCGGCTCCGCCGCGCCCGACCTGCGGCAGCTGCTGGACTCGACGGACACCTTCACCGCGGCGGCGCTCGACCACGTCGACGAGACTTCGCAGCTCCTGTCCAGCGCACGCGTCGTACTCGACACCCAGAACACGCAATCGGCGCAGATCAAGGACTTCTCCGCCAACCTCCGCGTGCTGGCCACCCAGCTCAAGTCCTCCGACGGCGACCTCCGGCACCTCATCGCGGCCGCCCCGCAGGCGGCCCAGCAGATCAACGCCGTGCTCACCGAGACCGGCCCGCAGCTCAGCGTGCTGCTCGCCAACCTGCTCACCACGGCCGACGTCATCGCCCCCCGCCGCGACGGCATCGAGGACATCCTCGTGTCCTACCCCCAGCTCATGACCCTCGCCAACACCGTCGTCCCCGGCGACGGCACCGCGCACCTGGGCCTGGTGCTCAACTTCTTCGACCCGTACGTCTGCACCCGCGGCTACGAGAACACGGTTCGCCGGCCCGCCGACCAGGTCGCCCAGGCGCCGGCGAACACCACGGCGTACTGCGCCCTGCCGCCGGGGAGCCCGAGCTCGGTGCGGGGCTCGCAGAACGCGCCTTACGGCGGGAAGCCGCTTGCGGTGCCGCCTCCGGCGGTTGGGTCTTCCGGTGGGTCTCCGGTGGGTGGTGCGCCGTTGCCGGGCCTGCTGGGGGTTCCGGCTCTTTCCGGGCCTACGTCGTTGGCCGGGCTGCTCGGCCTTTCCGGTGCGAAGTGAGGATTTCCATGCGACTCGTTTCGGCTTCCACCCCGGGCCGGCTCGCTCGGCTTGTCTCGCACGAAGGGAGGATTCCCGTGCGTCCTGTCTCGGCTTCCGCCCTGGCCCGGCTTGCTCGGCTTGTCTCGCGCGAGGTGAGGACTTCTTTTGTGCCCTGTCTCGGCTACGGCCTCGGGGCTATTTCTGCGCGACCTGCTCGTCGTCGCTACCTCGGCCGGCTTGTTCGGCGCGAAGTGAGGAATTCCATGCGCCGTGTCTCGACTTCCGCTCCTGGTCCATCTCTGGCCGGGACTCCGGCCACGACTTCGGCCGGCTCGGTCGGCTCGGCTCGCGCGAAATGAGGATTCCCATGCGCTTCTCCGGAAAACGACTGGCCGCGGTGGCCGTGGTGATCGCCGCCTTGGCCGCGGCCGGCACCGGCTGGTGGTGGGCCTCGGCGGCCCACAGCGACCCCGTCTCGATCGCTGCCGATCGTGAGGCGGCCGAGGCCGCGGGCGAAACCGCCGTCGCCACCCTGACGACCGCGAACTACACCACCGCGGACGCCGACCTGCGCAAGTGGGAGACGGTCACCACCGGCCCCCTGCTCGACCAGATCCGTGCCGGCCACGCCCAGGGCGTCACGGCCCTGCAGACCGCCAAGAGCACCACCACCGCCCGCGTCCTCGACGCCGCGCTGTCCCAGCTCGACGCGCAGGCCGGCACCGCGCAGCTCATGGCCGTCGTGGAAGTCACCGCGCGCCAGGGCGCCACCCCGGCGGCGGTCAAGCGCAACCGTTTCCAGGCGACCGTCACGCGGACCCCGGAGGGCTGGAAGCTCTCCGCCGCGCAGCCGGTCACCGTCAGCCTCTGAGCCCCTTCCGAACGGATTCCCGCCATGGCCCTCACCCGCCACCGCCCGCCGTCCCCCCGCCCGCGCCGCACCGCGGTCGCCGGCAAACCCCGCGCCGCGCAGCCTTCCGCGGCCTCGGCCGTCGACGTGATCGAGCCGGCCGTGGGGCCGGGCCTCGCCGCCGAGACTGGAGCCGTCGCGCCGGACTCCGGGATCGAGTCGAAGGGCCGTGGTGCGGTCGCGCCGGGCTCCGGGATCGAGTCGAAGGGCCGTGGTGCGGTCGCGCCGGGCTCCGGGATCGAATCGAAGGATCGTGGTGCGGTCGCGCCGGACTCCGGGATCGAATCGAAGGATCGTGCTGCGAGCACACCGGACTCCGACGCCGCCCCGAGCAGTCGCCCTGCCGCCACGTCGGACTCAGATCCCGAGCCGCCCGCCGATGATGCCTCGCCGGCCGCTTCAGCCGAACCGGCAACCGCGGCGCCGGGCAACCGTCTCCGCAGCCGGGTGACCGTCGGCCTGTCGGCGCTGACCGTCGTCCTCCTCGCCGCCGCCGGCTGGTTCGCCTGGCAAGCCCACCAGTCCACGACCTCCGGCCCGGCCGCCAACACCGCCTTCTCCGACAGCGCCGCCACCTCCGCCGTCACCGGCCAGCTCAGCGCCGCCTTCGAGGCCGTCTTCTCCCTCGACTACCAGGACGTCGCCAAAACCCAACGGGCCGCCGACCAGTACCTCACCGGAAACGCCGTCACCCAGTACCGGCAGCTGCTCTCGGCCGTCCAGCAACAGGCCGTCCCCAACCACCTCACCCTCACCAGCCGCGTCCGCACCATCGGCATCAAGGACATCACCGGCACGACCGCCCACGTCCTCGTCTTCGCCGACCAGACGACCTCCCGCGCCGCCACCCCCGACACCTCCAGCGGCGGCGCCCAGGTCCGCCTCACCGCCACGGAAGACAACGGCCAGTGGCGCATCAGCGACATCGCGGTCCTGTAAACGAAACGCGGCCGCTCAGCGCGCCGCGACGACCCGTTCGACGAGGGTGCCAGGTAACGAGGTTGATCGGCCGACGCCGCCGTTTCGGTCAGCTCGCTCGAACTGCTCGGTCCTTTCGTCTGAGGCCCCATCTGTCTCAGGCGAAACAAAACCGGGCTGCCTGAAACCCAGACAGCCCGGTTCGAACAAACCTTCAGCTCACCAACCGCGCGAACGCCACTCCGCCAGTTTCGGCCGCTCCACGCCGAGCGTCGAGTCATCCCCGTGCCCCGGATAGAACCACGTCTCATCCGGCAGTTCGTCGAAGATCCGCGCCGAGACGTCGTCCAGAAGCGACGCGAAGTCCTCCGGCGACGAAGTCTTCCCGACCCCGCCCGGGAACAGTGAGTCGCCCGTGAAGAGGTGGGGGTGGCCGGCCGGGTCGCGGTACAGGAGGGCGATGGAGCCCGGCGTGTGGCCGCGCAGGTGGATCACCTCGAGGGTGACCTGGCCGACCTTCAGGGTGTCGCCGTGTTCGACCAGGAAGTCGGGGGGAACGGGCAGTGGCGGGGCGTCGAGGGGGTGCGCGGCGGTGTTGGAACCGTTGGCGCCCGCCACGGCGCCCAGGGCCTGCCAGTGGTCCTGGTGCTGGTGGGTGGTCACGACGGTGCGCAGCGCGGGCCGGTCGGGGCCGTGGCCGATGAGGTCGGAGATGCGCTCGGGGTCGTTGGCGGCGTCGATCAGCAGCGCTTCGTTCTCGGCGCGGCAGACGAGCAGGTACGCGTTGTTGTCCATCGGCCCCACGGAGAGCTTGGTGATGGTCAGCGCGTCCAGCGTCCGGCGGGCGGCGTCGCCGCCCGGTTCGACGTGCCCGGTGTAGGTGTCGGCGATGTTCACGTCCACACGGTAGCCGGGTCGACGCGGTCTGTCCCACCCCCGAGCACCTACGCCCGGCGCGGTTCGTGGCGGAGGTGAGCGTTCTGCGCTGCCTCGCGGCGGTGGCGCACCGATCGAGTGATGATGTGGCTCGTCTGGGTGTTGATGGTCGTACTCACCGTGGTTCGGTTGTCGACCTTCGACCCGCGCCGCACGCCGATCCCTGTCGTGAACGTCTCCTTCGGCCGGCGTCCTGACGCCTCGAGCTGCTCTTCGCGGCCTGTATTGTGGTACCGGACCTGCACGTCTTCCCGTTCCACCGGGCGATGCCCCAGGACCCCGCGCGGGGTCGCCCCGGCGCTCACCCGGCTCGCCGGGATCTCGTATGGTCTCTACCTGGTGCGCCGGGAACCGGGTTACGTCCTGGCGCGCGCCCTGCCGGACATCGGTGTCCCCGGCCGGCCGCGGCTCCGCGGTGCCGGTCGCCGGCCGGGCGCTCACCGCGTGGGTGGAACGGCCGTCGCCGGACCGCCCGGCGGGCGGGCAAAACCGCCCAGGAACCCGCAAAAGCCCAGGTCGAAGAGCCAGAGCCCGGTTTCTGTCGGTGGTCGGTCCTAGCATGGACGCGGCCGCCCGTGCAGGACTTCCACCGGGCCGGCCTCCGAGCCGAGATTTGAATTGAAGGGACGTGGGCGTGGCTGATCGCCTCGTTGTTCGCGGGGCCCGCGAGCACAACCTCCGCGGTGTCGACCTCGATCTGCCCCGCGACAGCCTGATCGTGTTCACGGGCCTGTCCGGGTCGGGCAAGTCGAGCCTCGCTTTCGACACCATCTTCGCCGAGGGGCAGCGCCGTTACGTCGAGTCGCTCTCGGCGTACGCGCGGCAGTTCCTCGGGCAGATGGACAAGCCCGACGTCGACTTCATCGAGGGCCTCTCGCCCGCGGTGTCGATCGACCAGAAGTCCACCTCGCGCAACCCGCGCTCCACGGTGGGCACGATCACCGAGGTCTACGACTACCTGCGGCTGCTCTACGCCCGCGCGGGCAAGGCGCACTGCCCCAAGTGCGGTGAGCTGATCAGCAAGCAGACGCCGCAGCAGATCGTGGACCAGGTGCTCGACATGGACGAGGGCACGCGCTTCCAGGTGCTCGCGCCGGTCGTGCGCGGGCGCAAGGGCGAGTACCTCGACCTGTTCCAGAACCTGCAGCAGCAGGGCTACGCGCGCGTGGTCGTCGACGGGAAGGTGCACCCGCTCACCGACCCGCCGAAGCTGAAGAAGCAGGAGAAGCACCAGATCGGCGTGGTCATCGACCGCCTGAGCGTGAAGACGAGCTCGCGCCAGCGGCTCACCGACTCGGTCGAGACGGCGCTGCGGCTGGCCGACGGGCTGGTCGAGCTGGAGTTCGTCGACCTGCCCGAGAACGACCCGAACCGCGTACGCGGGTTCTCCGAGAACCTGGCCTGCCCCAACGGGCACCCGCTCGCGATCGAGGACCTCGAGCCGCGGTCGTTCTCGTTCAACTCGCCCTACGGTGCGTGCCCCGTGTGCACCGGCATCGGCATCCGCAAGGAGGTCGACCCGGAGCTGGTGGTGCCGGACGACGAGCTGTCACTGGGCGAGGGCGCCATCGCGCCGTGGGCCGGCGGGCAGAGCGCCGACTACTTCATCCGGCTGCTGGAGTCGCTGTCGGAGGCCATCGGCTTCCGCATGGACACGCCGTGGCGCCAGCTGCCGGCGAAGGTCCAGAAGGCGGTGCTGCACGGCGTCGACGAGCAGGTCCACGTGCGCTACCGGAACCGCTACGGCCGGCAGCGCTCGTACTACGCCAACTTCGAGGGCGTGATCCCGTTCCTCGAGCGGCGCCAGGAGCAGACCGAGTCCGAGTACATGCGCGAGCGGTACGAGGGCTACATGCGCGAGGTGCCGTGCCCCACCTGCCAGGGCACGCGGCTCAAGCCGGAGATCCTCGCGGTCACCCTGGAGCACGAGACGCAGGGTGAGCGCTCGATCGCCGAGGTCTGCGCCCTGTCGATCGACGAGGCGTCGAAGTTCCTCGACGAGCTGGTGCTCGGGCAGCGCGAGGCGATGATCGCCGGCGCGGTGCTCAAGGAGATCCAGGCGCGCCTGCGCTTCCTGCTCGACGTCGGCCTCACCTACCTCTCGCTCGACCGCGCGTCGGGCACCCTGTCGGGCGGCGAGGCGCAGCGCATCCGGCTGGCCACGCAGATCGGCTCGGGCCTGGTGGGGGTGCTCTACGTGCTCGACGAGCCGTCGATCGGCCTGCACCAGCGCGACAACCACCGCCTGATCGAGACCCTCACGCGCCTGCGCGACCTCGGCAACACGCTGATCGTGGTGGAGCACGACGAGGACACGATCCGCGCGAGCGACTGGGTCGTCGACATCGGCCCGGGCGCGGGCGAGCACGGTGGGCACATCGTCCACAGTGGACCGTACAAGAAGATGCTGAAGAGCAAGGAGTCGCTCACCGGCGCCTACCTGTCTGGCCGCCGCTCGATCGAGGTGCCGGCGATCCGGCGCCCGGTCGACAAGAAGCGGCAGCTCACGGTCGTGGGCGCGCGCGAGCACAACCTGCGCGGCATCGACGTGTCGTTCCCGCTCGGCTGCCTCGTGTCCGTCACCGGTGTCTCCGGTTCGGGCAAGTCCACGCTCGTCAACGACATCCTCGCCCAGGTGCTCGCCAACAAGCTCAACGGCGCGCGCCAGGTCCCGGGCCGCCACACCCGGGTCAACGGGCTGAACACGGTCGACAAGCTGGTGCGCGTGGACCAGTCGCCGATCGGCCGCACCCCGCGGTCCAACCCGGCGACCTACACCGGCGTGTGGGACCACGTGCGCAAGCTGTTCGCGGCCACCACCGAGGCCAAGGTGCGCGGCTACCAGCAGGGCCGGTTCTCGTTCAACGTCAAGGGCGGCCGCTGCGAGGCGTGCGCCGGCGACGGCACGATCAAGATCGAGATGAACTTCCTGCCCGACGTCTACGTGCCCTGCGAGGTCTGCAAGGGCGCCCGCTACAACCGCGAGACGCTCGAGGTGCACTACAAGGGCAAGACGGTGTCCGACGTGCTGGACATGCCGATCGAGGAGGCGGCCGAGTTCTTCGAGCCGATCAAGGCGATCCACCGGCACCTGCAGACGCTCGTCGACGTCGGCCTCGGTTACGTGCGCCTGGGCCAGCCCGCGCCGACCCTCTCGGGTGGCGAGGCGCAGCGCGTGAAGCTCGCGAGCGAGCTGCAGAAGCGCTCCACGGGCAAGACGGTCTACATCCTCGACGAGCCGACCACGGGCCTGCACTTCGAGGACATCAGCAAGCTGATCGGCGTGATCAACGGGCTGGTGGACAAGGGCAACACGGTGATCGTGATCGAGCACAACCTCGACGTGATCAAGACGTCCGACTGGATCATCGACATGGGCCCGGAGGGTGGTTCCGGCGGCGGCATGGTCGTCGCGGAAGGTACGCCCGAGCACATCGCGTCGGTGCCGGAGAGCTACACGGGCGAGTTCCTCGGCCAGGTCCTCAACCCGGCCTGACCCGTCCCGGTGCGGTGGCCCGAACGCGGGTCACCGCACCGGCGGGAGTCAGTCCTTGCCGGTCGTGCGGTCGACCACCGGCGAGAGCGGCCCGTAGTAGAGCGCGCGCACGCGGAAGGCGGAGCCCTGCTCGTCGGGCAGGAGCGACAGCGCGCAGGTCGTGGTGTTCGGGTCGGTGATCTCGACCGGCACGAAGCCCGCCGCGCCCGGCTTGCGGATCTCCACCAGGAACCCGGCCTCGTCACTCGAACGGTCCGCCCAGGTGAAGTGCACCGACGCGTCCTCGGCCGGGACCACGGTCACGTCGGCCGGAGCAGCCGCGTCCCCCGGCGTCCGCACCGGCACGGCCGCGACCGGGGGAGCAGCGCGCCCGGGCGCGCCCGGGCGCACCACCGCCGACACCGGACCGTAGAAGTCCCGCACGCGGTAGAAGAACGGCGTGTCCGGGATCAGGTCCGGGTGCCGGTAGGTGGTCTGCGAGCGCGGGAAGTACTGCAGCGCCGTCCACGGGCCGCCGGCGGAGTTCGCGTATTCGAGCAGGTGCCCGGCCGCGGCGGGGTCGCCCGCGGGCCAGCGCAGGTCGATGTCCGTCGGGGTCGTGAGCGTCGCCGTGAGGCCCGGCCCAGGTGACGCCGGAGTCGCGGCCGGGGCCGAGGAGCAGCCGGCGGTGACCAGGACAGCCAGCGCCGCGAGCGCGAGACGGGTTTTCACGGGCACGGCGAGGCCTCCGGGACGTCCAGGCGGCGGCGGTGCCGCGTCAGCTTAGGAACCCGCGCCGGTGATCGACAAGCCGCGTCCCGATCACCGGCACAACCCATCCGTCCCGCCTCCGGCGGCGAATTCCCCGGCGAACTTTCTGAATTCGCGGTGAACCGCATCGCGCCGGCATCCGTGTGAGGGGTGTCGGGGACTCTCACCCCGGCATCGAGCACACGTCGAGCACGCGGAAAGGGGGCGATCTCCCGGTGGACACGGCGGCGGTGCTGGGCGTGCGGCGACGACCGGCGTTCACGCCGTGGTTTGCAGTACTGTCCTCGCCTACCCAGAACACCGTCGGGAGGTCGAGGGTGGCGATCGGACGCGGGCGGCCGAAACGGGCCGCCGCCGAGCGGCTCGTGGAGCAGCTCTACGCGGAACACGGCCGGAGCCTGCTGGCTTACGCGACCAGGCTCACGGGCGACCGCGCGGCCGCCGAGGACGTGGTCCAGGAAACGCTGGTGCGGGCTTGGAAGCACGCCGACGACCTGAGCGGCGACCGCGAGGGGTCCGTGCGCGGCTGGCTGCTCACCGTGGTGCGCAACCTCGTCACGGACCGGGCGCGGGCCCGCGCTTCGCGGCCGCCGGAGGTGGCCGAAGGCCCGGAGACGCTCGCGGCGCCGGTGGAACGCGACCACGCCCAGGGGGTGGTCGACTCGATGACGGTGCTGGGAGCCCTCGAAGGGTTGTCGCAAGACCATCGCGACGTGCTCGTGGAGATCTACTATCGAGGGAGATCGGTGGCGGAGGCAGCCGAGATGCTGGGGGTCGCTCCCGGCACCGTGAAATCCCGGTCCTACTACGCGCTGCGCGCCCTGCGCGCGGCGATGGTGAGCGGCGGAACGGAGGCAGTGAGATGAGCGCGGTCGAGCAGGAGCACACTCAGCTCGGCGCCTACGTCCTCGGCGCGCTGGACCCGGCCGAGGCGGTCGAGTTCGAACGCCACCTGGCCACGTGCGCGCAGTGCCGCTTCGAGCTCAAGGACTTCGGCGCCCTGCGGGAGGCGCTCGACGAGGTGCCGCCCGAGGCGTTCCTCGACGGCCCGCCCGAGGGCGGCGACCTGTTGCTGCAGCGCACGCTGCGCCGGATCCGGGCCGAGGAGGAGCAGGCCGCTCCCGCCGAATCCGCCGCGGCCCCGAGCCGCGGCTCCTCCCGCCGGGGGCTCGCGATCGCGGCCGCGGCGGTCGTCGCCGCGGTGGCGCTCGGCGGCGGGGTCTTCATCGGCCGCCAGACGGCGCCCGAACCCGCCCAGCAGGTGGCCGTGCCCGGCACCCGCGACGTGGCCGCCACCAACGCGGCGACGGGCGCGAGCCTCACCGCGTCGGTGATCCCCGCGGCCGGCTGGGTCAAGGTCCACGTGGCCGTGAAGGGCATCCCCGCGGGCGAGAAGTGCAAGCTCGTGGTCACGGACAAGACCGGCGCGAAGTGGGACGCCGGCAGCTGGCTCGTGTCGGAGAAGTGGAGCACGCAGGGCTTCGGCCTCGACGGTTCGGTCCTGGTCGCGCCGGCCGACGTCACCTCGGTCGGCATCGTCACCCTCGACGGCCGGGACCTGGTCTCGGCGCGGGTGTAAGGCGGTGGCGGGGGCGGAGTACCGGTTTTCCAGCACCTGGTGGCTCCCGGTCGCCCCGGCCCGCCGGGTCTTCGACGCCGTCGTGGACCTCGAGGCTTATCCGCGGTGGTGGCCCGACGTGCGCTCGGTCCGCCGCCTCGACGACGACACGGCCGAGGTCGTCTGCCGCTCGCGCCTGCCGTACCGGCTGGTGATCGCCATGCACCGCGAGGAAGAGGACCCCGACGCGGGCCACGTCCGCGTCGGGCTGAGCGGTGACCTCGAAGGCTTCCTCGCCGGCGCGCTGCACCCCGTCGGTGCGGGCACGCGGCTGGAGATCACGCAGCACGTGCGGGCCCGCAAACCGTTGCTGCGCAAGCTGGACACGGTGGCCCGGCCGTTCTTCCGCGCCAACCACGCGTGGATGATGAGCCGGGGCCACCGCGGCCTGGCCGCCTACCTGGCCTGACCCGCCACGCACAGGTCCGGCTTCGCGACCGGGCGCGGGCGGCACACCAGCACGAGCGCCGCCGCCACCGCGGCGAGGAGCACGAAGCCCGCACTCAGCCCGTACGCGAGCCGGTAGCCCGAAGCGAGTGCGGCGCGAGCCCCCTCCGACGCCAGTCCTGCCGTGCGCGCCGCGGCGGCCGTCGCGAGCACCGCGGTGCCGATCGCCGCGCCGACCTGCTGCGTGGTGGTGATCAGGCCCGACGCCACGCCGGCGTCGGCCGGGTCCGTCCCGGACATCGCCAGCCCCATCACGGCCGGGATGGCTGCGCCCGCACCGGAACCCATGAGCACCAGGGCCGGGAACACGTGCAGGAAGTAGCTGCCGTCCGTGGGCACGGTGGTGAGCAGCGCGAACGCGATCGCGACCACCACGAGCCCGCCCAGGAGCACCGCGCCCGGCGTGAAGCGCGCGCTGAGCTTCGCCGAGATCCCCAGGGAGAACACCGCGATCATCACCGGCGCCGGCAGGAACGCGAGCCCGGTGGCGAGCGCGTCGAGCCCGAGCACTTTCTGCAGGTACAGCGCGGTCACGAACTGGAAGCCCATCATGCCGGCGACCATGAACACCATCGTGACGTTGGCGCCGCTGACCGCGCGCACGCGGAACAGCCGCAGCGGCAGCAACGGAGTCCGGGCCCGGGCCTGGCGCACGACGAACGCGACGAGCAGCAAAACCGCGCCCGCCAAGGGAAGTGCGGCCCCGGTCTCGACGATCCCGTACACCAGCAGCATGACGCCGCCCGTCACGAGCACCGCGCCCAGCGCGTCGATCCCCGTGCGCAACCCGCGGCCGCGGTCCGCGTCCACGACCAGCGGCGCCAGCACCAGCGCGGCGGCGCCGATCGGCAGGTTCACGTAGAAGGTCCAGTGCCAGTCGAGCGCCTGCGTGAGCGCGCCGCCCGCGATGAGCCCGATCGACGCGCCCGAGGCCTGCGTGAAGCTGAAGACGCCGATCGCCCGCGCCTGCGCACGGGGTTCGGGGTACATCGTCACGATCATGCCCAGCACCACGGCCGACGCGAGCGCGCCGCCGGCACCCTGCACGAACCGGGCGGTCACCAGCACCGCCGCGTCGGTCGAGAGCCCGGCCACGAGCGAGGACGCGGTGAAGACCACGAGCCCGGCGAGGAACACCCGCCGCCGGCCCAGCAGGTCGCCGAGGCGGCCGGAGAGCAGGAGCAGCCCGCCGAACGCGACGAGGTAGGCGTTGACGACCCAGGCCAGGCCCGCGGACGTGAAGCCCAGCTCGGCCTGGATCGAGGGCAGCGCCACGGCGACGATGCTCCCGTCGAGCACCACCATGAGCGAGGCCGCGCACAGCACCACGAGTGCGACGGCCCGCCGACGGACTTCCGGCATTTCGGTCCCTCCAGAACGATCACCGAAGAGAATCCCCAGGTCGCGCCCAGGGCATCTCTTGTTACTGCGACCATCTTGTGTGACCATCGAGGGGCGCGGAAGGAGGCACTTTCATGTCCCAGGGGAACACCGCTGTGACCGAGCAGGTCAGCGCGATCGACCCGGAGAAACTCGAGGCGTGCACGCTGCTCGAGGTGCTCAACCGGATCAGTGGCAAGTGGGCGATCGGCATCCTGCTGGAGGCGTCGCAGGGCCCGGTGCGGTTCACGGAGCTGGAGCGTTCGGTGGCGGGCATCAGCCGCCGGATGCTCACGCTGACCCTGCGCAACCTCGAACGCGACGGGCTGCTGGAGCGCACCGTCTACCCGACTGTGCCACCGCGTGTGGAGTACGAGGCGACGCCGATGGCGCGGGAGCTCTACGGCACCTTGTCGGGGCTCGTGGACTGGGCGCAGCGCCACCGCGAGGCGATCGCCGTGGCGCGCGAGGTCTACGACGCGCAGTAGAAACGCGTGTGCCGTGGTCGTGAGCACGGGGGACGCTCACGACCACGGCACACGGGGGTGTTCGCACCCCGGCGGGGGAGTGTGGGCCGGAAGGAGCCCTGGGGTGCGAACGGCTTCAGTTGCCCGCGGAGGCACCCACGGGTTCGCCCCGGTCGCTGGGCGGCTCGGTGGTGACCGGTGCGGGCGCTTCGTCGAGCAGCGTGGCTTCGTCGAACGGCGCGGACCCCGCGAAGACCTGGCGGGACTTGTCGCGGTCGAACTCCTTCATCCACGATCCGATGAGGACGGTCGCCACGGCGTTGCCGGCGAAGTTCGTCAGCGCGCGGGCCTCGGACATGAACCGGTCGATGCCGAGGATGAACCCGACGCCGTCGACCAGTTCGGGCCGGTGCGACTGCAGCCCGCTCGCCAGGGTCGCGATGCCGGCGCCGCTGACGCCCGCCGCGCCCTTCGAGGCCAGGATCATGAACAGCAGCAACCCGATCTGCTCGCCCAGGGCCAGCGGCTCGTCCTGCGCCGAGGCGATGAACAGCGTCGCCATGGTCAGGTAGATCGCCGTGCCGTCGAGGTTGAACGAGTAGCCGGTGGGCACCGTGATGCCGACGACCGGCTTGCTCACGCCGAGGTGCTCCATCTTCGCGATCAGCCGCGGCAGCGCCGATTCCGACGACGACGTGGACAGGATCAGCAGGAACTCGCGGCCCAGGTACCTGAGCAGCTGGAAGATGTTGACCCGCGCGCCCACCCACAGCACCGCGCCGAGGACGCCGAAGACGAAGATCAGGCACGTCACGTAGAAGCCGAGCATGATCACCAGCAGGCTGCGCAGCGCGCCCCAGCCGGTCGCGCCGACCACGGCCGCGATCGCGCCGAACGCGCCGACCGGTGCCGCCCACATGATCATCGACAGGATGCGGAACACCAGGCGCTGCACGTGCTCGATGCCGCGCAGGATCGGCTCGCCGCGCCGGCCGAGCTTCTGCAGCGCGAACCCGGTCAGCAGGGCGATGAGCAGCGCCTGCAGGGTCTGGCCCTCGGTGAACGCCGAGACGAACGAGGTCGGGATGATCCCGAGCACGAAGTCGACGCCGCCCTCGGCGCCCTTGGCCTGGTCGTGGACCTTGGTGACGTCGGCCGGGTTGAGGTGCAGACCACTGCCCGGGTGCAGGATGTTGCCGACGATGAGGCCGATCGCGAGCGCGAACGTCGACATCACGACGAAGTAGACCAGCGCGGTGATGCCGACCTTGCCGACCTTCGCCGCCTTCGCGACCGAGCCGATGCCCAGCACGATGGTGCAGAAGATGATCGGCGCGATCATCATCTTGATCAGGTTGACGAAACCGGTGCCCAGCGGGGCGAGCTCCTTGCCGACCGACGGCCAGATCAGGCCGACCGCGGCGCCGAGCACCACGGCGACGATCACGGCCAGATAAAGGTAACGCGTGCGGTCGCGCCGGGGCGCGGCCGCTTCGGGGGTCGGTGTCGGCACCGTTGCCTCCAGTCGGGGAAGGGGTGGAACGCCGGTCACTATGCGGGGAGGATATGACCAGCGTCACCGTTGTGTTCATTGAGTTCGCACGAGAGGTCCAGTCCGGTTCGGACAGTGGTACGCGAGGGCCGTCGCACCACCCGGGTGTTGCCGTCCGCCCGTATGTGCTGGTATGGGCACGTGCCTGCGCCCACCCGGACCCGGACGAGCCGCTGGAGCCTCGCCCGCCAGCTGCTGGTGCTCCAGCTGGCGGTGCTGCTCGTGCTCGTGGGTGGCGGGATCACCATCGCGTACCTCGACGCCGGCCGCACGACGACCGACCGGGCGCGCGACCAGTCGCTGGCGGTCGCCCACGCGATCGCCGACTCGCCGGGAGTGGTGCGGGCGGTGTCCACACCGGACCCGACGGCAGTGCTGCAGCCCTACGCGGTGCGGGTGCAGGCCGACGCCGACGTCGACTTCGTCACGATCATGACGCCGCAGGGGATCCGCTACACGCACCCGAATCCGGCGCTGATCGGCCAGCCGTTCCTCGGCCACATCGCCGCCGCCCAGGAGGGTGGCGTGGTCACCGAGACCTACACCGGTTCGCTCGGGCCTTCCGTCCGCGCCGTGGTGCCGGTGCTCGACGCGAACCACCGCGTCGTCGCGCTGGTGGCGGTGGGCATCACGATCGCCGCGATCTCCGCCGAGCTGCGCGACCGGGTATGGCCGCTCGCCGGTGTCGCGGCCGCGGTGCTGCTGGTCGGCGCGTGCGGCGGCTGGCTCGTGAGCGCCCGGCTCAAACGCCAGACGCGCGGGATCGCGCCCGGTGAGCTCAGCAACCTGTTCGAGTACCACGAAGCCGTGCTGCACTCCGTGCGCGAAGGCGTGCTGCTGGTCGGGCGCGACGGCCGCGTCGGCCTGTGCAACGACGGCGCGCGCACGCTCCTGGGCCTCACCGCGGATCCCGTGGGGCGGCCGCTGGTCGAGCTGGGGCTGCCGCCGGAGCTGGTGGCCGCGTTCGTGTCCGCCGAGACGCGCACCGAGGAGCTGCACCTCACCGACACGCGCGTGCTGGTGGTCAGTACCACCGTCGTGCGCTCCGGCGGGCGCGCGCAGGGCACTGTGGTGATCCTGCGCGACCACACGGAACTGCAGACGCTCACGGGTGAGCTCACCACCGCCCGCAGCCTGTCGGAGGCGCTGCGGTCGCAGGCGCACGAGGCCGCGAACCGGCTGCACACCGTCGTTTCGCTCGTGGAGCTCGGCCGGCCCGAAGACGCGGTGGAGTTCGCGACGGCCGAGCTCGCGCTGGCCCAGGAGCTCACCGACCGCGTGATGAGCGCGGTGTCCGAGCCCGTGCTCGCGGCCTTGCTGCTCGGCAAGGCCGCGGAGGCCAGCGAACGCGGCGTCGAGTTCACGATCACGCCCGACACGGTGATCGAGGACCTCGGCGGCGGGATCGCCGGCCGGGACCTCGTGACGATCCTGGGCAACCTCGTCGACAACGGCATCGACGCCGCCGCGCGCGGGGCGGCCGGCCGGCCGGCTGTGGTCGTCACCGCGCGGACCGACGAGGACGGGCTGCTGCTGCGGGTCGCCGACAACGGCCCGGGCGTACCGGAGGAAGCTGTGGAGGACATGTTCCGCCGCGGCTGGTCCACGAAGGCGGCCGAGGGCCACGGGCTCGGGCTCGCGCTGGTGGCCCAGGCCGTCCGGCGCTACGGCGGCCGCGTCGACGTCGGGCAAGAGGGTGGCGCGGTGTTCACGGTCCGGTTGCCGAGGCAGGAGGCGCTGCGGTGATCCGCGTGCTGGTGGTGGAGGACGAGCCCGTGGCCGCCGAGGCCCACCGGCTCTACGTGGAGCGCGTGGGCGGCTTCAGCGTCGCCGGCGTGGTCCACTCCGGCGGCGACGCGCTGCGCTTCTGCGAGCGCGAACCCGTCGACCTCGTGCTGCTCGACTTCTACCTGCCCGACACCCACGGCCTCGCCGTGTGCCGCTCACTGCGCGCGGCCGGCCTGCCCATCGACGTGATCGCCGTGACCTCGGCGCGCGACCTCGCGCTGGTGAAGGCGGCGGTCTCGGTGGGCGTGGTGCAGTACCTGCTGAAACCGTTCACGTTCGCTTCGCTGCGGGAAAAGCTCGAGCGCTACGCCGAGTTCCACCGGGCTTCGGGCGAGGTCACCGGCCAGGCCGAGATCGACCGCGCGCTTGCGACGCTGCGCACGAGCGAGCAGCAGGCCCTGCCGAAGGGCATGAGCGCCGAGACGCTCGAAGCGATCACCGCCGCCCTGGCCGCCGCCTCCGAAGGGCTCTCCGCCGCCGGCGCGGCGAGCGCGATCGGCGCGTCGCGCGTCACGGCCCGCCGCTACCTGGAGTACCTGGCGGACAACGGCTTGGCCCACCGCGAACCCCGCTACGGCCAGGTGGGGCGCCCCGAGGTCTGGTACCGCCACGGCCCCGCCTGACGACCAGTACCTGGTCGCGCCGGGTGCGGGGCGAATCGCCCGGCCTCACCCGGACGGTTGTTCGCGCACTGTTTCTGTATAACGCCCTACACAGCTCGGCGGGGCACGAGGTACGGTCGCCGCGAACCAGCCCGACGAAGGGGAATCCGGTGGAGCGAGACCCGCGCCCACGGCTGCTGCTGCGGCACCTCGCGCACGAGCGCAGTGCCGAAGGCAGCGAACGCACCTCGCGGCTCACCGTCCGGCGCCCCACGGCCGGTTACGCCTCGGCGACGGCCGTCTGCGACTGGTGCGGCGCCGAGCTCGAGCTGCGCGTCGCGGCCGTCCGGAAGGTGCGGCAGTCGCTGCTGGGATGGGCGCTGGTGTACTTCGCCGGGGTGCTGGCCGTGGTCGGGGGCATGGCCGCGCTGTCGGCGTCGGTCGTGGGGCTCGCGGTGGTCCTGATGGTCGGCGGGTTGCTGGTGGCGGTGGTCGGAGCGGCGTTCTGGTGGTGGGCCACGGGCGTCCGTCCGGTGCGCGCGCTGCCGGAGGGGAGGCCCGGGCCGCACGTGGTCCGGCCGGACCGCGGGCAGCGCTAGAGCTCAGCGAGGGCGGCCCGGTGCGTCGGGCCGGGTCTGCCACGGGTGCGGCCCGTCGAGCGGCCGGTACTCCACGCCCAGCGCGTCGAGCCGCGGCAGGTGGTGGTCGCGCAGGCGCGGCAGGAACTCGGCGAAGTCGCGGGGCCCGGTGGTCCAGGCCAGCTCCGCGAACGCGCTCAGCCGGGGGAAAGCCGCGTAGTCCACGCGCCGCGCGGTGTCGAGGTGCTCGGTCCAGACCTGGGCCTGGGCGCCGAGCAGGTGCGGGCCGGTCAGCGCCGGATCGTAGGTGTAGACGTCCTCCAGTGTGCGCAGGTAGCCGACCGGGATGGGCTCGTCGGGGTGGTCGGACTGGCGGTGGTCGAGGTACACGCGGTTCTCGGGGCACAGCACCACGTCGTGACCCCGGGACGCGGCCAGCTCGCCGCGCGCCTCGTCCTGCCAGGCGCCGATCACCATGGGCGGGAGGTCGTCGATGTCGAGGACCTCGTCCCAGCCGAGCGCCTGCCTGCCGCGTGCGGCCAGGTGCGCGGCGATCTCGCGGACGAATCGGCCGTGGGCCTCGGTCGCGCCCGGCACCTCGTCACCGCCGAGGCCGATGACCGGCGACGGGAAGATGTCCAGCACGTGGTCGAACACCGTGCGGAAGAAGGCCAAAGTGGACTCCGAAGGGTCGAGCAGCGAAGTGCTGATGCCCCAGGACGTCCACACCTCCCAGTCCGCGTCGGGGTCGGGGCCGAGCTTCGGGTACGCGGCGATGGCCGCGCGGGCGTGGCCGGGCACGTCGATCTCCGGCACCACCGTCACGGCCCGCGCGGCGGCGTACGCGACGATCTCCCGCAGGTCGTCGGTGGAGTAGAAGCCGCCGTGGGGACGGCCGTCGCGCTCGGGACCGTCGTGGCGCCCCACCATCGACGAACGCCGCCAGCCACCGACCGAGGTGAGCCGGGGGAACCGCGGCACCTCGATGCGCCAGCCCTGGTCGTCGGTCAGGTGCAGGTTCAGCACGTTGAGCTTGTGCGCCGCCAGCAGGTCGACGAACCGCAGCACCTCGGCCTTCGTGCGGAAGTGCCGCGCCACGTCGAGCAGGCAGCCGCGCCAGCCGAACCGCGGGTGGTCCTCCACCACCCCGCACGGCAACCTCAGCCCGGAGCGGATCGACGCCGCCCGGAACGCGTCCGGCCCGGCGAGCTGGCGCAGCGTCTGCCGGCCGTACACCTCGCCCGCCGCGTCGGCGACCGACAGCGTGACGCCGTGGGGCGTGATCGCCAGCCGGTAGCCCTCGGCGGGCAGGTCCGGCGCCGGCCGCACGGTGACCGGGGCCGGCCACGGGCACGTGCCCGGCACCTCCGTGACGGAGACGGGACGGGGGAGCAGGGTGTCGAACCCGGGCATGATCAGCCTTTCACCGCGCCGGACATCCCGGCGACGAGCCGGCGTTGCACCAGCACGAAGAACACCAGCACCGGGATCGTCATGAGGGTGGACGACGCCATCACCGCGCCCCAGTCGGTGTCCTCCGGTTTGAAGAACACCAGGATCGCCTGCGGCAGCG
Organism: Amycolatopsis sp. NPDC001319; assembly: GCF_042896185.1. Lineage (NCBI taxonomy): Bacteria > Bacillati > Actinomycetota > Actinomycetes > Pseudonocardiales > Pseudonocardiaceae > Amycolatopsis > Amycolatopsis sp. NPDC001319. The sequence continues at coordinate 34,078 of NZ_JBIAWY010000006.1, read as the reverse complement.
TCTGGTTCTCGGTCTTGGAGATGATGAACGTCTTCGCGAACAGGAAGTCGTTCCACGCGTGGATGAACGCCAGCACGCTCACGGCGACCAAGCCCGGCGCCACCAGCGGGAACAGGATCTGCCACGTGAAGCGCATCCGCGACGCGCCGTCCAGCTTCGCCGCTTCCTCCAGCTCCACCGGCACCGCCGCGACGAACCCGCGCAGCATCCAGATCGCGAACGGCAGGCTGAACGCCAGGTGCACGAGCACGAGCGAGCCCAGCTCGTTGAGCCCGAACGCCGGCGCGACCGCGCCGATCTGGCGCATCAGGAAGAACAGCGGGATGGTCAGCGCCTCCACCGGCACCATCTGCGCCACGAGGATCATCACCAGCAGCACCGTGCGGCCGCGGAAGCGGAACCGCGTGAGGGCCACGGCCGACAGGAACGACAGCAGCAGCGACAGCACCACCACGGCCAGCGCGACCAGGAGGCTGTTCACGAAGAACCGGCCGAAGCCCGAAACGGTGAGCACGCGCTGGAAGCTGTCGAGCGAAGGCGCCAGCGTCCACGGTTTCGGGTTCGCCGTCTGAATCTCGTCGGCGGGCTTGAACGCCGAGAGCACCATCCAGTACAGCGGGAACGCGACGATCCCGGCCACCACGACCGTGACGATCTCCGCGACGAGCCGGCCCGGCCGCCGGACGCGGCGAGTGCGCGACTTCGCCGTGATCACAGCCATGCCGTGCTCCGGCGCTGGGACCGGACGTACAGTCCGGTGATCGACAGGAGCAGCAGCGTCATCACGACTCCGATCGCCGAGCCGAGGCCGTACTCCTGCCCGGCGAAGGCCTGCTGGTAGGCGTAGACGTTGAGCACGAGGTTGCGCCCGGCCACGCCGCCGCCGTTGGTCATCACGTAGATCTGGGTGAACACCTTGAAGTCCCAGATGATCGACTGGATCGTCGCGATCATCAGCAGCGACCGCACCATCGGCAGCACGACGGCCCACGTGCTGCGCCACGCCGACGCGCCGTCCAGCGACGCGGCCTCGAGGACCTCCTCCGGGATCGCCTTGATCCCGGCGTACATCGTGACCAGCACGAACGGGAACGAGCACCAGATCACCTCGGCGGCCACGAGCCCGAACGCGCCGAAGGTGCCGAACGTCCAGGAGTGGTGCGCCATGCCCGTGAAGCCGATGCCCGAGAGCACCTCGTTCACGAGGCCGAAGTCGGTGTCGAAGAGGAACAGCCACACGTACGAGCCGGCGATCGCGGGCGTCGACCACGCGCCGAGCGCCGCGAGGAACAGCAGCGTCCGCGGCACCGCGCGCACCTTCGACGCCAGCACCGCCAGCGCCGTCCCGACCACCAGGCTGCCGAGCACGCACGCGGCGGCGAACCCGACGGTCTTCGCGAGCACCGTCCAGAACTGCACGTCCTGCAGCAGCGCCGCATAGTTGTCGAACCCGAGGAACACCAGCGGCGCCGCGCCCGCGGCCTGGGGCTGCCCGTAGTCGTAGAACGAGATCAGCACCAGCTGGTAGATCGGGTACACCAGCAGCGCCGCGAGCAGGATGCCGGCGGGCAGCAGGTAGAGGAGCGCCGCCCGGCCGTCCCGCCGCCGGCGCGCGCGGCGGGGCGCGACCGGAGCCGGGACGGTCACGGGCAGCTGCTGCGTGACCATCAGCCGAAGTTCTTGTTCATCGCCGCCGTGGCGTCGGCGAGCGCGCCGTCGACGTCCTTGCCGCCGGTCGCGATCTGCTGCACGGCGGTGGGCAGCACGTTCTGGCTGTCGATCTTCGACCAGCCGGGCGTGCTCGGCACGAACTTCGTGCCGGCGGCGAGGGTGTCCACGAACGGCTTGAGCGTCGGGTCGCTCGCCGCGAGCTTCTTCTGCACGCTCTCCAGCGTGGGCAGGTTGCCCATGGCGTTGTACATCTTCTCCTGGTACTTCGCCCCGGCCAGCAGCTCCGCGAACTGCACGGCGAGCCCGTGGCGCTTGCTCGCGCCGAACACGCCCAGCAGGTTGCCGCCGGCGAACGCGGGCGCGACCGAGCCCGGCGTGGTGCCCGGCAGCGGGACCACGGCGTACTTGCCCTTAACCGCACCCTGTTCCACGGCCTTGCGGTTGAAGTCACCGCCGATGGTCATCCCGGCCTTGCCGCCGGCGAACGCGGTCACGCTCTGCGTGCCGGTGAGGTTCGCGCACGCGGCGGGCGGGCAGATGTCGTCCTTGAGCAGGTTCGCGTACGCGGTGATGCCGGCCTTCGCCTGCGGCGACTCCACAGTGGACGTCCACTTGCCGCTGTCCTGCTTGGCCACGTCGCCACCGTTGGCCCAGACGAACGGCAGGAGCGCGTAGGTGTACTTGCCGCCGGTCGAGATGCCGTAGAGGTCGGGCTTGGCGGCGTGGATCTTGCGGGCGTCGTCGGTCAGCTCGGCGAGGGTGGCCGGCGGCTCGAGACCCAGCTCGGTGAACACGTCGGTGCGGTAGTAGAGGGCGCGGATGCCGGTGTACCAGGGCAGGCCGTAGGTCTTGCCGCCCGACTTCGCGGTGCCGAGCACCGAGGGCAGCAGGTCCTTGCCGTCGCTCCACGACGAGATGTCGCCGGTGAGGTCGCTGAGCGCACCGGTCTGGGCGTAGCTCGCCACGTCGGTGTTGCCGAACTCGGCGACGTCGGGCGCGTTCGACGGGTCGTTGAAGGCGCCGGAGAACTTGTCGGCGCGGCCCTCGACCGGCACCCACTGCACGTCGACGTCCACGCCGGCGTGCGCGGCCTTGAACTCGGTGATGGCCTCCTTCACCGCCGCTTCCTTGGGTGCGCGGCTGGCCTCGTCGAACAGCCACACGCGCAGCGTGCCGGTCTGGTCGTCCCCGCCCGAGGCCGCCGGGGCCGACTGGGTGGGCGCGCAGCCGGCCAGCAGGGCCAGCGCCGCGGAGACAGTGATGGCGGTGAACGTACGACGCACTCTCATCGTTGAGCTCCCAGAGGGTAGGGGCCGGCCGGCGACGGACCGGTCTGGTCCGCCGCCGGCCGGCGACGCCGGGTCAGGCGAAGAAAACGGAGTTGACCGACGGCACGGCGAGCGAGCCGGCGACCGCGCCGGGCAGGCCCGTGGCCGGGTCGCGCGGCAGCCAGGTGACGGTGCCCGAACGCTGGTTGGACACGTAGAACCAGCGTTCGTCGGGCGAGAGCGCGACGTGGCGCGGCCAGTTGCCCCCGGTGTCCACACTGGACACCAGCTTGAGCGTGGTGCCGCCGCCGGACACCGAGAACGTGGCGATCGTGTTCGGGCCGCGGACGGTCGCGTAGACGAACTTGGCGTCCGTCGACACGGCGATCTCGCCCGGGAACAGGTCGCCGGTGCTGCCCGCCGGTACCGCGGGGACGACCGCGAGCGGGGTGAGCCGGCCCGCCGCCGCGTCCCAGGACAGCACGGTGATCTCCGGGCGCAGCTCCTGCGCGAGGTAGGCGTAGCGGCCGTTCGGGTGGAACGCCAGGTGCCGCGGCCCCGCGCCGGAGGGGAGCGTGACCTGCTGGTGCAGCGCGAGCTTCCCGCTGCCGGTGTCGAGCGTGTACACGTAGACCGAGTCGGCGCCGAGGTCCACCGACAGCACCCACTGCCCGGTCGGGTCGTTCACCACCTGGTGCGCGTGCGCGTCCCGCTCGGCGCCCTGGTGCTGCTGCACGTCCGTGGCCGGGCCGAGCTTGCCGCCCGCCAGGATCGGCAGCACCACGACGCTGCCCGAGCCGTAGTTGGCCGCCAGCGCGTACTTCTGGCTGCTGTGCACCGACAGGTGCGTCGGCGCGCTGCCCTTCGACGACACGGAGTTGAGCAGCCGGGGCCGGTTCGCCGTGGTGACGTCGAGGGCCGAGATGGCGCCATTCGGGTCACCCTCGTTCGTCGCGTAGAGGGTGCGGCCGTCGCGGCTGCGGTCGAACCACGACGCGTCGGGCACCCCGGCGACGGTGCGCACCGGGGTGAGCGCCGGCGCGGTGCCCGTGCGGCCCACCACGTCGAGGCCGTGCCCGGCCGGTGGGGTGCTGGTGTAGCTGCCGACGTACGCGATCGCGCGCGCGTCTCGCGCGCACCCGGCGGGTGCGGCGTTCGCGAGCTGGGTGCCGAGCACGGTGCCGAGTCCGGCGGCGCCGGCGGCGCCGAGGAACGTGCGACGGGAAAGTCCGGCCATCGAGGTTTCTCCCAACGGTGAGGGGACCAGAAGGTGGTTCAGACCACTGCCATGATCAATGCTGCCACGGCGAAACCGCTGAGGGAAAGGACTGTTTCGAGCGCGGTCCACGTTTTCAGCGTCTGGGGCACGGAAAGGCCGAAGTAGCGCGACACGATCCAGAAGCCGCCGTCGTTCACGTGGGAGGCGATGATCGAGCCCGCGGAGATCGCGATCACGATCAGGGCCAGCTGCGGCTGCGAGTAGTGCAGCTCCACCACCGTCGGCGCGACGATGCCGCTGGTGGTCACGATCGCGACCGTCGCCGAGCCCTGCGCGACGCGCATGCCGCAGCTGATGATGTAGGCCGCGAGGATCACGGGCAGGCCCGCGTCGCCGAGGGAGCCGGCGACGGCCTGGCCGATGCCGGTCGCCGAGAGCACCGCCCCGAAGAACGAGCCCGCGCCCACCACCAGCAGGATCATCGCGACCGGGCGCAGCGCGTTCGCCGACAGCTGCGCCAGGTCCGTCCCCGTCATGCCACGGCGGTGGCCCAGCAGCCACGAGGCGAGCAGCGTCGCGATCGTCAGCGCGATGGCGGGCGTGCCCAGGAACGCCGCGACCCCGGCCGCACCGGAGTTCTTCGGCAGCACGATGCTGCCGAACGTGCCCACCAGGATCAGCACGAGCGGGATCGCGATGATGCCGCTGACCAGGGCCAGCGACGGCGGGTTCGGGTTCTCTTCGTCGTCGTCGCCGGCGAGCTTGGCGAACTCCTCGGCGAGCGGCACGTTCACGCGCTTGCCGATCCACGTCGAGTACAGGATGCCGCCGACGAACCACGCGGGGATGCCGCAGACCGCGCCCATCAGGATGAGCCAGCCGAGGTCCACGTGCAGCAGCCCGGCGGCCGCGACGGGCCCGGGGTGGGGCGGGATGAACGCGTGGGTGATCGACAGGCCCGCCAGCAGCGGCATCGCGTAGAGCACGATCGAGCGGCCGCCGTGCTTGGCCGCCGCGTAGACCAGCGGCGCCAGCACGAAGATGCCGATGTCGAAGAACACCGGGATGCCGAAGATCAGACCGGACAGGCCCATCGCGAGCGGCGCGCGTTTCTCGCCGAACGCGCGCAGCAGCGCCGAGGTCAGCACGCGGGCGCCCCCGGAGCGTTCGAGGATCGACCCCAGCAGGGTGCCGAGGCCGATGATCGCCGTGATGTGCCCGAGGATGCTGCCGAACCCCTTCTCCAGCAAGGAGTCCGACGTCTTCTGCGCGGTGCCGACCAGCGTTCCCACGGGCAGGCCGGCGGCCAGCGCGGTGAGCACCCCCACCACGATCAACGCGATGAACGGTTCGAGCTTGACCTTGATGATGAGCACGAGCAGGACGGCGATCGAAACCGCCGCGAGCGTCAGCAGACCGCCGGTCGTGGTCTGCAGCCAGTGGATCATCGGCCCCTCCCGGGGTGACGAAGGGAATGGCCGGCGAGGGCGCCGGTGGGGTGGGTGTCCTCGATCGCGGCGACGCCGTTCACGAAGACGTGGGAGATCCCCTCGGCGGGCTGCCTCGGGTTTTCGAACGTGGCGGTGTCGGTGATCGTGGCGGGATCGAACAGCACCAGGTCGGCCGCGTACCCGGGGCGCACGAGGCCCCGGTCGGTGAGCCGCAGCCGCCGCGCCGCGCGCCCGGTGAGGTGCGCGACGCAGTCGGCCAGCCCGAGCACGCCCAGTTCACGGACGTAGCGGGCGAGGTAACGGGGGAACGTGCCCCAGGCGCGCGGGTGCGGCCGGTTGCCGACGAGCAGGCCGTCGGAACCGCCGGTGTGCGTGCGGTGGCGCATGATGGCCTGCACGTTCTCCTCGTGGCCGATGTGCATCAGGCACGAGGTGCCGAGCCGTTCGTCGACCAGCGTGGCGAAGTACAGCTCGGCGGGCGTTTTTCCTTGCGTACGGGCGGATTCCGCGACGCTGTGGCCGACGAGGCCGACGTTGCTCTGGTGGCGCACGCCGTTGATCTCGATGCCGGACCAGTCGATGGGCACGCCGTGCGCGCCGTCCGAGCCGGTCTCTTCGATCTCGACGCGGATCCGCTCGCGGGTGTCCGCATCGGACAGTCGCGCGAGCGTGGCGTCGAGCCCGCCCTCGGTGGCCCAGCTCGGCAGCAGCGCCGACAGGTAGGTGGCGCCCGGCAGGTACGGGTAGGTGTCGAGGGTGATGTCGCCGCCGGCGTCGAGGGCGTCGTCCAGCAGCTTCAGCAGCCCCGGTGCTTTGCCCTTGTTGACGGAGAAGTTCATCGTGGCGTGCGCGAGGTGCAGCGGGCAGTCCGCGCGGCGCGAGACGTCGACCATCTCGGCGAAGGCCTCCAGCGCACCGGCGCCGTAGCTGCGGTGGTGGGGGCTGTAGTAGCCGCCGTGCGCGCCGACCACGCGGCACAGCTCGACGAGCTCGGCCGTGTCCGCGTACATGCCCGGCGTGTAGGTGAGCCCCGAGGACAGCCCGAAAGCGCCTTCTTCGAGCCCGGTCGCGATCAGTTCCTTCATCCGGTCGAGCTCGGCCCCGGTCGCCGGCCGGTTCTCCCAGCCGACCGCGAGCATCCGGACGGTGCCCTGCGGCACGAGGTAGGCGGCGTTCACGGCCACGCCGCGGTCGAGCCGGTCGAGGTACTCGCCGACCGAGCGCCAGTTCCAGTCGAAGCCGGCCGGGTCGTCGTTCCAGCCCGCGAGCTGCTGGCGCAGTGCCTCGAGCACGGTGTCGTCCACGGGCGCGTACGAGAGGCCGTCCTGCCCGAGCACCTCGGTGGTCACGCCCTGGGAGACCTTCGCGAGGTGGTCCGGGTTCGTGAGCAGCTGCAGGTCGGAGTGCGAGTGCATGTCGATGAACCCGGGCGCGAGCACGAGGCCGTCCGCGTCCAGCACGCGCTTTCCGGTGAGCGAGCCGGGTTCGGCGACCTCGGTGACGCGGTCGCCGGTGATCCCGACGTCGTGGCGAGTGATCGGACCGCCGGTGCCGTCGGCCACTTGGGCGCCGCGGAAGACAGTGTCCATCAGAGCACATCCATCAGAACCACGTCCGCACGAAGTCGACGACCGTCTCGCCGTCGGTGTCCACCACCGGCAGCAGCGGCCACTTGTCGAACGTCGTGCACGGGTGCGAAAGCCCGAGCCGCACCCAGTCGCCGACCTCGACGGGGGAGTCCGCGGGCAGCGCCAGGAACGCGTGCTGGTCGTTCAGCTTCGTCACTGCGTGGCCGGTGAGCTCGGCGTTGACGCCGTTCTTGCGCAGCAGCTGCGGCTCCGGCATGCCCTCGTCGTAGGGCAGATCGCGCTTGCCGGCGGTGAGCAGCGCAAGCTCGGCAGTGGGTTTCGAGGTGACCTGCGCCCACGCGTGCAGCGCGGCGTGGAACGGCTCGACGCCGGCCAGCCGCGGGTGCACGCCGAGCGGCGAGATCTCGCGGTAGAAGCCGTCGTCGTGGGTGACATAGGCGCCGCTGCGCAGGATCGGCAGCACGTCCATGCCGTCGGGCCACGGTTTCGTGAGCTCCTGGGCCACGCGGTCGAAGTAGGCGCTCCCGCCGGCCGTCACGTACACCTGGCCTTCGGCGAGCAGTCCCTGGTCTGCGAACGCGATCGCCGAGTCGCGCAGGGTGTCCACATAGGAACTGATCTTGGCCAGGGCGGCGTCGTCGGTGTCGTGCGACAGCGCGCCCTCGTAGCCGCCCGTGCCGCGCAACCGCAGCGCGGGACTCTTCGCGACCGCCTCGGCCACGGCCAGCGCCGTCTCCGGGTCGCGCACCCCGGTGCGGCCGCCGGCGCCACCCAGCTCCACGAGCACGTCGACCGGGCGCGCGGAGCCGGCCAGCGCCTCGGTCATCAGCTCGACCCCGCGCACGGAGTCGACCCAGCACACGAACTCGAACGCCGGGTCCGCCGCCAGCTCGCCCGCGAGCCAGCGCAGGCCCGCCGGGTCCACGAGCTGGTTGGCCAGCAGGATCCGCGAGACGCCGAACGCGCGGTAGATCCGCAGGTGCCCGGCGTTGGCGGCGGTGACGCCCCACGCGCCGTGCGCGAGCTGGCGCGCGAACAGCTCGGGCGCCATCGTGGTCTTGCCGTGCGGCGCGAGCGCGATCCCGTGCCCGGCGCACCACGCCGCCATGGTGGCGAGGTTGTGCTCCAGCGCCGCGGCGTCGAGCACGACGAACGGGCCGAAGAAGCCGTCGGCGAACAGGTTCGCACGCCGGGCCGCGGCCTCGTCGAGGGTGAGCCCGGCCAGCGCGGGCGCGATCGAGCGGAAGCGCCAGTCGATCTTCTCGTCCCGGCCCGCGCGGACGGCGGCGGTCAGGGCGGCGTGCTCGGAGCTGTTCATCGATTCAGACCTCGGTGCGGGCATAGGTTGCGTATGATGCAACTGGCGTTGCGCAAAATGCGCGACATAGGTGTAGCATCCGGTCCGCCACAGGTCAACGGGGTGACGGAACGGGGAGAAAGTCAGTGACCAGCCCGCCCGAGGTGCTCTGCATCGGCGAGTCGATGGCCCTGTTCGTGCCGGCCGAACCCGGCCCGCCCGAACGGGTGCGCAGCTGGCTGCGCACCTTCGGCGGCGCCGAGTCGAACGTCGCGTGCCACCTGCCCGCACTCGGGGTGCCGAGCGCGTGGGTGAGCGCGGTCGGCGACGACCCGTTCGGCCGCGCGCTGGTGCAGCAGATCGCCTCGGCCGGCGTCGACGTGAGCGGCGTGGAGATCGATCCGGCGCGTCCGACAGGTTTGTACGTCAAGGAAAGCGGCACCCAGGGCAGCCCGGTGCGTTATTACCGCACCGGATCGGCCGCCTCCGCGCTCGGCCCGGACCTCGTGGACCGGCTGCACCTCGAGGGCGTGCGCGTGCTGCACCTGTCCGGGATCACGCCCGCGCTGTCGGCCAGTTGCCTCGCGCTCGTGCGCGCGTTGCTGGCGGCCCCGCGCGGGGAGCGGCTCGTGTCGTTCGACGTCAACCACCGGCCCGCGCTGGGGCAGGATGTCGCCGTGCTCGCGGAGCTGGCCGGGCTCGCCGACCTGGTCCTCACCGGCGACGACGAGGCCGAACGCGTGTGGGGGACCGGTGATCCCAGGCGGCTGCGCGAACTGCTGCCCGGGCCGCGCACGCTCGTGGTGAAGCACGGCGAACGCGGCGCGACACTCGTCGAAGGCGACGCGGCGCCGGTGTTCGAACCCGCGCTGCGCGTGGACGTGGTCGAGCCGGTCGGTGCCGGCGACGCGTTCGCGGCCGGCTTCCTCGCCGCCACCCTGCGCGGCGCCGACCCGTCGACCCGGCTGCGCCGCGGGCACCTCCAGGCCGCCGCGACCCTGCTGACCCACGACGACGTCGGCACGCCCCTGCCCGCCCCCGTGGTGGATACGCTGCTGCGCGCGGACGCCGAAGAGTGGGGCGCGGCCCGCCTGACGGGAGAGGGTGTGGTGGTGAGGTGAGCCAGAGCCTGGACCGGGCGCTGACCGTGCTGGCCGGGCTCGCCCGCGGCGCGAAGACGCTGGACGAGCTCGCCGAGGAGATCGGCGTGCACAAGACGACCGTGCTGCGCCTGTTGCGCACGCTCGAGTCGCACCACTTCGTGCGCCGCGAGGGGACCCGCCACTACCGCCTCGGCAGCGCGCTATTCGACCTCGCGAACCAGGCGCTGGAAGACCTCGACGTGCGCAGCAGCTCCCACGACGCGCTCGCGGCGCTCAACATCCGCACCGGGCACACCGTGCACCTCGCCTCGTACGAAGACGGCGAGGTCGTGTACATCGACAAGTTCGAGGGCCACCACTCCGTGCGGATGTACTCGCGCATCGGCAAACGCGCGCCGCTGCACTGCACCGCCGTCGGCAAGGTGCTGGTCGCCGCGATGCCGCGGGCGCGGCGCGAGGAGATCGCGCGTTCGCTGGACTACGTGGTGCTCACGCCGAACACGATCACCTCGCCCGAGGCCTACCTGGCGGAACTGGACAAGGTCGCCGAGCGCGGCTACGCCGTGGACAACGCCGAGCACGAGGACTTCATCCACTGCATCGCGGCGCCGGTGCGCGGCGCCGGCGGCGAGGTGCTGGCCGCGGCGTCGATGTCGGTGCCGAAGGTGCTGCTGGACTACGACGGCCTGCTCGCGCTCGTGCCGGAGCTGCGCGCCGCCACCGACGAGGCTTCCGTCCACAGTGGATGGACGGGGAACGGAAAGGGGTAATGATGGGCAAGACGGCGATCACGACCGAGAACGCGCCGAAGCCGCCGGCGAAGTTCTCGCAGGCCGTCCGCAAGGGCAACATCCTGCAGATCGCGGGCACGGTCGCGTTCGACCCCGCGACCGGCGCGGTCGTCGGCGACGACATCGCGACGCAGACGCGGCAGGTGTTCAAGAACATCGAGGCCCTGCTCACCGAGGCCGGTTCGGGCTGGGCCGACGCGGTGATGGTGCGCGTGTACCTCACCGACACGAGCCACTTCGGCCCGTTCAACGAGGTCTACAACGAGCTGATCGGGGAAGGCCCGCACTCGGCCCGCACCACCGTCTACGTCGGCCTGCCCGCCAGTCTCCTCGTGGAGATCGACGTGCTGTGCGTGCTCGACTGAGTCCGGCCTCCCGGGTTTCGCCGGGTTCGCCTGGGCTCGCCGGGGTGGCGGGCCCGGGCGAACCCGGTCAGCCCAGCACGCTCGTGTAGGCGTTGATCGCCGGCTGACCGCCGAGGTGCGCGTAGAGCACGGTCGACTCGCGGGGGATCTCGCTGCGGCGCACGAGATCGATGAGTCCGGCCATGGACTTCCCCTCGTACACCGGGTCGGTGATCATGCCTTCGAGCCGCGCCGCCGTGCGGATGGCGTCCAGAGTGGACTCGTCGGGGATGCCGTAGACACCCGCGTGGTAGCGCTCGTCGAGCTCGACGTCTCCGATGCCGGGCGCGCCGATGAGCTCGGCGGTGTGCTCGGCGATGCGGGTGATCTGGTCGCGCGTCTCGGCGGGCTTGGCCGACGCGTCGATCCCGAGGATGCGGCGGGGTCGTCCGCCCAGTGCGGCGCCCGCCACCATCCCGGCCTGGGTGCTGCCGGTGACCGAGCAGACCACCACGGTGTCGAAGAAGACACCGAGGTCTCGCTCCTGTTGTTCCAGCTCCGCGACCCAGCCCGCGAACCCGAGCCCGCCCAGCGGGTGGTCGGACGCGCCGGCCGGGATCGCGTACGGCTTGCCGCCGGCGTCCCGGACCTCCGCGAGGACCTGCTCCCAGCTCTCCTTGAACCCGATGCCGAAGCCGGCCTCGACGAGCCGGACGTCGGCGCCCATGATCCGCGACAGCTGGATGTTGCCGACCTTGTCGTGCAGCGGGGCGTGCCAGTCGACCCAGCTTTCCTGCACCAGCACGGCTTTCAGCCCCGCGCGGGCGGCGGCCGCGGCCACCTGGCGAGTGTGGTTGGACTGCACGCCGCCGATGGACACGAGCGTGTCGGCGCCCTGGGCGAGCGCGTCGGCCACGAGGTATTCGAGCTTGCGGGTCTTGTTGCCGCCGTAGGCGAGACCGGAGTTGAGGTCTTCGCGCTTGGCCCGGATTTCCGCGCCGCCGAGGTGTTCGGTGAGGCGGTCGAGCCGGTGGATCGGCGACGGGCCGATCATCAGGGGGAAACGCGGGAAGTCGGCGAGGCTCACGGGGTCTCCAGGCTTGCTTCGAGGTCCGACCAGATGGTCGAGGTGACAGCGGCGGCGGTGTCGGCGTCGCCGGCTTCGATCGCGTCGACGAGCTCGGTGTGCCGCCGGACCGAGCGGTGTGCGGGCAGGGAGCTGAAGCGCGCGTACTCGAGCCGGCGCAGCAACGGGGTGTAGCGCTCCACCGTCGCGGCGACGGCGCGGTTGCCGCACGCGCGCACGGGCACGTCGTGCAGCTCGTCGTCGGCCGCGATCGCCGCGGCCACCTCTCCCTCGGCCACGGCGGCGGCGAAGCGCTCGTTCGCCGCGCGCATCTCGGCGACCTGCTCGGTGCCGAGCCGGGGGAGGGCCTGGCGAATGGCGAACTCGTGCAGCGCGCGCACCAGCTGGACGGCGTCGCGCACCTCGTCGCCCGCGATCGCGGCCACCCGCGTGTAGCTCTGCGGTTTGGACTCCACGAGCCCGTCGCCGGCCAGACGCAGCAGGGCCTGGCGCACGGGAGCGCGGGACAGGCCGAGCTCGTCGGCCAGGTCGGCGTCGCGCAGCGGGGTGCCGGGGGCGAGGCTGCCGTCGATGATGGCCTGGCGGATGCGGTCGTAGGCCTCGTCGCGCAGCAGTGGCCGGGTGACTTTGGGGAGCGGACTCACATCTAACATGTTAGATGTCTTTCGGGCGGTTCGGCAAGGCCGTCGGGACTCGGGGACACGGGGACCTGAGGACTTCGGGACGAAGAAGGCCCGTCCGCGGGTGGCGGACGGGCCTCGGAAGCGACGGTCAGTGAACCGGGCCGGTGAACTTTTCACCCGGGCCCTGGCCCGGCGCGTCGGGGACGGCGGAGGCTTCGCGGAACGCCTTCTGCAGCGACTGCAGCCCGTCGCGCAGCGGGCCGGCGTGCAGGCCCAGGTACTCTACGGACGACGTGACGAGCCCGGCCAGCGCCGTGATCAGCCGGCGCGCTTCGTCGAGGTCACGGTGGGGTGAGGTGTCCGGGTCGGCGTCGGCCAGGCCCAGGCGTTCGGCCGCGGCCGACATCAGCATCACGGCCGCGCGGCTGATCACCTCGACGCTCGGGATGTCCTCCAGGTCGCGGACGTCCGGGGAATAGGGGGGCTGTTCCGAAGGTTGTTCTGACACGTCTGGTACCCTTCCACGAGCGACCAGCTCCCGAGGAATCGGGGGCGGCAAGTGGAGCCCCGCTCCCACCCGCGTCACCGCCTCAGGTGTCCGGGTCCGGTCTCGCCGAAGTGGTGGATGTCGGTACATCTGTCGCTCCGGCGAAGCGTTCGATCCTCGCGATCGGGCGCGATCGGAGACAGAGCGGGCCCCGTGAACCGGTTGTATGCCGGAGACGGGGCCTGAGTCATGTGGGCACCAGGTCGAGAAGAGAAGTAGTCACTCGGACCAAGGAGGCCCCATCAGCTCCGAGACACGCATCAACGAACGTATCCGGGTGCCGGAAGTCCGGCTCGTCGGACCCAACGGCGAGCAGGTCGGCATCGTCCGGATCGAAGATGCGCTGCGGCTGGCACAGGAGAACGATCTCGACCTCGTCGAGGTCGCGCCCCAGGCCCGCCCGCCCGTATGCAAGCTCATGGACTTCGGCAAGTTCAAGTACGAGAGCGCGCAGAAGGCCCGCGAGTCCCGCCGCAACCAGCAGTTGACCGTCATCAAGGAACAGAAGCTGCGTCCGAAGATCGACCAGCACGACTACGAGACCAAAAAGGGTCACGTGTCACGGTTCCTGGCGGCCGGCAACAAGGTCAAGGTCACGATCATGTTCCGCGGTCGCGAGCAGTCCCGGCCGGAACTCGGTTTCCGGCTGCTGCAGAAGCTGGCCGACGACGTGACCGAGCTGGGCTTCGTCGAATCGTCGCCCAAGCAGGACGGGCGCAACATGATCATGGTGCTGGCCCCGCACAAGAACGTGAAGCCGAAGGTCGCGAAGGCCGAGACGGCTCCCGAGGCATAACGCCTCCCGCAGCGCCCAGCACAGTCAGCGGCACACCGGGGCACCGGTGTGCCGCCGCACGGAAGAGGACAGAACAACCATGCCGAAGATGAAGACGCACAGCGGTACGTCCAAGCGGATCCGCGTGACGGGCACGGGCAAGCTGCGCCGCCAGAAGGCCGGCCGCCGCCACCTGATGGAGAAGAAGTCCAACCGCCTCACCCGGCGTCTCGAGGGCACCACGGAGCTCGCCAAGACCGAGGCCGGCCGCGTCAAGCGCCTGCTCGGCATCTGAGCCTGAGCCACCCTCCGCACACGTACTGATCACCCCGGGCGCCACCGCGCCCCCCGAATCGACAGGATGGACCAGTGGCACGCGTCAAGCGGGCGGTCAACGCCCAGAAGAAGCGTCGGTCAACTCTCGAACTGGCCAGCGGCTACCGCGGCCAGCGCTCGCGGCTGTACCGCAAGGCCAAGGAGCAGACGCTTCACTCGCTCAACTACGCCTACCGCGACCGCCGTGCGCGCAAGGGTGACTTCCGCCAGCTGTGGATCACCCGCATCAACGCGGCCGCTCGTGCCAACGGCGTGACCTACAACCGGTTCATCCAGGGCCTCAAGGTCGCCGGTGTCGAGGTCGACCGCAAGATCCTCGCGGACCTCGCGGTCAACGACGCCGCCGCCTTCACGGCGCTCGCCGAGCTCGCCAAGGCGAACGTCAACACCGGCGAAGCGAAGTCGGCCTGACCGGCAGTTTTCCGCGACCCGGGGCGGTTCCGTTCACCGAACGGACCCCCCGGGTCGTTGCTGCGCGCAAGCTGACGCGCCGCGCGGAACGCGAGAAGACCGGCCGTTTCCTGGCCGAAGGCGTCAACGCCGTCGAGGCCGCGCTGGCGCACGGCACCGTTTTCGAGCTGTTCGCCACCGAGCGCGCGGCCGCGGCCCACCCCGAGCTGATCGCGTCGGCCTCCTCGGCGGGGGTGGCGGTCTCGCTCGTCACCGACCGCGCCGCCGAGGGCCTGTCGGAAACCGTGACGCCGCAAGGCCTCGTGGCCGTGTGCGCCCTGGTCGACCGTCCACTCGCGACGGTGCTGACCGGTGCCCGGCTCGTGGTCGTCCTCGTGGACGTCGCCGAGCCCGGCAACGCCGGCACGGTGATCCGCGTGGCCGACGCCGCGGGCGCCGACGCCGTGGTCCTCGCGGGCGACACCGTCGACCCGCACAACGGCAAGAGCGTGCGCGCCGCCGCCGGCAGCACCTTCCAGGTCCCCCTGGCCCGCGAGCGCGACATCCCGGCGGTGCTGTCGTCGCTGACCGCCGCCGGCCTGCGCACAGTGGCCGCCCACGGCTACGCGGACCGTTCACTCGAAGAGATCACGTTCGGTGACCCGGTCGCGTGGATCTTCGGCAACGAAGCCCACGGCTTGTCGCAGTCGGTCCTGTCGGCGGTCGATACCGCCGTCCGCATCCCGCTCTACGGCAAGGCCGAAAGCCTCAACCTGGCCACGGCGGCCGCCGTCTGCGTGTACACCGCCGCGATGGCCGCGCACCGCTGACCGGCGCCGTCGTGCGCGGCCGATCGCAGCCGGTGCGGAGGCACGCTCGTTAGCGGAGGGTGAGCGGCCGGGGCCCTCGGCCGATCCCCTAGACTGGGCTGCCCGATGTGCACGTGCGGCTGCCTGCCCGTGCGCTGCCGCTCAACCCGTCCCAGTGGACGCCGAGGAGTCATGTCCGGAGCCACAGACAAGCCGGTCGACGTGCTCGCACCGGAAACCCTGCGTGCGGCGATCAAGGCGGCCGAAGAGGCCTTCGCGGGCGCTGCCGACCTGGAGGCGCTCGCCGCCGTCAAGCCGGCGCACCTCGGGGACCAGGCGCCGCTGCTGCTCGCGCGCCGGGCCATCGGCGCGCTGTCCAAGCAGGAGAAGGCCGACGCCGGCAAGCGGGTCAACGAGGCCCGCCAGGCCGTCCAGGCCGCGTTCGACGAGCGCCGTGCCGTGCTGCAGGCCGAGCGGGACGAGCACGTGCTGCGCGAAGAGGCCGTCGACGTCACGCTGCCGTGGGACCAGATCCCGCGTGGTGCCCGACACCCGATCAGCACCGTGTCCGAGCGCGTGGCCGACGCCTTCATCGCGATGGGCTACGAGGTCGCGGAGGGCCCCGAGCTCGAGGCCGAGTGGTTCAACTTCGACGCGCTGAACTTCGGCAAGGACCACCCCGCACGCCAGCTGCAGGACACGTTCTACGTGGGCGAAGAGGACTCCGGGCTGGTGCTGCGCACGCACACCTCGCCCGTGCAGGCCCGCAGCCTCCTGCACCGCGACCTGCCGGTCTACGTCGTGTGCCCGGGCCGCACCTACCGCACCGACGAGCTGGACTCCACGCACACGCCGGTGTTCACGCAGGTCGAGGGCCTGGCCGTGGACAAGGGCATCACCATGGCCCACCTCAAGGGCACGCTCGACGCGTTCGCGCGCGCGATGTTCGGCGAGAGCTCCAAGACGCGGCTGCGCCCGCACTTCTTCCCCTTCACCGAGCCCTCCGCCGAGGTGGACGTGTGGTTCGAGGAGAAGAAGGGCGGCCCCGGCTGGGTCGAGTGGGGCGGCTGCGGCATGGTCAACCCCAACGTGCTGCGCGCGTGCGGCGTCGACCCCGAGGTGTACTCGGGCTTCGCGTTCGGCATGGGCATCGAGCGGACCCTGCAGTTCCGCAACGGCATCCCGGACATGCGCGACATGGTCGAAGGCGACGTCCGGTTCACCCTTCCCTTCGGAACGGAGGCGTAGTGCGAGTCCCGGTGAGCTGGCTGACCGAGCACCTCGACGTGGGTGACGAGGTCACGCCCCAGGACCTGGCCGACGCCTTCGTGCGGATCGGGATCGAGGTCGACGAGCTGAGCGAGCTCGGCCCCGTGACCGGCCCGCTCGTGGTCGGGCGCGTCGCCGAGATCGAGGAACTGACGGGCTTCAAGAAGCCGGTGCGGTTCTGCCGCGTCGAGGTCGGCGAGGAGCCGGAGTCCGAAGAGGACACCGGCTCCTCCGATGAGGACGACGACGAGGACGACGACGAAGGCCCGATCGAGAACGAGGGCCCCCACGGCATCAAGACCCGCGGCATCGTCTGCGGTGCCAGCAACTTCGCCGAGGGCGACCTCGTCGTGGTCGCGCTGCCGGGCGTCGTGCTGCCGGGCGACTTCGAGATCGCCGCGCGCAAGACGTACGGCAAGGTCAGCGACGGCATGATCTGCTCCGCCAAGGAGCTGGGCCTCGGCGAGGACCACAGCGGCATCCTCGTGCTGCCGCCGGGCACCGCGAGCCCGGGCGACGACGCGATCGCGTTGCTGGGGCTCACCGACACCGTCATCGAGGTCACGCCGACCCCGGACCGCGGCTACGCGCTGTCGATCCGCGGTCTCGCGCGCGAGCTGTCCAATGCGCTCGACGTGCCGTTCGGCGACCCGGCGATGCTCGACATCCCCGAGGCCGAGGGCGACGCGTGGCCGGTGCGGGTCGAGGACCCCGAAGGCTGCCCGCGGTTCGTGCTGCGCCGCGTGAAGGGTCTCGACGCCACGGCCCCGTCACCGTGGTGGATGCGCCGCCGGCTGATGCTGGCCGGGATCCGCTCGATCTCGCTGGCGGTCGACGTCACCAACTACGTGATGCTCGAGCTCGGCCACCCGCTCCACGCGTTCGCGACCACCGCCATCCAGGGCGACCTGGTGGTGCGGCGCGCTCGGCAGGGCGAGAAACTGACCACTTTGGACGACGTCGTGCGCACCCTCGACGCCGACGACATCGTGATCGCCGACGACTCCGGCGTGATCTCGCTCGCGGGCACCATGGGTGGCGCCAGCACGGAGATCACCCCGGAGAGCACCGACGTGCTTCTCGAAGCGGCGCACTGGAACCCCGCGTCGATCAGCCGCACGGCGCGTCGCCACAAGCTGTTCTCGGAGGCGGCGAAGCGCTTCGAGCGCTTCACCGACCCGGGTCTGTGCGCGGCCGCCGTCGAGCTGGCCGCCCGGCTGCTGCGCCAGTACGGCGAGGGCGCCATCCAGCCGGGCCGTACCGACGAGGGCGGCGTGGCGCCGCTGCCGCCGGTCACCATGCCGATCAACCTGCCCGACCAGGTGGCGGGCGTGCGCTACGAGCGCGGCGTCACCGTCCGGCGGCTCACGCAGATCGGCTGCAAGGTCCAGGTGAGCACCAGCGATGCCGGCATCTCGTCGGTCACCGCGACGCCGCCGAGCTGGCGCGCGGACCTCGTGCAGCCCGCCGACCTCGTCGAGGAGGTGCTGCGGCTCGAGGGCTACGAGAGCATCCCGTCGGTCCTGCCGGCGGCGCCCGCGGGCCGTGGCCTCACCGAGGAGCAGAAGCGCCGCCGCAGCGTCGCCCGCGCGCTGGCCGAGGCGGGTCACGTCGAGGTGCTGCCTTTCCCGTTCGTCAGCGACTCGGTGTGGGACGCCTTCGGCCTGCCCGAGGACGACGTGCGCCGCAACACCGTCCGCGTGCGCAACCCGCTCGAGGCCGACCACGACCGCATGTCGACGACACTGCTGCCCGGCCTGCTCGACACGCTGCAGCGCAACGTGTCCCGCGGCATGAAGGATGTGTCGCTCTTCCACATCGGCCAGGTCGTGCTGCCGAAGCCGCACCAGCTGAAGGTGCCGGACCTCGGCGTCGAGCACCGGCCGAGCGACGAGGAGCTCGCCGTGCTGGAGGCCGCCGTGCCCGCCCAGCCGGTGCACGTCGCCGTCGTGCTCACGGGCCTGCGCCGCCGCGCCGGCTGGTGGGGCAAGGGCGAGCCGGCCTCCTGGGCCGACGCCGTCGAGGCCGCCCGCCTGGTGGCCGAGGCCGCCGGCGTGGAGCTCACGGTGCAGGCGTCGGATCTCCCGCCGTGGCACCCGGGCCGCTGCGCCCAGCTGCGCGTGGGCGACTGGCCGGTGGGCCACGCGGGCGAGCTGCACCCGAAGGTCGTCGAGGCCCTCGGCCTGCCGCCCCGCACGGTGGCGATGGAGCTCGACCTCGACGCCATCCCGCTGCCGGACTCCCGCCCGGCCCCGAGCGTGTCGGCCTACCCGCCGGTGCTGCTCGACGTCGCCTTGGTCGCCGCCTCCGACGTCCCGTCCGCCGACCTCGCCGAGGTCCTCCGCTCGGGCGCCGGCGACCTCCTCGAAGACATCACCCTCTTCGACGTCTACACCGGCACCCAAATCGGCGACGGCAAACAGTCCTTGGCCTACAAGCTCCGCTTCCGCGCCCCGGACCGCACCCTGACGGTCGACGAAGCCACCAAGGCCCGCGACGCCGCCGTCTCCGCCGCCGGCGACCGCTTCGGCGCCACGCTGCGCGCCTGACCCGAGCCTGGCACCTGCCCGACGTCGGCCCAGTGGGCCGGAGACACCGCCTCACTGCGGAGTTTCCGGCCCACTGCCGTCTCTCCGGTCGCTGCCTGCCCGGGTGCCTGGCCTGGTGCCGACTTCGACTGCCTGCCGCGGCGCGCACCTCGGGTGCCTGGCCTGGTGCCGACTACGACTGCCTGCCGCGGCGGCGACCCCGGGTGCCTGCCCTGGTGCCGACTACGACTGCCTGCCGCGGCGGCGACCCCGGGTGTCTGCCCCGGTGCCGACTTCTGGCGGCTGCGGCGGCGCCGACCCCGGGTGCCTGCCACGAGTTCCTGCCTCAGCGCCATCTCGGACGCCTGCCACGGCTACTCACGAGTGGGCTCCCTGGGTCGCTGCCGCGAGTGGCAGTCCCAGGCGCTTTGCGCCGGGTGTCCACCCAGGTGCCGGCCTCGGGTGCGTGCGCGGGATGGCAGCCCCGGGCTTCCCGCTGCGTGTGGCCGTTCGCCGGCGTGCGCCGGCGCCCGCCACAAGTGCTTGCCGCTGGCGCTGACCAAAGCGGCCTGCCGTGGCTGCGCGCTGCGAGTGGCTAGCCCGGTAGCTGACTCGGTCGCCCATCGAAGCATCGGCTTCGGACACCCGTCGCGGGCACGCGCGGCGACGGCCCACTAGGGGCCGTCCCCGGGTGCCCGCCGGGCCCAGCGCCCACTACGACCGCCCGCCACGGGCGTTGACCCAGAGTGCCTGCTGTGGCTGCTCGCTGCGAGCGGCCGGCCCGCTGCTTGCCACGGGCGCCTGTCGAGGGTTGGGCCTCGGGTGCCCGGCATGGGTGCCAGCGTCGGTTGCCCGTCGGGCGCTGGTCCCGGGGTGCCTGCCCGGGTGCCGCCCTGGCACCGACTTCGGGTGCCTGCCCGGCGCCCACCGCGAGTGGCCGCTCGGCTGGGTGCCTGGCAGTGCCCCGAATGCCGGCCTGAGCGGCTCGGTTCGCGGGCGTCGTCTCGGCCTTCGCCGCGGGGTCGCCCGCGGCGGCCAGGCTGCGCTGGTTGCCCGCCTCAGCCGGGTCGTGCGCTTCGCTCGGCGATACACGGCGGCTGCTGCGTGGCCCGTCTCCGGGGTCGCCCGGTCGCGGGGTCGGCAGAGAGCGCTAGCCGTACCGTCATCGGCTGCTGGTGCCGCGCCTGGCGGCGGCTGCTCCGTGCCTGGTCTCTCCGCTCGTTCGGCCGATCGTGGTCAGGTCAGGTTCTTCAAAGCCTCCCGTGTGGACAGTGGGGACAGCCCCGGGTGGTCGCGCACAAAGGAGCGCACCCAGTCCGGCTCGGTTTTGGCGTGGTCGCGCAACGCCCAGCCGATGCCCTTCCTCAAGAAGAAGTCCCGGTCATCGAGGTTGGCTTCGATCGCCGCCGTCAGCAGCGTGTGGTCGACGGCCGTCTTCGCCGACACCTGGCAGATGACGGCGGTGCGGCGCCGCCAGCGGTCGGGGTCGGTGGCCCAGCGCAGGAGCACCGGCGTGACGTCCGCGCGGTACTCGCGCAGGATCGGGCCGACGCGGCGGATCGCGACCTCGTCGACGAAGTCCCACCACGCACCGTCCACGATGAGCTCCTCGTAGAGGCCGAGCAGGTCCGGGTCCTGCCACCGCCGGTACGCGCGGTGGCCCGACAGATCGATCGCCGCGTAGCGCTCCTCGCGGAATTCCGCGTCGCGCCACAGGGCGAGCACCGTCGTTGAAAAACTCACCCGATCGGGCAGAACGTGGGCGGCCAGGACCTCTTTCATCAGCGCGGCGCGCGCGGGCTTGGCCACCCCGCGATACGGCATCGCCGACTTCATGTACGCCTGCATGGCGGGCGCTTTCGCCGGGTCCGCCCGGGCGGCGAGTCCGGTTCGGACAGCCGAGACCAACGCCTTGTCCACACCCATCCGCGCTCACCTCCACCGCGCCGGCCGGCGGTGGGCGACGGCTGGCGCAAGTCGTGTCGTGCGAGGAGATTGTTCCGGGTTGTGGGTAGTTTCGACCAATTCGGATAACCCGCGAGCGAAGAGGGCCACCGTGAAGAAGATCCTTGCCGTCCTGGCTGCCGCGGGTGTCGCGGTCGGGACGATGGCCGCCGCGCCGGCCGCCACCGCAGCGCAGGGGGCGGCGAAGCCGGGCTACACCCCGCCGCCGATCAGCTGGGGGCCGTGCCAGACCACGAGCCTGAGAAACGCCGGCGCCGAGTGCGGGTTCCTCGTGGCCCCGATGGACTACGCGAAACCCTCCGGCGTCAAGGTGCAGGTCGCCGTGTCGCGGATCAAGCACAAGTCCGCGCAGTACCAGGGCGTGATGCTGGTCAACCCGGGCGGCCCCGGCGGTTCCGGGCTCGGGCTCTCGGTGCTCGGCCAGTACGTGCCGCACGGTGCCGGCGAGAGCTACGACTGGATCGGCTTCGACCCGCGCGGCGTCGGCTCCAGCAAGCCGGCCGTGCGGTGCGACGGCGGCTACTTCTCCTACGACCGCCCGCCGTACGTGCCTTCGACGCCGCAGCTCGAACGCACCTGGCTCGCCAAGGCCGAGGGCTACGCGAAGGCGTGCGCGAAGAACGGCGCCATCCTCGAGCACATCAAGACCACCGACGTCGCGCAGGACATGGACAGCCTCCGCGTGGCGCTGGGGGAGAAGCAGATCAACTACTACGGCTTCTCCTACGGCACCTACCTCGGCCAGGTCTACAGCACGCTGTACCCGAAGAACGTGCGCCGCATGGTGCTCGACGGCAACGTCGACCCGGGCAAGGTCTGGTACCAGGCCAACCTGGACCAGGACGTGGCCTTCGACCGCAACATCAAGATCTACTTCGGCTGGCTCGCGAAGTACGACGACGTCTACCACCTCGGCAAGACCGAGTCCGCCGTGGAGACGCTTTGGTACGACCAGCAGAAGAAGCTCGACCGCTCGGCCGCGGGCGGCGTGATCGGCGGCGACGAGTGGACCGACGTCTTCCTGCAGGCCGGCTACTACGTGTTCGGCTGGGAAGACCTGGCCAAGGCGTTCGACGGCTGGGTGCACCGCGGCGACTGGCAGACGCTCAAGAACCTCTACGACGCCGCCAACCCGCCCGGTGACGACAACGGGTACGCCGTCTACAGCGCCGTCCAGTGCACCGACGTGCAGTGGCCGGCCGGCTGGAACCGCTGGCGCCTCGACAACTGGACGACGTACTTCCGCGCGCCGTTCGAGACCTGGGGCAACGCGTGGTTCAACGCGCCCTGCCGTGACTGGCCCGCCAAAGCCGGCAAGCCCGTGAAGGTGGACGGCAGCAAGGTCGGTGGCGTGCTGCTCATCAGCGAGGAACTCGACGCGGCGACGCCGTACGCGGGCAGCCTCGCTGTGCGCAAGCTGTTCCCGGAGTCGAGCCTGATCAGCGCCCCCGGCGGCACTACGCACGCCGGCTCGCTGTCGGGCGTCGCCTGCGTGGACGACAAGGTCGCCGACTACCTCGCGACGGGCGCGCTGCCCAAACGCACGTCGGGCAACCACTCCGACGCGCAGTGCGACCCCGTGCCAGCGCCGGTCCCGGCGGCGGCGGGCGCGCAGCAGAAGAGCGAGGCACCAGCCCAGGCCCAGGTCAAAACGGGCACGCTGTCGCACTTCTGATCCCTTCCTCCCGGTGCCCCGGTCCGGTTCGCCGGATCGGGGCACCCTGTGTCTGTGCTCCGGTCCTGATCCGTGCCCTTCCATCGGACCCCCTCGGTCGCTGTTCGTGATCGCTCGAAAACGCTACGACACGGGTCCGACAATTTCGGAGCGCACCCGGCCGGGCACGGACCGTGAGCGGATTCTGTCGGGGGTGGGCGCTACCTTCGCCGCCATGACGATCATCGAAGAGCACCGGACCGAGGTCCGGGCCGGAAACGTCCAGTACCAGATCGCCGTCGTCGCCCGCCCGGGCGAGACGGCCGAGCAGAGCCGCGTCACGGTCACCGTGGGCGGCGAGGGGCCTGACGGGGAGTCCGTCGTGCACGGCAGGCTCGACCTCGACACCGCCGTGGTTCCGGCGGTGGCCGACCTCCTGGCCGGCAGCCTCCACGCCTTCGCGGGCGGGCCGCGCCGAAGATCGGGCGAACGGCCCGCTCAGCAAGGGAAACCGTGGAGCGCCGAGCTCGACGCGGAGCTGGAGTCCGCGTGGCTCGCGGGCGACACGGTGGCCGAGCTGGCCCGCCGGTTCGAGCGCACGGCAGGCGGCATCCGCTCCCGCCTGCCGCGCGTCGGCTGCGACCCGGAACGGCCGGGCCATCACCTGCCCGCGCCGCCGAGCTTGCGCGAGTCAGCCGAGGGGGACCAGTGAGCAGCCGTGCCTGCGGCCCTCGTGGCCGCGGGCACGGCCCCGGCGAGAGCACTCGATCGGGTGAAGTGCGAACGGCCCGGTCGCCGCGACGCCGGGAGCTGCGACAACGGCGCGGACGACCGGCGTGGCAGGCCTGGCTCCGCCTCGGCATGGCAGGAAACACACCTGGCCCAGCGGAATCCTGTTTGTTTGAGATTGCATGGTCGTGCATAATCATGCGTATGACGGTGAAGATCGCGGTGGCCGGCGCGAGCGGCTACGCGGGCGGTGAACTGTTGCGCCTGTTGCTGACCCATCCGGAAGTCGAGATCGGTGCGCTGACGGCGGCGAGCAGCGCGGGGACGCTGCTGGGCACGCACCAGCCGCACCTCGCGCCCCTGGCCGGGCGTGTGCTGGCCGAGACGACGACGGAGACGCTGGCCGGCCACGACGTCGTGTTCCTCGCGCTGCCCCACGGTCATTCGGCCGAGGTCGCGGCGCAGCTCGGACCCGACGTGCTCGTGGTCGACCTCGCCGCCGACCACCGGCTGGCGGACCCGGCCGACTGGCAGCGCTGGTACGGCGGCGAGCACGCGGGACAGTGGCCCTACGGCCTGCCCGAGCTGCCCGGCGCGCGCGAGAAGCTCGTGGGTACCAAGCGCGTCGCGGTCCCCGGCTGTTTCCCGACCGGCGGCTCGCTCGCCCTCGCCCCGGCGCTGGCCGCGGGCCTGGTCGAGCCGGACGTCACGGTCGTGGCGGTCACCGGCACTTCCGGCGCGGGCAAGAGCCTGAAGCCGAACCTGCTCGGGTCCGAGGTGATGGGGTCCGCCAGCGCGTACGGCGTGGCGGGCAAGCACCGGCACACGCCAGAGTTCGCCCAGAACCTCTCAGGCGTGGCGGGAAAGCCCGTCACCGTGTCGTTCACGCCTGTGCTCGCCCCGATGCCGCGCGGCATCCTCACGACGGCGACCGCGCCCCTGATCGGCGACGTCGACGAGAACACCGTGCGCGAGGTGTACGAGAAGGCCTACGACACCGAGCCGTTCGTGCAGCTGCTGCCCGCGGGGATGTGGCCCGCGACGGCGTCGACGCTCGGGTCGAACAACGTCCAGCTTCAGGTGGGTGTGGACGCCGACGCGGGCCGCCTGGTCGTGATCTGCTCGATCGACAACCTCACCAAGGGCACCGCAGGCGGTGCCGTCCAGTCGATGAATCTGGCGCTCGGATTCCCCGAGGCCACCGGACTTTCCACTGTGGGAGTGGCACCGTGACCGTCACCGGCCCCAAGGGTTTCCGCGCCGCCGGCGTCGCCGCCGGCATCAAGGCCTCCGGCGCGCTCGACCTCACGCTGGTCGTGAACGACGGCCCGCTCGACGTCGCCGCTGGTGTGTTCACGCGCAACGTGATCAAGGCCGCGCCGGTGCTGTGGTCGCAGGAAGTCCTGAAGCAGCAGAAGCTCAAGGCGGTCGTGCTCAACTCCGGCGGCGCCAACGCCGCGACCGGTCCGGGCGGGTTCCAGGACACGCACGCCACCGCGGAGAAGGTCGCCGAGGTCCTCGACATCGGCGCGATCGAGGTGGCCGTGTGCTCCACCGGTCTCATCGGCGAGCGGCTCCCGATGGCCGCGGTGCTGTCCGGTGTGGACAGTGCGGTCAAGGCACTCGACGCGAGCGCCGAGGCGAGCCTGAACGCGGCTTCCGGCGTGATGACCACGGACACCAAGCCGAAGCAGGCGTTCGCGGCTCACGCGGACGGCTGGAGCGTCGGCGGGTTTGCCAAGGGCGCCGGCATGCTCGCGCCGAACCTCGCGACGATGCTGTCGGTCCTCACCACCGATGCCGTGGCGGACAAGGAAGTTCTCGACCGCGCGCTGCGCGCCGCCACCCGCGTCACCTACGACCGGCTCGACGTCGACGGCGGCACGTCCACCAACGACACGGTGCTGGTGCTCGCGTCCGGCGCGAGCGGGGTCGAGCCGACGGAAGCCGAGCTCACCGAGCAGCTCACCGCCGTCGCGCACGACCTCGTGCTGCAGCTGCGCGCCGACTCCGAGGGCGCGACCAAGGACGTCGACGTCACGGTGCGCGGCGCCGCGTCCGAGGACGACGCCGTGGTGGTCGCCCGCACGATCGCCGAGGACAACCTCGTGAAGACGGCGCTGTTCGGCTCCGACCCCAACTGGGGCCGCATCGCGATGGCGCTCGGCCGCGCGCCCGCGCGGATCGATCCTGAGACGGTGTCGATCACGATCAACGGCGTCACGCTGTTCGCCTCCGGCACCACCGCCGCGGACCGCTCGGCCGCCGACCTGTCGGGGCGCGCCATCGAGGTCGTCGTCGACCTGGGCGTCGGCTCGGCCGAGGCCACGATCTACACCACCGATCTGTCCCACGGCTACGTCGAAGAGAACAGCGCCTACTCCTCATGACCGGCACGGAGGACCTGATTTCCGCGGACGAAAGGCTCGAGACGGCGGCCGAGAAGGCCGGGGTGCTCATCGAGGCGCTGCCGTGGCTGCAGCGGTTCCACGGCGCCACCGTGGTGGTGAAGTACGGCGGCAACGCCATGATCGACGACACTCTCAAGGCGGCGTTCGCGCAGGACATGGTGTTCCTGCGCCTCGCCGGCCTGCGCCCCGTGGTCGTGCACGGCGGGGGACCGCAGATTACCGCGATGCTCACCCGGCTCGGCGTCGAAGGCGAGTTCAAGGGCGGCCTGCGCGTGACCACGCCCGAGACGATGGACATCGTCCGCATGGTGCTGGTCGGGCAGGTCAGCCGTGAGCTCGTCGGCCTGATCAACGCCCACGGCCCGTACGCCGTCGGCATCTCCGGCGAGGACGCGCGCCTGTTCACCGCCGAACGCAAACAGGCCACTGTGGACGGTGAGCAGGTCGACATCGGGCTCGTCGGCGAGGTCGCCGCGGTCAACCCGGACGCGGTGCTCGACATCGTCAACGCCGGGCGCATCCCGGTGGTGTCCACGGTCGCGCCCGACGTCGACGGCGTGGTGCACAACGTCAACGCCGACACCGCCGCGGGCGCGCTGGCCGCGGCGCTGGGCGCCGAGAAGCTCGTGGTGCTCACCGATGTCGAGGGCCTCTACGCCAACTGGCCCGATCGCTCGTCGCTGATCGACCGCATCCAGGTCGACCGGCTGGAGAAGATGCTGCCCGAGCTGGCCAGCGGCATGATCCCGAAGATGGAGGCCTGCGTGCGCGCGGTCCGCGGCGGCGTGCACCGCGCCCACGTGATCGACGGGCGCCTCGCACACTCCGTGCTGCTGGAGGTCTTCACCTCACGAGGCATCGGCACGATGGTCTACCCCGAGCCCACCCCAAACCCCGAGCCCACCCCGAACCCCGAACCCACCCCGAACCCCGAGAACCCAGGAACGGAGCTCCCGTGACCACCCCGACCTCGAACGAGGCGAGCCGGCAGCACTGGCAGTCGGCCCTGATGGACAACTACGGCACCCCCGGGCTGACGCTTGTCCGCGGCGAGGGCGCGCGGGTGTGGGACGCCGAGGGCACCGAGTACCTCGACCTCGTCGGCGGCATCGCGGTCAACGCGCTCGGCCACGCCCACCCAGAAGTGGTGCGCGCCGTCTCCGAGCAGATCGCGACGCTGGGCCACACGTCGAACCTGTACGTGAACCCGGTCGCGCTGGAGCTCGCCGAGGCGCTGCTCGACGTCGCGGGCCTGACCGGCCAGGGCAAGGTCCTGTTCGTGAACTCCGGCGCCGAGGCCAACGAGGCCGCGCTGAAGATCAGCCGCCTGACCGGCCGCACCAAGGTCGTCGCGGCGGAGGGCGCGTTCCACGGCCGCACGATGGGGTCGCTGTCGCTCACCGGTCAGCCGAGCAAGCGCGAACCGTTCGCGCCGCTGGTCCCCGGGGTCACGCACGTGCCGTTCGGCGACGTCGAAGCGCTGCGCGCGGCCGTCGACACCGACACCGCCGCCGTGTTCCTCGAGCCGATGCTCGGCGAAGCCGGCGTGATCCCCGCGCCCGACGGCTACCTGCAGGCGGCTCGCGAGATCACCAAGGCCACCGGCACGCTGCTCGTGCTCGACGAGGTGCAGACCGGCATCGGCCGGCTCGGCACCTGGTTCGCGTTCCAGCAGGCGGGGATCGTCCCCGACCTCATCACGCTCGCGAAGGGCCTCGGCGGCGGGCTGCCGATCGGTGCCGTGATCGGCATCGGCGCGGCGGGCGATCTGCTGAAGCCGGGCCAGCACGGCACCACGTTCGGCGGGAACCCGGTCTGCTGCGCGGCCGGGCTGGCCGTGCTGCGGACCATTGCGCGCGACAACCTGCTCGACCACGTTTCCTCGCTGGGCAAGGACATCGCGACCGGTGTCGAGGCGATCGGGCACCCGCTCGTCAGCGGCGTGCGCGGGGCCGGGCTGCTGCTCGGCATCACGCTGCGCGAGCCGGTGTCCGCCGCGGTCGCCAAGGCCGTGCAGGAATCCGGTTACCTCGTCAACCCCGTCGCGCCGGACACCATCCGGCTCGCCCCGCCGCTCGTGCTCGAGGCCGGGCAGGCCCAGGCCTTCCTGACCGCACTCCCGGACGCGCTCGACTCCACCACCACGAAGGACCCGAACTGATGCCTCGCCACTTCCTCCGCGACGACGACGTCAGCCCCGCCGAGCAGGCCGCGCTCCTGGACCTGGCCGACGCGCTCAAGGCCGACCCGCTCGGCAACAAGTCCCTGGCCGGCAAGACGGTCACGGCGATCTTCGAGAAGAACTCCACCCGCACGCGCTTCTCGTTCGAGGTCGGCATCAGCCAGCTCGGCGGGCACCCGGTGATCGTGGACGGCCGGTCGATGCAGCTGGGCCGCGAGGAGACGATCGAGGACACCTCACGCGTCCTGTCGCGCTACGTCGACGGCATCGTGTGGCGCACCTTCGCGCAGAAGCGCATCGACTCCATGGCGTCGGTCGCGTCGGTGCCGGTCGT
Source organism: Amycolatopsis sp. NPDC001319 (assembly GCF_042896185.1). Classification (NCBI taxonomy): domain Bacteria; kingdom Bacillati; phylum Actinomycetota; class Actinomycetes; order Pseudonocardiales; family Pseudonocardiaceae; genus Amycolatopsis; species Amycolatopsis sp. NPDC001319. The sequence goes on along the minus strand of NZ_JBIAWY010000006.1, from coordinate 5,706 downwards.
CAACGCGCTCACCGACGAGTTCCACCCGTGCCAGGTCCTCACCGACCTCATGACCATCCGCGAGCGCAAGGGCAAGCTCGCCGGGCTGACGCTGGTGTACCTCGGCGACGGCGCCAACAACATGGCCCACTCGCTGCTGCTCGGCGGCGTGACCGCGGGCATGCACGTGCGGGTCGTCTCGCCCGAGGGCTTCCAGCCGGACCAGCAGGTGATGCTCGACGCGAAGCACCGCGGCACCGAGACCGGTGGCAGCGCGGCCGTGTTCACCGACCCGCACGACGCCGTCGCCGGCGCCGACGTGCTGGTCACCGACACCTGGACGTCGATGGGCCAGGAGAACGACGGCCTCGACCGCGTCGGCCCGTTCCGCGCGCTGCAGGTCAACACCGAGCTGCTCAAGCGCGCCGCCGACGAGGCCATCGTGCTGCACTGCCTGCCCGCGCACCGCGGCTGGGAGATCACCGACGAGGTGCTCGACGGCCCGGCCAGCGCGGTGTGGGACGAGGCCGAGAACCGTCTGCACGCCCAGAAGGCGCTGCTGGTCTGGTTGTTCGAGCAGAGCGGGCGATGACCGGCAGCCGGGTCGGGCGCCAGGCTCGCATCACGGAGCTGGTGTCCACGATGGCCATCCGCAGCCAGACCGAGCTCGCCAAGCTGCTCGCGGCCGAGGGCATCGAGGTCACGCAGGCGACGTTGTCGCGCGACCTCGACGAGCTCGGCGCCGTGAAGCTGCGCGGCGCCGACTCGGGGGCGCCGGTCTACGTCATCCCCGAGGACGGCAGCCCGGTGCGTGGGGTGCAGGGCGGCACGTCGCGGTTGTCCCGGCTGCTCGCGGAACTGCTCGTCTCGGCCGACGCGTCCGGCAACCTCACGGTGCTGCGCACGCCGCCCGGCGCCGCGCAGTTCCTCGCGAGCGCCATCGACCGCGCCGCGCTCGAGGAGGTCGTCGGTTCCATCGCCGGCGACGACACCGTGGCCGTCATCGCCCGGGAACCGTTGAGCGGCAGGGATCTCGCGGAACGGTTCACCACGCTGGCCCGGCGTTCGGCGGAGGGCGAGGAGCTGTGACCACCGTCCTCGCCTACGCCGGTGACACGGCCGCGCTGGCCCGTCTCGCGCGGGAGACGGACGTGGTCGCGGTCTCCGTCGACCTCGGTGCGGGCGATGTCGACCTCACGACCCTGCGGGAGCGGGCCCTCGCGGCCGGCGCGGCCGAGGCGATCGTGGTCGACGCGCGCGCCGAGTTCGCGAACGAACACTGCCTGCCGGCGCTGCAGGCCAACGCGCTGCTGTACGACCGCTATCCGCTCGTCGGGTCGCTGGCCCGCCCGCTGATCGAGAAACACGTGACCGCGCTCGCCCGGGCGCGCGACGCCGACGTCGTCTGGCCACGCGAACCGGGCACGCTGTCGCCCGACCGCACGCTCTGGGGCCGCTCCGTCGTGGTCGCCGACCCCGACCCGTGGCACGGACCCGGCGACGTCTTCGCCTACACCGAGGACGCCGCGGCCAACATCGACGCGCCCGACGAAGCCGTGATCACGTTCGACCGCGGCGTGCCCGTGGCGGTCGACGGCGAGACGGTGAGCGTGGCCGAGGCCGTGCTGCGGCTCGGGCACCGCGCCGGCGCCCACGGCGTCGGCCGGTTCGACCTCGCCACGGACAACCGGGAGATCTACGAAGCCCCCGGCGCGTGGGTGCTGATCACCGCGCACCAGGAGCTGGAGAACCTGACCCTGGACCGGGACCTGGCCCGGTTCAAGCGCTCGGTCGACCGGCGCTGGACCGAGCTCGTCCACGACGGGCTGTGGTCCTCGCCGCTGCGCGAGCCGCTCGACGCGTTCGTGCGGCAGAGCCAGGAGCAGGTGTGCGGCGACGTCCGGCTGGTGTTCCACGGCGGTGCCGCCGTCGTCACCGGGCGCCGCGGCGAAGAGCCCGCCGGACGCGGCCGGCACCTGCGCCCCGTCGGCCGGCGGTACCGTCCCCTGACCGGGCAGGAGCACCCGGACCACCCGACCCACCGGGCGTCGTGAGACGCCCGAGGCAGAAAGGCAGAACGTGAGCGCGAAAGACCAGCCGGTGGCCCTGTGGGGCGGCCGGTTCGCCAGCGGACCGGCCGAGGCGATGGCGGCGCTGAGCGCCTCCACCCACTTCGACTGGCGCCTGGCGCCCTACGACATCGCCGGCTCGCGGGCCCACGCCCGCGTGCTGCGCAAGGCGGGGCTGCTCACCGACGCGGAGCTCGCGGGCATGCTCGAGGCACTCGACACGCTCGCGCAGGACGTGGCCTCGGGCGCGTTCACACCGACCGTGGCCGACGAGGACGTGCACACCGCCCTCGAACGCGGGCTGCTGGAGCGCGCGGGCACGGAGCTGGGCGGCAAGCTGCGCGCGGGCCGCTCGCGCAACGACCAGGTGGCCACGCTGTTCCGCATGTGGCTGCGCGACGCCGCGCGCCGCGTGGTCGCGGGCACCCTCGACGTGGTCGACGCGCTCGTCTCGCAGGCCCAGCGCCACCCCGAGGTCATTCTGCCCGGCCGAACCCACCTGCAGCACGCGCAGCCGGTCCTGCTGGCGCACCACCTGCTGGCCCACGGCCAGGCGCTGCTGCGCGACGTCTCCCGCCTGCGCGACTGGGACGCCCGCACCGCCGAGTCGCCGTACGGTTCGGGTGCGCTGGCCGGTTCGTCGCTCGGCCTCGACCCCGAGGCCGTGGCCACGGAGCTGGGCTTCGACACGAGCGTGGAGAACTCCATCGACGGCACCGCGTCGCGCGACTTCGTGGCGGAGTTCGCCTTCGCCGTCGCGATGCTGTCGGTGAACCTGTCGCGGATCGCCGAAGAGGTGATCATCTGGAACACCGCCGAGTTCGGCTACGTGACCCTCGACGACGCGTGGGCCACCGGCAGCTCGATCATGCCGCAGAAGAAGAACCCCGACGTCGCGGAGCTCACGCGCGGCAAGGCGGGCCGGCTCATCGGCAACCTCACGGGCCTGCTGGCGACGCTGAAGGCGCAGCCGCTCGCGTACAACCGCGACCTGCAGGAGGACAAGGAGCCGGTGTTCGACTCGGTCGAGCAGCTGGAGCTCCTGTTCCCGGCGATCGCGGGCATGCTCGCCACGCTGACCTTCCACACCGACCGGCTCGCCGAGCTGGCCCCGGCCGGCTTCACGCTGGCCACGGACATCGCCGAGTGGCTGGTGCGCCAGGGCGTGCCGTTCCGCGTGGCCCACGAGGCGGCGGGGGAGAGCGTGCGCGTGGCCGAGGGCCGCGGCGTCGGGCTCGACGAGCTGACCGACGAGGAGTTCCGCACCATCAACCCGGCCCTCACGCCGGCCGTGCGCGAGGTGCTCACCGTCGAGGGATCGGTGCGTTCGCGCAACGCCCGCGGCGGCACGGCGCCCGAGCGCGTCGCCGAGCAGCTCGAGCGCCTGGTGGACCGGGTGACGACCGTGCGGCAGTGGCTGAAGTAGCGCGCCGGCCCGGCCGGGGAGCCTGAGCTTCCCGGCCGGACCGATCACCCGGGAACCGCCGGTTAGGCTGGGGCGGAACGAGGGGAGCACGCGTGGACCGGTTGTTCCGGCGCGAGGAACTGGCACTGGACCCGGTCGACCTGGGGCACCTGCTGCTCGGCGCAGTCCTCGAGGCCGACGCGCCCGACGGCACCGTCGGCGTGCGGCTCGTGGAGGTCGAGGCCTACCGCGGCTTCGACGATCCGGCGTCGCACAGTTTCCGGGGCAAGACGCCGCGCAACGCCCTGATGTGGGGGCCGGCGGGGTATCTGTACGTGTACTTCGTCTACGGCATGCACTTCTGCGCCAACGTCATCAGCGGGGAAGAAGACGAGCCCGGCGGGGTGCTCCTGCGCGCCGGCGAAGTGGTTCAGGGCGCGGACCTCGTGCGCGCCCGCCGACCCAATGCCCGCGGGAACGGCGAGGTCGCCAAGGGACCCGCCATCCTCACGTCCGTGCTGCGCGTGGATCTGTCGCAGAACGGCGTGGACCTCACGGACCCGGCTTCGCCGGTCCGGCTGCGCGTCGGCGAGCGGGTGCCGCCCGAGCGGATCCGCAGCGGCCCGCGAGTCGGCGTCGCCACGGGGATCGACACGCCATGGCGGTTCTGGGTCGACGGCTCGCCCGCCGTGTCCGCCTACCGGCGCGGCGGCAAACGGCGGCAGGTGCGCCCCGCGGGTTAGTCGCTTGACCTGGTGCGGGAGGATCTACAGGTGTGAGTGAGCACATCCTTGACGAGCTGTCCTGGCGCGGCCTGATCGCGCAGTCCACCGACATCGACGCTTTGCGGCGAGACCTCGACCAGGGACCCCTCACCCTCTATTGCGGTTTCGACCCGACCGCGCCCAGCCTGCACGCCGGCAACCTCGTCCCGCTGCTGATGCTCAAGCGCTTCCAGCGCGCCGGGCACCGGCCGATCGTGCTGGCCGGCGGCGCGACGGGCATGATCGGCGACCCGCGTGACACGGGGGAGCGCACGCTCAACACCCTCGACGTCGTCGCCGAGTGGGCCGGGCGCATCCGCGGGCAGCTGGAGCGGTTCGTCGAGTTCGACGAGTCGCCGACGGGCGCCGTGGTCGAGAACAACCTGAACTGGACCGGCCAGCAGAACGTGCTGGAGTTCCTGCGCGACGTCGGCAAGCACTTCTCGGTGAACGTGATGCTCAACCGGGAGACGGTGAAGCGCCGGCTCGAGTCCGACGGCATGTCCTACACCGAGTTCAGCTACCTGCTGCTGCAGTCGCAGGACTACCTGCAGCTCTACCGGCAGTACGGCTGCAAGCTGCAGGTCGGTGGCTCCGACCAGTGGGGCAACCTCATCGGCGGCGTCGACCTGATCCGGCGGGTCGAGAGCGGGAGCGCGCATGCGCTGACGGCACCCCTGGTCACCGACGCCGAGGGCCGCAAGTTCGGGAAGTCCACCGGCGGCGGCAACCTGTGGCTCGACCCGGAGATGACCTCGCCGTACGCCTGGTACCAGTACTTCGTGAACGTCGGGGACGCCGACGTGATGCGCTACCTGCGGATGTTCACCTTCCTCACCCGGGAGGAGATCGACGCGCTGGCCGAGGACACCGAGCAGCGGCCCCACCTGCGCGCGGCGCAGAAGCGGCTCGCGCAGGAGTTCACCGACCTCGTGCACGGCGAGGACCAGACGAAGCAGGTCATCGCCGCCAGCCAGGCGCTGTTCGGGCGCGGTGAGCTGGGTGAGCTCGACGCGAAGACGCTCGACGCGGCGATGGCCGAGGTCCCGACCGGCAAGGCGTCGGACGAGTCGACGATCGTCGACCTGCTGCTGGCCGGGGGACTGGTGGACAGCAAGGGCGCCGCACGCCGCACCGTGAAGGAAGGCGGGGCGTACGTGAACAACGTGAAGATCGCCGACGAGGAGTGGAAGCCGGCCGCGTCCGACGCGCTCCACGGGCGCTGGCTCGTGGTGCGGAAGGGCAAGCGGAACATCGCCGGCGTCAGCCTCGGCGGCTGATCCCGGCCGACGGCCCGAAACAGGGCTCTGACCTGCGGGAACGCGGTTAAGGTACCCCCCTGTTTCGGGCCCTTTCGGGGCGTGTAAAGTTCTCCAAGTCGCCAGGGAAACCGAGCGGCCACCGGGACACGAACCAAGCTCTCGCCTCAGGCGATTGAGTGGGTGGCCCAAACAACAAAGGCTTGAAACAACGCCGATGGTTGGTGCGC
>NZ_JBIAWY010000005.1:642975-879211 GCF_042896185.1 Amycolatopsis sp. NPDC001319 | reverse complement strand
GCCCCCAAAAGACGATTGGGTTGATAGGCCAGAGATGGAAGCACAGTAATGTGTTGTTGAGTTGACTGGTACTAATAGGCCGAGGACTTGCCTACGAAGATGTTACGCATCCACTCTACGGTTCTGAAACACCACACCGGTGTCTATGACAGACGCGGTGTGTGTTGTTTCGTAGTGTTTCGGTGGTTATAGCGCCAGGGAAACGCCCGGTCCCATTCCGAACCCGGAAGCTAAGCCTGGTAGCGCCGATGGTACTGCAACCGAAGGGTTGTGGGAGAGTAGGACGCCGCCGAACTTACTTTACAGTCAGGCCCCGGTTGAGAACCCCAGTGGTTCTCCCGGGGCCTGACTGCATTTCCACACCATTTTCGACGGCCGCGTTCAGGTCGGGCGGGTGATCGGCCGGCTCGCGACGGGGGACGAGAAGACCAGCGAGGTGGTTGTCTCGCCGTGGCGCTGGGCGCGTTCCACGAAGGCCTCCAGTTCGGCCGTGGAACGGCAGCGCACACGCAACAGCCAGCACTCATCGCCGGTGATGTGGTCGGCGGAGGAGACTTCCGGTAGCGGCAGGATCGTCGAGCGGAACCGCGGGCCGTCGAGGCTGCGGACGCGCACGCGGACCATCGCCTCGATCGGCAGGCCCAGCTTCGAGGCGTCGATGCGGGCGGAATAGCCCGTGATCACCCCGCGCTGCTCGAGGCGGCGCACGCGTTCGGTCACGGCGGGGGCCGACAGCGACACGCGCCGGCCGAGTTCGGAGAACGTGAGGCGGCCGTCCGACTGCAGGAGCTCGATCAGCTGCCAGTCGACGGTGTCGAGGTCCACGAAATGGTTCACAGAACAAACTCCCGGCAGAGCGCGGTCCGAACGAGGAAATCCCAGGCTAACCAACCCGATCACCAGGAATCGGCTCTGTGGCGAACACCCCGCGCCCGGCGACGATTGACCGCATGAAACCCCGCATCCTCCAGTTCGACACCCCGACCCCCAACGAAGCCGTCGCGTACTTCGGCCGCGAACTCGGCTTCGAGGTTGACCCCGTCGACCTCGCCCAGGACCTGGAAGACGGCCGCACCGACGGGTACGTCCTCGCCGAGACCCGCGGGGCCGAGGCGTACGCGAGAGCGCGCATCCCCGGCGCCATCCACCTGCCCTACCGGGACATCACCGAGCACAGCACGCGCGACCTCGACAAGAACCTCGTCTACGTCTGCTACTGCGAAAGCATCCACTGCAACGCCGCCACCCAGGGCGCACTCCGCCTGTCCGCCCTCGGCTTCACCGCGAAGCGCCTCTCCGGCGGTATCACCACGTGGCAGAACGCCGGCTACCCCACCGAAAGCACTCCGGGCAGCCACCTCCGTACCCTGGGGGAGTGACACGTCTGCTGATCATCCAACCCGACGCCGGCGACCCCCTCGGCCCGCTCGGTGACTGGCTGACCGAGGCCGGCGCCGAGCTGGATGTCCGGATGCCACCCGAGAACGAGTTGCCCGCGGACCTCGACGGCTACGCGGGCGTCGTCTGCCTCGGCGGCGGCATGGGAGCGCTGGACGACGAACGCCACCCGTGGCTCGCCGACGTCCGCAAGCTCCTGAGCCAGGCCACCGGAAAGCAGCTCCCGACGCTCGGTATCTGCCTCGGCGCCCAGCTGCTCGCGGCGGCCACCGGCGGCCAGGTCGCGGTCGGGGAGGACGGGCCCGAGGTCGGCCCCGCGCTGGTTTCCAAGAAGGACGCCGCCTGGACCGACCCGCTGTTCGCCGACCTGCCGCTGATGCAGGACGTGATCCAGTTCCACAACGACGTGATCAAGCGCCTCCCGCCCGGCGCCGAGCTGCTCGCGTCCGCGCCGCGGTACCAGAACCAGGCCTTCCGCCTGCGCCGCTGCGTCTACGGCGTGCAGTTCCACATCGAGACGACGCCGGACCTCGTGCGCCGTTGGGCGGAGGACGAGCCCGAGATGGCGGAACTCACCCGTCCGGGCGCGCTGGCGCCGGAGAAGCTGATCTCTGTGCACGCGGACATCGCCGAGACCTGGCGGCCGTTCGCGCACCGCTTCGTCCGATTGGCCGCCGGAGAGCTCGACGCGGCGGCGGAGAGTCAACACACGTTGCCGCTGGCTTAACGGATGATGTCTGGATCACTAACGCAACGTTGACGATTCACTCGATCGGTCAGGTACCTTGCGAGAGATGCTCCCGTAGGTATGGAGGACCGGGGTGGATCCCTCGCTAGTGGTCGTCGTCGTCATCGGCACGGCCCTCGTCTTCGACTTCACCAACGGCTTCCACGACACGGCCAACGCGATGGCTACCTCCATCGCCACGGGCGCGCTCAAACCGCGGGTCGCGGTGGCCATCTCGGCAGTGCTGAACCTCGCCGGTGCGTTCCTGTCGGTGGAGGTCGCGAAGACGATCTCCAGCGGCCTCGTCGACGACACCAAGATCGGCCCGCCGATCGTCTTCGGCGGGCTGATCGGGGCGATCGTCTGGAACCTCGTCACCTGGTACGTGGGCCTGCCGTCGAGTTCGTCGCACGCGCTGTTCGGCGGCCTCATCGGCGCCACCTGGGTTTCGGCGGGCGCCGACTCGGTGCACTTCGGCAAGATCGTGGACAAGGTCCTCGTGCCGGCCGCCGCGTCGCCGGTCATCGCCGGCGTGGTCGCGGCCGCCTTCACGTACCTGGTCTACAAGCTCTTCGTCCGCAAACGCGGCGGTCGCGGCTTCCGCGTCGGGCAGATCGTGTCCGCATCGCTCGTCTCGCTCGCGCACGGCACCAACGACGCCCAGAAGACCATGGGCGTGATCACCCTGACGCTGGTCAGCGCCGGCAGCCTGCCCGCGGGCTCGGCGCCGCCGGTGTGGGTGATCATCAGCGCGGCGTCGGCGCTCGCACTCGGCACGTACCTCGGCGGCTGGCGCATCACGCACACGCTCGGCAAGGGCCTCACCGACATCGAAGGCCCGCAGGGCTTCGCCGCGCAGACGAGCAGCGCCGCCGTGATCCTGCTGTCGTCGCACTTCGGCTTCCCGCTCTCGACCACGCACGTGTGCTCCGGCGGAATCGTCGGCTCGGGCGTCGGCCGTCGTGAGGCGCCGGTGCGCTGGCGGATGGCCGGGCGCATGGTCGTGGCCTGGCTGTTCACGCTGCCCGCGGCCGCCCTCGTCGGTGCGGCCGCGGGGAAGCTCGCGTCGCTCGGCACGGCGGGGACGATCGGCGTCGGCGTGGTGGGCATCGCGATCGGCGTCGGCATCTACGTGCTCTCGCGCCGGCGGCCCGTCACGGCGCACAGCTTCCAGGTGCCGGAGCCCTCGGCCGCAGACACGGAACCCGACCGCCTCGCCGCCTGAAAGTGAACGCGTGCCTGCCTGCTCAGCCGACGCGGATCCCGCTACGGTGAAGGAGATGGCAGAGCGCGCGCGGACGGCCGCATCGGCGGCCCGGTACGGCTTCACCGACGACAAGGCCGACGCCCAGTTGCGCGCGGCGGGCTGGTGGGACGCCGCGGGACCGGTCGAGGGCACCGCCGACGTGCTCGCGGCCCTCTCGCGCGCGGCCGACCAGGACCTCGCGCTGCAGGGACTCGACCGCATCCGCGAAGCCGACGAAGGCGCGTGGCCCGAGCTGGACCGCGCCCTGCGCGACAACCGGACGTTCCGCGGCCGGCTGCTCGGGGTGCTCGGCACGTCCACGGCGCTCGGCGACTTCCTCGCCGCCAACCCCGGCGAGTGGCACTGCCTCGTCGACCACCGCTGCACCGTGCCCGAGCAGTTCGCCGACCGGTTGCTCGACGACCTGCGCCAGGACGACGGCACGTACGTGACCGGAATGGCCGCCGAGCAGGCGCTGCGGACGGCATACCGGCGGCTGCTGCTCGGCATCGCGGCCGTCGATCTCGGCCACCTCGTGGAGGAGGGCCTCGACCACCCGTCGTTCAAGGACATCACCCACCAGCTGACGCTCCTCGCCGAGGCCGCGCTGAAGGCCGGTCTCGCCGTGGCCGAGCAGGAGGTCGGGGCGAGCGCCGAGGGTGCGCTGGCCGTGATCGCGATGGGCAAGACCGGCGGGCGCGAGCTCAACTACGTGAGCGACGTCGATGTGATCTTCGTCGGCGCCGGCGACCTCGGCGTGGCGACGCGGCTGGCCAGCACGATGATGCGGGTGGTCGGCAAGGCGTGCTTCGAGGTCGACGCGGCGCTGCGGCCGGAGGGCAAGAGCGGCGCGCTCGTGCGCACGCTCGACGGGCACACGGCGTACTACCGGAAGTGGGCGAAGACCTGGGAGTTCCAGGCGCTGCTCAAAGCGCGCCCGGTCGCGGGCGACGCCGAGCTGGGCCAGGAGTACGCGGAGATGGTCGCACCCATGGTGTGGTCGGCCGCCGACCGCGAGAACTTCGTGACCGAGGTGCAGCAGATGCGCCGGCGCGTGGAGGACCACGTTTCCGCGGAGCACGCCGAGCGCGAGCTGAAGCTGGGCCGTGGCGGGCTGCGTGACGTCGAGTTCGCCGTGCAGCTGCTGCAGCTCGTCCACGGGCGTGTGGACCCCGAGCTGCGCTCACCGTCCACAATGGAGGCTCTGGCGGCACTGGGCGAGGGCGGGTACGTCGGACGCGCGGACTCGGCGGAGATGGGGACGTCGTACGAGTTCCTGCGCACCGTCGAGCACCGGCTGCAGCTGCGCCGGCTGCGGCGCACGCACCTGTTCCCGGAGTCGACCGACACCGACGAGCTGCGCATCCTCGCGCGCGCGTGCGGGATCCGCGCGGCGCGCGGCCGCAGCCAGGGCCAGGAGCTGCTCGCCGAGTTCCGCCGCCACGCGCAGGGCATCCGGCGGCTGCACGAGAAGGTCTTCTACCGCCCGCTGCTGCAGTCCGTCGCGAACGTGCCGACGGAGGCGTTGCGGCTCACGACAAAGCAGGCCGCAAGCCGGCTCTCGGCGCTGGGTTACGCGGCGCCGGAAGGCGCGCTGCAGCACATCAAGGCGCTGACTTCGGGCGTCTCCCGGCGCGCGGCGATCCAGCAGGCGCTACTGCCCGTGCTGCTCGATTTCCTCGCCGACACCCCGGATCCCGACGGCGGTCTGCTCTCGTACCGCAAGGTGTCCGAGGCGCTGGAGGACACGCCGTGGTACCTGCGCGTGCTGCGCGACGAGGGCACGGTGGTGGAGCGGCTGGCGTTCCTGCTGGGCACGTCGAAGCTCGTGCCCGACCTGCTCGTGCGCGCGCCGGAAGTGCTGCAGCTGCTGGGAGAACCGGCCCGGCTGACGGGCCGCAAGCCGGCCGAGGTGGCGACGTCACTGCGGGCGGCCGTCCGGCGTCAGCCCGGGCTGAACGCGGCGGTCGCGGCGGCGCGGTCGTTGCGGCGACACGAGCTGTTGCGTGTGGCGTGCGCGGATTTGCTGGGACTGCTGGACGTTCCGGCCGTGTGCGAGGCGCTGTCGAGCGTGTGGGTCGCCGTGCTGCAGGGGGCGCTGGCCGCCGCGTACCGGCAGCGGCAGGCGGAGCTGGGGCGCACGCCGGCGACCGTCGCCGTGATCGGCATGGGCCGGCTCGGCGGCGCGGAACTGGGTTACGGCTCGGACGCCGACGTGCTGTTCGTCTGCGAGCCGGCGGAAGGCGTGTCGGACTCCGAAGCGGCGAAGTTCGCTTCGTCGGTGGCCGAGACCGTGCGCAAGATGCTGGGCGCACCAAGTTCCGACCCGGCGCTGGAGGTCGACGCCGACCTCCGGCCGGAGGGACGCAGCGGGCCGCTGGTCCGGACGTTGGAGTCGTACCGCGCGTACTACCAGCGCTGGGGCGAGGTCTGGGAGGCGCAGGCGCTGCTGCGCGCGCGGTTCATCGCCGGCGACGAGGACCTGGGCGAGCGGTTCATCGCGATGATCGACCCCGTGCGTTATCCCGAGGGCGGCCTGGACGCGACGAAGGCCCGCGAGATCCGCCGCATCAAGGCACGCGTGGAAACCGAGCGCCTGCCCCGCGGAGCCGACCCGACCCGTCACACGAAGCTCGGCCGCGGCGGGCTGGCCGACGTCGAGTGGACCGTGCAGCTGCTGCAACTGCAGCACGCGCACGAGCAGCCGAGCCTGCGCACCGCGTCGACGCTCGACGCGTTGACGGCGCTCGCCGAAACGGGACTGGCTCCCGCGGAGTCGGTCGACTTCCTGCGCGAGGCGTGGCTGCTGGCCACCCGCGTGCGCAACGCCGGGATGCTCGTGCGCGGCAAGGCCGTCGACGAGGTGCCCAGCTCGGGCCGCGACCTGGCCGCCGTGGCGCGCGTGTTCGGCTACACCGTGGACGACGATCCGGGCGAGTTCCTCGACACCTATCGCCGGGTCACGCGCCGAGCCCACGCCGTGGTCGAGGAGCTGTTCTACGAGACTTAGAGTGGGGCGTGTGACCGACCGCGAACCGTTCCGCACCCGCATCAAGGTGCGCCACTACGAGCTCGACACGCTGGGCCACCTCAACCACGCCGTGTACCACTCCTACGGCGAGGTCTCGCGCACCGAACTCTTCGCCTCCGCCGGGGATTCGCTGCTGCACGAGGCGAATCTCGCGCCGGTCCTGCTGGAGTCCCACATCGTCTACCGCCGCGAACTCCGCGGCGGCGACACCGTCGACGTCACCTGCGACGCCCGCTTCGGCGACGGCAAGGTCTTCTGGATGACCTCCCGCATCCTCAAACTCGACGGCACCCTCTCGGCCGAGATCACCTGCACGGTCGGCCTGATGGACCTCGAGGCCCGTCGCCTCGTCGACGATCCCCGCGGCCGCTTCGAACGCGCCGGCCTGAACCTCAAGGTCCTCTCGACGGGGGAGTAGTGACTTCTTCCTGGCTGTCGGAGATCCGCGCCTCCTACGACACCGTTGCCCCCAGCTACGCGGCCCAACTGCGCGACACCCTCGCCGGCAAGCCGCATTTGCGCGCCTTGCTGGGCCTCTTCGCGGAGCTCGCCGACGGCCGTGTCGCCGACGTCGGCTGCGGCCCGGGCTGGGTCACCGCCCACCTGCGCTCGCTCGGCGTCGACGCCTTCGGCCTCGACCTCTCACCCGAGATGATCGCCTTCGCCTGCCGCACCCACACCGACGTCCCCTTCGCCGTCGGCTCGATGACCGACCTTCCCCTTCCGACCGATTCGCTGGGCGGCATCCTCGCCTTCTGGTCCCTCATCCACCTCCCCGACGCGGCCCTGCCCACCGTCCTGGCCCACTTCCACCGCACCCTCCGTCCCGGCGGCGTGGTTCTGGTGGGCTTTCACGTCGGCGACACGACTACGTGCAAGACCTCGGGCTACGGCGGCCACCCCATGCACGTCCACATCCACCGCCGCCGCCCGGCCACCATGTCGGCCTTCCTGCGCGCCGCCGGCTTCACCATCGAATCGGAGACCCTCTTCGACCCGGATGCACGGGTCCCGGGTGCTGTGGTGATCGCGCGGGCGGGTCAGTCCCAGTAGCTGAGGTGGCGGACGTCGAGCTCGGCCATCAGTCGGCACGCATGCCGCGCCACACGAAGTCGACCAGGCTTTCCGTGGCCGCCTTCCAGTCCTCGTCCGGCCTGAGCAGCAGCAGGCCCGCCATCGCGCGCATCACGGTGTCCACCGAGGTGTCCGGGCGGACGGTGCCGGCGGCGATGTTGGCCTTCAGCAGGGTGGCGAGGGCGTCGACCAGGGATTTGTACGCGTGCGCCGGCAGTTCGGCATTGCTCGAGGCCGCGCGCAGGGCCTTGGCCAGGCCGCGTTTGGTGATCAGGTAGTGGGCGAGGTGATCGCTCGCCCAGACACGGAACGCCTGCTCCGGCGAGCGCTCCTCCAGCAGTGCCGGCACGACTTCGACGAGCTGGCACACCTCCCGCTCGTACACGGCGAGGATGAGATCGGCCGCGGTGGGGAAGTGGCGGTACACGGTGCCGACGCCGACTTCGGCCTGCTTCGCGATGGCGTTGAACGAGACCTCACCCGAGCACGCGAGCGCCTGGGCCGCGACGGCGAGGATGCGCTCGTGGTTGCGCCGGGTGTCGGCGCGCCGCGGGCTGACCGATCCCGTCGACATCGTTCCTCCCGTTCCCGGCGGCGTCTTCCCTGATCACGACTCTAGTGCAGCCCTGGAGCGACTCCAGCGCAACTTCCATTGCGAAGCGGATAGTAATCCGATAGCCTCGGAAACACGAGTCGTAGCGGATCACTATCCGCTAGTTTACGCCGGCCGGGTGGCCGGCATCTCCCACCACATCTGCGGGAAAGAGATCCGAGTGGACATCTCCCTCGAAATCAACGGACGGGTCGAACAGCTCGCCGTCGAACCCGGCGTGACGCTGCTCGACGCGTTGCGTGAACGCCTGGGCGTGACCGGTCCCAAGAAGGGCTGCGACCGCGGCCAGTGCGGCGCCTGCACCGTGCACGTCGACGGCAAACCCGTGCTCTCGTGCCTCACCCTCGCGGCCACCGTGCGCAAGCCGGTCACCACGGTCGAAGGTCTGTCCACTGAGGACGGATTGCATCCCGTGCAACAGGCGTTCGTGGACCAGGACGCGTTGCAGTGCGGCTTCTGCACTTCCGGGCAGGTGATGTCGGCCGTCGCCGCCGTGCGCGACGACGTCACGGACGTCCGCGAGTTCATGTCCGGCAACCTCTGCCGCTGTTCGGCCTACCCGAACATCGTGGCGGCGGTCGAGCAGGCGAGGCGGGCCGATGCGACCGTTTGAGCTGACCGCGCCCACCACCGTCGAAGACGCGCTCGACGCGTCCGGAACCTTCCTCGCCGGCGGCACCACGCTCATCGACCTGATGAAGCTCGACGTGCTCACCCCGCAGCGGGTGCTGGACATCAACGACCTCCCGCTGCGCGGCATCGACACCACCGACGGCCTGCGTTTCGGGGCCCTGGAACGGATGGGTGACATCGCCGCGCACCCCGGCGTGTACCCGGCGATCTCGCGCGCGCTGCTGCTGAGCGCTTCGCAGCAGCTGCGGAACATGGCCAGCATCGGCGGCAACCTCATGCAGTGCACGCGGTGCTCGTATTTCCGCGACGTCAACGCGCCCTGCAACCGGCGCGACCCGGGCAGCGGCTGCTCCGCGCTGGCGGGCGTCAACCGCATGCACGCGATCCTCGGCACCAGCGACGCCTGCGTTGCCACGCACGCCAGCGACGTCGCGGTTGCGCTCGTGGCGCTGGACGCCGAGGTGGAACTCGCCGGCAAGACCGGCAAGCGCACGGTGAAACTCACCGATTTCTACCGTACGCCAGGCGAAACGCCGGACGTCGAGCACGACCTGCGCCCCGGCGAGCTGATCACCGAGGTGCGCGTGCCGCGGCTCGACTGGGCCGAAAACTCCACCTACGTCAAGGTTCGCGACCGCCAGTCGTACGAGTTCGCGCTGGCTTCGGCCGCCGTGGCGCTGGACGTGCGGGACGGCGTGATCGCCGACGCGCGGGTGGCCGTCGGCGGGGTGGCGACCGTGCCGTGGCGGCTCACGGCCGTCGAGGAAGCGTTGCGGGGCAAGGCTGTCACGCAGGAGTCGTTCGAGCAGGCGGCTTCGCTGGCCGCGGAAGGCGCGCGGCCGCTGGCGTTCAACTCGTTCAAGGTGTCCCTGGTGAAGCGCACGGTCGTGCGCGCGCTGCTGGAGCTGACCGAAGGGAGCCGTCGATGAACGACAGGCTCGATGCGCCGCTGAAGGTCACCGGGCGCGCGAAGTACGCGATGGACCACAACTTCCCGGGCATGGCCTACGGCTACGTCGTGGTCAGCACCGTGGCCCACGGCCAAGTCGAGAGCATGGACGTCAGTGCGGCGAAGGAGGCGCCGGGTGTTGTCGGCGTCTACACGCCGTTCGATCGGCTGGACCTGCGCACGCCGCCCGTGTCGCCGATCATGGGCGAGACCTGGGTGCCGCTGCGCAACACCGACGTCGACTACTACGGGCAGCCGATCGGGTTCGTCGTCGCGGAGTCGTTCGAGCAGGCGCGCGACGCGGCGATGCTGGTGCGCGTCACCTATGACGAGAAGCCGGCGCTGGTGTCGTTCGACGAGGGCCTCGCGTCGGCCGAGGACGCGCCGGAATCGCGCGGGAACCCGCCGCAGATCGAGGTGCTGGCCGACGACGTCGAGTCCATTGAGGACGTTTTCGCGGCGGCGCCGTTCGTGGTGGACCACGCTTATCGCACGGCCACGCAGAACCACGCGGCGATGGAGCCACACTCGGCCGTCGCCGTGTGGGACGGTGAACTCACGGTCTACACCGGCAACCAAGGCAGCAACCTCATCGCCATGGAGCTCGCCGGCGCGCTCGACCTTGACGTGTCGGCCGTGCACGTGATCAACCCCTACGTCGGCGGCGCGTTCGGCGGCAAGGGGCGCACGTCCACGCCTGCGTTCCTCGCGGCCGCGGCGGCGAGGGAGCTGGGCCGGCCGGTGAAGGCGGCGCTGACGCGCGAGCAGGTCTTCACGGCGACGGCCACGCGCGCCGAGACGCTGCAGAAGGTCACCATCGGCGCCGACGCCGACGGCACGATCCTCGGCCTGCGCCACGACTCGTGGTCGAGCACGGCGATGGACCGCTCGTTCGTCGAGCCGACGTCGCACGGCACCTCGCGCGAGTGGTACGCGACGAAGAACCTGTCCATCAGCCAGAAGATGGTGCCGCTCAACATCCCGCTCACCACGTTCATGCGCGCGCCGGGCGAGGCGCCGGGCTCGTTCGCGCTGGAGAGCGCGATGGACGAGCTCGCCGTGGCGCTCGACATGGATCCGATCGAGCTGCGCGTGCGCAACAGCTCGCTCGCCCCGCCCGGCAAGGACCTGCAGTGGTCGAGCAAGCACCTCGACGAGTGCTTCTCCGTCGGCGCGCGCGAGTTCGGCTGGACTCCGCGGCCGAAGGGGCGTGTCGACGGCGACTGGCTCGTCGGCGTCGGCATGGCGACCGCGATGTTCCCCGCCCTGCGTTTCCCCGCGACGGTCGGCATCACCCTCCACGCGGACGGCACCGCCGAGGTCGCCACCAGCGGCGCCGACCCGGGGACGGGCCTGCTGAACGTCATGTCGTCGGTCGGTGCGGAGTCGCTGGACCTCGCGCCGTCCCGGATCACGCCTCGCCTGGGCGACTCGAAGCTGCCCCCGGGCGGCATGTCCGGCGGCTCCACGGCGACCGCCAGCGTCGGCACCGCGATCATGCTCGCGGCGAACGAGGTCCTCGACGCGCTGCTGGCCCTGGCCTCCGCACCGGGCGCCCCCTTCGTGGGCCAGGAGGTGACCTACGCCGACGGTCACATCCACGGCGACACCGACACCATGCCCTTCGGCGCGCTGCTGCGTGCGATCGGCCGGGATTCCTTGTCCGCCAACGGCTCTTCAGCCCCGGGCGAGGAACTGACCAAGCACTCGTTCAGCTCCTTCGGCGCCCAGTTCTGCGAGGTCCGCGTCCACCGCCTCACCGGCGAAGCCCGCGTCTCGAGGTTGCTGGGCGTCTTCGACGGCGGCCGAATCATCAACGACAAACTCGCCCGCAGCCAAATCAAGGGCGGCATGATCTGGGGCGTCTCCGCCGCGTTGCACGAGGCCCTCGAACTGGACGGCGCCGGCCGCTTCGCCAACGCCGACTTCGCCGGCTACCTCCTGCCGGTCAACGCCGACATCCCCGACATCGACGTCCACTTCGTCCAGTACCCCGACACCTTCCACAACGCCGTCGGCGCCCGCGGCATCGGCGAAATCGCCACCGTCGGCGTCGCCGCCGCCATCGCCAACGCCATCCACAACGCGACCGGCGTGCGCGTCCGCCACATCCCGATCACGGTGGAGGACCTGCTGGTGGACTGAGCCTTTTCTGGCGGGGGTGTGAAAATCGGGTCGGCGGCCGAGGTATTTCCTCGACCGCCGTCCTGTTTTGCCGAGCGCTGACAGCGGCCTGGACGGTTGCGCCGACGCAACAGCGTGACGCGCTCTCGAAAGACAGGCTCACCAGCCGGACGTTCGCCACTCATTCGCTCTGCCCCGCGACCGGCTGCGGACGTTGCGGCCGACATTGATGGCGACGCCCAGCCTGGCGCCGACAAGCCCTGCTCGCCTGGCGGATCTGCCGACCGCACAAAAATCGGGACGGCGGCCGAGGTATTCCCTCGACCGCCGTCCCGCGTCTTACCCGGCCGTCAGGTCACGGCCGGCCGATCACACGTCGTAGTAGAGCGCGAACTCGTACGGGTGCGGGCGCAGCCGCAGCGGGTCGATTTCGTTTTCGCGCTTGTAGGAGATCCAGGTGTCGATCACGTCGGGCGTGAAGACTCCGCCCTCGAGGAGGAAGTCGTGGTCGGCTTCCAGGGTGTCGAGGACCGTGCCGAGGTCGCCGGGGACGAGCTTGACGTTCTTGGCTTCCTCGGGCGGGAGCTCGTAGAGGTCCTTGTCGATGGGCTCCGGCGGCTCGATCTTGTTCTTGATGCCGTCGAGGCCGGCCATCATCATCGCGGAGAAGGCCAGGTACGGGTTGCCCGACGAGTCCGGGCAGCGGAACTCGGCGCGCTTGGCCTTCGGGTTGTTGCCCGTGATGGGGATGCGGACGCACGCGGAGCGGTTGCGCTGCGAGTACACCAGCGACACCGGCGCCTCGAAGCCCGGCACGAGGCGGTGGTACGAGTTCACCGTCGGGTTCGTGAAGGCCAGCAGGCTCGGCGCGTGCTTGAGCAGGCCGCCGATGTAGTGGCGCGCCGTGTCGGACAGGCCCGCGTAGCCGGACTCGTCGTGGAACAGCGGCTGGCCGTCCTTCCACAGCGACTGGTGGCAGTGCATGCCCGAGCCGTTGTCGCCGGCGAGCGGCTTCGGCATGAACGTCGCGGTCTTGCCGGCGGCGAACACGGTGTTCTTCACGATGTACTTGAACAGCTGCAGGTCGTCCGCGGCGTGCAGCAGCGTGTTGAACTTGTAGTTGATCTCCGTCTGGCCGGCGGTGCCCACCTCGTGGTGCGCGCGCTCGATCTCGAAGCCGGAGCCCTGCAGCTGGCGGACGATGTCGTCGCGCAGGTCGGCGAAGTGGTCGACCGGCGGGACGGGGAAGTAGCCGCCCTTGAACTTCGTCTTGTAGCCCTGGTTGCCACCGACCTCGTCGGCGCCGGTGTTCCACCAGCCCTCGACCGAGTCGATCTCGTGGAACGACGCGTGCTCGGCCGAGTCGAAGCGCACGGAGTCGAAGATGTAGAACTCCGCCTCCGGGCCGAAGTACACGTTGTCGGCCACGCCGTACTCGGCGATGTACTGCTCGGCCTTGCGCGCGATGTTGCGCGGGTCGCGGCTGTAGGCCTCACGCGTGAACGGGTCGTGCACGAAGAAGTTCAGCGAGAGCGTCTTCGCCTTGCGGAACGGGTCGATGCGCGCGGTCTCGGGGTCCGGCAGCAGCAGCATGTCGGACTCGTGGATCGACTGGAAGCCGCGCACCGACGAGCCGTCAAAGGCCAGGCCCTCTTCGTAGGCTTCGAGGTCGAAGGCCTTCGCGGGCACCGTGAAGTGCTGCATCACGCCCGGCAGGTCGCAGAACCTGACGTCGATGGACTCCACCTTCTCGTCGGCGATCAGGCGCTGGATGTCGTCTGGAGTAGTGGGCACCCTCGGTGACTCCTTCTTCGATCGAGCTCGCTCGGCAGTACTCTCTTCGGCTCACGCTAAGAGTGCGGTGTTGCCCGACCGTCACCCGTATGTTTCACACACGTTAACGGGTGGCGTGACACGCGCCATCCGACCAGGGCGGATGTGGTGTGCGCCACCGGCATACCCTGGACGGGTGGCGAGATGGACGGGCGAATGGCTCCCCGGGACCGGCAGCGGACCGGGCTCGGAAAACCGAACCGCGCCGAAGTGGCCCGGTGAAGCGTTCGGGCTGCCCGAATCGGGCGTCGGCTCCGTCGCCGGCTTCGGTCCGCGCCTGCTGGCGCTGGTCATCGACCTGGTGCTCGCGGGCCTGATCACCACGCTGTTCGTGCGCTACGACCTGCAGGACGTCGCCGCGATGCAGACGTTCAACTGGTGGGCCGGCGTCGTCTGGGCCGTCATCACGACCGTGCCGGCGATGTTCTTCGGCTTCACGCCGGGGATGGGCGCCGTGGGCGTCCGCGTGGCGCGGCTCGACGGCGCCACGATGGTCGGCCCCTGGCGCGCGGTGGTGCGGATGGTGCTGACGGTCGTGATCCTGCCGGCCCTCGTCCGCAACACCGACGGCCGCAGCTGGCTCGACCGGGTGACCGGCACCGTCGTGATCCGGATGCGCTGACCCCAGACCCACGAAACACAGACCCGCGAAACGCGGTCCCACGGAAAAGGCCTCCCACTCGGCGACGAGTCGGGAGGCCTTTTCCGTGAACCGTGGGTCAGCGACGGCGGATCGTCCGCTGCACGTTGCGCATCTTCGCGCCGGCGGGCATCGGGCCCTTCGGCATGGCCGCGCCGCGGTTGCCGAGCGCCGCGAGCTTGGCCTCGAGCGCGTCGACCTGCGGCGGTTTGAGGTTGCGCGGCAGCTTCATCAGCGTGCTCTGCAGCTTCTTGAGCGGGATCTCGTTCTCGGCGTTGCCGATGGTGTAGTCGTAGATCGGGGTGTCGCCGATCAGACGCGACACGCGCTTCTTCTCCTGCGAGAGCAGCGCCTTCACGCGGTGCGGCGCGCCCTCGGCCACGAGGATCACGCCGGGCGCGCCGAGCACGCGGTGCACGGCGTCGAGCTGTGTGGTCGCGGCGACGGTCGGCGTCACGCGCCAGCTGCCGCGCATGTTCTCCAGCGCCCACGCGCCGGCGCCGGGCTGGCCGTCGGCCTTCGAGTACACGGTCTTCTGCACGCGGCGCCCGAAGATGATCACCGCGAGCAGCACGCCCAGCACGATGCCCAGCGGCAACAGCGTCCACTGCAGGTCGAAGATGAACCCGATCCCGAACAGGACGCCGGCGACGACCACGATCGAACCGACCATCCAAGGAATCAGCATCGGGTCTTCGCGGCGCTGCATCTTGAACGCCTCGAAGAGCTGCCCGCGCTTCGCCTTGCTCGCCGCGCGCTTCTCCTGCTTGGCCAGCTTGGCCGCTTCCTTGTCCTGCTTTCCCGCCATCTGACCAGGATACGGCCGCGTGCCCTGCCACGAATCCCTCGGCCCCCTCTGCGAGGATCGAGGGGTGGCAAGCGCATCGTCTCCGAAGAGTCGCCAGGGCCTGCTCGACGGGCTGGACCCCGAGCAACGAGCCGCCGCCTCCGCGCCGCGCGGGCCCGTCTGCGTTCTCGCCGGCGCCGGCACGGGCAAGACGCGCACGATCACGCACCGCATCGCGCACCTGGTCGGCGCAGGTCACGTCTCCGCCGGGCAAGTACTCGCCGTCACCTTCACCACGCGCGCGGCGGGCGAGATGCGCACGCGGCTGCGTGGTCTCGGCGTCGACGCCGCGCAGGCGCTCACCTTCCACGCCGCCGCGCGCCGGCAGCTGCGGTACTTCTGGCCGCGCGTGGTGGGCGACCGGCCGTGGGACCTCGTCGACAACAAGTTCCGCCTCGTGGCGCAGGCCGCGCAGCGCGCACGGCTGAGCACGGAGACGGAGGTGCTTCGCGACCTCGCGAGCGAGATCGAGTGGAGCAAGGCCTCGCTCGTGTCGCCCGACGACTACCCTGCCGTCGCCGCGCGCACGCAGCGCGACACCCCGGCCCCGGTGGCGCAGGTCGCGCAGGTCTACCGGCTGTACGAGGAGATCAAGAACTCCGCGCAGGTCCTCGACTTCGACGACCTGCTCCTCCACACCACCGCCGTGCTCGAAGAACACGAAGCCGTCGCCGTCGAGTTCCGCGACCGCTACCGCTGTTTCGTGGTCGACGAGTACCAGGACGTCACGCCGTTGCAGCAGCGCCTGCTCGACGCGTGGCTCGGCGGCCGCGACGACCTCACCGTCGTCGGCGACGCCAACCAGACCATCTACTCCTTCGGCGGCGCCTCGCCGCGGCCGCTCCTGGAGTTCACGCGGCGCTTCCCCGAGGCGACCGTCGTGCGGCTCGAACGCGACTACCGGTCGACGCCCGAGGTCGTCGGGCTGGCGAACCGGGTGATCGGCGCGGCGCGCGGGCGTCCGGCGGGGTCGCGGCTGAAGCTCGTCGGCCAGCGGCCGCCGGGGCCAGAGCCGCGCTTCGCCGAGTACGAGGACGAGTCGGCCGAGGCGGCGGCGGTCGCGCGGCGCGTGCGCGAGCTGCTCGACGGGGGAGTGTCGGCCAGTGAGATCGCGGTGCTGTTCCGCGTGAACGCGCAGTCGGAGGCGTACGAGCAGGCGCTGTCCGAGGCCGGCATCCCGTACCTCGTGCGCGGTGGCGAGCGGTTCTTCGCGCGCACCGAGGTGCGGCAGGCGATGTCGGCGCTTCGGGTGGCGTCGGCCGATCCGACCTCGCTCGACCTGGTGAGGGCGGTGCGGTCGGTGCTCGCGCGCGTCGGCCTCACCGAGCAGCCGCCGGCCGGTGGCGCGGCGAAGGAGCGGTGGGACGCGCTGCTCGCGCTGGTGGAGCTGGCCGAGGAGCTTGCGGCGAGCGTCGCCGACGCCGACCTGCCGCGGTTCGTCGCGGAGCTGGAGCAGCGCGCGGCGGCGCAGCACCCGCCGACGGTCGAGGGCGTCACGCTCGCGTCGCTGCACGCGGCAAAGGGCCTGGAGTGGGACGCGGTGTTCCTCGTCGGCCTGTCCGAGGGCACCATGCCGATCCTCCATGCGGGCGACGACGAGGCCGCGATCGAGGAGGAACGGCGGCTGTTCTACGTCGGTGTCACCCGCGCGCGGGAACACCTGTCACTCTCGTGGTCGCTGTCGCGCACGCCGGGTGGCCGTCGCAACCGTCGCCGCAGCCGGTTCCTCTACGGCCTGATCCCGGAGGACCACCCGGCCGCCCGGGTCGCGCGGTCGCAGCAGGCGTCGGCGCCGGGCTCGAAGGTGGCACGCTGCCGGTTGTGCGGCGGGCCGCTGCTGCAGACGATCGAGGTGAAGCTGGGGCGGTGCTCGAAGTGCCCGTCCACAGTGGATGAAGGACTGCTGGAGAAGCTGAAGACGTGGCGCGGCGAGCGTTCCCGGGAGCTGAAGGTGCCGGCGTTCGTGGTGTTCACCGATGCGACACTGATGGCCATCGCCGAACAGCGACCGACCGACGACGGAGCGCTCGTGTCGATCTCCGGCATCGGTGCGACGAAGCTCGAACGCTTCGGCGCGGAGGTGCTCGACGTGGTTCGCTCCTCGATGCGGTCTTGACCGCGTCCGCACCCTGATCGGTGCGGCGAACCCGCTGCTCGGAGGCGATCTTCGTAGCTTCGGAGAGTTTTCGGGAAAATAAGTTGCCCCGGTGTGCGAGGGGCAATAATCTGCTCGTACCCGGGTGGGAAGCCCCCGGTCTGGGGATCCATATGACGCGCGCCGCCTCGGGTGGCGAACGTCCGGACAGCGGAAGGTGGTGCCGGTGAAATGATCAGCAACATGATGCTCACGAACCCTGGCACCGGTCTGTCCGGCTGCGGTCTCATCCCCGCTTCGCGCCAGGGTACCGGTGTGTCCACGAGCGCCCACTTCGGCGGAGTCCGTCGGAATGACGAGCGTACGTGGACCGCGGTTGAGGTCACCCTGGCCAACGCCGCCCTCGTTGGCGCGTACCCGCAGGTTGACGTCGATCTGCCGACCATCAAGCAGTTCCGTGTTCCGTTGTCGATACGGGAGCGAAGTTCCTGACCTAGTCAGGACACGAGGCTCACGAAGGCCGCGGAACCGGTAACCGGATCCGCGGCCTTCGTGTTTTTTTGGCTGCACAACCCCACGAGGAACAAGTTGTCCAGTTCGATCGACAGTCCCAAAACCACCGAAACGACAAGAAGGAGCACGGAAATGTCGTCCGCCATCGCCTTCGCCGAGGGGTTCGACCTCGGTATCGGCGACCTGCTCGACGGGGTCGCCGCCCCTGAGCTCGACCTGCCCTGCCGTTCCCGCGACGCCGACCTGTGGTTCGCCGAGTCTCCCGCCGAGCTCGAGCGCGCCAAGGCCCTGTGCGCCGACTGCCCCGTCCGCGAGGCCTGCCTCGCGGGTGCCCTCGCGCGGCGCGAGCCGTGGGGCGTCTGGGGTGGCGAGATCTTCGAGCGCGGTGCCGTCATCGCGCGCAAGCGGCCCCGTGGCCGCCCGCGCAAGAACGCCGCCCTTGAGCCCGCCGCCGCAGCCCGGAGCGCCGCCGCATGACCGTCGAACTCATCACCATCCGCGACTACGAAGCGCGCACCCGCGAACCCGACCGCGCGCACCCGTTGCCGAAACAGCTCGATACCCAGGAGACCAGCGAAATGTTGCTTCACGAAGAACTGTCCCGGGCCCGAATACGGGACCTGCAGCAAGAAACTCAAGCGCTCCGCCCCTGGCGCCGCGCCCGAGCCGCCCGCCGGTGGTCCCGCGTGGCCCGCTGGGCGGCGGAACGCTCCAAGCGATTCGAGGACTGAGTTGTCTTTGGGGACTTTGAGGTTCTGAAGGTCTTGTGGTCTGAGGCTTGACGTCGTTGAGGTTGGTTGGCCTTTGCGACGTTCAGTCTCAGGCTGCTGATCTCCTTGGGATCTCTGCGAAGTCTCTGAGGACTCGGGGCTCGACGTCGTTGAGGCTGGGACCTCGATGCCCTCGGTGTTGGGCTCGATGTCACGAAGGTGTCAGGCCACTGCGGCGTTGAGTCGGAGGCTCCCCGGTGTTGGGGCTCGATGTCGTTGAGGCTGTTAGGCCTCTGTGGTGTTGAGTCTCGGGTGCTTGAGGCTCCTAAGCGCTGGAGCTCGATGGCATTAAGGCCGTCGAGCCTCCGCGGCGCAGAGTCTCGGGTCGATGTCTCCCAGGCCTTGGGGCTCGATTTCATTGAGGCTGTTTAGCCTCCGTGGCGCAGAGTCTCCGGCCACTGAAGTCCTTGGTATCTCTCCGGAGTCTCTGAGGTTCTAGGGCTTTCGAAATCCTCGATTTGTTGTCCGCGTGGAGGGCCGGTCACCCGTGTGGTGACCGGCCCTCGGGTCGTTTCGGGTTCGCCGACGTCGGCGATGCCGTCGCTGCGGCGGTCTCGACGTACATCGTGGCTGTCGCTGCGGTTGTGTCGTCGTGGCGGATCCCAGCCGGATCTGGCCCCGGCAGCGACGTTTGCCGCTTCGGCCGCTCGATCTGTGCGGTGTTTGGCGCAACCGGCCGGTGGCCGGCTACTGGCGCCTCGCCTGATCACCGCGGTGCTGCCGGACCCGCGCGGGCTTTGCCGGCGGGCGACCGGTTAGTCGACTCGGTTCCGGTGGGGCTTGGGGTGTTGAATGAGGTCGTGTCCGCTCACACGCATGACCACATCGACTGGGCCGACCGGCTGACTCAGCTCCGCACGGCCGACACCCTCGACGCCGACGCCCTCTCGGCCATCGCCCGGCGGCTGGTCGCCGCCCTGCCCCCGACGCCCACGATCGTCGACCTCGGCTGCGGCGCGGGCGGCATGAGCACCCACTTCGCCCGCGCCTTGACCACCCATGCCGGCGGCACCCTCATCCTCGTCGACGCGACGCCCGAGCTGCTCGCCGAAGCCGAGAAGTCGGTCCGGGCAGCCGTCAACACCGCCTCGAACTCTGCTGGCGTGGGCGATGCGCAGGCCGCACCCGGCGGCGTTGGGGGCGCCGGTTCGACCGGCAGCCTGCCGGCGTCGGAGGACCGCGGCGACGGTGGTTCGACCACTGCGGCCCCGGGCTCGGCCGATGGTCAGGCCACGCCCGGCGACCTTGCGGGCACCAGTTCGCCCGGAGGGCGGCCGGCCGCGAGCGATCGTGCGGAGGGCGGCCAGACGAGTGCGCCGACCGGTGCCGTCGAGGTGCGGGCGGTGCGGGGCGACCTCGCGGACGCCGGGCTGCCGGGGGAGTTGCCGGCGGCGGATTTGGTGTGGGCGTCGCGCGTGGTGCATCACTTGCCGGACCAGCAGGGAGCCGTGGGGACCGTCGCGGCGGTCGCGAAGGCGGGCGGGCTGGTCGCGCTGGCGGAGGGTGGGCTCGATTTCCGTTGCCTGCCTTGGGACTTGGGCGTCGGCAGGCCCGGACTCGAGGACCGGCTGCTGGCCGCGCAGGCCGAGTGGTTCATCGGCATGCGCGAGGGCATCGAGGGTGCCGTCGCGATGCCCTACGGCTGGTCCGTCGCGCTGGAGCGCGCCGGGCTCACCGAAGTCGACTCCTTCGGCGCGCTCGTGCACCACCCCGCTCCGGGCCCCGCGATGCTCGCGGACTACGTCGTCCACCGCGTCGCCCGCATCCTCGAGTTCGGCGGCGAGCACCTCACCCCGGACGACCGCGAAACCCTCACCTCTCTCCTCGACCCCAACAGCCCCCACCACCTCGCCACCCGCCACGACCTCTACCTCACCGGCGCGAAGACCGTCCACTGTGGACGTCGCCCGTGACCGCCTCGGATCCCACGTGCTCCCGTTGCGGCCGCGCCCGCTCCGCGGAGCCCGACCCGCTCGCCGCCCTGTCCTGGGTCTCCACCAAGGACAACGGCCGCTCCCAATGGCTCTGCGCGACCTGCGCCCGCGACCACGTCCGCGACATCGAAGCCAAACTCCCCGACGAGTACTGGTGACCCCTCAGGCGACTCTCACCTTCCCTTCGCTGGTTGACAGGGCGACCGCCAACCGGATCGGTCGCTCGCTCCCTGCGCCCTCGCCTGGACTTTCCCGACGGGCTCGCCGCCGCGCACCCGAGGCACTCGACCTGCCACAGGCCGATCACGTCGGCTAGCAACCCAACGAGTCCGCAGCGCTCCGATCCGGCTGGGCACCGCGGGCGGTGCTGGGCCGACAGCTTCTCCGCCGCGAGCGCAGGCCCTTTGACCCGCGCTCACGGCGGCCCACGCGACCGTCCGGTGCAGTTGCGCCGCGTCTCCGACTCGCATCGCAGGTGGAGGCGGGTTGGCAGGTTCGCTGCCGTGATCGCGGGCCGTTCGGCCCGCTGATCGGCTGCCGATCCGCACTGCTGTCTGGTGCGGTTGCACCGGTCACTCCGACTCGCATCGTGGGTGGAGGCGGGCTGGCAGGTTCGCTGCTGCGATCACGGGCCGTTGGGCCCGTGATCGCCTGCCGATCCGCATTGCTGCCTGGTGCGGTTGCGCCGCGACTGCAGCTCGCATCATGGGTGGGGCGGGTTGGCTAGCTCGCCTTCGTGAGCACGTGCCGTACGGCCGACGGTCGCCTACTGGCCTCACTGCTGTTTGGTGCGGTTGCACCGCCACTGCAGCTCGCATCGCGGGTGGAGGCGGGCTTGCTAGCTCGCCTTCGTGAGCATGTGTGCCGTACAGCCCACGATCGCCTACCGGCCCCCACTGCTGTTTGGTGCGATTACACCGCCACTCCAGCTCGCATCGCGGGCGGAGGCGCCCCGGCAGGTTCGCCTTCGTGAGCACGTGTCGTGCGACCCGTGATCGCCGCCGGCCCCAACCAGAGTCGGGTGCGGGCGGGGCGCTGCCCAACCCACATCGCGGATGGAACGGCTCAGTGCTTTCGCCGTCACGGTCTGCGCTCGCCAGCCCGTCTGGAGGCGTCCGGCGCCGCCGTTTCCCTGGACTTTCCAGGACGGCCGGCGGGCCGCGGTGGGCGGGCGGTGTTCGGGCGGCCCGCCCGGCGTTGCCGAGAGGCTCGGCACGGCCCTCGCTCCGTGTGAACCTCAGGCAATGACCGGACGGGCCAACCAGTCGACCAGCAGCCCGGCCGGGTGCTCACCCCGGCGTCATGCGGCGGTGTCCCGGCGGTGGAGCGCGCGGACCTTCGGGCGGGGTGTGCGGGCGGCCTGGGTGTAGGCGCGGACCAGTTCGTCCGTGACGTCGGCCGGGATGTCGTTGAGTTGGCGGGGTGTGCAGCGCACGAGGACGGTGCCGGTGGCGGTGAGCGCCAAGTGGCTGAAGTCGGTGGGGCCGGCGGCGGTGCGGTAGCGCCAGGCGAGGCCGACCTGGTCCCACCAGGCGTCGGCGATGCCGAGGCGGCGGCCGCGCAGGTCGCAGACCGTGACGTTCCACTGGGGGGACGGCAGGGGAGCGTCGCGGAGGAGGCGGAGGGCCTGGCCGTGGGTGAAGGTTTCGCGGTCGTCCATCGCGCGCAGTACGGCGCGGACCGCCGATGAGCCGCGTTGATTGCCGGCGTCGAGTTCGGCCAGGAGTTCGGCGCGGTCGCACAGGCCCCAGAACAGCGGGAGCGTCGTCAGGCGTTCGACGGCCTTCGGGTTGACCGCTCGGCGCGCCAGGTCCAGGGCGGCGCGCGGGCCGCCGGCGTAGGGGAGACCGTCGATGATCACGGGTTCGGGCATGCGGGCGGTGCGGTAGGTCAGCACGCCGGGTTCGGAGGCCGGGCGACGGTAGTGCGGCAGGAGCAGGTGGATCTCGTCCGTGAGCGGGTGGGCGACGCCGTGGGCGCGCAGCGCGTCGGTGCCCGTGATGATGGCGTCGGGGCCGTAGCGCGCGATGGTGGCGTGCAGCAGCTGTAATCGGGACGGCGGTTTGTCCTGGATCACGAACACGCCGGGGTACACGCGGCGCCACGGCCCGCCCGGCCGCGCCATCCTGGCGGCTCTTCGGTTCGAGATTCCGGCGCTGCGCAGTTTCTTGAGGTCGATCACGCCGACCGACGTGGAGTCACGGTGAGCCACGTCCCGGATGCTTGCGGTAGTCGTCATGATTCGAGGATGACCGCTCGGCCATCCGAGTGGAACCGGCTTCCCGGATCTGTGGATAACTCCGCGAATCAGGTCTGTGGCACCGCCGGGCCTGTGGACAACTCAGCGAGCGAAACCGGGCTGCCACCGCTCCACGATGCCGCGCGCCGGGACCACCGCGTCGAGCTGGCAGAGAATGCCCGTGGACCCCGCGGTGACGCGGTGGATCATCAGGTACTCCGGCGGCAGGTTCAGCGACCGGCCGACGCGGAAGTCGCTGCCGCGGGTGTCGCCGACGCGCCCGGCCTGGCGTTGCATCCAGCGGCGCGTGAAGTGGAACGTCGGCGTGGCCAGCGGTTCCGTGAACGGCGCGAGGTACGCGAGCACCTCGTCGGCGGCCAGGTCGGAGTCGGTGCGGACGAAGCCGTTCTCGCGCAGGAGCCGCATGAGGTCGTCGGACTCGCCGTCGAGGGCCAGGCGCGTCATCTCGCCCAGGTGGCGCGGGATGCCGTTGGGCAGCTTCGCGACGCCGCCGAAGTCGAGCACGCACAGGCGGCCGTCGTCGGTGACCATGAAGTTGCCGGGGTGAGGGTCGGAGTGCAGCAGGTGCGCTCGCGCCGGCGACGAGTAGTGGAACTCCATCAGCAGCCGGCCCGCGAGGTCGCGCGTCTCCTGGTCGCCGCCGGCGATGACCTTGGACAACGGCGTGCCCGTGACCCACTCGGTCACCACGACCTTCGGCGCGCTCGCCACCACGCGCGGGATGAGGAACGCGGGATCGCCCTCGAACGCCTTCACGAACGCGCGCTGGTTGTCGGCCTCGTTGAGGTAGTCGAGCTCCTCGTCCATGCGGTCGGCGAGCTCCGCCATCAACGGCTTCACGTCCGTGCCGGGCACGAACGCCTGGAACAGCCGGCTGAAGCGCTGCAACTGGCGCAGGTCGCTGCGCAGCGCCTCGTCGGCCCCCGGGTACTGGACCTTCACGGCGACCTCGCGCCCGTCGTGCCAGGTGGCGCGGTGGACCTGGCCGATACTGGCCGACGCCGCCGGGACGTCGTCGAAGTGCTTGAACCGCCCCTCCCACGAACGGCCGAGCTGCTGCGCCAGGACCCGCCGCGTCTGTTGCGCCGACATCGGCGGCGCGGCGGACTGCAGCTTGGTCAGCGCTTCGCGGTACGGCTTGGCCATGTCGTCGGGTACCGCGGCCTCGAAGACGCTCAGGGCCTGGCCGAACTTCATCGCGCCGCCCTTGAGCGTCCCCAGCACCTCGAACAGCTGCTCCGCGGCCTTCGCCGACAGCGTCGCGCTCACCTGTTCCGCGCTCTGGCCCGCGAGGCGCTTGCCCCATCCGCCGACGGCCCGGCCGGCTATCCCGAGGGGAATGCTGGCGAGTTTCGCGGTGCGCGCCGCACCTCGGCGCGGCATTGCGGATTCGCGGTCTGCGGAGTCGGTCACCCTCCGATTCTGCCTTGGTGACCTTGGTGGCCGCAGCCTGCCAGGGGGTGTGGGCTACGTCTCCGGTGGCGCTTCGGGCGCTCCGCAATCGCAGTCCGGGTGCGGTTCCCAGTAGCGGTGGCGCAGGTGGCCTTCGAACGGATCGAGCTCCAGGGTGCTGTTCCACGTCGGCGGTGGCTCGGCGCTCGGCGACAGCACGCGCAGCGCCTGCGCGACGGCCAGCGACGCGCACGCCTGGACGGACGCGAGATCGGGCCGCTGGTCGACGTCGACGAGCTGGGTCGCGACGCGGGGCCACGAGTCGTCGAGGTCGGTCTTGCTCAGGTCGCAGCAGCGCAGACATGTGCTTCGGCCCGGCACGACGAGCGGGCCGACGAGGATCGTGCCGTCGCGGACGCGGGCCGGCAGGTGGGTGACGCCGTCTTCGACCAGCTCCGCCACCAGCTCCGGGGCGGGCACGACGGCGTCCGTGAGCACCACGACGTCGGGCGAGCGCTGCAGATTGCGGGCGGTGCTCACCTCGGGCGCGACGCGGGCCAGCACGTTCTGGGTGGCTTTGCGGCGTGAAAGACCCAGCTCGGCGGCGGTGAAGCCCGAACCGAGGTCGGCCTCGGTGACGACGCCGCCGGCGCGGACGTCGACGTGCCCGACCCCGGCGTTGGCCAGCAGCACGGCGACGGCCACGGCGATCCTGCCGTCGCCCCGGACGGCCACCAGGCTCTGGCGTCTTCGCTCGGTGAGCGCGGTCTGGTGGTGCCGGGCGCGCAGGGACCAGAAGCCGGTCTCGACGCGCTTGGAGGCGGGGCTGGGTGCTTCGGTGACCAGGCCCAGCGCGGTGAGCTGTTTGAGCAGAAGCCGCAGCTGGTCGCGGTGTTCGCTCTCGGCGAGCACCGCGTCGAGGCGGCGGCTGCCGTCGAGCCGGCGCACGAGCGCGACGACGCTCGGCGCCAGCCCGGTGGCCACCACGCCGTGGCGCGGGTCGAGGCCGATCTGGACTTCGTCGTTGCCGCGTTCGAGCACGTGGAGGCCCTTGAGCAGCGTCGGGTAGGCGGGGAGGAGGACGTTCGGCGGCGGAACTGTGGACAGGCTCATGATGATCAGCTTGACACCTCGGCGGCGGCCGATCGGCGCTCAGAGGTGAGTTATCCACAGGCAAGGCGAGTTGTGGACAACTCGGGGCTGTGACCTTTCGACGCTCCCAAGTTGTCGGTCGGTGGCCTTACCGTTGTCGGGTGGTCGAAGCACGGATGCCCTCACTGCGGGGCCGGGGCGGAACGAACCCCCCGTCGGACACTCCTGAACACAAGGTCGAGGTGCGGCGCAGCGCGCGCCGGCACCGGACGGTCACCGCGTACTGGAAAGACGACACCCTCGTGGTGCTCATCCCGGCACGGATGACCCGCGCGGAAGAAAGGCACTGGGTCGCGGAGATGGAGCGCAAGCTGCAGCGCACCGAACCGCGCAAACCCGCGTCGCCGAAGTCCTCCGACGACGCGCTGCTGGCACGCTGCGCCGTGCTGGCGGCGAAGTACGTCGATCCACGGGCGATACCCGCGAGCGTGCGCTGGGTGCCGCCCATGCGCACCCGCTGGGCCTCCTGCACGCCCGTCGACGCGACCATCCGCGTCAGCGACCGCCTGCGGCGCGTGCCGCAGTGGGTCCTGGACTACGTGCTGGTCCACGAGCTCGCCCACCTGCGCGAACCCGGGCACGACGCGGCGTTCTGGACGCTGGTCAACCGGTACCCGAAGACGGAACGCGCGATCGGGTACCTGGAGGGCCTGTCGGCGGCGGCTGGGTGGGGGATTTCGGAGGAGGAGGACGACTGAGCTGGTCGCGTGTGAGGGGTTGAAGGCGGTTTTGCTCGAGGCCAAGGAGCCGTGGCCCGCGCATTCGCGCAGGTGGTAAGTCCGCGGCTTGGGGACAGGTCGGCGCGATTGCCGCGGACTGGGCCAGTCCTGTTCGCGGGGCGGAGACTGCGGCTCGCGCGTGAGGTGAAGGGGCCGCGAGGTCGCGCACGGCACGACTTGGCCGGCTTGCAGGAGGGGAAGCTGGGAGGCCGCCGGCTGGGAGGCAGGTCGGCGCGATTGCGGCAGGCTGAGCCAGTCCTGTTCGTGGGCGGAGACTGCGGCTCGCGCGTGAGGTGAAGGGGTCGCGAGGTCGCGCACGGCACGACTTGGCCGGCTCGCCGGAGGGGAAGCTGGGAGGCCGCCGGCTTGGGGACAGGTCGGCGCGATTGCCGTGGACTGGGCCAGTCCTGTTCGCGGGGCGGAGACTGCGGCTCGCGCGTGAGGTGAAGGGGTCGCGAGGTCGCGCACGGCACGACTTGGCCGGCTCGCGGGAGTGGGGCCTGGCCGCCCACCGGCTCGCGGCGGCTTCAACCAGCGGTCGTCTCGGTGCTGGACTGCCGGTGTGCCAGTGCCGAGCTTGGCGAGTTGGAACCGGTTCGTGGCGGCCTGGCTGTCCCTGGGGGATGAGCGATTCCAGGCCGAACAGCCGGTGCTCAACGTCGGTGGCTGCCTTGGCTTGAAAGGTCGGCACGCCGAATTGTTGAGAGCCCCGAAAGCAGCCCGGTCCTCCGTCGCGAAGGCGGCGGAGGACCGGGCTGGACCAAAGGGGATCAGGAGGTCGGGTTGTCGCCCTTGTCCTGGTCTGAAGGGTCGGAGTCCGGCTTCGCATCCGAGGCGGAAGCCGCGTCAGAACCAGAGCCAGACTCAGCCGCCTCGCGTTTTTCCGTTTTCTCCAGCTCCGCGATCGGATCGAAGTCGTCGCCGAGGACTGGGGTGTCGCCGAGGCGGTCGGCGAAGTCCAGGGGCTCGTCGAGGTCCTCGGCGGTCGGCATGAGGTCCGGGTGGGACCAGAGGCTGTCGCGTTTGTCGGTGCCGTGGCGGTCGCCCACGAGTTTCCACAGGGAGGACGCGGCGCGCATGCGGCGGGGGCGCAGCTCGAGGCCCACGAGGGTCGCGAAGGTCTGCTCGGCGGGGCCGCCCGTGGCGCGGCGGCGGCGGAGCGTCTCGCGCAGCGCGTCGGCGCCCGGCAGGCGGTCGCCGATGGCTTCGGCGACCACGACGTCGACCCAGCCCTCGACCAGGGCGAGCAGGGTTTCGAGCCGCTTCAGCGCCGACTGCTGCTCGGGCGTGGTCTTCGGCTCCAGCAAGCCGGACGACATGGCCTCTTCGATGCTCGCCGGGTTCGACGGGTCGATCTGGCCGGCCAGCGACTCCAGCGCGGACGTGTCGACCGTGATCCCGCGGGCGAACTCCTCCACGGTCGCCAGCAGCCGCTGCCGCAACCACGGCACGTGGGCGAACAGGCGCTGGTGCGCGGCCTCGCGCGCGGCGAGGAACACGAGCACCTCGCTGCTGGGGACCTCGAGCCCCTCGGTGAACTTCTCGATGTTCGCGGGCAGCAGCGCCGACGTGTTGGGCGGGCCCAGCGGCAGGCCGACCTCCGTGGACGTCAGCACCTCCTGGGCCAGCTGCGCGAGCGCGTTGCCGAGCTGGGAGCCGAAGGCCATCCCGCCCATCTGCCCCATCATGGACAGCAGCGGCCCGGCGGCCTGCTTGGCCTCCTCGGGCAGCGCCTGCATCCACGCGCCGGAAACCTGCTGCGCGACCGGGTCGCAGAGCCGCTGCCACGTGGGCAGCGTCTTCTCTACCCACGTGCGCGCGGACCACGCGACCGTGGTGTTCGCGCCCGCGGGCAGGATCGTCGCCGCGTCGAGCCACAGCTCCGCCAGGTGCGCGGCGTCGCGCACGGCGGTGGACGAGTCGCCGGTGGACGACGCGAAGCCAATCTTGCCGTCGTCGCTGCCGCTGAGGTTCTGGAGCGCGATCTGCTTCGCCAGGTCGTAGTTCACCGGCCCGCTCGACGAGCCGGCCTGGCTGAGCATCTGGCCCAGCTGGCTCAGCATCTGCCCGAGCTGGTTGAACGCCTCTGCGCCGGACGGCTGCTCCGAGGGGTCACCGTCGCCTCGTCTGTCGGGATCGGGCGGTCCGAAACCGAACGGGGGTTTGCTCATACGTCCACCGTACGCGGGTAGGGCCTCTCCCAGCGCGTCAACCATGGCCTTCACCGGGAAGCGAACACGGTCACCGTACGCTGTCGCTCGTGACCAAACCCGACGAGGAGACCGCGACCGCGAACAGCCGGACCGAGCCGTCGAGGGAACCGGCGCGCGACGAGCGCCGCCTGACGCGCCGCGGCTGGACCCTGCTGGTCAGCGGCGCGCTGTTCCTGGTGTTCGTCGTAGCCGGTTTCCTGGTCCAGGTGCCGTACGTGGCCATCAGTCCGGGCCCGACGTACGACACGCTCGGTCGCGACGCCGCGGGCAACGAGGTCGTCCAGGTCAAGGGCCACGAGACGTACCAGACCAACGGCGAGCTGCGCATGACCACCGTGTCGCTCAACGACGGGATCAACCTCTTCACCGCGCTCGGCCTCTGGGCCAGCGGCCGCTACGCGCTCGCGCCGCGCGAGGAGTACTACCGCCCCGGCGAGACCAACGAGCAGGTCAAGCAGGAGAACATCCAGCAGCTTCAGGACTCCCAGACCAACGCCCAGGTCGCCGCTCTGCGCCACCTCGGCTACCCCGTGGAGGTGCTCGCCAAGGAGATCGTGTCCGGCAGCCCCGCAGACCACGTGCTCGCACCCGGCGACAAGCTGGTCACCGTCAACGGCACGAAGGTCACCGAAGCCGCCGACGTCGCCAAGGCCCTCACCAACACCAAGCCCGGCCAGACCGTGCAGATCACCTTCCAGGCCGACGGCCAGCCCGAACGCACCGTGCCGATCACGCTCGCGAAGCGCGACGACCGCACGCAGGGCTTCATGGGCCTCACCGCCGTCGACCACGCGACCGCGCCGTTCAACGTCAACATCTCGCTGCAGGACGTCGGCGGTCCCTCGGCCGGCCTGATGTTCACGCTGGCGATCATCGACCGCCTCACCCCGCCCGGGAAGCCGGACAGCAACCTCGCGAACGGCCGGCACATCGCGGGCACCGGCGAGATCACCGAGACGGGCGAGGTCGGCCCGATCGGCGGCATCTCGTTCAAGGTCGTGGGCGCGCGCGAGGCCGGCGCCACCGACTTCCTCGTGCCGGAGCACAACTGCGCCGAGGCGAAGTCGGCCGTGCCGGACGGGCTCAACCTGATCAAGGTGTCCACTCTGGACGACGCGCTCACCCAGCTCCAGAACCTCAAGGCCGGCCGGCCCACGGCGCACTGCTGAGGAAGAAAGAAGTGCCAGTACCCGTCCTGACCCGGAGGCCCCCACGCGGAGGCCCCCGGCTCGACGGGGCTCAGGGCAGGATTCAGGGCAGGAAAGTCGTCTTCAACGCGTCGAGCAGGTTCGGCGCGAGGTCGGGGCTCTCCACGATCTCGTCGACGGCGTCCACTTCGGTCGAAGAAGCGTCGGGCCGCGTCCCGCGCAGCCGCATCACGCAGGCGACGTCGCCCTCACGCAGCACCGCCGCCACGAGCCGCGCCTCCGTGCGCCGCGGGTGGTCGGCGGCCGCGCGGCGCAGGCGCTCGGCGTCGGCCTCCGCGACGCCTTCGAGCTCCGCCTCGACGTCGGGCGGCAGCACGATGATCTCCTGCGCGAGCGCGCAGCCCACCACGATCTCGGGCCACGCGATCCGGCCGAGCGACTCGGCGAGGTCACCTTCCGGCAACGCTTCTTGCGCGACGGGCGTCAGCGGGTTCGCGCGGTCGAGCTGGCCCGCCAGCTCGGGCTGCTCGTCGAGCAGTGCCGCGGTGGGCACCAGCGCGAACAGCTGCGGCGGCTGGTCCCAGCCCCCGGACGCGACGAACTCTTCGACTTCCCGGGCCAGGCCGGCGACGGGGTTGGCGGCGGGCGGCTCACTCGGCTGCATGGCGACATCGTCGCAGGCCGGTCCCCGCGCCGTCGTGCGACGTCCGATTCGGGCGGTCCCGGGAACTCGGGAACCCATCCGTAGAGTTAGACCGTCAGGGGACGCAGCTGTCCCCGCGAACGTGTTCACGAAGACAGGAGCGTTGCCGTGGCGACTCGGCCCCCCGTGAGCCTGAAGCTGTCCCGCCGCAGCCGGATCCTCCTCATCATCGCCGCGGTGATCGTGCTGGCGCTGCTGCTGGGTGTCAGGCTGCTGGACACCTACGTCGACTGGCTGTGGTTCGGCGAGGTGCACGCGCGCTCGGTGTTCACCACGGAAATCCTCACGCGGATAGTCCTCTTCGTGGCCGTCGGGTTGCTCGTGGGCGGTTCGCTCGCGATCAGCCTCACCATCGCCTACCGCACGCGTCCGGTGTTCGTGCCCGTCTCGGGCAGCGACGACCCGCTCTCGCGCTACCGCTCGATGATCGTGAGCCGCATCCGGCTGTTCGGGATCGGCATCCCGCTGATCACGGGTCTCATCGCCGGCGCGTCCGCGATGGGCGACTGGCAGACGATCCAGCTGTTCCTCAACGGCACGTCGTTCGGCCAGAAAGACCCGCAGTTCGGGCTCGACATCGGCTTCTACGCGTTCACCCTGCCGTTCGTGAACTGGCTGCTCGGCTGGCTGTTCGTCACGGTCGTGATCTCGTTCTTCGGCGCGCTGATCGCCCACTACATCTTCGGCGGCATCCGCCTCGCCGGCCGCGGCGGCCAGCTGGCGGGCCCGACGCGCGCGCAGCTCGCCATCACCGTCGGCCTCTTCGTGCTGCTGAAGGCGGTCGAGTACTTCTTCGACCGGTACAACCTGCTTCTGTCCGATCGCGACATGCCGCTGTTCAACGGCGCCACCTACACCGACCTCAACGCGGTGCTGCCGGCGAAGCTGATCCTGTTGTGCATCTCGGTGATCTGCGCGATCGCGTTCTTCGCCGGAGCGTTCCTGCGCAACCTGCAGCTGCCGGCGATCGCGCTCGTGCTGCTGATCCTGTCGGGCGTTCTGGTGGGCGTCGCGTGGCCCGCGATCCTCGACCAGTTCTCGGTGAAGCCGAACGCGAACGACAAGGAAGCCACGTCGATCCAGCGCAACATGGACGCGACGCGCGCGGCGTTCGGGCTGCAGAACGTGAAGTACGAGGACTACCAAGGCAGCAACCAGGCGAGCCAGGACCAGGTGAAGGCCGACGCGGGCACGGTGTCCAACATCCGCCTGCTCGACCCGAACGTGCTGTCCGACACCTACACCCAGCTCGCCGGCGGCCAGAACTACTACGGCTTCCCGGCGAAGCTCGACATCGACCGCTACACCGTCGGCGGCTCCACGCAGGACTACATCGTGGCCGCCAAGGAGATCAAGACCGACGGGCTCACGGGCAACCAGACCAACTGGATCACCAAGCACCTCGTCTACACCCACGGCAACGGTTTCGTCGCCGCGCCGGCCAACACGATCAACCGCGCCGTCACGGACGTGTCCGACACGAGCAGCGCCGGCTACCCGCTCATCGGCACCAGCGACACGAAGAACCCCACCGGCGCCGGCTCGGTCGGCGGCAAGCCCGGCATCAAGGTCGACCAGCCGCGCATCTACTACGGCGAGCTGGCCGACCAGAACGACTACGCGATCGTCGGCGGCACCCCCGGCAAGGCCCCGGGCGAGTCCGACTCCCCGGACCAGAAGAACTACTACTACAACGGCACCGGCGGCGTTCCGCTCGACAACTGGTTCAATCGGCTCGCCTTCGCGGCCAACTACGGCGAGCGCAACATCCTCTTCTCCGACGCCATCGGCGACGGCTCGAAGATCATGTACAACCGCACCCCGCGCGACCGCGTCAGCAAGGTCGCGCCGTGGCTGACGCTCGACGGCGACCCGTACCCGGCGGTCGTCAACGGCAAGATCGTGTGGATCGTCGACGGGTACACCACGCTCAACAACTACCCGTACTCCCAGCAGACCCAGCTCGGCGATGCCACCAACGACTCGCTCAACGGCGTCACGCGCCAGGCCAACAACTCGATCAACTACATCCGCAACTCGGTGAAGGCGACCGTCGACGCGTTCGACGGCACGGTCACCCTGTACTCGATCGACGACAAGGAACCCGTGCTCGACGCGTGGGAGAAGGTGTTCCCGGGCCTCGTGAAGCCGAGCGCCGAGATCCCGCCGGACCTGCGCGCGCACTTCCGTTACCCCGAAGATCTCTTCAAGGTCCAGCGTGAGCTGCTCGCCCGGTACCACGTGGACAACCCGCAGCAGTTCTACGCGCAGCAGTCGTTCTGGAGCGTCCCGCAGGACCCGACGGAAGACGGCAGCGCGACCACAGCGGCGGCCAACGTCGCGAACCAACCGGGTTACTACGTCCTCGCCGACGCGGCGGGCGAAGGCACGCCGACGTTCCAGCTGACGAGCGGGCTCACCGGTCTGCAACGGCAATACCTCGCGTCGTGGATGTCGGTGTCGTCCGATCCCCAGGACTACGGAACGATCCGCGTGCTCCGACTACCCACGGTCACCGGCGCGAATCAAGTCGACGGGCCGGTGCAGGTGCAGAACAAGTTCCAAAGTGATCCACAGGTCGCTTCGGACCGGACACTGCTCAACAACCCCAACGTGATCCCCATCTACGGCAACATGATCACGCTGCCGGTCGCCAACGGGTTCCTCTACGTCGAACCGGTGTACATCAGACAGCGCAACCAGCTGAGCTACCCGCAGCTGGCCCGCGTGCTGGTGTCGTTCGGCTCGAAGGTCGGCTACGCGCCGACGTTGAACGAGGCACTGGACCAGGTGTTCGGCAAGGGCACCGGCGCGGCGGCGACCACGCCGGTCGAAGGGGCACCACCGTCCTCGTCGACCCCGCCGAACTCACCGTCGACACCCACGTCGCCGACCACGCCGACCACCCCGCCGGCCAACTCGGGCGGCTCGAACCCGGCCCTCGACAAGGCGGTGACCGACATCCAGTCGGCACTGGGGAGGCTGAAGGCCGCCCAGCAGTCGGGCAACTTCGCCGACCAAGGCGCGGCACTCCAGGCCCTCGACACCGCGGCGAAGGCCTACGAGAACGCCAAAAACGCCACCCCGCCCTCCGGCAGCGGCGCCCCGCAGCAACCCGGCGGGTGACCTCGCGCACGGTAGTGGCACCTGCTTTGCACCTGGCCGAAACCCAGGCGTAAGGTAGGTGTCACGACGCGGGGTGGAGCAGCTCGGTAGCTCGCTGGGCTCATAACCCAGAGGTCGCAGGTTCAAATCCTGTCCCCGCTACAGAGGTAGGAGGCCCGTGCTTGCGGATTGCGCAAGCCGGGCCTCTTTCGCATGTTCTTCGGGGGTCGGACCCCCGGGCCCCCGCCAGGGAGGGCTTCGCCCCCCTGGACCCCCCAGGTGAGTTGCGTTGGGTGGGGAGGTGGCCGTTGGTGAGGGGGCTGTGCGCCTTCGGATTCCCGGTGAGTCGTTCGGCGTGATCGGTGGGTGGCGCGGCGGTTCTTGGGCTCATCGGTGAGGTGGCTTAGGGATGTTGGGTGCTGGGGGTTTGTAGCTCGCTCGAGCGAACGTTGTGCTCCCCCGCACGTCGCGATGCACCGACCCGTCGGTACGGCCTCTCCTTAGTCGCTGGAACTACGTCCTTCGCCCGGGCAACCCACCAGGCGCTTTCTGCGCCGCGATCCTTTGGCGGGGGCCGGGTTCTCGGCTTTCCTCGCGTCGTCGGTCCGGGCCCTTGCGGGGAGCGAGGGGCGCTGTGGCGGGCGGAATAGGGTGCGGGGATGGGTGAAGGTGTGGGGTCGGTGGGGCTGGGGTTGGGGGAGTTGGTCGGGGCGGCGAGGGGGGTCGATCCGTATGGGGCGTATGGGGAATGGCGGCGGAGGGCGCCGGTGGTGCGGGTGGGGGACGGGGTTGTGGTGGTGCTCGGGTTCGGGGAGGCCGAGCGCGTGGTGACGGGGGCGGAGTTCGGGCACCCGGAGCCCGAGGTGGTGGGCGGTGGGGACGCGGATCTGCCGGTGGACGGGGACGGGCAAGTGGTGCGGGCGTTCGCGTTCTTGAATCCGCCGGATCACACGCGGTTGCGCGGGTTGGTGGGCAAGGCGTTCACGGCGCGGACGGTGGAGGCGCTGGTGCCGCGCGTGGAGGAGTTGGTGGGGGAGTTCGTCGGGCGGGTGGTGGCGGCCGGCGAGGGTGATCTGATGGCGGAGCTGGCGGTGCCGTTGCCGGTGACGGTGATCGCGGAGCTGCTGGGGGTGCCGGTCGGGGACCGGGAGCGGTTCGGGGCGTGGTCGGGGGCGATGGCGCGGGCCGCAGAGCCCGGGTTTCTACTGGGGCCCGGGGTTGCGGAGGCGGCGGCGGGGGCGCGGCGGGAGTTCGTGGGGTACTTCAGGGAGCTGGCGGCTGAGCGGCGAAGGGCTCCGGGGGACGACCTGTTGTCGGCGCTCGTTGCCGTGGCGGATGAGGGGGAGCGGCTCAGTGAGGGGGAGTTGCTGGTCACGTTGACGTTGTTGCTCGTGGCGGGGCACGAGACGACGACGAACTTGATCGGCAACGGGGTGTTGGCGTTGCTGCGGAACCCAGAGCAGTACCGGGCTTTGGCGCGTGACGCGGCGTTGGCCGAGGGGGCCGTCGAGGAGGTTCTGCGGTACGACTCGCCGATCCAGCTGACGACGCGGACGGTCCTGACCGACACGACGCTGGGCGGCGTCGAGCTCGCCGCGGGCACGACGGTGCTGGTGTTGGTCGGCGCGGCGAACCGCGATCCGCGGGTGTGCGACGAGCCGGACCGGTTCGACATCACCCGCGCGCCGGGCCGGCACCTGGCCTTCGGACGCGGGATCCACTTCTGCCTGGGCGCTCCCCTGGCGCGACTGCAGGGACGCACGGTGTTGCGGGAGCTCGCGCGCCGGGCGCCGACGCTGCGGCCGGCGGGGGAGCCGGAGTGGGCGGAGACGGTGACACTGCGCGGGCTGCGGACGTTGCCGGTCGCCGTGAGGTGACGGGCGGCCAGGAGGCGGGGCGTCGGGGCGGGTGAGGGTGGCGGCAACGTAGCTGCTCGTGCAGATGGGGTTGCGGGAGTTGGCGAGCCTCGGCTGGTCGGGGAGCCGGAGTGGGCGAAGACGATGACGTTGCGCGGGCTGCGGACGTTATCGGTCGTGGTCAGGTGACCCGCGGCCAGGCGGAAGGGTCGCCGGGGCGGGCGAGGACGGGGCGACCTAGCCGCTCGCGTGGATGGGGTTGCGGGAGCTCGCGAGCTTCGCCCCGTCTGTGGTTGGCGGCGGGTCGTCGCGCGGGCGGTGACGTTGCGCGGCCTACGAAGTCTGCCGAGCCGTCAGGTGAAAGGCAGCCGAGCGGCGGGGTTGTCGGGCGGGCGAGGATGGCAACGACGTAGCCGCTTGCGCAGATGGTGTTGCGGGAGCTCGCGAGTCGGGGCGCCGGAGCTGCGGCCGGCCGGCGAACCAGCGTGGGCGGGGACGGTGATCACGCGAAGTCTGCCGGGGCCGTCAGGTGAAGGGCAGCCGGGCGGCGGGGTCGTCGGCGGGCGAGGACGGCGGCGAAGTTGCCGCTCGCGCGGGTTGCGGGAGTTGGCGAGCCGGGGTGCCGCAGCTGCGGCTGGCCGGGGAGCCGGAGTGGGCGGGGACGGTGGACACGCGAAGTCTGTCGGTCGCCGTCAGGTGAGGGGCAGCCAGGCGAAGTAGCCGTCGGGGCGGATCAGGGCGGCGGGGGCGAACGGCAGGGCCGGGAGGTCCGTTGTGGACAGTGGGCCCGGAACGCGCGGCAGGGCCGACAGATCGGCGCCCGGGGTGGTGAGCAGGACGTGGTGGCCCGTGTGGAAGAGGGTGCTGGCCCAGGAGCCGTCGGGGAGGCGGAAGTCGGGGAGGCGGGTGCCGGTGAGGGGGTGGGCGTCCGTGGGCGCGGGGTAGCGGACGGCGAGGCCGGAGACCAGGCCGGACAGGTGGTGGGACACCTCGGGCAGGTCGGCGAGCGTCGTGAAGAGCGCGCGCAAAGCGCGGCTGGAACGGCTCTGCGGGATGAGGCCGTTCTGGGCCGCGACGTTGTCGAGCACGGCGGCGCCGACGGCGCGGCGTTCGGTTTCATACGTGTCGAGCACGTCGGCGAAGCCGTTGAGGGCCGCGCCGAGCTTCCAGCCCAGGTTGGCGGCGTCCTGGACGCCCAGGTTGAGGCCCTGGCCGCCGGCGGGGAAGTGGATGTGGGCGGCGTCGCCGGCCAGCAGAACGCGGCCGACTCGATACTGTGCCGCCAGGCAGGACGCGTCGGAGAAGCGGGACAGCCAGCGGATTTCCTTGATCACCGCCGGGCCGTAGGTCGCCGCGAACGCCGTGCGGACCTCGGCCTCGGTGACCGGTGAGCCGAACGTCGCGGGTCGCTGCGCGCGGTCGCCGAAGGTCAGGCGGTACAGGAGCGGCTCGGAGAGCGGGATGAGGCCGCAGAACCCCGTCGGGCCGGCGGACTGGACCATTCCGCGCATCGACGTCCACGTGCCGGTGGCGCGGTCGGGGATCCGATCTACGACGACATCGGCCACCACGCCGTAGCCGGCGCCGTCCTCGCCTTCGAAGGGCACGTCCAGCAGCTTGCGCACGGTGCTGCGGCCGCCGTCGCAGCCGACCAGGTAGCGGCAGCTCAGGACGAGCTCCGGCGTGACCACGCGGACGCCCGCCGCGTCCTGCGACAGCCCTACCAGCTCGTGCCCGCGCAGCACCTTGCCGCCGAGCTCCGCGAAGCGCTCTTCCAGCAGCTCCTCGACCTGCGCCTGCGGGATGCCCAGCTGGTACGGGCGCCGCGTGTCCCACCCGGCGTAGCTGATCGGGACGGCCGCGAAGTGTCCCTCCTGGACGGTGGCGAACGCGCGTTCCTCCGCTCTCGGCAGCAGTCCGCGCAGGTCCAGCACCTCGGCCGTGCGCGGCTGCAGGTTGAGCGCCTTCGACAGGCCGGTGCGCTCGGGCAGCCGCTCGATCACCACGGCGTCGACGCCGGCCAGGCGCAGCTCGGCGGCCAGCATCAGGCCCGTGGGCCCGGCTCCGGCGACGACGACGTCGGCGTGCAGCTCGTTCATAGCCACTCCTTAACGTTGTTAAATTGACCCGTCGCCAGGGTGCCCTTAACATCGTTAAATTGTCAAGGAGGTAACCGTGGCCCTGACCAGGCGGGACATTGCGCGTTCGGGACTGCGCCTGCTCAACGAGGTGGGCCTCAACGGGCTGACGCTGCGCCTGATCGCCGGCGACCTCGGCGTGAAGGCGCCGGCGCTCTACTGGCACGTCAAGAACAAGCAGGAACTGCTCGACGAGATGGCCACGCAGATGCTCGCCGACGCCGCGGGCGAGCGCGTGCCGCCGGACGGGCTCGACGAATGGCAGCGCCTGGAGCACCAGGCCAGGAGCCTGCGCGACACACTGCTGGCCTACCGCGACGGCGCGAAGGTCTTCTCCGGCACGTTCCTCACGGACACGAGCCTGGTCGGGCCACCGCCGCTGCAGGAGCGGAGCGACCCGGTGCGCGCCGCCCGGGCGCACTTCGCCGTTTACAGCTTCGTGATCGGCTTCACCATCGAAGAGCAGGCCGTGTATCCGGTGCGTGGTCAACGCGACGAGCGCTACGGGCCGGAAGACGCGGGTGCGGCCGTGCTGGCCGACCCCGAAGCCGGATTTTCCGACGGGCTGGCCATCGTGCTCGCCGGCGCCCGCCAGTGGCTCGACGGGTCATCGTCGCAGGTCGAGGCACCACAAAGGCCTTAAGTGGGGGTGGGTGAAAACGCGTTGAACCCCCGTGTAATCTTATAAACACAACGACGCGGGGTGGAGCAGCTCGGTAGCTCGCTGGGCTCATAACCCAGAGGTCGCAGGTTCAAATCCTGTCCCCGCTACTGTCGAAAAGCCCGGTTTGCGCACAGCGCAGGCCGGGCTTTTTCGTGTCCTGACCTGCTGGTTCGCTCGGGTGGTGGTTGCGCTCGCAGTCCTTGGTCGTTTTGCGCCGGAAGAAGCGCCCCCGCGGTTGCGGAGCGTGTCCAGGTCCACAGTGGACCTGCTTCCGGATTGGGCCGAACGAGGGGATAACACTAGCCACAATGGACAGATCCCGAGGCCACTGTGGACATACCGCCGAAGAAGTGGGAACGTAGAGGTGTGTCCGAATTGAATGCAACAGCCGCCGCTCTGCTCGGTCTCCTCCACGACGGTCCCGCCACGGGCGGGCAGCTGGTCGCGGGAGCCGACGAGCGCTTCGGCGCCTTCTTCAGTGTCACCCGCAGCCAGGTCTACCGCGAGCTCCCGGCGTTGTCCAAGGAGGGCCTCGTCCGGCTGGGCAAGCAGGGTCCGCGCTCGAGCCAGCAGTACGTGCTCACCGCGGCCGGCAAGAAGGCCTTCAAGACGTGGCTGACGTCCGAGGCCGGTCCCGACCACCTGCGCAGCCCGCTCATCCTGCGGCTCGTGCACGCCGGTTCGCTCACGGCGAAGCAGCGCACCGCTCTGCTCGAGACCGCTCGCGGCACCTACCAGGTGCAGCTCGACGAGGCCAAGGCGGCCACCAAGGCGGCCGACGGCCCCTACGCCAAGGCCGTCGCCGAGTTCGCTCAGGCGCAGGCCAAGGCCGCCCTGAAGCTGCTCGACGCCATCCCGTCGGCCTGACCCACGCCACAGCCCACGACCGGTTCGCAACCGGTCGTGGGTTTTGCCGTAACCTTGGTAAA
Source organism: Amycolatopsis sp. NPDC001319 (assembly GCF_042896185.1). NCBI lineage: Bacteria > Bacillati > Actinomycetota > Actinomycetes > Pseudonocardiales > Pseudonocardiaceae > Amycolatopsis > Amycolatopsis sp. NPDC001319. The sequence continues at coordinate 840,505 of NZ_JBIAWY010000005.1, read as the reverse complement.
CGTGAGTGATGAGTTCGATGCGGCCCTCAAGGACCTGACCGGCAAGCTGACGCAGATCGAGTCGGTGATGGACCTCGATGCGCTGCGTGCGCAGGTCGCGGAGCTCGAGCAGCAGGCCTCCAGCCCCACCCTCTGGGACAACCCGGAGGAGGCGCAGAAGGTCACCAGCCAGCTCTCGCACCGCCAGAGCGAGCTGCGTCGCGTGTCCGACCTGCGGTCGCGCCTCGACGACCTGGGCGTGCTCTACGAGCTGGCCGAGGCCGAGGGCGACGCCGGCAGCATGCAGGAGGCGGAGGGCGACCTCACCGACCTCGGCAAGGACGTCGACGCGCTCGAGGTCCGCACGCTGCTGTCCGGTGAGTACGACGACCGCAACGCCGTCGTCACCATCCGCGCGGAAGCCGGCGGCGTCGACGCGGCCGACTGGGCCGAGATGCTGCTGCGCATGTACCTGCGCTGGGCCGAGCGCCACGGCTACCCCACCGACGTCTACGACATCTCCTACGCCGAAGAGGCGGGCATCAAGTCGGCGACGTTCAAGGTGAGCGCCCCCTACGTCTACGGCACCCTCTCGGTCGAGCAGGGCACCCACCGCCTGGTGCGGATCTCGCCGTTCGACAACCAGAGCCGCCGCCAGACGTCCTTCGCCCACGTCGAGGTGCTGCCGGAGGTCGAGGAGGTCGACCACGTCGACATCGCGGAGAAGGACATCCGCGTCGACGTGTACCGCTCGTCAGGCCCCGGTGGACAGAGCGTGAACACCACCGACTCCGCGGTGCGCATCACGCACCTGCCGACCGGCATCGTCGTCTCCTGCCAGAACGAGAAGTCGCAGCTGCAGAACAAGGCCGCGGCGCTGAAGGTCCTGCAGGCCCGCCTGATGCTGCGCAAGAAGGAAGAGGAACGGGCCGAAATGGACGCCCTCAAGGACGGCGGCTCCAGCTGGGGCAACCAGATGCGCTCCTACGTGCTGCACCCGTACCAGATGGTCAAGGACCTGCGCACCGACTTCGAGGTCGGCAACCCGAGCGCCGTGCTCGACGGCGAGATCGACGGCTTCCTCGAGGCCGGCATCCGCTGGCGCAAGCAGGCCGCGGTCGCGTAACCGCGCGGCTACCTCCGAGTCCGGCTGAGTCCACAGTCGCCTGATCCATCGACAGGCGACCGGATCCACTGTCGACACCCGGAACCGATTCCGGGGCAAGGGACTTCCGCTACCGTCCGGCGCGGCAAAAGCCACGCTTGGCGACGGCTGAGGTCCCTTGCTCGTTCAGGGGGCACGGGCAACCCGGGCTTAACGAGGCCCATGGGTAGTATGCCGAACCGTGATCCGGCTCGAAGAGGTTTCCAAGGTCTACAAGACCTCGACCCGTCCTGCCCTCGAACGGGTGTCGGTCGAGATCGACAAGGGTGAGTTCGTCTTCCTCATCGGCCCTTCGGGTTCCGGGAAGTCGACGTTCCTGCGTCTGCTGCTGCGCGAAGAGGTCCCGAGCAAGGGCCGCGTGATGGTGTCCAACTTCGACGTCGCCAAGCTCGCTCGGCGCAGGGTCCCCCGCCTGCGCCAGACGATCGGCTGCGTCTTCCAGGACTTCCGCCTGCTGGCCAACAAGACGGTGGCCGAGAACGTCGCGTTCGCGCTCGAGGTGATCGGCAAGCCGCGGCTGACCATCAAGAAGGTCGTGCCGGAGGTGCTGGAGCTCGTGGGCCTGGAAGGCAAGGCCGACCGCCTGCCCAACGAGCTCTCCGGTGGCGAGCAGCAGCGCGTGGCGATCGCGCGCGCGTTCGTGAACCGGCCGCTGGTGCTGCTGGCCGACGAGCCGACCGGGAACCTGGACCCCGACACGAGCCAGGACATCATGCTGCTGCTGGAGCGCATCAACCGCACGGGCACGACCGTGCTGATGGCCACCCACGACCACTCCATCGTGGACTCGATGCGGCGCCGGGTCGTCGAGCTGCAGCTCGGCCGCGTGATCCGCGACGACGCCCGCGGGGTGTACGGCATCGGTCGCTGAGCGACCCGCCGCCCGCCTTCCCCGACAGCCCCGACCCAACAAGGGACAGACACCTGCGATGCGTGCCAGTTTCGTCTTCAGCGAGGTCCTCACCGGTTTGCGCCGGAACGTCACGATGACCATCGCGATGATCCTCACCACGGCGGTCTCCCTCGCCATGCTCGGCGGTGGCCTCCTGGCCGTGCGGACGATCGACAAGATGAAGGCGAACTTCCTCGCCGAGGTCGAGGTGCAGGTCAGCCTCGTCGAGGACATCAGCGCCAACGACAAGAACTGCTCGCAGCCGCTGTGCAGCGGCCTGCGTGAGTCGCTGCAGAACAACCCGGGCGTCGAGTCCGTGGTGTACGAGAACCGCGACCAGGCCTACGAGCGGTTCAAGAAGATCTTCGCGAGCCAGCCCGAGCTGCTGGAGCTCACCGGCCCGGAGGCGCTGCCGGCGTCGCTGCAGGTCAAGCTGAAGGACCCGGACCGCAGCGCCGCCATCATCGCCGAGTACTCGGGCAAGCCCGGCGTGCGCAAGGTCGACGACCAGAAGAAGTTCCTCGACCGCGTGTTCAACGTGTTCAACGGCATCCGCAACATCGCGTTCGGCATCGCGCTCATCATGGCCATCGCGGCGCTGCTGCTGATCGCGAACACCATCCAGGTGTCGGCGTTCACGCGGCGCACGGAGGTCGGCATCATGCGGCTCGTGGGCGCCACCCGCTGGTACACACAGCTACCGTTCCTCCTGGAGGCGGTGGTCGCCGGCGTGGTCGGTGCCGTGCTCGGCATCCTGTTCCTGCTGGCTGCCAAGCTCACGTTCCTCGACTCGGTGCTGACGGGTGAGGTCTTCCCGCAGATCACCACGCTGGAGCTGCTGTTCCCCGTGGCTCCGATCCTGCTGGCCGTGTCGGTCGTGATCTCGGCGATCACCGGCTACGTCACGCTCCGCCTGTACGTTCGCCACTAGCTTCGCCCCGACGCCGCGTGGGCAGGATTTCGGTCCTGCCCACGCGGCGTTGTCGTTTTCGGCGCACGGGCCGTTGTGCACGTGGTGATCGTGGAGCCGGGCGCGTTCCGGACGGCGTTCACCGAGCCGGGGGTGTTGCTGTTCTGCGCGGTCGGCGAGGTCTACCGCGAGCAGCTCGAACCGGTCCGAGCCGCGCCGCGCTGGCGGCCGCCGACGGCGTGCAGCCGGGCGACCCGGCCAAGGCGGCCGAGGCAATCGTCACGGCGTGGGCCTTCCGCGACCCGCACCCGCCGCCGACGAGCCCGGCACGCCGGATCGGTGGCTCAGCGCGGTGTCCTGACCAGGGGAGCAGCACGGGGAAACCCTGTCGGCTCCCGCGGGGAAAACCACGTAGAGTTGACATCATGCCCAAGGAACGTGGACAGAAGGTCATCGCGTCGAACCGCAAGGCTCGGCACGACTACTCCATCCTGGACACCTACGAAGCGGGACTGGTGCTGCAGGGCACGGAGGTGAAGAGCCTTCGGGAGGGCAAGGCCTCGCTGGTCGACGCGTTCGCGACCGTCGACGACGGTGAGGTGTGGCTGCGCAACGTGCACATCCCGGAGTACACGCAGGGCACCTGGACCAACCACATGCCGCGGCGCACGCGCAAGCTGCTGCTGCACCGCAGTGAGATCGAGAAGCTGATCGGCAAGACGAAGGAGAGCGGCCTGTCGCTCGTGCCGCTGTCGATGTACTTCAAGGACGGCAAGGTCAAGGTCGAGATCGCCCTGGCCAAGGGCAAGAAGGCCTACGACAAGCGCCAGACGCTGGCCAAACGCGATGCCGAACGCGACATCAGCAAGGCCATGGGCCGCGCGCTGAAGGGCCGGTTCACGGAGTGACGCTCGGTCCCGCCTCGGACGCCGACGTCGCTCGGTGGACCGCTGCCCTCGGCCTCGACGGGCTCGTCGACATCCACGTGCACTTCCTGCCGAAGTCCGTGATGGACAAGGTCTGGGCCTACTTCGACCAGGCGCAGACGCACTACGGCACCGAATGGCCGGTGCACTACCGGACCACGGAGCAAGAGCGCGTGCAGACGCTGCGCGAGCTGGGCGTGAAGCAGTTCGCGCCGCTGGTGTACCCGCACAAGCCGGGCATGGCGGAGTGGCTCACCTCGTGGGTGCTGGAGTTCGCCGAGCAGGTGCCCGAAGCGGTGCCCACGGGGACCTTCTACCCCGAGCCGGCCGCCGCGTCCTCAGTGGACGCCACCCTGCGGGCCGGTGCGCGGTGCTTCAAGGCCCACGTGCAGGTCGGCGCGTACGACCCGCGGGACGACCTGCTGAAGCCGGTGTGGGGTTCGCTGGCCGACGCGGGCGTGCCCGTGGTCGTCCACTGTGGACACGGGCCGCTGCGCGGCGACTTCACGGGCCTGAACGTGTTCGCCGAGGTCCTCGAACGGCACCCGAACCTCACGGCCGTGCTGGCCCACGCGGCGATGCCCGAGTTCACCAGCGCGTTCGAGCTGATGGCCCGCTTCCCGCGCGTGCACATCGACACGACCATGGTCGGCGTGCCGTTCGTGCAGAAGATGTCGCCGCTGCCTGCCGACTGGACCGACCGGCTCGTCGAGTTCGCCGACCGCGTGGTGCTGGGCACCGACTTCCCGAACATCCCGTACTCCTACGCCACGCAGCTGCAGGCGATCGCCGGCTGGGCGGCCGACGATCGCCTGGGTGAGCCGTTCCTGCGGGCCGTGCTGCACGACACCCCCGCGAAGCTGCTCAGCGTTTGACCTTCGCCGCCTCCGTGATCGCGACGGCCCGGCCGAGCAGCGGCGTCAGCGACACCTGGCGGCCGGCCAGCGCGAACCCGGCGGCGAGCAGTACGACCCAGGGGATCGGGCCGTGCGCGAAGCCTTCGCTCAACGGCTGGAACCCGTGCGCCGCGAGCCCGAGCAGGCCACCGGACGCGAGCAGCCCGGCGAGCACGAGCTGCGGCGTCCGCGCGGTGACCACCACGTCGTCGCGCTGCGTCTCGAAGCGGGAGAACAGCCGCAGCAGCACCAGCAGCACGGCCCCACACAACGCGAACCACGCCGGCGCCATCACGAGCCACAGCACCGAACCGGGCGCCGGCGTCGCGTAGCCGAGGCCGAGCACCGTCACGCCGGAGACGACGATCAGGGCCGGCATGTGCCACAGGTACACGGTCATGAACCGGGCGCCGATCCAGCTCAGCGCGCTGCCGATGCCCGGCCGCGCGGCCAGCGCGTTGAGCTGCGGGCGGAACGCGAGCAGCAGACCGAGCTGACCCACGGCCAGGAACAGCAGCAACACGGTGGGCGGGCTCATGTTCGACACCGGGGCGCCCGGCATGCCGATCATGCTGGCCGGGTACGGACCGAACGCGACCAGCAGCGCCGTGACCCCGAACCCGGCGGCGGACAGCGCGAGCGCACCACGGCGGGTCAGCTCGCCCAGCCGGCCTTCCACGTACGCGAAACCGAGCTGGTGCACGGCCACCCACACGAACACCGCGTTGACGTACCCGATCAGGCCGAGGTCGGCGAACCGCGCGACGTCGACGAGCGCGCCCGCCACGGCCATCACCAGCGGCACCCACAGGCCCCAGCGGCGGTGCGCCGCGACCATCAGCGGCGTGAGCAGCACCGTGAGCAGGTAGACGGACAGGAACCACAACAGCTGCGCGGCGATCGAGCTCGCCACCTGCAGCGGCTGAGCCGGAATTCCCATGCCCTGCAGCAGATCGGGCACCACGAGCCACACGGCCAGCAGCGGAAGCACCGGTACCAGCAGCCTTCGGACGCGCGCGGCGAGCCACGCGCGGGAGGATTCCACGCGGCGCAAGGAGAACAGGTTCGCCGCGCCGCCGGCGAAGAAGACCAATGGCATCACTTGCGAAAGCCACGTCACAACCCACCAGCCGGGCGTCGCGAGCGCGTTGCCCGTGGCCAGCGTGCCGTGGGAGTAGGAGAGCACCGGCATCACCCAGTGCTGCGTGATCACGGCCAGGATCGCGCCTGCCCGGACCACGTCGAGGAACTTGTCGCGGCCGGGTTTTCCGGTCGCGGTGCTGACCCGCAGCAGGCTTGTCGTCATGCCTCCAAGGCTGGTCGCTGAAGCCTTGTGAGACAGCGGGGTGAGCCGCCGAGTTCGACCTCCGGTCAGCCCGTGGTCGGTACGGGGGTTGTCCCTACCTCAGGCCGTCGGGCTCCGGTTCGGAGTGCGACGGTTCCGAGTGCGTGGCGCTCACGCGGTACTCCCAGCCGTGCTCGGTCATGCCGAGCTCGTACAGCGTCTCGATCTTCGGGCCGCCGTGGAGGTGGATGTGGCGCACGATCGTGCCCGGCACCGGTTCTTCGTCCGTGAGCTCCTGGACACGGCCGTCGAGCGGACCGCCGAAGAAGCGGACGCTGCGGTCGGTCACCGGGAACTCCTCACCAGACATCGGTCCATGGTAAGCGAGGCCCTCACGCGCGTGCTGCCGCCAATACGGGTGACGGGCCGTCAGCGGCCCAGGTACGTCAGGACCGCTCGCACGCGCCGGTGTTCTTCCGAGCTGGCTTCGAGACCGAGCTTGGAGAAGATGTTGCCGATGTGCTTTTCGACGGCACCGTGCGACACCACGAGCCGGTTGGCGATCGCCGTGTTCGACAACCCTTGCGCCATCAGGCCCAGCACTTCCGATTCGCGCGCGGTGAGCGCGTCGAGCGGGTTGCGGCGCCCGCGCGCCATCAGCTGCGCGATCACGTCCGGGTCGATCGCCGTGCCGCCGTTCGCAACGCGGCGCACCGCGTCGAGGAAGTCGGCGACGTCGGCGACGCGTTCCTTGAGCAGGTAACCGACCCCGCCGGCGCCGCCGGAGAGCAGCTCGACCGCATAGCTCTCCTCGACGTACTGGGAAAGCACCAGTACGGGCAGGCCGGGCACGGCGGTGCGCGCGGCGAGGGCGGCGCGCAGGCCTTCGTCGGTGAACGTGGGCGGCATGCGCACGTCGACGATCGCGAGGTCGGGCCGGTGTTCGGTGACCGCGCCGAGCAGGTCGTCCCCGTTGTCGACGGCGGCGACGGTCTCGATGCCCTCGTCGGCGAGCAGGCGCGTGACCCCCGCCCGCAGCAGCACGGCGTCTTCGGCGATCACTACTCGCATCAGGCCCCCAGGCTCGTGAGAGAAAAGCTCCGGGGCTATTCACTCACGAGCGGGTCACCATTGGCACGGCAGGTCCGCCCGGATCACGGTCGGTCCGCCGACGGGGCTGACCACGGTGATCACGCCGTCGATGGTCGCGGCGCGGTCGGCGAGGCCCGCGAGCCCGCCGCCCGGACGCACCTCGGCGCCGCCGTGCCCGTTGTCAGTGATCTCGACGATCACATGCGTTTCGCTGCGCCACACCTTCACGACGGCTTCGGTGGCGCCGGAGTGCTTGGCGATGTTGGTGAGCGTCTCGCCGACGATGAAGTACGCAGTGGTCTCCACCGCGGCCGGCGGGCGGGGCTCGACGTTCACGCTGACATCGACCGGAATCGGCGACTTCGCTGCCTGGGCTGAGAGCGCCGCGTCGAGGCCGCGGTCGCCGAGCACGGCGGGGTAGATGCCGCGGGCGAGGTCGCGCAGCTCGGAGACGGCGAGTTTGGCGTCGGCGTGGGCCTCGTCGATGAGGTCGCGCACGGCGGCGGGGTCGTTGTCGAACTTAGACTTCGCCCGGCCGAGGCTCATGGCGACGGCGACGAGCCGCTGCTGCGCGCCGTCGTGCAGGTCGCGCTCGATGCGCCGGCGCTCGGCCTCGGCCGCGTCGACGCCGCGGGCCCGCGACGCCTGCAGGTGCTCGGCCTTCTCTTCGAGCTTCTTCGTGCGGTTCGGACCCAGGAGGGACAGGGCGAGGTTGCCGTGGAGCCAGCCGAGCCACGGCGTCACCCAGATGGCCATCGGCAGCAGCACGATCGACGCGATCGCCACCGGCAGCTCCGCGACGGCCAGCGGGAACGCGATCATCAGGTACGCGAGGTCGCGCCACGTCGTCGGGTCGGTGAGCCGGGTGAGCCAGCGGCGCGTCATCGACTGGCCCGCGAGCGGCAGCCGCTCGACCTTCGTGAGCGGCGTCCGCAGCATCGTGCGCGCCCAGCGGCGCTCCGCGTCGCCCGACCAGCGGACGAACGCCGTGGTCGCGAGCAGGATCGGGAACCCGACCCAGACCACGACCGTGCCGACGCCGACCGTCGCGCCCACCACGATGAGCACGAACTGGACCAGGCGGAACACGAAGCTCGTGATCATGTAGACGATCGTGCGCGCGGGGTTCGGCCGGGGATGGTCCGGCAGCTGCTGCTCCGTGGTCATCCGGTCACCGTGCTCGTCTCGTCGATTTCCTGCCACGAGCGCTCCATGCGCCGGCGCTGGGACACGGTCGGCCGCAGCAGAGCCACGGCGAGACCGCCGTGCAACGCCGCCAGGCCCCTGGTCAATGCCACGGACAGGGCGGCGAACAGCACCCCCAGCGCCGCCCAGGGCAGCGCGGCCACCGTCGAGTCGACGGTGAGCCACCGCACATCGTATCCCGGGAAGTACCAGGCGCCCTCGGGCAGGAAGCGGTAGTAGATCGGCAGCGCGACCAAGCCCAGGCTCGTCGCCCAGAACGTCACGACCAGCACGAACTCGGCGAGACCGACCGGGAACAGCAGGAAGAAGTAGCTGAGGTCACGCCACGTGGCACCGTCCTTCAGCCGCCGGGTCCAGCGAGCCCGCTGCCCGGTCGGCGGCAACGGCAGGTACGGGCTGTCCACGTAGGTGTCGAGCAGCGAAAACACCCGCGCGCGCTCCATCCGCCCAGCGCCCCGGGCCAGCAGGACGAGCAACCCCAGCAGCGGCACCCCCAGCCACACGACGAGCGTCCCGGCGCCGGCCGAGAGCAGCACCGTGATGAGGACGAACGACACGATGCCCAGGGGCAGGTTGAGCAGCAGAAACGCCAGCGCCCGACCCAACGGCGGGTGGCGCCTCCTCACGGCGGACACGGTGACCATGGCGGGGCTCCTTCTCCAAGCGAACGACCTGCTCAGCATCGCTTCGGGAGGCCCTCGCCTGAATGGGGCGCGCGGGCATGTTGCGGGTAGGGCCAGCCCCACCTCGCGCCGGCGGGCTCCGCGCCTCCGGGAATCAACCAGGTTGCCGCACGCGTTATGATGGTCAGGTTATGTAGCACCTACAAGGGGGTGAACGGTTTCGACTCTGGACGTTGAGTCAGGGGAAGCGTGTCGGTGCAGGCGAGAGACCACCGCAAGCGTCATCGCAAACCAATAAGCGCCAAGGCCAATAGCCAGCGCGACTTCGCTCTTGCTGCCTAAGTAGCAGAGTGAGTCTGTCGGCCCGGGATCGCCTCCGACCCGGTAGCCGGCATCAGCTAGGAGGCTCACCGCCAGTCCCGGCCACGGGTCCTGGTTGGGAAGCAAACAGTGGCTGGGCTCGTCACTTCAGCTTGTTCACGTGACTGAAGGGGCCAAGTAGAGACAGAGTGGACTGCACACGGAGAAGCCCTGTCAAGGCGCTAGAGGACCCGGGTTCAATTCCCGGCACCTCCACAAGAATGGCCGGCTCATGCTCACTGGGAGCGTGAGCCGGTTTCTTGTGTCGGGTGTTTTCTGGGGGTGCGACCCCCAGACCCCGCCCGGGGGCGGGCCCCCGGACCCCCATCGGGTGGGTTGGGTTGCGTGGCCGGGTGTGGGTGGTGAGGGTGGGGGCCGAGGGGGCGGTGGCGGGTGTGGGGGTCTGGGCCGTGCGGGGTGTTGTCGAGGTGGTCGGGGTGGTTGTCATGGTGGGGGCTGTGGCGGCGGGGTTGGGCATGGTCGTGGTTCGGGCGCGGCGGAGTGTGCGGCCGGGCGAAGAGCAGGTGCGACGGCTGGCGGAGAGTCTGGACGGGCGCTCGGCGGTGTACCTGCGAATGGCCGAGTGTGGGTTGGCGCGGGCGGACGTCGAGCAGGTGGCGCGCAGCCGCGGGTACTTCGTGACCGTGCACCCGTCGATGAAGTACTACGAGTTCAGGTTGCTGCCCCCGCTGCGAAAGGTTTGAAACCGCGGCAGAGTGGGCGTACGGAGCAACCACCCTAAATCCGCGTCAAGTCAGCTTCCTGTCGAACCCCGGCGGGTGGTAAACCTCCGACCACGAAGCTCACCGGCGAGCGCGTGGTGTGGTCCGTACCTCGTCGGGAGTCCCGGAAGGCCGTGGGTGGTCTGAGAAAGGGAGTGCCAATGCGCCGTCGTCGGAGTCGGAGTCTCATCGTTCTGCTGGCCGTGGGGGTGGCGGCGGGGGTGGCGGTGCCCGCGGCCGGGGCCCAGCCTCAGCAAGGGGGCAAGCAGCCGGTCGCCGAGGGGTACGGCGGGGCGGTCGTGTCGGACACCGTCGAGTCCACGCAGGCGGGCATCGACGTCCTGCGCAAGGGCGGCACGGCGGCCGACGCCGCGGTCGCCGTGGCCTCGACGCTCGGGGTGACCGACCCGTACGTCGCCGGGCCTGGTGGTGGTGGGTACTTCGTCTACTACGACGCCAAGACCAAGCGCGTGTCCACCATCGACGGGCGCGAGACCACGCCGGCGGCCGACGGGTCCGACATGTTCGTCGACCCGGCCACCGGCAAGGCCTACGACTTCGAGACCGCCGTGGAGAGCGGCCGGTCGGTCGGCGTGCCCGGGATGCTCGCCACGTGGCAGCGCGCGCTGCAACGCTGGGGGAAGTTCAGCCTCGCCGACAACCTCAAGCCCGCCGTGCAGGTGGCGGAGCGCGGCTTCGTGGTGAACCCCGAGTTCGCCTCGGAAACCGCCTCGGTCAAGGACAAGCTGTCGCACTTCGCGCCCAGCGCCGCGCTGTTCCTGCCGGGCGGCGAGGTGCCGAAGGTCGGCTCCGTGTTCCGCAACCCGGACCTCGCCGACACCTACCGCCAGATCAGCCGCCAGGGCATCGGCGCGTTCTACGGCGGTTCCGTCGGCCGCGACCTCGTCAAGACCGTGCAGAACCCGCCGCTCGCGAAGGGCGCGCCGATCAAGCCGATGTCCGGCCCGATGGAGCTGTCGGACCTGCGCGACTACCGCGCGCTCGACGGTTCGCCGACGCGCGTGAACTACCGCGGCTACGACGTCTACGGCATGGCCCCGTCGTCCAGCGGCGGCATCACCGTCGGGGAGTCGCTGAACATCCTGGGCAACTACAACCTGTCCAAGATGGACCGCACGCAGGCGCTGCACCACTACCTGGAGGCCAGCCGCCTCGCGTTCGCCGACCGCAACCGGTACATCGGCGACTCGCGGTACGTGAAGGTGCCGCAGCAGCAGCTGCTGTCGAAGCAGTTCGCGGCCACGCGCGCGTGCCAGATCGACCCGAACAAGGCCGGTCAGAGCCCCGTCGCGCCCGGTGACCCCTACTCCCACGAGGGCGGCTGCACCATCGCACCCGCCGCTTCGTCCGACAGCAACGAGCAGCACACCAACCACTTCGTCGTCAGCGACAAGTGGGGCAACATCGTCTCCTACACCAACACGATCGAGCAGCTCGCCGGCAGCGGCATCACGGTCTCCGGCCGCGGTTTCCTGCTCAACAACGAGCTCACCGACTTCAACTTCACCCCCACCCAGGGCACCGCGCCCGACCCGAACCTGCCGGCCGGCGGCAAGCGTCCGCGCTCCAGCATGTCCCCGACGATCGTGCTCAAGGACGGCAAGCCCGTGCTCGCCGTCGGTTCCCCGGGCGGCGCCACGATCATCACGACCGTGCTGCAGGTCCTGGTCAACCGCCTCGACCTCGGCATGAGCCTGCCGGACGCGATCGCCGCGCCGCGTGCGTCGCAGCGCAACGCGAAGACGTCCGACGCGGAGCCGGCGTTCCTGGCGCTGCCCACCACGAAGGGGCTCGAAGCGCTGGGGCAGAGCTTCAGCCAGGTCAGTTCCATCGGTGTCGCAGCCGGGCTGGAGTTCAAGCCGGGCGGCAAGATCCTGGCGGCCGGTGAGCCCGTCCGCCGGGGTGGCACCTCGGCGATGGTGATCTCTTCGCACCGCTGATCCACTCGTCGAAAGGCCCGCTTCGCCAGCCCGGCGGAGCGGGCCTTTTCACTGCGGCTTCGTGCCGCCGATCCGGCTCGTCAGCTCCGCGGCCGTCTCCGCGACGGCCGCCGCGAACTCGGGGAACGTCTCGCCGCACGGCCCGTCGTCCGGGCAGAGATGCCGCAGCGTCACGGAAATCGACGCCATCGGCCGCGCCCCGTGGTCGAACACGGGCGCCGCGACGGAGGCGAACCCGTCCGTCACGTGACCGTCCTCGACCGCCCAGCCCAGCCGCCGTTCCGCGGCCAGCGTCCGGCGCAGCGCGGCCAGCGAATCCGGTCCGCGCCGGGTCCGCAGCACAAACGACGCCGCCATCGGGAACAGCGCGCGGACGTGGGCGGCCGGCAGGTGGTTCAGGATCGCCCGTCCCGACGCCGTGAGCTGCCCGGGCAGCCGCACGCCGACGTCGGTGACCAGGGTTTCCGGCCGGGGCGGCCGTTCCTTGATCAGGTACAGCGACTCGTTCCCGTGCAGCACACCCAGGTGCGCGGTGTGCCCGACGCGGTCCACGAGCTTGCGCAGCAGCGGCGCGGCCAGCCGTTCGAGCGGGTCGTGGCGCAGGTACGCCGACCCGAGTTCGAACGCGGCGATCCCGAGGCCGTAGCGGCGCTCGGCCGGGAGGTGGACCACGAAACCGGCGGCGACGAGCTCGTTGAGCAGGTGGTACGTCGTCGACCGCGGCAGGTACAGGTCCCTGGCGACCGCCGCCGCGGACACCGGTCCGGCGTGGCCCGCGAGCAGCCGCAGCACAGCGAGGCCGTTGCGCAGGGCGGGCACGTCCGAACTGCTCACCTCGCTCCTTTCGACCGGGTGGCACGAACGGGACACTCGTGCCACGCAGCGAAGCTCCAACCTCGCTGTGTCTTGGATACCAGACGCTACCGCCAACTCTGCACTCCCGCCGGGGCGCTGATCGTTGTTTCAATGGCTGACATGCCGGAACCAGTGCTCTTGGGCTCGAAGCCGATCACCGCGTCCGACGTCGTCGACGTCGTTCGCGGACACGCGCACGTCGGGCTCACCGAGGCGGCCGAGAAGAACCTCGCCGCCACCCGCCAGCACATCGAGGACCTCGCGCACGCGACCTCGCCCACGTATGGCGTCTCGACGGGCTTCGGTGCGCTCGCGACGCGCCACATCCCCGTGGAGAGCCGCACCGCGCTACAACGCAGCCTCATCCGCTCGCACGCCGCGGGCGCGGGGCCGGCGGTGGAGGCGGAGGTCGTGCGCTCGCTGATGCTGCTGCGCCTGCGCACGCTCGCGAGCGGTTACACCGGTGTGCGACCGGAGACGGCGCAAACGCTTGCGGCCCTGCTCAACGCGGGAATCACCCCCGTCGTCCACGAGTACGGCTCGCTCGGCTGCTCGGGTGACCTCGCGCCGCTGGCGGCCATCGCGCTCGCGTTGATGGGGGAGGGCGAGGTCGACCACGAGGGTGCGCGCAAGCCCGCGGCCGAGGCGCTGAAAGCGGCCGGCATCGCGCCCGTCGTGCTGGCCGAGAAGGAAGGCCTGGCGCTCACCAACGGCACCGACGGCATGCTCGGCATGCTGCTGCTCGCGGCCGCCGACCTGCACAACCTGCTGGACGTCGCGGACCTCACCGCGGCGATGAGCGTCGAGGCACTGCTCGGCACCGACCGGGCCTTCGCCGCCGACCTGCAGGCGCTGCGGCCGCACCCCGGCCAGGCCGTCAGCGCGGCGCGGATGTTCGCGGCGCTGCAGGGCTCGAAGATCGTCGAAAGCCATCGCGGGCCCGACTGCAACCGCGTGCAGGACGCGTACTCGCTGCGGTGCGCCCCGCAGGTCCACGGCGCCGCGCGGGACACGCTCACCCACGCCGAGCTCGTGGCCGACCGCGAGCTGCGGTCCGCTGTGGACAATCCCGTGGTGCTGGCCGACGGCCGCGTCGAGTCCAACGGCAACTTCCACGGCGCGCCCGTGGCGTACGTGCTCGACTTCCTCGCGATCCCGGTCGCCGACGTCGCCAGCATTGCCGAGCGGCGCACCGACCGGATGCTCGACAAAGCGCGGTCGGCCGGCCTGCCGCCGTTCCTCGCCCACGACCCGGGCGTGGACTCCGGGCACATGATCGCGCAGTACACGCAGGCCGCGGTAGTCAGCGAGCTGAAGCGGCTCGCGGTGCCGGCGTCGGTCGACTCCATCCCGAGCAGCGCGATGCAGGAGGACCACGTCTCCATGGGCTGGTCCGCGGCGCGCAAGCTGCGCAAGGCCGTCGACGGCCTGACCACCGTCCTGGCGGTCGAGCTGCTCACCGCCGCCCGTGCGCTCGACTTCCGCTCGCCGCTCGAACCGTCGCCGGTCACCGGCGCGGTGCGCGACCTGCTCCGCACGAAGGTCGAGGGCCCGGGCCCCGACCGGCACCTGGCGCCCGAGATCGCGGCCGCCGAAGAACTCGTCCGCTCCGGCGCCGTCCTGGCCGCCGCCCGTCTGGAGGTCTGAGAATGTCTCGCACCGTCCGTGCCGCCCGCGGCACGCAGCTCACCGCGAAGTCGTGGCAGACCGAGGCCGCGCTGCGGATGTTCCACAACAACCTCGACCCCGAGGTCGCCGAGCGGCCCGAGGACCTGGTCGTCTACGGCGGCACCGGCAAGGCCGCCCGCAACTGGCCGAGCTTCGACGCGATCACCCGTGAACTGACCATTTTGGACAACGACGAGACGCTGCTCGTGCAGTCGGGCAAGCCCGTGGGCGTGTTCCGCACGCACGAGTGGGCGCCGCGGGTGCTGATCGCGAACTCGAACCTGGTCGGCGACTGGGCGACCTGGCCCGAGTTCCGCCGCCTCGAGCAGCAGGGCCTTACGATGTACGGCCAGATGACGGCCGGTTCGTGGATCTACATCGGCACGCAGGGCATCCTGCAGGGCACCTACGAGACGTTCGCCGCCGTCGCGAAGAAGAAGTTCGGCGGCAGCCTGCGCGGCACGCTCACCGTGACCGCGGGTCTCGGCGGCATGGGCGGCGCGCAGCCGCTCGCGGTGACCATGAACGACGGCGTGGCGCTCGTCGTCGAATGCGACCCGCAGCGCGCGCACCGCCGCGTCGAGACGCGTTACCTCGACGAGGTGGCCGACGACCTCGACGACGCCGTCAAGCGCGTCACCACCGCGAAGAAGGAGCGCCGGCCGCTGTCGGTGGCCGTGGTCGGCAACGCCGCCGAGGTGCTGCCGGAGCTGCTGCGCCGCGGCGTCGAGGTCGACATCGTCACCGACCAGACTTCCGCGCACGACCCGCTGTCGTACCTGCCCAAGGGTGTCAGCGTGGACGACTGGCACGACTACGCGGCCAAGAAGCCCGACGAGTTCACCGACCGCTCGCGCGTGTCCATGGCCGACCACGTGACCGCCATGCTCGGCTTCCTCGACGCCGGCGCCGAGGTCTTCGACTACGGCAACTCCCTGCGCCGCGAGGCCAAGCTCGGCGGCTGCGAGCGCGCGTTCGACTTCCCCGGCTTCGTGCCCGCCTACATCCGCCCGCTGTTCTGCGAGGGCAACGGCCCGTTCCGCTGGGCGGCGCTCTCGGGCGACCCCGAGGACATCGCGGCCACCGACCGCGCGATGCTGGAGCTGTTCCCGGAGAACGAGTCCCTGGCCCGCTGGATCAAGATGGCCGGCGAACGCGTGGCGTTCCAGGGGCTCCCGGCGCGGATCTGCTGGCTCGGCTACGGCGAGCGCCACCTCGCGGGCCTGCGGTTCAACGAGATGGTGGCCAGCGGTGAGCTCAAGGCGCCCGTGGTGATCGGGCGCGACCACCTCGACTCCGGCAGTGTCGCCTCGCCGTACCGCGAGACCGAGGCCATGGCCGACGGCTCCGACGCGATCGCCGACTGGCCGCTGCTCAACGCGCTGGTCAACACCGCGTCGGGTGCGAGCTGGGTGTCGATCCACCACGGTGGTGGCGTCGGCATGGGCCGCTCGATCCACGCGGGCCAGGTCAGCGTCGCCGACGGCACGGCACTGGCCGCGCAGAAGCTCGAGCGCGTGCTCACGAACGACCCGGGCATGGGCGTGATCCGCCACGTCGACGCCGGGTACGACCACGCCGCCGAGGTCGCCGACGAGCGTGGCGTGCGGATTCCGATGCGGGACAACGCGTGAGCACTACCGGATTGCTCGGCGAGATCGCCGACGTCGGGCGCGACGCGAAGCGCGGCGGCTACTCGCGGCACGCGTTCGACGCGCCGGAGCACGACCTGCGCACGTGGTTCGTCGAACGCGCGCAGCGGCTGGGCCTGGACGTCGAGACCGACCGCAACGGCAACCTCTGGGCCTGGTGGGGCGCGCCGGGGCCGGACGCCGTGGTGACCGGCAGCCACCTCGACTCGGTGCCGGGCGGCGGCGCGTTCGACGGCCCGCTCGGCGTGACAAGTGCGCTGGCGGCCGTGGAAGCGTTGCAGGACAAGGGGTTCCGTTCGGCCAAGCCGTTCGCGGTGGTCGTGTTCGCCGAGGAGGAGGGCGGCCGGTTCGGCGTGCCGTGTCTCGGTTCGCGATTGATGACCGGCACGATCGACGCCGACAAGGCGCGAGCGCTGCGCGACCCCGACGGCGTCACGTTCTGGGAGGCGGCCGCGAAGTCCGGCCTCGACGTGGACCGGATCGGCGCGGAGCCGGAGCGGCTGGGGCTCATCGGCCGGTTCCTGGAGCTGCACGTGGAGCAGGGCCGCGGCCTGATCGACCTCGGCTCGGCGGTGGCGGTCGGCAGCACGGTGATCGCCCACGGGCGGTGGCGGTTCTCGTTCGCCGGCCAGGGAAATCACGCCGGCGCGACGTTGATCGCCGACCGCGTGGACCCGATGCTGCCCGCGGCCGAGACTGTCGTGGCGGTGCGGCGACTGGCGAAGACGCGGGCGGACGCGCGGGCGACCGTCGGCCGGCTCGTGCCGACGCCGGGTGGCACCAACGTCATCGCGTCCACTGTGGACCTGTGGCTCGACGCGCGCGTACCGGGCACGGTGACGCCGGAGCTCGTCGAGGACATCTCGCAGGTGGCTCGGGCCGCGGCGGAGGCGGAGGGCTGCTCGCTGACCGTCACGCGCGAGTCGTACTCCGACGACGTCGTGTTCGACGAGAAGCTGAGGCGTGACCTCGGGGGATGGCTCGGCGGGGTGCCTGAGCTGCCGACCGGCGCGGGCCACGACGCCGCGATCCTGGCCGGGTTCGTGCCCGCCGGGATGCTGTACGTGCGCAACCCCACCGGCATCAGCCACTCGCCGGAGGAGTTCGCCGAGACCGACGACGTGGAGGCCGGCGCGCGGGCGCTCGCCGAGGTGCTGGAGCGGCTGGCGGCATGACCACGTACTGGTGCGAACGGGCCTGGCTGCCCGGCGGGATCGCCGAGGCCGTGCTGCTCGTGGTGCGCGACGGGCGGATCACGTCGGTCACGCCGGGCACGCGGAGGTCCGGGACCGTCCTGGCCGGGCTCACGCTGCCCGGGTTCGCCAACGGGCACTCGCACGCGTTCCACCGGGCGTTGCGGGGCCGGACGCACCACGAGCGCGGCACGTTCTGGACGTGGCGCGAGCGGATGTACTCGCTGGCGGCGCGGCTCGATCCGGAGGCGTACTACCGGCTCGCGCGCGGGGTCTACGCGGAGATGGTGCTCGGCGGGTACACGAGCGTCGGCGAGTTCCACTACCTGCACCACGCGCCGGGCGGGAAGCCATACGCGTCGCCGAACGCGATGGGCGACGCGTTGCGGCAAGCCGCGCGTGACGCGGGGATCAGGCTGACGCTGCTCGACACGTGTTACCTCTCGGGCGGGATCGACGTGCCGCCGGACGAGGTGCAGCAGCGGTTTTCCGACGGCTCGGCCGAGAAGTGGGCTTCGCGGGTGGCGTCGCTGACGGAAGACGAGCTGTTCCGTGTCGGTGGAGCCATCCACTCGGTGCGGGCGGTGCCGGCCGGCGATTTGCCGACCGTGAACGAGGGTGTGCCCGGCGATCGGCCGTTGCACATCCACCTCTCCGAGCAGCGGGCGGAAAACGAGCAGTGCGAGGCGGCGTACGGCTGGACGCCGACCGGGTTGCTGCAGGAGCACGGCGTGCTGGGTGAGCGGCTGGTCGCCGTCCACGCGACGCACCTGACCGACCAGGACGTGAAGTGGCTGGGTGACGCGCGGTCCGCCGCGTGCTTCTGCCCGACGACCGAGCGCGACCTCGGCGACGGCATCGGCCCCGCGCGGCGGCTGCTCGACGCGGGTGTCCGGTTGGGTGTCGGCAGCGACAGCAACGCGGTGGTCGACGCGTTCGAGGAGACCCGCGCGCTGGAGCTGGACGACCGCTTGGCCAGCGAGGAACGCGGCCGCTTCACCGCCGACGAACTGCTGGCGGCGGGGACCGATCACGCGTCCGTCGGGTGGCCGGAGGTGGGCCGGCTGGCCGTCGGTGCCGGGGCGGATCTGGTGACGGTGGCACTGGATTCCGTGCGGACGGCGGGGATCGAGCCGTCCGGAGTGGTGTTCGCGGCGGGAGCCGCGGACGTGCGGCACGTCGTGGTGGCGGGTCGCGAGGTGGTGCGCGACGGCGCGCACCTGCTCGTGGAGCGACCGGAGGCCGTACTGGCCGAGGAGATCGAGGCGCTGTGGCAGTTCTGATCACGGGAATCGGTGAGCTCACCACCAACGACCCCGAGCTGGGCCAGCTGCACGATGCGGCGCTCGTGCTCGACGGTGGTGTCGTCGCGTGGGCCGGGCCGGCCGCGCAGGCGCCGGTGGCCGACGAGCGCGTGGACGTCGAGGGGCGGGCGGTGCTGCCCGGCTGGGTCGACAGCCACACGCACCTGGTGTTCGCGGGTGACCGCACGGCCGAGTTCGAAGCGCGGATGGCCGGAAAGCCTTACACCGCGGGCGGAATCGCCGTCACGGTCGGGGCGACGCGGGAGGCTTCCGACGAGCAGCTGGCGGCGAACCTGCGCCGGCACGTCGAGGAGGCGGCCGCGCAGGGCACCACCTGCCTGGAGACCAAGACCGGGTACGGGCTGACTGTCGCCGACGAGGCGCGCTCGGCGCGGATCGCGGCGACGGTGGCCGACGAGGTCACCTACCTCGGCGCGCACCTCGTGCCGCCGGGCGCCGACGCGGAGTCCTATGTGGACCTCGTGTGCGGCGAGATGCTGGAGGCGGTGGCGCCCCACGTGCGGTGGGCCGACGTGTTCTCCGAGACGGGGGCATTCGACGAGGCCCAGTCGGCGCGGGTGCTCAAGGCGGCGGCGGAGCGTGGCCTGGGGTTGCGGGTGCACGGCAACCAGCTCGGCGAGGGTCCCGGCGTGCGGCTCGCGGTGGAGCTGGGTGCGGCGAGCGTGGACCACTGCACGTACCTGAGTGAGGAGGACGTCGAGGCGCTGGCGGCGTCGCACACGGTGGCGACGCTGCTGCCGGCGTGCGATTTGTCGACAAGGCAACCGCTGGCTCCGGCGCGGCGGCTGCTCGACGCGGGCGCGACGGTCGCGTTGGCCAGCAACGCGAATCCGGGCAGCTCGTACACGACGTCGATGGCGTTCTGCGTGACCACGGCCGTGCTGCAGATGCGCATGACGGTGGCGGAAGCCGTGTGGTCGGCCACCGCCGGGGGCGCGCGGGCGCTGCAGCGCGACGACGTCGGCTACCTGCGGCCGGGCGCGCGGGCCGACGTGCACGTGCTCGACGCGCCTTCGGTGACGCACCTGGCCTACCGGCCGGGCGTGCCGCTCACGCACTCGGTGTGGCGGCGGGGTGAGCGGATGGCGTGAAACCTCAGCGGTGTGCTGACAGGTGTGCGAGCAGGAGCGGGTTGACGCGGTCGGCCGCTTCCTCCGGCAGCCAGTGGCCGGCGTCCTCGAAGATCTCGAAGCGGTAGGCGGCGTCCACGAACTCCGCGGTGTTCGTGGCGGCCGTGCGGCCGAGCTTGGTGTCCTGGGCGCCCCACACGTAGAGCGTGGGCACGGTGATGCGGCCGGCGGGGACGGTGAACTCGTCGTCGGTGGCGCCGCGGTACCAGTTGAGCGTCGCGGTGAGGGCGCCCGGCTCGGCGAGGCGGGCGACGTTGCGCTCGACCTGGTGCTCCGGGACGCGGCCCGCGTAGGCCGCCCGCAGGCGGGCCGCGCCGTCCGCCAGCATCGACGCCTCGGCGACCCCGCCGGGCGCGCGGAAGAAGCGGACGTAGTCGAGGTCGTGGTTCTGCTGGTCTTCGTCCTGCGCTGCCTGCTTCAGGGCTCCGGGGTGCGGAGTCGAGAGCACGGTGAGCGACTTGAGCCGCTCGGGGTGCCGCGTGGCGAGCACCCAGGCGACCATGCCGCCCCAGTCATGGGCAACGAGGTGGAAACGCCTCGGTTCCCCGGCAGCGGCCGGGGCACCGGCCGCTTCGGCGCCCGCGAGGCCGCCGGTGGCGGCGAGCGTGTCCGCAAAGGACAGTGCGTCGGTCACGAGGGCGTCGATGGAGTAGTGCTCGACGCCGGTCGGGCGCGCTTCGCGGGCGTAACCGCGCTGGTCGACGGCGAGGGCGTGGTAGCCGGCGTCGCCGAGGGCGTGGAGTTCGGCGGTCCACGAGTCGGCGAACTCGGGCCAGCCGTGGAGCAGCAGGACGGGTTCGCCGTCGTCCGGGCCGGTGGCGAGGCCGGTGTGCCGGTGGTTGCCGATTTGCAGCGTCGCCTCGCGCAGCCCGGTCACCGGTGCGCTCGCACGGGCGTGGAGTGGAGGTGTGTGACGCGGGTGCCCTGGTAGTTCACGCTCCCCACCGTAGGCCGTGATGATCATGGAACGCCAATGCGAGCGGGGGCACGGTCGCTGCCCTCAAGGGCGAGCGGTGCGGCCGCGGGTGAAGGCGAGCCCGGCCACGGCCACCAGGCAGCAGAGCCAGGCGAACCAGTCGCCGAAGCGGCTGTAGAGCGTGTCGCCCGTGCCGAGGGGGACGTCGGCGACGGCGACGGCCATGGGGGCCGCGCCGGTGCGGGCCTGGGCGAGGACGTGGCCGCGCGGGTCGCTCAGGAGCGACGTGCCGCGGGTGGCGCTCCAGGCCACGGACACACCGTGCTCGACGCCGCGGAGCAGCGCGGTGCGGCTGTGCTGCCAGCCGTCGACGTCCTCGTCGGAGGCGGGAATCAGCACCAGGCCGGTGCCGGCGCGGGCGTAGTCGCGGGTGGGCGACGGGACGTTGACGTCCATGCAGACCTCGAGCCCGATGGGCTGTTCCGCGAGGTGGGCGAGGTCGTGGCCGGAGGCGAGAGGCGAGAAACCGTTGCGCCACTTGCGGTATTCAACTGTCGGGCCGGCCGGGGGCACGTCGAGGGCGGTGTTGTCGGCCTCGTGACCAGCGTCCGTCACGATCGCGCCGGTCACGACGTGGAGGTTCTTGGCGCGGGCGACGGCGGCCAACGGCCCGGTGACGCCCACCAGCCGGGCGCGGTCGGTGCCGAACGCGGCCTCCGGCAGCACGGCGACGCGGACATCGGCCGGCAACGCCGTGAGCGCGTCCACATAGGACTGGAGAACCCGTTGGCCGGCAGGAGTGTCCGGGTCCGCCGCCCACGCCGGCACGCTGCGGGCGACCGTGGCGACGCGCACCTGGCCCACCGCAGCCGAAGCGGACGCGGCACCGAACGCCAACGCGCCGCCGACCGCCCCGGCCGTCACCACGGTGATGCCGACCCGCGCCGACGCCCGGACGCCGGGCGCGAGCACCGCGGCGAGTGCGGCCGGCACCAGCAGCACGAGGTACTCCACACCCCACCCGCCGAGCACCGACGCGAGGCGCAGCACGTCGGGCTGGTCGCCCTGGCTGGTCGTGAACGTACCCATCACGCCGAACGGGCTGGCCACCGAAACGCCGTACAGCACCGCGGTCCAGACCGCTGGCGCCGCGACGGTCGCGAGCACCGGCCGGCCCACCCGCACGAGCCGGCGGAAGAGCGCCACCGTCGCCGCGAACAGCACCGGCGACCCCAGCAGGATCGCGAGCGCGGCGGGCACCGGCACCGTCTGCGAGTTCAGGAAGTAGTGCCAGCTGCCGGCGCTTCCGCCCAGGTAGGCGAGGAACGCCGCCACGCTCGCCACCCACGCGCTCGTGCGCGGCGCCAAGAGAAACACGGGCAGCGGCGCCAGCCACGCCAGCACGGCGACTGGTTCGAACCCCAGCCCGAAGTGGATGAGCACCCCGGACGCGACGGTGGCGGCCGCCGCCCAGCCGAGATGGCGTCGAGTCGAACGGGAAACGCTTGCCGTGGCGGTCATCCGGACGGCCCCTCTCGTGGTGGGACCACCACCGTCGCAGCCGAACGCCGCCGAAGCACTGGGCTGGACCGGAGTATCCGAGGTAGGGCTGGCACCACCCAAAGCTCCTAATTCCGACATCAAGAATTAACGGTGCAAACACGGATTCACCCAACCTGGCTAGTCGATTGGTTGATCACCAGGTGAACGCGGGAATTGGACTTGCCCGGCCTTGCCCTCGTTTACGCAGAGTTCAACCAGAGGCCACTCGTACGAGATTAGGCGTCGCTCGGTTGATGGGTAGCTTCTAAACAGCACGACCACCGAGCTGGAGAAACGCCCATGGACTTTTCCCTCATTGTCCTGGTGGTGATCGTCGCGGCACTCGCCTTCGACTTCACCAACGGGTTCCACGACACGGCCAACGCCATGGCCACTTCCATTGCCACGGGAGCCCTCAAGCCCAGAATCGCCGTCGCCATTTCGGCCGTGCTGAACCTGGTCGGGGCGTTCCTGTCGATCGAGGTCGCGAAAACGATTTCCGGCGGCATCGTCGACGACACGAAGGTCACCCCGGTGGTGATTTTCGCGGGGTTGGTCGGCGCCATCATCTGGAACCTTGTGACGTGGCTCGTCGGCCTGCCTTCGAGTTCTTCGCACGCGTTGTTCGGCGGTCTGATCGGCGCGACGTGGATCGCGTCGGGCGCGGACGCCGTGCACTTCGGCAAGGTCGTCGAGAAGGTGCTGATCCCCGCGGTCGCGTCGCCGATCGTGGCCGGGATCGTGGCACTCGTCGGCACGTTCCTGACCTACCGCATCACGGAGAAGGCCAAGGAAGGCGTGGTGGGCAAGGGTTTCAAGACCGGTCAGGTCCTCTCGGCCAGCCTCGTCTCGCTCGCCCACGGCACCAACGACGCGCAGAAGACCATGGGTGTCATCACGCTGACGCTCATCGCCGGCGGCACGCTCGCGCCGGGCTCGAACCCGCCGCTGTGGGTCATCGGGGCGTGCGGCCTCGCGATCGCGGCCGGTACGTACCTCGGCGGCTGGCGCATCATCCAGACCATGGGCAAGAAGCTCACCGAGATCCAGACGCCGCAGGGCTTCGCCGCGGAGACCAGCTCCGCAGCCGTGATCCTGGCGTCGTCGCACCTCGGCTTCGCGCTGTCGACGACCCACGTCACCTCGGGCGGCATCATCGGCTCGGGCCTCGGCCGCAAGCTCGCGGAGGTCCGCTGGGGCGTCGCGGGCAAGATGGTCATCGCCTGGGTGCTCACGCTGCCGGCGGCAGCCGTCGTCGGCGCCATCGCGGCGGCGGTCTCGACCCGCGGCAGCTGGGGCACGATCCTCATCGGCGCCGTCGGGGTGCTCGTGGCGCTGGGCATCTGGCTCGCGTCGCGCCGCAACCCGGTGAGCGCCAACACCATCAACGACGCGCCGGACGCCGCCAAGGCCACTCCGGTCGCGGCCTGAGGGAGCGGACATGGACATCGACTGGGGTGCCCTCGGCACCGTCTTCGTCGTCGCACTGGCCGCGGCCGTGGTGCTCACGGTGCTGTTCGCCTACGGCATCCGCGGGCTTTCGGCGCGCGAATCCGCCCGGGAACAAGGCGGCTCGGGCGTCGCGGCGTTCACGGGCTCCATCGTGTGCTTCGCCGTGTGCGCGGCGGTGGTCGCGTACGGGATCTACTTGATCGCGGCCTGAGCGCGGCCGCGTAGTTCGTCCGGAAGCTCGTCGAGCAGCGGCAACACCGCTTCTCGGCGAGCTTTTCCCATATTGGTCAACACGTCGAGCGCCGGTTCCCACAGCGATTCGTCGGCGCCGGCCGCGCGGATCAGCCGCGGCAGCCGTCCTTCGGGCAGCAGGCCCATCACGTGGTCGATGCGCGTTTTGTCGTCCAGCACGTACGCGGTGCGCAGGAGCGCGGCGTCTTCGAGCACGGCGAGGCTGCGCCGCACGGTCGGGTCCGGCAGGTGCCCGACGAACCGCCCGAGCGTGATCCAGTCCTCCCGCCGCGTGAGCTCCGCGGCCACCGCGACCACGGTGTCGAGCGGGATGCGCGTGATGATCGACGTCGCACGCCGCGGGTCCAGCTCCGCCGCCACCGACGCGAGGAACTTCGGCGGCAGCCGCTTCGCGACGTCCACGCCGCGCGAGACGTCCACCAGCCCGGCGATCCGCGCGCACAGCAGTGGTCCGAACACCTTCTCGGCGATCTTCGCGACCACGGGCGCGGGCAGCAGCCGGCTGGCGAGCGCCATGCGTTCGAGCACGACGAGGTTCGCGTCGAACAGCGTGGTCGTGACCTGTTCGCGGAACAGCTGCAGGTCGGCGACGTCCACGTCGGCGAGGTAGGCCAGCCGTTCGGGTTCGACGTCGAGCACGCGCGCGAGCTTGAGGATCTCCGGGTTCACAGCCCGACCGCCTTGCGGACGGCGCCGCGCAGGAGCGCCGGCACGTACTTCAGCCCTTCCTCACCCGCCTGGGCGAGGGCTTTGGCCTGCCGGTGCCGGGCGTCGCGCAACGCGGCGGCGAGGTCCTGCCGCGCGTCTTCGGGCAGGGCTTCGATGCCCTCGGGCAGGGGGCCGCCGAGCTGCTCGGCGAGTGTGCGCTCAGCCATGGTCAGCCATCATGCCTCAGCGGTTGACTTTCGACAGTGGTGACCGCCGTCGCGGGCCTTGTAGCGTCAGGTCCCATGAAGGAGGTGACCAGGCGCAGGTGGCGAGTGGTGCTCGACGTCCTGCTCTGGGTCTTCCTGTCCGGCGTCGTCGCGATCGACGCCACGAACAACCCCAACCCGTGGGAGCTGATCTTCGGGCTGGCCGCCACAACGGTGTCGGTCGCCGCGTGGCGCCGGCTGCCGACGGTGTCGCTGATCGTCACGATGGCCACGGCCGTGGTGGTGGCGTTCGGCTGGGGCGGGCGCGTGGCCGTGTGGGAGGTCTTCCTCATGGTCACCGTGGGGTACCTCGCCGGTCTCCGGATGACGCAGGTGCGCGTGGCCGTGCTCACGTGCTCGGCGATCGCGCTCGCGGGGCTGCCCGTGGCGTTCGTGTTGCCCTCGGCCGGGTTCGGCGCGTGGGGCGCGATGCTCGGGGTGCTCGCGTTCGCGGGGGTCGCGCCGTGGCTGCTGGGGCGCCACGTACGGCTGCGGCGCGAGCTGGCGCGCGCGGGGTGGCGGCGGGCGGAGGAGATGGAGAGCCGCCAGCAGCTTGTCGCCGACCAGGCCCGGCTGCGGGAACGCGCGCGGATCGCCAGTGACATGCACGATTCCCTGGGCCACGAGCTGAGCCTCATCGCCGTGCGCGCGGCGGCTCTCGAAGTGGCGGGTGGTCTCGACGACACGCAACGCGCCGCGGCGGGCGACCTGCGCGCCAACGCCGCGACGGCCACCGAGCGGCTGCGCGAGATCATCGGCGTGCTGCGCGAGGACGCGGCGCCGATCGAGCCCGTGCAGGGTGACCTGGGGGAGCTGCTGGAGCGGGCCCGCGCGTCGGGGCTGCTGATCGAGTCGCAAGTGGACAGTCTCGAGGCGGCGCCGCCGATGGTCGCCCGGGCGGCGTACCGCGTGGTGCAGGAGGCGGTGACGAACGTCGCGAAACACGCGCCGGGCGCGGCCGTGACCGTACGGGTGCTCAGCTCGCCGGCGAGCACCGAGATCCGGGTGGTGAACGCGCGGCCGCCCGCGGGTCCGTTGCCGGGGGCGTCGGGCAGGCGGGGGCTGATCGGGCTGCGTGAGCGCGTCCGGCTCGTCGGGGGTGCGCTGCGGGCGGGGCCCGATGCGGGGGGCGGCTTCGAGGTCGTGGCCACGCTGCCGCACGACGCCGCTCCGGGGCCCGCTTCCGAGGTGGACGCCGACGTCGAGCAGTCCGAGTCGGCGCGCGAGTGGGAACTGGCACGGCGGGACGTGCGGCGCAGCCTGGTGCAGGCGATCGTGATCCCGCTGGCGTTGTTCGGCGTGGTGATCGGCGGCAGCGGGGTGGCGTTCCTCGTGCAGTGGTACGGCTCGGAGGTGTCGATGGGGGTCTATCAGCAGATCCGGCTGGGGGCGACGCGGGAGTCGATCGCACCGCTGCTGCCTTCGCAGCAACGGCTGTTGAAACCGCAGTACGGCGAGCCGCCGAAGCCCGCCGGGAGCACGTGCGAGTACTACGGCACTTCGCGCAGCTGGTGGAACGTGCGTTACGCCGCGATTCGGCTCTGCTTCGAGGGCGACCGGCTCGTGACGAAGGATCTCTACAGTGAGGACGAACCGTGATCCGGGTGCTGCTGGCCGACGACGAGGCCATGATCCGCGCGGGCGTCGCGGCGATCCTGGCGGCCGACGCCGGCATCGAGGTCGTCGCGGAAGCCGCCGACGGCCGTGAAGCCGTGGCCCAGGCCCTGGCCACCCGGCCCGACGTGGTGCTGCTCGACATCCGCATGCCGGTCCTCGACGGCCTCGCCGCGGGCGCCGAGATCCGCCGCGTGCTGCCGGACGCCGGCGTGATCATCCTGACGACCTTCGGCGAAGACGCCTACATCGAACGCGCCCTGGGCTTCGGCGCCAGCGGCTTTCTGCTGAAGGCCGGCGACCCCCGCGAACTGCTGTCGGGCATCCACGCCGTCGCGGACGGCGCCGCGTTCCTCTCCCCGAAGGTCGCGTCCCGCGTCATCGCCCGCCTCTCCGGCGGCGCTCTCACCCGTGGCGCGGCGGCCCGCGACCGCATCGCCGCCCTGACGACCCGCGAACGCGAAGTCCTCACACACCTCGCGACGGGCCTGTCCAACGCCGACATCGCCGCACGCATGTTCGTCGTCGAAGGCACGGTCAAAGCCCACGTCAGCACCATCCTCACCCGCCTGGGCGCCCGCAACCGCGTCCAGGCCGCGATCACGGCTTACGAGGCCGGCCTGGTCGGCGGCGAAGCGGAGTAAACCGAGCCGCTGATCGCCGGACCACCCCAATGTCGCGTTGGGTGCGCTTCGCCACCCCGCGGCCGCCGGCCGACAGCGAGACAAGAGGCCCGCGCCGCACCGCGCACAGGTCGGCCGACGCGCCGGCCGCGCTGCGCAATGGCCGCTGGTGTGCGTGGGAACCCGCGTGTCACGGGTGGTCGGCGGCAGCGCTGGTTCGGGGCAGGCGTGGCGGCTGCCAGTCGTTGATCCAGTTCTCCGCCCGAGCCATCGCCGACGGCGGGGCCAGCCGCAGTAGCGCGGTGCGCACGGCGGCCCCGACCGGGTTGCGCAACAGCGGACCCAGCGAGCCCGCGCGGATCGACGTTCGCCAGACGCGCTGGCTGCGCGAGCGGCGCAGGGCGTCGTAGTCGCGTAGGCCGGAGGCCACGTCGGAAGTCCCGGCCAGGCAGGCGGCCAGCACGACCGCGTCCTCGATGCCCTGGCAGCCGCCCTGGCCCAGGTAGGGCGGCATGGCGTGGGCGGCGTCGCCGAGGAGGGCGAGGTGGTGGTGGGCGTAGGAGGGCAGCGGCGTGGCCAGGTGGCGCAGGTCGTGGTGCAGGACTTCGGGTGAGGAGGCGATCAGCGTGCGCCACAAGGGGTACCGCGAAAGCAGGTAGGCGCGCGGGTCGGCGTGGCGGATGCCTTCCGGGCGGGCCTCGGCGATCCACCAGTAGACGCGGCCGTCGCGCAGGGGGAGGGCGCCGATTTCGGTGCCGCGGCCCCACTGGAGGCTCAGCTCGGCGCCGGGCAGTTCGGCGACGCCGCGGAAGGCCGTGCCGCGGCTGTAGGCCACGCGCGAGTGCGGGTAGAGCGAGGTGCGGATCGGGCTGTGGATGCCGTCGGCGGCGACCACCAGGTCTGCGCGGACGGTGCCGGAAGCGTGCGTGACCAGCCCGTCCGGGGTTGCGGACAGCACGTCGACCCCCGTGTGCAGGCTTGATGCAGGCAACTCGGCGGACAGCGCGGTGATCAAGTCCGCACGGTGGATCGCGGCGAGTGGCAGTCCGTAGCGCTGCACGTAGGCGTCCTGGCTCCACGTCGCCAGCCGGCGGCCGTGCCGGTCGAGCACGGTGCCGTCGCGTTGGGGCTGCAGCGGCGCGTCGACGCCCAGCTCCGCCAGCGCCCGCTGCGCGTTGGGCCAGATCGAGATCCCCGCGCCGATGGCCGAGAACTCCGGCGCCCGCTCGTACACCGTCACCCGCCAGCCGGTGCGGTGCAGCCCCACGGCCGCGCTCAGCCCCACGATGCCCCCGCCGATCACGACCGCGTGCCGTTGCTCCATGACCGTCTCCTCTACGTTTGTAGAGGACTCTACACCTGTAGTGTGCGGATCGTGGACAGGATTTCGGCGATCGGCGACGCGGCCATCGAGGTGATCGCGGCCGACGGCATGCGCGGGCTCACCCACCGGGCCGTCGACCGGGCCGCGGGGCTGCCGGCGGGCTCGACGTCGTACTACGCCCGCACGCGCGCCGCGCTGCTGGAGCTCGCGATCAAGCGCATGGTGGAGCTCGACCAGTCGGACATCGACCCGGCCGCGCAGGACATCGCCGAGGTGCTCGCCTCGACGGTCCACGCCGCCATCACCGTCGGCCGCTCCCGCATGCTCGCCCGTTACGAGTTCGCCCTCGAAGCCACCCGCCGCCCGGAGCTGCGCGCGGCCTACGACGCCGGCGGCCTCGAAATCCGCGAGCTCTGCGTCGCGCTCCTCGGCGCCGCCGGCTCCACGAATCCCGAGCGCCACGCCCGCGTGCTCCTCAACTGGCTCGACGGCTCGATCTTCGACGCCCTCGCCGGCACCGGGTCGACGAATCCGCCCGATCAGGAAGAGCTCGCCGAGGGGGCCCGTGCCGTCCTCAATGGACTCGGCATTCCCAGCACGCAGTGAAGGGGCCCCTCGCAAGAGGCCCCGCCACGAAACGCAAAACCCGATCAGGCGTCACGCCGCTTCAGCACCGAAGTGCCGAGGAACAGCCCCGCCGCCGCCCACACCAGGCAGATCAGCACGCCCACCCACGGCGAGTACGGCGAAACCCCACCCAGCAACGGATTCGTCTCCCCGGCCGGCACCATCCCGCTGATCCCCGCGAACGCCGGGAAGTAGTTCATGATCTCCGGCGCCACATAAGCGGAAAGCAGCATCGGCAACGGCAACAGCAGTACCATCGTCAC
Source organism: Amycolatopsis sp. NPDC001319 (assembly GCF_042896185.1). Taxonomy (NCBI): domain Bacteria; kingdom Bacillati; phylum Actinomycetota; class Actinomycetes; order Pseudonocardiales; family Pseudonocardiaceae; genus Amycolatopsis; species Amycolatopsis sp. NPDC001319. The sequence goes on along the minus strand of NZ_JBIAWY010000005.1, from coordinate 811,138 downwards.
CACGATCGTCCCCGCCGCGCTGCGCAGTGCGAAACCGATGCCCGCGCACAGCACGCCCAGCAGCGCGAAGTACGCCCCCATGCCCGCGGCCGCCGCGAACCCGTCGCCGAACGTGGTCGTCAGCGCCGCGCCCGGCATCAGCACCGCCGCGGTCGCCATGCCGAGCAGCGCCACCACCACGCCGTACGCGAACAGCACCGGCACCAGCACGGCCGCCTTCGCCAGCGCCAACGTCGAGCGCACCGGCACCCACTGCAGCGTCGAGCGGATGCTGCCGCTGGCGTACTCGCTCGTGACGAACAGCGTGGCCACCGCGATCACGCAGAACTCGGTGAGGTAGATCGAGCCGTTGACCACGATGTCGTGCGGGCCCTGCGGCGGACTGGTGTCCCCAAGCCGTTGTGACAGCCCGGAAACGCCGCTGTAGAGCAGCATCAGCAGCACGCCGCCGGCGAGGCTCCACCACGTGCTGCGCACCGACCAGAACTTCGTCCACTCCGACGCGACGGCCCCCGAAAGCCCGCCGCCCGCGCGTACCTGCGTGGTCGTCATGCCGTCACCCCGTATTCCACCGACGAAGCGGTCAGTTCCATGTACGCCTGCTCCAGCGAAGCCGTCCGCTCGCCGAGGCCGTGCAGCCGCACGCCCAGCTCGTGGGCGAGATCGCCGACTTCGCCGACCCCGGCGCCGGTCACCACCAGCTCGTCGGCCTCGCCGGGTTCCACCGCGGCACCGCGTGTGAGCAGGTGCCGGGCGAGCGTGTCGCGCTCGACGGGCGTGGGCACGCGCACCGAGACCGAGCTGAGCGAGTTGCCGGCGATGAACTCGTCGACGGGCGCGTCGGCCAGCAGTTTTCCCTTGCCGATGACCACGAGGTGGTCGGCCGTCAGCTGCATCTCGCTCATCAGGTGGCTCGATACGAACACCGTGCGACCCTCCTCGGCGAGCGAGCGCATGAGCTGGCGCACCCAGCGCACGCCGTCGGGGTCGAGGCCGTTCACCGGCTCGTCGAACATCAGCACGCCGGGATCGCCGAGCAGCGCGCCCGCGATTCCCAGCCGCTGTCCCATGCCGAGCGAGAACTGGCCCGCTCGCTTGCCGGCGACGTCGGTGAGCCCGACTGTCGCCAGCACCTCCTCGACGCGTGACGCCGGAATGCCGTTGCTGCGCGCCATCGCGAGCAGGTGGCGCCCGGCGCTACGGCCCGGGTGCAGTGCCTTCGCTTCGAGCAGCGCGCCGACCTCGCGCAGCGGGTGCTTGAGCTCGGCGTACGGCTTGCCGTTCACCAGCACGCTGCCCGCCGTGGGCCGGTCGAGGCCCACCGTCATGCGCATGGTCGTCGACTTGCCCGATCCGTTCGGCCCGAGGAACCCGGTGACGCTGCCTGGTGCGACGACGCACGTGAGCCCGTCGACGACCGTCTTCTCCCCGTAGCGCTTCGTCAATCCGCGAAGCGTGATCATGTGCCCTCCCATGGGTTCGATCCCTTGGGAAGGAAGTCTGCGGTTCGAGGGGCACCGCGGGCATCGGACTTCCGGCTCGCGCGACCCCCGACCTTCGGCAGGGGTCAGCGCGACCGGCGGGTGGTGTGGCGCGTCGGCTTGGCCGTCGCCGGGTCCTCGGGCCACGGGTGCTTCGGGTACCGGCCGCGCAGGTCGGCGCGCACGGCCGCGTACCCGGTGCGCCAGAACGACTCCAGGTCGGCCGTCACTGCGGCGGGCCGGCCGGCGGGGGAGAGCAGGTGCAGCAGCACGGGGACGCGGCCGTCGGCGACGGTCGGGGTGGCGGTCCAGCCGAACGTTTCCTGCAGCTTCACCGCGAGCACGGGCTGGTCGCCGGTGTAGTCCACTCGGTAGTGCGAGCCGGACGGGACTTCGAGACGGTCGGGCGCCAGTTCGTCCAGCCGCGCGGCTTCGGGCCACGGCAGTAGGCCGCGCAGGGCACTGCCGACGTCGATCGTGGCAAGGTCGGCGCGGCGCCGAGCACGGGAGAGGTCGAGCCAAGTGTCCACCTCGGACAGCAGGGTGTCGTCGTCCACGGCCGGCCACGGAGCGCCGAGAGTGCGGTGCAGGAAGGCCATGCGCTCACGCAGGCGGCGGCCCTCTTCGCTCCAGCGCAGCAGGCCGAGGCCTTCGGTACGCAGGCCGGTGACCAGGGCGTCGTGCACGAGTTCGGGTTGCGGTGAGCGCAGCGGACGTTCGGCGAGCACGATGGCGCCGAGGTGGCGGACGTGCCGGGCGACGACGTCGCCGTCCCATGCGACTTCGTCCACTTCGGACACCAGTGCGGGTGCGGCTCGCACGGCCAGGGTTTCGTCGGCGACGGCGGCGAGCCGGATCTTGCCCTGCACGCGGCCGGGGTCACGTGTGGCTTCGCCGACGGCCAGCCACTCGGCGTCGCCGAGGCCACTGCCCGCGGGGAGCTCCGCCGCGGTGCCGCCGGCCATGAGGTACACGGGCGTGCTGCCGGTCCGGCGTTTCGCGAGCCGTTCGGGATGGGCCAGCGCGACGACCAGCGCGGCGTCGGGTTTGCCCGCGCTCCCCGGGGATTTCACCAGACCCGAAAGCCGCCGGACCTCCGTTTTCCACCGCCGCGCCGCGTCGTCCGTGCCGCTGCGCAGGCGCCGCAGCTCGGCCTCGACGTCGGTCAGCTGCGCGCCCGCGTCGAGCAGTGCCACGACCTCGGCGGCCGCGCGCGTACCAACGGCGGCGGACCCGTCGAGCAGCGCGCGGGCGAGCCGCGGGTGCAGGCCGAGGTCGGCCATCCGGCGGCCGCGCGAGGTGACGGTGCCGTCGGCGGTCGTCGCGCCCAGCGTGACCAGCAACGTGCGCGCGGCGGCCAGCGCGCCCTCGCCCGGCGGGTCCCACCACGCCAGCCCGCTGCCGTCCGGCGTCGACCAGCACGCGAGCTCCAGCGCGAACCGCGCGAGCTCGGCCGTGCGGATCTCCGGCTCCGGGTACGCGGGCAGCGTCGCCTGCTCGTGCTCCGGCCAGCAGCGATACGCGCGGCCGGGCGCTTCGCGGCCCGCGCGTCCGGCGCGTTGCTCGGCGACGGCCGCGGACACGCGCACGGTCGCCAGCCCGGCCAGGCCGCGCCGGTGGTCCACCCGCGGTACGCGGGCGAGCCCGGAGTCCACCACGGACCGTACGCCGGGCACGGTGAGGCTCGACTCCGCGACGGCCGTCGCCAGCACCACGCGCCTGCGGTCGCGGGGCCGCAGCGCCTCGTCCTGGCGGGCGGCGGTGAGGCGGCCGTGCAGCGGCAGCACGTCGGCGTCGAGCGAGCCCAGCTGTGCGGTCGTGCGCGCGATTTCCCCGGCGCCGGGCAGGAACGCGAGCACGTCACCGTCCCCTTCGGACAGTGCCAGTCGGATCGTGGACGCGACCGTCGCCTCGATTCGCGCGCCACGGGCGGGCGCGCGGTAGGTCAGCTCGACGGGGTAGGTGCGGGCGTGCGCGGTCACCACCGGCGCGTCGCCGAGCAATTCGGCGAGCCGTCCGGCGGCGACGGTCGCCGAGGTCGCGAGCAGCCGCAGGTCTTCGCGCAGGCCGGCGCGGACGTCGAGCAGGAGTGCGAGCAGCAGGTCGGCGTCGAGGTGGCGTTCGTGGCACTCGTCGAGCAGCACCGTCGAGACGCCGGCGAGCTCGGGGTCGTTCTGCACGCGCCGCACGAGCAGACCCGACGTCACGACCTCGATCCGGGTGCGCGGAGACACCTTCCGGTCGCCGCGGACCGCGTACCCGACCGTCTCGCCCACCGGTTCACCCAGCAGCGCGGCCATCCGCGAAGCCGCGGCGCGGGCAGCGAGACGGCGCGGTTCGGCGACCACGACGCGGCCGCCGCCGTTCTCCAGCGCGAGCGGCACGAGCGTGGTCTTGCCGGTGCCGGGCGGCGCGACCAGCACGGCGGTGCCGTGGTCGGCGAGCGCCGCCAGCACGTCGGGCAGCACCGCGCGAACGGGCAGGTCAGGCAGGTTTTCCAGGCGGCTCACTGCTCGGTGATCTCCGGCGGCTTCGGCAGCGGGTAGTTCGACGGGCCGATGTTGGCCTGCAGCGACCGCAGCCAGTCGCCGTCCGAGACCATCTTGCGGATGGCGTCGTCCACGGCGTGCTGGCCCTCGGTGTCGCCCTTGCGCAGGCCGACGCCGTAGCGCTCGGTCGAGAACGGGTGCCCGACCACGCGCAGCAGCTCGGGGTCCTGCGCGACGTAGCCGGCGAGGATCACCGCGTCGGTGGTCACGGCGTCGACTTGGCCGGCGAGCAGGGCTGTCACACAATCGGGGTATCTCGGGTACTCGACGAGCTGCACGGCCTGCGCGAACTTGTCGCGCACCTGCTGGGCCGGCGTCGAGCCGGTGACCGAGCACAGGCGACGGCCGTTGAGGCTCTCCGGACCGGTGATGTCCGACGATGTGAGCCGCACCAGCAGGTCCTGTCCGGTGACGAAGTAGGGCCCCGCGAACGACACGAGCTGCTTGCGCTTGTCGGTGATCGAATAGGTGGCCACCACGAGGTCGACGCTGCCGGAGGTGAGATCCGACTCGCGCGTGGCCGGCGTGGTCTCGTGCCACGTGATGTGGGCCGGGTCCACGCCCAGCTGGCCGGCGACGAACTTGGCGACGTCCACGTCGAAGCCCACGAACCGGCCGTCGATCGTGCGCTGCGAGAGGCCGGGTTGGTCGAAGCGGATCCCGATCGTGAGGTGGTCACCGTCACGCGCGCGCTTGACGAGCGAATCGCCGGGCGAAACCGTCCCCGGACCGCAGGCCACGCACGTGACCAGCAGCAACAGGGCGGTGACCACCGCGCGAACTCGCATGCTCGCCTCCCGTCGGTGGGTGTTGACAACTCACGAAGTTCTCAGGTCCGGCGGCTAGCCTAAGCGTGTGCGACGACTGCCCCAACCCGCGCTCGACACCATCGGCACCCTCGCCCGCCTCGGGCTCGCCGCCGTGTGGCTCGTTTCGGGTGCCATAAAACTGGCCTCGCCGGGGCAGACGTTCATCGCCGTGCAGGCCTACGACGTGCTGCCGAGCGCGCTGGTCCGGCCGGTCGCGACCGCGTTGCCGCTGGTCGAACTGGTGCTGGGCCTGCTGCTGCTGTTCGGCCTGGCCACGCGCTGGGTCGCCACCGCGGCGCTGGTCATGCTGGCCGTGCTCGTGGCGGGCATCGCGCAATCGTGGGCGCGCGGGCTGAGCATCGACTGCGGGTGCTTCGGCGGCGGCGGCCACGTGGCCGCCGGCCAGACCCAGTACCCGCAGGAGATCCTGCGGGACACCGGGTTCGCGGTGCTGGCCGTGTGGCTGATGGTGCGTCCGCGTTCGTTGTTCTCGGTCGACGGCTGGCTCGGCTGGGGACGGCGCCGCGCGGCGGTGGAGGATTCCGCTGTGGAGGATTCCGTGGAGACCGGGAGCTCCGCGGCGCTCGCGAACAACGCGGGCATCGTTGAAGGGAAATAGGAACCGTGGGTGAAGCAGCGCGGAAGCGCCAACGCCAGGCGCAGGCCGCGAAGTCGGTCGCGCAGGCGAGGGGTGCCTCGGGCGACCGGAACAAGATCATCGCCGTTGTCGTGGCGGTCGTGGTCGTCGCCGCGGTGGTGATCGGCGGCGTCGTGTGGATCAACTCGAGCAAGAACTCGACCGAGGGCACGGCCATCGCGCCGACCACGTCCACGACGCTCGGCCCCGGCGTGGTCGAGAAGCTCGACGGCGTGGTCGTCTCCGTCGGCAAGCCCGGCGCACCCAAGACCATCGATCTGTACGCCGACTTCCTGTGCCCGTACTGCAAGCAGCTGCAGGACACCTACGGTCCGAAGATGGAGCAGGCCGTCAACAGCGGCCAGCTGACCGTCCGGTACCACATGGTGACGCTGCTCAACGAGAGCTCGGACCCGCCGGGCTACTCGCTCGATTCGGCCAACGCGGCGCTCGCCGCCGTCTCGTCGCAGAAGTTCACCGCGTTCCACGACGCGCTGTTCAAGAGCCAGCCGGAAGAAGGCGGGCGCGGCTACGACAAGGCGCAGCTGATCAAGCTCGGCCACGACCTGGGCATCACCGACCCGAAGTTCGACCAGGCGGTGAACGCCGGGACCTACAACCAGCAGATCCAGGCCGCTTTCCAGCAGACGGAGAACGACCCGAACCTGGCCCAGGACTTCCCGAACGGCGCGCACGGCTTCGGCACCCCGACCGTCGCGGTCAACGGCAAGGCCATCTCCACCCAGGGCGACTGGCTCACCGGCGTGCTGACCGGCACCGGCAGCTGACCACCTGATCCGGTCATTTCGCCTGTCCGGGCACAACCCGTCCGTTAACCTGGCCCTCTCGGCTCAGGGGAGGGGCGGGTTGTGTCCGGTTTTCATTCTGGTTTTCACGCCGAGGACGGCGCCTACGAGACGTACGCGCGTCAGGTCGATCCACTCGGCGACGACGTCCGGCAGGCGGGCTCGCGACACCTCGCCCCGCACGTGACGGTCGGTTTCTCCGACATGGGCCACGAGTCCGGCTTCTCCGGCGCGTACGGCGCGCGCATGCGTTCGCTTCAGGAGCGGCTGCACGCCCTCGGCGGTGGGTGGCACCAGGTCGGCGAGGCCGCGCGGCGCACGCAGGGCAACTTCGCCGCGGTGGAGGAGGAACACGGCGACGCGCTCCGCAGGCTTCGGTGACGGCCGAGGTCGAGCAGGTCGTACGCGGCGGGCTGGACACCACGAACCAGTTCGCGGCCAAGCTCAAGCACGACCCGGGTGCCCTCCACGGCGCGCGTGACGGGCACGTGGCGCTGCAGGCGTCCGTCGGCCAGGTCCGGGACCAGGCCGGCGCGCAGCGTTCTCAGCTCGCCGATTCCGCGTCGGGCTACACCGCCGATCGCGCGGCCGCGACGTCGCAGGGCCTGGAGAAGGAGATCCAGGACCTGCTCGACGAGAGCGCCGAGATCGAGAAGGCCGTGGCCGCGGCGGCCGAGACACTGCACGTCGGCGAGATCCGCAACGACCAGGTGCGCGACCAGATCGTGCGGGAGATCGCGGCGTCGATGAAGGCGCTGCAGGCCGTCAACGGGATCCAGCCGCCGGAGAGCCGCGCGGCCGCGGCCAGGCAGATCCTGCTGCAACTGCAGACGAAGATCGGGCAGCTCACCGGGCAGGCAGCCACGTTCTCGGAGCAGACGATCAACCAGCTGACCTCGCTGGGCCGGCAGCTCGCCGGGGCGGACTCGACCACGACCAGCGCGGCGTCGTCGACGCACGTGCCGCAATCGTTCAACAGCAACGGCGCGCACGCGGGCGGCGGTGGTGCGAGCGACGGCGGTGGTGGGAGCGACGGCGGTGGTGGTGGTTTCGTCGGGAAGCCGCGGCTGCCGGTGGCGATCCCGCCGCAGCCGGGCACGGGCGTCGACATCAACCTGCCCGGCGGGCGGACGGTGAAGGCGCCCAACGAGACGGCCGCGAAGGCCGTGCGCGCCGCGTTGTCGCAGCTCGGCGTGCCGTACGTGTGGGGCGGCACCGCGCGCGGGCAGGGGCTCGACTGCAGCGGGTTGACCATGACGTCGTACCAGGACGCGGGTTTGCAGCTGCCGCGCACGGCCCGCCAGCAGACCGTGGGTGCCGAGGTGCCGTCGATCGACCAGCTGCTGCCCGGCGACCTCGTGGTGTGGTCCGGCCACGTCGCCATGGTGATCGGCGACGGGCAGATGGTCGAGGCGGGCGATCCCGTGCAGGTCAGCAAGATCCGCACGACGAACGCGGGTCAGCAGTTCATCGGTTTCTACCGGCCGACGGGGTGAGGTTTGGTGGCTGAGTTCGATGTCGGCCTGGAAGCCGCGCGCATCGCGGACGCTTCCGCGCGCGCCGGTGCGGAAGCGTCCGCGAGGTTCGCGCGGTCGGGCCCGGTGGTGGGCAAGGCGGAGTCGCACGGGGTCGCCGTGTCGGTGGCGCCCGGCGGCTTGCTGGTGGATCTCGGGATTTCGCGTGCTGCTTTGCGTTCCGGCTCGGACGCGCTGGCGGCGTTGATCATGGAGCTTTCGAACCGAGCCACGCGCCGCGCGGGCGACCGGATGAACGAGGTCCTTTCGCCGGTGCTCGACCAGGACCAGCTGGCGTCGCTGGGGTACGAACGGCTGACCGAGGATGATCCCGATGCCCAGTACTCGTGAGCTGATCGACCAGGCCCGCGCCCGCGAGGCCGCGCTGTCGCAAGTCGCCGCCCTGATGGCCGACGCGCGCGGCTCGGCCCACGCCCTCGACGGCACGGTCGAGGTCACCGTCGACGCCCTCGGTGCGTTGCGCCGGCTCTGGCTGGCGCCGTCGGTGACCGACGCGGACCCGGCGCGGCTGGCCGCGTTGATCCTCGAGGTCACGCGGCTGGCGATGGTCGAGGCCACGCAGGACTGCTACAACAAAGTCGCGCTCCAGCTGGGAGAAGACGTGACGCTGCTGATCGAGCAGCTCTCCGGCCAACCCGCCCCGGCGCGCTCCGCCGACGACGACCCGGGCATGACCGTGGAGGAGTTCCAGCGGCTCCGCTCGGAACGGCTCGCCCGGCCGACCCGACGCAATTCCGCTCGTCCCTCCGCCTCCGCAGAAGACGACGCGTATTTCGACAACGCGTCGCCCTGGTCCGGCTAACGGCGCGGCGGCAACTTCCCGCACAACGCCTGGGGAAACTGCGGCAGCGCGGCGCGGATTTCTTCGCAGGTCCCGGTTTTCGTGCCGTTCTCCTGCTTCCAGCCCCGCGCCTCCCACGAGTAGACGACACGCTGCACGGGCCCGGTCCCGGGAACGCAGCTCGTGCCGTCGACCGGGCAGTCGCCGACGTGCCGGTTGAGGTCGAACACCAGCCACTGCCCGTCACACGCGAGCACGTCGCGCACCCCGTGCAGGTGCTTCACCGGCACGTCCAGGTCGAACACCGCCCGGTCGACCCACTCGTCCGCACAGTGATCGGCCGGCGGTGTGCAGCCGAGGAACTCGTCGCAGCGGGCGAACGTGGCGCCCGTGCGGTGCCAGGCTTCGTTGTTCAGCACCAGAGCGCGGTTGCCGATCGGGGCCGTCGCGGTGAAGGGGATCTCCGCGGGTTGCTCTGTGGGGCAACCGCCGTAGGCCGAATTCGATGATTCGAAGACCACGTTGGCATGGATGGCGGTGGCCAGCTCGTCCGGTGTTTCGGACATCGTCTCGACGCGCGGTGAACGCGAGCAGCCGGGGCCGCCGGCGGGCAGCAGCACGTGGATCACGACCGAGGCCGGGTCCGGGCCGGGGCGGATGCCGTCGACCGGTGCGGTGACCGTGACCCAGGTGTGCGGGGCGGTCGAAGCCGTGGGTGCCGCCGGCGTCGTTCGCGACAAGACGTAAACGAGCGCCCCGATCACCAGAACGGCGAGCACGATGAGTGTGGGTGCGACGAACTTGCGAGTCATGGTCCCTCCCCAGGCCGAGAGCCAGATTACCCGGTACGGCCGCATTGTTCGCCCGTTCCGCGGTCCCGGTCACCGGCAACCGGTTTGTCCGCAAGGTCTGGACCACTTGGAAAACCTGTGCATTAATTCAAGACGTGAAGTTTGGTGGCTCGACGAGGAGTGGCCGGATGCGCGTCGGACGTTCGATCACGCTGGGGGTGCTGGCCGCGGCGCTGACGGTGAGCGCGCACGCGCCCGCGCTGGCCGGGAACCAACCTGCGTACAAGGACGCGCGGCGGCCGGTTTCGGTGCGCGTCGCGGATCTGATGAAGCGCATGACGCTCGACGACAAGCTCGGGCAGATGATGCAGGCCGAGCGGCTGGGCGTGAAGTCGCCGGCGGATGTGACGACGGGGCGGCTCGGGTCGCTGCTGTCGGGCGGCAGCTCGCAGCCGACGCCGAACACGCCGGCCACCTGGGCCGACATGTACGACGGCTTCCAGAAAGCCGCGCTGGCGACGCCGCTGGGCATCCCGCTGATCTACGGCGTCGACGCGGTGCACGGCCACAACGGCGTGTACGGCGCGACCGTTTTCCCGCACAACATCGGGCTCGGCGCGTCGCGCGATCCGAAACTGGTGGAGAAGATCGGCCGCGCCACGGCGGAAGAGGTGTCCGGCACGGGCATCGACTGGGACTTCGCGCCGTGCCTGTGCGTCGCGCGCAACGACCGCTGGGGGCGGACGTACGAGTCGTTCGGCGAGGTGCCGCAGCTCGCCACGGAGATGACGTCGATCATCACCGGGCTGCAGGGCCGGTCACTGGGCGGGCCGGCGTCGGTGCTGGCGACGGCGAAGCACTACGTCGGCGACGGCGGCACCACCGGCGGCGTCAATGAGGGCAACACGCAGCTCAGCGAGCAGGAGCTGCGCGCGATCCACCTGCCGCCGTTCAAGGAGGCGGTGAAGCGCGGCGTCGGCTCGGTGATGGTGAGCTACTCGAGCTGGAACGACGTGAAGCTGCACGCGAACAAATACCTCGTCACCGACGTCCTCAAGAACGAGCTCGGTTTCGACGGCATCGTCGTCTCGGACTACAACGGCGTCGACAAGATCGACGGCCAGACCGGCTTCACCCCCGACGAGGTCGAGGCGTCGATCAACGCCGGCATCGACATGGTGATGGTGCCCTACGACTGGCAGAAGTTCATCGACACCCTGCGCACCCTCGTGCAGGACGGCAAGGTGCCGATGTCCCGCATCGACGACGCCAACCGCCGCATCCTCACGAAGAAGTTCCAGCTGGGGCTTTTCGAACACCCGCTCACCGATCGGCGTTACCTCAGCACCATCGGAAGTCAGGAACACCGCGATCTCGCGCGCCAGGCGGTGCGGGAGTCACAAGTGTTGCTGAAGAACGAACACAACGTGTTGCCGCTCGACAAGAGCCGCAACAAGATCTTCGTGGCCGGCAAGAACGCCGACGACCTGGGCAACCAGGCCGGCGGCTGGACCGTCGGCTGGCAGGGCACGTCGGGACCGGTCATCCCGGGGACGACGATCCTGCAGGGCATCGAGAAGACCGTGAAGAAGTCTTCCACCGTCACCTTCAGCAAGGACGGCAGCGGGATCGACAAGTCCTACGACGTCGCCGTCGCCGTGGTGGGGGAGACGCCGTACGCGGAAACCAAGGGCGACCGGCCGGGGGACATGGGCCTCGACGCCACGGATCTCGCGACGCTGCAGAAGCTGCACGACTCGGGTGTGCCCACGGTGGTCGTGCTGGTTTCGGGCCGTCCGCTGGACATCGCGAAGCAGCTGCCGGACTGGGCCGGCCTGATCGAATCGTGGCTGCCGGGCAGCGAAGGCCAGGGCGTGGCCGACGTGCTCTTCGGCGACTACAACCCGACCGGCAAGCTGCCGGTCACCTGGATGCGCAGCGCCGACCAGCAGCCGATCAACGTCGGCGACGGGAAGCCCGCGCTGTTCCCCTTCGGCTACGGGCTGCGCTACCACCAGCGTTTCCCGTGGTGATGCACCAGAAGTAACCCTTCCTCCGCTCCCCATCCCCCACCGGAAGGATCGCCCATGTTCGCCAAACGACGCCCGTTCGGGCTGGTCGGGAAAGCGCTGGTGTTCTTCGCCGCGTGCCTCGGCCTCGCGTACGGTTCGCCCGCGCTGACGCCGCACGCCGCTGCCGCGACACCGTTCAAAGTGCTCGCCTTCTACAGCGGCACGTACGACGCGGCACACATCAGCTTCGAAAACGAAGCGCGCCCGTGGTTCCAGCAGCAGGCGGCGGCCAACGGCTACACGTTCACGGCCACCAACAACTGGAACCAGCTCACGTCGCTGACCACCTCGCAGGCCGCGGTGGTGATGTTCCTCGACGACCAGCCGCAGTCGCAGGCGCAGTTCGACGGGTTCAAGCGCTACATGGACTCCGGTGGCGGGTTCTTCGGCTTCCACGTGACGGCGTACAACGACAGCTCGACGCCGTCGTACGCGAACTGGTTCCACAACGACTTCCTCGGCACCGGCCGCTTCGTCTCCAACTCGTGGGGCCCGACCGGTGAGACGCTGAAGATCGAGAACCGCACGCACCCGTCCACGGTGAACCTGCCGGCGACGATCCAGTCGTCGGTGAGCGAGTGGTACTCCTGGCAGAACGACCTGCGCCAGAACCCGAACATCTCGATCCTGGCCTCGCTCGATCCCGGCACGTTCCCGGTCGGCGACGACCCGTCCCAGACGTGGTACAGCGGGTACTACCCGATCATGTGGACGAACAAGAACTACAAGATGATCTACGCGAACTTCGGCCACAACAAGATGAACTACGACACGAACACCGCGCTGTCGTCGACGTTCGCCAGCCCCGACCAGAACCGTTTCGTGCTCGACGGCCTGCGCTGGCTCGGCGGCGCGACCGGTGACGGCGGCACCACGCCACCGGCCGGCGGGATCTCGCCCTCCGCGTGGTACCCGGTGGTGAACAAGGCCACCGGCAAGTGCGTCGACGCGGCCGCGGCGGGCACGGCCAACGGAACCGTGGTGCAGCAGTACACCTGCAACGCCACCAACGCGCAGCAGTACCAGTTCCAGCCGACCAGCGACGGGTACGTGCGCGTGAACAACCGCGGCAACGCGGCCGAAGTGCTCGACGTGCAGGATGTGTCCACTGCGGACAACGCCGGCATCCAGCTGTGGTCCTACAGCAACGGCGCGAACCAGCAGTGGCTGCCGGTGTCCGAAGGTGGCGGCTACTACCACCTGACCGCCCGGCACAGCGGCAAGTGCCTGACGGTGCCCGGCGGCTCGACGGCCGACTCCGTGCGGCTCGTGCAGTCGACGTGCAACGGTGGTGCGGCGCAGTCGTTCAAGATCGCTTGAGTTTTCGGTACGTGCCGGGCCTTCGTTGACGCGGCGGTTGGACCGGCGCACGGCCGCCTCGGGGTTTCCTGCCCCGGGGCGGCCTTTCACGCCGGTCGCCAGGTGGTCTGGGCGCGGATCACGACCACGGCGAGCGCCAGGAGCGCCACGGCGATCACGACGGCGGCCCAGCGGCCTTGTTCGTTGGCAGACCACGCCGCGGCGACGGGGAGCAGGACGAGGGACGTCGTGAGGTAGGCGAGGTGGGTGCCGAGCTCGGCCGGGCGGTCTCCGGTGAGGAGGCCGATGACGTCGGCGACGGCCTGGACGATCAGGGCCAGCTCCACGACGGCGAGCGCGGGGAGGGTCCTGCCGCGGCGGTAGCGGCCGGCGAGCCCGGTGCCGAGCACGGCGAGCCCGCCGGCCACGCAGACCACCGTGGTGGCGAAGGCCAGGGTTTCGATCACGCCGTTGCCTGGCGTGTGTTCGGTTGTGCTTCGCGTTGTGCCCGGGCTTTGCGACGGCGGCGTTTCGAGCCGGAGCGGAACAGCCAGGTCGAGATCCCCGTGAGCATCAACGCCAGCGGCGCGAGCCCGAGGACGAACCAGACGATCCGCCACCAGCCACCGACGAGCCAGCCGAAGTGGGCGGGCTCGAAAACCTTGTCGTAGAACGAGTTCGCGCCCGGCTGGGGTTTCACGTCCACATCGGACACGTGGGTGGCGTCGTGGCTGTCGACGTACACGGTGTGGTCGCCGCCGAAGAACGCGCGAGCGCCGTAGGGCTGGTAGCCCTCACTGGCGATGGAGACGGTGTAGTAGCCGTCTTGCGGTGTGGTCAGGTAGCGGATTTCCCCGGGGGTTTCGGCCAGGGCTGCCTTCGCTGCGCGGTCGATGCCGATCTCCGGCGTGCCGGGCGCGGCGGCGTTGGCGGTGAACGAGTACTTCTGCGGGTCGGCGGCCGTCCCGCCGGTGACCGCGAGCCACGCGTCCTTGACCGGCGGCAGGGAGAACGCGGCGCCCGTGACGCCCCACATCAGCACGAACGGCACCGCGACGATGCCGATCACGTTGTGCAGGTCGTAGTCGCGCGCGAAGCGGCCTTTGCCCGTGCGGACGCGGAAGCCGTGGGAGAAGCGCCGGAAGCCGGGCCACCACACGACGATGCCGGTGATCGCGAGCAGCACCATCAGCAGCCCGAGCACGACCAGGAGCAGCAGCCCCCAGTTCGTGCCGGGCGGCCAAGCGAACCCGACGGTCGGCACGGGTTTCGCGAGCCACGACACGTAGCCCGGGTAGCCCTCGCAGGTCAGGCCGCAGTCGTGGAGGTTCGCGAGGAATCCCATCACCCCGCTCTCGAGGCGGGCGCGGCCGTTGACGTGCCCGGTCCCGGGGTCGACCGCGTACGCCTCGGCGAAGTCCGGGTCGCCGACCGCGATCACGCCGCCGTCGTTGCTCACCCACGCGGGGGAGAAGCCGGGGTTCGCGGTGGCGACGATGTCCCGCGCCTGCTGGAGGCTGATGGGGTGTTCGGTGGGCGTCTGGTGGTAGAAGTCGTTGTGCGTCGCGCGGAAGTAGTCGCCGCGGTACAGCAGGATCGCCCCGGACGTCGTCTCGAGCACCAGGAACAAGCCCAGTACCAGCGACGTCCACCGGTGCGTCACGACCAGCACGCGTCGCACGGGCTTGCGCCTCAGCCAACGTCGGAACCTGCCGGAGCGGGCAGGCGCCTGGGCGCGCGTCAGCTCGTCGGTGCTCATCCGTCCCCCTCGATCCGGTGATCGAAGTGAGGTTAGCCTTGCTTAACTCTCACGTAAAGGGTCGAGGTGAACTCGGGGTGTGACGAAGACTGCTCAAGTGGCTTTGCTCGTCCTCCGGGTTTGGACGGCGAGCGCGGTTCCGGTGATGGCAAGGGCTCCGATTACTGCCCAGGCGATCGGAACGAGGTGTCCGATGAGGCTGGGGAGGGTGGCCAGGATGGCGATCGTGACGATCGTCGCCGCGGCCAGCCAGGTCGCGCGTGCGGCCGGTCGGGCGGTGGTCAGCAGGATGAGGCCGGTGGCGACTGTCAGGACTCCGGCTACCGCGACTTCGTCCACGACTTCCAGCCATTGCACGGTGAACGCTGCGATGGCAGTGATTCCGGTGGCGGTCAGCCACTGTCGGGTGTGGACGGTCGCGGGTTTGGGGTAGGTGGCGATGGCCGCGAGTGTCGCGACTTGGAGCAGGATCATGCCCCAGCTTCCGGGGCCCAGAATTGTGCCGATGGTTGCCGCGGTGATGAACGCTGCGGCGGTGTTCCTGCGTCCGGTCAGTAGTGCGGCCAGTGCGGGTAACCACAGGAGTTCCAGGATGAGGGTGGTTGTCGGTGCGTCGCGCACGAGTGGTGGTGGCCAGGTGAGGCGGAGGATTCCGGTGATCAGTGCCAATGAGGCTTGGAAGACTGTGCCCGCCAGGGCCAGTCGTCGGACTACTTCACCGGCGAGTGCGTAGCGGGGTGGTCCTTCGCTGCTCAATCGCAGCCGTAGTGCGAGGGCGAGGATGCTTGCTGTCTCTCGGGCGTCTGGGCGGCCGTAGTCGAGTTCGTACTCGGGGTCTTCGGAGTGGGTGGTCGTGGCTTCGAGGAATGTGGAGACCATGTCGTCCTCCCACGCCTGGCGGTAGTGCGCCGGTAGTACGCGGGTGAGCCGGCGATACCTGAGTTCGAGGGGTTTCACGTCGTCACCGCCTTGCTCTTGGGGTTCGGCTCGGCGTGCTGCGCACACCGTTGCCGGTGATCGGTCGTGTGGCCGGTACCCCGATCTTTGATTGTCACGACGGTCTGGATCACCTTGTCAAGGCGGGAAAGCGTGCCTTGACAAGGTGATCCAGACCGCGTCAAAGCTGGGGATCGAGGTCCAGGGCGGGGGCTGGGTACGCGGTTGGCTTGGTGGTGTTGGCGGCGGTTGGGGGGTGTGGTGGCGGCTGCGCCGGGTTCTGTGGTTGGGGAGCGGGGATATTCGAGGCTGGTCATTCCCCGCGCTGACCCGGGTCGGTACGTGTGCGTGCGCAGCGCTGCTGGGCCGGCGTGGGCCACTCACGACGAGCCTTCCCCGGCAAGGCCCAGTCCCAGCCGTCGGTGGGCCACGCGGGCATTGGCCGCCTGTCGTTCGGCCTCCAAGGACAGTGCGGTTCGGCCGTCCGGGGTCAAGCGGTAGTAGCGGCGCAGGCGGCCGTTGATGACCTCGTCGTGGTCGGGCTCGACGAGGCCCTCGGTGGTCAGGCGGTCGAGGGCGCCGTACAGGGTGCCGACGCGGAGGGTGAGGCGGTGGGAAGACAGGGTCTTGACCTCGCCGACGATGCCGTAGCCATGGAGCGGGGCGTCGACGAGGGCGGTGAGGATGAAAAACGCCTGTTCGGACATGCCGCGCGTGGTGACCATGGCTCCAATGTATCGCAGGGCGATATATAACGCATCGCACGATCGAGGGACACGAAAAAGCGGGGCACCCGCCACTTGGCAGATGCCCCGCTCAGGCAGGACTCAGTCTCGCTCGATGGTGTGGCCCACGACGTCCGGGCCGGGGTGGGCGTGGCCGGAGCCGTCGCGGCGGAGGTCGACCTCGGGGAGCTCCACGGGGTCGCCGTTGCGGGCGGCGCCGGCGGGGCGGGAACCGATCCAGGCGACGGCCACCGAGTCCTCGCCCTTGAGGAAGCGGTGGGCGCGCACGCCGCCCGTGGCGCGGCCCTTCGCGGGGTACTCGCTGAACGGCGTGACCTTCACCGACTGGCCCGTGGCCGTGACGACCATGGGCTCGCCGTGGTCGTCGTCATCGGTGCGGACGGCGCCGAAGAACACCACCGAAGCACCGGCGCCCAGGTTGATGCCGGCCATGCCGCCGCCCTTGAGACCTTGCGGCCGCACCAGTGAAGAGGGGAAGCGCAGAAGTGACGCTTCGGACGACATGAACGCCAGCGTTTCCTGGCCGTCGGTGAGCCAGGTGGCGCCGACGATCTCGTCGCCGGCCTTGAGCGTGATGATCTCGAACTCGTCGGACCGCACCGGCCACTCCGGCGCGACCACCTTCACCACGCCCGCGCGTGTGCCGATCGCCAGGCCCGGCGAACCTGTCGCCTGCTCGCCCAGCGGGGCGACGCCGACCACCGTCTCGCCCTTCTCCAACGGCACCAGCTCGCGCGCCGCCATGCCGCCGCGGAGCGAGACCGTGCCGGCTTGCTCCGGGAGCACGGGCAACGGCAGCACGTCCGTCTTGAAGGCGCGCCCGCGGCTGGTCACCAGCAGCACCTGGCCGCGCGCGGTCGTGTGCACGATGGCGGACACGGCGTCGTGCTTCACGCGGCCGTTGCGGCGGCGCACCTCGGACGACTCCTCGGACTCCGCCGCCGTCCGCGCGACCAGCCCGGTGGCCGACAGGATGACCTGGCACGGATCGTCGGCGACCTCCAGCGGCCCGGACGGCTTCGACGCCGCCAGCACCTCCTTGAGGTCACCGTCGATCAGCGCGGTGCGCCGCTCCGTCGGGAAGTCCTTCGCGATCTTCGCCAGCTCCGACGACACGAGCTTCTTCAGCACCGAGTCGTCCTCGAGGATCTTCGTGAGCTCCGCGATCTCCTCGCGCAGCCGCTCCTGCTCCGACTCCAGCTCGAGCCGGTCGTACTTGGTCAGGCGGCGCAACGGCGTGTCCAGGATGTAGGTCGCCTGGATCTCGGAGAGCTTGAACCGCGTCATCAGGCCGTCCTTGGCCGCCTGCGCGTTCTCGCTTTCGCGGATGAGCTTGATGACCTTGTCGATGTTCAGCAGCGCGATCAGCAGGCCGTCGACGAGGTGCAGCCGCTCTTCGCGCTTGCGGCGGCGGAACTTGGTGCGCCGCGTGACCACGTCGTAGCGGTGGCGGAGGAAGACCTCCAGCAGCTCCTTGAGCCCGAGCGTCTGCGGCTGGCCGTCGACGAGCACCAGGTTGTTGATGCCGAACGACTGCTCCAGCGGCGTCAGCCGGTACAGGTCCGCCAGCAGCGCCTGCGGGTTCACGCCGACCTTGCACTCGATGACCAGCCGCGTGCCGTTCTCGCGGTCGGTGAGGTCCTTCACGTCCGCGATGCCGGTGAGCCGCTTGGACTTGTTGACCTCGTCGGTGATCTTCTCGATCACCTTCTCCGGACCCACGCCGTAGGGCAGCTCGACGACCGTGATCGCCTGCCGCCCGCGGCTGCCTTCCAGCGGCCCCGTCTCGACGTTCGCGCGCATCCGCACCACGCCGCGCCCCGTCTCGTACGCGCGGCGCACCTCGTCCAGGCCCAGCAGCTTGCCGCCCGTCGGCAGGTCGGGGCCGGGCACGAACTCCATCAGCTTGTCGAGCGTCGCCGTCGGGTGCGTGATCAGCCACCGCGCCGCCGCGATGACCTCGCCGAGGTTGTGGGGGATCATGTTGGTCGCCATCCCGACCGCGATGCCGGACGTGCCGTTCACCAACAGGTTCGGGAACGCGGCGGGCAGCACCGAGGGCTCCTCGAGGGAACCGTCGTAGTTGGGCCGGAAGTCGACCGTGTCTTCACCGAGCTCGCCGACGAGCTGCATGGCTTCCGGGGACATGCGGGCTTCCGTGTAACGCGAAGCTGCCGGTCCATCGTCGGGGCTACCGAAGTTGCCATGCCCGTCGATCAGTGGAACGTTGAGCGAGAAGTCCTGCGCCAACCGCACCATGGCGTCGTAAATGGCGACGTCACCGTGTGGATGGTACTTGCCCATGACGTCGCCTACGACGCGCGAGGACTTCACGTACGCGTGCGTCGGGCGGTAGCCGTTCTCGTTCATGGAGTACAAGATCCGCCGGTGCACCGGCTTCAACCCGTCCCGTGCGTCCGGCAGGGCGCGGGAGTGGATGACCGAGTAGGCGTACTCCAGGTAGGAGTCTTCGATCTCCGTCTTGAGAGAGTTGTCGAAGACGTTGGCCCCGGCGGAGTCGAACGCGCTGGGATCGACCTTGGTGGTGGTGCCCTTGCGGCGTGCCACGGTAGAACTCCTTGGTAGCTAAGGAAAGTCAGACGTCGATGGCGTCGCGGTCGACGCGGTCGGAGGAGGCGACGAGCCAGTTGCGGCGGGGTTCGACCTTTTCGCCCATGAGCAGCTCCAGGGCGCTCTCGGCGGCTTCGGCGTCGTCCATGGTGATGCGGCGGACGGAGCGCGTGGAGGGGTTCATGGTGGTTTCCCAGAGCTCGTCGGCGTCCATCTCGCCGAGGCCCTTGAACCGCGGCACCGGCGTGACGATGCTCTTGCCCGCCTTTTCCAGCTCCGCGAACTTCGTCTCCATCTCGCGCTGCGTGAAGGTGAAGTGCGTCTCCGGGTTGCGGCCCTTCGTCACGAGCTTGTGCAACGGGGGCATCGCCGCGTACAGCCGGCCGTCTTCGATCACGGGGCGCATGTACTTCGCGAACAGCGTGATCAGCAGCGTGCGGATGTGCGAGCCGTCGACGTCGGCGTCGGCCATCAGGATCACGCGGCCGTAGCGCATCGTCGTGAGGTCGAACGTGCGGCCGGTGCCCGCGCCGAGGACCTGCACGATCGACGCGATCTCGGCGTTCTTGAGCGTGTCGCCCAGCGACGCCTTCTGCACGTTCAGGATCTTGCCCCGCAACGGCAGCAGCGCCTGGTACTCCGACACGCGCGCCATGCGGGCCGAACCCAGCGCGCTGTCACCCTCGACGAGGAACAACTCGCTGCGGGAGACGCCCGTGGTGCGGCAGTCGACGAGCTTCGGCGGCATCGCCGCGCCCTCGAGCGCGGTCTTGCGTCGCGCGGCGTCCTTCTGCTGCTTCTGGGTGAGCCGCACGCGCGCGGCGTCGACCACCTTCTGCAGCACGACCTTCGCCTCGGACTTGGTCTTGCGGTCGTCGACCCAGGCCTTGACGTGCTTGTCGACGATGCCCTGGATCACCCGCGTGATGCCGGCCGTGGACAGCTCGTCCTTGGTCTGCGACGTGAACTGCGGCTCGGGCAGCCGCACGTGGATCACGGCGGTCATGCCCTCGAGCACGTCTTCGAGCGTCGGCGGGTCCTCCTTGGGCTTGAGCAGCCCGCGGGTCTTGCCGATCGCGTCCTGCAGCGCGCGCGTGACGGCGCGGTCGAAACCACGCCGGTGCGTGCCGCCGTGGACGTTGCGGATGGTGTTGGTGAAGCACTCCACCGTGCGCTCGTAGCCGGTGCCCCAGCGCAGCGCCACCTCGACCTCGGCGAGACGCTCCACATTGGACTGCATCACGCCGTTGGCGTCGGCCGCGTTCTCCTTGTACGTGCCCTCGCCGGTGATCACGAGGGTGCCGCACACCGGCTTCTCGCCCGACGGCGTGAGGAAGTCGACCATGTCCACCAGCCCGTGGGGGTAGTGGAAGGTCTCCTCGTTGATCGTGTCCTCGATGGCCGTGCGCAGCACGTATGTGACGCCGGGCACCAGGAATGCCGTGTTGCGCAGCTTCGCGCGCACGCCCTCGACGTCGAGCGCCGCGCCCGTCTCGAAGTAACGCGCGTCGTACCAGTAGCGGATCGATGTGCCGCTGCGCTCGCCGCGCTTCATCTTGCCGACGAGGTTCAGGCCGGAGTGGCGCGTGAACTTCGCTTTGGGCCCGGGCGCGTCGAACGTGCCGGGCACCCCGTGCGCGAACGACATCTGGTGCACTTTGCCGTTCTGCTTCACCGTGACGTCGAAGCGGTGCGACAGCGCGTTGACCGCCGACGCGCCCACGCCGTGGAGGCCGCCGGAGGTCTTGTAGCCGGAGCCGCCGAACTTGCCGCCGGCGTGCAGCCGCGTGAGCACGAGTTCGACGCCCGAAAGGCCCGACTTCGCGTGGACGCCGGTGGGGATGCCCCGGCCGTCGTCGTCGACCTGCACGCTGCCGTCGGCGTGGATGGTGACGACGATGCGCGTGGCGTGTCCCGCCACGCCCTCGTCGGTGGAGTTGTCCACGATCTCCGAGAACAGGTGGTTGATGCCACGGCTGTCGGTGGAGCCGATGTACATCCCGGGGCGCTTGCGGACGGCTTCGAGGCCCTCGAGGTGCGTGAGGTCGTCGGCCCCGTACAGAGTCTCAGCAGTCACGAGGTCGCTCTCCCGGATCTTGGCTCGCTGTACGGCGTTGTTCAGGCTGGTTGAGGCACGCATGTGGTCAGGGACCGTGCCTGCGGACGGTGGCGTCCCGGGCAGGCCCCGAGCCGACACCGTACTGCAGGATATCCGCACACCCCGACAGCTTCCGCGCGCTCGGGCCCCGGTGTGGCGAGAGTCCCGTGGTTCAGGGGTGCCGAGAGGGGAGTGCGCCGGGTCACCCGCATGGTCACTATGGAATACTTCTTTCCCGCGAGCAGTTGTGCAGGCAAGGAAGCAAGAACCACGAACTACCCGGCTGAGGAGCGGTCATGCAGTTCGGAATCTTCTCGGTGGGCGACGTCACGACCGACCCCACCAACGGCACCACGCCGTCGGAGCACGAGCGCATCAAGGCGATGGTCCGGATCGCCCTCAAGGCCGAAGAGGTCGGCCTCGACGTGTTCGCGACCGGTGAGCACCACAACCCGCCGTTCGTCCCCTCGTCGCCGACGACGATGCTCGGTTACATCGCCGCGCAGACGAAGACGATCACGCTCTCGACGTCCACGACGCTGATCACCACCAGCGACCCGGTGAAGATCGCCGAGGACTTCGCGATGCTGCAGCACCTGGCCGACGGTCGCGTGGACCTGATGCTGGGCCGCGGCAACACCGGCCCCGTGTACCCGTGGTTCGGGCAGGACATCCGCCAGGGCATCCCGCTCACCATCGAGAACTACGCGCTGCTGCGCCGCCTCTGGCGCGAAGAGGTCGTGGACTGGGAAGGCAAGTTCCGCACGCCGCTGCAGGGCTTCACCTCCACGCCGCGCCCGCTGGACGACGTGCCCCCGTTCGTGTGGCACGGGTCCATCCGCAGCCCGGAGATCGCCGAGCTCGCCGCGTACTACGGCGACGGGTTCTTCGCCAACCACATCTTCTGGCCGACGTCGCACTACCAGCAGCTGATCGGCTTCTACCGCCAGCGCTACGAGCACTACGGTCACGGCAAGGCCGACCAGGCCATCGTCGGGCTGGGTGGGCAGGCCTTCATCCGGCCGAAGTCGCAGGACGCGTGGAACGAGTTCCGGCCGTACTTCGACAACGCGCCGGTGTACGGGCACGGCCCCTCGATGGAGGACTTCACGTCGCAGACGCCGCTGACCGTCGGCAGCCCGCAGGAGGTCATCGACAAGACGCTGACCTTCCGCGAGCACTTCGGCGACTACCAGCGCCAGCTGTTCCTCATGGACCACGCCGGCCTGCCGCTGAAGACCGTGCTGGAGCAGCTCGACCTGCTCGGCGAGCAGGTGGTGCCGGTGCTGCGCAAGGAGCTCGAGTCGATGCGCCCCGCGCACGTGCCGGACGCGCCGACCCACGAGTCGCTGAAGGCCGCCCGCGACGCCGAAGAAGCGACCGAAGAAGCCGCCGAAGAAACCCGCGTCTGAACCCCTTTCCCGGAAAGAAGAAGGCAGAAATGACCGCACGCACCATCGCCGTGGTCACCGCCGGGCTGAGCCAGCCGTCGTCGACGCGGCTGCTGGCCGACCGGCTGGCGGACGCGACGCGCACCGCACTGGGTCCCGACACGGTGGTCGAGGTGATCGAGCTGCGCGACACCGCCGTGGACGTCACCAACAACCTGCTCACCGGTTTCCCCAGCCCGAAGCTGAAGGAAGTCATCGACACGGTGACGCACGCCGACGGTCTCATCGTCGTCACGCCCGTCTTCACCGCCTCCTACAGCGGGATGTTCAAGTCCTTCTTCGACGTCCTGGACAAGGAAGCACTCGACGGCAAGCCGGTGCTGATCGCCGCGACCGGTGGTACGGAACGGCATTCGCTCGTGCTGGACTTCGCGTTGCGGCCGCTGTTCGCTTACCTGCGCGCGATTCCCGTGGCGACGGGCGTGTACGCCGCTTCGTCGGACTGGGGCAGTGCGAGCGCGACCGGCACGCTGCAGCGGCGCGTCGAGCGTGCGGCGGGCGAGCTGGCGGCGGCGGTTTCGGCCGCACCCGAGGCGAAGGCTTCGGACGAGCTGACGTCGCTGCCGTTCGAGCAGCTGCTCGCCGGCGAGGGCTTTTAGCCGACCTTCCGTGAAGGGCGCCTCGAGGGATTTCCCCCGAGGCGCCCTTCACGGCGTTCCGGGGGAGATCTCGGTCAGCCGGCGGCGCAGGAAGCGGCGGTCGGCTTCGTTGCCGGCCAACGCGAGCGCCACGCGGTAGGCGTCCGCGGCTTCTTCGCAGCGGCCCAGCCGGCGCAGCAGATCGGCGCGCGTCGCCGGCAGCAGGTGGTAGCCGTCGAGGTCGCCCGCCATCGCGTCGACGAGCGCCAGGCCGGCGGCCGGACCGTCGGCCATCGCCACGGCCACCGCGCGGTTGAGCTGCACCACCGGCGACGGCACGCGCTTCGCGAGTTCCCCGTACAGCGCGGCGATCTGCGGCCAGTCGGTGTCCGCCGCGGTGGCGGCGGCCGCGTGGCAGGCCGCGATGGCCGCCTGGAGCTGGTACGGGCCGGGGGAGCCGCGGTGCAGCGCCGTGTCCACGAGGGCGAGGCCTTCGTCGATCGCCGCCGCGTCCCAGCGGGCGCGGTCCTGGTCCTCCAGCGTCACGAGGTCTCCGTCGGCGTCGAGCCGCGCGCCGCGGTGGGAGTGCTGGAGCAGCAGCAACGCCAGCAGGCCCTCGATCTCGGGCTCGGCGGGCATGAGCTCCAGCAGCGTGCGGGTGAGCCGGATGGCCTCGACGCACAGGTCGTGGCGTGCGGCCGCGTCGCCGGCGGTCGCGGCGTAACCCTCGTTGAACAGCAGGTACAGCACGCCGAGCACGGCCGCCGTGCGTTCCGGCAACAGGTGCGCGGGTGGCACGCGGTACGGGATGCCGGCTTCGCGGATCTTGCGCTTCGTGCGCACGAGCCGTTGCGACATCGTCTGCTCGCTCACGAGGAACGCGCGGGCGATCTCCGCCGTCGTCAGGCCGGCGAGCGTCCGCAGCGTGAGCGCGACGCGGCCTTCGAGTGGCAACGCGGGGTGGCAGCACGTGAACATGAGCCGCAGCCGGTCGTCCTGGACACCGCTGGGGTCGGCTTCGGGTTCCTCCGTCGGCGCGAGGGCGGCGACTTCGCGCAGCTTCGCGGCTTCCGTCGTGCTGCGTTTGAGGCGCGTGAGGGCGTGGTTGCGCGCGGTGGTGGTGAGCCACGCCGCCGGCCGCCGGGGCACTCCGTCGCGCGGCCAGCGTTCCAGTGCCCGCGCCAGCGCCTCCTGCACGCACTCCTCGGCCAGGTCCCAGTCGCCCGTCAGCCGGATCAGCGTGGCCACCACACGGCCGCCCTCCTCGCGGAAGGCGGCCGTGACCGCGGCTTCGACGCTCAGGGCGTCTCCCCGGGCCAGAGCCACAGCGGGCGGACCTCGATCGGCCCGTACTTCGCGGCGGGGTGCTTCGACGCCACCTCGACGGCCTCGTCGAGGTTTTCGCACTCCAGCAGGTCGAAGCCGAGGATCTGCTCCTTCGTCTCGGCGAACGGCCCGTCGGACAGCAGCACCTCGCCGTCGTTCACGCGCACGGTGGTCGCCATGCTCGCGGGCCGCAACCGGTTGCCGGTCAGGCGCACGCCCCGCCCGTCCATCTCCTTCACCCAGGCCTCGGTGGCCGTGTCCATCGGTTCGTCGGGCACCGGCCGGGAGTCCTCGTGGCTCCGTCCGCAGATCAGCATCATGTAGCGCATCGGCTAGCCCTTCTCTCTGGTGGTTTCCTACCGCGCCGTGGGCGCGGGGTCGAGCTGTTTCGTCTCTGCGACCACCGGGGAGCGCCTGGACCGACAGGGCTCCGCGAGATTTTTAGTTAAGCATCTACTTGACTATTGGGCGAGCCGGGCGCATGGTTAAGCACATGGTTGACCATCAGCTCGACCGGGTGTTCCAGGCACTCGCCGACGCGACCCGGCGCGAGCTCGTGGCGCGGCTGGTCACCGGACCCGCCGCGGTGAAGGAGCTGGCGCAGCCGTTTGCGATGTCGCTGCCCGCCGTGATGCAGCACCTGCGGGTGCTCGAGTCGTGCGGCCTGGTGGCTTCGGAGAAGGCCGGCCGGGTCCGCACGTACCGGCTGGAACCGGCAGGCCTGCGCTTGGCCGAGCAGTGGCTGGGCGAGCAGCGCACCGGCTGGGAACACCGGCTCGACCGTCTCGGTGGCTTTCTGACCACCGACCGACAGGAAGGGAACACGTCATGACCGACGTCAAACATTCCACGTTCACTCTCGAACGCCGTTACCCTGCGCCGCCAGCGCGTGTCTTCGCCGCGTGGGCCGATCCGGCCGCGAAGGCGAGCTGGTTCGGCGCGGCCGGGCACTCGCTGGACTTCCGCGTCGGCGGCCGGGAGACCAACCGCAGCGGCGACCTCAGTTTCACGGCCGACTACCACGACATCGTCGACGGCGAACGCATCGTCTACTCCGGGGCCCTGAGCGGTCCCGCGGGCCTGGCGACGGTCTCGGTCACCACGGTCGAGCTCGTCCCGGACGGCGACGGCACGCGGTTGGTGCTCACCGAACAGGGCACGTTCCTCGACGGACACGAGGAGCCGGCGTGGCGCGAGCAGGGCACGGGTGACTGGCTCGACAAGCTCGGCGCGCACCTCGGCGCGCAGGCCTGACGCCGGGTCCTCGGCCGGTCCCAGCCGTTCACGGTCGGTCCACTTCGGACGCGTGCGCTGGGGCGGTCCGGAGTTTCTCCGGGCGCCCGGTCCGTGAGCCAGGCACACTGGCTGAAACGGACAGGAGGGGGCCGCGTGGAACTCGGCAAACCGGTGAAGCAGGCGTTCGCCGCGGTGGTGGGCGGCTTGCTGTTCCTCGTCGGGGTCGCGTTGCTGGTGCTGCCGGGACCCGGGTTGCTGCTGGTGCTCGCGGGTCTGGTGGTGCTGGCCTCGCAGTTCCCGGCGCTGGAACGGTTCGTCGACCCGGTGCGCACGCGGGCGATGAAGGCCGCCGAGGACAGCGTGGCCTCGCCGCTGCGGATCGCGGGTTCGGTGCTCGCCGGCCTGGCGCTCTTCGCCGCCGGCATCGTGTGGGGCACGGTCGACTGGCTGCCGTTCAGCGGCTGGAGCACCGGGTCGAGCATCATCCTCTCCGGGGTCATCCTGTTCGCCCTGCTGATCTGGAGCTACCGGCGGGTCAAGTCCCGTGAGGGGGAGGCGCGTCCGGCGCCCGCCGGGCAGAATCCGGGTATGACCACTTCGGACTCCCCGCAGGTGCCGGCCGCGATCCAGCAGTTCGTGGACGCCACCAACAAGGCCGACGCCGAGAGCTTCGTCGACGCCTTCACCTCCGACGCGTTCCTCGAGGACTGGGGACGCAAGTTCCACGGCCACGAAGGTGTGCTGAGCTGGAACGAAACCGACAACATCGGGGTCGGGGCGAACTTCACCGTGAAGGGCATCAAGCCCGGCAAGGGCGCGGACAACTACGTCCTCACGCTCGGCGTGAAGAGCAACCGCTTCAACGGCACCGGCACGATGACGATCGACCTGCGCGACGGAAAGATCGCCAGCCTCGTCATCTCCTGACCCGTTCTTACCCAGGCTCGCGGGCGTTCGGGAAGCCGGACGCCCGCGAGCCGGTGCGAGCTGGGCCACAGTGTCCGGCTCAACAGACCGATGGTTCTTTACCGCCCTCTCGGCGGGTTAACAGACTGCTGGGCTGCTAACCTCAGGCCTGTGAGCACCGGTTTTCAGCGCGCCCGCCGCCCCGAGCAGGTCGAGGCCCGGCGCGCCACGATCCTCGCGACAGCCACGGCGATGCTGCGCGAACGGCCGGTCGCCGACATCAGCCTGCGGGAGCTCAGTGACCGCGTCGGGCTCGCGAAGTCCAACGTGCTGCGCTACTTCGACAGTCGCGAAGCGATCTTCCTCGAGGTGCTCGACGAGGTGTGGCAGCGGTGGCTGGACGCCACTGCGCGGGCGCTCAGCGCCGTGTCGGTCGACGGACCCGGTTTCGTGCGCGAGGAACGCGTGGCTGCGACGATCGCCCGCACGCTGCGGGAAGACCGGCTGCTGTGCGAGCTGGTCAGCTCCATGGCGTCGGTGCTGGAGCGCAACATCTCCGTGGACACCGCGCGCAGCTTCAAACACCGCGCGGCCGCCAACATCGACCGGCTGGCCGGCTTGGTGCGCGACGAGGTCCCGGAGCTCTCGCCCGCCGGCGCGGCGCACTTCGCGGGCGCGGTGTTCGTGATCGTCGCCGGCCTGTGGCCCTACGCCAACCCGACCGAGGCCGTCGCGACGGCCAGCGCGGAGCTGGGCGTCGCGCCGGGCGCCGACTTGTTCGCGGAGAACCTCACCGAGGGCCTGGCGAACCTCCTGGCCGGTCTCGTCGCCCGACGTCGTTGAGGTCGCGCGACTCCAGGATCCGCCGCGGGTAGCCGTCGGCCGCGACGGAGATCATCGCGCGCCCGAGCACCTCGGTCGTGATGAACATCGCCGGGAACCGTTGGAGCAGTGGGAAAAGCGGCGTCGTGACGCGATACATCCCGCGGTACAGCGGCGTTTTCGACGTGATGCCGTGCTGCGGCTGGATGAACCCGGGCCGGAACGCGTACGCGTCGAGCGGCAGCCGCGCCAGCTCGTTTTCGGTGGCGCCCTTGACCCGCGCCCACCGCACGCGGCCGCGTTCCGTGCTGTCGGTGCCGGCGCCCGAGACGTAGATGAAGGTGGCGTCGGGCCGTGCCGTCGCGTAGGTGCGGCCGACGGAAAGCGTGAGCTGGTAGGTGATCCGCTCGTACTCCTGCGCCGGCATCCCGGCCGAGGAGACGCCGAGGCAGAAGAAGCACGCGTCGTACTCCGCGAGCTGCTCGGCGTGCGGGCCGAGGTCGTCGAGATCGTCGGGCACCAGCTCCGTCACCTTCGGGTGCTCGGTGCCGGTCGCCGTCCGCCCGACGGTGAGCACCCGCTCCACGCGGTCGTCCAGCAGGCACTCCCGCAGCGCGCCCTGGCCGACCATCCCGGTCGCCCCGAACAGCACGACCTTCACGCTTCACGCACCGGCAGCAGCCCGCGCTCGCCGAAGACCTTCTTCGCCACGGCGGTCGCGTTGAGCGCCTTCGGGAACCCGCAGTACCCCGCCGGCTGCAGCAAGGCCTCGACGATCTCCGCGGGAGTCAGGCCGACGTTCAGCGCCGTCCCGATGTGCAGCTCCAGCTGCGGCTCGCACCCGCCCATCGCGGTCAGCATGCCGATCGTCAGCAGCTGCCGGTCCCGCGGCGCGAGCGCCGGCCGCGAGTAGATCTCGCCGAACCCCCACGACACGATCTGCCGCGCCAGCTCGGGCGCGACGTCACCCAGCCCGTCCAGCACCTTCTGGGCACTGCCTTCGTTCACGGCGTTCATGGTCTCGAGGCCGAGTGCGTAACGCTCTTCTTCGGTCATACTCCGACCGTATGGGATCGTCGGTTACCGCGCGGCGGATTGCACGGCGAGGTTCGCCCTCCGGGCCACCGCGAAGTCGAGCTTCCGGACGCGGCGGTCGTAGGTGAGGAAACCGTTGACTTCCTTCTCGACGTCGGTGAGCTGCGTGTAGACGGCGGCGGACAGTCCGCGGCGGACCTCGGTGCCGAGCCGCTGCTGGAGCTCGACGTAACGCCTGGTCAGGGCCGCGCTGTCGGGTTCCATCTCGTAGGCGAAGCTGCCGGGCGGGGCGAACTCGTGGCCGCGGACTTTCAGGCCCAGGCCGCCGTATTCGCCGTCAACGGTGGCGCGGACGGGGTCGAGCGGTGGGGTGCCGGGGCCGGGGTAGGTGTGGTCGTCGAGGAGGTCGCCGTGACCGGTGTCGGGTTGGGAGCGGCAGCAGTTGACGCCGGATTCGGCGTCGACGAGGCGCGTGGGGTCCCAGGCGGCGATCTCGTCGGCGACGCGGGCGACGTCGAAGTCGCCCCAGCCCTCATTGAAGGGGACCCATGTGACGATGGACGGGAACGAGCGGTGCTGGTCGATCACCCGGTGCAGCTCGATCTCGAAGTTCGCGCGGGCCTGGGGTGCCGGGGTGACGTTCTCCGTCATCGCCGGCATGTCCTGCCAGACGAGGAGGCCGAGGCGGTCGGCGTGGTAGTACCAGCGGTCGGGTTCGACCTTGAGGTGCTTGCGGACCATCGTGAAGCCGAGGGCTTTTTCCTGCTGCAGATCGAATTCCAGGGCGGCGTCGGTGGGGGCGGTGTAGAGGCCGTCGGGCCAGAACCCCTGGTCGAGCGGGCCGAGCTGGAAGAACGGCTTGCCGTTGAGCAGGATGCGGTGGTTTTCGACCGCGACGGACCGGACGCCGAAGTAGGAGCCGACGGTGTCCCCTGTGGACAGTGTGACGCGCAGGTCGTAGAGGAACGGGTCGTCGGGTGACCACAGCCGGGGGTGGCCGACGGTGAGCGTGGTGGGGTGGCCTGCGGTGCCTTCGGCCTGGGCGACGACGTGGCCGTGGTCGGAGGCGGTGGCGCGGAAGGGCGTGCCGTCGGCGCCTTGGACGGTGAGGGTGACCTCACCGGTCGCGGTGTTCGAGGTGGTGTCCACGCGGGTGATGTGCACTGGTCTCACCGGTTCCAGCCAGACGGTCTGCCAGATTCCCGACGACGGCGTGTAGAAGACTCCGGCGCCCGGCGCGCGTTGTTTGCCGAGCGGCTGGCCATCACCGGTCGTGTCCGTGACGCCGACGACGAGCTCCTGTGGGCCGGTGGTCAGGGCGTCGGTGATGTCGGCGCTGAAAGAGTCGTAGCCGCCGGCGTGGCGAGTGACTTCGTGGCCGTTGACGTACACGGTGGTGTCGTAGTCGACGGCTTGGAAGTGCAGCAGGATCCGTTGGGAGCGCCAGGGTTCCGGGATGTCGAAGGTGCGGCGGTACCACATGTGGGTCTCGTGGCGCATGATGCCGGAGAGGGCCGATTCGACGGGGTAGGGGACGAGAATCTTCTCGTGCAGCTGCCGTCCGAAGGGTGGCTCGGCGGTGAGGGCCGGCTCGAATTCCCAGACGCCGTTGAGGTTCTGCCACGCGTCGCGGGTGAGCTGCGGACGCGGGTACTCGGGCAACGCATTGGTGGGGGAGACCGCGTCCGTCCACGGTGTACTCAACGGCGGCGTCTGCCGGTGCCACTCCGGTTGCGCGACGGGGGTGACGCCGGAAAGTCCGAACAGCAGCACCGCGAGAACTACGGCAGGACGCACCATCGTCGGAACCTCCGGGTCGCTTGATGATCATCTCTACCGGGCGCGGCCGCGGATGTAAATCGCTCAGTCCGGCACGACCAGCCGGACGGCCAGCACGACGATCACGACGCTCGACACCAACGCGGTCCCCAACCGTCCCCGACGGCCGGCGAGCACGCGGCCCAGCAACACCCCGCCACCCGCGAGCAGCAGCTGCCAGCTCGCCGACGCGACGAACGCGGCCAGCGCGAACACCGCGCCCGACGCCGTACCGCCGACCACGATGGCCGTGAAGTACACGATCGTTGCCGGATTCAGCAGGGTGAGACCGAGAAAACTCAGGTACGCACGAGCTGGTCCCGGCGGCGCGGCCTCGGCTTCGGGCGTTTCGCCGCCGCGGTACCTCCGCCACCCGCCCACCGCGGTGTGCGCCGCGAGCACCACGAGCACCACCACCGACGCCCACCGCAACGGCCCCGCCACCGGCACCAGCACCGGCGCGAGCGCCGCCCCACCGCTCACCGCGACGACGGCGTAGACGCCATCCGCACTGGCCACCCCGAGCGCCGCCGCGACGGCGACCCGCACCGACGTCCTCGCCGCCAGACCCACCAGCACCGCCCCGACCGCCCCCACCGGTACGGCGATCCCGTACCCCGCGAGCGCCCCGGCGACCAGCGCCGCCGTCACGACCGCGCCCGATCACACCCCCGTGGCGCGCCCTGCTGCCCACGCCGCACCCGGACGGGGGCGAGGGGCGTGGCGTGCGGCGCGGTGGTTGTGGTCATGCGGGGAAGCCTGACCGTGGAGGGGGTGGTGGGCAACCGATTTTCACCGTGCAGGGCCACGATGGTGCCGGTGCCTGACGGGTGTGCGGAGCCAGAGATCGTTCCTGTGTGGGACTTTCCGCGGCTGCCGTATTACCGCTTCGGCCAGTTCCAGAAGGTGGTGAGCCCTGTGTTCGGAAAGGACGCTGGCGCCGGACCTCGCTGGTCGCTCGGGTATTCGGGCGGTGCGGGGGATCGGCCGATGATGTCGGAAGGTTGTGCTCGCTGCGAGCGGTGCTGGGCTGCTTACACCCGACGGCGTGCTTTGCCCGGCAGCGCTTCCGCTGCGACCAGTCCAGCGCGCCGTGATCGAAGCATCGACCGCCGAGGTGGCCGCCGCCTTACCGCTTCGGCCAGTGCCACGAGGGCCGGTCCAACCGCCCCTGTCCGGAAAGGACAGTGGCGCCGAAGTCCTTTTCCAGTTCCAGCAGGTCCGCGCCCGTGGAGTCCAGGGCGCGGACCAGTGGCTGGGAGTGTGACACCACCACAAGTTGCGCGCGGCGGGCTGTTCGGGTGATCAGCGCCGCCAGGGCCGGCAGGAGTTCCGGGTGCAGGCTTGTCTCGGGTTCGTTGAGGACCAGCAGTTCCGGCGGCCGTGGGCTCAGCAACGCGGCGACCCACAGCAGGTACCGCAACGTCCCGTCCGAAAGTTCGGCCGCCGTGAGGGGGCGAAGCAGCCCGTGCTGCTGGAACCGCAGTTCGAAACGGCCGTCGGCTGACGTGATGTCCACCGAGGCGCGGGGGAAGGCGTCCTGAACGGCGGACTCCAGGGCCCCGGCGTCGCCCGACTCCTGGATCGTACGCAGGGCCGCGGCGAGGTCGGCGCCGTCGTGGTCGAGGACGGGGGTGCGGGTGCCGATGCGGGATTCGCGGGCCGGGGCGGTGGCGTCGGTGCGGAAGTGGTCGTAGAAGCGCCACGCGCGGATGCGTTCGCGCAGCAGGAGGAGCTCCGGGGCGGGGAAGGAGCTCAGCATGCTGTCCGTCAGGCCGATGGGCTGCGGCTCGGGCGGCCACGCGCCGGTCGAGTCGCGGACGCGCAAGGTCGGGCCCGCGCGGTCGGCGAGGAGGGTGCGCGGGGACAAGGCCGGGCCGGACCACACGCATTCGCGCTTGAACTCCGGGTCGAGGGAGAACATCGACGAGCTCGGGATCGGCAGCCCGAGGTCCAGGGCGTAGCCGAACTCGTCGCCCGAGAACCCCAGCCGCAGGCCGACCGCCTGGGTGCGGCGCGTGCCCTGCACGGGAGAGCGCCCGGAACGGACCGCGCGCCCGATGGCCTCCGGGCCGGCCCACAGCGTGGAGGGCAGGCCGCCTTCGCGGGCCAAAGCGGCCACGGCGCCGTTGTGCGCGGCGTCGGCCAGCAGACGCAGGGCGCGGTAGAGGCTCGACTTTCCGCTTCCGTTCGCGCCCGTCACCACCGTCAGCTCCGACAGCGGCAGCACCAGATCACGCAACGACCGGTAGTTCTCCACGGCAAGGGTTTTCAGCACCCGGCCGACGCTATCCGCCGCCACTGACAGATAACGATCGTGACTACGAAGCGGCCGACCCCGGGTGCTCCCACCTGCGGCTCTCACGGTCAGTTGTCAAATTAATTCTGCCCGTGTTCGCGGCCGCTGGACTCCGGGGCTTATTCGTCAGATCTTTGTCCGCGAGCTCGTTGACACCGTCGAACCGCGAGGTAAGAATCTCGTTTCACATATCCTATAGGATCTGCGGTCCGGAAGAGGTGTCTGTGGTGGCAGCAAGGCGAAAGGTTGTCGTCCCGGGATGCGGGACGGCGATCGGTCACCGCCGCCGGCCGGCCGGTGCTTCGCGAAGAACGCCGGCAACGAGTGACTTTCCGCGCCAGGACCTCCGATGTCTGGGCGCGCTCAGCGACTGAAGCCCACCCCCGAAGTGGCTGAAGTCAGCAGGAACGCCGGGCGGCGCGCGGGCCGTCCGGTGCCAAGGTCCGACCTCGAAGGAGTGGTCATGCCAACATCGGGCAGAACCGGGAGACGGAAGTTCGCCGTGCTCACCGGGATCGCGGCCTCGGTGCTGACGCTTTCGGCGATCCAGATCCCCGCCTCCGCCGCACCCACGCAGAACACCCAGAGCGGCCAGGAAACCCAGAACAGCACCCAGATCGCCCAGAAGCCCTACATGGGCTGGAGCAGCTGGAGCCTCGAGTCCACCAACTACCCCGGCGTGAACCCGACCGGCGGCGGCAGCTGGCTCAACGAGGCGCACGTGCTGCAGCAGGCCGACATCCTGGCCGCGAAGTTCAAGCAGCACGGCTACGAGTACGTCAACATCGACGCCGGCTGGGTGGGCTCCTTCGACCAGTACGGCCGGCCGGTCGTCGACGCGAAGAAGTTCCCCGACGGCATGAAGTACGTCGCCGACTACGTGCACAAGAAGGGCCTCAAGCTCGGCTCCTACCTCGCGGTCGGCCTGGACCTCAAGGCCTACAACGACGGCAACTCGCCGATCTTCGGCACCACCGACTGCCACACGCGCGACCTGGTCTACCCCGACCTGCGCCAGACCAGCGGCTGGGACAACCAGTCGTACCAGATCAACTTCGCCAGTCCCTGCGCCCAGGCCTACATCCAGTCCGAGGCCGACGTGCTCGCCGGCTTCGGCGTCGACTTCCTCAAGCTCGACGGCGTCGGCCCGGGTTCGTTCAAGGGCGACGCGGCGCACGACAACACCCCCGACGTGAAGGCGTGGTCGGCCGCGCTGAAGAAGACCGGCCGCCCGATGCAGTTCGTATTGTCGTGGTCGTTGTCGCACAACCAGATCGACACCTGGAAGGCCAACTCCAACGGCTGGCGCATCGACACGGACGTCGAGTGCTACTGCGACACCCTCGTCACCTGGAACAACTCGGTGAAGGGCCGCTGGAACGACGTCGTGCAGTACATCCCCGACGCCGGCCCGGGCCACTGGAACAACCTCGACTCCCTCGACGTCGGCAGCGGCAAGATGGACGGCATCACCGAGGCCGAGCGCCAGAGCTACATGACGTTCTGGGCCATCGAATCCGCGCCGCTCTACCTGGGTGACGACCTCACGCAGCTCGACGACTACGGCACCAAGCTGCTCACCAACGACGAGGTCATCGCCGTCGACCAGGCCGGGGTGCCGGCCAAGCCTGTGAGCCAGAAGAGTGACCAGCAGGTCTGGTACGCCCGCAACGCCGACGGCAGCTACACGGTGGCGCTGTTCAACCTCGGCTCCGCCCCGACGGCGGTCACCGCGAACTTCGGCGACTTCGGCCTCACCGGCGCGGCCAAGGCCCGTGACCTCTGGAGCCACCAGGAACTGGGGCTGAGCAACGGTTCCTTCACCGCGACTCTGCCCGTCCACGGCTCGAAGCTGCTGCGCCTGATTCCGGTCAACCCGGTGCAGGTCTCGGCTCCCGCCGTGGTCCACGGCACGGCCTCGACCCCGACCAGCGTCTCGCTGGCCTGGGACGCGTCGGTGAGCAAGCTCGCCCCGGTGACCGGCTACGACGTGCTCGCCGACGGCCGCAAGGTCGCCTCGGCGAGCGGCACCAGCACGACCGTCAACGGCCTCAAGCCCTCGACGTCGTACACCTTCACGGTGGTCGCCCACGACCGCCTCGGCCGCAGCTCCGCCGCGAGCACCGCGGTGTCCTACGTGACGCCGGCCGCGACCGGCCCCGTCGTCTACGAGGCGGAGAACGGCAGCCCCGGCGGCGGCGCGACGGTGTACGACTGCGCCTGCTCCGGCGGCAAGAAGGTCGGCTACATCGGTGGCAGCGGCTTGCTGACCATGAACAACATCAAGGTCGCCGCCGAAGGCACGTACCTGGTGAAGCTCGGTTACGTCGACGGTGACACCAGCCGCTCGGCCGTGGTCACGGTCAACGGCAGCTCGTTCCGGCTCCCCGCGCCGGGCACGAACGACAACGACTGGAACACCGCGCGCACGATCACGGTGCCGATCTACCTGATGGCCGGCAACAACCAGGTCATCTTCGGCAACCCGAGCGACAGCGTGTTCGACGTGGACCAGCTGACCGTCTGACAACCCCGTGGGTGGCGGTGAAAGCCGCCACCCACGGACACGAGTGAGGAGACGCCGTGGTGGTGACCACGCACAACAACAGCCTTCCCGTGCGAGGCGCCGCCGCGGCGTCCCGGGTGGACAGACCGCGCAGGACCCGGCCCGGTGCGGCCGCGCACCGGCACGACGCCAAGATCGCGTGGCTGCTCGTGCTGCCGGCGATCCTCGGGTTCGGCGTGTTCTTCGCCTACCCGACCTTCCGCGGCATCTACCTGAGCTTCACCGAGTTCCACGTGCTGTCCGCTCCGAAGTGGATCGGCCTGGCCAACTTCACGGAGCTCATCAGCGACGGTGTGTTCTGGAAGTCGCTGCTCGTCACGATCTACTTCGTGGTGCTGTCCGTGGTCCTCGGCATGCTCGTGTCGCTGCTGACCGCCGTGATCCTGCACCGGCTCGCGGCCTCCACGACCGTGCGCGGCCTGCTGATCCTGCCGTTCCTGATCTCCGGCGTGGTCACGGCGCTCACGTGGTCACTGCTGCTCGACCCGAGCCTCGGCATCCTCAACGTGCTGATCACCAAGATCTTCGGCCACCCCGTGCTGTTCCTCGGTTCCGGCGGCTGGGCCGTGCCGACGCTGGCCGCGATCAACGTGTGGAAGTCCATGGGCTACAACGCGGTGCTGATCTTCGCGGGCCTGCAGACGATCCCGGCCACGATCTACGAGGCCGGCCGCATCGACGGCGCGAGCGAGGTGCAGATGTTCCGCCGCCTCACGATCCCGTTGCTGCGCCCGATCCTCGTGATGGTCGTGATCCTTACGGTGATCAGCTCGTTCCAGATCTTCGACATCGTGGCCGTGACCACGCAGGGCGGGCCGGAGAACGCGTCCAACGTGCTGCAGATGTACATCTACAACAAGGCGTTCCGCCAGTTCGACTTCGGCTACGCGGCCACGATGTCGCTCGCGTTGTTCGTCCTCCTCATCGCCATCACGTTCACGCAGCTGCGCATGGCGCGCGCCAACGAATCCGACACGAACTAGGGCAGGGACATGGTTACGCTGACTCGACCGGCACCCGCCCGCACACGCAAGCCCGTGTCCGTGGGCCGCATCCTCGCCTGGGCCTACGTCGTGGTGATCCTGCTGGTCACGATCTTCCCGTTCTACTGGATGCTGCGCACCGCGCTGTCCAACAACTACTCGCTCTCCACCGACCCGTCGTCGTTCTTCCCGGTCGACTTCACCTTCGGCGCGTTCAAGCGCGCCCTCGGGCTGGCGTCGCCGGCGGAAGCCGCGGCGCAGGGCGGTTCCGGCGCGTCGCTCGGCCTGACGCTGGCGCTGCGCAACTCGATCATCTACGCGGCCCTGCTCACCGTGTGCACGGTGTTCTTCTCCGCCATCGCGGCCTACGCCTTCGCGCGGCTGCACTGGCGCGGGCGCAACACCGTGTTCTCCATCCTGCTCACGGCGCTGATGGTGCCGCAGGTGCTCACGCTGCTGCCGAACTTCGTGCTGGTGAAGGACCTGGGCCTGCTCAACACGTTCGCCGGCCTGGTGCTGCCCAACGCGTTCTTCTCGGCGTTCAACATCTTCTTCCTGCGCCAGTTCATGCTCGGGCTCTCCACCGAGATCGAGGAAGCCGCGATCATCGACGGCGCCGGACCGCTGCGCGTGTGCTTCCGGATCGTGCTGCCGATGTGCTCGGCGCCGATCGCGACGCTCGCGTTGCTGACCTTCATCAACACCTGGAACGACTACTTCTGGCCGTTGCTTGTCTCGTCCGACACGTCCACGAGCCCGCTGACGCTGGCGCTGGCGGTGTTCAAGCAGTCGTCGCCGCAGGAGGCGCTCGACTGGTCGGGCCTGATGGCCGCGACCATCATCGCCGCGCTGCCGATGCTGCTCGTGTTCATGGTGTTCGGCAGGCGGATCGTGAACTCCATCGGGTTCACCGGGCTCAAGTGAGAGAACTGCTGTGACGAACGAAGATCTGTGCCTCGGCTGGGCCGCGCCCGCGGTCGAGTGGACCGAGGCGAGCCCCGTGGGCAACGGCCGGCTCGGCGCGATGGTGTTCGGCGGCGCCGGCCGTAGCCGCGTGCAGCTCAACGACGCGACGGTCTGGTCCGGCACTCCCGCCGGCCCGGTCGACGCGCTGGCGGACGTCGTCGCCGCCGGTGCCGGACCGCAGCGGCTGGCGGAGGTCCGCGAGGCCGTACGAGCGCGGGACTACCGGCGGGCCGAAGCGTTGCTGGTGTCGTTCGAGGGGCCGTACAGCCAGGAGTTCCTCCCGTGGGGCGACGTCTGGGTGACGCTGCCGGACGGCGAGAGCCGCGGCCGTCAGCTCAACCTGGCCAACGGTGTGGTCAGCGAACGACTGTCCGTTGGTGGGACCACTGTGGGCCGTGCGGTGTGGGCGAGCCGGCCCGCCGGCGCGCTGGTGATTTCCCTGACGGCGTCGGCGCCCGTCGACCTCGGCGTGGAGCTGAGCACGCCCCTGCGTGAGGTCACGCGGCTCGTCGAGGACAGCGGGATCACGCTCGGGATCGAGCTGCCCGTGGACGGCGCGCCCAAGCACGAACCGGAGGTCGCCGAGCCGCTTCGCTACGCCGATCGCGCTCACCCTGGCTACGACCCGTTCGGCGCGCTCGCTCTGCGGCTCGAGACCGACGGCACCGTGTCCACTGTGGAAGGCACGCTCAGCGTGGCCGGAGCGACGCGGGTACTGCTC
Organism: Amycolatopsis sp. NPDC001319; assembly: GCF_042896185.1. Lineage (NCBI taxonomy): Bacteria > Bacillati > Actinomycetota > Actinomycetes > Pseudonocardiales > Pseudonocardiaceae > Amycolatopsis > Amycolatopsis sp. NPDC001319. Next base: position 773,561 of record NZ_JBIAWY010000005.1, on the reverse strand, counting down.
ACGGTGGCCAGCTCCACCAACGCCGCCGACGTCTGGTCCGGCACGGCACCCCGGTCCCGCGAACGCCACCAGGCCGTGGCCGCCGGAACCGCCGCGACCGCGTTGGCCGAGGGCGCCGATGAGCTCTTGCGAAAGCACGAAGCCGACCTTCGGCCGTTGCTCGCGGCGGCGAGCCTGCAGTTCGGGCACCACCGTGCGGGCACCTACGACGTGGCCGCCGACGTCCTGTCCGGAAAGGACGAACAGCTCACCGCCACGGTGATGTTCGCCTACGGCCGCTACCTGCTGGCCACATCGTCCCGGCCCGGTGCGCCGCCCGCGAACCTGCAGGGCATCTGGAACGAAGAGCTGCGCCCGGCGTGGTCGTCGAACTACACCGTGAACATCAACACCGAGATGAACTACTGGGCCGCCGAGACGACCGGGCTCGGCGAGTGCCACACGCCGCTGTTCGACCTGCTGGGCAAGCTCGCGGTGATGGGCGCCGACGTCGCCCGGGAGCTCTACGGCACCCGCGGCTGGGTCACCCACCACAACACCGATCCGTGGGGCTGGGCTCTGCCGGTGGGCATGGGCCACGGCAACCCGTCGTGGGCGATCTGGCAGATGGGCGGCGCGTGGCTCGTCCAGCACGCCTGGGACCACTACGACTTCACGCGCGACACCGCGTTCCTGCGCGAGACGGCGTGGCCGCTGCTCAAGGGCTGCGCCGAGTTCTGCCTCGACTGGCTCACCGAAGGCCCGGGCGGGTTCCTCGACACGATCCCCTCGACGTCACCCGAGAACCTGTTCGTCTCCGAGGCCGGGGAGCCGGAGTCGCTGACCTGGTCGGTCACGATGGACACGGCGCTGATCCGCGCGGTCTTCACCCGCACGCTCGCGGCGGCCGAGGCGCTCGGCATCGAGCACCCGGTGGCGGCCGAGATCACCGCGGCGTTGCCGCGCCTGCGTCCGCTGCGCGTGACCGACGGCGGCTGGCTCGCGGAGTGGGCCGAGGACCTGCCCGAGCAGGACCCGAAGCACCGGCACATGTCGCAGATGATCGCCGTGTACCCGCTCGACCAGATCACCGCCGGTACGGAGCTGGGCGCGGCGGCGACCGCGTTGCTGGACCGCCGTGGCCCGGGCGCGATGGGCTGGTCGTGGGCGTGGAAGATCGCGCTGCGCGCCCGGCTCGGCGACGGGGACACCGCGCGTTCGCTGCTTTCCGAGGCGACGCAGCCGTTCACCGGCGACGGCCACCGCGACGCGCCCGTGGACGGCTCCGAGTGGGGCGGGCTGCTGCCCAACCTGTTCAGCACCCACCCGCCGTTCCAGATCGACGGCAACTACGGCTTTCCGGCCGGGCTCGCGGAGCTCGTGGTGCAAAGTCACGCCGGCGCGATCGACCTGCTGCCGGCGTTGCCCTCGGCGTGGCCGGACGGCACGGCCCGCGGGCTTCGGGCGCGCGGCGGACTGGCAGTGGACGTCACCTGGCAGACCGGGAAGGTCGTGTCGGCTCGGGTGACGCGGTTGTCCGGCGATGCCGGCGACGACGTCGTGGTCCGGTGGCCCGGCGGCGGCACGACGGTCAAGGTCGCCGTCGGCGAAGTGTCCGAACTGGACGGTGAGTTCTGATGTTGACCGACCTGCCGCCGGCGCAGCTGCGGACGTACACGAGCGCGTACCAGGCCCCGGAAGACTTCGACGAGTTCTGGCGGGAAACCCTCGCGGAGACGGCGAAGTACGAGCTCGACCTCACCGTCACCCCGGTCGAGACCGCGCTGCGGACACTCGACGTGTTCGAGGTGACCTACGCCGGCTTCGGCGGCTACCCCATCCACGCCTGGCTGCGCGTGCCCAGGAACCAGCCCGGTCCGTTGCCCGCCGTCGTGCAGTTCCACGGCTACGGCAGCGGCCGCGGCAGCGCGCTCGAGGAGCTGGTCTGGGCTTCCGCGGGCTACGCGCAGCTGCAGGTCGACGTCCGCGGCCAGGGCGGCGCGCACGCGGGCGGCACGACCGGCGACCCGGTGGGCAGCGGCCCGTCGTTCCCGGGATTCCTGACCCGCGGGATCACCAGCCGGGAAACGTACTTCTACCGTCGCGTGTTCACCGACGCGGCGCGCGCGGTGGAGGCCGCGCGGGCGCTCGACGTCGTCGACCCGGACCGGGTCGCGGTGGCGGGCAACAGCCAGGGCGGCGGGATCGCCCTGGCCGCGGCGGCGCTCGTGCCGGACGTCGCGGCGCTCTACGCGCAGGCGCCGTTCCTGTGTGACCTCCGGCGCGCCTCGCTGATCGCGGGCAAGGCGCCGTACACCGAGCTCGCCGGTTACCTGGCCGCACAACGGCACGAGGTCGAGCGGACGTTCGAAGTGCTGTCCTATTTCGACGGTGTCGGCTTCGCGAGCCGCGCCGCCGCCCCGGCGCACTTCTCGATCGGGCTGATGGACGACATCGTCCCGCCGTCGACGGTTTTCGGAGCCTACAACGCCTATCGCGGCCCGAAACACCTCGACGTATGGGAGTACAACGGGCACGAGGCCGGCGGGGGCCAGGACCTGGAGAACGTGCTGGCCACGTTCGCGTCGCTGCTCAAGCCGGGCAGCTGAAAGTCAGTTTTGAAATCCCTCAAGTTTCAAATCCACAGTGGAGTGGAGAAGCGTCCCGAGTGGCGCGGAAGCGAGGAAACCCATGAAGATCCGCACTTGGGCCGCCACCGGGCTGGCGGCGGTGCTCGGAGCAGTGCTGGCCGGCTGCGGCGGTGGCTCGGCCGACGCCGGCGGCAACACCGTGAACTGGTGGACCTGGGACGACCACCAGGCCGCCGCCTACCAGGTGTGCGCCGACGCGTTCCAGAAGGCCAACCCCGGCACCACGGTGAAGATCTCCCAGTACACCGTGGCCGACTACTTCACCAAGCTCACCGCCGGCTTCGTCGCGGGCACTGCGCCCGACGCGTTCCAGGACAGCGTGCAGTACCTGCAGGCCTACGCGAGCCAGCACCAGCTGCTTCCGCTCGACGACTACATCAAGAAGGACAACTTCGATCTCAAGAAGTTCTCCGTGGGCGTCAACTCGTGGAAGTTCACCGACGGCAAGCAGTACGGCCTGCCGCTCGACTGGGCCTCGGCCGGTCTCTACTACAACACCGACGCCCTCACCAAGGCCGGCTACACCGCCGCCGACGTGCACAACCTCAGCTGGAACCCCGACGACGGCGGCACCTTCGACAAGATGGTGGCGCACCTGACCGTCGACAAGAAGGGCGTGCGCGGCGACCAGCCGGGCTTCGACAAGAACAACGTCGCCTCCTACGGGATGGGCCAGCTCGCGGCGAAGGACTTCATCGGCCAGGTGACGTTCAGCGCGTTCGCCTCGACGCTGGGCTGGCGTCTCGGTGACAAGCCGGAGTGGCCGACGAAGTTCAACTACAGCGACCCGCGGTTCGTCAAGACCGTGAACTACATCCGCACGCTGACCGACCGCGGTCTCGCGCCGAAGATCGGCACGTTCACCACCGGCGCCGGCCAGGCCACCGTCAGCGACGCCGACCTGATCGGCTCGGGCAAGGTCGCCATGGAGCTCTCGGGTTCCTGGTCCGCGCCGAGCTTCGCGAAGCTGCCGGGCGTGAAGATCGGGATCGCCGCGCCGCCCACCGGACCCGACGGCAAGACCCGCGCGCTGACGTCGAACTCCAACGGCAACACGATCTGGGCCGGCACGAAGAACCCCGACCTGACCTGGAAGTGGGTCTCGTACATGGGTTCGCAGGAGTGCCAGACGGCGGCCTCGAAGACGGGCACGTTCTTCCCGTCGATCCCGGCTTCGATGGACGCGGCCACCGCGGCCATGAAGCCGCAGGGCGTGGACCTGTCGGTGTTCACCGCGATGCTGAAGAACGGCTCGCTCTACCCGGCCGAGGTGTACGCCAACGGCGCCGCCGTGCAGGCCGCGGAGGAGCCGCTGCTCGAATCGTTCTATTCGCACAATCGCAACGACGACGTGTTCCCCGAAATGGAGAAGCAGAGCGTTTCGCTGCTCGCCAAGAACTAGGAACGCCCGGGAGTCAGGAGTGAGGACATGTCCAGCCCTACGGTGGTCGGCCTGCGGGCCGCCGGCACGAGTTTCGCCGTGGAACTCGGCCGGCCGGTGCCCCGCGTGCTGCACTGGGGCGCCGACCTCGGCGAGCTGTCCGAAGTGGACGCCGAGGCACTGCGGCTGACCGCCGGGGGCGCGGTGCTGAACAACGCGCCCGACGTGGCCCGCTCGTTTTCCGTGTGGCCCACGGAGGCGCAGACGTGGTCCGGCACCCCCGCGTTGTCGGGCCACACCGCCGGCCGCGGCGCGGTGCCGCGGCCGGTGCTGCGGGGCTTTTCCCAGGACGAAGGTGCGTTGACGCTGGAGCTCACCGACGCGTCGTCCGGGCTGGACGTGGAGCTGACCTACCGGCTGACCCCTTCGGGGGTGCTGGAGGTGGCGACCAAGGTGACCCGGCACGTGGACGCGGGCACCGAACCGTACGACCTGGCCGGGGTGGTGGCCGTGCTGCCGCTGCCCCGGCGGGCCGCGGAAGTGCTCGACTTCACGGGCAAGTGGTGCCGCGAACGCAGCCCGCAACGGCAGCCGCTGGCGTTCGGTGGCCACGTGCGCGAGGTGCGCCGCGGCAAGCCGGGCGCGGACTCGCCGTATCTGCTGACGGTCGGCGAGCCCGGGTTTTCCTTCGCCTCGGGCGAAGTCTGGGGCATGCACGTGGCGTGGAGCGGCGACCAGAAGTGGTTCGCCGAGCAGCTGCCCGAAGGCGCGGGCGTGCACGCGAGTGTGCTGGGCGGCGGTGAGCTGCTGCGGCCCGGCGAGGTCCGGCTCGCGGCGGGGGAGTCGTACGTGGCTCCCGTGGTGTGTTTCGCCTGGTCGGACGAGGGGCTCGACGGGCTCGCCGCGCGGTTCCACGCGTACCACCGCGCGCGGGCCGCGCACACGGGCAAGCCGCGGCCGCTGACGTTGAACACGTGGGAGGCCGTGTACTTCGAGCACGACCTCGACCGCCTGCTGGAGCTCACGGAGCTGGCCGCGAAGGTCGGCGTGGAACGGCTCGTGCTCGACGACGGCTGGTTCCGCGGCCGTCGGGACGACACCGCGGGCCTGGGCGACTGGACCGTCGACCGTGCCGTGTGGCCGGAGGGTCTCACGCCGCTGGTGGACCGCGTGCACGCGCTGGGGATGGAGTTCGGGCTGTGGGTCGAGCCGGAGATGGTGAACCTCGACTCCGACACCGCCCGGGAACACCCTTCGTGGCTTCTCGGGCCCGCTGAGCTGGGTGCGCCTTCGCGCAACCAGTACACGTTGAACATCGCGCACCCCGAGGCGTACCAGTACTTGCTGGACTCGCTCGACGCGTTGGTGGGCGAGTACGGCGTCGACTACCTCAAGTGGGACCACAACCGCGAGCTGCACGAGGCGTATGACCGGGTCACGGGCCGGGCGGGCTCGCGCGCGCAGACGCTGGCGCTGTACCGGCTGCTCGACGAGTTGCGAGCCCGCCACCCGAGGCTGGAGATCGAGAGCTGCGCGAGCGGCGGCGGCCGCGTCGACCTGGGGATCCTCGGCCGGACCGATCGCGTGTGGGCGTCGGACTGCATCGACCCGCTGGAGCGGCAGGCGATCCAGCGCTGGACCGCGCAGCTGATCCCGCCGGAGGTGATCGGTTCACACGTCGGCGCGGAGCGCAGCCACACGACCGCGCGCGTGACGGACCTGTCGTTCCGGCTGGTCACAGCGTTGTTCGGGCACGCCGGGATCGAAGCCGATCTCACGCGCAGCTCGGCTTCGGAGCTGGCTGCGTTCACCGCGTGGGCGCAGCTGTACAAGGAGTTCCGGCCCCTGCTGCACGGCGGGCGCGTGGTGCGCGCGGACCTGCCGGACGCCGACGCCTACCTGCACGGCGTGGTTTCGGAGACGCGTGCCCTGCTCTGCTGGGCGCGGCTGGCGACGGGCGCGGCGGGACAGCCCGGACGCGTGCGGCTGCCGGGACTGGACCCGGCGCGGCTGTATCGCGTGCGGGTGCGGGCCGAAGCCGGGCTGCCGTCGTTGCGAGAGGTCACGGCGCCGGAGTGGTTCACGCGGGCGGTCGACGGGCCTGTCGAACTGCCGGGCACCGTGCTCGCGGTGGCCGGCCTGCCGATGCCGGTCCTGGACCCGGCGCAGGCGCTGCTGCTTGACCTGTCCACTGTGGAACGGTCGTGAGGCCGGGCGCGGAGCGCGGGCTCGTCGCGCTACCGGCCCGGCAGGTGCTCGCCGACGGTGTCTACGAGCAGCTCCGCGCCCTCATCATGAACGACGGCATCGCGCCCGGCGCCCGCGTGAACATCGACGAGATCGCGCGGGAGCTGGGTGTCTCGGGCACGCCGGTGCGGGAAGCGTTGGCGCGCCTGGAATCCGAGGAGCTGGTGAGCCGCCTGCCGTTGCGCGGCTACCGCGTGACCGAGCTCCTGACGCGCCGCGAGGTCGACGACATGTACTCGCTGCGGATGCTGCTGGAGCCGCCGAGCGCCGGGCTGGCCGCGAAGGCGATGTCGGACGATCATTCAGCGGCGCTGCGCGCGGAGCTGGCGACGTGTCCCGCCGCGCCCGCGCACGACGCGTACAGCGACTACAAGGCGCTGACCGCGCACGACGCGCGTTTGCACGAGCTGGTGCTGCGCATCGCGGGGAACGCGGCGGTGGAGCAGGCGTTCGCGCGCACCCACTGCCACCTGCACTTCTTCCGGCTCAACTACAACCAGCCGTTCGGCGAGCAGACGATCTCGGAGCACCGCGCCATCGTCGAAGCCCTTGTGTCGGGCAGTGCGGTCGCGGCGCGCAAGGCGATGGCCGCGCACCTGGACGTGGCGCGCGACCGGCTGTTGTCCCGCATGTGACGCACCCCAATGTGGCGTTGGTTGCGTTGGGCGCACCCAATGTGGCGGGGGGGGGGGGGGGGGGGCCCCCCCCCCCCCGTGGGGGGGGGGGGGGGGGGGGGGGGGGGGGTGTTCCCCCGCGCCACGGCCCGGGGGGGGGGGGGGGGCGGCCCCCCCCCGGGCCCGGGCCGCGCGCCGGGCTGTTGCCCCCCTTGTCCCCCCCCCAATGGGGGGGTGGGGGGGGGGGGCCCCCCCCATTGGGGGGGGGGGGGGGGGGCCCCCCCCCAACGCCACATTTGGGGTGCTTGAAGCAGGCAGGGTCAGTGGGTGAGGACTGGCAGCGTCTCGTAGATGCGCTGCTGCGGTCCGCCGGCGCCCAGCGTGCGGAAACCGTTGGCCCACAGGGAGTTCACGCGGGAGCGTTCCTGCGCGTTGGGGTTGGCGTTGGTGCAGGACGGGCCGGGGCCGCCGCCCGACATCAGCTCGGAGCACGGGCCGGAGTAGTGGTCGGGCAGGCCGAGCACGTGGCCGGTCTCGTGGGCGGCGATGCGGGTGTTGTCGTACTGGCGCGCCTGGGCGTAGTCGATGAAGACGGTGCCGGTGCCGTGGCCGTCGCTCTGGGCGTAGGAGCCGCGCGGGTCGTTGCCCTCGACGTAGCGCAGCGAGGCGCCCGAGGAGCGTTCGGCCAGCTTGACGTTGGTGACCGAGCGGTTCCAGTTGGCCGCGCCGGCGTTGATCGCCGCGCGGAAAGTCGGCGCGCCGGAGGTGCTGTAGTACACCGTGGTGACGGCCGCGGCCTGGTCGGTGGCGGCCGTGGCGGCGGTGGCCGTGCCGCCGACGAGCGGGGCGGCGGCGACGGCCAGCGCGATGGCGCCGGACAGCAAGAACTTCCTCGACATCGGAAAGCTCCTCGGGTGGGTGAGGGGAGTTTTGCCTGATTTGCGCGCGCTGCACCGAATCTAGGCAATCAAGCCCTGTTTGTGACCCGACTTTCGTACTGTCCGGAAAGTGGTGATTTACCAACACCATCCACGGGTTGACTCAGGCGACGGGTTGGGCCAGCGGCACCTGCTCGTGCGTGTCCTTGGTGAACCGGCGGAGCTCGGTTCGGTGCACGTCGCCGCCGCAGTGGTCGCACTTCTCGCCGGGGCGGGTGAGCTCGCCGCACGGGGTGTGGACCAGTTGCATCGGCTCACCCGGCGCGGGGGAGTGCGTGTACGTGTCGCCCCAGGCGCCCAGCGCGTGGATCACCGGCAGCGTGTCGGCGCCGGCCTGGGTGAGGCGGTATTCGTCGCGGGTGCGGCCGCCGTCGCGATACGGGACGCGCGCCATCAGGCCGATCTCGACCATCCGCGCGAGCCGTGAGGACAGCACGTTGTCCGCGATGCCGAGGGTGGTGCGGAACTCGTCGAAGCGCGTGGTGCCCGCGTGGGCTTCGCGCAGGATCACCAGCGTCCACGGCTCGCCGAGCACGTCCGCGCCGCGGGCGATGGGGCAGGGCGTGCCTTCCCAGCTTGACCTTCGGCCCATGGTTTCCTCCCGTGCTGGCTTGCTTGAAGCAAGTTTACTCCGTACTGTCGGTGACGGCTAGCTTGCAGATAACAAGTCAGGTGTGTTGGGAGTTGGTTTTGATGGAGATCAAGGGTTCTGTCGCACTGGTGACGGGCGCGAACCGTGGGCTGGGCCGGGAGCTGGCCGCCGCTCTGCTGGAGCGCGGGGCGGCGAAGGTCTACGCCGCGGTGCGCCGTCCGGAGTCAGTTGACCTGCCGAGTGTCGTGCCGCTCGCGGTCGACGTCACCGACCCGGCCTCGATCCAGGCCGCCGCGGCAGCCGCCGGCGACGTGACGCTGCTGATCAACAACGCCGGCGTCTCCACGGGAGCCTCATTTCTCGACGGTTCCCTCGACGACGTCCGCCTCGAGATGGAGACGCACTACTTCGGCCCGCTGCAGACGGCGCGCGCCTTCGCCCCCGTGCTGGCCCGCAACGGCGGTGGCGCGATCCTGAACATCCTCTCGGTGCTGTCGTGGTTCACCGCGCCCCACGTCAACGCCTACTCCGCGGGCAAAGCGGCGGGCCTCCAGCTGACCAACGGCCTGCGCCTCGCCCTCCACGACCAGGGCACCCTCGTGTCGGCCCTGCACGTCGGCTACATGGACACGGACATGGCGGCAGACATCACGGCCCCCAAGTCGGCCCCCGCGGCCATCGCCGCGCTCGCCCTGGACGGCCTCGAGAAGGGCGACTTCGAAATCGTCGCGGACGACATCAGCCGCACCGTGCGGGCCAGCCTGTCGGGAGACATCGCGGGGCAGTACCCGCAGCTGGTTTCCTGACGGTCGCCTTTGGCTGGTTCGGTGAAGCACCGTGCCCCTGGCGGCCTTGTTGGCTGCCAGGAGCGCGGTGGTTTTCGGTGGCGGGCTAGTGGCCGCCGTCTGCTGGGGCTGGTCGCCGCTGCCGGTGTTGGCGTTGGCGTTGGCCCAGCCGGTTTCGGTGATCGCTGCTTGTGAGGGACCGGCTTTTCGTTGGCCGCTGCGGGGCAGTTGCCCTAGTGGCGGTCGCCGGCCGCGGGGCCGTCTTGGCGGCTCGGTGGTCTGCCGAGGGGCGAAGCGCCGAGCGGCCTGGCCAGGTGGCTCACCTGGTTTTCTTGGTGTGTGGGCAAAGCGCTGCACCCCTGGTGGCCTTGTGGGCTGCCGGGGGCGCGGTGGTTTCGGTGACTTCGCCGGTGGCTGCTTGTCGGGCGTCGAATTTTCCTTGGCCGCTGGTCGTTTCGGTCGGTTGCTCCGGCAGCGGTGTCCGGCCGTGGGGCGCGTGTCGGCGGCTCGGTGGTCTGCCGAGGAGCGAGCGCCAAGCAGCGCGGGCGCGTCGGCACGCTTTTGTTGGTGTGTGGGTGAAGCACCGCGCCCCTGGTCGCCTTGTTGGCTGCCAGGGGCGCGGTGGTTTTCGTGGCGGGCTAGTGGCCGCCGTCTGCTGGGGGCTGGTCGCCGCCGCCGGTGTTGGCGTTGGCCCAGCCGGTTTCGGCTGTTTTCTGGATGTCGAGCATCTGCTTCATGATCTCCTGGCCGCCCTTGACCGGCCACGCCCACATTTCCTTGGCGCTGTCGGAGTCGGCGACCCACTGCTTGAGGATCGAGAAGGCCTGCGGGTGGTTCGCCTTCAGCTGGTTCTCGAGGTACTTGTACTTGGCGTAGGCGTCCGGCTGGTGCTGCTTCAGCCAGTCCTCGTGAGCCTTGGTCCACGGCGTCTTCGGCGGCTGGTTGGCCGGGGGTGTGGCGGCGTCGTCGCCGTGGTGACTGGCCGGCGGGGTGCCGTCGTCACCGTGGTGGCTGCTGCCTGGAGGTGTGCCGTCGTCGCCGTGGTGGCTGCCTTGGGTGCCGCCGTGGCTGCTGTCCGAGGCCGCGTCGTCGCCGTGGTGACTGCCGTGAGTCCCGGCGTCGGAGGCGGCGTCGTCGCCGTGGTGACTGCCGTGAGTCCCGGCGTCGGAGGAGGCGTCGTCGGAGTGGGTCCCCGGCGGGGGAGCGTCGTCCTTGGGTGGGACGGGCGGCGGGGCGTCGTCACCGGCGTGCGAGGCCGGGGGCGGGGTGGCTGCGTCGTCGCCGTGGGTTGCCGGCGGCGGGACGTCGTCCTTCGGGGGCACGGGCGGTCGGGCGTCGTCGCCCGCGTGGCTGCTCGGCGGCGGGGTCGCCGCGTCGTCGCCGCTGTGGCTTGCGGGCGGCGGCGTGGCGGCGTCGTCACCGGCATGGGTCGCCGGCGGGGGAACGTCGTCCTTGGGTGGGACGGGCGGTGGAGCGTCGTCGCCCGCGTGGCTTGCGGGCGGCGGCGTGGCGGCGTCGTCGCCGGCGTGGCTGGCCGGAGGCGGTGTCGCGGTGTCGTCGCCGGCGTGGCTTGCGGGCGGCGGCGTGGCGGTGTCGTCGCCGGCGTGGCTTGCGGGCGGCGGCGTGGCGGCGTCGTCGCCGGCGTGGCTGGCCGGAGGCGGTGTCGCGGTGTCGTCGCCGGCGTGGGTTGCGGGCGGCGGGGCGTCGTCCTTGGGCGGAACCGGAGGCGGCGCGTCGTCGCCGGCGTGGCTGGCCGGAGGCGGCGTGGCGGTGTCGTCGCCGGCGTGGGTTGCCGGGGGCGGGACGTCGTCCTTCGGGGGTACGGGTGGCGGCACGTCGTCGCCGGCGTGCGAAGCGGGCGGGGGAGTGGCCGCATCGTCGGTGTGGGTTGCCGGTGGGGGAACGTCGTCCTTCGGCGGAACCGGAGGCGGCACGTCGTCGCCCGCGTGGCTGGCGGGAGGAGGTGTGGCGGCTTCGTCGCCGGAGTGGGTGCCGCTGCCAGAACCGGAGCCACTGCTGCCGGCGGGCGGTGGGACGTCGTCCTTCGGTGGGACTGGGGGTGGGACGTCGTCGCCGGAGTGGGAGGCCGGGGGTGGGGTCGCGGCGTCGTCGCCGCTGTGGGTCGGGGGCGGAGGTGTGGCGGCGTCGTCACCGGAGTGGGTGCCCGAGCCAGAACCGCTGCCGGAACCAGAGCCGCTCCCCGAGCCCGAACCGCTGCCACCCGCGGGCGGGGGCACGTCGTCGCCGGCGTGGCTGGCGGGAGGCGGTGTGGCGGCGTCGTCGCCCGAGTGGGTGCCCGAGCCGGAGCCAGAACCGCTGCCAGAACCCGAACCGCTGCCAGAACCCGAACCGCTGCCACCCGGGGGCGGGGGCACGTCCTTCGGCGGCGGAGGTGTGGCGGCGTCGTCGCCGGAGTGGGAGCCCGAGCCAGAACCAGAGCCGCTGCCCGAACCAGAACCAGAGCCGCTGCCCGAACCTGAACCAGAGCCGCTGCCCGAGCCAGAACCAGAGCCGCTGCCCGAGCCCGAACCTGAACCACCCGCGGGCGGAGGCACGTCATCCTTCGGCGGCACCGGCGGGGGAGTGGCCGCATCGTCGCCGCTGTGCGCACCGGAAGAGCCGGCGCCCGAGGAGCCCGCGCCGCCGCCGGAGCCGCCGCGGGCCGGGGTCGGGGTCATGGGGATGTCGTCGCCGGCGTGGGCCGCGCTGCCGCCGGCGGCGCCGCCGGCGCCGGGGCGGGTTTTGAGGCCCTTGACGATGTTGCCGATGCGCGCGGCGGAGCGGGTGGCCTGCGCGACGACCGCGGCGAGCTTCGCGCCGAGGGAGGTGGCGGTAAGCGTCGCCTGCGTGACGCACCAGCCGACGCCCGCGACGATGGACGCGCCGAACGTCGGGATGGCCGCCGCCAGGGCGATGAGCATCGTGGAGATCATGTCGCCGAGGACCGTGGTGATGAGGTCGCGGAACAGACCGCGCACGGCGGCGATGATGGCCATGTTCGTCTGGATCAGGTACGCCACGATGTCGGTGCCGTGGGCCTTGCTGTCCAGGTCGGCGGCGAGCTCCTGCATGCGCTGCCGGAACGTGTCGGCGGCGTTGCCCTGCCAGTCCTTGACCGCACCGTCCAAAGAGGACTTCTGGTCCTCGCCGATCTGCCGGATGGTCTCGGCGATCGTGTGCACTTCCTGGCTCAGCAGCTGGATCTGGTCCGGGTCGCCCATCAGCATGTCGAGCGGCTCGCGCAGGAAGCTCACGTGCTCGATCAGCCAGCCGAGCCCCGCGGAGATCAGGCTGCCCAGCGGGTTGAGCGCGAACTTCACCGTGTCCACGGCCGAAGCCACCACACCGAGCCCGATCGAGACGCCCAGGGCCGCCTTGTCGGAGTCGTCGGCGGTCTTCATGTCTTCGCAGCTCTTGATGAGGAACGAGTACGAGTCGAGGAAACCCGCGCCGGAGAACTTGTTGGAGTCGGTGATCACCACCCCGGCACCGAAGTCGGGCTTGGCGTTCGGGTCGAACGTCGTGGTCACGTCGGGGTCCCCGCTGTCGTGATGGCCTGCGCGTGGTTGGTTTCCGTGGTGCGGTACTGGTCCGCGGCCGTGCGAGTGTTGTTGGCCTGGTCCGTGATCGCCTTCGCGGCGCCGTTGACCTGGTCGTGCAGCACACCGAGCGCGATGCGCGTCGGGATCCCCAGCACCTGGCCGACGACCACGCCGAACGCGTTGATGTCGCCGCCGTTGACCTCCTGGATGCGGTTGGCCGCGGCCGTCACCTTGCCGCCGCGCTCGTCCAGACCACTCGCGTACGTCGTCAGCACGTCGGGCTCGACGGTGTACCCGTCCATCAGCGCATCTCCCTCGTCACCACGGCTGCATCTCGTCGTCGTCGCCGTCCATACGGCGGCGGTGCGGGCCCGACTGCGGCCTCGGCTGCTGGTCCGGCCGCGGCTGCGGCGGTGCGGGCGGACCCGACTGCGGCGCCGGCGGAACGGGCGGCGGAGGCATCCGCGGCGGCACAGGCGGCGGAGGCGCCTGCGGCGGCATTCCAGGCCGCCCGGGCGGCATACCCCCGGCCGGCGGCATCCGCGGCGGCACGGGCGGCGGCGGAGTGCGGTCCTCGGCCTCGGGCTCACCGGGCTGACGCGGCGCGTCCTGCGGCTCGTCCTCCTCGGGCTCCGGGGCAGGCAGGAAGGACCGGACCACGTCCATCATCTCGGTGCCGCCGGCCAGCGGCTCGAGCGCGTCGGCGACCTCGCGCGACACCTGCCGCTGGGCCTTGCCGTAGGTCTCCATGATGGCGGCGGTGAGCTGGGCGCCGCCGGACGAACGCAGCGCCCGGTCGTCGATGTGCAGGTTCTTCAGCGCGCCGTTGGGGGTGACGGTGACCGTGACCAGTCCGTCCGACGAACGGGCCTTGCCCTCGGCCTCGGTGAGCTTTTCTTGCAGCGCAACGCTTTTCGCGCGCATCTCGTCCACACGCCGCTGGAAGTCGTCCAGCCACTCCTGCTCGTCCACCAGGAAAAAAATATCGAGATGTCCGGCCTGCCGGGGTGAACCGCAGATGACGGGTCGACGACGAAACGAGGCGGCCCATCCGACGCTCGGGCAGGTCAAGCGGTAAGAATGGGCACGTGCCGGAAGAAGTCGAGGTCAGCGCCGGACGCACCCGCAACAGGTGGGGCGAGGGTGATCGGCTGCGCGGGGAGATCCTCGACGCGGCCAGCCGCCTGCTGTCCGAGCTCGGCGGTGAAGACGGCCTGACGATCCGCGGCGTCGCCCGCGCGGTCGGCATCGCGCCCGCCAGCATCTACCAGCACTTCACGGACCGCTCCGCCCTCGTCGCGGGCTTGCTCGACTACGAGTTCGCGCGGCTGCGCGCCGCGATGGAGGCGGCCGAGGCGAGCGAGGACCCGGACGACGTCGTCGGCCGCGTGCGCGCGCTGATCCACGCGTACTGCCGCTTCGCCATGGACAACCCCGGCCACCACCGGCTGATGATGGCCAACGGCGCCACTCGCGCGACGCCCGACGCGTACCCGCAGGGGCCGTTGCCCGACCTCATCGAACTGCTCACGACCGGCTTCGCGCGCTGCGACGCCGCGGGTTTCTCGCTCAGAGTGCCGCCCGAGCGGGCCGGCGTGATCGCCTTCGTCGGCGCCCACGGCCGCGTGGCGCTGTTCCACAACTCGCCCGCGCGGGGCGGCGCCGACTCCGTCCTGCCGTTCGTCGACGAGCTCGTTTCGCTCGTTTTCGCCTGAGCCACGGGCGTTTTCTCCCGTTTCCACCCGGCTGCTCTCGGCCGTCCCGGTGATCTTGTCCACGAAGCTGGCCAACTCTCCACCAGATTGCCTAACATGTGTTCAGTAAGTATCCGAACAATCGTTTGGTAACTCTCCGTAGGAGGGATTTTCGATGACGGAGGCCCTCTCGTCCTCGTCGCCGGCCGTGTCCGCCGCCCCTGAGCCCGAGTTCCCGATGTCGCGCGGGCGCTGCCCGTTCGACCCGCCGCCCGAGCTCGAACGGCGGCTGCACGACGAGCCGGTGTCCCGCGTCCGGATCTGGGACGGCAGCGAGCCGTGGCTGTTCACGCGCTACGAAGACGTCCGCGCGCTGCTTCGCGACTCGCGCGTCAGCGCCAACACCGACCTGCCGGGTTACCCGCCGCAGTCGCCGGGCGTCGCGGCCCGGCGCAAGCGCGCCAAGGCGTTCATCAGCATGGACGACCCCGACCACGCTTCCCAGCGCCGGATGCTCACCGCCGACTTCATGGTCAAGAAGGTGGAGCGCCTGCGCCCGCGGATCCAGAAGATCGTCGACGAGCTGATCGACGACATGCTGGCCGGCTCGAAGCCCGCGGACCTCGTGCAGGCCTTCGCACTTCCGTTGCCGTCGTTGGTGATCTGCGAGCTGCTCGGTGTGCCGTATGAAGACCGCGCGCTGTTCCACCGCCTCAGCAAGGTGCTGATCTCGCAGGAGGCCACGCCGCAGCAGTCGCTGGACGCGATCGAGGAACTGCTGGCCTACCTCAGCCGGCTGGTGGAGCAGAAGCTGAAGGACCCGGGCGACGACGTGCTGAGCCGCCTCGCGACCGAGCAGGTGGCCGCCGGGGCCATGACGGCCGACGACGTCGCCGCGATGGGCCAGCTCCTGCTCGTGGCCGGCCACGAGACCACGGCCAACATGATCGCGCTCGGCACCGTGGCGTTGCTGGAACACCCGGACCAGCTCGACCTCGTGCGCGACGGTGACGCACCGCTGATCGCCAACGCCGTGGAGGAGCTGCTGCGCTACCTCACGATCGTCCACACGGGACGCCGGCGCGTCGCGTTGGAGGACATGGAGATCGCCGGCCGGCAGATCCGCAAGGGTGACGGCCTCATCGCCGCTTCGGACACCGCGAACCGCGACGCCGACGCCTTCCCCGACCCGGACAAGCTCGACGTCACCCGCAAGGCCCGCCACCACGTGGCGTTCGGCTACGGCGTGCACCAGTGCCTCGGCCAGCCGCTCGCGCGCGTCGAGCTGCAGGTGGTCTACAGCACGCTCTACCGGCGGATCCCGACGCTGAAACTGGCGGCCCCGTTGGCGGAGCTGGACTTCAAGCACGACATGCTGGTCTACGGCGTGCACTCGCTGCCCGTGACCTGGTGAAACTCCCGCGAAAGGACTGTTGAGATGAAGGTGGTCATCGACCAGGACCGGTGCGTGGGGGCGGGCCAGTGCGTGCTCGCGGCGCCGGAGGTGTTCGACCAGCGCGAGGACGACGGCATCGTCGTGCTGCTGGATGAGAACCCGCCCGAGGAGCTGCACGACCAGGTCCGGGAGGCGGCGCAGATCTGTCCCGCACTGGCGATCGAGCTGGCGGGGTAGTTCCAATCCGTTGTGTTGTCCATTGTGGAACCGGTCGGGCGCCACACGGTGGTGTGACGCCCGACCGGGGAATGTCGTGGTCGGCGCGGTGCTGGCTAGGGTGACTCGTCCTGGTTGCCGGGGAAGGGAAACCCGTCGTGTCGCTCCGCCGTCTCGTGTCCGTGCTGATCGCCGCGCCGGCCCTCCTCGGGGCGGCCGCCGTGCCCGCCTCGGCGTCCATCGCGCCGATCCCGCCGTCGCCGCTGCGGTGCGCGGCGGTCGGTGACGTCGTGGCCAAGCTGGATTCCCGCGTCGAGGCCATCGTCGCCGAGATGGGCGCCAACCCGAACGCGACGGCGAACCCGGTGGCGACGGCATTCAACGACGCCACCGCCGGCCTGCCTGCCGCACCCGCCACGGGCTGCACGACCGACTCGGCCGCGGCCGACACCGTCGTGCGCTCGGTCTTCACGTACGTGCGCGCCGTGAACCGCTTCTCGCCCACGCTCACGCCGACGATCAGCCTCGTCGTGGACCCGAGCGTGAGCAACTTCGTGTACGCCGTGCAGACCGCTTCGCCGGGCACCTACACCGACACGTCGAACGCCATCACGCCGGAGATGCGCGGTGAGCTGCTGCAGGGCAAGTACGTGCTGACGGTCACCGCGCTCGGCTTCTGACCCTTTATACTGTAAGGAGTCGCCTTCACAGGGGGTTCCTTCGTGGTCGTCTTCGCCGGGCAAGGGGACGCCCGCCGCTCGATGGAGCTCCTGTGGCGCAAGGACGTCGCACCCCGCGGCGGCGGGCCCGGCCCCAAGCCCGGGCTGAGCGTGGACGCCATCGTCGCGGCGGCCGTGGAGATCGCCGACGCCTCGGGCATGGCCGCGCTGTCCATGCGCGCGGTCGGCGAGCGACTCGGCCGCACGGCGATGGCGCTGTACACCTACGTGCCGGGCAAGTCCGAGCTCATCGACCTCATGTACGACCACACGCTCACCGAGCTGCGCGACGACCACGACCTGTCCGGCGGCTGGCGCCCCGCGATCGTCGCCCTGGCGCGCGAGCTCTGGGACTTCCACCTGCGGCATCCGTGGCTGCTGCAGGTTTCGTATGCCCGGCCGGTGCTGGGGCCGGGGGAGTTCCGGATGCAGCAGCTCGTACTGCGGGTCCTCTTCGCGACCGGCCTGCCCGCGGCCCGGGTGCGGTGGATCGTGGGCGCGTTGCTGAGCACGGTCCGTGGCTCGGTCCAGATCGCCGCCGAGTCCCGCCAGGCCTCGCGCGAGACGGGACTGTCCGAAGAGGACTGGTGGTCCGCACGGGCGGCGGTGCTGGGGGAGCTGGTGCCGGACTTGGTTTCGCGGTACCCGCTGGTGGGGCAGCTGGGTTCGGAGCAGCCGCCGGTTCCGTCGGATGAGCCTTACCTCGAACGGGAGGCCCGGCTGAGCCTGGAGTCGGGTTTGGATCTCCTGCTGGACGGCATCGAGGCGGCCGTCGCCCGCGAGCGCTGATTCAGGGCTTGGGCGTTTTCGGTGCTGCGCCGGGTAAGGGCACCGACCGTCACGAATCCCCGGGTGGCGGGCCGCTCGATTTCGGGCGGCGGCGTGCCGGGGCAGGCGGCACCGGCTTCGCCGCGACGACGTCGGACAGGGGCACCACCACGAGGCCCCGCTTCGTTTCCACGGTGCAGGACGAAGAATCGCGGGCCCGCAGCTCGCCGAGGGCGTCGGTGAAGCCGCCCTCGACGCGGTAGCGGACGACGACCCGGGTGCCCAGGGGCAGGTCCAGCAGGATCACAGGCGCGCCGAGAGTTCGGTGTCCGAGGGTTCCACCAGGTGGGTGCCGTCGGCGAAGACGATGGTGGGGATGCGGCGCGCGCCGTCCTGAAGCGAGCGCACCAGGGCCTCGGCGGCGGGGTCCGCCTCGACGTCCACGTAGTCGTACGCCACGCCGCGGGAGTCGAGCAGCGCGCGGCTGCGCTTGACGTCCGGGCACCAGCTCGCGCCGTACACGATCATGAAGCCACCTCCGAAACCTCGACCGGCGTAGCCGCAGCGGGCTCACCGTGGCCCAGGAACGTCAGCCAGTCCTTGAAAACGTGGTGCACCGCCTCCGCCCCGACGGGTTCGCCGGGCGCCGGGAACGAGCGCGGGTGCAGGATGAAGCCGCGCTGCTGCGGGCCGCCGAGGGCGCCGTGGGAGCCGACGTGCCGTTCGAACGGCGACGACTGGTCCGACTCCGGGTCGTAGCGGCTGTTGATCATGATGTCCGCGCAGTGCGGGAACGTGTCGACGCGCTTCACCAGCTCGTCGGCGTACGGGCCGTAGTCCGCCAGCGGGTCCTCGCCGATGACAACGCCCGTTGCCAGGCGCTTCAGGCCGTCGCGGCCGAGGACGACGGGGCCGAACTCCGAGCTGTGCACCAGCATGAACCCGACGCCGTCGTGGTCGACCAGCGTCGGCAGCAGGTCCGGGTACTCGCGCTCGATCGTCTCCAGGTTCACGCGGCCCTCGTGCTCGGTGAACGACACCATCGCCAGGTGCCCGGACACCACGCAGACCACGCCGGGCGCCACGCGCGTGACCTCGCCGGGCGAGCCGCTCGTGGTGCGCGGCCGGTTCTCGGCGCACTCGGCGTCCTCGACGCGCGAGCGCAGCCGGCGCGCGATCAGGCCGCCGGTGTTCGTCGCCTCGGCGAGCGCCGCGTTGACCTGCCAGCTCTCGGCCTGCCGGCGCTTGCCGTGCTCGGCCACGGGTGCGCCGCCGCACAGGCGTCCGACCAGGGCTTCCATCGTCTCGCCGAAGCGGTCGACGAAGGCCTGGCCCTGGGTCTGACCGTGGTCCGACAGCCCGACGATGTGGTAGCGCCGCGGCGCGATGCGACTCGTGCGCAGCAGGCGCGCGAACTGCTGGTCGATGGAGCGCAGCACCTCCAGCGTGTCGAACCGCTCGATGCCGGAGTGGTGCGCGACCTCGTCGTAGCCGAGGAAGTCCGCGTACACCACCGGCCGGCCCGCCAGCATGTCGCCGATGATCGCGGAGACGACCACGTCGCGCGCGATCACCGTGGTGCCCGGGCGCGCGAGCGGGTAGAAGCCGCCGCGCGGGATCCGCGGAACCACGCCGGCGCGACGCTGCTTGGCGGCCGCGGACAGCTCGCGGAACACGTCGATGAGGGCCACCCCGAACGTCCGCAGCACGTTGACGGGGTTCGCGAAGTACGTGCGGTAGCCGGCGCCGACGGAGTCGTGGCGCGGGCCGCGGACCTTGCGCGGCACCAGGACCGGGATGGAGCTCATCGTGAGGCTCACGTGCTCGGCGTCACCGGAGAACAGGTTGCCGTGGCTGGCGCCGTCGCCCGCGAGCAGGCCCTGCCCGTTGGTGTGGCGGCGCTCGATCTCGGCCGCGTCGCTCGGGTGCGCGCACGCCATCACGTGGTCGCGGTCCTTCTCGTACCAGCGGAACCCGAGGATGTCGTGGTTGGAGCCGTGCAGAATTCCGCACACGCTGGCGCCGGTCTGCGAGCTCCAGTCGGTGTGCCAGCGCGTGAGTGAATGCGTGCCCTCGGACAGCCACGCGGCGAACGTCGGCATGTCCCCGTCCCGCACGGCGCGGCGCACGGTGTCGTAGCCCAGCCCGTCGATCTGCAGGAACACGACGCCGGGCGGCTCCTCGGCCAGGTCTTCACCGGGCGCGTGCTTGCGCCGCCGGCGGGCGGCCCGGCGGAAGAAGATCTCGTCCTCGTCCACGGCGAGCGCGCTCGAGATCAGCGCGCCGACGGCCGACATCACCACCGTGATGATCACCGCCGTCCCGAACCCGGACAGCTCGACGCCCGGCACGGCCTGCAGGATCGCCAACGTCGCCGCGCCCAGCAGCAGGTACGTGCCCACGCCGAGCGTGAAGTACGCGATCGGCCACGCGACCCGCACGACCCACGGCCACACCACGGACGTGAGCAGCCCGAGAATCAGCGCGCACACGGTGGGCTGCCACCACGACTGCATGCTGAACCCGTCGAGCCACATGTCGAGCAGCCGCAACGCGCCCGTCACCGCGGCCCACACCAGCACCACGCGGGCGACGACCCGGCCGCCGCCCAGCAGGCGCCCCTTCGACGGAGCGGGTGTCGTCACTGATGTCCTCCAGTCCGTTCGGCCGCCCTCGCGCGCAGCTTGCTGATCACCGTCAACAACACGGTCACCAGCAGCACGAGCACCGTGGCCAGCAGCGTCGCGATCAACGGCGAATCGAAGATGCCGCCGCTCACGATGCCGAGCAGAGAATAGGCAACGGCCCACAACACGCAGGCCACGAGCCCCGCCGGCAGCAGCTTGCGCCACGGGTATCCCAGCGTCCCGGCGGCCAGCAACACCGGGATGCGCCCGGCCGGCACCAGCCTCCCGATCACCACCAGCTGCCAGCCCCGGCGCGCGAACTGCTCCCGGCCCTTCGCCAGCCGCTCGGCCTGCTGGCGCTTCTCCACCCAGCGCAGCAGGGGCTCGCTCCCGAGCCGGGGCACGGCGAACGTCAACACGTCCCCGAGGTACGCCCCCGCGATCGCCAGCACGATGACCAGCGGGAGCGACAGGTGATCCGTCGTCGTCGCGACGGCCGCCGCCGCCCCCACGAGCGCTCCCGTCGGCACGATCGGGATGACCGACCCCAGCAGCACCCCGCCGAACAGCGCCGGGTAGCCGATCGCCGACGGGTCCGACCAGTTCACGCCCGTTCCTCGGGGGCGGGCAAGGTCACTTCGGCACCGGGCCGCGTGATCAGGACGTCCGTCGGCAAGCCCGCTTCCACCACGTGCTCGGCGAAGATTTCCGGCGGTTCCACGAGGAGCTTCTTCATCTGCTTCGTCAGGTGGATCCCGGGGACGGCCAACGTCCCCCAGTGGACTGGAACGACCGCCGCGGCTTTGAGTAGTCCGGCGGCGACGGCGGCCCGCTCGGGCGTGAGGTGCCCGGGGCCGAGGTTGGGGCCCCAGCCCCACACGGGGAGGAGAGCGACGTCTACGGGGCCGAGCTGCTTCATGCCTTCGAAGAGGTCGGTGTCTCCAGCCGAGTAGACCCTGGTGCCGTCAGCTTCGAGGAGGTGGCCGAGCGCCGGGCTCTGCGGTCCGTGAGTGAGCCGCGGTCCCCAGCGGTGGCCGGAGTGGACGGCCTCCGTCGCGGTGATGCGGAGGTCGCCGTCCTGGACGGCTTCTCCGGGGGCGATTTCTTCGACGTTGCGGACGCCGTGTTTCTCGAGCCACGCGCCCGCACCCCTCGGGACGACGATCCGGGCCTCGCTGAGCAACCTGAGTGAGGGGAGATGCAGGTGGTCGCCGTGCAGGTGAGAGATGAGGACGGTGTCCACTTCCGCCCAGGCCGACGAATCGGGCAGCGGAACCACTCGCGTCAACGGCCCGACACGTTTGGTGAGCACCGGGTCCGTCAGCACCACCCGTCCACCGATCTCCACTCGCGTCGTCGCGTGGCCGAGGAAGTGCAGGTTCAAGCCTCTCACGCTTCGAGTATCACCTGATGAGGGCGAAAACGCCCGGAGGAGTGGTGGGTTGCACCCTGATCGGGTTGATCTCTGCCTGGGTGGGGTCCTCGCCGCAGCTCGGCCACCACACAGCTCGCCGGGCTCACCGGCTCAACCACCTACCCAACGGCCGCCTCAACACTGTTACGCAGCTCAACCACCCACCACACGCATCGGCGAACCGGCCAATCATCTACGCAATGGTCACCTTTCCACCGTCACGCGGCTCAGCCATCTACTGGGCTCATCGGCGAACCGGCCAACCATCTACCCAATGGTCACCGATCGGCAGACACGACTCCCAACCCAACCGCCCAACAAAGCCGTCGATATCCCCGGCTAACCTTCCCCCGGCCGGCCCCCGGCGAAGCACCTTCTTCTACGGGACTTGCTTTGTGTCAAGGTACTCTTTCCAGCCTTGACACAAAGCAAGTCCCGTAGAACCATTGAGCGCAGCGGGGGCTAGCCATGCTCATGTCTTTTAATCTTTTGTCTTTCTCTTTAAAGATCAAAAGATTGGTTGCGATTAACTCCCCGAAGTTCAATTGTCACGACGGCTCGGGGTAGCTTGTCAAGGCGGGAAAGAGTACCTTGACAAGCTACCCCGAGCCGTGTTGGTTCACCTTCGTCGGGGGCCGGCCGGGGAAGGGTCGGGGGGGTTGGTTGAGAGGGTCTTGGGTTGGGTAGACCCGCTGTCTCCCGTGTGGGTGGGTTTGGGTGGCCGACAGTGGGTGGTTGAGTGGTAGGTGGTTGGTCTTGGTGGGTTATCTGGCGGCGGGGAGGATGGAAGAGATGCGCAGTGCGCCCGTGCCCAGTCCTGTCGGGCCCGTCGAGAAGGTTGGGGTGGCAGGGGCGGCTTCTGCTGGAATGCCTGGGCGGCGGCGGATTTCCTCCTCTGTGTACCTGGCGCAGCCCTCGTGCCAGTTCAAGATGCCTGCCATCCAGTCCTTCAGTTCGTCCGTGTAGGCCGTCAGTGCGGCGCGGACGTCGTCGTCGAGGGAGAAGTCCGAGAACAAGCCCGGTAATCCCACGTTGACGGCGTGTTCGAATTCCTTCATGCGGGCCGTCATCAGGTCGTTGACGATTTCGAATGCCGTCTGCTCATCCACATCGAGGAAGTTGCGGACCACCAGTACTGAGTTGTGAAGCTCGCCCTCGTACTGAATTTCCTTCTTGTACGAGAAGACATCATTAAGCAGGCAGGCATAATCCATGGCGGAGTGCTCGATGGCCTGGATCGTCCGGGTTCGGTAGATCTCCGGTGGAACCAGCCGGCCGTGAGAGATCCGGGACAGGCTCATGGTCAGGTCCGAGCCGAAGGTCTTCCGGCGCATCTCGACGTAGTCAATCGGATCGGGAATGCGGTTCTCGGCCTGGTTTGCCAGTTCCCAAAGCCAGCTTTCGCACATGTCGACCACCGACTTGCGGAACGCGCGGCGCGACTCCGGGCTCATCGGGCCCGCTGTCCGCAGCCATAGGTCGGCGAGGCCGGTCTCCAGCGGGCTCTCCGGAGTGGGCATGGGTTCGTCCGCAAGCGGCATGAAGAGTTTGAAGCGCTCCGTCGCCGCCTTTGCGCCGCCGAGGTTCCGGGGAGCGCCGAAGACCACGGGGTAGTAGTCGTCGCCATAAGTGCCCCAGGCCAGCCAGGCGCTGGTGAGGTCGAGTTGCTCGGGGGAGGCGTCCGGGTGGATGCCGGCGGAGCACAGGGGGAGGTCCATGGCGCGCATCTTGTGGTCGTCCCAGACGACGCCGTCGAGGAAGCCCATGGAGGTGCACCAGGTGGCGAGGTGGTCGCGGGCGGTGGCGAGGTGGGGGCTGAGGCGGAGCTCGAACGGCAGGTAGATCTCGGGCCGGACGTAGGGGCCGACGGTCTCGTGCGGCTGGTGGGAGAAGGAGCGCAGGCGCTGGGGAGCGGTCGCCACCAGGGAAGAGAAGATGCGGGCGGCCGAGGTGCCCAGGCCGGTGGGGCCGCCCAGCAACTCGGGGCCGCCGCGGGAGTCGAGGGCGCCTTCGTTCATGTAGCGGCTGGAGCGCAGGTGCCATTCGTGGCCGCCGGACTGCCAGTCCTGGAGGCCCTTGACGTAGGCGAAGGTCTCGGCGCGGCCGGACGGATCGACGGCGTGCTCGTCGAAGAGAGCCGGGACCTCGGTGAGGGCGGTGTGTTCGAACTGGTGCAGCCGGGAAGTCAGGAGGTCGTTGACGGCGTCGGCGGCTTCCTGGGTGGTGCAGCCGAGGAACTTCTCGAACACCAGCACGCCGTTGGAGAGCTCGCCTTCGTCTTCGACCTCGCGCTGGTACGAGAACAGGTCGTTGCGGAGGTGGACGGCGTCGGCGAAGCAGTCGCGCAGGACTTCCATGGGACGGGAGGCGGCGATGGCGTCGGGGACCTCCGCGTGCACCGAGTGCTCGATGAGGTTCGCGGACCAGGGCGCGCCGCCGACCTTGCGGCGCATTTCGATGTACTCGATGGGGTTGGAGACGCGGCCCTCGTTGATGTTGGCCAGTTCCCACAACGACTCGTCCAGCAGGTTGCGCGTGCTTTCGACGAAGCGGCGTCGCCAGCCCTCCGAGCGGTGCGGCACGGTGCGGTTCCACAGGTCCTCGAGACCGCGCTCGACGGGGTTCTCCGCGGTCGCCGTGATGGCGCCCGTGACCGGCATGAACAGGGCGATCCGGTCGAGGTAGGCGCGGGCGCTGTCGATGTCGCCGGTGCGCTTGAACAGCTCCAGGAAGTGGTCGTCGAAGTAGAAGACCCACACGTACCAGTCGGTGATGAGGTCGAGCTCCGTGGCGCCGGCGTCCGGGTGGGTGTAGGCGCAGAGCAGCGCGTAGTCGTGGGAATCGAAGTCGTGCTCGTCCCAGATCACGGTGCCGTGCTGGGGGACATCGATCATGTCCATCGTGTACGCCCACGCCTTGCTGTGCTCCCGCGCACCGTCCAGGTGCGGGTTCAGCCGGGCCGGGTAGGGCATGTAGAACTCGGGCAGAGCGAACGGCTGCACAGCGCGGTCCTGGCCTTCCCAGTGGTGGTCACCGACCCAGAGAATCAACCAAACGCGCCCGGGGCCCCGGAAGGTCCGCACGGGCGTTCCACCCGATCGCCCGCACCGTGTCGCCCGGGCGGCCCAGCCCGGATCACCTGTGGGTCGTTTCCCGCGCCGCGGCGTCATTCTTCGGTGAAGATCACGGGGACATCCGGAAGTACGGCAGGCTGTCCGGCGTTCACCTGAATGCCCGGACTTTGAGGAGCGACGAATGAGCGACGAGACCCGCGTGGTCCGCAACGACGAGAAGCACCGCTACGAGGTGTACGCGGACGGCCAGCTGGCCGGCTTCACGCAGTACCTCGTGCGCGGCGACCAGACGGTGTTCACCCACACCGAGATCGACAAGGCCTTCGGCGGCCGCGGCCTCGGCACCACGCTGGCCACGTACGCGCTCGACGACGTCGTGGCCAACGGTGGCGTGATCGTGCCGGTTTGCCCGTTCATCGCGGCGTTCCTGCGCAAGCACGCCGGCTACGAAGAGCACGTCCAGTGGCCGGAAGGCACTTCCGCCGCGAAGTGAGCCCTTTGTGGACTCAGCCGAGCCGCTCGGCGAGGACGCCCGCGCGGGCGAGTTGCACCGCGCGGGCCCGTGAAGCGGCGAAACGAAGCAGGCCCGGCGGCGCGTGCAGCCGCAGCGTGTCGGTGACGCGCGTGCCGCCGCCGTCGGGCTCGAGGTCGAACCGGTAACCCATCCGCACGCCGCCGGGCGACATGACGTCGCCGTGCACCGCCGTCGAGCCGGTGGTGCGGAGCGTGACGACGATCGGGTTGTCGTGCCGCAGGAATCCGAAGAAGCGGAACCGCTCCACCGCGGTGTACCGCGTCAGCCCCTCTTCCCTCGCGACATCGCGCACCTGGACCACCAGCGGCGACAAACCGACGTAGTTCGCCGGCTCCGCGAGGTGGGCGACGACGTCCGCGGGCGGTGCGGCCACGGTGAACGCGTGGCTCAGCTCGGTGTCGGGCACGCGCCGACCTTAACCGGAAGCCCCGCTCCGCGATTGCCTCGTGGCACCCGGCGGGTAACCCATCCCAGTGAACGGTGCGGTCGCACGGCTGTTCGGCCTAGCGCACCTGCGCCGAACGGGTGCGGACAGTCCGATTTGCCCGGATGAATTGGTTATTAACCAACCTTCGTCGGTGGTGCGTTGGTTGCCTGGCAACAAAAGTGTGGGGAGTCCCACCGTGGTCGCGCGAGCCGTTCGCGCAGGATCCGTCCAGCTCAACTGGAGGAAGATTCGATGACTTCCCGGAAAACGTTCGTCGCCGGTTTCACCGTGTTCTCGGCGGCGGCGCTCACCGCCGGCCTTTGCGTGAACGCCGCTTCGGCCAGCCCGCTCGCCTTCGCGCAGATGCAGGCCCAGGCCATCACCCAGGCGACGCAGGTCGTCGACAGCCTCGGACTGTCGGGTGGTGGCATCTACCTCGACAACGGCAAGGCCATCGTCAACGTCACCGACGCGGCCGCCCAGCAGAAGGCCGAGGCCGCCGGCTTCGCCACGAAGCTGGTGAAGCACAGCTTCGCCGCGCTGACCAACGCGAAGAACTCGCTCGACGCCGTGAAGAACGTGCCGCAGACCGCGTGGGGCATCGACACCAAGAACAATCAGGTCGTCGTGAAGATCTACGACGCCGCCTCGAAGACCACCGTCGACAAGGTCACCGCGGCCGCCGCGAAGCTGGGCGACTCCGCCCGCATCGAGCACCGCGCCGGCAAGCTGTCGACCTACATCGCCGACGGCGACTCGATCAACAACGGCCAGTTCACCTGCTCGCTGGGCTTCAACGTCACCCGGGGCGGCGAGCCGATGATGCTCACCGCGGGCCACTGCACCAACGAGGGCGGCACCTGGTCGGGCGGCGACGTCTCCGGGGCCCGCGTGGTGGAGAGCGACTGCCCCGGTGCGGACTCCGGTCTGCTGACCCGCCCGAACGGCTCGGGTGACGGCGCCATCAACACCGGCCAGACCATCAGCAGCGCCGGCACGCCGACCGTCGGCGAGCAGATCCAGAAGCAGGGCCAGACCACCGGCGGCGGCAGCGGCGAGGTCACCTCGGTCGACGAGTCCGTGAACTTCGACGTGGGCGTGCTCAACCACGAGTTCGGCACCACCGCGCACACCGACCACGGTGACTCGGGCGGCCCGGCGTACGACGGCTCGAAGGGCCTCGGCACGCTGTCCGGCGGCGACACCGTGACCAGCTACTTCTACCCGCTCACCCTCGAGCTGCAGTCCTACGGGCTCGAGCTCGCCTGACCCCTGCGCCACGGAAGGCCCCTCCACTCATCAGGTGGAGGGGCCTTCTTCGTGCGTACGCTGATCGTCATGGAGCCGAATTCGAGCCTGGCCAGGCGGTTCTGGGTCGCGCTGGAGCCGCTGCACGCCGTCGTCTACTTCGCGCCCGAGCCCGCTGCGGCGGCGAAGGAAGTGGGCCTGCGCGGCTGGTGGATGGGCTATTTCGCGGGCCGCGCGGCGCCGCTGGGCCCGATCGGACCGGGACCGGTCACGTCGATGTTCTACGGCTTCGCACCGGGGATGGTCGCGCGCGCCCTGCCCGACGCGTGGACGTTCGCGAAGCCGGAAGACGTGCTGCAGAGCCGGATTCTCGCCGTGGAAGCCGCTTTGACGCGGTTGCTGCCGCCGGACGCCGAACTCACCGAGCTGGCCGAGCTGCTCGAACGCGCCGTCGCCGGCTGCCGGTTCGACGGCCGTCCGCTCGCCGCCGCGTGGGCGTCGGCCGAACGCCCCGACCGGCCGCCGGCCCGCCTCTGGCTCGCCACCTGCGCCCTGCGGGAACACCGCGGCGACGGCCACGTGCTCGCCGGCGTCTCCGCCGGGCTGTCCGGCCTCGACGCGAGCCTCACCCACATCGCCGCCGGCGCCACGACCCGAGAGCTCGTCCAACGCGCCCGCGGCTGGACCGACGAGGAGTGGGACGACTCGACGGCGCGCCTGCTCTCCCGTGGCCTGCTCGACTCCGCGGGCCGGCTCACGGCGAGCGGCGCCGCCGTCCGCCGCGACGTCGAGGAGATGACCGACCGCCTGGCCACCGACCCGCTCGACGCCCTCGGCCCGGACGCCGTGGACCGCGTGCTGGAGCTGGCCGAACCCCTCAGCCGCGCGGTCGTCGACGCGGGCGGCCTGCCGATCCCGAACCCCATGGGCGCGGTCCGCCCGTAAGACACGGAAAACCCGCGGCTCGGTTCTCGAGTCGCGGGCCGTGCGGTGTCCGCCGGCGGTCACGTGGACCGTGCCGTCGAGGTGACGACCTGGCCATGTCGATTGTTTCCTACCTCGACGAAGCGGGTCTGCCGACCGATCTGGTCAAGCAGACGCCCGGCGCGAAAACGCCGACCACGGCAGTGCTCGTCACCCAGAGTGGTGATGGCAAGTACGTGGGCTGGATGAACGAAACGCAGGTCGGACTGTCCACAGCGGATCTGCACAGCTGCGCGAGCCGCGAGGCCCTGGCGAGCGTCGTCGCTCTGCTGGTGACCTTTGAGCCTGCCGTCGAGGTCGTGAAGTGGTCGTTGGCCACTGCGGGACCCAGCAACCGATGACATGCCCGGTTCTCGCGAAAGATTCTCGGCAGCGCTGATACACCAGCTATTGAACATGGGTCGCGACTTCACGGTCGGCGGGCGCGTTCAGCGCGTAAGTGCTCGATGGCCACCGTTACCTCGAAGCCAAAGAACGACACGGCCACGCGATCCTCACCGCTGGTAGTTTCGCCTGAGTGAAGGCTGCGTTCGTCGGGAAGCCCGGCCCGGTCGAGGAGATCCGCTTCGGCGAGCTCCCCGATCCTGTGCCGGCGCTCGGGGAGGTGCTGGTCGACGTCGTCGCGGGCAGTGTGAACCCCGTGGACACGTTCGTGCGCAACGGGATGTGGCCGGTGCCCGGGCCGTGGCCGCTCGTGCTGGGGCGCGATTTCGTCGGTCGCGTCGTGGATTCGGCGAACGGCTTCGCGGCCGGGGAAACGGTGTGGGGCAACAGCCTCGGGCACGGGGGCCGGCAGGGCGCGGTGGCCGAGCGCGTGGCCGTGGCGGCGGATCGGCTGTACCGCCTGCCCGCCGGGGTGGATCCGTTCGACGCCGTCGCCGTGGTGCACCCGGCGGCCACGGCGTACCTGGCGTTGTTCACGCACGGCGGGTTGCGCGCGGGGCAGACCGTGCTGGTCGTCGGGGGTGGTGGCAACGTCGGGACCGCGTTGATCGAGCTCGCCGCGGCGGCGGGTGCGCGCGTGGTGGCCACGGCGTCGGCCGCGGATCTGGACCACTGCGTGACCCGCGGGGCCGACGTGGCGCTGGACTACCGCAGGACCGACCTGCCCGACGGCATCGACCTCTACGTGGACACCTCCGGCACCAACGACCTCGAAACCGCGGTGGCGCACCTGGCTTTCCGCGGCCGGATCGTGCTGCTCGCGGGGCCGCGCAGCCGCCCGGTGCTGCCCGCCGGTGAGCTGTACCTGAACGACCAGTCCGTGGTCGGGTTCGTCATCTCCCGCGCGAGCGCCGCCGAGCTGGCCGACGCGGCGGCGGCTCTGAACGAGCGGTTTGCCGCCGGTGGCCTGCGGCCGCGCGCCGTGGAGCGGGTGCCGTTCGCCGAAGCCGCCGACGCGCACGGCCGGATGGAGCGTGGTGAGCTGCACGGGCGCCGGATCGTGCTCGTCGTCCGAAATGACGGAGATCCTGTCGATTCCTGAGCACCTCGTTCGACGCACGGGTGGAAGCGGAAACCCGACGAACGGAGAGCCCATGCTGCTCGAAGGCAAGAACGCAGTGGTCTACGGCGGTGGCGGAGCGATCGGCGGCGCCATCGCGCGCGCGTTCGCGGAGGAGGGCGCACGCGTCTTCCTGGCCGGCCGCACGCGCGCGAAGCTCGAGAAGGTGGCCGACGAGATCCGCGCGACGGGCGGGCGCGCCGACGTCGAGGAGCTCGACGCCCTGGACGGGCAGGCCGTCGACAAGCACGCCGACGCCGTGGTCGCCGCGGCAGGCAGCCTCGACATCTCGGTCAACGTCATCACCCACGGCGACGTGCAGGGCACCCCGTTGCTGGAGATGTCCCTGGCCGACTACGAACAGCCCGTGGTCACCGCCGTGCGCACCACGTTTCTCACCATGCGCGCGGCCGGCCGCCACATGAAGCGCCAGGGCGGCGGCGTCGTGCTCGTTTTCGGCGGCGACGGGGACCCGGTGCGCACGCACCCGGTCGGCGGTCTGCAGGTGGCGTTCGCCGCGCTCGAGGCGATGCGCCGCCAGCTCGCCGCTGAGCTGGGCGGCTACGGCGTCCGCACCGTCACTCTGAGGTCCGGCGGCGTGCCCGAATCGCTGCCCGCGGATTTCGCGCACGCCGACCTGGTCACGGACGAGATCGCGAAGACCACGATGCTCGGCCGGCCCGCGACGCTCGCGGACGTCGGCGCGGTCGCCGCGTTCGTGGCCTCCGATCGCGCCCGCACCATGACCGCCGCGACGGCCAACATCAGCTGCGGCGCGCTGGTGGACTAGCTCTTGCCGCGCGCCGAGATCTGCTGCACGGCCCAGGCGTTGCCGTCCGGGTCGGAGAAGTGGAAGAAGCCGATGTTGTCGAGGTCCTCGGGCCGGCCCGTGGCCGGGTCGGGCCCGAGGAGCTGGATCTCGCTGACGTCGACGCCGCCCGCGAGCAGCGTCTCGCGGGCGCGCGGCAGATCGGCGACCACGAGCTGCAGGCCCTTGAGCGAGCCGGGCGGCATCGGTGGCACCACACCCTCGCCGACGACGATCGAGCACCCGGAGCCCTGGGGAGTCAGCTGCACGACGCGGGCGCCGGGCCCCACCACGGTGTCGTGGTCGAGGTGGAAACCGCACTGCTCGGCGTAGAACGCCTTGGCGCGGTCCACATCGGACACGGGAACGATGACGACCTCGAGTGTCCAGTCCATCCCCGATGTCTAACCGGGCAAACCAGGCGGGTCAAGGTCGGGCGGTTCAACCACGCCGGCCAGAAAGTCAGCTGCCGAGGAACCGCGACAACGCTTCCCGCGCCTTCGCGTCCCGCGAAGCCAGCGCCTGCAGCTCCTCGGCGAGCACCGTCACCCATTCCTCGACGTCGGTGTCCCGGCGGCTGATCACGACCCCGCGCACCACCTGGCGAATCTCACCCGTGACCCCGCCCGACCGCCCGGCCGTGAGCACGAGCAGCTGGTGCGGCGTCGACACGCGCACCTCCACCGGCTGCCCGAGGCGCCCGGCCACGCGGTCAGCGAAGCTGCGCCGCCGGTCGATCTCGACCATGCCCGGGGGGAGGGCGTCGCCGAGGGTCTCGGACAGCACGCGCGTGTAGGACTCGACGTCGGCGCGATCGGCGCGCAGCGCGGCCACCAGGAGGTGGAACTCGCCGGCCGGGCCGAGCTCTAACCCGGCCATCAGTCGGTGAGGGGCAGCACGAGCTGCGGCTTGGTGATGCGGTGGTCGGGGCGCAGTGGCTTCACGGCGGTGCCGATGGCGAAGAACTCCGTCGTGTGCCCGCCCCATCGATGCGGCAGTGACAGGAGTTGCACCCCCACGATGCCTTCGGCGTGCAGCTGCTCGGCCTCGGCCTGCATGCGTGACATCGCGAGCTCACGGGCGTCGTAGAGGGCCTCGGTGTACTGCGGGATCTCCACGTTCTGCCCGATGTTGCTCATCGCCTGGCGGAACCGCTGGTGCGCGATGTGGTAGACGCAGGTGCCCATCACCATGCCCAGCGGTGCGTACCCGGCCTGCACGAGCGTCCAGAAGTCCTGGCCGGACAGGTCGGACGTGAACGGCTTGCCGGTGTTGTTGCGCCACTGGCCGGGTTCGTCGGCCTTCACCGCGGTGCCGACGGCGATGAACTCCGCCAGGTCGCTGCCGAACTCCTTGAACTCGATCTCCAGGCGCACGGCCACGATCCCGTCGGCGCCCAGCAGGTCGGCCTCGGTCTCCATGCGCGTCATCGCGAGCTCGCGCGCGTGGTACATCGCGGCCGACAGCCGATCCATCTCCTGGTTCTTGCTCCAGCGCCCCATCTGGAACCCGACGTGGTAGATGCTCGACCCGAGCACCAGGCCCAGCGGGCGGAAGCCGGCCTCGCGCACGAGCAGGAACTCGTTCACGCTCAGGTCGGACGTGAACAGGCTCGTCGCCTGGCCCGGCCGCATCTCGGCGAGCCGGCGCATCGCATCCTCGGGGATGTGCTGCGCGGCGGGGTCCGTGGTCGTCACAGGGCCTCCTTCAAACTCGGTTCAGCGGCAGGATGGTGAGCGCGGACGTAGGCGCGGCGCTGCCGCTGTGGAAACGCGCGATGGCGGTGCCGAACACGCTCGCCACCCCGGCCACGGCCACCTCGCCCAGCTGCCACGTGTCGAGCGACATCCGCGAGACGATCGCCCCGTCGGCGCCGGTGGTCTGCACGGTCTTGCGGAACTGGCTGCGCGCGTCGGCCCGCACCTCGGTGACGAGCCGGGTGTGGGCGTCGACCTCGACGTTCCCGGCCCACATCGTGGTCTGGTACTGCATGTTGTAGTCGAACGTGGTGTGCGCGGAGATGCCGATCGCGACGGCCGCGGGCACCCAGCCGGCCTGCATCAGCTTGCCGACATCCTGGCCCGGCAGCTCGGTGGTGAAGACGCGGCCCGGCCGTTGCGACGTCTCGGCGCGCACCGCGGAGCCGAGGGCCACGAACTCCTGCATGGTCTCGTCGAGCCGCGTGACGGACGTGGTGATGCCGAGGACGCCGTCCGCACCGATCGCCTCGGCCTCCAGCCGCAGCCGGTCCAGCGCGATGCGGTAGCCCTGCCGCAGCGCGTCGGCGTAGATGGCGGCCTGCTGGTTCGGCGTGATGCCGAAGCCGGAGGTCCAGCCGAGGCGCTCCACGACGCACCCCATGACCTCCCCCACGGGGGTGAATCCGGCGAACTCCGAGCCGACCGCGCCGGGGACGCTCAGCAGTGAGGTGCGCAGGCCGGACGAAGCGAACCGGTCGACGCGAGCCCGCGCGACCGGCGGCAGTCCACGGCCATCCCAGTCGGGCACTCGGACCTCCTCGCGGGCCTCGGCGCGGCCCTCAGCGTCCATCGTGGCACGCGGGGGAGGCTAAGTCGGAACGAGAAGGCGGGGTTGTCCGGAACGTCCTTCAGTGTGTGGCGAGCTCCACGCGGTTGCGGCCCGCCTGCTTCGCCCGGTAAAGGGCGGTGTCGGTGGCGACCAGCACGTCGTCGACGCCCGTGAGGTGCTCGGCCGGGTAGAGCGCGCAGCCGATCGACACGGTGAGGTCGCTGATGACCGTGTCGCGCTCGGGCAAGGGCACGACGACCTTCGGAATGCGCCGGCGGATGCGGTCGGCGAGCTGCCCGAGTTGCTCCATCGTCGGGACGTTGGGCAGCACGATCGCGAACTCCTCGCCACCCCAGCGGCCGCAGATGTCCTGGTCGCGCACCTCGCTGCGCAGCGCGATGGCGATCTCGCGCAGCACGACGTCGCCCGTCGGGTGGCCGTAGGTGTCGTTGATGGCCTTGAAGTGGTCGAGGTCGAGCAGCAGCACGCCGACGGTGCCGTTGCCCGTGCGGGCGCGCTCGAGGTACTGCTCAGCCAGCGTGCGCCACCAGCGCTTGGTGGCCAGGCCCGTGGTCACGTCGGTGCGCGCGTCGCGCTGGAACTGCGCGAGCAACAGGCCGCGGTGCAGCGCCACCAGCGCCACGACCACGCCGGTGAGCACCAGCGGGTTGGCCAGCAGGAGCAGCGCGGCGGTGACCAGGCCGAGGCCGATCGCGCCGGCCTCCAGCAGCTGGTCGCCGAAGCCGGAGAACAGGTCCGACAGCGTCCGCGGCGGGCTGGAGAGCGCGATGGCGACCATCACCAGCGCCGTGTTGATGGCCCAGCGCAGGGCGGCCGCGAAGATGACGACGACCAGGTCGGTGAGGCCGGGGAGGAACCCCGCGGCCGGCACGCCGGGGTAGTGGTGCATGCCCAGCGCGAGCACGGCGACCGCCGCCTGGGTGCCGCACAGCACCGACGCGGCGGAGAAGATCCAGCGGTGGGGGAGCACCGGCCGTTCCCGCGGCCAGACACGCCACCACGCCACCGCGTACGTGAACACGACCATCGCCGTCGCGAGCACGGCCGGCAGCGCCACCACGGCCGCGATGCTCCATACGGCCTTGGTGTCGACGTACGCGACCGTGGGCGCGCGGTTGTACTCGCGCTGGCGCTCGATGTGGCGCGTGGCCTCGATGGCGGCGGCCGCGCACACGGCCAGCACGCCGAAGCGAATCAAGTCCTGCTGGTGCACCGGCACCAGCCACGCGGTGCTCACCGACGCCAGGATCGCCAGGAAGTTGACGAGGAGCACATAAGTGCGGACGTGCGAGGGCAACCGCCAAAGGCGCCAGCCCGTGAACCATCCGGCAGACCGGTTTGCTCGTCCGCGCACTCTTCACCTCACCCGGTTGGCTTCTACCGTAAACGACGGGGCGCGCCGTGTGCCGCCCGTGGTCCGGACTATGGGACCTGGCCGGGGAATTTCGCCCGGACAGCCCAGCGCCCGGCCCGCGCAGAGGGGAGGTGACCACTGAGCGTAGTGGTGGCCCGCCGGGATTCCTTGGCGTACCTGGGAATCCGCGGTCTCCGGCCACTGAAGCCACTGACGTGCGACAACCACGATCGGTGACCGGCGAGCTCCGCGAACCCGCCGGTCGGTGCGGCCCTGGCGAGGAGGTGACGACGGTGTGCGACAACAACTGGGCGGCTTCGGCTTGAGTGGTCTGGACCGTTGAGCTCGACCTGAGGTCGAGGGTTGCAAGCGTTTCGGTGCGATCTGTGGGAGGAGGTGTCCACGGTGCAGGACAACAACTGGTGAGTGTCCGAACTGTTGGCGAACCGCGATGCGGAAAGGAGGTCCGGCGGTGCGGGACAACAACTGGTGACGGCCGAAGTCCGCTGAACAGCCGAGGCGAAAGGGGGTAGAGCCGTGCGTGACAACAACTGGTGACCGGCGAATGGGGCGAAGCACTGGCGGGGAAGGAGGTTTCGACGATGCGTGACAACAACTGGACCCGCTGAGGTCCGCGGTTCTGAGGTCAGACCAACGAACACGACGAGCGGAGAGGAGACGCCGGTGCGCGACAACAACTGGACCCGCTGAGGCAAGTGGTCAACGTCCGTGACGAGTGGAAGGGAGAAGCCCGTGCGCGACAACAACTGGACTCGCTGAACCAAGCCGGTCACCCCGACGAGCCCGAGAGGAGACGCCCGTGCGTGACAACAACTGGCCCCGCTGACCCCCCGCCCGACGACAGCAATGGCCCCGACCGACCGAGAGGAGCGCCAGGTGCGCGACAACAACTGGACCTGCTGACCCGAAGCCCGCGAACACCCGACGAGGGGGTGAAAGGCATGCGTGACAACAACTGGACGTGAGTCCTGCCCGCGAGAGAGCCCGACTGTGCACGAGAACCACGAGCACCACGAGAACCACGAGGAGGTGGGCCGGTCACCGGACGTGAGCCGTGTGGTTCAGGACGCGGCAGGTGGCGTGGCCTCGTCGAGGGGACTTCGACGAGGCCACGCCGCGCGCAGCCAGGCCGCGGCGGCGAGGGCGGCGACGGTCGCGCCGGCGACGGCCGCGACGGCCACCACGGTCGTGGGCGCGAGCACCTGGGTGAGCGCGCCGGCGGCCGCGATCGCGACGCCCTGCGACGCCCGCAGGGCCGCGATCGCGACGCCGATCACCTGGCCGCGCTGTTCGGGCGGGGCGGCGAGGCTGTACTGCACCTGAGTGATCAAGTCGTGCGCGGAGAACATCCCGGACAACGTCCACAAAACCACCAGCACGACGAGCCCGGGCGTCCAGCCCGTCGGCAGCAGCACCAGGCTGGTCGCCACGGCGAGCGGCCCGAGCAGCCGCGCCTGGCGTACGCGTGGCACCCGGCTGAGCAGCACCGCGCCGAGCAGCGAACCGACGGGGTTGGCGATGAGCAGCCACGCCAGCACCGCCGTACCGCCGAGCTGCGCGGAGATCGGCACGGCCAGGCCTTCGGGCACCACGTAGAACCCGCTGCAGCACGCGATCGCCAGCAACGACCGCAACCGCCGGTCCCGCCCGACCAGCCGGCAGCCCGCGACGAGCGAAGCCCACTGGGAAGGCGCCGGACCCCGCTCGACGACGTTCACCGGGTGCGGCCGCAGGCCCCACCGCAGCGCGAGTGCCGACACGGCGAAGGTCACCGCGTCCACGGCCAGCGCGCCCGTCACGCCGAGCCACGCGACCACCGCCGCGCCCGCGCCGAAGCCGATCACGAGCGCCGCCTGGTACGTCGAGGACAACATCGCCTGGCCGACGGGCAACCGGTCGGGGCCGAGGATGTCCGGCAGCACGGCCTGCCGCGCGGACTGGAACGGCCCGGCCGCCAGCTGCACCACCACCAGCAGCGCCGCCGCGACCGGCCACGGCAGCCCCGGGATCGCCATCACGGCCACGAGCACGGCCCGCAGCACGTCGGCCACCACGAGCACCGTGCGGCGCGGGAACCGGTCGGCCAGCCCGCCGAGCGCGCCGCCGAGGAGATCGGGCAGGTAAGTCAGCGCGTACGTGAGCGCCGCCCAGCCCGCGGATTCGGTACGGTCGAACACGAGGACCGTGAGCGCGACCCGAGCCAGTTGATCACCGGCGACCGACAGCACGTGCGCGAGCCACAGGGCCCGGAATTCGGTCACGCCGAACACGTTTCGGAATGTCGGGGCGCCGGCGCTCATATGATCAGAGTGTCCCGGTTCGGCCACGCGGAGCAACCCCCGCACCCTCCGGTGGGTCGTAGGGACACCCGGGCGAGCGCCGTGAAAAACTTGGCGATCGCCGTCCGTGAACGTCGCACTGAGGGGTTTTTCGTTGACCGAGGAGAGCCGGCAGATCGCCGGTCGCTACCAGCTCGTCGAGCTCATCGGCAGCGGCGCCATGGGCATGGTCTGGCGCGGCGAGGACAAGATCCTCGGCCGCGTCGTCGCGGTGAAAGAACTCCTCATGCCGATGAACCAGGGCGAGGAGAAAGTCGCCGAGGCGAAGAACCGCGCCATGCGCGAGGCCCGCATCGCCGCGCGCCTGCAGCACCCCAACGCCATCTCCGTGTTCAACGTGGTCGAGTACGAAGACCGCCCGTGGCTGATCATGGAGTACCTGCCTTCGCGCAGCCTCTCGGCGAAGCTGCACGACGACGGCCCGCTGACCGTCGAAGAGGTCATCCCCATCGCCGTGCAGCTGGCCGGTGTGCTGGCCGCCGCGCACCGCGCCGGCATCGTGCACCGCGACGTCAAGCCCGGCAACGTGCTCCTCGGCGAAGACGGCACCGTCAAGGTCACCGACTTCGGTATCTCCCGCGCGGTCGGCGACGTCACGCTGACGGCCACGGGCGAAATCTCCGGTACGCCCGCGTTTCTCGCGCCCGAGGTCGCCCGCGGCGAGGAAGCGATGTTCGCCTCCGACGTCTTCGCCCTCGGCGCCACGCTCTACATGGCGGTGGAGGGCGCGCCACCGTTCGGCACGGCGGACAACGCGATCGCGTTGCTGTACCGCGTGTCCAGCGGTTCGATCAACCCACCGAAGCAGGCGGGGAAGCTGGAGCCGTTGCTGCTGAAGCTGCTGGAGCTCAAGCCCGAGGACCGGCCGTCGATGGCCGAGGTGCTCACCGAGCTGCGGGAGCTCGACGGCGGGGTCACGCCCGTCGCGTCGGTGCCGATCCCGCTGACGGTGCCCGCGCCGCTCCCGGCCGCTCCGGCTCCGGCCGCCGCCCCGACGACTCCCGCCCCGGCACCTGTCGACCGAAGACAGCGCTCGATGGTCCTCGCCGGCGTCGGCGCCGTGCTCGTGGTGCTCGTCGTCGTGGCGATCGTGCTGGTGAACCGCAACAACGGCACGCCCCCGACGGCCGGTGGCGCGTCTCCGGTGGTCAACTCGTCGTCCGCGAACGCCCCGGCGCCGCCGCCGTCGACCACGAACCCGCCGACGACACCGCCGCCTCCGAGCACCCCGTCGGCGCCCAGCAGCCCGCCGTCGTCACCCACCAGCAGTTCGGTCAGCTCGCCGCAGGACATGGAAGCGGCGCTGACGCGCTACTTCTCGCTCATCCCGGGCGACCTGCAACAGGGCTTCGGCCTGCTCACGGACAACTTCAAGGCGAGCAAGCACCAGACTTTCGCCACGTACCAGAACTTCTGGGACGACTACAAGTCCGCGCGCGCGAGCAACGTGAAGTCGATCGGCACTGACATGCTCAGCGCCGACATCACCTACGTGTCCGCCGGTGGGGCCAGTCAGACCAACCACCACACGTACCACATGGTCAACGACAACGGCGTCTGGAAGATCGACTCCGAAAGCTGAGTCCTCACTCCAGCAGCAGTTCGATGGCCCCGGCAACGTCGGTGACGACGTGGTCCGGGGCCTTTTCGTCCCCGCTCCACGCGCGCCCCCGGTCGACCCACACCGTGTGCAGCCCCGCGGCCCGGCCGCCGGCGACGTCGGTCTCCTCGCCGTCGCCGACCATCCAGCCGTCGCGCAACGGCGCCTCGCAGCGTTCCGCCGCGATCTCGAACAGCCGCCGGTCCGGCTTGGCGACGCCTTCGTGCTCCGAGATCGCCCACCCGTCCACGAGCCCCGCGACCCCCGTGCACAGCAGGGTGGCGAGCTGCTGTTCGGCGTTGCCGTTGGTCACCACGCCGATCCGCCAGCCCGCCGCGCGCAACCGCGGCAGGCCGGTCAGCACGCCCGGCGCGGCGGGGATCAGCGCCGGGTGCCGCTGCTGGTACGACTCGAGCAGCTCCGCGGCGGTGTCGCGCAGGGCGAACCGGTCGCGCACGGCTTTGAAGAAGACGTCGCGCGGGGCGAGGCCGTCCTCGTCGGCGGACGCGAGCCACGTGGCGTCGCCGGGCGTCAGGCGGTGTTCCGCGCAGAACTCCCAAGCCCAGCGCCGGAACCCCTCCGCCCGGTCGACGAGGGTGTTGTCGAGGTCGAACAGCACGAGCCGCACCGAATGACCCTAAGCAGACACCGCGGGCACCCGCACGCTGATCCGGCCCGAACGACCCGAGCGGCGCAGGCCGACCGTCGGGTCAGCGCGCGAGCAGCTCCAGCGAGACCTCCCACAGCAGCGTCGCCGCTTCCGGGTCGAGCGCGTGGGCCGCGACGCCGTCGCGGGACGGCGGGACGTGGGGCTCGGCTTCGTTGTTGTCCTCGAAGTAGCGGCCGCCGACGCCGGCCAACAGGGGAGACGCGGCGAGCAGCACCGAGGTCGACGCGCCCTGCTCGGTGGTCTTCCACGGGTAGGTCTTGGCGATCTCGTTGAACTCGGCGTCGTCGGCCTGGTGGCGCTGCAGGTTGGTGCGGATGCCGCCCGGCATGAGGGCGTTGGCGGTGATGCCGTCGGCGGCCCAGCGCCGGGTGGCCTCGACGGCGAAGAGGACGTTCGCGGACTTCGATTGGCCGTAGGCCGACCACGGGTCGTACTCGCGGCGTTCGAAGTGGATGTCGTCGAAAACGACGCCCGAGCGCAGGTGGGCACTGGAGCTCACGGCCACGATGCGCGCGCCGCCGGCTCGGGCGAGGGCGTCGTGCAGGCCGAGCGCGAGGCCGAAGTGGCCGAGGTGGTTGGTGGCGAACTGGTGCTCCCAGCCTTCCGGTGTGCGGTTGAGCGGCTCGGCCATCACGCCGGCGTTGTTCACGAGGATGTGCAGCGGGCCCTGCCAGTCGCTCGCGAGCTTGGCGACGGAGTCGCGGTCGGCCAGTTCGAGGTGCTTGACGTCGACGGCGGCGTTGCCCGTGGCCGCCGTGATCGCCTCGACGGTGCGGTGGCCGGCCTCGGTGTTGCGGACGGCCAGCGTGACCTCGGCCCCGGCCTGCGCGAGCGCGCGGGCCGTCTCGACGCCGATGCCGGACGCGCCCCCGGTGACGATCGCGCGGCGGCCGGTGAGGTCGACGCCCGCGCTGACGTCGGCGGCGGTGGACTCCCTGGTGAACGGGGTGGTGATGCGCATGGCGTTCCTGTTCCGGACTCGATACGGAGGAGCCTCCGGTTGAGTCCGACATTAACCGGAGGATCCTCCGTTCGCAAGTATGCTTGAGTTGACGAGACGGAAGGGGTGAGAGGTGACGAAGCCACTGTGACCAAACCACTACGTGCGGACGCGCGGCGCAACCGCGACCTCCTGCTCGCGTCCGCGGTGCGACAGTTCTCCGAGAAGGGCCTCGACGCCACGCTCGACGCGATCGCCAAGGACGCCGGCGTCGGCATCGGCACGCTGTACCGCCACTTCCCGACGCGTGAGGCCCTGATCGAGGCCGCGTACCGCAACGAGCTGGACCAGCTGTGCGACGCCGGCCCCGCGCTGCTGCAGGAGCTGCCGCCCTTCGAGGCGCTGCGCACATGGATGGACCGCTTCGTGGACTACATGACCACGAAGATCGGCATGTCCGACGCCCTGCGCGCCGTGATCGCCTCCGGCGGCAACCCGTACGCCCACAGCCGCGACCGCCTGAACTCCACCATCGAGCAGCTGGTCGCCCCGCTGATCGCCGCCGGCACCCTCCGCGGCGACGTCCTCGTGGACGACGTCCTCATCGGCCTCAGCGGCATCGCGCTGGCGGCCGGCGAGCCGGCGCAACGCGAGCAAGCCGGGCGGCTGCTCGACCTGCTGCTGGACGGTCTGCGCTTCCGCGGCTGATCTTCTGCGCTTGACCTTGACATCGTGACAAGGTCTTCACTGGGTCGCAGGAGGTGGTTCCGATCAACACGCCACACACGACCCCACATTTGCGCGAAGCACTCGGCGCCGGAAATTCGTCGACGCGGCTGCAGGCGGCGCTGGCGGCCGGCACGGACGCCGATTCCGGGCTGCTCGAGCCGCTCGTGGCGCGGTGCGCGGTGGAGCCCGACTTCTTCGTGCGCGACATGCTCACCTGGGCGTTGACGCGGCTGCCGGCTGAGCTGACCGTGCCCCGGCTCGTCGCGGAGCTGCGGTCCGGGCGCGCCCAGGCGCGCAGCCAGGCGTTGCACACGCTGTCCAAGATCGGCGACGCGAGTGTCTGGCCCGAAATCACGCGGTCGTTGCTGCGCGACGCCGACGACGAGGTCGCGCGGAGTGCCTGGCGGGCGGCCGTCGTGCTCGTGCCCGAGGCGGAGAAGCTCGCGCTGGCCGAGGAACTGTCGGCGCAGCTCGGCCGCGGGGACCGGCACGTGAAGCTGAGCCTGAGCCGGGCGCTGGTGGCGCTCGGGGACGGGATCGAACCGCTGCTGCGAAAGGTGCTGGTGAGTGCCGAACCCGTGGTCCGTGCGCATGCCCGCGCCACGGAACGGCTGCTGCGTGACCCGGAGGCGGCCTTCGGCCCGGCCGTCGACGAGGCCAAGCGGATGGCCGCGCTCGGGCCGGAACGGGCGGCGGAGGTGGCCGGTGCTGATCGGTGAGGTGGCGCGCCGCTCGGGGGTGAGTGCCCGGATGCTCCGGCACTACGACACCCTCGGGCTGGTGCGCCCCACCGGCCGCACCGTCGGCGGCTACCGCGAGTACTCCGCCGAGGACATCCGGCGGATCTTCCACGTGGAAAGCCTGCGGTCGCTGGGGTTGTCGCTGCGCGAGATCGGCCGCGCGCTGGAGGATCCGGCGTTCGCACCGTCCACTTTGGTCGGTGAGCTGATCCGGCGGACCGAAGACCGGCTGACACGCGAGCAGGAGCTGCTGGAGCGGCTGCGCCGGGTCGACGCGTCGGCGCCGCCGGGCTGGCAGGACGTGCTGCGCCTGGTGGAGCTGCTGCACGGGCTCGACTCGCCGGACGCCGCACGCCGGCAGCAGGCCGCGCTGGCCCCGGTCGAGGAGGTGCCGGCGGAGCTGCTGGCCGAGGCGGTGCTCGCCGAACCCGACCAGAACGTCGCGGGCGCCCTCCGGTGGGCCCTCGCCCGCGCGGGCGGCGACGGCTTGGCAAGCCTGGCGGCGGGCCTGCGCTCCGCCGACGTCGACGTCCGGCGGCGCGCGGTCCGGGCCATCGCTTCGCTGCCGGGGGAGGACGCGTCGGCAGCGCTGCTCGGCGCGCTCGACGACCCGGACCCGACGGTCCGGACTCGGGCGGCTCTGGCGTCGGGCGGCCGGGGTTTTCCCGCGGCCGTGCCCACGCTCGTCGCGATGGTGGTGGACGGGCCGAACGACGTCGAAGCGGCCGAAGTCCTGGGCGCGCTGTCGCTGGACGCCTCCTGCGCCGGCCCGATCAAGGCCGCCCTGGCCGACGAGCTCGCCGCCCACACCTCGGACTCGGCCGTACGGATCCGGCTGACGCAAGCCCTCGCCGAACTGCCCGCGGCCGACGACCTCCTGCAGCAGCTGACCCAGGACGACGACCCGGCCGTCGCTCTCGTGGCCTCGGCTCTCACGCGAACGCAGCGGCCCGACGGCTGAGCACGCCGCTCAACGACTCGCCGGCAGGCATGCTCGCCGGATCCTCAACCGGTGGAAGAGGTGAGAGGCTGCCGGGCACGCCCGACACCGCCTACTGCGCCATTCGGGTGACAAGGGGGCCGGTTTTGTCGGTGATCGATGCGAACATATGTTCGTGTCGACCGAAGGCCCCATCCTCCACGCCGATCTGGACGCGTTCTACGCGTCGGTCGAGCAGCGCGATGATCCGCGCCTGCGCGGCCGGCCCGTGATCGTCGGGGGCGGGGTGGTGCTGGCGGCGAGTTACGAGGCGAAGAGGCTGGGCGTGCGGACCGCCATGGGTGGTGCGCAGGCTCTGCGGCTGTGCCCGCACGCGGTGGTGGTGCCGCCGCGGATGGCGGCGTACAGCGCGGCGAGCAAGGCCGTGTTCGAGGTCTTCCGGGACACCACGCCGGTCGTGGAGGGGCTGTCGATCGACGAGGCGTTCCTGGACGTGGGCGGGCTGCGGCGCATCGCGGGCAGCCCGTCGGAGATCGCGCGGCGGCTGCGGGCCGAGGTGCTCGCGCGCGTCGGCCTGCCGATCACGGTGGGGGTGGCGCGCACGAAGTTCCTCGCGAAGGTGGCCAGCGCGGTGGCGAAGCCGGACGGGTTGCTGGTCGTGCCGCCCGAGGGGGAGCTGGAGTTCCTGCACCCGTTGCCGGTGGAGCGGCTGTGGGGCGTGGGGAAGGTGACGTCGGAAAAGCTGCGCTCACGCGGGATCCGCACCGTGCGGCAGGTGGCGGAGCTGCCGGAGGTGGACCTGGTGTCGATTCTCGGCCGGGGAGCCGGGCACCACCTCCACGCGCTGTCGCGTGGTCTGGACCCACGTCCGGTGCAGGTCGGCCGGCGCCGCCGGTCCATGGGGTCGCAGCGCGCGCTGGGGCGTCGGCGGCGGTCGATGGCGGAGCTGGACGAGCTGCTCGTGTCCATTGTGGACCGGCTGGCCCGGCGGCTGCGGTCGGCGTCGCGGCTCACGCGAACGGTCGTGCTGCGCATGCGGTTCGCCGACTTCACGCGGGCCACGCGGTCGCGCACGCTGGTCGAGGCCACCGACCACACCGAGACGTTGCTGGCCGCGGCGCGGAAGTTGTTGGTGGAGGCCCAATCGATGGTCTACGACCGCGGGCTCACGCTGCTGGGGATCTCGTTCTCGAACCTGACGCCGCACGGGTCGGTGCAGTTGGTGCTGCCGTTCGAGATCGAGGACGGGGTGGCCGTCGACTCGGCCGTCGACGGGATCCGCGACCGGTTCGGCAGCGCGGCGATCACGCGCGGGTCGTTGCTCGGACACGACCCCGGGATGTCGGTGCCGCTGCTGCCGGACTGATCTCCACCGGGATTTGCCGGCATCAGGTGAAAAACTCACTGTGGATCAGCGGCGGGTGCGCTGAATGGCCCTGTAACGAACGAAGGGCTTCGGGCGACGGAGGGGCAGCTACGTTTTCCCGAGTCTTCCCGAAAATGC
Organism: Amycolatopsis sp. NPDC001319; assembly: GCF_042896185.1. Classification (NCBI taxonomy): domain Bacteria; kingdom Bacillati; phylum Actinomycetota; class Actinomycetes; order Pseudonocardiales; family Pseudonocardiaceae; genus Amycolatopsis; species Amycolatopsis sp. NPDC001319. Next base: position 730,031 of record NZ_JBIAWY010000005.1, on the reverse strand, counting down.
CAGAGCGGTACCCCTCGGACGAAATAGTGAGAAAGCATGGACAAGCAAAGACGCCGGCGCGGTATCACCATTCTCTCGGTGGTGGCGGCCTCCGCCGCGGTGCTGTTCGTGGCGCCCGGTGCGGCGCTCGCCGCCCCGCCCAGCAGCGCGATCGACGTGAGCCCCACGAGCCTGCAGCGCGGTGAGACCTTCACGGTCACCGAGACGCTGTACAACCCGCAGGACTTCACCGTCACCGGCGCCAAGGCCGCGCTGTACGGCAAGGAGACACCGATCACCGACGTCGCTGACGTGGTGTCCTGCGATGTCCCGTGCGGCGTGCTCGGGAGCAGCCTCCGCGCGACCGTCGGCGACCTCGCGCCGAGCCAGAGCGCCACGGTCACCTTCACCCTCAAGGTCAAGGACACCGCCCCGGCCGGCTCGGTCACCCTGCAGGACCAGTTCGTGGGCGACAACTTCGCCTTCGAAACCCTCGACGGCCCGGCCATCACCATCACCCCGGCCACCGACTCCGCCGACGTCGCCGTGTCGCTGACCGCCGCTCCCGCGGGCGTCCTCAGCTCGGAGATCACCTACACGATCACCGCGAAGAACAGCGGCCCCGCCACCGCCACGGGCGTCAAGCTCCAGGCCACGCTGCCCAGCGGCCTGCAGTACTCGAAGTCCTCCAGCTGCACGGCTTCCGGCCGCACGGTCACCTGCAACGTCGCGTCCCTCGCCTCGGGCTCCTCGGCCAAGGCGAGCTTCACGGCCCGCGCCGGCCTCCTGACCATCGGCACGCTCACCACCACGGCCCAGCGTCAGGCGAGCTCCCCGACGGACCCCAACCCCGCCAACGACAAGGCGTCGCGCTCCTGCCACGCCGTCACCAGCCTGCTCATCAGCTGCTGACCTCTCCCCGCGAAACCGGCCCGGCACCCTTCCCCCTGGGGTGCCGGGCCGCTTCACGTCGCGCGGGTTAATGCGCCGGTGGACTTTTTTCCGCACTCACCCGATCGGGTCGACAAAACATTTTCGACGCGGTCTGTCCACCCTGTCGGGATAACAATTCATCTCCGGCCCTATTTCGCTCGTCACACGTGCCCGAATGAGTTCTTTCCGCGGTTCAGGCGCGGTCGTGGAGAGTGACCTGGTAGCCGTCGGGATCGGCGAAGGTGAAGGTCCGGCCGAAGGGACCGTCGATCGGCGCGGAGACGATGGTGTGGCCGTCGGCGACGAGCGCATCGTGAATGGCCTGGACGTCAGTGGCGTGCAGCCAGATCGCGGCACCGATACCCGGCTGGGCGACGGACGCGAGATCGGTGCCGGGAACGACGTCGCGGAGCGCGAACGCGATCGGCTTCGTCTCGAAGACGACGGCGTGCGGAGGTCCGGCCGGCGAGCGGACGAGGCCGAGGTACTGCTCGTAGAACGCCTGCGACGCGTTGAGGTCGCGCGCTTGGAGTGAGATGAAGTCGGGGCCGGTGACGGGCATGACGAAGCTCCTCGATTCGTGTCAGTCTTCTGACACGGGGCAATCTATGTCAGAATGCTGACATGAGTCAAGAGGGCGTCGACCTGGACAAGTCACTGGGCTACCTGCTGAAGGAGGCGTCGAGCGCCCTGCGCGCAGCCATGGAGGAGGTGCTGCGGCCGCTCGGCATGACCGTGACGCACTACTCCTGCCTCGAACTGCTGGCCCAACGACCGGGCTTGTCGAACTCCGAGCTCGCGCGGGGCGCGTTCGTGACCCGGCAGTCGATGAACGTGCTGCTCCAGACCCTGGAACGGGAGGGGCAGGTGACCAGGCCCGCGGAGGCACCGGTCGGGAAGGTTCTTCCCACGCGGCTCACGCCGCGCGGCCGGCGGCTGCTGGAGAAGGCGACCGTGGCGGTCCGGTCCGTCGAGGTCAGAATGCTGACCGGCCTGACCGGGACCGAGCAGGAAGGCGCGTTCCGGATCCTGCGGAGCATGATCCATTCCCTGCACGAGGGCAGCTGAACCTCGAGCGGTCACGCAGAACGACGTGGTGCCGCGACGGAACCTCCGCCGCGGCACCATGCTGTCAGAAACCCATGCGCTGTCAGAAACCCATGCGTTGTCGGAAACCCGCGCGCAGTCAGAAGCCCATGCGGCAGCCCGACAGCACGATCTCCTGGCCGAGCAGCGTCACGACTCGCACGGCGTACTGCGCGAGCTGACCGTTCGGTCCGGTGACCGTCTCGTTGAGGTGCACCGTCGCCACCCCGGGGATGCCGATGGTGACCGGGCCGGTGCCGATCGGCTGGCCGTTCAGCGTGCCCACGCGGGAGGACCCGTGCAGGCCGGTCTCATCGGCGACGCAGGACGTCTGGATGTCCTTCAGCGAGATCACGCCACCGAGCAGCGAAGCGCCCGAGACGAGCGCGCCCGCGTCGGTGCGGCCGGTGGCCGCGTCGAGGGTGCAGTCGGCGTGGAGGGCCTGGACGGAGGCCAGCCCGAGCACGTTCAGCGAAGCCGTGGTGTGGTTGCTGTTCGGCGGGCAACCGGCGAGCGGCGTCTTGCTGACGTTGATCAGGCCGCTCGCGCTGAGCGACCACGCCTCGGCCCGCACGTACGACACGATCTTGACCACGGCGGTGGCCGCGTCGCCGTCGTCGTCGGTCACGGTGACCAGCACGTTGTGCGCGCCGACGCCGGTGAAGGCGTGCGAAGCGGTGCAGGTGCCCGAACCCGGCGTCTCGGCAACGGCGCCGGTGGCCACCGGCGTTCCGTCACCGAAGTCGACCGTGCAGGTGTGCGTGTCGTGCGTGCCGATGTCGGTGAACGGCGCGGTGACGCCGATGGCCGCGCCCCGCAGCACGAGCTGTCCGTCGGGCGGCGACGAGATGCTCACGTGCGGCGCGACGTTCGTCAGCGTCAGCGTGGTCGTCTTCAGCACGGCCGGGTGCAGGCTGTCGTCGGCCGAGAGCGTGAGCGTCCACACGCCGTCGTCGTCACAGGTCACCGTCGTCGACAACGCGGCGGGATCGGCGAAGGCACAGGAAGTCCCACTGTCCACACCGGACTGCGGAGTCGCGCTCCAGTGCGTGGCAAGCGAAGGACCGTCCGGATCGGACACCGAACCGGCCAGTGAAACCGCCGTGCCCTCTTGACCCGCGTACGGGCCACCGGCCACCACCACCGGCGGATCGTTCACGATGATCCGCACGATCGCCGTCGCCGCGCCACCGTCGTCGTCGGTCACGCGTACCAGCACGTTGTACGTGCCCGAAACCGTGTACGCATGCGAAGCCGTGCAGGTGCCCGAGCCCGGGGTCTCCGAGACCGAACCCGTCACGAGCGGCGAACCGTCGGCGTAGTCGACGGTGCAGGTGTGCGTGTCGTGCTTGCCGACGTCGGTGAACGGCGCGGTCACCGCCACCGCGGCCCCGTGGTTGAACACCGCGTCGGTGGCCGGCGCGGTGACGCTCACGTGCGGGGCCACGTTCGACACGGTCAGGTTCGCCGTGCGCGAGACGGGCGGGTTCACGCCGTCGTCGGCGGTCAGGGTGAGGGTCCACACGCCGTCGTCGTCACATGTCACGGTGGTGCTCAGCGCAGCCGCGTCGCCGATCGAGCACGTCGCGCCAGCGTCGACGCCCGAGCCCGGCGCGATGCTCCAGTGCCGTGTGCCGGCCGGACCGTCGGGGTCGGTGACCGTGCCGGCCAGCGAAATCGCCGCGCCTTCCTGACCCGCGTACGGGCCACCCGCCGAGACCACCGGCGGCGCGTTCACGATCACGTGCGTGCAGTCGGCCACGGTGCCCGGGCCGCCGCCGTCGGTGCCGTGCGCCGTCACGCACAGCTGGTGGCGCCCCGGCGCGAGGGGGCCGGTGGCCACGGAATACGTGACGGACGCCGGGCCTGTGCGCGGCAGCCCGGGGTTCACGTTCGTCACCGGCGTCGCGCCGCCGCCGTCGACCGACAGCGTCAGCGCGCTGAGCTGCGAGTCGATCACGCCCGGGAGCACGTTGGGCAGGTTGGCGGGGTCGGGTACGGCGGTGCAGGTGCCGCCGGTGAGGTCGGCGATGGCCTGCAGGCTCGCCGGGTACGAGGTCCCGGCGCAGCTCGCGCCGGCACCGACGGCGAACGTGTAGTACGTGACGCTCGCGGGCACCGAGCTCAGCGGCGGCCGCACGTCACCGGCCGCGATGCCGTCGGAGAGGAAGACCACGATCTTGCGGTTCTCGCTCTGCGCGTTGGTCACGGCTTTCGCGGCGTTGATCCCGGCGACGTAGTCCGTGCCGCTCGGGAAGTTCTTCGCGGTGAACTTGCCGACGCCGCCGATCACGGCCGAGTCGAGGACCTCGTTGATGTCGCGGGTGCCGTTGCCGTTGTCGTCGGCGGTCGGGGTGGTCAGCGGCTGGTCGCCGGCCGCGGGACGCACGTCGGCCGCGGCGCCGCCGGTGCCGAACACGGCCGCGCCGACGCTGCCGATCACGGTGTTGGGGGCCGCCGCGTCGTTGTTGAGCGCCTTGGCCGCCGCGATCTCGCAGCCCAGCACGGTGGTGTTCGCGCAGCCGGAGCCGGTGCTGCCGGACACGTCGAGCACGTAGGTGAGCCCGGTGTCCTTCACCGCCGCGCCGGTGCCCACCGACGCGGTGCCGGTGACGGTCGCGGGACCTTGGGGGATCACGGTGTCCTCGGCCGGCCCGGTCACGGTGACCGCGATGCTCGTCCCGCCCGGCAGGTTCCCGGTCACGGCCGCGGCCGGTATCGCACCCATGGCAAGAGCCGTCACGGCCAGCGTTGCGGCGCCGGCCCACATTCTCGGTCTCAAGGCTTCACTTCCCTTTCGTCGATCGGGATCAACGGTGGGAAAGCCGCCGCCGCACCTGCGGAGTTACTCGGCCGATGCGGTGAGTGACGCAGGGTGGCCGTCACCGGTTCCGCGCGAAACCAGTTCCCGGAGCCGGTCGAGGTCCTTTCGCGCCGACGGTTTTCCAGGCCGGTCGTGTGCCGAACGCAGATCCGCCAGGTGTGAAAGCCCGGAAACCACGACCTCCAACGGCGGGCCGCTCGCCGTGAGTTCGGAAAGCCGTTCCGGCGGCGCCGTTTTCGCGGGTTCGACGAGGAACGGCAGAACGAGCTTGTGGTGGTGGTAGGTGTACGCGGCGCCGTGGGCGCGGCACAGGGCGAGGAACAATTCCGCGTTGCGGCTCAGCTGCGGGCCGGGTGCACTCTCGGCTTCCCGCAGGAACCGCGTGAGCAGTGATTCCTCGTCGCCGATCGCCCGCAGTCGCACCTGGTCTTCGGGGGTCACGTACGGGTACTTCTCCACCACCACGTTCTGGTAGAAGGGATCCCGCGTAGTCGCCAGTCCCAGCAGGACGTCGAGCTCGTTGATCGCGGAGAAATCGCCGGCGTTCGCCCCGCGGTATTCGGCGTTGCCCACTCGGTACGTTTTGAAGTACGGCCGGACGTTGAAGAAGAACTGCTCCACGTCCAGCGTCTTCGACAGCGTCCGGTTGAACTGCAGCACGTCGTCCAAAGCCGCCCGAGCCGTTTCCAGTAAATACGCGGAAAGCGGACTCGACACCCCGATCGGAACAATCCGCCGAACGGCCTCGGCCGCGCGTTGGTACGCGAAAACGGCGAGCCCGTTGTTGGTCAGGAAAACAGCCTCGTCCTCGAGAGAAGTGAAGGTCTGGAACTGCCCGCCACTGGCCGGGTTGTACATCGCCTGGTGCGCGAAAACGAACCGCGGCGCCACACCCAGCGAGGACCCGAGCAACGATGCCAGCGACCAGGCGGACGACAGCTCCTCGGCACCCGGCGCAACCGATTCGTGCCTCCGGCAGGCAGCGAGGTGGTAGCCCACCATGCCGAGAAGCTGGTACTTCTCCCGCTCTACCACGGGTAGCGCGCCCTCGTCGAGGATGCGGCCGATCAGGTGGTGGCCTTCGGTGACGATGGCGCGCTGGAGCTCGTCCAGCTCGGGACGGCCGCCGAGCACCTCGCGCCGCTCGGCGAAGTACGCCTCTTCCAGCGCGGTGTTGTACTCGACGAACTCGTTCCTGATCCACCGGTCGAACCGGGCCACGGAAGTCGGCACCGCTCCGACGATATCCGCGCCGCTACAGCCGGTCGAGCCCGCCGAGCATGCGGTCGAGCACCTGCGTGCGGGACTCCGGGTCGTACGCGCCGACCGGCGGGTGGGCGTAGAGCAGCTCCTCGCCGACCAGTTCGTCGACGAGCTCGCGCGCGGTGCCGATCGAAAGGTTCAGATACGCCGACAGCTCGGCGACCGACACCGTGGACACGCACAGCTCGCACGCGCTGCCGTAGGGCTCCCGCAGCAGGCGGCTCAGCCGTCGGCCCAGCTCGGTGGTCGAGACCAGTGTCTCCAGCGCCAGCTCGTGGCTGACCGGCGCTGGCGTGCGGGTGCGCGCGTACGGCCGCACGAGCGGCAGGTCACCGGCACCCTCGGCGGGGTCGGACACGCGGTGGCGGCCCGGTGTCCCGTCCGGCTCGGTCATGCCGCCACCTCCTCGCGCTCTGGTGGCAGTACAGCACTGTGATCACCGCCGTGCCAACTCCGCGCGGCAAATTCTGTCCGAAGTGGACCTGACGCGGACCTGAAAACGACGGCGGCCGGGGCGCGGCGCGAACGCCCCGCCCCGGCCGGCCGGATGGGAATGATCAGGCCGCTTCGGCCTTGGCGCGCGCCTTGTGGCGCCCGCGCAGGTCGAGCTCGATCTGCTCGAGCGTGCGCCCCTTGGTCTCGGGGACCAGCCACTTGGTGAGGCCGAACAGCACGACGTTGATCCCGGCGAAGAGGAACATCGAACCGCCGAGCCCCAGCGCGCCCGGATCGGAGATGATCGGGAAGATCGCGCTGATGATGCCGGTCGCGGCCCACAGCACCACGCTGCTGATGCCCATGCCCGCCGCGCGGACCTTGAGCGGGAACACCTCGGCCATCATCACCCACACGACCGCGCCCCAGCCGAGCTCGTAGCCCACCAGGTAGAGCACCATCGCGACGAGCATCAGGATGCCCTTGGTGGTCACGTCGTCCACCTCGATCACGATGAACCCGGCCGCGACGAGCGTGATGACCATGAGCACGTTGCCGATCAGCAGCAGCGGCTTGCGGCCCCAGCGGTCGACGACGAACACCACCCACGCGGTGAACAGGAACTTCGTGACACCCAGCAGCACACCGGACAGCAGCGCCGCCTGCGTGGCGAAGCCGAGGCCGATCAGCATGGTCGGGAAGTACGCGTTGACCGCGTTCACGCCGCTGAACTGCTGGCCGACGGCGAGCAGCAGAGCCACGATCAGCATCGGGCGCACCATCGGCGCCCACAGGTCGCGGAAGCGCGTCTTGGCCGATTCCGTGTCGAGGCGGATGACCTCGCGGATGGTGCTGATCTCCTTGTCGACGTTCACCGAGTTGCCGTGCGAGCTCTTGAGCACCGAGCGCGCCTGCTCCTCGTGACCGTTGGCGACCAGCCACCGCGGCGTCTCGGGCAGGAAGATCAAGCCCACCAGCAGGATCACGGCCGGCACGACGGCACCGGCGAACATCAGCCGCCAGTTGCCGGACGGGCCGAGGCCGTAGCTCACGAGGAACGCGATCAGGATGCCGAGCACAATGAAGATCTGGTTGAGCGCGCCCATGGCACCGCGCTGGCGGGCCGGGGCCAGCTCGGACAGGTAGGTCGGCACCGTGGACGAGGAAAGCCCGATGCCGACACCGATCACGAGCCGCGAGACGATCAGCAGCGCGAAGCTCGGCGAGACGCTCGCCGCGATCGTGCCGATGATGACGATGACCGCGGCCACCATGATCGTGCGCCGCCGGCCCAGCTTCTCGTTCATCCGCGAGGAGAAGACGGCACCGATGATCGCGCCGACCGACAGGCTGGCGGTGATCACGCCCTTGTCCCACCCGGTCAGGTTCCAGGTCTTGCCGATGAACGGCAGCACACCCGAAATGACACCGAGGTCGTAACCGAACAGGATGCCGCCGAGGGCACCGAAGAAGTACAACGTGGTCCTGTTGATGGGCCGCCGCGCCGCGGCTGTCTGTGTCATAACCGAGCCGTCTCTTTCCGGTGCTGGCCGGCCGGTGCGGTTCGCCGGTGGGGACCAGCGCCGTCGGCCGAACATGGTGGGTCTCGAATAGCCGGTTTTTCCCTGGCAGGGCGCCGGACGCGTTCCGGCGAACTTCGCCGTACACCGTCACACGCAGCCCATCCGGGGGCAATACACCGGCTGATAACTATTCAGTCACGTGACTGGCATTCACATATGTGGACAAGGTAAGAGCGAAAGTGCGCAGGTCAGGCGCAGTGGTACAGACAATCCGGATTTCCGGGGTTGTCTCGGAACCGCGTGCATACGCCGTTCGTCGTACGGTGTCGTCTGGTCACCTGGGGAAGACGAGGTACGCGCATGGGTGCGGGGTTCGAAGTCGTTCCGGCGACGGTGAGCGAGGCGGCGGGGCACGCCCACCGCGCGGCCGCGGCGGTGCGTCCGGTGGATCTGGCCGGCGCGCTCGGCGGGATCGCGACCGGACTGCCGGGTGGCACGAGCGTGACCGCGGCGGCGCGGCTGAGCGAGGTCTGGCACGAGGCCGTGCCGCAGTGGGCGACCGACACCGAGGCCTACGGCGGGCAGCTCGACGACGCCGCGCGCGGCTACCGCGGCACCGAGCAGCAGGCCACGAACGACGTGAACGGGGCGGGCCGGTGATCACCTGGGGCGACGTGCGGAGCTGGAACGCCGGGGCGGTCGGCACGGTGGCCGACCTGCTGAACCAACGCTGCGAGCAGCTCCTGGCCGCCGACGGCGACGTCGAAGGCATGTCGCGCCTCGACGGCTGGACCGGAGACGCCGCAACGGCCGCGCAGGCCCGCGGCACTGCGTTGACCACTCGCCTCGAACAGCTCGTCGCCGAGGCTTCGGCCGTGCGGCGCGGCGCGCACGAGACGCAGCTGGCCGTGGAACGCATCTCCGCCGACGTCCGCGACACCGACGAGTTGGCCGCGCACAACGGGTTCGCCATCGACGACGGCGGCTGGGTCACGACCGTGCCGGGCCCGGGCGCGGCGCCCGACGAGCGCATTCGCGTCGAGCTGTCCGACCGGATCGAGCAGATCCTGCGCCAGGCCACCGACGTCGACGCCGATTTCGCCGGCATCCTCACGCGCGCGGCGAACGGCGAGATCACCGACCAGGGCGCCACCACGCTCGCGCAGGCGGCCGACGCCGGCACCGCGCAAAGCGGCTTGTCGACGATCGGCCCGCCGCAGGGTGGCACGCCCGGTGACAACCGCGCGTGGTGGGACAGCCTGTCGACCACCGCGCAGGGCACGATCCTGCGCGACAACCCGGACCTCGTGCGCAACCTCGACGGCGTCCCCGTGAAGGACCGCGACGCCGCCAACCGGCTTGTCCTGCAACGGGAAACGACCCGGCTGCGCAACGATCCGAGTGACGACGCGAAGGCGAAGCTGCGCGGGCTCACCGACATCGACAACCGGCTCAAGGGCACCGGTCCCGGCAAACCGCAGGCGTACCTGGTGCAGCTGGACACGAGCGGCGACGGCAAGGCCGTGGTCGCCGCGGGAAACCCCGACACGGCAACGGATGTCGCCACGTACGTGCCCGGCACCGGCAGTGAGCTCTCGAAGATCGGCGGTGACCTCGGGCGCTCGGACAAGATGTGGCAGTCGGCGACGATGGCGGGCTCACCCTCGCCGTCCGTGATCACCTGGGTCGGCTACGACGCGCCGGACGAGCTGTGGGACGCCGCCGGCGAAAGCTATGCCGATCACGGAAAAGCCGACCTCTCGAAGTTCGAGGAAGGCCTGCGCGCCTCGCACGACGGCGCGCCTTCGCACAACACCGTGCTCGGCCACAGCTACGGCACCACCGTGGTCGGCCACGCCGCGCGCGACGGTGGCCTCGACGCCGACGAGCTCGTGTTCGTCGCGAGCCCCGGCGTCGGCGTCGACCATGCGAACCAGCTGCACCTCGACGGCGTGCCGCAGGACCAGGTGGCGCAGCACGTGCACTCCACCGTCGCCGAGCACGACATGATCAAGATCACCAACGTCGGCGTCGCCGGCCACGACCCCCTCGGGCCAAGCCCGACCGGCTCGGACTTCGGCGGCCAGGTCTTCGACTCCGCGCCGGGCACCAAGGGCCCGTGGTACGAGGGCGGGCTTTCCGGGGCGGCGCACAGCCAGTACTGGGAGGACAACAACCCCTCGCTGCGCAGCTTCGGCCGCATCATCGCGGGGAAGCCGGGGTGAGCGCTCGCCGCGCGCTCGCCGCGCTGACCGTCCTGCTGACCTGTGTCGCCTGCTCCCCCGGAGGTGGGGCCATGGAAACCACGATGACCGAGAAACAAGCCCACGACCGGGTCGAGGACTACGTGCGCGCCGCGTTCGAGGCGCTGCCGCCCGCGGCGTCGCGCACCTTGTTCTCGCAGAACCGGTCCGAGTGCACCGACCCGACCGACGACGGCCCACCCGGGCGCTTCGAGATCTCGGTGACCTACGAGATCACCGGGGTGCAGGTGGCGGCGTTCGGCCAGTACTTCGACGCCGTGGTCACCTGGTGGCGGGCGCACGGCTTCACCGTCGTCATCGACCGGCGGCCGACGGACCAGTACGTGTTCGCGCGCAACGCTTCCGACAGCTTCGACATGTCGATCCAGGCCAATGAGCTCGGCAAGCTGTACCTCGGGGCGACCTCGCCGTGCGTGTGGCCGAACGGGGTACCGGAAGCTGCGGGGGAGCCCGCGGAAACCGCGGTGGCCGCGGCGCCGGAGCCTGAGCCGGCGCCGAAACCGCAGCCGCGTCCTCGTCGTGCGGCGGTGGACGACGAGGACTTCGGCGAGACGAACTGGTCGGACGGCGGAACGGCCTTCTGACTCAGGCCGACCGCACGGCCGAGTAGCCGCCGTCGACGCTGAGCGTGGTGCCGTGGATGTTCAGCGCGTCGTCGCTCGCCAGGAACAGCACGGCGCTCGCGATCTCCTCCGGCTGGCTCGCCCGCCGCGACGGGAGGGTCGCCAGCATCGGCCGCACGTGCTCCAGTGCTTCGGCCGAACCCGCGATGCGCTCGGTGAAGGTGGGTCCGGGCGCGACGGTGTTCACGCGCACGCCCGACGGTCCGTACTCCGCGGCCCACGACTTCGTCAGCGAGTGCACGGCGGCCTTGGTGGTGCTGTAGAGGGCGGAGCCGGCCATGCCGTCGAGGCCGTTGATGGAGCCGAGGTTCACGATCGCGCCGCTGCCGCGCGCGGCCATGCCCGGCGCGAGCAGGCCGGTGAGCAGCATCGGCGCCTTGATGTTCACGGCGAGCGCGGCGTCGATCAGCTCTTCGGCCACGTCGGCGGTGGGCGAGGGGAAGATCAGCAGGGCGGCGTTGTTGACGAGGATGTCGAGCGCGCCACCCGCTGCCTGTTCGGCGGCTTGGGCGAGCTCGCGCACGGCCGCGCCGGTGGTGAGGTCGGCACGCACGAACGTGGCGCGGCCGCCTGCCTCGGCGATCCCGGCGGTCACCTTCTCGCCGCGTTCGGCGTCGCGGCCGCTCACCAGCACGTGGGCGCCCTCGGCGGCGAACGCGCGCGCGATGGCGACGCCGATTCCGCCCGTCGAACCGGTGACGAGCGCGGTGCGGCCTTCGAAACGTGAGGTCACGGTGGAGCTTCCTTTCGTGGAATGGACTGGCGGGTTCAACCGTGCCCGCGCTAAATTGGACCGGCAAGTCCAGACTGCGAAGGGGTGGCCGTGACCCAGACGCTCACCAGCAAGGGCGCCGCGACGCGGCAGCGCATCGTCGAGGGCGCCGCTGCCGAGATCCGCGAGCGCGGGGTGTTCGACACCACGCTCGACGACGTCCGCGCGCGCACCGGCACGAGCAAAAGCCAGCTGTTCCACTACTTTCCCGACGGCAAGGAGCAGCTGCTGCTGGCCGTCGCGGAGTTCGAGGCCGAGCAGGTGCTGGGTTCGCAGCAGCCCTACCTCGGCGCGCTGCACACGTGGGACGCGTGGCAGTCGTGGCGCGACACCGTGGTGGCGCACTACACCGAGCAGGGCCGGCACTGCCCGATCAACGTCGTGATGTCGCAGCTCGGCCGCAACACCCCGGGCGCACAGGCGGTGTCGACGCAGCTCATGGAGCGCTGGCTCGCCGAGCTCGCGGCCGGCATCCGGCACCTGCAGGCGACCGGCGAGGTCGGACCGTCGGTCGATCCCGCGCGAGCGGCGTCGGCTTTGCTGGCCGGGCTTCAGGGCGGGGTGATGATGCTGCTGTCCACGGGGTCGTCCGCGCACCTGGAGAACGCGCTGGACGTGGCGATCGAGAACCTGCGGCGCAGCTAGTTCGGATCGGGATACCGCGAAATGTCCGCGGTATCCTGCAGCTGTGGAAACAGCCGCGGATCCCGAGGTCGTGCGGGCGTTGCGCGCACTGGCCAACCCCGTGCGGCTGCAGCTGCTCACGTGGCTGCGGGACCCCGCGCAGCACTTCCCGCTCGACGGCGGGGTGCTCGACGTCGGCGTGTGCGTGAGCCACATCCAGGCGAAGGCGGGTCTGGCGCAGTCGACGGTGTCGGCCTACCTCGCGGAGCTGGAGCGCGCGGGCCTGGTGCGGTCCACGCGAGTGGGGAAGTGGACCCATTACCGGCGCGACGAGGAGCGGATCGCCTCGCTGGTTTCGGTGCTGGGTCGGACGTTGTAGGTCCAGGTGTTCTCAGCCCCGGCTCCTTGGTTGCGCGTCATATCGTAATTCTGCGATACTTCGATACGTGACGCGAGCAGATGCTGTGGACGGGCTGGGCAAGTTCGGGATCTGGACGTTCGACTTCGAACACCAGCCCGCCGCTTTGATCCGGGATTCGGTGCAGGAACTGGAAGAACACGGCTGGCGCGCGATCTGGGTGCCGGAACTGCTGGGCCGCGAAGCCTTGACGCACGCGGGTTTCCTGCTCGCCGCGACCCAGCGCGTGCACGTCGTCAACGGCATCGCCCAGATCTGGTCCCGCCAAGCGCGGTGGACCCAAGGCGCCGCCCACCTGCTCGCTGACGCCTACCCCGGCCGCCACGTCCTCGGTCTCGGCTACGGCGGCGCCTCCCGGCCGGACGTCAAACCGCTGGCCGCCATGGCCGCGTACCTGGACGAGATGGACGCCGTGCAGACTCCGAACCCCGCGCCGGCTTCACCGGTCCGCCGCATCCTGGCCGCGTACGGACCGAAGATGCTGGAGCTGGCCCGCGATCGCGCTTCGGGCGCCCACGCGTACCACGTCACCGTCGACCACACGGCGCAAGCCCGCGAGATCCTCGGCCCGGACACCTTCCTGGGCGTCGAGCACGCCGTCCTCTTCGAGCGCGATCCTTCGGTGGCCCGCGCCGTCGCGCGCGAGCACCTGGCGCGCTACCTGACGTCGAAGTACAACGTCGCCAAGTTCCGCCGCCTCGGCTACTCCGAAGCCGACACGTCCCACGGTGGCTCCGACCGCCTCGTCGACGCCCTCGTCTTCTGGGGCGACGTGGACACCGTCGTGGAGAAACTCCGCGGCCACCTGGCAGCGGGCGCGGACCACGTCGGGATCCAGGTCATCGGCACTTCACCGGGAGCCTCGGCCATGCCGCACTGGCGTCGCCTGGGCGAAGCCCTCCTGCCCGAAAGCTGAACCGCGGAGCGCGGGGACCCTGCAAACGCGAACGGGCCGGCCCACTGAAGTGAGCCGGCCCTGCGCGACCCGGTTACCCGGGGTCTGGGACGAGGTTCAGGCGTTCTTGATCGCCGAGACCTCGAACTCGAGGGTGACCTTGTCGGACACCAGCACGCCGCCGGTCTCGAGCGCGGCGTTCCAGGTGATGCCGTAGTCCTTGCGGGAGATCGTGGTGGAGCCCTCGAAGCCGACGCGGTCGTTGCCGAACGGGTCCTTCGCCGAGCCCTCGAACTCGAAGGGGATGGTGATGGACTTGGCAACGCCCTTGATGGTCAGGTCGCCGGTCACGTCGAAGCTGGTGTCGCCGGTCTGGGTGATCCCGGTGGACACGAAGGTGATCTGCGGGTACTCGTCCATCGAGAGGAAGTCGTTGCTGCGGATGTGACCGTCGCGGTCGGCGTTGCGGGTGTCGATGCTGTGCGCCTGGATGGTGACCTTGGCGGTCGAGTTCGCCGGGTTCTCACCGTCGACGGTGAAGGTGCCGTCGAACTCGTTGAACGCACCGCGGACCTTCGTCACCATCGCGTGGCGGGCGACGAAGCCGATGCGGCTGTGGGCGGCGTCGATCGTGTACTCGCCGGTCAGCTGGGGGTAAGTGGTGGTCGCGCTGGTCATGGGATCTCTTCCTTCGGGTTCGCTCCCCCAACCACTTGGTTGAGGGCTCAACAAGACTCTAGCCCACATAACCTGATTGCGCGAGCAAGTATTCCGGTAGACTGCCCATATGGTGGACAGAGTGCCGTTGAGCAGGGAAGAAGAGGCCGTGTGGCGTCCGCTGACGCGGATCATCACCGTGTTGCCGCGGGTGCTGGAAGATCATTTCGTGAACGAGACCGGCATCTCGATGACCGACTACACCGTGCTCGTGTCCCTGTCCGAGGCCGAGGAGGGGTGGCTGCGGCTGTCCGACCTGGCCAAGGCCACGGCGCTCTCGCTCAGCCGCATCAGCCGCGTCGTCGACAGCCTGGTCAAGCGCGGCCTCGTGGAGAAGGCCAAGTGCGAGAGCGACGGCCGCGCGGCCAACGCGTCGCTCACCGAATCGGGTCGCGCCAAGCTCGCGGGCGCCTACCCGGGGCACCTGGCGCGCGTACGGTCGCACTTGTTCGACCACCTGACCCCCGAAGAGATCCGCGGCGCGGGCCCGATCCTCGCCCGGGTGGCCGCGGCGCTGGAGCCGGACGGCCCCCAGCCGTGCCCCGAGTGACCTGCAACCCTTCGACGAAAGTGGTGCCATGACTGCCGACAAGGGCGAGTTCAAGCGCGACCAGAACTACCTCGCCGACCGCATCACCGCCGACGGCCGCGACGGCTGGCCCGTGGAGCCCGGCCGCTACCGCCTCGTGATCGCCCGCGCGTGCCCGTGGGCCAACCGCGCGTCGATCGTGCGCCGGCTGCTGGGCCTCGAGGACGTGCTGTCCATGGGCATCTGCGGGCCGACGCACGACCAGCGCAGCTGGACGTTCGACCTCGACCCGGGCGGGCGCGACCCGGTGCTGGGCATCGAGCGCCTGCAGGAGGCCTTCTTCAAGCGCGACCCGCAGTACCCGCGCGGCATCACCGTGCCGGCGATCGTCGACGTGCCCACCGGCCAGGTCGTGACCAACGACTTCAAGCAGATGACGCTCGACCTGTCCCTGGAGTGGCGCGCGTACCACCGCGAAGGCGCGCCCGACCTGTACCCGGAACCCCTGCGTGACGAGATCGACGACGTCGCAGACAAGGTGTTCCGCGACGTGAACAACGGCGTCTACAAGGCCGGTTTCGCCGGTTCGCAGGAGGCGTACGAGAAGGCGTACGACGCGCTGTTCGCCCGTCTCGACTGGCTCTCCGAGCGCCTCGCGAACCAGCGCTACCTCGTGGGCGACACCATCACCGAGGCCGACGTGCGGCTGTTCACCACGCTCGTCCGCTTCGACGCGGTGTACCACGGCCACTTCAAGTGCAACCGCGAGAAGCTCACCGAGATGCCGGTGCTGTGGGCCTACACGCGTGACCTGTTCCAGACCCCCGGATTCGGCGACACGATCGACTTCGACCAGGTCAAGGAGCACTACTACGTGGTGCACCGCTCCATCAACCCGACCGGCATCATCCCCGCCGGGCCCGACCTGTCGGGCTGGCTGACGCCGCACGGCCGCGAGGAGCTGGGCGGCCGTCCGTTCGGCGACGGCACCCCGCCCGGTCCGCCGATCGAAGGCGAGCAGGTGCCTCCGCTGGCGGCGTGACGCGTTTCGCCACAGCTGGGCCCACGAGGGCAGGACCCTTACCCGAGGTCTCCCGGACCCGCGCCGACGCCGCCGGTCCGGGAGACGCTCGCGGGTAGCGTCGCGCTCATGACGAGGGTGGTGTTCCTGCTCGCACCTCAGGCGTACCTGCTGGACATCGCGGGCGCGGCCGACGTGTTCCTCGCCGCGCGCTCGCTGGGCCTGCCCTACGAGCTGGCCTACTTCGCCGAGGAACCCGACGTGCCCACCGCCGAGGGCCTGCCGGTGCGCGCCTCGACCCGCGTCCCCGTGCTCGGCCGTGACGACATCCTCGTGGTCCCCGGCGGCGCCGGGTTCACGCCGGGCGTCGCCCCGGCCATGCCACGCGGGCTCGACCTGCTGCGTGTCCACCACTCCGCGGGCGGCCTCGTCGCGAGCGTCTGCGCGGGCACCGTCGCGCTCGCCGAGGCGGGCCTGCTCGACGGCCGGCGCTGCACCACCCACCACGACCTCCAGGACGACCTCGCCCTGCGCTACCCGGCCACCACCGTCGTCCGCGACGTGCTCTACGTCGTCGACGGCCGCGTCGCCTCCTCCGCCGGCATGGCCAGCGGCATCGACCTGGCGCTGCACCTCGTCGCCAGCGCCCACGGTCCGGGCGTCGCGGGCCGCATCGCGCGTTCGCTCGTCTTCTACGCGCGCCGCAACGGCCAGCAGCCCGTCACCGGCCTGCTCCGCCACCGCAACCACCTGTCCGACCTGGTGCACCGCGTGCAGGACCTGATCGAGACGCGCTACGCGGAACCGCTGCGGCTTTCGTCGCTGGCGCGGGAGCTGGGCTGCAGCGAGCGGACGGTCACGCGCCACTTCGTCGACGCCGTCGGCATGACTCCGTTGCGCTATCAGCAAACGCTGCGGCTGGAGCACGCCGAGCACCTGCTGGCCGACGGGTCGACGCTCGAGGCGGCGGCCCGCAGCGCGGGTTTCGCGGACTCACGATCATTGCGGTCGCTGCGGAAGTCGCAGGAACTGCAGCACCAGTAGCCCGGCGTGAACCCGCGCCGGCTCAGCCACTCGAAATCCCTTACACCGCAACCCGTCCGCCGTCCACCGGCAGCACCGCGCCGTGGATGAAGCTCGCGCCACCCGTCACCAGGAAGACGATCGCCGCCGCGATCTCCTCCGGGCCGGCCGGGCGCCCGGCCGGCGCGAGGGACGCCAGCTGGTCCAGGCTCTCACCCATCGCGGCCGT
Source organism: Amycolatopsis sp. NPDC001319 (assembly GCF_042896185.1). NCBI lineage: Bacteria > Bacillati > Actinomycetota > Actinomycetes > Pseudonocardiales > Pseudonocardiaceae > Amycolatopsis > Amycolatopsis sp. NPDC001319. The sequence continues at coordinate 712,873 of NZ_JBIAWY010000005.1, read as the reverse complement.
GCCGTCGGTGCGCGTCGGCCCGGGGCTCACCGCGTTCACCCGCACGCCGCGCGGCCCGAACTCCGCGGACCACGACTTGGTGAGCAGTTCGAGCGCGGCCTTGCTGGATCCGTACAAGCCCATCCCCGCAGCACCGAACTCGGCGACCATGGTGGACACGTTCACGATGGATCCCGCGCCCCGCTCGGCCATCGCCGGCGCCAGCGCCGCGACGAGGAAGTACGGCGCCTTCACGTTCAACGCGTACACCGAGTCGAAGTCCGGCTCGGTGGTGTCCTCGGTGGGGCCGAAGGGAAAGATGCCGGCGCTGTTCACCAGCACGTCGACCTGACCGGTCACCGCGAGCGCCCGGACCGCGAGGTCCCGCGCCGACGCGGCGTCGGCGAGGTCGGAGCCCAGGAACGCGGCCTGCCCGCCGGCGGCGACGATCTCCTTCACCACCTGCTCGCCCCGGCCGGCGTCGCGACCGCTCACCAGCACGTGCGCACCGAGCTTGCCCAGCGCGACCGCCGTGGCGCGCCCGATGCCGCTCGTGGCGCCGGTGACCAGAGCGGTGGTTCCCGACAGTTCTGCCGTCATTTCGTTCACTTCTCCCGAGTCCGCCGCGCTTTCGTGCGCGGTCGCCTCGTTCAAGCGAAACGGCCCGGTCAGCCTTCCGACCCGGCGATACGGCTCGCTTATGGCGCCTATAAGACGTCCAAGGCCGCCACGAGATGTCCGAGGTCGCGGCGGTGCGAGGAGGCCGGCCACACCGCCCACGTGCGGCGCACGAGCGGGGATCCGACCAGCGGGCACCACGCCAGGTGCTCGGGGATGGGCTGCGTCCAGTTCGGCGGCGCGAGCGTGAACGCGCCGCCCGCGCTCACGGCGGCGAACTTGAGCTCGGAGATCAGCGAGTGCCCGGCCGTCGGGTCGGGGCCGATTTCGAGACCGTGCGAACGGAAGATCGCGGTCACCTCGTCGTACCACGCCGGGCTGCCCTCGCGCGGAAACCCGATCCACTCCAGCCCGGCCAGTGCGTCGAGGCGCACACCGTCGGGGCCGGCGAGCTGGTCGGCTTGGGCTTTCGACAGCAGGACGCCGAGGTTCTCCGCCAGCACCGGCATCGCGTCGAGTTCGGGGCCGACGGGGTGTTCACGGACCAGGCCGAGCTCGAGCTCGCCCTTGCGCAGCAACGCGAACTGTCCGGTCGTCGAGGCGTGCACCACCTGCACCCGGGTGTCCGGGAACGCGCCGGCCAGGTCGGCGAGGGCGCGGGCCATGAGATCCGGCGGCAGTTCCAGCGGCATCCCCACTCGCAGCGGGCTGCCCGACGCGTGCCGCGTCACCGTCGCCACGGCTTGATCGTGCCGCGCGAGCACGGCGCGTGCCTCGCCGGCCAAGGTCATCCCGGCTTCGGTGGGCTGCACGCCCGCGTTGCTGCGGACCAGCAGCTGCACCCCCAGCTGCCGCTCCAGCGCCTGCACCGTCTGCGACACCGCCGGCTGGCTCACGTGCAGCCGCCGCGCCGCCGCCGACAGCCCACCTTCGTCGACCACGGCGACGAAGGCCCGCATCTCCCGGATCTCCATGCCGTCCATCGCACCACGAACCCCGGGACGCGGCTCAGCCCGCGTCGAGCACGATGCGCAGGAGCTCGTCGGGGGCGTCGCGCATGAGGTCGTGCTTGCCGTCGACGGCATGAACGTTCCACAGTGGATCGTCGAGGAGCCGCTCGTACGTCGGCTGGAACGGCGAGCCGCCGTCCCGCTCCTTCGCGTACCCGGTTTCGGCCACGCTCAGGTACCACTCGCGCTGCCGGTCGTCGGTGAGCTGCCAGCAGGATTCACCGTCGCGCGGCACGAACGCGTCCACGTACACCAGCGCGTCGACCAGGTCCGGCACGCGATCGGCGGCGCCGGTGATCACCATGCCGCCGTAGCTGTGGCCCACGAGCACGGCGTTCTCCACCCGCTCGGCCTCCAGCGCGCCGACGAGGTCGCGCAGCTGCCCGGTGAGCCGGTCGAAGCACCAGGCGCCGGGCACGAGCACGTAGGTCGTCACGGCGACCACGCTAAAGGCGGTCCCCGGAGAGGTCCACGGCGTTGAGCTCCGTCGAAAAGCGCTGGTCGGAGGCCAGGTCAGCGCCGCGTCAGCACCTCGACGACGTGTTCAGCCGCAACATCGTTCGCTGACAGGTTCGGTGCCGGGCCTGGGTCCTCAGCCCAGGACGGACTCCATGACGGCCTTCAGTTCGGTTTCGTCGAACGCTTCCGCGGCCTCGATGTCGACGATCTCCAGCAACCGCACCAGGTCCGGCAGCGACCAGTCGGGCCCGCCGCGCAGTGTCTCGGCTGTCTTCAGCAACCGCGCGGCGTCCTCGGTCCGCCCGATCCGCGTGGCGTGATCGGCGATGCTCACCATGGCCTGCGCCAGGTACATCGCGTCGCCCGAGGTCATCCGCACGGCGTCGCGTCGTCGTTGCGCGGCCGTGGCCAGGTCACCGGCCTCGGCGTCGAGATAAGCCCGCGACAGCAGCACCGTCGCCTGGAAGGACGGGTGCACCGACAAGTGGCGCAACATCCCTTCGGCCCGGTCGAACTCGGCCCGTGCCCCGTCGGCGTCGCCACGCCACCGGGCGATGTCGGCTTTGGCCTGCGCCAGCCCGGCGAGCGCGTCCGGGTACACGACCACCGCGGCGTCGCGGTCGGCCTGGGCCAGGGCCGCGTCCACGGCCTCGACGTCGCCCAGCAGCCAGTGCAGCTGAGCCTGCCGCGCGCGCAACCACAGCACGTCTTCGAGGGTGCCGATCTCGGACACGACCGTGGCGGCCTCGCCGTAGTACTCGATCGCGAGCCGCAGCTCACCGCGGCGGGCCACGAGGTCGGCGAGGTTGCCGAGCGCCAGCGACGTGCCCCAGCGTTCGCCGATGAGCCGGAACAGCCGCACGGACTCGGCGGCGTCCGCCTCGGCGGCCTCCTGCCCGCCACCGCCGGCCAGCAGCAGCTGGGCCCGGTTCATCCGCGCCTGCGCCCGAAGCCAGAGGTCTTCGTCCGTGAGGAGATCGTCCAAAGTGTCCAGTCGTGGCGCGACCCCGGTTTCCAGTCCGGACAACAGTTCCTGCAGCGAAACCATGAACCGCAGCACGGGGTGGCGCGTGGTCCGGTCGCTCAGCTCCATCGCGTTGCGGAGGTAGTCGTCGGCCGAGCCGAAGTCCGCGAGGCCGGCGGTGACGAACACGGCGGCGAGCGCGTTGGCCGCGGCCCGGTCCTCGGCGTCGACCTCACCCGGCGCGGCCAGCGCCGCCGTGATCAGCTCCTGGCCCTCGCCCTTGTGCCCCGCCAGCAGCCAGAACCACGCGGCGGCGATCACGAGCCGCACGGCCATCGCCGCGTCGCCGGCGGCGATGCTGCCGCGCACCGCCGAGGCCAGGTTGCCGTGGTCGGCGGCGAGCCGGGCGAGCCAGCCGAGCTGTTCGGCGCCGCGCAGGTGCGGGTCGGCCGTCTCGGTGAACCGCGCGAACCACTCGGCGTGGGCGCGCCGGACGGACTCGCGCTCGCCGGCCTCGTCGAGCCGTTCGGCGGCGTAGGCCTTGATCGTCTCCAGCATCCCGTACCGCGGCTCGCTCGCCTGCGACACGACGAGAAGCGATTTGTCGACCAGGGCGGCCAGCAGGTCTGCGGTGTCGTCGGTCTTCGCGACGGCGGCGGCCGCGTCGGCCGTGGCGCCGCCGGAGAACACGGCGAGCCGGCGCAGCAGGGTGCGTTCGGCTTCCGAGAGCAGCTCCCAGCTCCAGTCGACGACCGCGCGCAGCGTGCGGTGCTGCGGCATCGCTGTGCGGCTGCCGGCGTTGAGCAGGCGGAACCGGTCGTCGAGGCGCGCGGCCAGCTGCGCGATGGTGAGTGAACGCAGGCGTGCCGCCGCCAGCTCCACGGCCAGCGGCATCCCGTCGAGCGCGCGGCAGATGCGCGTAACGGCCTCGACCGTGGCTTCCGCGACCTCGAACCCGGGCCGCACCGCCGCGGCGCGGTCGGCCAGCAACCGCACCGACGCGCACGACATCGCTTCCGTCACGCTCGCGCCCTCCGGCGGCAACGCCAACGGCGCCACGGGCCACAGGGCCTCACCCGTCATGGCCAGCGGCTCACGGCTCGTCGCCAGGATCCGCAGGCGCGGGCACTCGCCGAGGAGCCGGTCGGCCAGCTCCGCGGCGGCGTCGACCACGTGCTCGCAGTTGTCCAGCACCAGCAGGACCTCGCGGTCACGCAGCACGCTCACGGCCCGGTCGGCGGCCGTCCCGCCGGCGACGAGCCCGAGCTGCCCCTGTTCACGCAGGCCGAGGGCGCTGAGCACGGCCTGCGCGACGTCGGCGTCGGCGACCGGCGCCAGCGCGACGAACCAGACGTCACCCGGCGTGCGGTCGAGCAGCGTGCGCGCGGTCTCGGTGGCCAGGCGCGTTTTCCCCGCGCCGCCCGGCCCCGTGAGTGTGGTGAGCCGGTACTCGGCGACGAGCTTGACGACTTGGGCGACATCGGCGTCACGACCGACGAAACTCGTGAGCCCGGCACGCAAGTTGGTGCGCGCCTCGGACTGGGTGTCCACAGAGGACTCACGCAGGATCTCGGTGTGCAAGGCGGAAAGCCGAGCCGACGGGTCGGTGCCCAGCTCTTCGGCGAGCGCTTTGCGGAGGCGCTCGTAGACGGTCAACGCGTCAGCCGGCCTCCCCGTGGCACACAACGCGCGCATGAGCGCGGCGGCGAGGCGTTCGCGCAACGGGTGTTCCGCCAGGAGGGCGGTGAGCTCCGCCGTCAGCTCCTCGCCGCCGCCGCGCCGCAGCTCCGCCTCGGCGTGCTCCTCCACCGCGGCCAGGCGCAGCTCCGTGAGCCGCGCGATCGTGCCCTGGAAGTAGGCGTTGTCCGCCACGTCGGCCAACGCCGGCCCCCGCCACAGCCCGAGCGCCTCGGCCAGCGCGCTGGTGTCGCGCCGCCGGACGAGCTCCTCGAACCGCACCACGTCGACGTCGGCCACCACCCGATACCCGACCGCCGCGGCCTCCACGACCACCCCGGCCCTCCGCAATCGCGACACGAGCGCCTGCAACGCATTCCCCGTCGACGGCGGCTGTTCTCCCCACACCGCGTCCACCAGCCGCCCCGCCGGCACCACCCGCCCGCCATCCGCGGCCAACGCACTCAGCAACGCCCGCAGCCGCGCACCCGCGACCTCGACAGACGCGCCGTCGTCCGTCCGGACCTCCAGGGGGCCGAGCAAGCTGATCCGCACCGCTCGATTCTGCCCGGTCTCGGGGCTGGGCGCGTCGGGGATATCCCGGATTCTGTCGGGCTCTGTCGGCCTCGGGCCGGTCTGGGGTTGGATGCCCGTAAATCTGCTCGGAGCCGCCCCGGCAGCGCTCGGGCTTTGTCGGGGGTGGCCGATGGACTGGACAAGGGCACGCCCCCTAGAGAGGGCGGGGGCCTGTCCGGCGGGGGATGGGGCCGGGGCGCAATGTTCGGCGGCTTGGTGCGGGACGAGCCTCCGTCGAGAATTACGCGTGCGGCATGGGTAAGTTACGTTCGGTGAGCACGCGAGGACGACCGTGACTTACCCACCGCAGCAGGGCGGGCAGTATCCGCAGCAGCCCTACCCCCAACAGCCGTACGCGCAGCAACCACCGCCCTACCCGGCCCAACAACCGCCGAACCCGCAACAACCGCCGTACCCGCCCCAGCAGCAGCCGTGCCCACAACAACAGTGGGTCCAACCCGGCTACCCGCCGCAGCCCAAGAAGCGCAGGCTCCTCTGGCTCTGGATCTCCCTGGGCGTAGTCGTCGTCCTGGCCGGCGGCGTCGGCATCACAGGCTTCGTCGCGCCCGGGTTTTTCCTCAACAAGAACCACCCGGTCGGCGCCGCTCGCACTCTGGCTGAGCCGCAGTTCATGAACGAGCTGCTCGGCAAGCTCAACGTCCACGACCTCGCCGGGGCCGCCGCGTATGTGTGCGCGTCGGCGGACGAGAGCCCGGCGTCGCTGGTGCACGGGCATTTCGCGGACCCGAACGTGGGGCACTATCGCGTCCGGGAGGTCGAGCCGCTGCACGAGATCACGCAGTTCGTGCACGTCGACTCGGACTATCCCGGAAACCCGATGCCCTACAGCGCCACGTTCATGCTGCGGCAGGGTCCCGACGGCGGTTTCTGCCTCTTCGGGGTCATCTGACCGGCGGCGACACCCCACCGCAAGCCGCGTCGTTCCCGTAGGTTGGCGCGGTTCGTACCTACAGTGGCCGGGTGACTACGCCAGCGCAGCACAAGCGCGAGCAGGCGACGGCGCGCGTCGCCCGGGTACAGGAGGCCATGCGGGCGGGGCTGGGCGCCCTGCCGGAGGCCGGGGACGAGCGGACGCGCGTCCTCGACAGCCTGGTCGACGCGGCCGAGGACCTGCTGCGCACGGAGCGTGAGGTCGAGATCGCGACCGAGCAGGTGCGCGCGGCGAAGCTGGAGGCGCGGCGGGCCGGCGCGCAGCGGCTGTCGCTGTACCTGGCGGCGGCGCCGGTCGCGGTGGGGATGGTCGTGGGGGCGCTGATGCTGTTCGGCGGGATCGGCGCGGTGTGGGTGCTGTTCGCGCTGCCGCTGCTCGGCGCCGGGCTGCGGATCGCGCTCGGGGCGCTCGGGCCGACGCCGCTGATGGTCGACCGGCGGCTGCGCGCCGCGTACGTGGGGGCGGCCGCCGCGGGGCTCACGGGCGCGTCGCTGCTGGTCCCGGGCGCCGTCCAGGCGATCCTGGTCGTGCTGGCCGCGCTCGCGACCGTGGCCACCGTCGTGTTCCTGGTGCAGGAGGTCCGATGACCTACTCCGAGTACTACCCCGACACCGAGTACTACGAGGAAACCGAGGAGCCCGACAGCGAGTTCGACGCGCTGTCCGAAACCGTCGACGGCATGCAGGAAACCGTCGTCGACCTCGAGTCGCGCACCGGGCGCGAGCTGACGGAGCTGCGCGAGACGTTCGAGTCCTTCTCCGAAGCCCAGGTCCGCCACGAATCCCGCCTCGACGTGGCCACGCGCCAGCTCGAACGTCTGCGCCAGCGCCTGCAGCTGCTCGAACGCGCCGTGCGCGTGTCGGAGAAGGTGCCGGTGGTGGACCTCGACGACGTCGGGCCTGCCTTGCGCAAGCTCGCCGCTGACGCCGAACGTCGCCACGCGCTGGCCGCGCAGCTCATGACGGCCAACCAGCGCCGTCCGTACGAAGAGGACATCGCGCGGCTGCCGCAGGCGCGCGAAGCGTTGGCAGAGAGCGAAAACGCGCTCATCAACGTGCTCGCCATCCTCGCGTCCACCCAGCACGGCGACGAAAACCGCGGCAGCGCGCAGGCCCGACTGTCCGAAGTGGTCGCCCGCCGCCGCGGTGTCCTCGACCGGCAGCTGCCCGCCGCGATCAAGGACGCCGAGGCCGCGCAGCAGATGCTGACCGCCGACGACGTCACGCGCACCCGCGTGCTGCCCCAGATCGAGAAGTCCGAACGCGACTGGGAAGAGCTGCACTCCAAGCTGCGCGAACGCATCACGGACGCGATCGGCTCCAGCGCGCTGCTGCCCGTGTGGTTCACGCACGCGTTCGGCGTCGCCCCGCCGTCCGGTGCGGCGGGGGACCGGTGGATCCGCGCGGCGACGTCGGCGCTGGCCTACCGCGTCACCCACGGCGTGACCGACCAGGCGCTGCCGCTGGGCGAGCCCCCGGCCGACGACACCGACTGGACCCAGCCGCAGTGGTCCTGGCGCGCCCGGCTCGAACAGGACATCGAGGACCTCGACATCAGCGGGGACTGGCTGTCCTGATTGGTGCGAATCCGGCCACAGCCACGACGGAAACTCGTGTTTGAAGGGTCGCGCGCACAGGTGTCCGCCTGCTTTTGGGCGGAGTGGCAACTAGGCCTGCGCGATCCGCACCAGGTTCCCCGCCGGGTCGCGCACGGCGGCGTCGCGCACGCCCCAGAACTGGTCGGTCGGCTCCTGCAGCACCTCGGCCCCGGGCGCGGCGGCGACCTTGGCGAACGTCTCGTCGAGGTTGTCGGTGCGCAGGTTGATCGTGCCGAGCTCACCCTTCGCGAGCAGCTCGGCCACGGTGTCGCCGTCGGCCTTCGAGCGGCCGGCGTGCGGCTGCGACAGCACGATCTCGATGTCGGGCTGGGTCTCGGTGGTGAGGGTGACCCAGCGGAAGCCGTCGTTGGCGACCTCGTTGCGCACCTTGAAACCCAGCGTGTCCCTGTAGAACGCGACGGCCGCGTCGGGATCGTCGACGGTCACGTGCACGGCGGCGATGGAAACAGTCATACCGTGAGGTTATGCGGGCGCGCCGACGGACGCTTCTCCAAAACTGCTCTGCCGCGGCGCGCCGCCGGTCTTGCGCGGGCGCGACGCCACCATCGTCTGGCACGGCGGCACCGCGGCGACGTCCTCGTGGTTGCGTGCCCGGTACGCCGAGGGCGTGTCGCCGACGAGCTCGGTGAACCGTGCCGAAAACGAACCGAGGCTCGTACACCCGACGGCGAAGCAGGCTTCGGTGACGGTGAGACCGTTGCGCAGCAGTGTCTTGGCGCGTTCGATGCGGCGGGTCATGAGGTAGGAGTACGGCGTCTCGGAGTACGCCTCGCGGAACCGGCGGCTGAAGTGCGCCGTCGACATCAGCGCCGTGCGGGCGAGCGCGGGCACGTCGAGGGGTTCGGCGTACTCGCGGTCCATCCGGTCACGGGCCCGGCGCAGTCTGCGCAGCTCGTCGAGGTCGGCGCTCATGGGCTCCATTCTGCACTGCTCAGCGTGGTTCCTCCGGCGTTTCGTTCGAATCGGGCACGAGCGAGCGCTGCGCCCACGCCACGTCCCGCCACGCTCCGTGTTTCCACCCGATGCGCCGGTACGTGCCGACGGGCTCGAACCCCAACGCCCGGTGCAGGCCTTCGCTGGGCTCGTTCGGCAGCGTCATCCCGGCGACGGCCGTCCGGAACCCGCGCTCGGCGAGACGGGCGAAGAGCGCTTCGTACAGCGCGCGGCCGCCACCCGTGCGTCGCCGCCCCAGCTCCAGGTACACGCTCACCTCGCACGACCAGCGGTACGCGGCGCGCTCCTTGAAGGGCCCGCCGTACGCGTACCCGGCCACGCGGCCGTCGATCTCCAGCACCAGCCACGCGTGCGTCTTCGCGGCGCGCTTGATGCGCTCCGCCATCTCCGCGCCGGTCGGCGGCTCCGTCTCGAACGTGATCGTCGTGTCGCGCACGTACGGCGCGTAGATCTCGGCGCACGCTTCGGCGTCGCGCTCGTCGGCGTCTCGGATCAGCATGGCTCACTATAGTAGCGGATATTGACTGTTATAGTGTCACCCTGTGACGGACCCCCTGTCGGCCTCGCTGGCCGCGACCTTGCGCGACGCCCGCCTGGCCCACGACCTCTCCGCCGGCACCCTGGCCGAACGCTCGGGCGTCTCACGCGCCATGATCGGCAAAATCGAACGCGGCGAGGCCCAGCCCACGGCGGTGTTGCTGAGCCGGCTCGCGTCCGCCCTGGGCCTGACGCTGTCGGAGCTCATAGCCCGCGCCGAGGCCGGCTCCGACCGTCGCCTCTCGCGCTTTTCGGCTCAACCGACGTGGACCGACCCGGTCACGGGGTACGTGCGCCGCGCTGTCTCACCGCCCGGCCCCACGGAACTCGTCGAGGTCTCCCTGCCGGCCGGCGCTTCGGTCGGCTTCCCCGCGGATTCGTACGCGTTCGCGGACCACCAGATCTGGGTCCTGTCGGGCCACCTCCGCTTCGTCGAGGGCCCCACCGTCCACGAACTCGACGCGGGCGACTGCCTGCACCTCGGCCGCCCGGCGCCGTGCACCTACGTGAACCCGACCGCGGACGCTTGCCGATATCTGGTGGTGCTGACGAAACGCTGACCCCTCCGCGCCTTCGCCCGGTAAGGTCAGCGTTCTTTGGGGGGACACATGACCGACACTCTGACCCGCCGCCCCCTCGGCGCGGGCGAAGCCTTGTCCGCCGCCGGCGGCCTGCTTTCGGGCGCCTTCGCGGCCTTCGCCTACTACAACGACACCCTTCGCATCCTCGCCCACGCCTTCGTCCTGTGGATCGCCCTGGTCGTCGCCGTCTCCGCCGGCCGCGGCCCGCGCCGCGCGTACGTCCGCACCGTCGCGGCCCTCCTGCCGGCCGTGGTGGCGTTCTACGTCGGAAAGAAAGTCATGTACGGCCTCAAATACCCGGGCATGCCGTATTCCATCGACACCCAGACGGTGCTGCTGTGGTGCCTTCTGGCCGTCCTCGCGGGCACCCTCGGCCTGGCCTTCCGCTTCATCGGCGCCCCCACCCGCGCCGGCACCCTCGCCACGGCCGCCGCGGTGGGCCTCCTCCTCGCCGATGCCGTGCGCGAATGGTCCCACTTCGGCCCACCCACGCTCGGTGTGGCGACTCTGCTCGCCGTGGGTTTGGTGCTGGGTCTGGGCGTGCGTTCACTGCGACAGCTCGGGTTTGTCGCTTTGTGGGTGGTGCCGTTTGCGTTGGCTGCCACGGTGTTGGTGGCAGCACCCGACCTTCTCGAGTCGCTGGTCTGATACAAAAAAACCGGCCGGCACCCCCAACAGGCACCGGCCGGCAAACCACATAAACCCTCAGACCAACTCAGGAATCACCTTCGACGCAAAAAGCTCAATCCCCGACCGGTCATACGCCGCCTCCACGAAGTAGGAGATCGCGTAGGTCATGCCGAGGCCTTCCATTTCCTTCAGCCGCTCCACGATCTGCTCCGGCGTGCCCACCAGCGGCCCCTTCGCGAAGCTCTCGTGAGTGGACTCGAGCACGTCCGCCGGCAGATAAGGCTCGTAGTGGGAACGGATCCACGCCAGCCGGTCCTGCACGTCCTTCTCGGTTTCGCCGATGACGACGTTGTAGTTGGCCGAGCGGACGATCGAGCCGAAGTCCGTGCCGAGGTCCTTGCAGTGGCCCTCCAGCACGGACGACTTGTGCTTGAAGCCCTCGACGTCGCCGACGAAGTTGGTGTACTGGGCGTACTTCGCGGCCGTGCGCAGGGTCTTCTTCTCGCCGCCGCCGGCGATCCACAGGGGGATTCCGCCGTCCTGCAAGGGAAGCGGGCGGGAGATGGCGCCGTCGACCTGGTAGTGCTTGCCGTCGAGGGTGGCTTTGCCCTCGGTCCACAGCTGGCGCATGATCTCGACGCCCTCGTCGAGCATGCCGAGGCGCTCGCCGGCGCTGGGGAAGCCGTAGCCGTACGCGCGCCACTCGTGCTCGTACCAGCCGCCGCCGATGCCCATCTCCACGCGGCCGCCGGAGATCACGTCGATGGTGGCCGCGACCTTCGCGAGGTACGCGGGGTTGCGGTACGCCATGCAGGTGCACATCTGCCCCAGCCGCACGCGCGAAGTCGCGGCGCCGTAGGCGGCCATCAGGCTCCACGCCTCGTGGGTGGCTTCGTCGCTCGGCACGGGCACGGTGTGGAAGTGGTCGTAGACCCAGATCGACTCGAACGGTCCCGCGTCGGCGAAGCGGGCGAGGTCGAGCATGGTGGTCCAGTGGTCGGCCGGGTCGATACCGACGAGGTCGTGACGCCAGCCCTGGGGAACGAACATTCCGAATCGCATGGCCCCGACCCTAGGCCTGGAGTGCGCTCCAGGTGCGGCCGAACCGGTGATAATTCACAGTTTCGGCAGCTCCTGCTCCACCCCCAGCAACGCCGCGAACGGATCACCGACGGTCTCGACTCGTTCGAGGACTGTCCGAATCGTCCAGTGGTCGGGGGTGAGGTCCGGGTCGTCGAGCTCGTCCCACTGCAACGGCACGGAAACCGGCGCCCCCGGCCGCGGGCGGACGCTGTAGGGCGCGACGAGTGTTTTGTTCAGCACGTTCTGCGTGTAGTCCAGCCGCGCCTTGCCCCCGCGGCGGTCCTTGTGCCACGCCCAGCTCACCAGATCGGGCAGCGTCCGCCCGATCGTCTTCGACACGGTCTCGGCCCACTTGCGCGTTTCCGCATACGTGTAGCGCGGTTCCACCGGCACCCACACCTGGATCCCGCGCTGTCCCGTGACTTTCGGCAGCCCGATGAGCCCGAGGTGCTCCAACGCCGTGCGGTGGAGGCGGGCCAGCGCGAGCACGTCGTCGAACGACGTCTCCGGGCCGGGGTCGATGTCGAACAACGTCCAAGTGGGGTGCTCGACGTCTTCGATCCGCGACGTCCACGCGTGCAGCTCGAGCGCGCCGAAGTTCGCCAGCCATGCCAGGTCCGCGACGCCCTCGGGCACGAGGTACTGCTGCACGTCATCGGCGTCCGCCTTGTCGTAGTGCCAGCGGTGCAGCCACTTCGGCGCGTGGTCGGGCACTTCTTTGTGCCAGAAGCCGGGTTTCTCGATGCCGCCGGGGAACCGGTTGGTGTTGAGCGCGCGGTTGGCGAGGTACGGCAGCATCGTCGGGCCGATGCGCGTGTAGTACCGGATGAGGTCGCGTTTGGTGATCGGGTCTTCACCCTCGCGGCCGGGGACGAGCACCTTGTCGAGGTTGGTCAGCGCCAGCTTCCGGCCCGCGACGGCCCAGCTGCCGCGCCCGTCCAGCTCGTCGAGGGCGTTCAGCTCCGCGGGAGACGCGGGGGTGAACTCCGGCGTGAGCCGCACCTCCGCCTCGGCCGCGGGCAGGTCGGCGCGCCAAAGGGCCGGGGGAGCGGCTTTGATCTCGTCGTTGGTCAGCCCGCTCTTCACCGACTTCGGGTGGTCCTCGGCGTCCCAACCGGCGGACGCGTGGTCGTCCGGCTTGTGCAGCAGCAGCCACTGCTTCCCGTCGCCGTCGCGGCTGGGGTGGATGAGCACGAAGCGACCGGCGAGCTTCTCGCCGAACAGGTCGAAGTGCAGGTTGCCGTCGGCGAGCGCCTGCTCGGGGTCGTCGGTGTCGACGGCCTCCCACGTGCCGCGGTCCCACACGATCACGTCGCCGCCGCCGTACTCGCCGTGCGGGATCACGCCCTCGAAGTCGGCGTATTCGAGCGGGTGGTCCTCGACGTGCACGGCCATGCGCCGCACCTTCGGGTCGAGCGTCGGGCCCTTCGGCACGGCCCAGCTGATGAGGACGCCGCCCAGCTCCAGGCGCAGGTCGTAGTGCCGGCGGCGGGCGCGGTGACGTTGCACGACGAAGCGGTTTCCCGGCGTGGTGGCCGCGTCGCCGCCCGCGGGCTCGGCGGTGCGCTGGAAGTCGCGCATCTCGCGATACTTCTTGAGCCGCTCCGCCGCAGAGTCCATGGTCCGCCCTCCTCAAGGCAGCGTAGGACACTTTCGATCAGCGAGCTTGGTCTTCGGGCGGGGTCAGCGCGTCGGACGCAGCCTGGCTCGGCGTCGCGCGGTGGCGGCCGGTGCGGCGCACGTGGCCCTCCTCGCGCAGGCGTTCCACCATGTGCGGGTAGTGCAGCTCGAACGCGGGCCGTTCGGAGCGGATGCGCGGCAGCTCGAGGAAGTTGTGCCGCGGCGGCGGGCACGTCGTCGCCCATTCCAGCGAGTTGCCGTAGCCCCACGGGTCGTCGGTCTCCACGTGGGCGCCGAAGCGGTAGCTCTTCACCACGTTCCAGATGAACGGCAGCACCGAGGCACCCAGGATGAACGCCCCGATCGTGGAGATGGTCTGCATGAGGGTGAACCCGTCGGTGGGCAGGTAGTCGGCGTAGCGGCGCGGCATACCGGCGTCGCCGAGCCAGTGCTGGATCAGGAACGTGGTGTGGAAGCCGATGAACGTCGTCCAGAAGTGCCACTTGGCCAGCGGTTCGTCGAGCATGCGGCCGGTGATCTTGGGGAACCAGAAGTAGATGCCGGCGAACGTGGCGAACACGATGGTGCCGAACAGCACGTAGTGGAAGTGGGCGACGACGAAGTAGCTGTCGTGCACGTGGAAGTCGAGCGCGGGCGCGGCCAGGATCACGCCGGTGAGCCCGCCGAGCAGGAACGTGACGAGGAAACCGATCGACCACAGCATCGGCGATTCGAAACTCAGCTGTCCCTTCCACATCGTGCCGATCCAGTTGAAGAACTTGATCCCCGTGGGCACGGCGATGAGGAACGTCATGAACGAGAAGAACGGCAGCAGCACGGCGCCGGTCGCGAACATGTGGTGCGCCCAGACGGTGGCGCTCAGACCGGTGATGGCGATCGTCGCGAACACCATGGTCCGGTAGCCGAACAGCGGTTTCCGGCTGAACACCGGGATGATCTCCGTGACGATGCCGAAGTACGGCAGCGCGACGATGTAGACCTCCGGGTGCCCGAAGAACCAGAACAGGTGCTGCCACAGGATCGCGCCGCCGTTGGCCGGGTCGAACACGTGCGCGCCGATGTGTCTGTCGGCGAGCAGCCCGAACAGCGCGGCCGTGAGGATCGGGAACGCGAGCAGGATCAGCACGCCGGTGAGCAGGATGTTCCAGGTGAAGATGGGCATCCGCCACATCGTCATGCCGGGGCAGCGCAACGTGACGATCGTCGTCACCATGTTGACCGCGCCCAGGATCGTGCCGAGGCCAGAGATGATCAACCCGGTGATCCACAGGTCGCCGCCGATGCCCGGCGAGTGGATGGCGTTGGACAGCGGCGTGTACGCGGTCCAGCCGAAGTCGGGCGGGCCTCCGGGCGTGAGGTAGCTGCTGATCACGATCAGCCCGCCGAACAGGTACAGCCAGTAGGAGAACGCGTTCAGGCGTGGGAACGCCACGTCGGGCGACCCGATCTGCAGCGGCACGACGAAGTTGGCGAAGCCGAAGAGGTTCGGGGTCGCGTACAGCAGCAGCATGATCGTGCCGTGCATGGTGAACAGCTGGTTGTACTGCTCGGGTGACAGGAACTGCATGCCGGGCTGGGCGAGCTCCGTGCGCATCAGCAGTGCGGTGAGGCCGCCGATGAGGAAGAACGCGAACGACGTCGAGAGGTAGAGGACGCCGATCGTCTTGTGGTCCGTCGTGCGGGCGATCTTCAGGATCTGCCCGCCCTTCGGTCCCCGCCACGCCGGGCGCAGCGGAACCGGAACGGGCCTGGTCACGGTGTCGGCCATCGGTCCTCCCATCAGGGCGTACCCATTGTGGGCGCGATCACGAGGAGGGGGTGGGGCCGTTTTTTCAACGCACTTCGGTGCGCCGGCTACCTCTGCACGTCGTCCGCGACGCAGGCCTGCACGTGGGTGCGCCCGGAGTCGTCGGCGGCGGCGCAGGCCTCGACGTCCGTGGTGGCGGTGGCCTGCTGGAGGAGGCTGTAGAGCTGTTCGCGCTGCTCGACGCTCAGCGCGCAGAGCACCTCGTCCTCGACGGCGGCCATGGCGAACTCGGCCTTGGCCAGCTTCTTCGCGCCGACGTCGGTGAGCTCCACCACGTGCCGACGCCGGTCCTCGGGGGAGCGGCGGCGCTCGATGAGGTTGTCGGCCTCGAGGTCGTTGAGCAGGCCGACGAGGTTCGTGCTGTCGATGCCGAGCGTGGCGGCCAGCGCCTGCTGGGTGCTGCTGCCGTGGTCGCGCAGCACGGTGAGCGTGAGCAGGTGGCGGGGGCGCAGGTTCATGGGCGTCAGCACCGATTCCGCCCGCGTGCGCACGCGGCGCGAGAGGTGGTCGAGCAGGGCGCCGCACCGGTGGGGCGGCTGGTTGACGACCGGGAGCGAGGCCATGCGTCCAGTATACGAGAACTCGCTAGTGGTCCATGTGCTATAAATGGTTTGCCCTACACAAATGATCTATGGATGGCGAACGAGATGCCTCACCTTCTCCACATCGACTCCAGCATCAGCGGCGACCGCTCGGTCAGCCGAGCGCTCACCGCCCGCGCCGCCGCCGCGTGGCGAGCCGCCCATCCCGACGGCACCGTCACCTACCGCGACCTGGGCGCGAACCCGGTCCCGCACTTCGACGCCGCGTCCGGCCTCGCCCGCGTCGTGCCTGCCGAGCAGCGCACGGCGGAGCAGAACGAGTCGTGGAAGCTCACCGAGGAGCTCGTCGGCGAGGTCCGCGACGCCTCGACCGTGCTGCTCGGCCTGCCCCTGTACAACTACGGCGCCCCGAGCGTCGTGAAGGCCTGGGTCGACCACCTGATCGCGCCCGGCCTCGCCTTCGACCCCGCCACGGGCACCGGCCTGCTCGACGGCCGCGAGTTCCTCGTCCTGGCCTCCCGCGGCGGCGGCTACGGCGAGGGCACCCCGCGCTTCGGCTGGGACCACGCCGAGTCCTGGCTTCCGCACGGCCTCGCCATGACCGGCATCGAGCCGCGGTTCATCTCCGCGGAACTGACCCTCGCGGACACCAACCCGGCGATGGCCGACCTGCGCGGCCTGGCGGCCGAGAGCCTGGCCGCGGCGGAGCGGGAGATCGACGCGCTCTGGACCCCGGTCAACGCGTAGTCGCTCCAGGGACGAACGCCTCGCCACGGTCCTCGAGGGGGAGGCCGTGGCGAGTTCTTTTTCTCCGGCGGTGGAGTCCATAGTGGACCCCGACGTGAAGTCGATCACCTGTGCTTGCCGTGATCCGCGACGGGCGTAGCTTGGCGTTATGTCGGACGCCGGGTCGTCACCACTGGACGCCGCTTTCGCCCAGTTGCTCGTGGACAGCTACCGCCGCGTGGTCGGCACACCACTGATCGACGCCACGGTGGACACCGCCCACCACCTCTACGCGGACGCCCCCTTCGGCCTCCTCGCCCACGACACCTCCGACGACCCCCGCTTCACCTACGTCAACCTCGTCGCCCAGCACGCGTTCGAACTCGACTGGACCGAATTCCGCGGCATGCCCTCCCGCCTCTCCGCCGAACCGGACCGCCAGGAAGACCGCGACGCCCTCGTCGAAGCCGTCACCACCCACGGCTTCGTCACCGGCTACCGCGGCCGCCGCATCGCCAAGTCGGGCCGCCGCTTCTGGATCGAAGACGTGACTATGTGGAACCTCATCGACGACACCGGTGTGAAACGGGGGCAGGCGGCGGTTTTCGGTCGCTATACGGCTGCCTGAGGCTGCTTCTGGGTGCGCGCTGTTGGCCGGGTGTGGACGGTTTTCCTTGCTGTTCGCGCGGAATTCACCAGCGAGGGTGCGGGTGAGTGCACCCCGTCGGTTGGCACGGGAACACGGCCTTGCTGTCGGTTGGGATCGCCGCCGCGCTCTCGGACGGGCATGCGGCCGCGCTGCCGGACGGGCGCGCTGCCGCGCTCTCGGACGGGAACGCTGCCGCGCTGTTGGCCTAGCGCGCGGGATCGCCGCCGCGCTGTCGGACGGGCGCGCTGCCGCGCTGTTGGCCTAGCGCGCGGGATCGCCGCCGCGCTGTCGGACGGGCGCGCTGCCGCGCCGTTGGCCTAGCGCGCGGGATCGCCGCCGCGCGGTTGGGCTTGGCCCGGGAACGTCGCCGCGCTGTAAGACGAGCGCGAGGTCGCGTCGTCGCGCCGCTGGGCTGGCGCGAAGGAGCGCTGCCGGCTCATGATTCGGCGCGGGAGCGGCGCCGCATTGTCGAACGGGCTGGCTGCCGTGCTCTTGGTCTAGCGCGCGCCGCCGTCCCTTGGCCGTGACGCGGGAGCCCTCTCGCGCTGTCAGATCGGCACGCCGTTGCGCCGCTGGACTGGCGCGCAGAAGCTCGGCCGCCTCTTGGCACGGCACGGGAGCGTCTCCACCCTGGAGTTCGGGTGCGCCGCTGCGCTGGCGGGTTGGCGGGTGGGACTGCCGCCGTCGCTTGGCTCGGCGCGGTAGCGCCTCTGCGCTGTCGGGTGGGCGCGCAGCCGCGCGGGTAGGCCGGCACGCGGGAACGCTGCCGCCCTTCGGCTTCGGTGCCGGGCGTACGAGCGCGTCGCCATCGTGTCGGGGTGCGCCGCGGCGCCGTTGGTTGGGGCGCGGGAGCACGCCCGCCCCTGCGGCTTTGTGCGCGGGATCGCCGCCACGCTGTCGGACGGGCGCTGCCGCGCCGTTGAGCAGGCGCACGGGAGCGCTGCCTCCCCTCGGAGTGGGCGCACGAGCGCGTTGCCGCTTTGTCAGCTGGGCGTGCCGCGCTGTTGCGCTGGCCTGAGAGTGCTGCTGCCCTTTCGGCGTGGGCGCACGAGCGCGTTGCCGCTTTGTCAGCTGGGCGTGCCGCGCTGTTGCGCTGGCCTGAGAGTGCTGCTGCCCTTTCGGCGTGGGCGTACGAGCGCGTTGCCGCTTTGTCGGCTGGGCGTGCCGCGCTGTTGCGCTGGCCTGAGAGTGCTGCTGCCCCCTCGGAGTGGGCGTACGAGCGCGTTGCCGCTTTGTCGGCTGGGCGTGCCGCGCTGTTGCGCTGGCCTGAGAGCGCTGCTGCCCCCTCGGAGTGGGCGTACGAGCGCGTTGCCGCTTTGTCGGATAGGCGCGCCGCGCCGTTTGCGCTGACTCGAGCGCCGCCG
Organism: Amycolatopsis sp. NPDC001319; assembly: GCF_042896185.1. Classification (NCBI taxonomy): domain Bacteria; kingdom Bacillati; phylum Actinomycetota; class Actinomycetes; order Pseudonocardiales; family Pseudonocardiaceae; genus Amycolatopsis; species Amycolatopsis sp. NPDC001319. Next base: position 694,506 of record NZ_JBIAWY010000005.1, on the reverse strand, counting down.
CCCTTCGGCGCGGGTGTGGGTGCACCGGCGCGTTGACACTCTTTCGGGTGGGCGGGCTGCCGCGCCGCTGGGCTGGCGCGGGATCGCTGCCGTTCCTTCGGTGTGGGTGCGGGCGCACCGGTGCGTAGCCACTCTGCCGTGCGCGCCCGCGCCGCGCCGTTAGATGATGTCGCTGTGGCGGATGCGGTACACCTGCAGCCGCAGGTCGTAGTACTTCGTGGTTTCGCCGACCCACTGCATGCCGAGGCGTTTGGCGGTTGCGATGGCGCGTGTGTTGGAGGGGCGCGCCACGGCGAAGAGTTCCTCGGTGTCCTGGGTGAACGCCCACTCGATCAGCGCGCGCGCCGACTCCGTCGCGTAGCCCTGGCCCCAGGCGTCCGGGTGCAGCTGCCAGCTCAGCTCCAGGTCCTCTTGGAACGGCGGCAACAGCCGGATCCCGAGGCCGCCCACGACGGCGCCGTCCGACGTGCGCTCCACGGCCCAGCGGCCGCGCGGCGGGGCCAGGTTCGGCTGGGCTTCCTGCCACGCTTGCAGCACCGAGCGCATCGCGGCGACGTCGGTGACGCGGTCCATCGCGGGCGTCAGCCAGTGGGTGACCTCGTCCGTGCCGTAGATGCGGAACGCGGCTTCGGCGTCGTCGATCGACCAATCCCGGATCACGAGGCGGTCGGTGGCCAGAGGCATGTCCATGGCTGAACGGTACGCCGAAACACCCCTCCACCGGCGGGTGATCCGTGGCACCCGCCGCGACCCGTGGGGCGCTGACCCTCGCGGCTTCGTCCTAGTGGCCTCCTGACTCCATCGTCATAGCTTCCTCACAACCTCCTGCCACGCTCACGACGTGCGTTCATCCATCTCCTTCTTCGTCGCCGGCGCCGCGTTCGTCCTGCTCAGCGCCTGCTCCGGCCCGCCCGCCGCCCCGCAGGTCGCCACGCTCGACACAGGCAGCGCCTCCGCGGGTGCCCCCGCCTCGTCGCCGGCCACCACGGCCGACTCCGACGCCGGTCGCCCGCAGCTGCGCCTCGACAGCTCGCCCGAGGAGAAACAGTCCTACTGGGACGCCTACGACTCCTGCCTCCGCACCAACGGCCACGCCGTCCTCGACGGACGGCACGCCGGCCCGGTCGGCGACCCGAACAGCCCGCCGGCCCTCGACATGAACGACGACAGCCCCCAGTCGAAGAAGGCCGAGGCGGCCTGCAAGAGCAAGCTGCCGCTGCAGCCGCCAGAGCTTTCCCCGCGGACCAACCCGAAGTTCAACGACGAGTTCCACGCCATGGTCAAGTGCATGACCGCCAAGGGCGCCCACGTGCACGTGGCCCCGGACACCAGCGTCGACCCGGACGGCCTCACGTGGCAGATCGACGACGGCTCGTCCGACACCTACGACAACCTCGACAAGCTCGCCGACCAGTGCCAGCAGCAGGCGTTCGCGAAGTAGGTCGCGTACGGTGACCCTCGTGGAAATCTGGGTCAACCCGCGTTGCTCGAAGTGCCGCTCCGCCGTGTCGCTGCTCGACGAGGCCGGCGCCACCTACACCGTGCGCCGGTACCTCGAGGACCCGCCGACCACGGCCGAGCTCGAGGCCGTGCTGGACCGGCTCGGGCTCGACCCGTGGGACATCACGCGCACCGGCGAGAAGGTCGCGACCGAGCTCGGCCTGAAGTCGTGGCCGCGCACGCCCGCCGACCGTGCCCGCTGGATCGAGGCGCTGGCGACGAACCCGGCGCTCATCCAGCGCCCGATCATCACGGCCGACGACGGCACCACAGTCGTCGCCCGCGACGAGGAGACGGTCCGGTCCGTCCTGGGCTGACGCCTCGCTCCGCGTGGGTGGTCTGCTTCGTTCATTCGCCTCCTGATGCGGTTCTCTCCGCGCTATGACTTCAGTGCTCGTGTCTCGGAGCTGTCGTGCCGGTGCCGTCGTGTGCCGTGCTGCCTTGTACTCGTTGACGTGTTCATTGAGTTTCGCTGCGTCGCTGATGTCTCAAAAGTATCATAAAGCGTCTCAATAAAGCTAGTCCTTGAGATGGCGGTACACCGTCGCCCGGGAAACGCCCAGCTCATCGGCGATCTTGGCGGCCGAGAACCCCTGGTCGTGCAGCTTGCGGCACATCACGAGCAGGTTGCCGGTCATCACGGTCGGCCTGCCGCGCCCGGTGTGGGGGCTGGGTTCGTCGAACAGGCGGTGGACGCCGTCGAGCACGGCGGCGCGCAGTTGCTCGGCCGGGCGGTCGGCATACAGGACCACCGGGTCGCTCAGCATGGCGATGGCTTGCGAGGCGCGGATGTCCAGGTTGAGGTCGGAGTCCGGGCCGGCCACGATCTTGTTCGCGCGCAGCATGCTGTCGCGGAAGCGGTCGAACACCGACTGGGACGCGGTCAGCCCCAGGTCGCGCAGGTTGAGCCGCAGCAGATCGCGGTGCCGTAGCCAGACGTCGAGCAGACCTTCGAAGATCGCCTCGCGGGCCGCTTGCCGGTTCGCGTCCAGCGCCTCCGCCGCGCCGACGGTGGCTTCCAGGTCGACCAGCATCGGCTCGGCCATCGCGGCCATGATCTCGGCCTTGCCCGGGAAGTGGTACAGGACCGCGGTTTTGGTGACGCCGACCCGTTCGGCGATCTCCCGCACGGAGGTCGCGTGGTAGCCGTTCGAGGCGAACAGGTCCATCGCGACCTGCAGGATGCGCGCGCGGGTGTCGGGCGGCACGACTTCGTTCATGGTGTCGAATCTACCTCCTTGCCTGACCGGTGGACAGGCGTGTACCGTCGATCCTGACCGTCGGTCAGGAGGACCGCGGCGAGAGGGGATGACGGATCATGACCACGAAGACGGCGCTGATCTCCGGCGCGGGAGTCGCCGGACCCACGCTTGCCTACTGGCTGGCGCGTGCGGGGTACCGGCCGACCGTGGTGGAGCGCGCGGCGGGGCTGCGTTCGAGCGGGAGCCCGGTGGACGTCCGCGGGCCGGCCGCCGAGGTCGCGCGGAAGATGGGGCTCACCGAGCAGCTGCGGGAGGCGGCCACCTCGGTGCGTGGCATGAGGTTCGTGAACGATCGGGGGAAGACTGTCGGGCGCGTGGCGATGGGCGACGGTGGTGGCACCGACGTCGAACTGGCGCGCACGGACCTCGCGCGCATCCTGTACGAGGCAAGCATCGGTGACGCGGAATACGTGTTCCACGACTCCGTGACCGGACTCGAGCAGGACGAGGGCGGGGTGGACGTTACCTTCGAACACGGCGCGCCGCGGCGGTTCGACCTCGTGGTGGGCACGGACGGGCTGCACTCCGGCGTGCGCCGGCTGGCCTTCGGCCCCGAGTCGGAGTTCGTGGAGCACATGGGGGTGTACGTCGCGACCATGCCGCTCGACGAGCCGGTGCCCCACCGGAGCGAGATCGTCATGTACAACTCGCCGGGCCGTGCGGTGGCGGTGCACCCGTCGCGGGAGCGCGGGATCGTGGCGTTCATGTTCCGCCACGCGGCGGTGCCGGGCTTCGACTACCGCGACACGGAGCAGCACAAGCGGTTGCTGGAGACCGCGTACGCCGAAGCGGGGTGGCGGGTGCCGGAGCTGCTCGACCAGGTGCACGCTGCCGGCGACCTGTACCTCGATTCGGTTTCGCGCGTGCGGTTGCCGAGCTGGTCCTCGGGCCGAGTGGTGCTGGCGGGTGATGCGGCGTCGTGTGTCTCGCTGTTCGGTGACGGGTCGACGCTGGCGATGGCCGGCGCGCACACGCTGGCCACCGAGCTGGCGGCGAGTCCGGACGATCCGGTGGCGGCGTTCCGGCGTTATGAGGCGACGCACCGGAAGTTGGTGAATCCGAGGCAGCGCAACGTTCCTGTCGCGGCCGCGATGCTTATTCCCGCCACGCGGGCGGGGATGGCGGTGCGGAACTTCGGGACGCGGTTGGTGCCGTTGGTCAATGCCGCGCAGAAGCTGGCCCTGGCGAAGAGCGCGTGACGGAGTGATTCCTGGTGGAGAGGGGGTGATCGGAATTCGGTGGACAGCGGGTGGGCCGGTGGTTTGGATCTGAGCCATCGACCCGGGGAGGCCTGTTGACCGCAGGGGACATGTCGTCCGATGAAGTGACGATCACGGTGGAAGTGGTGCGGCGGCTGGTCGCCGGGCAATTTCCGCAGTGGGCGGAGCTTCCGGTCGTGCCGGTGCCGTCGCCGGGAGTGGACAACGCCACCTACCGGCTGGGCGACACGATGTCCGTGCGGCTGCCGCGGTTCGCGCGGTGGGAGGGACAGGTGGAGCGTGAGCAGCGGTGGCTGCCGCGACTCGGGCCGCGCCTGCCGTTGACGGTTCCGGTGCCGTTGGCGCAGGGGGAGGCGACTGCGGAGTATCCGTTCCCGTGGTCGGTCTACCGGTGGCTCGACGGGCGGCGTCCCGACCCGGGGCAGCTCGCGGACCTCGGTACGGCGGCTGCGGACCTCGCGGAGTTCTTCCTTGCGTTGCAGGCGATCGACACCGCCGGCGGTCCGCCGCCGGAGTGGAGCAACGGCTTCCGCGGGGTCGGCATGGGCGACGAGCGCGACTCGGCCGTGGTGGAGTCGCGGGTGCGCCCGTGGCTCGCCGCGCTGGAGGGCCGTATCGACACGGTGGCCGCGACGGCACTGTTCGACGCGGCGCTCGCGGTGCCCGCCTGGGACCGTCCGACGGTGTGGGTGCACGGCGACCCCGCGCCCGCCAACCTCCTCGCCCGCGACGGCCGCCTCACCGCGGTCATCGACTTCGGCACCCTCGCCATCGGCGACCCGGCCGCCGACCTCATCGCGGCGTGGACCCTGCTCGACGGCCCGTCCCGCACGGTCTTCCGGACCAAGCTCGCCGTGGACGACGCGACGTGGGCCCGCGGCCGCGCCTGGGCCCTGACGGCGTTGCTGCCCGACCCGAACCGCCCCGCCGGCGCCACGGACACCGCGCGGCTGGAGGAGCTGCTCGCGGACGTGGAGTAGCGGCGCCACACCGCGCTCCGGTAGCGGGATTGGTTCGGTGGTGGATCGCGTGGTGGCCAGGCAGCCTTGGCTGGACGAGCTGCTTGCCGAAAGGGGAGTAGCGGCACCGGCCCACCGCGACCGCAGGCCTCGTTCGGCGGTGGCGTTGCTGCGCGGTCGGGCGGACTTGACCAACGACCTGTTCGCCGAGGTGGAGTAGCGGCGTTGCCCCGCTGCGGGCACGGGCGTGTTTCGGCGGCGGAACCGCTTGGCCGCCGGGCAAAAGTGGCTGGACGGCCCGCGGGCAGACCCGCGATCGCATGCGGTGCGGTGGGTCGGTCTGGTGCCGCGTCGCATGAGGCGCTGCTTGGTCGCAAGCGGATGCGCAGGTCCGGCTGCCGTGCCGGCGCCGCTCGGTGGGTGGCCAGGCGGCGCCGGCGTGAGGTGGGAGATCCGTGATCGGTACGCGGAGAGTGGGCCGGCAGAGGGGCGCTCCGGTGGTGGAGGGGTCAGCCGACCTTTTCGCGTGTGTAGGGGTCGGGCGGCCAGTCCGGGGGCCACTCGGGTGGCCAGTCCGGTTCGGTGTCGGACGTGGGGGATGGGCTGGGGGTGGTTGGAGGTAGTGACGGGAGGGTTCGGCTGGAGCCGTTGGTGTGGGAGGGAATTGTGGGGCTGGAGCCGTTCGTGTGGGAGGGGAGTGTCGGACTGGAGCCGTTGTGGGTAGGGATGCCGCGGGGGAACGGCGATGGGAGAAGGCGAGTGCTGCCACTCGAACCATGGCTGGTGCCCGCAGACGGACCGGGGTTTGCGGCCGAGCCGGTACCCGTGCCCTGGCCTGGCCCCGCGGCCAAACTCGTGCCCGCTGGCATGCCGGCACTGACAGCAGCCAAGCCTGAACCCGCACCAGCGCCGGAACCGACACCAGCGCCGGAACCAATACCAGAGCTGGCGCCGATTGTCGCCAGGTCTGGAGTGGCGGGGATGTCCGTGCTGCGGCGGGTGGGGCTTTGCCAGCGGCCGGAGCCGTCGCGCCAGGCTTGGGGGAGGGTCCAGAGGGCGACGCAGGCGTCGAGGCAGCGGAGGGGGAGGTAGAGGGGCGCCATGAGGAGGTAGCGGGCGCGACGTTCGGTGAGCACGACGGCGAGGGTGAGGAGGAGGTCAGGGACGAGGATGCCGAAGGCGATGGTCGGGAGGTTGACGTAGTGGCCGATCGCCAGGGTGACGTCGCCGGCGATGGGGACGGACAGGAAGCCGGGGATGAGGGCCAGGAGCAGGAGGACGACCGCCAGTGGCAGCAAGGCCATGAAGAGGCTGGCGAGCACCAGTTCCAGCACGTATAGCCCCAGCATGAAGCTGAACAGGTCGGCGTGCGGGCGGAAGCGGCGGACGCTTTGCCAGAACCCGAGGGCCCAGCGGCGCGTCTGGCGGACGTAGTCGCGGAAGGCGTCCGGGTCCTGGGTGACGGCGATGGCCTTCAGTGAGAAGCCGACCTTGCCGAGGCGTTTGCGGTAGACCTCGAACGTCATGTTGAAGTCCTCGATCACCAGGCCCGGGGGGTTGATGTCGATGTGCGGCAACGCTTCCGCGCGGTACAGGCTGGCGAAGCCGGGGACGATGAGGGTCGCGTTGGTGCGGTGCCAGGTCTGGCCGAACTTGAGGAGGCGTTGCAGCAGCGCGTAGATGCGGGCGCGGTGGGCGGTGAACAGGAACGCCAGAAAACCGCGGCGAGAAGCGGACCAGTCGGTGGCGGCGCAGCCGGCGACGGCGACCACGTCGGGGTCGTCGAACTGCGGGAGGGCGGCGTCGAAGTAGTCCGGGTCGAGGCGGGTGTCGGCGTCGAGGAGGAGGACGGCGTCGTAGCGGGTGGCGAGGGAGAAGTGGCGTACGCCTTCCTCCAGGGCGCCGGCTTTGCCGACGTTGGTGGGCGTCTCGGTGACGTTCACGCCGCACGCGAGGGCGAGCTCAACAGTGCGGTCGGTGGAGCCGTCGGACACGACGTGGACGTTCGACGCCGGCACGAGGCGGGTGATGGCGGCCAGTGACTCGCCGATCACCACCTCCTCGTTGTGCGCGGCCATGAGCACGGCGACGCGCGAGCGGTGCACGCGGGCGGGCCGCGAGCGCGGCATCGGCGACGGCCGGGGCGGCTGTGGTGGCCGCACGCGGTCTTCGAGCGCGCGCGCCAGACCGGCGGTGCCCCACAGGGTGAAGTTCACCCCGAAGACGAAAATTGCCAGCAGCCACAGGGGGATCATCGTGCCTCCGCCGGAGTCCAGTAGGTGTCGAGTTTCGACCAGACGAGGTCGTCCTCCGTGCCGAAGAGCCAGAGGTACACCCCGCCGATCCCGAATTGCCGGGCCTGCGTGAACTTGATCGACGCGCTGTACGCGTTCTCGAACCACACTTCGTGGCGCTGCCCAGTCGCGTCGGTGTAGGAGAAGTGAGGCGATTCGCTGAACCCGTCCCACTCGACGGGCACGCCGAACTCCCTCGACCGCCCGTAGGCCTGCACCCACGTGACCGGCACGGCGTTGTGGCCCACCCAGTCGTAGCCGTACATCGGCACGCCCAGCACGATCTTCGAGCGCGGGATCTGCGACGCCGCATACGTCAGCACGTCACGGACCCAGCCCTCGGGCGCGATCGGGCCCGGCGCGGACGTCTGCCAGTGGTAGTCGTACGCCATCAACCGCACCTGGTCGGCCGCGCGGCCCAGCGCGGCGTAGTCCTGCGCCCGATTGCGTTCGTCGTAGCCGGCGTCGGTCGTCTTCGCGAACACGTCCACCGACAGGCGTTTCCCGTTGGCGTGCAACGCATCTGCCAGCCGCGCGACGAACGCTGTGAACGCGGCGCGGTCGGTCGCGCGCAGCTCCTCGTAGTCGATGTCCACGCCCGAGAAATCACCCTGCACGACCAGCCCCACGATGTCCGAGATGTGCCGCGCGGTCGCCGCGGGATCGTGGATGATCGCCTGCACGATCTGCGGGTGCCAGCGCCCCTCGGTGACGTTCGCGATCGTCGGCGTGATCTCCACGCCCGTGGCCCGCAGCCGCGCGAGATCCTCCGTGCGCCGCGACTGCTCGACGAGCCGGCCCTGGGCGTCGAGGCCGTAGAGCCACGGCGACGCCTCGGAGACCTGCGACTCGTGCGCCTGCACCGTCGAGGTCCCCCCGGCCAGGTTCCAGTAGGGGACCGACGCGATCGTGAGCGGCTGCACGGCCGCGCGCGCTCCTCCGTCCCGCAGCAACGTCAGCACCAGCAGCTCACAGACGAGAAGCACGGCGATCCGGACGCGGTGCCGCGACCGGCCGGGTCGGTGCCTCATCAACCGGCGACGGCGGTCCGCAGCTGCGTCCGCCGGTCCTCGATGACGGCGTCGATGGTCTCCCGCAGGCTGTGCACGGCGCGGAACCCGACCTGCTGCGCCGCCCGCGCGCAGTTCGGCACCCGCCGCTGCATGTCCTCGTACCCCTCGCCGTACGCCTCCTGGTACGGAACCCGCACGATCGAGCTGTCGGACCCGGTCGCCGCGATCACCAGCTCCGCCAGCTCCTCGATGCTCACCTGCTCGGGGCTGCCGAGGTTGTAGACGGTGCCGTGCGCCGACTCGTCGTCGAGCAGCGCCACGAGCGCGGGCACCACGTCGAGCACGTGGCAGAAGCACCGCGTCTGCCGGCCCGTGCCGAACACCGTCAACGGCTGCCCGGTCAGCGCCTGGTCCACGAACCGCGGCACCACCATGCCGTAGCGGCCGCGCTGCCGGGGGCCGACGGTGTTGAACAGCCGCACCAGCACCGTCCGCACGCCGAGCTCGCTGCCGTACAGGGAGGTGAACGTCTCGTCGAGCGCCTTCGCCTCGGCGTAGGACCACCGGTTCTTCAACGGCGACCCCACCACGCGGTCGTCGTCCTCCTTGAGCCCGATCGAGGTGTTCTTGCCGTACACCTCACTGGTCGACGTGACGAGGATGCGCGCGTCGTGGCGCAGCGCCGCGTCCAGCACGACCTCGGTGCCCAGCAGGTTGGTGCGCAGGCTGTCGAGGGTCTTCTGCATGATCGTGAACACGCCGACGGCCGCGGCCAGGTGGTAGATCTGCGCGACCCCCTCCATGCACGACTCGACGGCGGCCGGATCACACACGGACCCCCGGACGATCCGCAGCCTCGGGTCGCCGGCGACGGCCGCGAGGTTCTGCTCGGTGCCGGTGCTGAAGTCGTCCAGCACCACCACCTCGCGGTTCTCGCCGAGCAGCCGCTCGGTCAGGTGGGAACCGATGAAACCGGCCCCGCCGGTCACCAAGCACCGCATGGGATACGCCCTTTCGGTAGACAAGAGATTCAGACCAGTTCGCGGTGGGTGGCCGCGTCGAACGTGTACGTGGCGTCGAGTACCAAGGGGCAGTGTTCGATCCAGTCGTAGGACTGTCCGGGGTGGACGGTGTGGATCAGCACGAGGTCGAAGTCCGTGCCGTGCGGGTCGGGGTTGCTCTGGAACGAGCGCCCGCCCAGCTTCAGCTCCGGCACGAGCGGATCGTGGTACTCGACCTTCGCCCCGCCGGCCGCGAGCCGCTCGATGATCTCCAGCGCCGACGACTCGCGCAGGTCGCGCACACCCGGCTTGTACGTCACGCCCACCACCACGATCCGAGCGCCCGCGACGCCGCGTCCGGCGGCCGACAACGTGGCCGTGACGCGGTCGGCGACCTGGCCGGGCCGGTGCGCGATCGACGTCATGGCCTGGCTGATCAACGGCGCGGACCCGTGGGCCTCGCGCAGCTGCCACAGCAGGTAGTGCGGGTCGCAGGGGATGCAGTGCCCGCCGACGCCGGGGCCGGGGTAGAAGCTCATGAACCCGTACGGTTTCGTGGCGGCCGCGCGCGTCACCTCGATCGGGTCGAGCTCCAGCGTCGAGCAGATGCCGGCGAACTCGTTGGCCAGTGCGATGTTCACCGCGCGGAACGAGTTCTCGTAGAGCTTCGTCAGCTCCGCCGCTTCGGCCGAGGAGACTTCGTGCAGGAGCGGAGTGAGCTTTTCCAGCACGCGCCGGGCGTGGTCGGTGCACGCCGGCGTGCAGCCCCCGACGACGCGCGGCGTGCTCTGCTGCGTGTGCTCGGCGACACCGGGGTCGATGCGCTCGGGGCTGAACGCCACGAACACGTCCTCGCCGATCACGAGACCCCGGTTCCGCAACGGTTCCGCGAGCATCTCGCGGGTGGTCCCGACGTAGCTGGTGGAGGTGAGGATGAGCGTCTGGCCCGGGCGCGCGTGCTCGACCACCGACCGGCACGCCGACCGCAGCGGGCCCAGATCCGGTGTCAGGTAACGGTCCAGCGGCGTCGGGACGCAGATGATCACCGCGTCGGCCTCGGCGAGCCGCGCGGGGTCGCCGGTGAGGTCGAGTCGGTTGTCGCGCCGGGCCAGGTCGAGGCGCGCGAGGTCGGCCTCGACCAGGTCGGGCTCACCGGCCAGGATCGACTCGCGCCGCTCGGCGCTCGTGTCGAGACCCAGCACCCGCGCGCCGTCGGCGTGCAGGCCCAGCGCGGTCGGCAGACCCACGTAGCCCATGCCGACGATGGCGACGGAGATGAGGCCTTCGGTCTCGCTGAGGGGTGATTCGGCCATGAGTGTCAAGGGGTTTCCCCTTTCCATAACGGCGCCTCGCCGTGGGGCTCGATGCCGGCAGCTCGGGCGATCTTGACGACTTCCAGTCCGCTGTGGACTTTCAGTTTGCGGAACAGGTTGCGGGTGTGGGTGCGCACGGTGTTGCGGGAAAGCTGGAGCCGAGCCGCGATCTGGTCGCTGCGGTCGCCGTCGACCATCGCCACCAGCACTTCGCGTTCACGCTCGCTCAGCACGTCGAGAGGGCTCGAAGCCGGCCGGTGCGGAGTGGCGCCGTCGCGGCGCAGCCGGTCGAACAGCACGGCCAGCAGCTCCGGCGGGTACCACGCGTGCCCGGCGCGAGCGCCGCGGACGCGGTCCAGCAGGTCGTCGAGCGAGCTTTCCTTGGGGATCCAGGTGTCGATCCCCGCGTGGGCAGCGCACACCGCGAGATCTCGGTCCCGGCTCGCGGTGAGGGCGACGAAGCGGGCCCTCGGCGCCGCGTCGTGCCAGGTTCGGATCCGCTCACGTACGTCGGTGAGTGACTCCAGCTCCACGGTCACCACGTCCGGCTGCTGTGCGGTGAGCGCGGAGCGCAGCGTCGGATCGGAGGTGGCGCGCGTGCCGACCACCCTGATCCAGGGCACCGCGGCGAGGCTCGACGTCAGCACGTCGGCCACCATGCGGTGGTCCTCGATCAGGAACAGGCGGGTGATGTCCACGCCGCAAAGCAAACAGGCACCGAAACCGGTTGTCCTCAGTCAGCTGTGCGAAAGACGGCTCATACAGATGACGGAGATCCGGCATCTGCGGTAGGCCGCCTCGTCCCTTATGGGGATCCGGGTGCCGGGGGTTGACAATACGGTCAGCGGAGGTATCCCCGATCATTTTGGTGGCCACCCATGGAAAGAAGAACGCGGAAACACCGCAAGGCCCGCAAGGGATTCGATTTCCGGCGGGCACGCGCGCGGCTCGCGGTCTGCGCGGCCGCGCTGCTGTGCGTGCTGCCCGCGTTGGTGGTGGGCGGTTCCACAGCGGGTGCGTCGTTGGCGCGGCCGCTCGGCGTCGTCCTCACCTTCGACGACGGCAACGCGGATCAGATGAGCGCGCTGCCGATCCTGCAGAAGTACAACATGAAGGGCACGTTCTACATCATCAGCGGTTCGGTCGGCGCGCCCAACTACCTGACGCAGGCGAACCTGCAGACGATCAAGAACGCCGGCCACGAGATCGGTGGTCACACGGTGACGCACCCCGACCTCACCACGGTGCCCGCTGACGAGGCGAAGCGCCAGATCTGCAACGGCCGGGCTTCACTGGCCGCGATGGGCTTCGCCGTCACGAGCTTCGCGTACCCGTACGCCGCGTTGAACACCTCCGTCAAGAACAACGTGAAGGCGTGCGGCTTCAACAGCGCCCGCGGTCTCGGTGACCTGGCTTCGGCACACGGGTGCGCCGGCTGTCCGGCGGCCGAGACGACCAAGCCCGCCGACGCGTACGAGATCAAGGCGCTCGACGAGGACGACAACACCTGGACCCTGGCCCAGATGCAGAGCGCGGTGACCGCGGCCGAGCGCAACGGCGGTCTGCTCACCTTCACCTTCCACCACGTCTGTGACGGCACCGGGTGCGACGAGCTGTCAATCTCCACTTCGCGGCTCGACCAGTTCCTCTCGTGGCTGAACGGGCGCAAGAGCGCGGGCACGACGGTGAAGACGATGCAGCAGGCCATCGGCGGCGCGACGAAGGCGGTCGTGACAGCGCCGGCGTCGGCGAACACCGGCCTGGTGAACACGTCGCTCGAAACCTCGACCAGCGGCACCGGGTTCCCCGACTGCTACATGCCGGGCGGCTACGGCGGCAACACGCCGACGTGGACGAGAACCACGGACAAGCACACGGGCACGTACGCGCAGAAGCTCGACGTCGCCAGTTACACCGACGGTGACGCGAAGCTCCTGCCGACGTTCGACCTCGGGGCCTGTACCCCGACGATCGCCGCGGGCAAGACCTACACGATCGGCGTCTGGTACAAGTCGACAGCGATCACGCAGTTCTCGCTGTACTACCGCAACACGCAGGGCTTCTGGGCGTACTGGACGTCCGGCCCGTGGCTCGCGGCGGCGCCGAACTGGACCCAGGCCACGTTCACGACTCCGGCAGCACCCGCGGGCGCGACCGGACTGAGCTTCGGCCTCGGGCTCATCGCCAACGGCTCGGTGACGACGGACGACTACTCGTTCGCCGCGGGTGCCGGTGCTGCCGCGGCGGCTGCCATCAAGGCGTCCACCACGGGTCCGCAGCGGTTCAGCGTGACGAGCCGCAACTCCTCCAAGGCCGGCTCGTTCGGCCGCAACGCGAAGCCGCTCATCCCGGCAACGCGTCCTGGGCAGGTCATCGCTCCCGTGGAGCCCGGTGACTGACGCCCGTTCCCCGTCGCTGCCCGGCGCTCGCCGCCGGGCAGCGACCCGGGTCAGATACGCGGTGTGGGGTCTGGCGGCCGTACTGACCACCGCGTCCTGCACCGGCGCGCCCGTCCACTCCCCTGGGGCGGGCGCGCCGGCGGACCCGCCCTCGGCCGCGCCCGTCGTCCCGCCGTCGGCACCCTCGTCCTACCCCTGGCACACCAACATCGTGGCGACGACGTTCTGGGTCGGCGAGATCTTCGACCCGAACGCCGCGGACGGCAGCCAGGTCGAGTCCGCGTACGACGACCGGTGGCTCGACCACTACGGCGGCTGCGACGGCGTGGTCACCGCCGGGAACTGCGACACCGAACCACGAACGGCGGCGAACGGATTCTTTCCCACGCGCATGACGCCGCGGGAAAACCCGTTCTACCTCGATGTTCCTTATGACGATGTGGGAGACGAGGTGGCAAATCGCCAACGCGCGGCCGTGGTTCCGTGGGCATCTGACGAACGCTATTCCGCGCAGGTTTCCGACCGCAGCTTCAGCCTCTTGAAAAATCGCTGGGTACGCATCCGCCGCGACGGCAAGATCTGCTACGGCCAGATCCAGGACGCTGGTCCGGGCCAGTACGACGACGCCGAGTACGTGTTCGGTACGGCCGACGCCAGGCCGGCGAATGATCGTTTCAACGGCGCCGGGATGGACGTCTCACCTGCGTTGAACGGATGCCTCGGATTCGCGGAGCTCAACGGGGACAACGATCGGATCGACTGGCAGTTCGTCGACGACTCGGCTGTGCCGCCGGGTCCCTGGAAGATCATCGTCACCACGAGCGGTGTCACGCACGACAGCTGATTCCCGCCTATTCGCCGACGCCCGGGTTATGCGTGAGTAACGTCCCCAAGATCGCGGACGACTCCCTTCGGTCGGGGAAAGGTAAAGGCGAGGGAAAAAGCCATGGAAACCGTGCCGGAACGCCGGGCGGCCACCGGGCGCCGCAGCGAGGATCGCACCGTTCAGGCTCTGTGGGGAGTGTTGCACGATCTCGGCCACGAGATCACGACGTTGGCCTTCCTGGTCGAGTCGGAGCTGAAGGACGTGGCCGGCGTGGAGCTGATCGGTGAGCAGGTTTCGCGGTTGCGCACGCTGGTCTCCCACGCGCTGGCAGCCGAGACGCACGAGGAGATCGTGCCGCTGCGGCCGATGCTGGCGCAGCTGGTGAAGCTGGCCGATCGGGTCAGCGAACCTTCGGTGGTGCTCGTGGACGGAGCGGCCGCTGCCGTCCACGCGGACGGCACGGTGCTGTGGCGGATCCTCGCCAACGTGCTGGGCAACGCGGTGCGTGCCGCGGGGCCCGACGGTCACGTACGCGTGGAGCTCACGGCGAACTCGCCGGTCACCGTGTCGATCACGGACGACGGGCCCGGGTTCGGGCGCATTCCGCCGGGAACGGCGTCGCTCGGCCTGGTCACGGTCGCGCACCTCGCCGAGGCGACGGGTGCGCAGGCCCTGGTCGGACCGGGTGAACCGGAGGGCACTTGCGTGCGGATCGTCTTCCCCAGCCGCCTGAGTGAAGGGGAGCACGAATGACGAGCATCGTCCTGGGTGACGACCACAAGGTTTTTCTCGAAGCGCTGGCCGGGTTGCTGGAGCGGCACGGATTGCGGGTGGTGGGCACCGCCCGCACGCTCGCGGAAGTGGTGGCGACCGTGCGCGAGACGCGCCCGGACGTCTGCCTGCTCGACCGCAATTTCGGCGCCGGCCCCGTGGAAGACGGCGTCGCGGCGACGCTCGCGGCGAGCCCGGGCACCAGGGTCATCATGCTCACGGCCAGCCCCGGCAACGGCGCGGTCGCCGACGCCCTGCGCTCCGGTGCGGCCGGCTACGTGCACAAGACGTGCGGCGTGGAGCACCTCATCAACGCCATCGACCGCGTGATCGCCGGCGAAACCCTCGTCGACGTCCCCGTGCGCACCTCGGCGCCCGCCGCGGACCGCTCCCGCGAGATCGACCTGCGCGAACGCTTCCTCACCAGCCGCGAACGCCAGTGCCTCGCGATGCTCATCGACGGCGACACGACCGAGACCATGGCCCGCCGCCTCGGCGTGTCCACGGCGACGGTGCGCAGCCACGTGCAGGGCGTGTTGGTGAAGCTCGGCGTGCACTCGCGCCTGGAGGCCGCCGCGCTGGCCGTGCGCCACGCGCTGGTGCCGTCGGTGTCGGCGGCCTCGGGGTTCGAGGCCCGGCTCGGCTGAGTCCTTTGTGGACCTAGCCGGGCAACTGGCTCCGGAGCCGGTCAAGCCACCGGTCGACGGTGAGCTCGTACCGCCCGGGGTCGTTCGCCGGCGCGGCCTCGGCGACCGCCGCGTTCACGTGGTCGCGCACCGTGCCCGCCCACTCGGGCAGCACCCACACGGTCTGGAAGTAGTCGGCCCGCATCCGCACGACGGCGACTTCCTGGTATCCGGCAGTGACCTCGCGGTTGCGCACCCCGTAGCGGGACTCGGCGATCTGCGGTGAGCCCGACGTGATGATCAAGACGGTCGGGTGCGCCTTCAGGATGACCTCGGTCGGATCGGCGCCGCGGGAGATCTGCGCGTCGTTGAGGCCGAGGTAGTCGATGGCCTGCCAGCCGCTGTAGTAGGGGATGGCGCCGGCGTCGGCCACGGCCAGCGTGCGCGCCTCGGCCGGCACGTCGGCCGCACCGAGGCCCTTGCCGATCGCGACGTGTGCGCGCTGCAGGTCAGGCCCGTAGTTCGCGATCATGCCCAGGTCGGGCGCGGTCGCGCCGGCCACGGCCGACCAGCCGACCGCGACGACCCCGGTCAGCGCCGTCAGCCACCGCCCGCCGAGCGCGGCCGCGCCGAGGCCTGCGCCGAGGCAGAGCACGGGCACGCCGTGGTCGGCGAAGCGGTCGAGGTAGTCCATCGTCGGCCCGGACACGGCGTAGGTCACGTAGGTCAGCACCACGGTGGCCACCAGCAGTCCGCCGGCTGCGCGGGTGTCGCGGCGTAGCAGCAGTGACAGCGTCAGCACGAGCAGGGGCAGCAGGAGCCAGAACGTGTGCTCCGTCCACAGCCGGCCGGACGAGAGGTCGCCGAACTTGACGTAGAACGTGTTGGGCAGCAGCTGCCCGTAGTACTGCCAGCGCCACACGAAATACCCGGCGCCGGCCACGGCCGCGCCCGCCGTCCACCACCACGTCGCCCGGCTGCGCCGCGTCGTCCACAGCCAGACGGCCACGGTCGGCAGGACGGCGAGCACACCGTCCGGCCGCAGTGTCCCGAGCACCAGCAACAGCAACGGCGGTTCCCACGGGTGCACCCGCTCGCCGTCGAGGACCCGCAGTCCCAGCACCACCGCGCGCAGGAGTACAGCTGCGAACACGGCGGTCTCAAGGCCGCTCGTGATGTGGAAGTAGGTCGGCAGGAAGACCACGTACGCGCCGCCTGCCACCAGAGCGCCGGCGAGGCCGCCCCGGCGGTGGCCGGTCGTCACCAGCATCAGCAGTGTGAGCACGCCGAAGACCAGCGACGTCACCTTCGCGAACAGCGGCAGCGCGAGCCCCAGCCACGAGCCGAGCCCCGACCACAGCACCCAGGAGAAGTCGGTGAAGCCCTCGACGCGCGGGCCGGTCACGTTCCACACCGGCCCGTGGCCGGCGGCGAGGTTGGCGGCGTAGCGGAAGCTGATGAACGCGTCGTCGATGGTGAAGAACCACGCCGACCAGGCGCCGGCGAGGAACAGCACGAGCAGGCCGAGTCCGGTGAGGACCAGAGCACGGCGGCGTGGTCTGGCGGCTTCGACGCGTCCGGCTGCTGCGGACGTGGACGTGGTGGTCATGACGCACCCCGTGGTTGGACGAGCCTGTGACCTCGACGGAGCGGCAACTTTAGTCGAAGTGTCCCGATGCTCCCACGATCAGACCACGTGTCGGGCTCGTCTCGCCCGTCCAGATCTGTGGGCGGAGCCCGTCGTCGGCCTGGGGCTTCGGTATTCCAGATCTTACGATGATCTTTCACGCACTATGCACAACTTGATTGCACACAATTTAGTTGTACTGTTCATTTCAAGCGAAGCCCGAACTTCACGAGGAGCAAGAGATGCGCACACGTACTCGCCTGGCCCGGATCGCCGCCGCGACCGCCGCGTTGGCTGCGGCCGCCGTGTTCGTCGCGGTGCCGTCTTCGGCGGCGCCGCAGCAGGCCGACCACCACGCGCCGGCGAAGGCGAAGCCGACCATCGTGCTGGTGCACGGGGCGTTCGCGGACACGTCGAGCTGGAACGGCGAGGTCACACGGCTCGAGCAGCGCGGCTACAAGGTGATCGCCGCCGCCAACCCGCTGCGCGGGGTCGCGTCCGACGGTGCCTACATCAAGGCCCTGGTCGACAGCGTCGACGGACCGGTCGTGCTGGTCGGCCACTCCTACGGCGGCTCGGTGATCACCAGCGCCGCGCTGAACGACCCCAAGGTGCAGGCGCTCGTCTACATCGCGGGCTTCATCCCGGACCAGGGCGAGTCCGCGCTCGACCTGACCAACAAGTTCCCGGGCAGCACGCTCGGCGACACCCTGCAGCAGGTCACCCTCCCCGGCGGTGAGACCGACCTCTACGTGAAGCAGGACCTCTTCCCGAAGCAGTTCGCGGCCGACGTCCCGCTGTCGCAGGCCCGCCAGATGGCCGCCGGTCAGCGCCCGGTCGCCGCGTCCGCGCTGAGCGAGCCGTCGGGTGCGCCCTCGTGGAAGAACATCCCGGTGTGGGACCTGATCCCGACCGGTGACAAGAACATCCCGCCGGCCGCGCAGAAGTGGATGGCCGAGCGCGCCCACGCCCACACCGTCGTCGTGCCGGGTGCTTCGCACGCCGTGCTGGTTTCGCGGCCCGACAAGGTCACCGACATCATCCTGAGCGCCGCCGAAGCGACCACGAAGTAACTCCACGACTCGAACAGCCCCGGCCGAACTTCGGCCGGGGCTTTTTCACTGTCCGATCAGCCGCTCCACCAGCGCGGTGTACTGCGCCACGATCGCGTCGCGCGTCAGGCGGCCGGACGGGACGAACCACTCGCGCACGCCGTTGAGCATGTCGAGCACGGCCATCGTGGTCACGGTGACGTCGGCGATCCGGAACTCGCCGGCCGCGACGCCTTCGGCGAGGACATCGCGGAACGCGTCGTGGTACGCGGTTTGCAGCTTGATCCCCTCGGCCTGCTGGGCGGGGTCGAGCGCGTACCGGATGGGGTTGCCGACCAGCAGCTCCGGGCGCCGGTCGTCGCTCAGCTCGAGGTGCAGGCGCACGACCCGCCGAACGCGTTCGCCGGGCGAAAGGGACTCGTCGCGCAGCACGGGCACAGTCGCGTCGACGAAGTCGGTCATGAACCGCGAGACGATCGCGTGCAGCACTTCCTGCTTGTTCGTGAAGTGGTGGTACATCGTCGAGGACGAGATGCCCACCGCGTCGGCCAGGTCGCGGATCGACGTGGCGCTGTAGCCGCGCTCGTGAAACAGCTCACTCGCGCGTTCGAGGATCAGGACCCGGAGATCGGGCCCCTCGTCAAGCGACTTCTTCCTGGCCACGGCCCTCCTTCCGGCGACGAGGCGGGGTGTGAACGTGGGCTGATCGTACGATCGGCACGTTGACGAGGCGAACCTAGCCTGGTAGATCTGGGTGTCGATCAATCGATCGACACGGGACAAGGATCTCATGACCGAACACGACTGGTCGCCGCTGCCGCGCCCGGGCAGCCGGGTGGTGGTCACAGGCGCCGGCGGTGGGCTTGGCCGGGCGCTCGTCGCCGCGTTGACGCAGGTCGACGCCCGGGTGGTCGGGATCGACCGCGTTGCCGCAGACCCAGCCGGACCTGAACACCTCGTCGCCGACCTCACCGACGAAGCGGCCGCCGCGCGAGCCGTCACCGAAGCCGTCGAACGGCTCGGCGGGCTCGACGCCGTGATCGGCGCCGCCGGGATCGTCGACACCGTCCACCGCGCGAGCACATTCCCGCTCGACGCGTTCCGGTCCGATGTGGACGCCAACCTCGTCGCGCAGTTCGTGCTCGCCCGTGCGGCTTACCCGGCGTTGAAGGAATCCGGCGGTTCGATCGTGTTCCTCTCCTCCGTCGCGGCGGAGGACGGCCTGCCCGGCCAGGCGGCGTACGCGGCGGCGAAGGCCGGCGTGCTCGGCCTGACGCGCTCGCTCGCCGCGGAGTGGGGCGGCGACGGTGTGCGCGTGAACGCGGTCGAGCCCGGACTCTTCGCGACGCCGAAGGTGCTCGCGATGCCCGATTCGGCCCGCGAGCGGCTACTCGCCGGCGTGCCGATGGGCCGCGTCGCGACGCTCGGCGAGGTCGTCGGCTCGGTCCTCTACCTGCTGTCCCCGGCCGCGGGGTACACCACGGGCCAGGCGCTGCGCCTCGACGGCGGCTCCGGGCTCACCCGCGGCGGCTTCTACCGCTGAGCACCCGTTCACCGCCGAGCACCCGTTCACTGCTGAGCACCCTGTACCGCTGAGCACCCAGGAGATCCGCGTGTCCCCGAGAACCCTGCCCGCCATGCTGCTCGACGTCGCCGAAAGACACGGCCCTGGCGAAGCCCTCGTCGACGGCGAGACCCGCATCTCCCACGCCGACATGGTGCGCCGCTCCGCCGTGGTGGCCACGCGGCTGCGCGAGCTCGGCGTGGAGCCGGGGCACCGCGTCGCGATCTTGCTGCCCAACGGCTGGCAGTACGCCGTGAGCTACTTCGGTGTGCAGCTCGCCGGCGCCATCGGCGTGCTCGTGAACACGCGGTTCGCCCGGCCCGAGATCGACCACGTCCTCGCCGATTCCGGCGCGAAGCTCGTGATCACCGACCGCGACCTGGCCGGTGCCGTCGACGCCGCCGCGCTCACGGCCGACGCCGGGGAAACCGCCGACCCCGGCTCACTGCCGGGTCAGCGAGTCGAGCCGGGTGACGTCGCGCATCTGCTCTACACCTCCGGCACCACCGGCCGCCCGAAAGGCGCGATGCAGACGCACGCCAACCTGATGTTCAACGCCGGCACCGTCCGCGAACGCCTCGGCGCCGGCCCCGGCGAACGCACGCTCGTGGCCGCGCCGATGTTCCACGCCACCGCGATCGTGTCGCAGTTCATCGGCTTCCTCGCCAACGGCGCGTGCTGCGTGTTCACGCCCGCGTTCAAGGCGGAGACCACGGTGGCGCTCATGGCGGCCGAGCGCATCACGTTCTTCGCCGGCGTCGCGGCGATGCTGCGGCTGATCCTGCTGAAGGCGGAAGACGCGGGCGCGGACCTGTCGTCGCTGCGGTTGTTCGTGATGGGCGGCTCGCCGGTGCCGGAGCCGTTCCCCGCGCAGGTGAAGGAGCAGCTGCCGGATCTGGTGCTGGGCAACGTCTGGGGCCTCACCGAAGGCACGTCGATCGTCACCTTCACCGCCGGCGCGGAGTACCTGAGCCACCCGTGGAGCGTCGGCCCGGTCGTCGACGGCGTCGAGGTCGCGATCGCCCTGCCCGGCGAGCCGCCGCGCGACCTGCGCGACACCGTCGGCGAGCTGTGCGTGCGCGGACCCGTGGTGGCCGCGGGCTACTGGGGCAACCCGGAGGCCACCGCATCGACCTTTGTGGACGGTTGGCTGCACACGGGTGACGTCGGTTCGATCGACGGCGACGGGTTCGTCCGCGTGCTCGACCGGCTCAAGGACATGATCATCCGCGGCGGTGAGAACATCTACAGCCTCGAGGTGGAGAGCGCGCTCGCGCAGCACCCCGACGTGGCCGAGGTCGCCGTGGTGGGCGTGCCCGATCCGATCTTCGACGAGCGCGTGCGCGCGGTGATCGTGCCGCGGCCCGGCCGGACGCCGAGCGAGGAAAGCCTGCGCGAGCACGCAGTGAAGCTGCTCGCCGACTTCAAGGTGCCCGTGGAGTGGCGGTTCGTGACGGAGCTGCCGCGCAACCCCTCGGGCAAGGTCCTCAAACGGGAGCTCTCGAATGCCGGCTGAGCACGTCGACGTCGTCGTGATCGGCGCGGGCTTCAGCGGCCTGGGCATCGCGGCGCGGCTGGACAAGGCCGGATTCCGGTCGTTCCGTGTCCTCGAAGCGGCCGACGACCTCGGTGGCACCTGGCGCGACAACACCTATCCCGGCTGCGGCTGCGACATCCCTTCGCCGCTGTACTCGTATTCCTTCGCGCAGAAGCCTGACTGGAGCCGGCTGTTCGCCGGTCAGCCGGAGATCCTGGAGTACCTGCACGACGTCGCGCGCCGGCGCGGGCTGCTCGACCGGCTGCGCTTCGGGCAACGCGTCACGCGCGCTGCGTGGGACGAGAATGCCGGGCGCTGGGACGTGACCACGGCGACGGGGGAGACCTACCGCGCGCGGTTCGTCGTGTCGGCCGTCGGTCCGCTGCACCACCCGGCGTACCCGGAACTGCCCGGCGTGGAGTCGTTCCGCGGCGAGGTGTTCCACTCCGCGCAGTGGCGCCATGACGTGGACCTGACCGGCAAACGCGTGGCCGTGATCGGCACGGGGGCGAGCGCGATCCAGTTCGTGCCGGCGATCGTCGACCAGGTCGCCGCGCTGACGGTGTTCCAGCGGACGCCGCCGTGGATCGTGCCGAAGGCCGACCGCGCGTTCGACGCCCGGCACCGGTTCTGGGCGCGCTGGTTCCCGCCGTTCCGCTGGTACGTGCGCGATCGGCTGTACTGGATCCACGAACGCCGCGCGGTCGGCTTCGTCGCCGATCCGGCCGCGATGGAGCAGACCGCCGGCCTCGCAAAGCGGTTGCTGCGCAAGCAGGTCCCTGACGAGGATCTGCGCGCGCGGCTCACGCCTGACTACACCGTCGGCTGCAAACGCCTGCTCATCTCCAGCACGTGGTACCCGGCGCTGACGAAGCCGCACGTCGACGTGCGCTCGGGCGGGGTCGCGTCCGTGACGCCGGACGCGGTGGTCGGCGCCGACGGCGTTGAGGTGCCCGCCGACGTGATCATCTACGGCACCGGCTTCGACACGCAGCAGACCATCCGGTTCGAGGTCGAAGGCCGCGGCGGCCGCACGCTCGCCGACGCGTGGAGCAAGGGCAACGAGGCCTACCTCGGCACGACCGTCGCCGGGTTCCCCAACCTGTTCCTCATGGTCGGCCCGAACACGGGGCTGGGTCACAACTCCCAGGTGTTCATGATCGAGGCGCAAGCGTCCTATGTGGTCGCCGCGCTGCGCCGCCTGCGCCGCGCCAAGGCGTTCGAGGTGCGCGCCGAGGTGCAGGACGCGTTCAACGACTGGCTCGACTCGCGGATGGCCGCCACCGTCTGGCAGACGGGCGGGTGCCGCAGCTGGTACCAGGACCCGAAGTCCGGCCGCAACACCGTGCTGTGGCCGGCGGGCACCGTGGAGTTCTGGCGGCGGACCCGGCGCTTCCGCGCGTCGGACTACTCGGTGACCTGATCGCTGGGCCGAACGGAGCAATTCGAACCGGCGGTGGAACCTCCGCCGGGCCCTTCACGTAGGTAGCGGGTGATCCGTTCCCTACTGGAGGTGTGTGTGCGTAAACCTTTGACCTTGCTGGGGGTCGTGGCGCTCGTCGCGACAGGGGCAGGGGTCGCAGCAGCAGCGCCGCAAGTGACACAACCGCAAGCAGGACAACCACACGACAGAACGGCGTTGCTCATCACGGGCGACGTCGTCACGGTCCACGACCTCGGCGGCGGCCGGGAAAGCGACGACGTGGTCCCGACCGCCGCCAAGGGCCCCGCGAGGTCGTTGGTGCACCTCGGCCTCGGCGGACGGAACTACGAGATCCCCGCGACCGCGGTGCCCTATCTGGGGAAGGGCCTGGACCTCGGCCTGTTCGACGTCGACAAAGCCACGACCGACCACGTGACCACGCCGACGCGCACGTTCGACCGCGCGGCCGCGCGGAACTTCGGTGCGCAGCTGGCGAAGCAGTACACGGAGGATCGCGCCCGTGGCGCCTTCGGCGGCCGCGGCCTGTTCGCGAACGGTGTGACGTACGGGGCGCCGGCGAAGGCGCAGCCCCGCAGCGTGCTGAACACGCTCACCCTCGCCGGGAACGAAGCCGACGGCACCCCGTCCGACACCGGCATCTCGCTGCTCACCGACCTCGACGACTCGACCCTGCTCGACGAGAACGAGGCCGTGAACTTCTTCTACGACGGCACGGCGAAGTACAGCGTGCCCGCCGGGAACTACAGCGCCGTCAGCGTTTTCTTCACCACCGCGGCCGACGGCAGCGTCAGCGGGGTGCGGGAGGTCGTGAACCCCGAGTTCACGGTGAAGGCCGACGCGACCGTGCGGATGGATGCCGCGAAGGCGACCAGCAAGGTCACCTGGGTCACCCCGCGTCCGGCGCTCCTGGACGACAACGGGTTCTTCGTCCGCCGCGCCGCGAAAACCGGGCCGGCGGTCACCTTCGACTACGACGCCGGCCCCGGTGTGCCGATGTGGATCTCGCCGGTCGCGAAGGCCGTGCGGATCGGTGAGCTGCAGACCTACCC
The DNA here is from genome assembly GCF_042896185.1 of Amycolatopsis sp. NPDC001319. NCBI lineage: Bacteria > Bacillati > Actinomycetota > Actinomycetes > Pseudonocardiales > Pseudonocardiaceae > Amycolatopsis > Amycolatopsis sp. NPDC001319. Next base: position 671,049 of record NZ_JBIAWY010000005.1, on the reverse strand, counting down.
GTACGCGCACCTCGTCTCGGCGCCCGGCACCGGCACGCCGTACGAGTACTGGCTGCAGAAGGCCAGCAGTGGCACCATTCCGAAGCAGCGCTACCCGGTGACCGACGCCGACGTGGCCACAGTGGACGCGAGCTACTACTCCGAGGTTTCCTCGCTCGGACGCCACCAGCGCAGCGGGATGTTCACGTTCGAGACCGTGAGCAGCCGCCCGTCCGTGCCGATCGCGCTGCCCCGGCACCAGATCGAGTACGTGCAGGCGGCACCCGACCTGATGTGGTTCGGCGGCACGGCCAAGTACTTCCGCACCGAAGGCGGGTTGGAGGCTTGGTACGGCGCCCAGCGCGCGACCACCGAGGTCTACACCGGCGGGCAGCGCAAAACCGAGGGCTACAACGAATTCCCGTTGCACCCGGCCGGGGCGACCGTGGCAGGCACGCCCGTTCCGCAGAGCTCGATGCTCGTCCCCGGCGCCGTGCGCGACGGCGACGACGTGTCGTTCGACCTCGTGCCCTTCACCGACAACGAACCCGGCCACACGGGCACCGGCCTCTACGGGGAGCCCGGCGACACCTTCTCCGGCCACTACCGGTTCACCCAGGACGGCGCGGTCGTCGCGGAAGGCGCACCGGGCGAGCAAGTGCAGTTCACGCAGACCGTGGGCGCCACACCGAGCACGCTCGGGTTGACCGTGGACGCGACGCACAGCGGACCGTTCTTCGCGCTTTCGACCGCGACACACACGGAATGGTCGTGGCGTTCGCAGCACGTCGACGGCCCGGTGCTGCCGGCGCCGTTCATCTGCCGCGTCAGCAAGGGCGAGGCGCCCGACACCGCGTGTGGCTTGGAACCGCTGCTCATGCCGACGTACGCGGTCGGCGGCCTCGGCGTCGACGGCTCCACCCCGCACGGCGCGCAGGCGCTCGACATCACCTTCGCCCGCATGCAAGGCGCGGCGAGCAGTGCCGTCTCGACGGCGATCGTGCAGTTCTCCACCGACGGCGGCACGACCTGGCAGGACGCCACCGTCACGCCCGGCCCGGGAGGAACCTTCCACGCGGCCTACTCGGTGGCGCCGGAGGGTGCTGACGGGACGGACGTCGCGCTCCGAGTGTCGGCTGCCGACGCGGGTGGCAGCACCGTCGCCGAGACGCTCACCGCCGCCTACCACGTGAACTTCTGAGGGGAGTGTCCACCGTGCTCGATCGGTTCAGCAGAATCCTCGCCGTCACGGCGATCCTGGGGGCGGCGCTCGCCTCCACCACAGCCACCACCGCTTCGGCGGACGCCGTCACCGGACCCCGCACGGCCTGCGGCGCCGTCGGCCCGACCTTGGCACGGTGTCTGAGCAGCTACGTCCCACCCACCTCCGCCGCGGCGGCCGACGTTCCGGACGGCTGGGGCGCCACGGACCTCGCGGCCGCGTACCGGCTTCCCGCCGAGGCCGGTCCGGGCGACCTCGTGGCGATCTCCATCGCCTACGACTCGCCGACGCTGGAGCAGGACCTCAACACCTACCGCGCGCAGTACGGGCTGCCACCGTGCACTTCGGACACCGGCTGCTTCCGCAAGGTGAACCAACGTGGTGAGGCCGCGCCGTTGCCCGGGACGGAGTTCGGCTGGAACCTGGAGTCCACACTGGACGTATCGATGGTGTCGGCGGCGTGTCCGTCGTGCCGGATCCTGGTGGTGGAGGGCGACAGCCCGCAGTTCCCGGACCTGGCCGCCACGGAGGACACGGCCGTGCGGCTCGGCGCGAAGATCGTGAGCAACAGCTACGGCGGACGCGAGAGCGGTGTTTCGCTCGCCTACGCGGCCAGCTACCAGCACCCGGGCGTCACCACCGTCGTCTCCTCGGGTGACGCGGGGTACACCGCCGCGAGCTATCCGGCGGTGCTGCCGAACGTGGTGGCTGTCGGCGGCACGGTGCTCGCGCACGACTCGTCGCCGCGTGGCTTCTCGGAAACGGCGTGGGTCTCGGGCGGCAGCGGCTGCTCCGCCTACGTCGCGAAACCCGCGTGGCAGAAGGACACGCACTGCCGCAACCGCACGGTCGCGGACGTTTCCGCCGTCGCCGAGCAGTTGTCGCTCTACTTCGGGCCGGCCGGCGGTTGGTTCACCGCGGACGGCACGAGCGCGTCGGCGCCGTTCGTCGCCGGCCTGATCGCCCGGGCCGGCCACGCGGGCACCACGTCCGCGGCCACGGTCTACGCCGCGGCGGCGCACTTCTTCGACGTCACCGAGGGCTCCAACGACCGGCTCTCCGGCGGGCACAAGTGCGGTGGCGACTACCTGTGCGTCGCCGCCGCCGGTTACGACGCCCCGACGGGTGTCGGCACTCCGGACGGGTTGGCGGGCTTCTAGGCGCCTCGGCGCGCGGTGATGAGCCACGCGCGGGAGCCGAGCCACACGCCGTCGGCGGTGTGGTGTTCGGCCATGACTTCGCGAAGCCGGTCGAGCGCTCGCGAAGTCTCGCTTTCGTCGAGCGGGTCGAGCGCGGTGCTGACCAGTTGCAACGGCCGCACGACGTCGGCGGCGGTCGCGGGATCCGGGCCGTAGTAAAGGGGTTCGGACAAGCCGGTGAGCTGCACGTCGGAGAACCCCGCTGTGGTCAGCACTTCGCGGACCACAGTGGGGTCGCCGAGGGTGAACGGGCTGGTGTGCGGCACCGGCGGGTTGCCGACCGCCCGGCTGATCTCCGACACCCACTCCTGCCGGTCGCGCGCCTGCCACACGAGCTGCACCAGCCGCCCGCCCGGCCTCAGCGCGCGGGCGACGTTGGCGAACGCGGTGACCGGGTTCGCGAAGAACATGGTGCCGAGCCGGCTGAAGGCAAGACTGAAGTGCGCGTCGGGGAACGGATGCGTCTGCGCGTCGGCCAGCTCGAACCGCACGTTGGTGACGTTTTCGGCCACCGCGAGCCGGCGCGCGGCCTCCACGCGGGGCGCGGAGACGTCCACACCGAGCGCGGAGCCCCGCACGGCGAGGCGGGCGGCTTCGCGGGTGGTCGCCCCGCTGCCGCAGCCGAGGTCGAGCACGGTGTCGCCGGGTCCCACGGCGGCGGCCTCGCGCAGCAGCGGTTGGTAGCGCTGGAGCTCGGCGTCGAAGTCGAAGGTCGGTGCGGCCATGGCGCCCATCATGCCCGCCATCGAGATGCGGCGGCGGAAAGTCGCAGGTAGATTGCGGTTCGTGATCTTGCGGGAAGTCGCTCATGCGTGAGGACGAGGTCCTCGCCCAGCTCACCACGCCCCTGGCCGCGCCGGCTTTCCCGCGCGGGCCCTACCGCTTCACCGACCGCGAATACGTGAACATCACCTACCGGACGGATCCGGCGGCGCTGCGGGCGCTCGTGCCGGAACCGCTGGTCGTCGACGAGCCGCTGGTGCGGTTCGAGGTGATGCGCATGCCCGACGTGACCGGCCTCGGCGACTACACCGAGTCGGGCCAGGTCGCGATGGTGCGCCACGGCGACGAAGCCGGTGAGTTCACCCTCGGCATGTACGTGGACAGCCTGCCCGCCATCGCGAGCGGCCGCGAGGTCGCCGCGTACCCGAAGAAGCTCGGCAAACCCAGGCTGTACACCGATTCCGACACCCTCGTCGGCTCGCTCGACTACGGCTCGATCCAGGTCGCGCTCGCCACGATGGGGTACAAGCACCGCACGCTCGACGAAGCCCAGGCGCGTGCGGAGCTGACCGCGCCGACGTTCATGCTCAAGATCGTGCCCGGCTACGACGGGCGCCCGCGCATCTGCGAGCTCGCGCGCAGCCAGATCACCGACGTGACGATCAAGGGCGCCTGGACCGGCCCGCGCGGCTGCACCTCGTGGCCCACGCGCTGGCGCCGCTGGCCGACCTGCCGGTGCTGGAGATCGTGTCGGCCGGCCACCTCCTGACCGACCTCACGCTCGGCCGGCTCGCGGTCGTGCACGACTACCTGGCTTGAGGGGAAACCATGAAGGCGACCATCGTCGGTGGCGGGGTCATCGGCGTGTCCTGGGCGGGGCTGATGGCCTCGCGCGGCCTGGACGTGACGGTCAGCGACCCGGCGCCCGGCGTCGAGGACACCGTGCGCGCCGGGCTGGAGGAGCTGAAGCCGGCGTTGCGGGAACTCGGCTTGCCGGCAGACGACTTGGCGGTGCGCTTCGAACCGGACCTCGCGACGGCGGTCGCGCAGGCCGACGTCGTGCAGGAGAACGGGCCCGAACGGCTCGATCTGAAGCACCAGATCTTCAGCACGATCGAAGCGCACGCTCCGGCGCACGCCCTGCTGTTGACGTCCACGTCGGGCATCCCCGCCACGGACATCGCCACGGCGCTGAAGCAGCCGGAACGGCTCGTGGTGGGGCACCCGTTCAACCCGCCGCACCTGATTCCGCTGGTGGAGGTCGTGCCGGGGGAGAAGACGTCGGCGGAGAACGTGGCGCGGGCCGTCGAGTTCTACGAAAGCCTGGGCAAGAAGCCGATCGTGCTGGCGAAGGAGGTGCCCGGGTTCGTCGCGAACCGCCTGCAGGCCGCGATCTTCCGCGAGTGCGTGCACCTGGTCGCCGAGGGGGTGGTCACCGAGCAGCAGCTCGACGAGGTGGTCACGTCCTCGCTCGGGCAGCGGTGGGCGGTGAGCGGGCCGTTCCTGAGCTTCCACCTGGGCGGCGGGGCCGGCGGGCTGCCGCACTTCCTCGAGCACCTGGGCCCTGGCCTGCAGAAACGCTGGGGCCAGCTGGGCACGCCGGACCTGGACGAACCGACCGTCGCGCTGCTGAGCGCCCAGTCGGAGGACTTCGGCGGCACGATCGACGAGCTGGCGAAGGCCCGGGACGAGAAGCAGATCGCCGTGATGAGGGCGTTGGGGACCACACCGGGACAGGAGCAGCGATGACCGTCACCGACCGCATCCGCGAAGCGCTCGCCAACCCCATCCGTTCCGAGGCCGACGACCGGTTCGACATCCACGCCGCGCTGGCCGAAGTGCTGGCCGACGCCGGACTGTCCGAAAAGGACTGTGGTGGCAGCGTCGAGTTCCTCGGCGCGGACCCGATCGTGCCGAGCGCGGTACGGCTGGGCGCGGCGCCGGCGATCGGGCTCGTCGCGAAGTCCGTGGCATTGGCCGCGTTGTGGCGCCACCGCGGTGGGCCGGGCCAGGACATCAGCATGGACGTTCGCACGGCGCCGCACCGGCTGTGCCCGTTCTACGACAAGAAGTGGGAGCTGATCAACGGCCTGCCGCCCACCAACACGGCCGACCCGGGCAGCCCGTTCACGCTCAAGTTCTACCGTGCCGGCGACGGCCGCTGGGTGATGCCGCTCGACATCTACCCCAAGCTCAAGTCCGCCACGCTCAAGCTCCTGCGCACCTACGACGACGAACCCGCCGTGGCCAACGCCGTCGCCCGCTGGAACGCCCTCGACCTGGAGGAGGCCGGCGCCGACGCGGGGCTCGTGATGCCGATGGTGCGCAGCACGGAGGAGTTCCTCCAGACGCGCCAATACCGCGACGTGCTCGCGGACCTGCCGTTGATCGAGATCGAGAAGATCGGCGACTCCGACCCCGAACCGCTGTCGGAGGGCGCTCGTCAGCCGCTCGACGGCGTGCGCGCGCTGGGTATGGGACACGTGATCGCCGGCGCCGCCATCGGGCGCGCGCTGGCGCAGCACGGTGCCGACGCGCTGAACCTGTGGCGTCCCACCGAGTGGGAGAACCCGGTGACGTACTCGACGGCGAACGTCGGCGTCCGATCGGCCACAGTGGACTATCTGCGGGACAAGACGGCGCTGGCGAAGGTGCACGAGCTGGTGCGGGGCGCGGATGTCTTCTACGCCAACCGCCGGCCGGGCCTCGTCGCTGGGCTCGGGTTGTCCGCCCAGCGCGCGGCGGAGCTCCGGCCGGGGATCATCCACACGACCGTGTCGCTGCACGGCGAGCGCGGGCCGTGGGCGCAGCGCGTGGGCTTCGACCAGACGGCGGGGTGCGTCGCCGGGATGATGACGCTGGAGGGCTCGCCGGACCAGCCCGTGCTGCCGCACATCGGCGTGGTCAACGACTACCTCGTGCCGTGGCTGGCCACCACCGGGATTTGCGCCGCGTTGATGCGCCGGGCGACCGAAGGCGGCAGCTACCGCATCCACATCTCGCTGACGCGCATCGCGTTGTGGATCATCAGCCTGGGTGTGTTCGACAAGGAGTACTCGCGCACGGTCGCCGGCACCGGTGAGCTGCACGCGTATGTCGACCCGGAGACGTTCACGGCCGAGACGCCGCTGGGGCTCTACCAGGGCGTGACCGACCAGGTGCGGATGTCGGAGACGCCGGGTGAGTTGTCGACGATCCTCGTGCCACGCGGGTCCGGGCGCGCCGAGTGGCTGCCGCGGTCGCCCCGCCGCAACTGTGGTCGGATTGGCAACTGACAACACAGTAGGGTCGTGATCATGATCCCGGACGTGGTTTCCCGCCTGCGCAAGTCGTTCGCCTCCGGCCGCACCAAGCCGCTGTCGTGGCGGCGCGAGCAGCTCGGCGCGTTGAAGCGCATGCTGCTGGAGCAGGAGGACGACTTCCTCGCCGCCTTGCAAGCCGACCTCGCGAAGAACGCCACCGAGGCCCGGCGCACCGAGCTGATGTTCATCGTCAACGAGGTCGACGACACCCTGGAACACCTCGACGAGTGGCTCGCGCCGCAACCCGCCGGGCTGCCGGAGCGGTTGCTGCCCGCCGAAGGGCGCGTGGTGCGGGAGCCGCTGGGCGTGGCGTTGATCATCGGGCCGTGGAACTACCCGCTGCACCTCGCGCTGGCGCCGCTGGTGGGGGTGCTCGCCGCGGGCAACGCCGCCGTCGTGAAGCCGAGCGAGCTTTCACCGACGGTGTCGGCCGCCATCGCGCGCCACGTGCCGGCGTACCTCGACCCCGAGGCCGTGGCCGTGGTGGAGGGCGCGATCCCGGAGACGACGGAGCTGCTGGAGCAGCACTTCGACCACATCTTCTACACGGGCAACGGCGTCGTCGGGCGGATCGTGATGACCGCCGCCGCGAAGCACCTCACGCCGGTGGCGCTGGAGCTGGGCGGCAAGAGCCCGGTGATCGTGGACACCGACGTCGACCTCAAGGTGGTCGCGCAGCGGATCGTGGACACGAAGTTCATGAACGCCGGCCAGACCTGCGTCGCGCCCGACTACGTGCTGGCCATCGGCGACACGGCGGCGCGCCTCGAACCACTGCTGACGGAGGCGCTGCGGGCGAAGTTCGGCGACGACCCGGCGGCGAGCCCCGACTACGGGCGCATCGTGAACACCCGGCACTTCGACCGGCTGTCGCAGCTCCTGGCCAGCGGCCGCGTGGTCACCGGCGGTCAGACGGACCGCGACGCCAAGTTCATCGCACCGACCGTGCTCGCCGAGGTGGCGCCCGACGCACCCGTGATGGGCGAGGAGATCTTCGGGCCGATCCTGCCCGTGCTGGCCGTGTCGTCTTTGGACGACGCCATCACGTTCATCACGGGCCGCGACAAACCGTTGGCGCTGTACGCCTTCACGGGGTCCGAAGAGGTCAAACAGCGCATCCTCACCGAAACCTCCTCCGGTGCGGTGACGTTCGGCATGCCGGTGCTGCACCTCGTCGCGCCGGAACTCCCGTTCGGCGGCGTCGGCGAAAGCGGCATGGGCCGCTACCACGGCAGGTACTCCATCGACACGTTCAGCAACCTCAAAGCGGTGCTCGACAAGCCATTGTCCTGACGACTCGGTGGAATCCCCCGGGGGCGGCTACGATCCTGGATCATGAGCCACCCAGGGGGTCAGCAACCGCAGGGTTATCCGCAAGGTCAGCAGGGGGGCCCGGCGGGGTATCCGGCGCCGGGACAGCCGGGTCAGCCGCCGCAGTGGCATCCCGAGACCGGCCAGGCGCAGCAGGGGTTCGGCCAGGCCGCCGGGTCGCAGCCGGGTTACGCGCAGCCGCAAGGGGAACCGGGCCAGCCGGGTTACCCGCAGCCGAACCAGGCCGGGTACCCGCAGCCCGGTTACCAGCAACCCCTGCCCCAGCACGGTCAGCCGCAGCAGTGGGGCACCCCGCCGCAAGGGCAGCCCGCTCAGCCGGGCTACCCGCAGGCGGGCCCGGCCGGGTACCCGCAGCAGGCCGGCGACCTACCGCCGGGCTACCAGCAACCCCTCCCGCAGCACGGGCAGCCGCAGCAGTGGGGCGCTCCGCAGCAGCCGTTCTCGCAGCCGCCACAGGGCTTTCCCCAGCAGCCGGGCCAGGCGGCCGGTCCACTGACCCAGCCCGGCCTCGGCGCGATCCCGGCCGTGCTCGGCGTGGTGCTGGAGCTGGTCGCGCTGTTCGGCGTCTCGTGGATCACCTTCACCAACGGCACTCAGTCGGTGACGATGACCTTCCTCGACCTCGTGAAGGCCGCCAGCGACAACGCGGCCGCCTCCGGCTTCGCGGCGACGTACGTGCAGTTCCTCGCCTTCCTGATCACCGCCGCGACCGCCGCGTCGGTGCTGCCGTGGACGCTCGGCGCGCTCCGGGCCAAACGCTCGGCGTTCCTGCTGAGCGGCATCCGCAGCCGCGAACTCACGCGGGCGAGCTTCTGGTGGTACCGCACGGTCTTCAGCGGCCGCGCGGCCGTCATGCTGATCCTCCACGTCGCCGGCATCGCCACCCTCTACTGGGGCAACTTCCCCTCCCTGGGCCTCGGCCCGATCCTCCTCCTGGTGGGCGCCGTCCTGGTCATCGCCGGCGCGGCCATGGGCCCCCGCCAGGCCCCGGCCATGCCCTGATCTTCCACAAGGGAACGTCAAGAAGACCAGCGCACACGGATCTCCACAAAGGACCCTAGGCGGCCGCTTCGAAGAACAACGCGACCGCCAGCGCCCCCGGATCGGTGACGCCGCGGGCGTTTCGCCGACGTAGCTCGCCCGGCCGCGTTTGGCCAGCAGCTGGGCGGTCGAGGCGGCGCCCGCGTCCGCGGCGTCAGCGGCGGAGCGCCGCGCGGTGGGCAGGGGGTCGGCGCGGGTGGCCTCTTCGGACAGGGCCGTGGCGGCCGGGCCATCGCGTCGACCATGGTCTTGTGGCCGACCTGGGCCTTGCCGAGGCGTTGGACGACGGCGAGGCCGGCCGAAGCCGAAGTCGCCAACGAAGGCGTGGTCAAGGCCGAGGAGCGAGCTCACCGACCTCGACCGCCGCGCCGGCGACGGCGACTTCGCCACCAACCTGCGCTCCGCCTGAAACCGCGCGCACGATCTCCCCCGAGCTCGGCGCGGGCCGCAGGCCCGGCCGGCTGACCTGTCAGGCCGGCGCCAGCACCAACGTGGTGTGCTGCCCGTTCAGCCCCTCGTTCATCACGAGCGCGCACGCCACCACGGTGCCCAGCCAGACGGCCGACACCGCGAGGTCCGGTCGGGGGACTACCGGGTAGAGCACCGGGGTGAACGTGTTCCCGCCATTGCCGCCCGTGGCCGCGTGGACGTGGTTCAGGTAGCGGATCCCGGTGGTCCGGTCGAACAGCACCGGGTGCCGGAAGGCCTCGCTCATGTCGAACCCGCGGCGCTTCTTCTCGGGGCGCGTGTCCGCGAACTCCGTCACCTCGACGACGTGGCCGACCGGGATCGGCGCGGGGTAGTTCACCGCGATTGTGCGATTCACACCGGCACCCTAGCAACCGCCGGCCGTTCCGCTGACGGGAAAAATGACACTCCACAGTGGACGCATCCTACGTCCGGTTTCACCGCTTCGTCCGGAAATCGAGTTACGCACGTCACTGCGCCATGGCGAGTTCGGCCGAAGTTCAGCCACTGCTCATCCACTCCTGGGCGAACGGCTTACCGCGGCGGACGAGTGTTCCTCGTGGCTCCCACCCCGAAAGGACCTCGATGACCGAGAACACCGACCAGGGCAACGGTTTCACGCGCAGACGCCTCCTGGGTTCCGCGGCCGCCGCGGGCGGTCTCGCCGCCGCCGCGATGGCGCTGCCAGCCAACGTTCGCAAGGCGATCGCTTCCCCCGCCCCGAAGAACGGCCGGATCTCCGACATCAAGCACGTCGTGATGCTGATGCAGGAGAACCGCAGCTTCGACCACTACTACGGCACGCTGTCCGGCGTCCGCGGCTTCGGCGACCCCCACGTCGCACGCCAGGCGGACGGCAGTTCGGTCTTCTACCAGAAGGACACGAAGAACCCCAAGGGTTACCTGCTGCCCTACCACCTGGACACGAAGTCGACCGCCGCGCAGGCGATCCCGTCGACGAGCCACGAGTGGGCCGTGCAGCACCAGGCCTGGAACGGCGGCAAGAACGACCAGTGGCTGCCCGCCCACCGCGCCGCCGACGGCGAGACCAACGGCCAGTACACCATGGGTTACTTCACCCGTGAGGACATCCCGTTCCAGTACGCGCTGGCCGACGCGTTCACGATCCTCGACTCCTACCACTGCTCGGTGCTCGGCCCCACGGGCCCGAACCGGCACATGTGGATGGCCGGGACGATCGACGCCGCGGGCGACTTCGGTGGCCCGTCGCTCACCACGAGCGCGCCCAACGGCCAGTACTCGTTCAAGACCTACCCCGAGCGCCTCACCGAGGCCGGCGTGAGCTGGAAGGTCTACCACCAGCCGGGTTCGGTCACCGGGCTCGCCGCGATCCAGCACATCGCCCAGTACTTCAACGCGAAGCCGGGCGACGACCTGTTCGAGAAGTGCATGAACCCGCAGCCGCTCGGCCAGTTCGAGTACGACGCGGCCCACGACCAGCTGCCCACCGTGAGCTGGATCCTGCCGCCGGCGGGCTTCGACGAGCACCCGGCCGGCCTGCCCGCCGCCGGTGCGACCTTCGTCGCCGGCAAGATCGACGCCATCGCGGCCAACCCCGACGTGTGGGCCAAGACGGCGTTCATCCTGTCCTACGACGAGAACGACGGCCTGTTCGACCACGTCGTGCCGCCCACGCCGAAGCCCGGCACCCCGGGTGAGTTCGTGTTCAAGACGTCGGTGACCGGTGTCGACGGCGCCGGGCTGCCCACCGGCCTCGGCTTCCGCGTGCCGTGCATCATCGTGTCGCCGTGGACCGTCGGCGGCTGGGTGTGCTCGGAGCTGTCCGACCACACCTCGCAGCTGCGGCTGCTGGAGCACGTGACCGGCGTGCGCGAAACCAACATCACCGACTGGCGCCGCCGCACCGTGGGCGACCTCACCTCGGCGTTCCGGTTCCACGACGCGACCAAGCACGCGCCGACGCTGCCCGACACCACGGGCCAGTACAACCTCGCCCAGTACGAGGTCAGCCAGTTCAAGCTGCCGCCCATCCCGACCACGCAGCAGAGCTTCCCGCACCAGGAGCCCGGCCACCGGCCGAAGACCTCCTGACCTCGGCGTTCGTCACCCGTCCGTCCATTCGCGACGGACGGGTGACGGCGCGCGCGGCTCTCGGCTGATACGATCGCGGGGAACTTGCAGGACGAGTTTCCAGGGAGTTGACCACCGCGATGGTGGCTGAGGACGACATCTCCGGGTGAATCCGGCGACGACAGCGGTGCGCACGGTCGGTTTTCGACCGCCGCGACACCGCACTTTTTCGTCTCCTCCTTCAAACCCTGCCCTGTCGTTCTCCGGGCGGCTCACGCACGCCCGCATCGCAGCTTGAGAGTCCTGTCATGTCCAAGATCTCCGTCGTCGCCACCGGCCTGTCCTTTTCCTGGACCGACGGCACCCCCGTCTTCGAAGACCTGTCCTTCACGCTCGGGCCGGGTCGCACCGGTCTCGTCGCGCCCAACGGCGCCGGCAAGAGCACCCTGCTCAAGCTCATCGCCGGCGAGCTCCACCCGCTCGCCGGTTCGGTAACCGCCGACGGCGTGCTCGGCTACCTGCCGCAGACGCTGCCGCTGGCCGGCGAGCCGACCGTGGCCGAGGTGCTGGAGATCGCGCCGATCGTGCGCGCGCTCGCGGCCATCGAAGGCGGTGACGCGAGCGAAGAGCACTTCGCGAAAGTCGGCAGCGACTGGGACATCGAGGAGCGCGCCCGCGCGGAGCTCGACCGGCTCGGGCTCGGCGACGTCGGGCTCGACCGCCGGCTCGACACCCTCAGCGGCGGCCAGATCGTGTCGCTCGGCCTGGCCGCGCAGCTGCTGAAACAGCCCGACGTGCTGCTGCTCGACGAGCCCACCAACAACCTCGACCGCGGCTCCCGGCGCCGCCTGCACGCCGTGCTCGGCGACTGGAAGGGCACGTTGCTGCTGGTCAGCCACGACCGAGACCTGCTCGACCGCATGGACCGGATCGCCGAGCTCGGCCACGGTTCGCTGCGGCTGTTCGGAGGCAGCTTCACCGAGTACGAGGGCGCGAAGAAGGCCGCGCGCGAGGTCGCGGAGAAGAACGTGCGCTCGGCCGAGCAGGAGGTCAAGCGCGAGAAACGCGAGCTGCAGCAGGCCCGCGAGCGCGCGGCGCGGCGGGCGTCCACCGGCGCCCGCACCGGCTCCGACATCCCGCGCATCGCGCTCGGCAACATCAAGCGGCGCGCGGAGTCGTCGGCCGGCAAGGCCAACGACATGCACTCCCAGCGGCTCGGCGCCGCCAAGGCCCGGCTCGACGAAGCCGACCGCGCCGCGCGCGAGGACGACACGATCGTGCTGGAGCTGCCCGACACCGCGGTGCCCGCCGGGCGCACGGTGTTCCACGGCGAGCGCCTGCGCGTGCGGGAGCTGTTCGCCGGTGAAGGCGCGACGCTGGCGATCCGCGGGCCGGAGCGGATCGCGTTGATCGGCGCCAACGGAGTCGGCAAGTCGACATTGCTGCGGCTCATCGCGGGCCTGCTCGAACCCGACAGCGGGCTGCTGACCTGGGCCGACGGCCGCGTCGCGTACCTCTCGCAGCGCCTCGACCTGCTGGACGACGACCGCACCGTGGCGGAGAACCTGCGCGCGGCCGCGCCGCAGCTGCCCGAGGCCGACCTGATGAACCTGCTCGCCCGCTTCCTGTTCCGCGGACCGCGGGCGCACCTGCCGGTCGGCGTGCTCTCGGGTGGCGAGCGGCTGCGGGCGACGCTGGTGTGCGTGCTGTGCGCGGAGCCGGCGCCGCAGCTGCTCCTGCTCGACGAGCCCACGAACAACCTCGACCTCGCCAGCGTGGAGCAGCTCACCGGCGCGCTCAACGCGTACCAGGGCGCGTTCGTGGTCGTGAGCCACGACGACCGCTTCCTCGCCGACCTGGGCCTCGGCCGCTGGCTCACGCTCGCCGACGGCAAGCTGACGGAAACGGGGCCGCCGTCGGATTCCTGACAAATGTCATGGGCGCTTCACGCGCCGGCTCACTGCTGCGAGCCGGCGCGTGCGCCCAGGATGAGTGGAGCACAAGGGGAGCACTCCACACCGTCCGGAAAGGACAGTCATGAACGCCGGATCCGCCGCCGTGTCCCACGAAAACCTCAACCACCCGCGCAGCCTCTCGGCCTTCCGCACCACGAGACTGCTCGTCATCGCCTACCTCACGCTCAGCGTGCTCACCGTCGGAGCGGTGGTCCTGCTGCGGAACAACTCCGCGATGGTCACCGACGCCGTGTGGGTGCGGACGGTGATCGTCGTGGCCAGTGCCCTGCTCACGTTGTCCTTCACCCTCCGGACGAGCAAGGGCTCGCGCCGCGCCTACCTGCGGCTGCGGTTGGTCACCGCGATCATGCTGGTGGCGCTGGTCGTCATCGCGGCACTGCCCGGCGCGTTCCCGGTGTGGCTGCGAGCCGAGCAGGGCGCGTGCGCGCTGCTCCTGCTGGGTGTGGTGCTGATCGTCAACGGGCGGCACGTCCGCTCGTTGTTCGCGCGGTCCTGACCACGATCCCGGTAGCGTGCCCGACGTGGACGACAACGTCGATCGCTGGGTGCTCGGGCGGCGCAGGTTCGTCCTCGACGCCGGCATGCTCGTGTACCCGGCGGTGACCGTGGCCGGCCTGGTGCCGCGCGGCGGCACCACCGCGGTGGTGGGCTGCGTGCTCGTGGGGTTGTTCAGCTGCTGTTACGTGGTGGCCGCGATCGCCGCGGACCGCGTGGCCCCGCGGGTGTTCTGGTGGTCGCTGTGCGCGCAGGCGGTGCTGTTCCTCGCCGCGTTGCCCTTCGCGCAGGCCGACGCGTTTTTCCTGGCCGCGGTCGTCGTGGCGTTTCTGATGCGGTTGCTGCGTGGCCGGGCGGCGGTGGCGGTGCTCCTGGGGGCCGGACTGGCGGCGATCGTGGTGCCGCCGGCCGTGCGGCCGTGGCACTCCGGGCCGGCGTGGTCGCAGGCCATCGCGCTCGTGTTCACCGCACTGATGGTCTACGCCTTCTCCGAGGCGGTCCGGGCGAACCGGGCGCTGGTCGAGGCGCGCGCGGAGGTACAGCGGCTCGCGGCCGAGGCCGAGCGGGCCCGGATCTCGCGCGACCTGCACGACCTGCTCGGCCACTCGCTCACCGCGATCACCGTGAAGAGCAATCTCGCCCGCCGGCTCGGGAAGACGGACGCGGAACGCGCGTTCGAGGAGATCGGCGAGGTGGAACGCCTTTCGCGCCAAGCGCTCGCCGACGTGCGCGCGGCCGTGTCGGGCAGTCCCGACGTGACCCTGGCCGGTGAGCTGGCGCGCGGCCGCGAGCTCCTGCGCGCGTCGGGCGTCACGGCCGACCTGCCCACGGCGACGGACGTGGTCGACGGCGCGCACCAGGAGCTGTTCGGCTGGGTCGTGCGGGAGGGGCTGACCAACGTCGCGCGCCACGCCCGCGCGACGAGCTGCACCGTCAGGATTTCGGCTTCGGAGGTGGAAGTGCGCGACGACGGAGTGGGCGCGGTGGCTGCTGCCGGCAACGGTCTGGACGGGTTGCGCTCACGCGTCGCCGAGGCCGGCGGGCGGATGGAGGCCGGGCCGGTGCAGCCGCGGGGGTGGCGGCTGTGCGTGTCGATGCCCGCGCCGCGTTCGATGAACGGAGCGCCGGCATGACGATCCGCCTGCTGCTCGCCGACGACCAGGCCCTGGTGCGCCAGGCGTTGTGCGCCCTGCTGGAGCTGGAGGACGACTTCGCGGTCGTCGCGTCGGTCGGCCGCGGTGACCAGGTGGTGGACGCGGCGTTGGCGGAGCAGCCGGACGTCGCGCTGCTGGACATCGAGATGCCGGGCCTCGACGGGCTGGCCGCGGCGGCCGTGCTCGCCAAGAAAGCGCCGGGCTGTCGCGTGGTCATGCTGACCACGTTCGGGCGGGCGGGCTACCTGCGGCGCGCGATGGAGGCGGGCGCCGTCGGGTTCGTGGTGAAGGACGCCCCGGCCGAGACGCTGGCCGACGCGATCCGCCGCGTGGTCGCCGGTGAGCGCGTGGTGGATCCGGCGCTGGCCGTCGCGACGCTGGCGGCGGGGGAGTCGCCGCTCACCGCGCGCGAGCGCGACGTGCTGATTGCCGCCCGGTCGGGGGTCTCGGTGGCCGAGATCGCGGCCACGCTGTACCTGTCGGAGGGCACGGTGCGCAACTACCTGTCGGCGGCGATCGCCAAGACGGGGACGCGCAACCGGATGGAAGCGCTGCGGGTCGCCGACGAGCGCGGCTGGCTGTGACAGCCCGTGCCGTCCCCCGCCGTGGGTACCCACGGTGTGGCGAGGTGCCGCACGGAAAAGAGGGACAACCTGGAACTCGTTCGGCGAACATCCGACGAGAGAGGCAGGAAACCCGATGACCGACAAGAAGATCATTGCCGTGGTGGGAGCGACCGGTTCGCAGGGCGGTGGTCTGGCCCGTGCGATCCTCGACGACCCGCAGGGACCGTTCAGCCTTCGTGCGCTGACCCGCGACGTCGAGTCCCCTGCGGCGAAGGAGCTGGCGGCGCGCGGTGCGGAGGTCGTGGTGGCCGATCTCGACGACGAGGCCAGCGTGCTGCGCGCATTCGAAGGCGCGTATGGCGCCTACGTGGTCACGAACTTCTGGGTCCAGCGCACGCCCGAGGAGGAAGCGGCGCGCACGCGGGCGCAGATGGAGCTCGACCAGGCGGAGACCTCCGCCCGCGCGGCGAAGAAGGCCGGTCTGAAGCACGTGGTCTGGTCCACGCTGGAGGACACGCGTCCCCACTTCGCGCACCAGGGCACGCAGCTGCCGACGCTGCTCGAGAAGTACACGGTGCCGCACTTCGACGCCAAGGGTGAGGCCAACCGGTTCTTCACCGAGCACGGCGTGCCGACCACGTTCCTGGAGACCACCTTCTACTACGAGGCGTTCCTGCAGGGCCAGGGCGTGCACCGCGGCGCCGACGGCAAGCTCGAGCTGACCAACCCGATGGGCGACGCCGTGATGGCGCTCGTCGCGTCGGAGGACATCGGCCGCACCGCCTACGGCATCTTCCTCGCGGGCCCCACCTACATCGGCCGCACGGTCGGCCTGGCGGGCGCTCACTACACCGGTGTCCAGCTGGCCGAGCTGTTCGCGAAGGTGCTCGGCGAAGACGTCGTCTACCGGCCGCAGACCCACGACGAGGCGCGCGCCGCCGGTTACCCGGGCGCCGTCGAGGTCGGCAACATGTACCAGTTCTACGCCGACGCCGCCGACTCGTTCGTCGAGTCCCGCGACCTCGAGCGTGCGCGCCGCATCAACCCGCGGCTGAAGCCGCTGGAGGAGTGGCTGCGGGAGCACAAGTCGGAGCTCGTCACCGACTGATCCGGGTTCCGGACCGCCGTGAGACGTCGTCGGGGGACGGCCCGCGGCGGTCCGGGTCGCGTGCGGCGGCGGTGAGGCGCCGCCGCACGGGGGGGAACGCTCGCCGGCGGGGCTGGTCGCACTGCGCCGCCGGCGGGCACTTCCTGGTCGGCCGGGCGAACGCGTCAGTCCCAGGTGGCGGTTTCCGGGTCGACGCCGTGGGCCGCGGCGTTCGCGTTGATCACCTCGCGCAGCCACGGCGCCAGGTTCGGCGAGAACCCGCTGTAGTAGCCCGCGAACCCCTCGTCCTCCGCCAGCAGCCGGCCGAGGCAGACGTGGCGGGCGTGGGGGCAGTCGAAGTACGTGGTCATGGCCGCGCGGTGGCGTTCGGCCAAGGCGTTGGCTTCGGCGGAGCCCGGGATGACGCCGGTCCGGTGCGCGGTCGCCAGGTCGGCGTTCAGCTTTTCCACGCGAGCCGTGACTTCCCGCCAGTCGGCAGGGCTCAGCGCGGCGGCGCGTTCGGTGTACTGGGTCCATTGAGGACTGTCGCCCCAGCGGGTTTCGGCTTCGCCGACCCATTCCGGGCGCCAGTCGGAGCCGAAGATCTCCACCTGCTGTTCCGGGGTGAGCTGGATGCCGGTCTTCGCGGCGGCCAGCATGCGGTCGACGGCCGACACCATCGTCTCCAGGCGGGAAATCCGGTCGACGAGCTCGGTGCGCTGGCGCCGGAGGTGCTCGCGGGCGTCGACGGCCGGGTCGTCGAGGAGCCGGCCGATCTCGGCGAGCGGGAACCCCAGCTCGCGGTACACGAGGACCCGGTGCACCCGGGCGATGTCGTCGCCCGAGTACACCCGGTACCCCGCGTGAGTGCGCTCGCTCGGACGCACGAGACCGATGGCGTCCCAGTGGTGCAGCGTCTTCACGCTGACCCCCACGAGCGCCGCCGTCCGGCCGACGGTGAGGCCTTCGCTCATCAGGCCAGTGTGGCTCATCCCCGAGGAACGTCGATTCCGACGGCGCGCAGCTCGGCGGCCTGGACGCTGTCCGGGTCGATCGGCCGGGCGGCGGTCATCACGATCCGCACCCGTTCGGGTGTCTGCACCGTCAGCTCGACGGAGTTCCACGGCTTCTCCTCCGGACCGCTCGTGCAGCCCGGCCGCAGCTGTTCGCACCGCGTGGCGACCTCGTCGATCTGGGAGAGGACGCACGAGAAGCTGATGGCCAACGCGGAGGCGGGCCCGACTTCACCCGGCACGAGCAGCACGTCCTGGAACGCCCACCGCCGCAGGTGGGTGATCCGGCCGGGAATGGAGAACAGGTCGATGAACCCGAGGCCGCGCAACCAGAAGTCCTTCGACTCCTCGAGGTCGGCCGTCGGGATCATCGGGAACATGGGCATGCCGTAGATGCCGCGGTAGGGCTCCGGCGCGATCGCGTCGAGGGCCGGCATCGGGACGGGACTGGTGTATTCGGTCACGCCCTCGATGCTGGACCCTCCTGCGACGTCAGGGTCAAGGCCGAAGCAGGATCCGGATCGGGTCGCCTTCGTGCTCGCGCAGGCGCCGCACGCCCTCGGCGGCTTCCTCCAGCGGCAGGATCGCGCTCACGGAGCCCGACACGTCCAGCCGCCCGCGGGCGACCAGTTCCACGAGATCGGCCAGGTGCTTCATGCGGTAACCGAGGTGCCCGACGACGGTGTGGCGCCGCCGCACGAAGTTCAGCTCGGCGCCCAGGTCCAGCTGATCGGGGGACATGCCCACGAGCACCAGCCGGCCGCGGTGGCCGAGGGCGCGGTCGGCCTGCGTGAGGCTGGCGCCGCGGCCGACGCAGTCGAACGCGACGTCGAGGCCGTGGCCGGCGGTGATCTCCGCGAGCTTGTCCGGCGTGGCCTCGTCGAGCGGGTCGAGCGCGAAGTCGGCGCCGAGGCCGAGCGCGCGTTCGCGGGCCGCCGGCAGCGGGTCGAGCGCGACGATCGGCGACGCGCCGCAGATGCGCGCGAGCTGCACCAGGTGCGTGCCCAGTCCGCCGAGCCCCCAGATGCCCACGGCTTCCGCGGGGCGCAGCCCGGCCGTGTCGACGGCGCCGTACGGGGTCGACACCGCGTCGGCCAGCACCGCGGCCTGCTCCAGCGGCACGTGGTCCGGCACGCCGACCAGCGTCGTCGCGGGCGTGAGCAGGTACTCGGCCCAGGCGCCGTCGTAGTCGAAGGCCATGATCTGGAGCTTCTCGCACGAGTCGATCCCGCCGCCGTGGCGGCATTCGCGGCACGTGCCGCACGGCCGGCCCGCGGCCACGACCACGCGGTCACCCGGCGACCAGAAGCTCACCCCTTCGCCGACGGCCGCGACCGTGCCGGCCGTTTCGTGCCCGGGCGTGATCACCGGCTGCCGCGGGGTGAAGGCCCCGTCGAGCTGGGAGAGGTCCGAGTGGCAGATCCCGCACGCCGCGACCTTGACCACGACCTCACCGCGTCCCGGGGCCGGCACGGGCACCGTCTCCACGCTCAGCTTCTTCGACGCCGCGTCGAACCGCGCCGCTCGCATCGTGGCCGGCAGGCCGCTCATGGGGACTCCTCTTCGGGTCGGCTTATGCGCCGACCCTAATGATCAAGGGTCGCCGGGAGCAACGACTGCTGACCGTCCGTACCGGCATCCGTGCACCGGACCGTCCTGAGTGGACTATTCGAGCGCGGCGGTGAGCTCCAGGTGGATGCCGTCGGGGTCGTCGACCGACAGGATCGCGATGCCGAACGCCGGCAGGTCGCGGATCGTGCCGTGCACGACCTCCGTGGCGTCGAGGCGCTCCTGCGCTTCCCGCAGCCGGGCCATGGAGCCGAGCTGGAAGCTCAGGTGGTCGAGCCCGACGCGTTCGGACTCGAACCGGTCGGCCTTGTCGGCCACGGGACGCAGGCCGAGGACGAGGTTCTCGTTGGCGAGCACGACTCCGCCGTAGAGCGCCTCGCGGTCGGCCCGGATGGCCGGGTCGTCCGGGCTGCCCGGCGACTCGGCCGCCACGCCGAAGCCGAGCACCTCGGTGTAGAAGGCGCGCGAGCGGTCGAGGTCGGTCACGGTGAGCCGCAGGTGGTGGACGCCGCCCAGGGCGCTGAGGATCGGCATGGTGGCCGCCTTCCGGATCGGCCCGCCGCCCCCTCGGCGACGGTACCTGCTTCGCACGCTAGGTCCACCTCGGTCGTGCCGGAAGTGTCCGTTCCGACGCGTTCGGTACCGTTCCCGGCCTGGAGGCCGCGTCGTTCGTCGTCTGTTTCAGCCTCGCCGCCGGCCCTGGAAGTGCCGCGGACGCGCCGCTGACCTGCTGCATCCGCCGCGTTCGCTGCGTGTCCGCCGACGATGCGGTCCGCTCGGTCCTGGGCTGCCCGATCCCGGCGGAACCCGTGAAAACCGTCTGGGCCGCGTGGGCCAGGTCGCGCCCGAGCGCCCGGTTGAGCACGAGCTGCGCGGGGCGGCCGCAGCCGTACGCCACGACCATGACAGAGCCTCCCCTCGTGAGCGATCTGTCGTATACGAACTGTCTACTGTGGACGTTTCCGGCACGTGAATTCCGGATTGCCTTGTCGTAGCGGCACAACCACGAGGTGTCACGCGCAAAAAAGCGCGGTGTGATGTGGGCAGGATGTCGGAATAGGCGAGCCCCGTTCGTCGTAGGAGTGAGGTGGCTACCGACTGAGGGAGATGCTGTGACGAACAGGCTGGAAGCCGCACCCGGCGCGCGAGTGTCCGCTGGGGGCGGACAGCTCAAGCTGGTGCTGATCCTGGGTGTCCTCGTGGCACTCGGCCCGCTGTCCATCGACATGTACCTGCCTGCGCTGCCCACCATCGCGCAGGACCTGCTCACGTCCGAGTCCACCATCCAGCTGACGCTGACCGGCACCGTCCTCGGGCTGGCGCTCGGGCAGCTGCTGGTCGGGCCGCTGTCCGACGCGTTCGGCCGGCGGATCCCGCTCATCACCGGCAGTCTGATCCACGTCGCCGCCTCGCTGCTGTGCCTGGTGGCGCCGAACGTCGAGCTGCTGACCGGCGCGCGCATCCTGCAGGGCCTCGGCGCCTCCGCGGGCGCGGTGCTGGCGCTGGCCGTGGTGCGCGACCTCTACACCGACCGCAACGCCGCGAAGCTGCTGTCGCGCCTGATCCTCGTGATGGGCGTGTCCCCGGTGCTCGCCCCGACGCTCGGCAGCGCCCTGCTGAGCTGGACCGAGTGGCGCGGCGTGTTCGTGGTGCTCGCCGTGATCGGGCTCGCGAGCGCGATCGCCGCGGCGCTGGCCCTGCCGGAGACGCTGCCGAAGGCGCGCCGCCAGCCGTGGGAGTTCAAGGCGACGGTCCGCTCCTACCGCGGGCTGCTCACCGACCGCTCGTTCATCGGCCTGGTGATCGTGGCCGGCCTCGCGATGGCCGGGCTGTTCGCGTTCATCAGCGGCGGCTCGTTCGTGTTCCAGCAGGAGTTCGGTCTCAACCAGCAGCAGTTCGGCCTGCTCTTCGGCGCCAGCGCGATCTGGCTGATCGCGGCGACGCAGGTCAACGCGCGGCTGATGAACCGCTACGAGCCGGCCCAGGTGCTGCTCGTCGCGAGCGTGGCGGCCGTCGTGGCCGCGGCGGTCCTGCTGCTCACGGCGCTCACCGGCTTCGGCGGGATGTTCGGCGTCGCGGTGCCGGTGTGGGCGGTGCTGTTCTTCGCCGGCCTGATCCTGCCCAACGCGCCCGCGGTCGCCCTCAACTCCCACGGTGACAACGCCGGCACCGCGGCTTCGCTCCTGGGTGCCGTGCAGTTCGGCATCGGCGCGGCCGTGTCGCCGGTCGTGGGCCTGATCGGCAACAACGCGGCCGCCATGGCGATCGTGATGTTCAGCGGCATCCTGCTGGCGGGCGTGGTGCTGTGGGTTGTCGCCCGCCCGTGGCAGCTCGCGGTGCCGGGCGAGCCGGCCGGCGACGAGCCGGTGGCCGAGCCGGAGCCCGCGCCCAAGGCGGTGGCCTGCGCCGACGCGGTCTGACCGGCCGCCGCGGCACAGGTTCAGCGTCACAGGTTCAGCTGGGCGAGCCGTTCCGGGTCGGCGAGGATGTTGATCTCGACGATCCGGCCGGCGCGCACCGTCGGGCAGAACACCGACATCGGCTTGCCGTCCAGGAGGGCCACGATGCCGGCCGCGCCGTTGACGAGCACGGGCCGGCTTTCGGCGCCGAGCTGTTCGAACAGCACGGCCTGGCCGGCCACCGCGGCGGCGCCGCGAACGAGCCGCGAACCACCGGCCACGCCGGCGTCGGCGCGGAGCACGACGTCCGGGTCGAGCACCGCCAGCAGGGCGTCGAAGTCGCCTGAGCGCGAGGCGGCGAGGAATGCGTCGATCACCTCGCGCTGGGCGGCGACGTCGGCGTCCGGCAGTGCCGCACCGCGGACGCGGCGGCGCGCGCGGCTCGCCAGCTGGGCCGCGGTGGCGGGAGTGCGGCCGACGATCGGCGCGATCTCCGCGAAGGGCACGCCGAACAGGTCGTGCAGCACGAACGCCAGCCGCTCGGCCGGCGACAGTGTCTCCAGCACCACGAGCAGCGCGAGCCCGACGGAATCGGCGAGCACGGCCTGTTCCGCGGGATCCGGGTCCGCCGCCGCGACGATCGTGTCCGGCACGTGCGTCTCCAGCGGCTCCTCGCGGCGGGACTTGCGCGAGCGCAGCACGTCGAGGCACACGCGGCTGACGACCGTGGTCAGCCACCCGCCGAGGTTCACCACGCCGTCCGGGTCGGCGCGCGAAAGGCGCAGCCAGGCCTCCTGCACGGCGTCCTCGGCCTCGGTCACCGAGCCGAGCATCCGGTAGGCGACCCCGCGCAGGTGGTCGCGGTGCGCTTCGAACTGGTCCACCAGAATCGCGTCCACTGTCAGGTTCCTCCGTCGTGGTCCGTCAGAACGTTGACGGACCACGGACGAAGGATGTGACAGGAGAACCATGACCGACTTCCAGGCCATCGCCGACCGCGTCGAGCTCGGCGCGCTGTGCGCGGAGTTCACCGACGCCGGGATGACGCACGACTACGACCGCCTCGCCTCGCTGTTCACCGAAGACGGCGTGCTGCGCATCCCCGAAGGCGGCATCGAGCTGGCGAGCCGCGCCGAGATCCGCCGGGGCATCGAACGGGCCCGGGACCTGTGGGAGTACTTCCTGCAGACCGTGCACCCGGGCTCGATCCGCCTCGACGGCGACACCGCCACCGGACGCGCCTACATCGTGGAGTTCGGGCGGCTGCGCGACGGCAGCTCGCACCTCAACCAGTCCGTGTACCACGACCGCTACCGGCGCACGGCCGACGGCTGGAAGTTCACCGAGCGCGTGTACGAGATGCACTACGTCGACAGCACCCCGCTCACGGGCAAGGCCTCACCCGCGCTGGGTGAGGTCTTGTCCGTCAAGCTCTCAGAGTGAACTTTCGGTCTGCACGGAGTGGGCGATCACGGCCCAGATCACCAGCACGTCGAGCGTGATCACGATCAGCCCCCACGCCGGGGCGGCCGAGATGAACGCGAGCATCGCCAGCGCGTTGAACCCGGCCAGGATCACCACGACGACCTTGGCCCAGCCGGCGCCGCTGAACAGCGCGGCGCCGGCGGCGGCCGCGAGCACGCCGACGATGAGGTGCAGCCAGCCCCAGCCGGTGAGGTTCAGCACGAGGTAGCCACCGGGCGCGGTGACGTAGTAATTGTTCTTGAACAGCGCCACGAGCCCGATGATGATGTTGAAGAAACCGGCGAGCATCGCGATCGTCGCCGCGAACACGGTCCAGCCGTTCGCCGCAGTCGGTTCGGCGAAGCCCGGCCTCGTCGAGTCCATCGCCCGCGGGTCCGCTCCCTGCATCCGGATGTAGTCAGACATAGCCGTGCCTCTCGTCGGTTTCCCGTCGCCCCACGGTGGACCGGGCGCGTGCGGGAGTCCTCGCCCGTGCGGGATGAGGTGGGCGTCACGTTGGTGAGTTTCGACCAATGTTTCGGGTGAAACCGTATTGAATGATACGGTCTTGTGAGCCGGAAGAGCGAGGGGAGCGGGTCATGTCCGAAGGGTGCTGCCGGATCGCCGTCGTCTACTACTCCGCGACCGGAACCGTGTTCACGCTGGCCGAGGCCGTGCGCGAAGGCGCGGTGGCGGCCGGGGCCCAGGTGCGGCTGCGGCGCGTCGCGGAGATCGCGCCGGCGAGCGCGATCGCCCGCAACCGGGGCTGGCGCGAGCACCTGGCCGCGACCGGCCACGTTCCCGTTGCCACGCACGAAGATCTGCTCTGGGCCGACGGGATCGTGTTCGGCACGCCCGCGCGGTTCGGCAACATCGCGAGCCAGCTCAAGCAGTTCTTCGACACGCTGACCGGGCTGTGGGCGCGCGACCTGCTCGTGGACAAGGTCTACAGCGGGTTCACCTCGAGCGCCTCCGCGCACGGCGGGCAGGAGACGACGCTGCTTGCGCTGTACAACTCCGTTTACCACTTCGGCGGCGTGCTGGTGCCGCCCGGCTTCAAGGGCCACGTCGACGACTCGGGTGGAAACCCTTACGGCGCAAGCCACATCACGGGTGAGGACGGCTCGATCGCCGTCGACGAGCCGGCGCTGGCCGCGGCCCGCGCGCAGGGCCACCGCGTGGCGACCATGGCCGCGGCCCTGAAAACCGGCCTCGCGCAGCCCCGGCTCGCGGCCGGGGCTGCGCGATGAATCAGTCCATCGTCGAGTTCTTCGTCTCCGGCGCCCACAGCAGGGAGACGACCAGGCCGCCGACCAGCACCAGCGTGAGGATCAGCATCGTGGGGGAGAAGCCGATGCCGTCGAGGGCCAGGGGCAGCAGGAAGGTGCCGATGGCCGAGCCCACACGGCTGAGGCCGTTGAGCAGGCCGACGCCTGAGCTGCGCAGGTCGGTGGGGAACAGCTCCGGCGGGTAGACCTGGTCGAGGTTCACGGCGGCCGACATGGTGAACGTGAACACCAGGAACAGCGGGAAGAGCAACGCGGTCGGCGCGTCGGGCCAGATCGCCATCGGTGCCATGGTGGCGATGAGGACCACGAACGACCAGATCGTGAGGCCGCGCCGCGACATCTTCGCCACCAGCCAGAGGCCGCCGAGACTGCCGGCGAGCAGGAACAGGTTCAGCAGGCCGTCGCTGGTCGTGTCCTCCTCGCCGACGCCCATCTTCAGCAGCACCAGCGGCAGGAACGTGTAGATGGCGAAGTACGGCACCACCTGGGCGTTGTAGAAGATCGTGCCGAACGCCGTGTTGCGCCAGTACTTCTTGCCGAACAGCTCGCGGTAGCGCACGCGCCGCGCCGAGACGTGGTTGCGCACGAGGTCCTCGAACGCCTCGACGTCGCCGCGCAGGCGCCGCACGACCGTCCGGGCCTGGTCGACGCGGCCCTGCGACAGCAGCCACCGTGGCGACTCCGGAACGCCGATGCGCAGCAGCACCACGGCGATCGCGGGGATGGAGCTCGACGCGAGCAGCCAGCGCCACGACTCGCCGCCGAGGCTCACGACGTAGTTGCCGAGGAAGAACGCGGCGACGTAACCGACGGTCCACAGCACGGTGAGCGAAGCCAGCAGCCCACCGCGGTACTTGCGGGGCACGAACTCCGCCACGAGGGTCGGCCCGAGCGCGTAGTCGGCGCCGATCCCGATGCCGATCAGCAGTCTCAGGACGAACAGCTGCGTCGGGCTGGTCACGAAGAACTCGGCGGCCGACGCGACGGCGATCAGCAGGAAGTCCACTGTGTACAGACGCTGGCGGCCGATCTTGTCCGCCGCCCAGCCGACGACGATGCTGCCGAGGAAGATCCCGATCAGCGCCGACGCGCCGAGCAGCCCCTCCCACACCGTGCCGAACCCGAGCTGCGACGCGATCAACGGCAGGGCGATGCTGATGATGCCGAGCTCGTAGCCGTCGGAGTAGTTGGCGCAGAAGGTCAGCGCGGTGATGCGGAGGTGGAAGCGGTTGAGCGGGACGTCGTCGAACGCCGTTGCCCCTGCCTCACTCGGGGAGGAAGAGGTCTTGCTCTGCGGCATAGTCTTCGAAACCTTCCAGTCGTTGCCGGGCCAGGGCGCCGGCCGCGTCGGCCATCGCCTCGACCAGCGCCACGGTCAGGGAGGCGACCGCGGCGTGGGAGTCGAACACGAACTCGGAGGCGACGCCCGCGTGCAGCACGTCGTCGGCGAGCGGGGTGAGCGCCGAGACGGGCCGGTCGGTGATCAAGAGGGTGCGCAGGCCGAGTGCACGAGCCTGATCGAGGGCCGCGGCGCTCTCCCGGGGGTAGCGGGGGAGCGCGACGAGGACGAGCGTCCGGGCGCCGGACCGGTGGGCGTGGCGCAGGGCGTCGCCGAAGACGCTGCCGGGGTCCGTGAGCAGGCGGACGTCCGGGTGGATCTTGGTGGCGAGGTAGGCGAACGACGCGGCTTGCGCGGCCGAGACGCGGTAGCCGGCGACGACGAGCGGGACGGAGTCCATGAGCTCTGCGGCGATCGTTCTGAGGCGGGTGTCGTCGGCCAGCTGCGCGCGCAGGGCGGTGAGGTTGCGCAGGTCGGCGTCGATGGCGGCCTGGAACTTGTTGCCACCGCACTCCGGCTCGGGTTCGGCCGCCGCTTCACGCAGGTAGCGGCGGAACCCGGCGTAGCCGTCGAACCCGAGCAGCGCGACGAACCGCGTGACCGACGGCTGGCTGACCTGCGCGTACTCGGCGAGCTCGCCGCTGGTCAGCGCCGCCGCCTCGGCCGCGTGGTCGGTGAGGTAGCTGGCGATGCGCCGCTGCGCCGGGGTCAGCCGGTGGGCGGTGAGCAGCTCGTGCAGCGACCGGGACAACCCGGGCCTCCCGTCCTTGCGTTGTTCGAGAATGAATAGTTTCATGTCACCCTAGGAATGAATGAAAACTTGTCAAGAGGGGTGGCGATGACCGACTCCAGCCGCATCGAGATCAGCGGATCCGGCCTCCGCTGTGCCGACGTGGTCCGTGTGGCTCGTCGCAGCGCGTGGACGGAGCTGGCGCCCGACGCCGTGACCGGCGCCGCGGCGAGCTACGAGCTGGCGGTGGAGCTGGGGGCCAAACGCGCGGTGTACGGCCGCACGACCGGCGTCGGCGCGAACCGGCACACGGTCGTCGACCCGGAGTCCGCCGACCACCACGGGTTGCGCCTGCTGCGCAGCCACGCCGGCGGCACCGGCGAGCCGCTGGCGGACGAGGTCGTGCGCGCCGTGATGGCGATCCGGCTCAACCAGCTGGCGGCCGGCGGCAGCGGCGTGCACCCGCGGCTGCTGCGGGCGCTGGAGACCACGCTACGGGTCGGGGCGCTGCCGTTGGTGCACTCGCGCGGCGCCATCGGCACCGGCGACCTGACCGCGTTGGCCGAGGTCGCGTTGACAATGGCCGGCGAACTGCCCTGGGCCGCCGGCGACCTCGACCCGCTGCCGATCAGCCCCGGCGACGCGCTCGCGTTCATCTCCAGCAACGCCGCCACCCTCGCCGAAGCCGTCCTGGCCTGGCACGACCTGCGCCGGCTGCTGTCCGCGTCCCACGTGGTGACGGCGTTGACCTTCTGCGCGCTCGGCGGTTCCGCCGAGGCCTACTCGGCGCGCGTCCACGCCGCCCGCCCCCACCCCGGCGCCGTGTTCTGCGCCGCCGAACTCCGCCGGCTGCTCCTCGAAGGCGACGAGGTCGTGGAGGGCCGCCGCCTGCAGGACCCGTTCGGCCTGCGCGCCTTCCCCCAGGTCCAGGGCCCCGCCCTCGACGCGGCGGCCTCGGTGGAACGGGTCCTGGACATCGACATCAACGCCGCGGCCGAGAACCCGCTGATCGACGTGGAGACCCAGCAGGCCTACCACCACGGCCAGTTCTCGACGGCCCACGTCGCCCTGGCCTTCGACCACCTGCGCGCCGCGCTGCACCACGTCGCCGAACTCTCCACGGCCCGCCTCGGCGACCTGGTGGAGCCCGATCTGAGCGGCCTGCCCCCTTTTCTCGCCCAGGGCCCCGCCGGCAGCTCCGGAATCATGATCCTGGAATACGTCGCCCACGACGCCCTGGGCACCCTGCGCCACGCCTCGTCCCCCGTGACGCTCGGCACCGCGGTCATCTCCCGCGGCCTGGAGGACCACGCGAGCTTCTCCACGCACGCCGTCCGCAGCACGGTCGCCGCGACCGCCGCCTACCGCACCGTGCTGGCCTGCGAACTCCTCGCCGCCGTGCGCGCCCTGCGCCTCTCCGGGGTCGCCCTGCCGGACACCCCGCTGCGCGAAGCCTTCCGCCTCGCGGAGGGCACCCTGCCGTACCTCGCGGAGGACCACCCGCTGAGCGCGGAGATCAGCTTGGCGGAACGGTTGCTGGATCGGCTCGCGGTGCTGTGACGACTTTCGACGTACGGCTGGCGGCGCTCGCGGGGGGGGGGGGGGGGGGGGGGGGGGGGCGCCCCCCCGCCCGGCCCCCCCCCCCCCCCCCGGGGGCGGGAGGGGGGGGGGGGGT
>NZ_JBIAWY010000005.1:371406-642966 GCF_042896185.1 Amycolatopsis sp. NPDC001319 | reverse complement strand
GGGCCCGCGCGCGGGCCGGGCGGCGGGCCCTCGGGGCGCGCCGGCGCGCGCGGGCCCGGGGGGGGGGGGGGGGGGGGGGCCTCGGCGCCGACCCCCGTGACCTCGACGACGGGCACGCCCGGTGGGCCGTGTACGCCGAGGCGATCGGGCGGGCCGAGGAGTGGCCGGCGGTCCTGGACCTGATCGCAGACGAGCCGGACCTGCCGATCGCCGCCGCAGTGGTCGTGCGGGCGCTGGAGGTTCTGCCGGACGCTCGACGTGCGGATTTCGTGGCGGCTCTCCCCGAGGGGCGCAGCCGCGAGTACGCGGCCACTCGGGCGCGCGAGCTCGTTGTCCTTGAGACGATGGCCGCGGGCGACGGCCCGGAGTTCGACGTACGACGCTGGACGAATTGGCTGCAACTGCGGGCGGCCACCACGATCAACGCCGAGCAGACCCTCGAAGCCCTGAGTACGAGCGGCGCCACCCGGCGCATCCGGAGTGCGGCGGCGAGGCGACTGCGCGTTGTCCGCCGAGCCGGTTCCTGAGTCCGCGGCCGGCCCGGCCAAGCGTGATGTGAAAAACCTGATCGTTCCCGGGGATCCGGCGCGGCCAGTGTCCGAAAAGGATTTTCCGACCGTCGGGTGGGGATGGTGGGGTGCCCGAACGTCATCGCCGGTGGTGGCGTTCTTGAGATGACCTCGGGCGCTGATTAGCCTGGCCGCACCCGAGTCACGTGGACGGCCTCGTCGGGGTGCGCGGTGCGGTGTTCCGGGGGACCGGAACGTCGGCGACAAGAGCGGTACGGCGGAGGACGAGCATGGGACTGCGGCGCAGGCGTCAGGCGGACGGGCTCGTGACCGGCGGAGAGTGCGGCTCGCGGTGAGTGGCAGAGCGGAAGGCGCCGCCCAAGGCCAATCCGGTCAACCCGGTCAGCCCGCCCAAGGGCAACCCGGCCAACCGGGCCAAGTCCAACCGGGCCAACCTGGCCGATCCGGTCAGCCCGGTCAGCCCGGTCAGCCCGGTCAGCCCGGTCAGCCCGACCAAGGGCAACCCGGCCAACCGGGCCAAGTCCAACCCGGCCAACCCGGCCGATCCGGTCGAGCCGACAGCACCGACAGCACCGACAGCACCGGTCGGACAGAGCAAGCCGAGCAGACCACGGGCACCGCAGCACCCACACCTCACCCCGCGATCAGCCGGCGCGAACGTCACCGCCGGGACGACCCGACCGGGCCCGGCACGTCGCGCTGGGCGCGGCAGCCCGGGCTCGGCCTGGCGGGCCTCGTGCCGGTGGTCGTGGTGGCGGTGCTGATCGCCGTGGGGGCCGGGGGTGCGGAGTCGTCGTTGCTGGTGCTGGCGCCGATCGTGACGTTCGCGTTGCCGGTGGTGTCGATGATCGCGTTCTGGTGGGAGGACTGGCCGGGCACGCGGCTCGGGCCGGACTGGGCGGGCTGGGCGGACCTGGCGCTCATCGCGGTGGGCGGGATCGTGCTCACGTTCTTCGGTGAGGCCGTGGTGGGGCACCTGTCGTTCGCGGCGATCTTCGATCCGACGCCCGAAAGGCTCGAGCTGAGCACGTTCCCCGTGACGTTGCCGCTCGCGGGCGCGGCGTTCGTGGTGATGCTGGAGCTGACGCTGGTGAGCGAGCACTGGCCGCTGCGGCTGTGGCTCAAGCCGATCCCCGGCGGGATCTGCGCGGTGGTGCTGTCGTGGGCGGTCGCGATCCTGCTGTACGTGCTGCTGCTCGGCGGAACCCCGTTCCGCGGCGGCGGCCCCGGCCTGATCGATCCCGGTGTGTTCGGCGCGGTGCTCACGTTCATCGGCGTGTGGCAGGTGCTGCTGTTCGTGATGTGGCGCGGCTGGCCGTTCCACTATCTGCGCAAGCAGTGGGTGCGGTTCGTCTGCGCGAACGTCGCGACGATCGGCGCCGGCATCCTCACCTACGTGGTGCTGCGGGAGCTGCCCGTTCCGACGCTGTCCGCGCTCGCCGGCGACTTCGTGGCCGCGGGGCTCGTGGTCGGCATGCTCTTCGAAGACGCTCTGCCGGCGCGCTGGCCCGCGTGGCTCGAACGAACCGTGTCACTCCTGCTGACGCTGGCCCTGGCCGCGGTGCTGCACGTGGCCCTGCTGGCGCTGGCCGAAGGACTGCACTGGAACCGCGGCACGCCGATCGGCTGGGTCGGCCACGTCACCCTCAACGCCCTCGGCGTGTCCGTGATCCTGCACGTCGCGATCGGCCGCCGCTGGCCGCTCGCGCGCAAGAACTGACTGCCGCCCGCCTACGCCGACGCGAGTTTCCGCGTCAACGCATGGGCTTCGCGCAGCAGCAGCGCGCCCAGCTCGGTGAGCCGGTCCGGCGGGAAGCGGAACTCGACACCCGTCAGCGAAAGCGCCCACGCCGGGGCGCCCGAGCGGCCGAACACCGCGGCCGCCAGGCCCCAGCTGCCTTCGACGACCAGGCCCGGGTTGAGCGAGTAGCCCGTCTCACGGGTGCGCGCGATGCGGGCGCGGAGCTCGCCGGCACTGTGCGCCGCGCCCCACATCTGCGTCAGGTCGACGCGGCCGAGGTACTCGTCGATGTCACGGTCGGGCAGGAAGGACAGCACGACGAGCCCCGCCGAGACCACGCCGAGCGGGAAGCGCGCGCCCTCGTACAGGACGAAGGAGCGGATCGGGAAGCTGCCGTCCTCGCGCAGCAGGCACACGGTTTCGTCGCCGCGGCGAGCGGAGAAGAACGCGCTCTCGCCGGTGGCCTCGGCCAGCCGGTGGACGCTCGCGCGGGCGTGCTCGGTCACGTCGTAGCGCTGGGCGGCGACCTCACCGAGCAGGTACAGCTCCGGGCCCAGGTGCCACTGGCCGGTGCGCTGGTCACGGTCCACGAACCCTTCGTCGCCCAACGCGGTGAGCAGGCGGTGCGCGGTCGGGCGAGCCAGTCCGGCGGCGCGGGCGACCTCGGTGGTCGTGGCGCCCTGGCCGTGGGACAGCGCACGCAGCACGGCGGCCGCGCGGCCGACGAGGTGGTCCGGGGCGCTGGTCATGCCCGCAGCTTACGTTCACTGAGTGAACGCCGCCTTCGACTGGTGACCGCCGACCGAGCGACCGCGGCGACACCGTTGACCAGGCCCGTTGGCGTGCCCTTGAGTGACCCCGTCCGATCATTCAGTGGACGGGAGGAACACCTTGCCGACGATCCACCCCAGCGCCGCCGAAGCACTCGCGGGCCTGCTCACCGACGGCGCCACCCTCGCCGTGGGCGGGTTCGGCCTGAGCGGCAACCCCACGGACCTCATCGAGGCCGTGCGCGACTCCGGCGTGCGCGACCTGACCGTGGTGTCGAACAACATGGGCGTCGACGGCCAGGGCCTCGGGCTCCTGCTCGAGAACCACCAGGTGTCCAAAGTGGTCGCTTCCTACGTCGGCGAGAACAAGCTCTTCGCCCGCCAGTTCCTCGACGGAGAGCTCGACGTGGAGCTCGTCCCGCAGGGCACTCTCGCCGAACGCCTGCGTGCCGGCGGTTCGGGCATCCCCGCGTTCTACACGCCGACCGGCGTCGGCACCCCGGTGGCCGAAGGCAAGCCCCACGCCGAGTTCGACGGCCGCACCTACGTGCTCGAACGCGGCATCGTCGCCGATGTGTCGCTGGTCCACGCCCACACGGCCGATCGCGCCGGCAACCTCACCTACCGCCTGGCCGCGCGCAACTTCAACCCGCTCGTCGCGGCCTGCGGACGCGTCTGCCTCACCGAAGCCGAGATCCTGCTGGACGGCTTCGTCGAGCCGGAACACGTGATGACCCCGGGTGTGTTCGTCCAACGGCTTGTCCTCGCAAGGAAACGGGAAAAAGCCATCGAGAAACGCACCGTCCGCCCCAAGGAGGTGGCGCACGTATGAGCTGGACCCGCGACGAAATGGCCGCCATCGCCGCCCGTGAACTACGCGACGGCGACTACGTGAACCTTGGCATCGGCATTCCGACACTGGTCGCCAACCACGTGCCCGACGGCGTCCACGTCACGCTGCAGAGCGAAAACGGCATCCTCGGCCTGGGCCCGTTCCCCGTCGAGGGCGAGGAGGACGCCGACCTCATCAACGCCGGCAAGCAGACCGTCACCGTCGCCCCGGGCGCGAGCTTCTTCGACTCGGCCACCTCGTTCGCCATGATCCGCGGCGGCCACATCGACCTGGCGCTGCTGGGCGCGTTGCAGGTCGCCGCCAACGGGGACCTCGCCAACTGGAGCGTGCCCGGCACGCTGGTGAAGGGCATGGGCGGCGCGATGGACCTGGTCGCCGGCACGAAACGCGTGGTGGTGCTGACCGACCACGTCACGAAGGACGGCGAGCCGAAGCTGGTGTCGCGCTGCACCCTCCCGCTGACCGGTGCCGGCGTGGTCGACCGCATCATCACCGACCTCGCTGTCCTCGACGTCACCCCGGACGGCCTGCGCCTGGTGGAAGTGGCGCCGGGGGAGGACGCGGCCGGCGTCCGGGCCCGGACCGGTGCCCCGGTGACGTGAGGGTCCAGGGCCGGCGGCGGCTCAGAAGGCCAGCGACACCGGGTACGCCGCCGCGAGGAGCACGATCGCCACGCCGTTGAGGATCCGGTAGTCGCGCAGGATGCCGATGAACTCGCGGATCGTCGCGCTGGGCACGTAGTACCAAGCGGTGCGGGAGCCGACGACCTGGCCGTTGACGTCGAGGCGGCGCGCCAGCATCGCGGTGCGGAAGGCGTGGAAGTTGTTGGTGATGAGCAGGCAGCGGTAGCCGGGGTTGCGCTCGGTCATCAGCTCGCGGCTGTAGAGCAGGTTCTCGCGCGTGGTCGTGGAGCGGTCCTCCAACACGATCTCCTCGCGCGGAATGCCTTGGGCCACCAGGTAATCGGCCATCGCCTCGGCTTCCGGCCGCGGCTCGTCGGGACCCTGACCGCCGGACGTGACGAGCGTGGGCGCCGCCCCTTGCGCGACACCCGCGTCGTACAACGCCCGCCCGCGGTCGAGCCGGCTGGCCAGCAGCGGCGGCACCTTGCCCCGGATCAGCCGCGACCCGTGCACCACGATGAAGTCCGCGCCCTTCGGCGGCCGCAGCAGGCCGTAGCCCACGGAACACACCACGAACGCGGCGAACGCCAGGCTGAGGTAACCGAGCACAATGGACACACTGATGATCACCACCTCCACCGCGCGCGGCACCGCGTTCTTCCCCAGCACCAGCAACGCCGGCGCGAAGGCGAACATCGCCAGCCCCGCGAGCAGCGACAGCAGGTTCCCCAGCCGCCGCCCCTCGCGGCGCACCATCTGCAAGCCGTTGAGCACCAGGAACGCGGGCAGCAGCACCGCGATCACGAGGAAGAACGCGATCGCCAGCACGTCACCGTCGACCACGTCGTGCACCGCGGGGATGTCCAGCAACGCGAAGACCACGCCGACCGCGACGAACAGCAGTCCCGCCAGCAACAGCACGCCGTTCAGCAACCGCCGCCGCTCGAAGCGGAAGCTGATCGCGAAGCCGGCGAAGAACGGGATCGACGTGAGCAGGTAGGCCACGCTCAGAAGATAAGGCGATCATGGCCGGGTGGGCGGGCTGTGCGGGTTCCCGTTCGAGTGAACCGCGCCGGCCCTGGCTCACCTCCGGCGAGGGTAGCCTCAAATCGTGATCCACCATGTCCAAGTGGCCTGCCCGGCCGGAGCGGAGGACGCGCAGCGCGCCTTCTACACCGGGGTGCTCGGCTGGCCCGAGCTGCCGAAACCCCCGCTGCTCGCCCAGCGCGGCGGGTGCTGGTTCCGCGTGCCCGGCGTGGGCGGCCCGGCCGGCGAGCTCCACGTCGGCGTCGAGCGGGACTTCCGCCCCGCGGTCAAGGCCCACCCGGCCTTCGTGACCGACGTGGACGCCACCGCGCGGGCACTGACCGCCGCCGGCCACCGAGTGGCCTGGGCGGACCCGACGGAGATCCCTGGGCAGCGCCGCTTCTACACGTTCGACGCGGTGGGCAACCGCCTGGAGTTCCTGGAAGGCTGACGCGGTGCAGAAAACCGTTGCCGTGGGCGGCGGCGTGGTGCTGGGCGCCGGCACGTACTTGACGCAGCTGACGCCGTTCGGCTGGACGACCAACTCGATCGCTACCTGGTCCGCGCTCGCGTTTCTCGTCGGGTGCGCCGGCGGGCGGCCGTCGTGGCGTGTCGTCGCGGCGGCGGTCGGCTCGCTGCTGCTGGCGCTGGTGGTCTGGTACGGCGTGGCCCAAGCCGTGAACGGCCTCTACTCCGCCGGCGCGCTGGTCACCGCCGGTGTGTGGGCCGTCGGCGCGGTGCTCGCGGGGATCGTGTTCGGCCTCGGCGCGGCGTGGTGGCGGCACCGGCCGGACAGCGTGCCCGGCGCCGTCGGCCTCGCGCTGCTGGTCGCGCTCTTCGCGGTCGACGGGCTTTACCGGCTTGTGGTTCTCGGCTCGCCCGGCGCCGGCGTGACGATGCTGGTCGTGGCGGCGGTCCTGCTTGCCCTCCTGAGCCGCCGGTCCTGGCGGCCCGCGGCGGCGACCCTGTCGCTCGTGGCGATCGGCGCCGGTGGTTATGCCTTGCTGGGTGCGGCGCTCGGTGGCGTTTCGTAGAACTTCAGGAACATCGCCACCCCCGACTCGATCACGTCCGGCGAGCCGGGCTGG
Source organism: Amycolatopsis sp. NPDC001319 (assembly GCF_042896185.1). NCBI lineage: Bacteria > Bacillati > Actinomycetota > Actinomycetes > Pseudonocardiales > Pseudonocardiaceae > Amycolatopsis > Amycolatopsis sp. NPDC001319. The sequence goes on along the minus strand of NZ_JBIAWY010000005.1, from coordinate 636,335 downwards.
ACGCACAGCGCGTACAGCTGGCTCACCGCTGCGGCCGGATCGGGGATGTGGATCCCCGGCAGCGCGCGCACCGCGGTGTCGAGGACGCGGCGCAGCTCGGCGGGCACGCGGCCGAGCCAGGCGGCGGTGTCGTCGGGGAAGCGCTTGGCCTCGGCTTCCAGCACGGAGTGCAGGTTGGCCATCGCGGGTGAGGTGAGCACGTCGACGCACGCTTCGCACAGCTCGCGCAGGTCGAAGTCGCCCGATGAGAGCTTGCGGGCCGCCGCGACGGCCTCGTCGAGTTGCTCGGTGATGACCGTGCGGAAGAGGGCTTCCTTGCTCGTGAAATGGCTGTAGATGGTCACTTTCGACACGCCGGCGCGCTCGGCGATCTCGTCGAGGCTCACGCGGAAGCCGTGCTCGGCGAAGGCGGCGAAGGCCGCGCGCACCACGGCGTCGCGCTTGCCCTGCTGCGGCGCCGGTTCGACCACGGTGACGGGGCGCCCGGCGGTGCCGAACGCGAGGGCGGACATCAGCTCCACCGCGACGTCGTCACTCAGCCCGCCGCGTTCCACGAGCGAGCGCCAGGTGCCGAACTCCAGCGCGTGCCGCGCCGTCGCGCGGGCCGGCTGATCTTCGCCCGCGATGTGCGCGATGCTCTCGAGCAGCGCCCGGTACTCGTCCAGCGAACGCTCGACGACCGGCATGAACTCGGCGTCGCGGGTCAGGTTCGCGAGGAGGTCGGAGCTCTCGCCGTAGTACGCGTACAGGGCGCTGAGGGCTTCTTCGAACCGGCACTGCGGTTCTTCGACCTGCCGCCACCGCGCGGGGTCGGGCAGCGGGTGCAGCGACCAGAAGTGCTCCGAGAACGCGGCGAAGAGCTCGTCTTCGGTGGGGAAGTGGCGGTACAGCGTGTTGCGCCGGACGCCGGCGAGCTCGGCCACGGCGGAGATCGTGGTGCGGGCCGGGCCCACGGTGCCGTGCAGCTGCATCGCGGCCTCGATGATGCGCGTGCGGGTCGCCAGCACGTCGTCGGCGCGCTTGCCGAGGTCGTAGTTGCGCGACCGCACTACCTGAGACATCGCTGTTAGTCCAAATCGTTGACTATACCCGCCGGTCCTGGCTGGGTTCCGCATTCACTATACGCAGGTGATCCGCGAAATCCGGCACGAGGAGCAGGTCGTCCGACCGGAACCCGCGATGCTCGACGAGCCGGGCCCGGACGGCCGTCGGATCAGTCCATCACGCGGATCGGCGAACCCGCCTGGAACGCGGCGATGTCCTCCACGGCGTCGCGGTAGAACGTCGTGTACAGCTCCTTCGCGACGTACCCGATGTGTGGCGTGAGGATCGCGTTGTCGAGGCCCCGCAGCGCGTGGTCGGCAGGCAGCGGCTCGAGGTCGAACACGTCGAGCGCGGCGGCCGCGATCACCTTGCGGCGCAGCGCGTCGAGCAGCGCCGCCTCGTCGACGATCGGGCCGCGCGAGGTGTTCACCAGCAGCGCGGACGGCTTCATCCGGGCCAGTTCTCCGGCGCCGATCAGGCCGCGCGTCTGCTTCGAGAGCACCACGTGGATCGACAGCACGTCGGCCTGTTCGAGCAGCTCTTCCCTGCTCACGGCGGTGGCGCCGTGGGCCGTGGCGCGCTCCGGCGTGAGGCTGCGGCTCCACGCGAGGATCTTCATGCCGAACGCCTGGCCGATGCGCGCCACGGCCGACCCGACGTCGCCGAGCCCGAGCACGCCGAGCGTCTTTCCCTGCAGCGTGGTGCCGACGCTGACCTGCCAGCCGCCCTCGCGCGCCGAGCGGAACTCGGCGGGGAGGTTGCGTGCGACGGCGAGGATCAACGCCCAGGTCAGCTCCACCGTCGAGCGCCCGTCGTAGCCGGTGCCGGACACGACCACGCCGCTCCGCCGGGCTGCCGCGAGGTCGATGGCGGCGTTGCGCTGACCGGTGCTGACCAGCAGTTTCAGGTCCGGCAGGCCGTCCAGTACCTTGGCGGGGAACCGCGTCCGCTCGCGCATCGCGACCACGACGTCGAAGCCGGCCAGGCTCTGCACCACGTCCTCCGGTCCGGTGAACGGCCGGGTGAAGACCCGCACCTCGGCGCCGAGGGAGTCCCAGTCCGCGAAGGTCAACGCGACCTGCTGGTAGTCGTCGAGGATCGCGATCTTCATCGGGCTCTCCTTCATCGAGTTCGGTGCACCGGGGCGTAGCGCTGAGCCTAGATCGACTGTACGGTGCAGTACATGCCCGACGGGATGAGTCCCCTCACACCGGGTGGAGCGCCTCCTCCGCCCTCGTCCGCGACCGCTCTGCTGGCCGCCTTCCGCGCCGGCCACCTGTCGCCGGTCGAGGTGGTCGAAACCCTCGCCCGCCGCACGGCCGAGCAGGAACCGACCCTGAACGCCCTGACCACGGCGAACTTCGACGCCGCGGCACACCAAGCCGGGGAAGCGCAGCGACGGTGGTCGAGGGGCACCGCGCGGCCGCTCGAAGGCGTCCCCGTGCTCGTCAAGGACCTGATCGACACCGAAGGCCTGCGCACCACGTACGGATCAGCGATGTTCGCCGACCACGTGCCGGCCACCGACGCCGAGGCGGTGGCCGTCCTTCGCCGCGCCGGTGCCATCGTGCTCGGCAAGACGGCTACGCACGAGTTCGCGTGGGGCGTCACGACCGACAACCCGCACTTCGGCCCGACCCGGAACCCGTGGGACCCCTCGCGCACGCCGGGTGGTTCGAGCGGCGGTTCCGCGGCGGCGCTCGCGGCCGGATACGCGCCGCTCGCCCTCGGCACCGACACCGCGGGGTCCGTCCGGCTGCCCTCGGCGTTCTGTGGGCTGACGGGTCTGCGGCCGACGTTCGGCGCGGTTCCCGTCACCGGCGTCCGCCCGCTCGCGCCCTCGGCCGACGTGGTGGGCCCGATGGCGCGGACGGTCGAGGACCTCCGTCTGTTGTGGACGGTCCTGGGCCCGGCGTCGCCGCCGAACACCACGACGGTGCGCGTCGGACTGCTGCTGGACGACCCCACTACCCAAGCCGCGCGCGTCTGCACGACCATCGCGGATCTGCTGGCGAACGCCGGCTTGCCCGTCGTCGAGCTCGACGCCGGTGCGCTCCCCGCCGCGAACCCGTTGCTGGGCACGACGATCCTCGCCGAAGGCCGCCGCGGCCACCGGCGTGACGGCCTCTGGCCGGACCGGGCCAGTGAGTACGGCGCCGACGTGCGCGAGAGGCTCGAACTGGCCGACGCCGCCGACCCCGCCGACTACCTCGATGCGCAGGAAGGCCGCGCGTACGTCCGCTCGACGTGGGCCGAGCTGCTCTCCCGCGTCGACGTCGTCCTCTCGCCCGCCGTCCCGATCGCGCCGCCGCCGATCGACGCCATTCCGGCCGACCTCCGCGCGATCATCCTCCCGGGCATCGCCGCGCAGAGCCTCGCCGGACTGCCCTCCCTCGTCGTCCGCGGCGGTTTCGACCCCGCCGGACTGCCCGTCGGCGTCCAGCTCACCGCCGCGCCGTGGCGGGAAGAACTGCTGCTGGACACGGGCGAACTCGTGCAACGGCTGACCGGGCCCGTGCAGGACCGGTGGCCGGAACTCGTGAACACCACAGAAAAGGAGAGCCCGAATGTCGTACCTCAACGGTAGCCACCACATCACGATGTCGGTGGCCGGAGCGCAGGAGGACGTCGATTTCCACGTGAACGTCCTCGGCCTCCGCCTGATCAAGCGGACCGTGCTGTTCGACGGCAAGATTCCGATCTACCACCTCTACTACAGCAACGCCGACGGCGACCCGAGCGCGGTGCTCACCACGTTCCCGTTCGGCCAGGCCGGGATCAACGGACGCCGCGGCACGAACCAGGCGCGTGAGGTGCTCCTCGCCGTCCCGTCTGGCTCGCTGAACTATTGGGCCGACCGGCTCAAGGACCGCGCGGCCGACGTGCACGACGCCACCGTGTTCGACCGTCGACGCGTGTTGTTCCGCCACCCGTGCGGCATCGAGTATCAGCTCGTGGAGGTCGAAAACGACCCACGGCGCGGCTTCACCGGCGGCGGGGTGCCGCAGGAGTACGCGATCCACGGCATCTACGGCGTCGGCGTGCACGTGACCGGGCCGGACACCGCCGTCGAGTTCGCCGCCAACCACCTCGGCGCGCGCGAAGGCCTCAGCGAAGGCGACCGGTTCGCACTGGAGGCGGGCCGATCCGGCCTCGGCGGCGCGGTCGAGCTCGTGGTCAACCGCACCGACGGCCCGGGCACGTGGATCTACGGCGCCGGCACCATCCACCACTTCGCGTGGAACGCCGACAACCTCAAGAACCAGGACGAGCTGAAGTTCGAGATCGAGGGCGCCGGCTACACCGACCTGTCGGAGCTGCGGGACCGCAAGTACTTCAAGTCCATCTACGTCCGGTCCCCGGGCGGCGCGCTGTTCGAGCTCGCCGTGACGCACAACGAGGGCGGCTGGGACTGCGATGAGTCACCGCAGGAGCTGGGTAAGCGCTTCCAGCTGCCCGAGCAGTTCGAGTCCCGCCGCGACGAGATCCTCGGCCGGCTCGAACCGATCGACATCTGACGGACGCCGGGGCCGGGCCCGCGCCCGGCCCCGGGCCGCTCACTCGTGGTGGCGGGTCGCGGCCTCGTCGACCTCACGCCAGATGGCCGGTGCCGTCGGCCTGCGGATCTCCTCCAGCACGTGGCCGACGAGGCCGACGGCCCGCGCCATCACGCCGATGCCCCGCGCGGCGCGCCAGTCGATGCCCAGCCGCGATGCGATGGCGCCGATCGCGCCGGTGACGTTGACCGGGAGCTCCTTGCCCAGCGCGATTCCCGCCTGGCGCGCGACTTCCCGGATCAACGCGACCTCCGGCCCGGTGAGGCCGGCCTCGTCGAGCAGCGTGAACAGGCGTTCCGCCCGCGGGTCGAGCGGCTTGTGGATCGGGTGGCCGATGCCGGGGATGAGCGTCTTCGCGGCGACGAACCGGTCGACGATCGCGCCCGCCTCCGCCGCGAGATCGCCGTCGAGGTCGGCCTCCTGCACGTACCGCGCGGCCCCTTCGATGGAGCCCACGAACGTCGTCCCGAGCCCCAGCAGGCCGGCCGCGACCGCGCTCTGCAGGGAATCCGGTGCGCCGTAGTGCGTCAGCCGCGAGGCGATGGCGCTCGGGGTCATGCCGTGTTCGACCAGGCTGACGGTGAGTGCGTTGAACACAGTGGACTCACCCGGGGTCGGCAGACGGCCCGTGAGCTCCAGGAAGCCCATGTCGCCCAGGTTGACCTTGCCGACGAGGTCGTCGACCAGGTCGTGGCCGAACACCGTGATGCTCTTCGCCGTGCTCCAGCTGATGTCGGAGCGGAACTCCGGTGAATCACCCAACATGCGTGTTCCTTCCTTCGACGCTCAGGCTCGCTTCTCGAGCTCGCCGCGGACGACCTTCCCGGACGCGTTGCGCGGCAACGTCTCCGGCGCCACGAACCGGATCTCACGCGGCCGCTTGTACTTCGCCAGCCGTTCGCCGCAGAGCTCGATCAGCTCTTCCGCCGACACGGCCGTGTCGCCGGACCGGGCCACGAACGCGACCGGCACCTCACCCCACGTCGGGTCGGCGCGGCGGACGACCACGGCTTCGAGCACCTCGGGGTGGCGCAGCAGGGCGCGCTCGATCTCGGCGGGGTAGATGTTCTCGCCACCGCTCTTGATCAGGTACTTCGCGCGGTCGACGAAGTCCAGCGTGCCGTCGGGGTTGCGCGCGAACACGTCGCCGAGGTGGAACCAGCCGCCGCGGAAGTCGTGCGCGGTGGTGGCCGGGTCGTTCCAGTAGCCGCTGAACACGGTGGGCCCGCGCATGCAGATCTCGCCCGGTTCGCCGTCGGCGACGTCGTGGTCGTCCGGGTCGACGAGCCGGATCTCGCAGTAGCCACTCTGCACTTTGGACAGTGACGCCGGTTCCACGCCGACCGCGAGCGCGTCGCCCGAAGCCGGCGGGCACCCGGTTTCGGTGGTGCCGAAGGTGTTCGCGAACGGCGCGTCGAGCAGCGCGGTGATCTCGGCGATCTCGTCCGGCCCGATGAGGTCCGGCATCACCCCGCACAGGCGCACCCCGGCCGGCGTGATCTGCTTGTCCCGCAGGACGTCCGCGAAGCGCCGGACCGTGCCGGGCATGAGCAGCAGCCAGCCGAGCCGTTCGGTGGCCACGACGTGGGCGAGCTCGGCCGCGTCGAACCCGTCGACGACCACGACCTTGCCGCCGCTGATGAGCGTGCTCACCGAGTTGTCGAACGCGCCCATGTGGCTCAGCGGCGACCAGGCGACGAAGGCGTCGTCACCCGCGAGGCCGTACTCCGCGCGCGTGGCGGAGCTACGTGCGATCTCCGCGCGGTGGCTGATGGCCGCGCCTTTCGGCACGCCCGTGGTGCCGCTGGTGTAGATGATGATCAGGACGTCTTCCGGCTGCGCCGCCGACGGCTCGGCCCACGGGGTTGTCGCCGCGACTTCAGCTTCGAAAGCCTCGCCCAGCAGCAGCCGCGGGCGGGAACCCAGTGGCGCGGCGAACTTCTCGTCGGCTCGCGGTGAGGTCACCAGCACCGTGGGTTCGACGAGGTCGAGGCAGGCCACGAGCTCGTCGGCGCCCGCCCGCAGGCCGGGGCACGCGACGATCGCGCCCAGCAGCGCCACGGCGAGCGTGATCTCCAGGTACTCGGTGCGGTTCTCCGAAACCAGCGCCACCCGGTCGCCGCGCCGCACCCCCCGGCTCGCCAGCAGCGCGGCGATCCGGCGGCTGCGCTCGGCCAGCTCTCCGTAGGTCACCTGCCGCTCGCCGGATTGCAGCGCGACGCGGCCGGGGTGCGTCCGGGCGCGGTCTTCGAAGAGCGTGCCCACCGTGCTGGCTGCGGCGTCGAGCACGAGGTTTCCCGTTGTCATGCGCGGTTCCCGTTCAGATCAGGGCCGAACCGGTGCGGCCGGACTCGGTGACGACGTCTTCGGCTTCGTGGTGCGGGCGCACCAGCAGCACTCCGACGATGCCGATCAAGCTCGTCAGCGCCATCCAGCCGGCGATCGCCCACGGGCTGCCGTGCAGCCAGCCCAGCAGCGCCGTGGCGATCAGCGGCGCGAGGCCACCACCCACCACGGTGCCGCCTTCCCGGCCGACGGAGATGGCGCTGTAGCGGCTGCGCGTGCTGAACAGCCCGGCGAAGTACCCGGCCTGGATGGCGTCGGTCGCCGCGCCCGCCCCCGCGATCCCGACCGTCACGGCGATGATCACCGGCGCGACGCCCTTGCTGTCCACGAGCAGGAAGAACGGGAACGCGAACACCGCCTGGAAGAGCAGGGCCACGATCATCACGCGGCCGAAGCCGAAGCGGTCGCCGAGGTGGCCGTAGACCGGGCAGAGCACGCACGCGACGGCGGCACCGATGACCGTCGCCCACAGGATCTGCGACTTGCCGAGGCCGAGCTGCGTGGTCGCGTAGGTGAGGATGAAGACGGAGACGATGTTGAACGTCGCGTTCTGGCCGACGCGCATCAGGAAGATCGCGAGCATGTTGCGCGGCTGCTTGAACGCCTTGATCAGCGGCGCGCGTTCCTGCTCGCCGGCCTGCTTGATGCGGGCGAACTCGCGCGTCTCCGGCAGGCCCTTGCGGACCCACAGGCCCACGCCGACGAGGATGACGCTGAGCAGGAACGGGATGCGCCAGGCCCAGGACAGCAGCTGGTGGTTGTCCACCAGCGCGCCGATCACGACGTAGACCACCGACGCGAGGATCAGCCCCGCGAACACCGCGCTGGACAGGAACCCGCCCCAGAACCCGGGCCGGTTGCTGCCGTTCTCCTTGGTCAGCAGCGCGGCGCCGCCCCACTCGCCGCCGGTGCCGATGCCCTGCACGATCCGCAGCACCACCAGCAGGATCGGGGCCAGTGCGCCGATCTGCCCGTACGTGGGCAGCAGGCCGACGGCCAGCGTCGCCAGTCCCATGGCCAGCAGCGTGATGACCAGCGCGTTCTTGCGTCCGATGCGGTCCCCGACGTGCCCGAAGATCGCTCCGCCGAGCGGCCGGGCGACGAACCCGGTGGCGAACGTGGCGAACGACAGCAGCGAGCCGTTGAGTGAGCTGGCCGACGGGAAGAACAGGCTCGGGAAGATCAACGCGGACGCGGTGCCGTAGAGGAAGAAGTCGTACCACTCGACCACGGTGCCGAACGTCGCCGCGATGGTCGCTCGTCTGGTCAGGTGTGCCGACTGTTCGTTGGTGCGCACGCCGAGCCTCCTCGTTGAGCCGGAGCAGTGCTAGAATTTCGCCTAGCGAATATTTTTCCGCTAGGCGGTAAACGGAGATTAGGAAGGGCATCGCGACGATGTCAAGCGCCGACAAGGAACAGTTCGTCACCTCGCTGGCCAGGGGATTGACGGTGCTGCGGGCGTTCGGGCCCGACCAGCCCGAAATGTCCCTCAGCCAGGTCGCCGCGGCCACGGGCCTCAGTCCGGCCGCCGCGCGCCGCTTCCTGCTCACCCTCGTGGAGCTCGGCTACCTCGCTCAGGTGGACAAGCGGTTCGTCCTCACACCCCGCGTGCTGGAGCTGTCGGCGGGCTACACGCGCGCGATGAACCTGAGCAGCCTCGCGCAGCCGCTGCTGCAACGCGTCCGCGACGAGACCGGCGACAGCGTTTCCCTGACGGCCTTGGCAGGCACGGACATCCTCCACGTCTGCCACGCGCAGACCGATCGCTTGATGCGCTTCGCCATCACTCCGGGGGCTCGGGTGCCGGCTTACGTCAGCGCGTCGGGCCGCGCGATCCTGGCGAACGAACGCCCGGCCGTCGTCGACGCTTTTTTCGCCGCCGCCACGCTCGCCCCGCGAACGGCCTCCACGATCACCTCCGCCGAGGCTTTGCGCGATTCGCTGGCCCAGGCCCGCCAGGACGGTTACGCGGTCGTCGTCGACGAGCTCGACGTCGGCATCACCGCACTGGGCTGCCCGGTCTTCGGCGGCTCGGTGGTCGCGGGCGTCAGTTGTTCCACGGTTTCCGGCTATCTTCCGGTGCCGGAGTTCGTGGCCACGCGGCTGCCGTTGCTGAAAGAGCTCGCCGCGCGGCTGGGGGAGGCGTTCGAGCGCTTTCCGGCGTTGCTGCACTCATTCGAAATGCAGTGAGCGGCGCGTTGAAAGGTTGAGCCGGAACGCCGATTTCCCCTGCCTGGCCCAGCACTTTCGTCGGTCTTTGTCCACGGCCGGTCCGGGCCTAGTACTTTCGGCCAGGGGACCCCGCCGAATGGTGTAGGCCATCCCGGGGGTCTTCGGGTGATGCCCGTTTCGGGGCCTGAGTCCGTCCTAAGGTGATCTTGATTCTCGATCTTGATCCCGGGTCTTTTCTCAGGAGGGGAACACCTGTGCCCAAACTTCCACGCACGCTCAGCAGAACTCTGGCCGCGGCGGGCACGCTGTGCGCGCTCACGGTGGCCACGGCCGTGCCGGCGTTCGCGGCCGAGCCGGCGCCGTCGACGGTCGAGCAGGACGTGACGCAGCTGTATCAGAACGTCGTGGACCTGTACAACGGCATTCCCGCGAGTGCGCGGGCCGGCGTCGACTCGTTGATCGACTCGCCGATCGACCACATCGGCCGGAAGCAGACCAACGCGAAGCAGAAGCCGGCCGCGGACTGCACCGAGGGTGCGCTGCTCACGTATGCGAACCAGCTCGCCTCGCAGCTCACGCCGGTCGAGGGGCAGGCCTTCGACGCGCTTTCCGCGCTCGGTCAGCTCTACGCGCAGGGCGTCGCCACCGACAAGCAGCCGCAGGTGTTCGGCACCGACGGGCAGTACACGTCGCGCGCCACCTCGGCCATTTCGAAGCTGCGCGGGTTCTGGGACATCGAGAGCTGGAACGTGCAGCTCGTCGCCTGGAAGGGCACCGACCTCGGCAGCCCCACCAAGATGGCGCAGACCTTCGGCCTCGGCCTCGCGCCGGCGCGCGTGAAGGACGCGGCCGCGCTCGCGAACAAGGTGCTTTTCGAGCTTCCGGTGCTGCAGGGCGGCCGCAACCCGCTGCTGACGCTCAACGCGTTTTCCGCGCCCGCCGACAGCTTCGGCGGCAAGCGCGTGATGCTCGGCGACGGCATCCTCGACACCACCAACCTGCTCGGCTTCGACGACGTCGCGGTGGAGGCCGTGCTGGGCCACGAATACGGCCACCAGGTCGACTTCGCCCACGACAACTTCCCGCGCAACGAGTCCGGCGAGATGGGCCCCGACGCGTACGGCGGCTACTTCGTCGCGCACGCCAAGGGTGAGGCGTGGGACGCCCGCACCCAGCAGGAAGTGACCTACCTCAACGCTTCCATCGGCGACTGCCAGCACAGCCACGGCACCCCGGACCAGCGCAAGGCCGCCGGCGCGTGGGGCGAGAAGCAGGCCACGAGCCAGGCCAACCCGAACAAGATCGTCCCCTCCGCGACGATGATCACCAAGTTCCAGAAGGAATACCCGAAGCTCGTCCCGCCGGCCACCGACCAGTCCCAGCTGGCCGCGGCGCACAGCTGATCTCTTGACCCAGCGGGCCGCCTCCGTTCACCGGGGGCGGCCCCCCACGGCGTAGCGCAGGTGCGTGACGTCCCGATCGGTCAGCTGCCGAACCTGCCGCAGCTCGACGCGCGTGTCGTCGAACAGCCGCCGCCCACCGCCCAGCACCACCGGGACGAGGTGGATCTCCAGCTCGTCCAGCAAACCCGCGCGCAGCAACGCCTGCGCCGCGCCCGCGCCGTGCACCAGCACCGCGCGCCCACCCGCAGCGGCCCGCGCCTCGGCCACGCACGCGCCGACGTCGGTGAAGAACCGCGCGCTGCCGGGCGGCCGGTCGTCCGGATCGACGTGGTGGGTCAGGACGTTGATCGCCACGCCGTCGTGGTGATCGCCTTGCCACCGCCCGGCCAGCTCGAACGTCCGCCGCCCCGAGATCACCGCGCCGGTCGCCATGGCCTCCTGGAAGATCCGGCCGCTGGGACCGTCGCCGTGGCGGTCGTCGAGCCAGTTGAACAGCCGCCCGCCGCCCTCCCCGAGCTCCTGCCCGGGCCGGTCGTCGGGCCCGGTGATGAACCCGTCGAGCGACATCGACATGTACAGCCGAATGGGACCGTTCGCGTCGTGGGCCATGTGCTTTCTCCTCGCGTTGCCGGTGTGGTCACGAGTACGTCGAACAGCGTTTCCCGGAATCGACACCTGCGCCCTGCGAGAATGACGGGAGCCCCGACGTCGAAAGAGGCCGCATGCGCGACGAACCCGTTCTGCGGATCGAGGACCACCGCACGGTGGGCGAGCTCGAGGTGGACTTCCCGGTCGCCCACGAGTTCGTGATCGAGGTGTTCGACGATCCGAGCGCGGGCGGATCGGGAATCCGGTTCGTGGACCGGGGTCTCGAGACGCAGATCGACTTCCCGTGGTGGAGCCCGATCGAGCAGGACCTGAGCACGTGGACGCGCGCGCCGATGGGCACTCCGAGAAGGCCGTTCCACGACGCCGACCAGAGCTGGCAGGTGCTGATCTGGCGGGCCGGCGACTGGGTCTTCGTGATGCAGGGCAACGGCGAAAACGAGTTTCACACCTGGCTCAAGGTGAGGACCGTGCGGTACCTGGCCGAGTGGGACGGGGTCCTGATTCAGCTCCCACACAGCTGAATCCCAGCAAAATTCTGCGTTGGACTCGCTGACCCGGCCCGGCGAATACTCAAGCGCATGGACACCGAGACCACGGACCTCGTCCGTCTGCTGCGGCGGTTCGGCGTGCGCGCGCTGGCGTTGGCGGCGGTCGCGGGGCTCGTGGGTTACCCGACGGTGGCCATGGCGCTCGGGCTCGTCGGGTGCGCGCTGCTGTTCGCCAGGCCCAGGGTCAGCGTCACGAGAGCAGGTGTGCCAGAAGGGCCCGCGCGGCCGGGTTCGTCGGAGCGGGACCCCGGCCCGCCAGGTGGATCGCGCGGCTGAAGGTGGGCTGTTCGATCCGGGCGAACGGCAGGCCTGAGCGCTCAGCCACCGGCTCCGGCACGATGCTGACGCCGAGCCCGGCGGCGATGAGCTCCACCAGCAGCGGCATGTGCGTGGCCTCGCAGACGCGGTTCTGCCGCAGGCCCGCGTCGGCGAAGCGGCGCGCGACCATGGCCTGGATCCCGCTGCCGCTGAAGTCCAGGAACGGCTCGTCGTCGAGCTCGGCGAGGCGGACGCGGCGGCGCCGGCCGAGGCGGTGACCGGGGTGGCAGAGCAGCACCAGCTGCTGGCTCCACTGCGCGAAGCTGCTCAGCTCGTCGGTCAACGGCTCCTCGCCCGCGAGGAACGACAGGTCCAGCTCACCGCTGGCGACCGCGGCCACCAGATCGGGCACCAGTCCCTCGCGCACGTGGATGCGCACGCCCGGGTACCGCGTGCGGAACACCCCGAGCTTGGCCGGCAGGTCGACCACCGTCAGCGTCTGGATGGTCCCGATCGACACGCGCCCGCTCGCCAGCCCCGCGACGGCCGCCACCTCGCCGCGCGCGGCCACCACGTCGGCGACGATCCGGTGCGCCGCCGGCACCAGCGCGCGCCCGGCCTCGGTCAGCTCGACCCGCCGCGTGGTCCGCTCGAACAGCGACGTGCCCAGCTCGCCCTCGAGCTTGCGGATCGACGCGCTCAGCGCCGACTGCACTACGTGCACCTCCTGCGCGGCCGCGGTGAAACTCCCGCACCGCACCACCGCGAGGAAGTGCTCGACCTGCCTCAGCTCCATTCAGCGATCCTAGTGCTGAATCAGCGAGTAATGATCACCATATGTCCGTGCGACAGAGGAATAACTTCCGCGCTGTTCGCCGCGCCGTCAATCCCGGGTTTCGGGCATCGGCGCAGGTAGTGTCCCTCGCCGGGGACAGGGAGGCGGGATGGCTCGGCCCAGCAAGGCAGTGATCAGACGGCGAAGAACGGTGCTCGCGCTGAGCGTGGCGCTGGCCTTGACGTTGGTGGCGCTGCTGGTCTTCGGCGACGCCCCGGCCCAGGAAGGCGGCGGCGCGAGCGCGCCGGCGGCCGCGCTGTCGGCGCAATGGCTGCACAAGCTGAGACCGGGGGAGAAACCCCCGCAGTTCGTGCTGTTTTCCTTCGACGGCGCCGGATCCCACGAGCACTGGCAGCGGGTCCTCCCGCTGGCCAAGTCCGTGAACGCCCATTTCAGCGGTTTCCTCTCCGGCATCTACCTGCTGACCAACGACCAACGTGACCAGTACCAAGGTCCCGGCCACCGTCCCGGCAAGGCGTCCATCGGGTTCGGCGGGTCGGACGCGGACGTGCGCACGCTCGTCGCCGACCTCAACACCGCTGTGGCCCAGGGGCAGGAAATCGGCACGCACTACAACGGTCACTTCTGCACCGGCGCCGAACCCAGCGTCGGCCATTGGACGACCGCCGCGTGGAGCGACGAGCTGGCGCAGTTCTTCCAGTTCGTCGACCAGGCGCGCGCTCAGCGCGGCCTGAACGTCGACCCGGCCACGATCCGCGGCGGCCGCACACCGTGTCTCGAAGGCGACTGGAAACAGGCCTTGCCCGCGATGCGTGAAGCGGGCCTGCGCTACGACTCCAGCCAGTCGTCCGAGGGCGTGCGCTGGCCCGAGCAGCTCGACGGCATCTGGGAGTTCTGGATGCCGTACGTGAAAGTGCCCGCGCTGAACAAAAAAGTGATCATGATGGACTACAACCTGTGGTTCCAGTTCAACCACGCTCGCGACGACGCCACGCGCACCGCCGAGTTCCGCGCGGACACGCTGGCCACCTACCGCGGCGCGTACCAGGCGGCGTTCGCCGGGAACCGCGCACCGCTGGTCGTGGCCAACCACTTCAACGACTGGGCCGGCGGCGCGTTCGCGAAGGCGACCGAAGACTTCATGGGGGAGGTCTGCACCAAGCCGGAAACCGTCTGCGCCACCTACAGCGAAGTGATCCGGTGGCTGGAACTTCAGGACCCGGCCGTACTCGGCCGGCTGCAGGAGGCGCCGCCCGCGCAACCGTGAAGGTACCCACGTCGGGGTGTGGCCGGCCCACCGGCGCGTCGTCACGGTGGAGCCATGACGATCTCACTGCAGGACAAGGTCGCTCTGGTCACCGGGGGATCCCGCGGTGTCGGCCGGGGCATCGCGCTGCGGCTCGCGCGAGACGGCGCCGACATCGCGTTCAGCTACGTCAACTCTAAGGACCAAGCCGAATCCCTGGTGGATGAGAGCTGACCGCGCTGGGCGTGCGCGCCAAGGCGTTCCGCGCCGACGCGGCCAGCGCGAGCGAGGCGGTCGGGCTGGTGGAGGACACCGTCGCCGAGTTCGGCCGGCTGGACGTCCTGGTGCACAACGCCGCGATCCTCGTCACCGGCCGCCTCGACGACCCCGACCGTGACGACTCGGCCCACCACCGCCAGTTCGCGGTCAACACGCACGCCGTGGCCGCAGCCACCCGTGCGGCCGCCGCCCACCTCGGGGAGGGCGGGCGGATCATCCTGATCAGCTCGATCGGCGCGATCCAGACCGGCGGCAACTCGGGCTACGGCGACTACACCGCCACGAAGGCGGCCATCGAGGCTTACGCCCGCTCCTGGACGCACGAGTTCGGCCCGCGCGGCATCACGGTCAACGTCGTCCAGCTCGGCCCCACCGGCACCGACATGCTGCCGCTCGACCACACCGCCCTCGCCCAGACGGTCCCCTTGCGCCGCATCGGCAAGCCGGAGGACGCCGCCGCCGCGGTGGCCTTCCTCGCGAGCGCCGAAGCGAACCACGTCTCCGGCGCCACCCTCCGCGTCGACGGTGGCCTGAGCGCCTGAGCTTTTCCCGGGAAACTCGCCCGTCCGGCACCGACCGGGCGGGCGAGTTCTCTACGCGGGTTCGCGAGCCGCGGTGCCGAACGGATTGTCGATCACGAACCGCCAGCGGCCGTCGGCGCCGCGGCGCACGATGTCGGTGGACACCCCGGAAACATCCGAGCCTTCGAGGTGCCAGTCGAGCGCGAACATCGCGACCTCGCCGGCTACGAACGCGTGGCGCACTTCGCAGTTCATGGGCAGCTTCCGCTCGAGGAAAACGGCGAGCTGTTCGCGGATCGCCGGCCAACCGCTCACCGTGGTTCCCGGGTTGGTCACGAACACGGCTTCGGGCGCGTAGAGGTCTTCCATCGCGTCGACGTCGCCGGAGTTGAAACGGGCGAGCAGCGCATCGGGAATGCCTTCGGCTGACGTGGGCAGGGGAAACGAGGAGGCCACGGGGAGAGCTCCGTTCGGGGCGACGCCGATTTTGATGGCACGCGAGTGTTCGATGGAATCAGACGGTAGCCCTCCGCGTACTCTCTGGTCAATATCACTGCACAAGGTTGTGTTCTCAAACTTGCCGCCATTGTGGACGGTTCACCCGGTCGGCCGCTCTTGTATCGCTTGTCGTTGACGACCGTCGCGAGCGAGGCATATGGTGTTCGGCACTGAAAGCCCGCGGTGGCACGGACTTCCGTGCTGTTGTCAGCGGCGACCACCACACACCGACAGGGGCGACGCATGACCTCTTCGACGACGATCCCGCAAACCCTCACCGTGATGGAGGCGTGCTTCACCCTCAATCCCGGTGTCGACGAGCAGTTCTGGGCGGCGCAGGACAAGTTCGGTCCCGTGGCGGCGGCGTCGCCGGGGTTCCGCGCGGTGATCGGCGGGCCCATCGCCAACTCGCCGTGGCTGTACTTCTGCGGCAAGTGGTCGACGCCCGCGGCGATGGACGACTGGTACCACGACCGCGCGCACACGGCCGTGCAGAACAAGGCGCACCGGACGTGGTTCAAGTCGGTGTACCTGCGCAAGTGGCGCCTTCCCGCGGAAGGCGAGGAGATCCGGGGCCGCGTGTTCTCCGAGATCGCGCTCGCGCGCCAGACCCCGCTGTCGGAAACCGAAGCCGCGCAGGTGCTGTCGGACCTGACAGAAAGCCTGCCCGGGTTCGGGGTGCGGCCGTTCGAGACCGTGGTCGGCGAGTTCGAGGCGCAGCCGTTCCAGTTCGTCGGGCCGCTGCAGGAGTTCCCCGAGCTCGCGCCCGTGCGCTACCTCCTGCTCACGCACTGGGACTCACCCGCGGAGCTCGACGCGTGGCTCGCGTCCCCCGGGGTCGCCGCGCTCAAGGAGCTCGGCGAGTTCGAGGCGCAGCGCTACCTGCCGATCTTCCACGCCGCGGGCGAGCGCGAGGGCCTCACCCCGGACGGGTTCCAGCGCGGCTGGGGCAGCGAGGCCTGACCGTCGCGACGCGGCCGGCAGCTCGAAGAACGCCGGCCGCGTCGAACTCCGGGATCAGGCGCCGAACCACCGCGACAGCCGGTCCGCCAGCTCCTGCTGGTCGTCGCCGAGCCACACCACGTGCCCGTCGGGGCGCAGCAGCACGGCGGGCGCGTCCAGCTCCTCGCTGACGTCCACGACGTGGTCCACGCGATCCGCCCAGCCCGCCACGGAAAGCGCGCCGGTCTGGTCGAGCAACAGCCCGCGCCCGGCGTGCATCTGCGTGTAGAGCGGACCGCGCTTCAGGGTCACGTTGCGCAGCCGCCGGCCGAGCAGGTCGGGGCCGGCGCCGAAGTCGTAGCGGATGCCGATCGCGGTGACCTTCTCGATCAGGAACCGCCTCACCTCTTCGAAGTCCATCAGCTCCGACACCAGCCGGCGCACGGCCTGCGGACCCGGGTCCAGCGACATCAGCTCGGCCTGCGCCCGCGTGTTGTTCAGCACGGACGCGGCGACCGGGTGCCGCTCGGTCTCGTAGGTGTCCAGCAGGTCTGCCGGCGCCCAGCCGTGAACCGCGGCCGCGAGCTTCCAGCCGAGGTTGAACGCGTCCTGGATGCCGAGGTTGAGCCCCTGCCCGCCCATCGGCGGGTGGATGTGCGCCGCGTCGCCCGCCAGCAGCACGCGTCCGGACCGGTAGCGCTCGGCCAGGCGGGTGGCGTCGCCGAAACGCGACAGCCAGTGCGGCGAGTGCATGCCGAAATCGGTTCCGGCGGTCGCGCGCGTGGCTTCCCGAAGCTCCTCCAGCGTCGGCGGGCGCGTGCGGTCCTCGGCCACCTCCAGGGCCGGCGTGACGAGCCGGTAGCCCCCGGTCTCCAGCGGGCCGGCGCCGAACCCGAGCTGGGTCTTGCGGACCTCCGTCATCACGGCGAGCACCTCGTCGGCGGGCGCTTGCAGCTCGACCTCGCCCAGCAGCCACTCCTGCCGCGACGGGTCGCCGGCGAACTCGATCCCGAGCAGCTTGCGCACGGTGCTGCGGCCGCCGTCGCAGCCGACGAGGTAGCGCGCACGCAGCTGCGAGCCGTCGGCCAGCTCCGCAGTCACGCCTTCGTCGTCCTGGCTCAGCCCGACGACTTCGTGGCCGTACCGCAGATCGGCGCCGACCTCGATCGCGTGTTCCCTCAGCAACCGCTCGACGACGGTCTGCGGCACGCCGAGCGTGTGCGGGAACGCGGTGTCCAGGTCCGGCGGGATCGGTTTGGCGATCCCCGCGAATCCCCCGATCGGGTAGGTCGTGCCGACCTCCAGGAACCGCTCCAGCAGCCCGCGCTGGTCGAGCACCTCCAGGCTGCGCGTGTGCAGGCCCAGCCCGCGCACGATCTTGCTCGGCTCGGCATCGCGTTCCAGCACGACCACGTCCACGCCCTGCAGCCGCAGCTCGGCTGCCAGCATCACGCCGGTCGGCCCGCCACCGGCGATGAGCACATCGATCACGAAAACTTCCCCCGCTTCGGTTTCGGCTCCGGGCCGGACACCCCGGGTTCCGGCCACGGTGGACGATTGTGCGCCGCCACCAGGGTCTTGCCGCAAGCCCCGGGGTGCGGTATACGTTGGAAGTGGCAGGAGGAGTATTTCCTGCCTTTCTTTGTGTCCGGGCCTGGTTGTCCGCGCTTGGATGTCCGCGCCTTGATGTCCGCAGTGGACGGACGCCAGAGCCAGTCGTGTTCGCGGGCGTATCGGGCCGCTTCGTGCAACGTCCTGATCACCGACGTGATGTGCGCCGGCTCGGCCGACTTGCTCACGAATCCCTGCACGCCAAGCTTCAGCGCCTTGCGCAGCACGCCCGGCCGCGCGTGGCGTCAGCATCAGGATCACCTGGTCCGGCCGCGTGCGGCGGATCTCGGCGACGGCGGCCAGGCCGTCCACAGTGGGCATTTCGAGGTCGATCACGAGCACGTCGGGCCGGTGCTCCAGCGTCGCCCGCACCGCCCCCTCGCCGTCCTCGGCCTCGGCGAGCACGGCGATCTCGCCTTCCAGCGGCAGCAACGCGGCGAGCGCCTTGCGCAGCAGGGCTTCGTCGTCGGCGAGGACCACGGTGGTCATCGGGCCTCCCGCAGCTTCACCGGGAACCGCGCGGCCGTGAGGAACCGGCCGGCTTCCTGTTCCACGCGCAGCTCGCCGCCGTCTTCGGCGACGCGGTCGTCCGCCCAAGGGTGTTCGCCTGGCCCGGATCCGTCCCGCGGGTTAGAGTCGCCGGTGGAATACCCCCACACCGTATCCGGAGGTCAGGTGGCAGCGATCGGGCACGCGCTGGCGTTGGCGGGGTCGATGGCCTGGGAGATCCTCTGGGCGCTGATCCTCGGGTTCGTGCTGAGCGCCGTGGTGCAGGCGGTGGTGCGCAAGTCCACGATCGTGCGGTTGATGGGCGACGACCGGCCGCGCACGCTGGCGGTGTCTTCGCTGCTGGGCGCGGCTTCGCCGTCGTGCTCCTACGCGGCCGTGGCGCTGGCGCGGTCCCTGTTCCGCAAGGGTGCGGGCTTCACGGCGGCGATGGCGTTCGAGATCGGGTCGACGAACCTGGTGGTGGAGCTCGGCATCATCATGGCGTTGCTGCTCGGCTGGCAGTTCACCGTCGCGGAGTTCGTCGGCGGGCCGATCATGATCGTGCTGGTGGCGGTGCTGTTCCGGCTGTTCGTGCGGCAACGGCTGATCCGTGCGGCGCGGGCGCAAGCCGACAAGGGCGTGGCCGGGTCCATGGAAGGCCACGCCGCGATGGACATGTCCGTGGCGGGCGAGGGATCGTTCCGGCACCGCCTGGCTTCCGGCGCCGGGTTCACCGCGGTGGCGCACGTGTTCGTGATGGAGTGGGCCGCGATCCTGCGTGACCTGGTCGTCGGCCTGCTCATCGCGGGTGCCATCGGCGCCTGGGTCCCCGACTCCTTCTGGCGCGCGTTCTTCTTCGTCGACGACCCGCTCGTCTCGGCGCTCTGGGGCCCGTTGGTCGGGCCGCTGGTGGCGATCCTGTCGTTCGTGTGCTCGATCGGCAACGTCCCCTTGGCCGCCGTGCTCTGGAACGGCGGCATCAGCTTCGGCGGCGTGCTGTCGTTCATCTTCGCCGACCTGCTGATCCTCCCGATCCTCAACATCTACCGGAAGTACTACGGCCTGCGCATGACCCTGGTCCTGCTCGGCACCTTCTACGCGGCCATGGTCGCGGCCGGCTACGCCGTCGAGCTCCTCTTCGGCGTCACCGGCCTCACCCCCACGCAGCGCACCGCCACCGTCGGGGAGAGCGGCAT
This sequence comes from Amycolatopsis sp. NPDC001319, assembly GCF_042896185.1. Lineage (NCBI taxonomy): Bacteria > Bacillati > Actinomycetota > Actinomycetes > Pseudonocardiales > Pseudonocardiaceae > Amycolatopsis > Amycolatopsis sp. NPDC001319. The sequence goes on along the minus strand of NZ_JBIAWY010000005.1, from coordinate 616,820 downwards.
CTCGTGGAACTACACGACGTGGCTCAACATCGTCTTCCTGCTGCTCGCGGGCCTGCTCGTCGTCCGGTTCGTCCGGACCGGCGGCCGCGCCATGCTGCGGATGATGGGCGGCGCCCCGGCCTGAGCCGGGTGTGGCGCAGGACACGGTGCCGTTTCGATCTTCCGGCCCCCGGGTAGCTGATCTCTCGGTGCCGGGGGGACCGGAAGACCACGTGCAAGGAGGGAGTGCCGGCGGAACGCGATTCCGCCGGCACTTTCGTTTGCGGGGTCAGGCGAACCTGGTGCCGCGCAAGGACGAAGCGCTAGGGCGCCAGCTCGTCGGCTGAGTCCTGCCCGGCTGTGGACGTCCGGCGGAGGAAGTCGGCGATCACCTCGAGCTCGGCGTCGGAGTAGCGGTCGCAGACGTCGTCCATGCGGGTGTTCATGCCGGAGAAGACCTGGAACAGCTCGGCGTTGCGCTCGCGCACGCCGCGCAGCGTCACGGCGCGGCGGTCGGCCGACTCGGGGTCGCGCTCGCGGACGATCCAGCCGCCCTTCTGCAGGCGGTCCAGGATGCCGGTGAGCGTCGCGGGGTGCAGCCCGGCGCGGCGCGCCAGCTCGCTCGGCGACAGCGGGCCGTGGCGGTTGATGAAGTCGAGGCAGGTCCAGTCGACGTCGCGCAGCTCCACGCGGCTGCCGAAGCGGCGGTTGAGCAGCGACAGCTGGATGTTCAGGTCGCGGACGGCGTCCTTGACCGACGTCGTCAGCTGCCGTCGCCGCCGCGCCGTGGCCCGGTCTGGGCTCATGCCGCTGTCCCCTCGTGGTTCGTATGGAATCCGTAGGGTATCGCGGCCGACGTGCCACCGGCGCCTCGACGATATATGCGTTAGATATTATATCGTTCTCGTAGAACCTGAGGTACGCTCGACGGCATGAGCACAGACAGCTACCGCCGGATGACCAACACCATCAACAAGATCATCGTCGGACTGCAGCGCGGGGGGATCGCGTTCGGGCCGATGCAGCTGCTCACCGTGAAGGGCCGGCGCACCGGGCAGCCGCGCACGTTTCCCATCGCCGTCAACGAACTCGGCGGCGGCCGCTACATCTTCCAGGCCTTCCCGAAAGCGGCGTGGGTCGCCAACGCGCGCGCCGCGGACACCGTCACGCTCACGAGAGGCCGGAAATCCCGGACCGCACGGCTGGTCGAGGTCCCGGTGGAGGACCGGCGTCCACTGCTGCGCCAACTGGTCGCCACGAGTCCCGCGAGCGTCGGCAAACGCTTCGTGACCACCGGGCTGGCCGGGGCGGCGTCACCGGACGCCGTCGCCGAATCGGCCGACCGGATCGCGGTGTTCCGCGTCGAGCCCGCGTGATCTTTCGTGCCGGGGGTTGAGCGAGCCGGGTGGTCTGTCCGAAAAGGACCGACCAGCCGGCTCGCTCACGCGTCGACGACTACCGCACCGGAAGCCGCTCGCTGAACCGCTTCCTGCTCGCTGTGGTGCATCGCTTTCGACGGTAACCCCGGCTCCAGGGCGATGCAGATCGCGTGGCGGGCGTCGCCTGGGTTGGCGACCGGCGCCTACCGCAACACCGCAACGAACTTCGCCACGGCCTCCTCGGTGACCGGTGTGAAAATGTTGACGAGATTCCCGTCGGGATCCCGGAACAGCAAGGCGCGGTTCCCCCACGGCATCGTCGTCGGCGGGGTCACCACTTCCTCGAGCCACTCGCTCAGCTCGGCGTACCGCGCGTCTACATCGTCCACGATGAACTCGACGATCACCGACCGGTTCGCCCCGGCCTCCGCCGACCCGGCCCCGAACAGCCCCACCGTGCGCGTGCTCCCGATCGCCAACGTCCCCGACTCGAACGCCACCTCGGCGAAATCGGGCGTGCTCCACCTCGCCGCCTTCCCGCTGACCCGCTCGTAGAACGCGACGAGCCGCCCGACGTCGCCCGTGATGATCCGAATGGACGCGAAGTTCACTGGTTTCCTTCCCGCTGCTGCTTTCCGACCTGCGCGACGCTAGCTCCGATCGCGGACAGCAGCGGTCCTCGTTCGTGAACCTCAGCCGGGAATGAGGAACACCACGTCGACCACGACGACCGCGGCGGGCACTGCGCCGAGTGCGATGCAGGGGAGGCCGGCCAGCCAGACCGTCCGGGCGCGGGCCCGCCGGGACACGCGGATCGCCGCCGCTCCCGCGAGGATCGTCCAGGCTGCCGCGAGACCGAACGCCGTGAACGTTCCACCGGAGCCGGCGAAGTCACGATTGCTGTGCGCCAGGCTCATGAGGAACGCAAGACCCATCGCAGCGGCCACTCCGAGCGCGATCAGGAATCCGCCCAGCGCCGTGATCACGATCCTCGCGACTCGCTCGGTCCGGCCATCGTCTTCGCGCACGCCCGGAATCCTACGGCGACCGCCGTGAAAACTCCGGCTTTGTGGCGGTGACCGGTACCCGGCGCCCGCGCCCGGATGCCACCGCCGTCCTGCGGATTCGTTGCGGCCCCGTGGATCCACACCGCCGTTGTCGCACCCTCCGGCCGTCTCCCTGGGTGACCACGACCCGGGACCCGGCAACGTACCGTGATCCGACGGCGTCCACAGCGCGCCCAGAGGGGGCCGGCATGGCAGTCACCACCGCGGGCACGTCCACCCGCGTCAGTCAGACAACCGGCGGCCTCTTCCTCGCGGGCGCGATCGCCTTCGCGGTGGTCCCGCCGCTCGCCGCCTCTTATGTCACCGGTGATGCGACCACGCGGGCCGCCCTGACCGCCGTGTGGAGGGCGCGGCGGCAGTTCGGCGTGACGATGGTGGGGAGGCGGCGACCATGACACGCAACTCGTTCCTGGCCACCTGGGTGCTCTGGACGGTCGGGTTCCTCGCCTTCCCGCTCGGCGGCGTGGCGGGCGGCGCCGTCGTCGGCCGGGTCGACAGCCCGCTGGCCGCGCTGTTCGGCGGTGCGGTCACCGGGTTGGTCGTCGGCACCGGCCAGGTCCTCGTCAGCCGCCGGCGGCTCGACCCGGTGCGCTGGATCCCCGCCACCACCCTCGGCATGGGCGCGGGCCTGTTCGTCGGCGCGGCCGCCGTCGACTACGGGACTTCGACGGCCGACCTGGCGATCATGGGCGCCTTCACCGGCGTGGTCCTGGGCGGCGCGCAGGTGGCCGCCCTGCCCCGCGCCGCGCGCCACCGCTGGGCGTGGGCCGTGGTGACGCCCGTGCTGTGGTGCCTGGGCTGGGTCATCACCGCCTCGGCGGGCATCAAGGTGGACGAGCAGTTCACGATCTTCGGCTCGGCGGGCGCCGTGACGGTCTCGGCGCTGTCGGGACTGCTGCTGCACTGGCTTCTGCCGTACCGGCGCGGTGTCTCCGCGAAACGAATCAAGATCGGCTGACCGTCCATAATGGACTTGGGGTCGGGCTCGGATCGCGCCCGACCCGGGCGGCGACCACGATGCCCTCCGCCGGGCGAAAGGCCCCGCACGTCGAGAAGCTCGACGGCGATCGCGCGCTGCCGCCTGCCGACCACACTGTGTGGACCGAACACGATCCGGCCGGGTACTGACGCGCACGCACCCTTCACCGGCGAAAAATCACCCGGCTCGTGAAGAGCCACAGCCTCACTTCTGTCGGTGCGCCCCGGTAGCGTCCTCAGCCGTGGATGCTCGGAAGCGGATTCAGGAACTCGCCGATCAGATCGTGGTGCTGCGCGACGCGTACTACCGGGGCTCGCCGGTGGTGGCGGACGCGGAGTACGACGTGGTCGAGGACGAGTTGCGGGGGTTGATCGAGGCCAACCCGGCGTTGGCGCCCGACCCGAACCCGCTGGAACAGGTGGGTGCGCCGGCGGTGCTGCACGCGCCGATCCGGCATTCGCGGCCGATGCTGTCGTTGGAGAAGGCGACGAAGCCCGAGCAGGTGGCGGCGTTCTTCGACCGTTTCCCCGGGCAGCCCGTCGTGGTGATGCCGAAGCTGGACGGCCTGTCGCTGGCCCTCGTCTACGAGCAGGGCCGCCTGGCGCGTGCCGTCACCCGTGGCGACGGGACGACCGGCGACGACGTGACCGTGCTCGTCCGGGCCCTGACCGACGGCGTGCCCGACAAGGTCGAGGCGCCCGGCCGCGTCGAGGTGCGCGGCGAGGCGGTGATGCTGCGCTCCACGTTCGCGGCCTACAACACCGCCCACCCCGACAAACCGCTGATCAACCCGCGCAACGCCGCCGCCGGCACCCTCCGGGCGAAAGACCCGGCGACGGTCGCCGAGCGGCGCCTGCGGTTCTTCGCCTTCGACCTGGACACCGACCCCGACAGCGCCGACACCGACCTCGCGCGCGCTCTCCAGACGCTCGGCTTCACCGCCGCCGACATGCGCCGCTGCGCCGACGCCGAGGCCGCGCAGGCGGTCATCACCAAGATCGAGCAGCAGCGCAACGATCTCGACTACGACCTCGACGGTGCCGTCCTGCGCCTGGCCGACCGCGACGCCTACGCCGCCGCCGGCACACGGTCCAGCTCACCGCGGGGTGCGCTGGCGTTCAAGTTCGCCGCCGAGGAGAAGACCACGGTGCTGTCCGATGTGGTCTGGGACGTCGGCAAGACGGGCAAGATCGCCCCGGTCGCGTGGCTGGAGCCGGTGTTCGTGGGCGGCACCACCGTCACCCGCGCGACCCTGGCCAACCAGGAGGTGATCCGCGCCCGCGGCATCAAGATCGGCGACACGGTGCTGGTACGCCGCGCGGGCGACGTGATCCCGTTCGTCGCCGGCGTGCTCGACGCGTCGAAGCGCACGGGCGCGGAGCGGGAGATCGTTCCGCCGACGCAGTGCCCGTCGTGCGAGCAGCCGCTGACCGAGCAGGGCAACAGCCGGGAACTGTTCTGCACCAACGTCGCCTGCCCCGCCCAGACCGTGCGCCGGCTGATCCACTGGGCCTCACGCGCCGCCGCGGACATCGACGCGATCGGCGGGGTGTGGATCGAACGGCTGGCCGAGATGGGCATCCTGGAGCACCCGTCCGACTTCTACCGGCTGACCAAGGAACGGCTCCTGGAGTTCGACCGCATCGGCGAGGTCTCGGCCACGCGCATGATCGAGTCGATCGACGCCAGCCGCCGCGTCGGTCTGCGCCGCGCCCTGATCGGGCTCGCGATCCCGATGGCGTCGGAAGGCACCGCGGCCCGGCTGTGCCGCGCGGGCTTCGGCTCGCTGGAAGCCGTCGCCGAGGCCGGGGAAGACGGTCTCGTGGCGGTCGAGGACATCGGGCCGAAGGTCGCCGCGTCGCTGATCGAGCACCTCACGCGGCTGCGGCCCGAGCTCGAACGGCTGCGCGAGCGCGGCGTTTCGCTCGACGTCCTGGAAGAAGACCTCCCGCCGGTCGTGGCCGCCGGCGCGCCGCTGGCCGGCAAGACGGTGGTGATCACCGGCGGCATCAGCGACCCGCGGTCGGGCGAGAAAGTGCCCCGCCCGACCTTCCAGCGCCTGTGCGAACAGGCCGGCGCGACCACCGCGTCGTCGGTCTCGGCGAGCACCGACCTGCTCATCACCGGCGCCGACGTCGGCGCGAGCAAGCTCACGAAGGCCGAGAAACTCGGTGTCGAAGTCGTGGACCAAAGCGTGATCTGGCAACAGCTGATCGAGGCCGGCGTGGTCTAGCCGGGGGTGCCGTGGCAGTTGTCCTGAGTGGGCATCGGCTTGCTCGGGTCGAACCGGCCGGGCTCGGGGGACACGGACGTGGCGAAGTAGTCGTGGTCGCTGAACGCGGGCGTGAGCTTGTCGTCATTCGTGCACGCGACGCTGTCGAAGTACGAGCTGAACTTGTCCACCCACAGCCCGCGGCTCGACGCCAGCCAGTGCGACCCGCTGCGCACCGTGTAGTCGGCGTCGACGCGGACGAAAGGGTCCAGGTCGCCCGGGCCGTCGACCGGGTGGTCGCCGGGGTCGAACGCGTAGGCCACGACGTAGGACGCGTGGATCAGCAGTTCACCGGCCTTGCCCGGCTTCACGGTCATCGCCCCGGTCATGCGTGGCGAGACGGGCAGCAGGTGATAGCCGTCCGCCAGGAAGATCACGTAACCGTCGGGGTGGGCCTTGACGTCCGGCCTCGCGTCCGGCGCGACCAGCGCGGCGTACTTGGCCGGGTTGTGGCGATCCAGCGTGTCCGGGTCGAACTGCGCGACGGCGATCGCCTGTTTCACCTGGTCCTCGGCCTGCCCGACCTGCTTGGCCGAGAACGCGCCCACCTTCACCGCCGCCGGGACGGTCAGCCCCGCGATCCCCTCGGCCCAGTTCTGTGCCGGCGTGCCGTCGAACGGCCGCGTGAGATCGACGTGCCCCTCCTGCGGCAGGTCGGTCGGCGCCGCCTCGGTCGTCACGACCGACTCCGGCGCGCCGAGATCCGCATCGGTGCTCTTCTCGGACGTCGACTTCCCCCACACGTACAGCCCGACGCCCGCCCCTGCCACGACAACCACCACGAGCGCCGAGGTCGTCAACCGCTTGCGCCACTTCGCGCGGCCGCGTCTGCGCCGCAGATTGACCCATGCCTCCTTCTCGGCGTGCCGTTGCCAGTCCGGGTCCATCAGGTCCGGATGGTTCTCGATGTCGTACTCGTCCACTGTGTACCACCCAACCTCGTCGGCCTCGCCGCAAAACATCGGCGACCGCCTCCGGTCGTTACGGCCCGAGTGGCACGAGACGGCAACGTTTCGGACACACCTCGCGAAGCGTGGCCTCGGCCACTGTGGACACTGCCGCGGACGGCTCGCGGTCCCGTCCGAAGAGCCGTCGAGGCCATGGCCCACCGTCCGATGGCCGAGCTGCTAACTTCCGCGCCATGGTGGACCACGGCGACAACGCCTCTCTCCGGACGCTGATGACCGACGCCCGAAGCGAGATCCTGCTGTTCGGCATCACGCCGCCCCGCCTGAGCGCCGCCCCCGAGCGCATCCGGGAGATCACCGCGGCGACGTTGGCGCGGCTGGACTCCCTCGACGTGGACGGCCTCGCGCTGTACGACATCGACGACGAGAGCGACCGCAACCCGGCGGAGCGGCCGTTTCCGTACCTGCCGACCCTCGATCCCGCCGTGTACCACGAGGAGTACCTCGGCGAGTGGAACCGCGCGGCGGTCATTTACCGCTGTGTCGGCAAGTACACCGAGGCGCAGCTGCGAACCTGGCTGCAGGCGGCCGACACCGACCGCGTGCTCACCGTTTTCGTCGGCGCGTCCTCGAAGGACAAGGAGGTGCGGACGCGCCTGTCCCAGGCTCAGGCGCTGCGCCGGGACGCGCGCCCGGACGTGCCGCTCGGCGGCGTCGCCATCACCGAACGCCCCGACGAACACCTGCGGCTGATCAGCAAGCAGCAGGCGGGCTGCACGTACTTCATCTCGCAGGTGGTCTACAGCTCCGACGCGGCGAAGAGCATGGTCTCCGACTACTACTACGCCTGCCGTGAGCGGCACCTCGAACCGAAGCCGGTCCTGTTCACCCTGTCGGTTTGCGGCTCGGTGAAGACACTGGCTTTCCTCGAGTGGCTGGGTGTCCACGTCCCACGGTGGCTGGAAAATTCTTTGCGCCACGCCGACGACACGCTGGCCGAGTCCTACGCACACTGCCTCGCGACCGCCCGCGACCTGATCGCCTTCTGCCGCAAACTCGGTCTGCCTTTCGGCTTCCTGGTGGAAAGCGTGTCCATCCGCAAGGCCGAGATCGAGGCGTCGGTCGCGCTCGCCGGCGAGCTGAGTGGATTGCTGCAGCGGGGCGGGAACAGGGGCTGAGCCAGAGCGGGCTCCTTCGCACCCCAGTCAGTCAGCCGTAGTGATCCCCGCTGCCAACGCCAGCGCCGCGGCCTCGCCGCGCGAGCTGACCTCCAGCTTCTTCAACACCCCCGCCACGTGGAACTTCACCGTGCTCTCCGTGATCCCGAGGTCCTCGGCAATGGACTTGTTCCGCCGCCCCCTCGACACCAGGCGCAGCACTTCCAGCTCACGTCGGTTGAGCGCAGACAGCAGCGCGTCATCCGGCTGATCCGAAGCGGGCTCGAACGGCACAGCGATGGCGACGCGGCTGCCCCAGCCGGGGACCGCGTCGACGTCGACGGTCGCGCCGAGGGTTTTCGCGCGGCCGTCGAGCTGGCGGCGGAGGGCGGGGGCGTCGAGGTGGCCGGATTCGCGGTCGCGGATGTCGAGGTACAGCGTGGTGGAGTCGGTCGACCAGGCGATCCGCAGGCGCGTCAGCTCGGGCTGGGTGGTGAAGGCCAGCACCGCCGTGCAGGTCATGGCGCGGGCGGCGTGGGCGATTTCGCCGGGCAGCGGGTGCGCGTCCTTCGGTGGGGTGACGAACTCCAGCTCGGCGTCGTGGTGGCGGAGCATCTGGCGGACTTCGCGGCGGAGCCTGGTGAACGCGCTGTGGGCCGGCTCTTCGGACAGGGCCAGGTCGGACGTCTGCGCCGAGCGCAGGGCCACCAGCGCGGCCGACGCGGCGTCGGTCGCGGCGAGGCGGGCGTGGTGGTCGTCCAGGCGGGTGGAGCGCAGCGCGGTGAGGATCGTGACGAGCGCGGTTTCGTGGGCCGCGGCCATTTCGGCGATCGTGCGGGCCCGTTCGGTCGAGGCCGCGCGGGACTCGGCCAGGTAGTCGGGGCTGGCCTGGGCGACCTGCTGGCGGATGGAGGTCGCGACGATCCCGAACAGCGCACCCAGCAGCGCCGGCTGCGGGCATCGCGCCCGCGGCGAACGCGGGACGAGGGCGAGCAGGGTGCCGCCGGCGTCGAGGGCGGCCCAGACGGTCCGGTCGGCGCCGCCCAGCTCGGCGTGGGTGGTCGTCTGGCTGTCGGGCGGCACGGTGGCTTTGAGCTGCTCGAGCTCGGCGATGGTGATCTTCTCGGTGATCGCCGTGGCGCCGGCGACCTTGCGCGGACGCCCGGTGCACTCGAGGGTGAAGATGACGAGCGCCTGGTGCGGCCAGCGCTCGGCGAGGAACTTCGAGAACCGCGCGGCGATCTCGCGCAGCGGGCCCTCGACGACCTCCCGCAGGTCGGTCAGCTCGGTGGGATCGGACACCGGAACCACGATAACGACCACCGGCCCTGGCCGGAAGACCAGGTTTCCCTCGACCAACGACCAGGTCGCAGTCGCGATCACCCGTTTTAGGGTCGCGTGAGGCATGCGTTGCCGCGCATGCCTCGGGCCGGTGACCAACGGAGGTTTCAGGGAAATGCCACAGCAGGTGCGCGGGGTGATCGCCCGGTCGAAGGGCGCGGCGGTCGAGCTGACGGACATCGTGGTCCCGGACCCCGGCCCCGGTGAAGTGGTCGTCGCCATCGCGGCGTGCGGCGTCTGCCACACCGACCTGACCTACCGCGAAGGTGGCATCAACGACGAGTTCCCGTTCCTGCTCGGCCACGAAGCCGCCGGCACGGTCGAAAGCGTCGGTGCCGGCGTGGAGTCCGTGAAGCCGGGCGACTTCGTCGTCCTCAACTGGCGCGCGGTGTGCGGGCAGTGCCGGGCGTGCAAGCGCGGCCGTCCGCAGTACTGCTTCAACACGTTCAACGCGACGCAGCGCATGACGCTGACCGACGGCACCGAGCTGACCCCGGCGCTGGGCATCGGCGCGTTCGCGGACAAGACCCTCGTGCACGCCGGGCAGTGCACGAAGGTGGACCCGACCGTGGACCCGGCGGTCGCCGGCCTGCTCGGCTGCGGCGTGATGGCCGGGCTCGGCGCAGCGGTCAACACCGGCGGCGTGGGCCGCGGGGACTCGGTGGCGGTCATCGGCTGCGGGGGAGTGGGCGACGCCGCGATCGCGGGCGCCCGCCTCGCCGGCGCGACGACGATCATCGCCGTCGACCGCGACGACCGGAAGCTCGCCTGGGCCCGCGACCTCGGCGCGACGCACACGGTCAACGCGGCCGAGACCGACGCGGTCACCGCCGTCCAGGAGCTCACCGGAGGCTTCGGCGCCGACGTCGTGATCGACGCGGTCGGGCGCCCCGAGACGTGGCAGCAGGCGTTCTACGCCCGCGACCTGGCCGGCACCGTGGTGCTCGTCGGCGTGCCGACGCCGGACATGCGGCTGGAGATGCCGCTGCTGGACTTCTTCGCCCGCGGTGGCTCCCTGAAGTCGTCCTGGTACGGCGATTGCCTGCCGGAGCGTGACTTCCCGATGCTGATCGACCTGCACCGCCAGGGCCGGCTGCCGCTGGACAAGTTCGTCACCGAGCGGATCTCCCTCGACGACGTCGAAAAGGCCTTCCACACCATGCACGCGGGCGAGGTGCTGCGGTCGGTGGTGATCCTGTGAGCGGCGCGTTCCGGATCGACCGCGTCGTCACGTCGGGCGTCTTCGAGCTCGACGGCGGTACGTGGGACGTCGACAACAACGTCTGGCTCGTCGGCGACGACGACGAGGTCGTGGTCGTGGACGCCGCGCACGACGAGAAGGCGATCACCGAGGCCGTCGGCGGCCGCAACGTCGTCGGCATCGTGTGCACCCACGGCCACAACGACCACGTGACCGTCGCCCCGCAGCTGGGCGAGCACCTCCACGCGCCGGTGCTGCTGCACCCGGCGGACCAGGAGCTGTGGGAGCTGACCCATCGCGGGCAGCGGTTCTGGCGCGCGGAAGACGGCGAACGGATCGCGGTCGCCGGCACGGCGCTGGAGTTCATCCACACGCCCGGGCACTCACCCGGCTCGATCTGCCTGCACCTGCCCGAGGCCGGCGCCCTGTTCACCGGCGACACGCTGTTCGCCGGCGGCCCCGGCGCGACCGGCCGCTCGTTCTCGGACTTCCCGACGATCATCTCGTCCATCCGCGACCGGTTGCTGGTCCTGCCGGCGGACACCCGCGTCCACACCGGACACGGCGACGGCACGTCGGTCGGCGACGAATCACCGCACCTGGACGAGTGGATCGCCCGCGGCCACTGAGCGGGCCGGGCACCACGGGCGCAGGTTGACCCCCATCGGGTTCGAACTCATCATGGGCAGAACCGTCGACCGGGCAGCGCTTGCCTGATCGTCCAGCCGACCCGTGGAGGTGCCGTGGCCAAGGCGAGAGCCCGCAGCGGCAACGTTCCCTTCACCGCGACGAGCTTCGTCGGCCGGCGTCAGCAGCGCAAGGAAATCCGCGACCGGCTGGCGGCCGGCCGGCTCGTGAGCTTGATCGGCCCGGGGGGAGTGGGCAAGACCCGGTTGGCGTTGCAGTTCGCCGACGAGATGAACCACCTCTTCGAAAACGGGGTGTACTTCGTCGAGCTCGCGTCCGTCGCGGACGGCGGCGACGTGCCGACAGCGGTCATCCACGCGCTGGGGATCGCGGACCAGTCGAACCGCGACGCCACCGCGAAGCTGGTCGACCACCTTCGCGATCGCGAGATCCTGCTCATCCTCGACAACTGCGAACACGTTCTCGCCGGGGCGGCCCACGTCGTCCACGAAGTGCTGCGACACGCGCCCGCGGCCCGCATCCTGGTCACCACTCGAACGTCGCTGACCGTGACGGAGGAGCTGCTCTACCCGGTACCCCCGCTCACCGTTCCCGACGACGCGGAGCCGGTCAGTCTCGAGGCCCTGGCGCAGTTCGAGTCGATCCGGCTGCTCCAGGAACGGGCCGTGGCCGCGTCCCCCGGGTTCGCCCTCGGTGCGCACAACGCCGCCGCAGCGGCGCGGTTGTGCATTCAGCTGGAGGGAATTCCGCTGGCCATCGAGCTGGCGGTCGCCCGGATGCGCATCCTTTCGCTCGACCAGATCCTGGACCGGTTGTCGGACCGGTTCGGGCTGCTCACCGTCGGCAGCCGATCGGCGGCGCCGCGCCAGCAGACCCTCCGGTCGCTCGTGGACTGGAGTTTCGACCTCTGCACGGAAGCGGAACGCCGGCTGTGGGCGCGCCTCTCCGTCTTCGCGGGCAGTTTCGACCTCACGGCGGCCGAAGGCGTGTGCGGCGACGACGGCGAGGCCACCCTCGATCTCCTGAGCTCGCTGGTGAACCAGTCCGTGCTGAACGTCGAGGACCAGGAATCGTCGAGGCGCTTCCGGATGCTGGAGACCATCCGCGCGTACGGCGCAGAGGTCCTCGAGCGCACCGGCGACTCGGCGCGCTTCCGCGTCCGTCACCGGCAGTACTTCCTCGACGTGGTGAAGGATCTGGAACGGTCGTGGAGCGGGCCCGAGCAAGCCGCCTCGGCCAGGTGGATGCGCGTCGAGCGGGAAAACCTCCGCGCCGCCTTCGAAACCGCCGCCCCGGGCGGAAATTATCAGCTCGAGCTGGTCGCCGGACTGCGTTACCGCTGGTACGCCGACGGGTACATCGCCGAGGGCCGCAGCTGGGCCGACGAAGCGCTCGACGCGTCCGAAGGCGACCGCGCACCCAGTGCGGCTCGGGCGAAAGCCCTGTGGGTCGCCGCCAGAGTCGGCCTGCTGCAAGGCGACCAGGAAGCGGCCGTGCAGCGTCTCGGCGAGTGTGAAGCGCTGGCGGTGCGGCTGCACCTGTCGGACGCGGCGGCCCAGTGCCGCGGTCTGCGGGGACTCGCCGCGCAGCTTCGTGGCGACCTCGCCGAAGCCGAGAAGCACTTCGAGGTCGCGCTGCGCGAGCTGGCGGACGTCGGCGAGACCCCGGAATGGCTGATGGCGTCCTTCGAGTACGCCGTCACGCTTTCCCTCGCCGGCCGCAGTGCGGACTCGATCGCCGTCAGCACGTCGGCGCTGGCCGTGTGCCGTCAGCGCGACGAACGCTGGGCGCGGTCCTACCTGAAGTGGAGCCAAGGCCTCGACCAGTGGCTGCGCGGCGACTGCGCGGCGGCGCAGACCACTGCGGTTGACGCGCTTCGCGACCACCGCGATTTCGATCCGTCCTTGGGCACCGCGTTGATGACCGAGCTGCTGGCCTGGATCGCGGCGTCGACCGGGCAGTGCGAGCGCGCGGCACAGCTGCTCGGCGCGTCCCGAAGCCTGTGGCAGCGCACGGGTACGGAGCTGGTGGCGTTCGGGCCGAAGCTCACCGGCTTCCACTCCGCGTGTCTCGCTCAGCTCGAACGGACCATGCCGGCCCGGGCCCTGACCACGGCGATGCAGGCGGGGGCCAAGCGATCTCCGACGGGGATCATCGCCTACGCCTTGGCGGAGCAGCTCGCCGAGCGGGCTCCCGAGGGTGAATCACCCGTGCTCACCAGCCGGCAACAGGAGATCGCCGCGTTGATCTCGAAAGGGCTGACCAGCCCGCAGATCGCGGCGGCACTGGTGATCTCCGCGCGCACGGTGGAAAGCCACATCGACAACATCATGACGCGCCTGGGGTTCAGCTCGCGCAGTCAGATCGCGTCCTGGTACATCGCGCAGTCGCTCTGACCGGGCCGCGAATCCACCACCTTCCGTTGCGGTACTAGACCTCGCAGGTCAGGGCCGTTTCGACGGCTGCGCTCGGTACGGACGTCCGTAACTTCCGTACCGCCTCCCGTGATCTCCCCCATGTGCGTGCTCCCACAGTGACGGAGATTACAAGGGCTGCCAGTCAGCGACGCACTAACCGGCCGAGCCGCCGGTGTGCGGTGGTGCAACGAAGCACACGTCGGGGCACCCGGCGAAATCCGAAGGAGTCCCCATGGCATCGCAGTTCGAGGCCGGACACTCCGGTCAACAGCCCCGGTGGGCGGACCCCGAGACACAGGCGCACGACGACCTCGTGGTGGAAGTCAAGGCGAAGACGCCGATCACCGACACCATCACGCAGCTGACCCTCGTCCGCGCCGACGGTCGTGACCTCCCCGCGTGGACGCCGGGGGCGCACATCGACCTCGTCCTCGGACCGGGCCTGGTCCGGCAGTATTCCCTGTGCGGCAAGCCGAGCGACCTTCGTTCGTGGCAGGTGAGCGTGCTGCACCAGCCCGACGGCCGAGGTGGCTCCGCGCGCGTCCACCAGGACGTGCGCGAAGGCGACAACCTCGTCGTTCGGGGGCCACGCAACAACTTCCGCCTCGTCGAAGCGCCCGAGTACCTGTTCATCGCCGGCGGAATCGGCATCACCCCGATCCTGCCGATGATCGAGTCGGTGGATCGGGCGGGCGCCGAATGGTCGCTGGTCTACGGCGGCCGCAGCCGGGGCAACATGGCGTTCGCCCCTGACCTGAAACAAGCTCACCGCGACGGCGTGACGCTGGTTCCGGAGGACACGCACGGCCGCATCGATCTCGCGGGCATCCTCGCCGGAGTCTTCCCGGGCACCGCGATCTACGTGTGCGGCCCGGAGGGTCTGCTGTGCGCGGTGGAGGAGATGGCCGCGGACTTCGGAATCGCCGACCAGGTCCACCTGGAGCGGTTCACTCCCAAGACTCAGCTCGACGAAGCCGTCCTCGACAATTTCGAAGTCGAATTCGTGCGAAGCGGGATCACCGTTTCCGTCGGGCCGGACGAGTCGATTCTCGGCGTCGCGCGGGCGGCCGGCATTCCCGCGCCGTTCTCCTGCTCGGAAGGCACGTGCGGGACCTGCGAAACGAACATCGTGTCGGGCCGGGCGGACCACCGCGACTCGGTTCTCAGTCCTGAGGAGCAGGAAGAGAACAGCACGTTGATGATCTGCATCAGCCGAGCCGCATGTCCGAAGATCCAGCTCGATCTCTGACCGCACACCGAAGAGAGGAAGGCTGCCCATGGACAGCGCTGTCAGCAGCAACGAACCGGTGACCGGGTGCCCGGTCGCGCACACGGCCGCGGGTTTTTCGTTCTTCGACCGTGAATACCAGGAGAACCCGGGAGCGTCGCTGGCCTGGGCCCGCGAGAGCCAGCCGGTGTTCTACAACGACGACTCGGACTACTGGGTCGTCACGCGGCACGAAGACGTCAAATCGGTTTTCAGCCAGTTCAACAAATTCTCCGCGGCCATTACGCTGACGCCGGTCACGCCCCCGTCCGAAGCGGCGGGCGCGCAACTCGAGAAGTACGACTTCGCGCCCTGCCCCGTGCTCGCGGATTCCGACCCGCCGATGCACCGGCAGTACCGCCGGCTGAACGCGCCGGCGTTCATGCCCGACCGGATCGACCCCCTCGCCCCCTACATCCGCCAGACGACGAACGACTACATCGACCGGTTCATCGAGCGCGGCCACGCCGACCTCATCGCCGACATGCTGTGGGACATCCCGTGCCTGGTCGCGTTGCAGTTCCTGGGGATTCCCGAAGAGGACGTCGACACCGTGCGCAGGCTGGCGACGTCGATGACCGAGTTCGTCTGGGGACGGCCGAGCCCCGAGGAGCAGGTGCGCGCCGCCGACGGCCTGGGCCAGTTCTGGGCGATGGGTGAGCGGGTCATCGGGAAACTGAAGGAGCTCGACGACCCGCCCGGCTGGCTGGGTCACGCGATCAAGATGCAGCGCGAACACCCGGACGTCATCTCCGACACCTGGCTGCAGACGAACGTCATGGGTGGCGCGATGGCGGCGCACGAAACCACGACGAACGCCACCGCGAACGCCGTCGTGACGCTGCTGCGCAACCGCGACCAGTGGGATCGCCTGTGCGCGCAGCCGTCACTGATCCCCGGCGCGGTCGAGGAATGCCTGCGGCTCAACCCCTCCGTGGCGGCGTGGCGGCGGCTCGCGAAGGAAGACGTGCAGGTCGGCGACGTGACGATTCCCGCCGGGGCGAAGATCCTCATGGTGATCGCGTCGGCGAACCAGGACGACGCGGTGTTCGAGGAGCCCGAACGGTTCGACATCGACCGGGACGCCAAGGCGCACATCGCGTTCGGCGCCGGCACGCACATGTGCCTGGGCAACCACCTGGCGCGGCTCGAGATGGTCATCTACCTGGAGGAGCT
This sequence comes from Amycolatopsis sp. NPDC001319, assembly GCF_042896185.1. NCBI lineage: Bacteria > Bacillati > Actinomycetota > Actinomycetes > Pseudonocardiales > Pseudonocardiaceae > Amycolatopsis > Amycolatopsis sp. NPDC001319. The sequence goes on along the minus strand of NZ_JBIAWY010000005.1, from coordinate 601,029 downwards.
CACGCGGCGCCTGCCGCACATGACGCTGGATCACCAGGAGTTCCACTACGTGCCCAACACCTCGTTCCGGGGCCCGGAAGCGCTGCACGTCAGCTGGGACGTCGAAAAGAACCCGTCCTGACCTGACCCGGTGTTCGCGGTCCGAAGAAGAACGGAGAAAGCACCCATGACCAGACACTCCACTGTGGCCGGTCGCGAGATCGTGTTCACGAACTCGTACGGCAGCCGCGTGGTGCATCGCTTCGGCGCGACGATTCTCGACTGGAGCTACGAACCCGGACCCGGCGACCCGCACCCGGCGTTGTCCGGGCGCGACGATTACGAGGCCTTCGAGATCGCGGATGGGCTGGTGTACACGCAGTTCCACCATCAGGTGGACGTGCCCGACGTGGCCGTCAGCCTCGTCCTCGACTTCGAGCACGGGCGCAGCCTGGCCGTCGTGAGCACGATCGAGGACCGGGCCAGGGTGCGGCACACGTTCCTGCCCGGCCTCATCGAAGGGCTGGCGACGAGCGGGACGGAACCGGCACCCACGGCCGCGCTCCTGGGCCGGCGAGTGCGGTGGACCTACGGCGACGGAAGCCGCTACGAGCACGTCCACGTCGAACCGAACGCGAACTCGTGGCGCTGCGTGTCCGGCCCCTCGGCCGGTCTCACCGGTACTGACGAGTGCACGACTTATGAGCTCCGGCCCGAGATCTACGTCCTCGCCGCACGGGAAAAGGCGGCCCCTTCCGCCTCCGTCACCATTGCCGACCACCGCGACCTCGCGGCTCTGCGCGCGTACGGGGCGGTCTTCGGGCTGGACCAGACCGGCACACAGCCTACGCAGTCCACCTTCGGCGCGGCCGGCGAACTGCTGGGCCACACCGCAACCACTGTCTGAACCCGGATCGGGCGCACCTCGCGCTCGTCCTCGAAGAAAGGAAACAGCCATGCTGGCCAAGGGAAACGTTCAGGTCACCGACCTCCTCCACGCCACTCCGCCCGCGATCCCGGAGGGTTCGCACGCGATGACGCAGCTCGTCGAGCTCCCGCCGGCCGACCCGGGCCTCGCGCCGCACCGCCACTCCGGACCGGTGTTCGGTTACGTGACCGAAGGCAAGATTTTCTTCGAGCTGGAAGGCGAGGAGCCGCGGGAAATCGTTGCGGGGGAGGCGTTCTGGGAGCCCGGTGGTGACGTCGTGCACTACCAGGTCGCGAACCCGGACCCGGAGTCCTGGGCGCGGTTCGTCGCCGTGTGCATCTGCGCTCCCGGCGTGGAGATGATCACGATGCTGGAGCCGGAGGAGATCGTGGCTCGCGATCACCTGCGCCACCCGAGCGCCCGGCAGCACCAGGGCTGACCGTCGCCGCGACCGGATCTTAAACGAGACGAGGATTCATGTCAGTACTGTCGCGACGGCCGGTGGCCGACATCGTCGCCCGCAGGTTCGCCGCCAAGATCAACTCGGCGATCCACCCCGCCGGCGAACCTCGGTTCCCCGAAATCACTGTCCGCACCACCGACATCAGCGTCGACACTCGCCACGGTCCGGTCGCCGCGACGCTGTACTTCCCGCCGTCGTCGGACGCCGGCGTCCCCGGCGTCTACGTCAACGCCCATGGCGGCGGATTTGTCGTGGGGCACCGGCAACAGGACGACGCCTGGTGCCGCTTTCTGGCCGCGCACGCCGGTGTTGTCGTGCTGAACACCGACTACGCGCTGGCCCCTCAAACGCGGTTCCCCACCCCTGTCGAACAGTTCTACGACGTGGTCCGCTGGGCGTCGGCACCCGAGCGCGACTGGGACGGCACCCGCCTGTGCGTCGGCGGCCAAAGCGCGGGCGGAAACCTGTCCGCGGCCGTGTCGCGGATGGCCCTGGAGAACGGCGGGCCCGCGATCTCCTTGCAGATCCTGCACTACCCGCCGCTCGACATCGTCACCCCGCCGTCGCGGAAGCCGACGCCGTTGGGCTCGAAAGCCGTGCTGCAGCCGTGGCTCTGCGAGGTCTTCGACACCGCCTACGTGCCCGACCGCGCTGTCCGCCGCCACCGCTTCGTCTCCCCGGCCTGGGGCGACAACGCCGACGGCATCGCGGGCATCGCACCGGCTCTGGTCATCGCCGCGGAGTACGACCGCTTGCGCAACGAGGCCAAGCAGTACGCGGACAAGCTCTCCGCGGCCGGCGCGCTCGCGGAGTACATCGAGGTGTCCGATGTGGACCACGGCTACGACATCATGACCAACGAGACGGACACGATCCGCCGCATGTACTCCCGCATCACCGACCACGTCACCCGCGCCCTCGCCCGATGATCCACGACCCCGTTCTCCGGTGGGTCCTCACCGCGCTCTTCGCCCTCTGCGTGGCCGAGCGCGTGCACGGAATCGCCGTCGGGCGCCTGCCTTGGCAGGGCGTCGTCGGCCATTCCTTGCACGCGCTCATGGGTCTCGCGATGGCGTTGACGGCCTGGCCGCCCGGCGCCGCCCTTCCGACGACGGGGTTTGTGCTGTTCTCTTTACTGGCGGCGTTGTGGTTCATCACGTCCGCCGCGCGGGTCGCCGGCCATCGCCGCTCGAACGCTTACCACGCCTTGACGATGCTCGCGATGGCGTGGATGTACACCGCGATGACCGTCGGCCCGCCACCGGCCCCGGCTGCGCTGGCGGGGCACGGTGCTCCGATGCCGGTCATGCGCATGCCGGGAATGCACATGACCGACGTGCCCATTGTGGCGACCACCACCGGCACGTCCCCGTTCATCACCCTGCTCAACTGGCTGCTCACCATCGGCTCCGCCGTCGCCGGTGCGTGGTGGCTTTCGGAGCTCCTCGCCCGCCGTCGCATCAAGCCACTCGCCTCGAGCCGCGCCCAGCTCGCCATCGCCACCCAGGCCCTGATGGCCGCGGGCATGGCGACGATGTTCGCCGTGATGATGTAGCGCTTGAGCGGTGGCCTACGACCCCTGCGCGGACCTGTCGCTCTGCTCCGCCACCGCTGACTGGCGTGGCCGGGCCCCCACCGCGATGGTGACGATCGCCCCGGCACCCATGCAAGCGCCGACAACCCACAAGCCCGTGCGCTGCGTTCCGGTCAGATCGCGCAGCCAGCCAGTGATGTACGGCGCCGCGAAGCCGGAGATATTGCCCAGTGAGTTGATCAGCGCGATCCCTCCCGCAGCGGCAGCTCCGGCGAGGAAGTTCGAGGGCAGCGCCCAGAACGTCGGCAGCGCACAGCACACACCGACGGCGCACACCGTCACGGCGGCCATCGCGGCGTAAGGATTGCCCAGGTACAGCGCGATCGGGATGGCGACCCCGCCGACCAGCATCGGCAGCGCCACGTGCCACTTGCGCTCTGCGGTTCGGTCGCCGTGGCGGGCCCAGAGCACCATCACCACCGCGCCGATCACGTACGGGATCGCGTTGACCAGCCCGGACTGGACCACGGTGAGCTTCGTGCCGAACTCCGCGCCGAACCCGGCGATGATCGTCGGCAGGAAGAAGCCGAGCGCGTACAGCCCGTAGGCGATGGCGAAATACACGAACGCCAGCGCGAGGATCCGCGGGTGCGTTAGAGCCTTCTTCAACGGCCAGTGGTGCTCGGCGACGGTCGCCTTCCGTTCGTTTTCCAGCTCGGTGATGAGCCACTGCCGCTCGTCCGCGCTGAGCCACTTCGCGTCTTCCGGCTTGTCGGTGAGCCAGAACCACGTCGCGAACGCCAGCAGGATCGCCGGCACACCCTCGACCAGGAACATGAACCGCCAGCCGTCCAGACCGAACACCCCGTGACCACCGGCGATCAACAGGCTCGAGACCGTGGACCCGATAGCGGATGACACCGGCACCGCAACCATGAACAGCGCTACGGCCTTCGCCCGCTGCGCGGCCGGGAACCAATACGTCAGGTACAGGATGATGCCGGGAAAGAACCCGGCTTCGGCCACGCCCAGCAGGAACCGCAGGACGACCAGCGTGGTCGCATTGGGCACGAAGGCCAGCACCGTCGCGAGAACACCCCAGGTGATCATGATCCGCGCCAGCCACCGCCGCGCACCGAACCGGTGCAGCGCGAGGTTGCTCGGCACTTCGAGGATGAGATACCCAAGAAAGAAGATGCCCGACACGAACCCGAACGCCGTCGCCGTCAACCCGAGGTCCTCGTTCATCCCATTGGGCCCGGCGAACCCGATGTTCACGCGGTCCAGGTAGTTCACGAAGTACAGCAACGCGAGGAACGGCATGATCCGCACCGCCACCTTGCCGAGCACACGATCACCGGGCCCGCTGGTCTCCCTTGACACGGACAGCCCCCATTCTCTCGGCTCCCGATGGAACCAGGCCGGTTGACCACCGAGTCCGCCGTTTCAGGATCGGAACCTGTGTGAATTCCGGACCATTTGCCGGCACCATAGCACAACGAGCGCTGTCAGTGGCCATCGACAGCTGCGGCTGCACATTTCGGGGAAGGGTGTGATGACTGGAATCCGGCTGTATATGCCGAGCTCGGGGCCTTCTGGTCGAGTTGTCACATTTGAAATTCAGGTAATGGATGTGCCGCCGGAAAACAGACGGCGCGCCTTGTTTGGTAGGAGGTATATTTGAGAGTATCAATTCATCGCCAGCGTGCGATAGACGTATTTCAAGCGGTATGTTGTGGGTGAATGGCGTGAATACGAAGTGCTCGATGGCCCGTGCATCTAGTGAAGGTGTGGCGGGTTGCGGTCCCGGCGGGCGGATGGTCCGATGGACTCGGCGGTGGGTCTCGCTCGCGGAGGATGCGCGGACTTGGCGTCGTGGCGCCGGTGCCTGAGTTGGCCTCATCGGGAGTTGGGCGCCGGGTGGCTGTGGTGTCACGTTCCGCGATGGTTCGGTGAGGTGTCGCGACGCAGTTGGTTGTGGCGGACTGGAGCCGGGGCCGCTTCCTTGCCGGCCCGAGCCGGCTGGGTGGGATGCTCCGCGGGTTACGGAAGTATGGTCCGACCTGGGGTTTTGGGGGCTTCGGGCCTTGGTGGACCCCCCGGTGAAGGCGGCCTGTGGCGGGGTGTAGTCTTTGTTCACACGAGATGCGGAGTTCACCTTCGCTTCGGGGCTATGGCGCAGCTGGTAGCGCACCTCACTGGCAGTGAGGGGGTCAGGGGTTCGAGTCCCCTTAGCTCCACTCTCGAAGAAACCCCTTCGATTTCAGCTTTCCGGCTGGTCGGAGGGGTTTTCTGCGTCGCCGGGCCTGTGTTCCCCGGATGGAACCACTCGGGCCGGGGCCCGTGGTCTGGCCAAGCAGCTGCTCGGTGCCACAACGGTGTAGGTCATCGCCGGGCGCGAGACACCGCGAGAAACCCCAGCTCAAGAGCCTCTTCATGACTTATTTTTAGCTCTGTATTGACTCCCTGTGTGGTCGCCGTTACATTTTCACCCGGTTGTGACGCCGAGGTCCCCGCCCGCTACGCCGCGTCTTCATGTTTGGGCATGAGCCTTGCCGTTTCCTGCTCGTCGAACGCCGCGGTGCGGTGGAGGAGGTTCCGATGGGATTGCGGAGAGTGGGCACGGTGGTGCTGTCCGCGTTCGCGCTGGTGAGTGGGTATGCGGGGGTGTCGCAGGCGGAGCCGGCAGCCCAAGCCCCAGTACAAGCTCAAGCGCAGCCCCAACCTCAGGCGCAAGCCCAAGCCATCTCGCCCGACCAGTGGTACACCGTGCAGGCCGTCAACAGCGGCAAGTGCGTAGACGCCAAATCCGCCGCCAGCGCCAACGGCACCGTCGTCCAGCAGTACAGCTGCAACCAGACGTCCTCACAGGCCTGGCAGTTCCAGCCCACCACCGACGGCTACGTCCGCGTGAACACGCAGCTCAACCCGGCCCAGTCCTGGGACATCACGAACGTCTCCAAGGACGACGGCGGGCTCGTGCAGCTCTGGTCGTACTCCAACGGCGCCAACCAGCAGTGGCAGCCGGTCCAGGAGGCGAGTGGTGCGTACCACTTCGTGAACCGCAACAGCGGCAAGTGCCTCGACGTGCCGAGTGCTTCTATCGCAGACAGCGTTCAGCTTCAGCAGTACACCTGTAATAACACCAGTGCGCAGTCGTTCACAATGACTCCCGTGGGTGGCACTACAACTCCTCCGGACTCCGACCAGCCGGACCTCGGCCCGAACGTCGTGATCTTCGATCCGTCGATGTCCGCCGCGAGCATCCAGAGCAGGCTGAACAGCATCTTCAGCCAGCAGGAGAAGAACCAGTTCGGCAGCCAGCGCTACGCCGTGATGTTCAAGCCGGGCACGTACTCCAACGACGTGAACGTCGGCTTCTACACGCAGGTCCTCGGCCTCGGGCTCAGCCCCGACGCCGTGACGATCAACGGCGCCGTGCACGTGGAGGCCGACTGGTTCCCGCCGCAGAACGCGACGCAGAACTTCTGGCGCGGCGCCGAGAACCTGTCGGTGAACCCGACCGGCGGGGCCGACCGGTGGGCGGTGAGCCAGGCGGCGCCCTACCGGCGCATGCACGTGCGCGGTGACCTGCAGCTCGACGACGGCGGCTGGGCCAGCGGCGGCTGGATCTCCGACTCGAAGATCGACGGCCAGGTCCGCTCCGGCTCCCAGCAGCAGTGGATCTCGCGCGACTCGCAGTTCGGCAGCTGGAACGGCTCCAACTGGAACATGGTCTTCGTCGGCGTGAACGGCGCGCCGCAGAACACGTTCCCGAGCCCGCCCTACACCACAGTCGGCCAGGCGCCGGTGGTGCGCGAGAAGCCGTTCCTCTACATCGACAGCGCCGGCAAGTACCAGGTCTTCGTGCCGGCCCTGCGCACCAACACCTCCGGCACCAGCTGGGCCAACGGCACCGCGCCGGGCTCGTCGCTGCCGATCGACCAGTTCTACATCGCCAAGCCGGGCGCCTCGGCGGCCGACATGAACGCCGCGCTCGCGGCGGGCAAGAACCTGCTGATCACGCCGGGTGTCTACCACCTCAACCAGACCCTGCACGTGACCCGCCCCGACACCGTGGTCCTCGGCCTCGGCATCGCGACCCTGGTGCCCGACAACGGCATCACCGCGATGAACGTGGACGACGTCAACGGCGTGAAGGTCGCCGGCCTGCTCGTCGACGCCGGCACGACGAACTCGACCACGCTCATGCAGGTCGGCGCGCCCGGCTCGACCGCCGACCACTCGGCCGACCCGACGTCGCTGCACGACGTGTTCTTCCGCATCGGCGGCCCGGCTGTTGGCAAGGCGACCAACAGCCTGGTGGTGAACAGCAACAACGTGATCGGCGACCACATGTGGATCTGGCGCGCCGACCACGCGGCGAACAACAGCTTCGTCGGCTGGAACACCAACACCGCCGACAACGGGCTGACCGTCAACGGCAACAACGTCACCATGTACGGCCTGTTCGTCGAGCACTACCAGAAGACGCAGGTCGTCTGGAACGGCAACGGCGGGCGCACGTACTTCTTCCAGAACGAGATGCCCTACGACGTGCCCAACCAGGCCGCCTGGATGAACGGCTCAACGCAGGGCTACTCCGCCTACAAGGTCGGCCCGAACGTGACCAGCCACGAAGCCTGGGGCCTGGGCAGCTACTGCTTCTTCAACACCAACCCGTCGGTCGCCAGCGCCCACGCGTACGAGGCGCCGAACACCCCGGGCGTGCGGTTCCACGACATGGTCACCGTGTCGCTGAACCACGCGGGCACGATCACCCACGTCATCAACACGACGGGCGCGACCACGCCCGACGGGACGCGGCCGGTGAACCTGGTGAGCTACCCCTAGCCCACCGCCGAAGACAACCGGTGCGCGCCGTGGTGGCGGCCTCGGCGCGCACCGGTTCCCAGTCCACATGAGAACGAGCAAGAGATCGTTTATCGTCGCCCAGTTCCCGGGAATCCCGGAAACTGGGCGACTTTTTCGTGACCACAACGTTCACAAAGATCACCGGCCGCACCGGCACCGTCGCGCTGCGCCGAAGCACGACCAGCGTGCATGATCAAGGCACCCGGCATTCACGTCCGGTTCACGGCCCGTCTGTGTCCTTCGTGGACTGTTCGCTCGGCATTCCCACCCCGGGTATCAAAGGACTGGACCAAGTGAAAAGACGTTTCGCCGCACTGGCCGCCGTCGCGGCCGCCGGCACGCTCCTGCTCACCGCCTGCGGGGGTGGCGCGTCGGGCTCGGAGCAGAGCTCGGGCGCCGCCACCGCCAAGTCCGCCGCCGACCTCGGTGGTATGGACAAGCTCGTCGAGGCGGCCAAGAAGGAGGGCGCGCTCAACGTGATCGCCCTGCCGCACGACTGGGCCAACTACGGCGAGATCCTCGACGCCTTCAAGAAGAAGTACGGCCTGAAGGTCAACGAGGCCAACCCCGAAGGCGCGAGCCAGGACGAGATCAACGCCGTCAAGCAGCTCAAGGGCCAGGACCGCGCGCCCGACGTGGTCGACCTCGGCAGCGCGTTCGCCCTCTCGGCCGCGTCCGACGGCCTGCTGGCGCCCTACAAGGTCGCCACCTTCGACGACATCCCGGCAGGCCAGAAGGCCGACGACGGCTCCTGGTTCTTCGACTACGGCGGCTTCATCTCCATCGGCTACGACGCCTCGAAGGTCACCAACCCGCCGAAGACGCTGGCCGACCTCAAGAAGCCCGAGTACAAGGGCAAGGTCGCGCTGAACGGCGACCCGACGAAGGCGGGCGCGGCGTTCGCCGGCGTCTACGCCGCGGCCCTGGCCAACGGCGGTTCGTTCGCCGACATCAAGCCGGGTGTGCAGTTCTTCGCCGACCTCAAGAAGTCCGGCAATTTCATCCCGGTGCAGTCGAGCGCGGCCACCATCGAGAGCGGCCAGACCCCGATCACGCTCGACTGGGACTACCTGCAGGCCGGCTACGCCGCGAAGCTCAAGGGCAAGGTCGACTGGAAGGTCGCCGTCCCGAGTGACGGCGTCTACTCGAACTTCTACGCCCAGGGCATCAGCAAGACCGCCCCGCACCCCGCCGCCGCGCGGCTGTGGGAGGAGTTCCTCTACTCCGACGAGAGCCAGAACCTGTTCCTGAAGGGCCTATCGCGCCCGGCGCGCCTGCCGAAGATGGAAGCCGCCGGCACGGCCGACAAGACCGCGCTGGCCGCACTGCCGAAGGTGGAGGGCGACGTCAAGTTCCCCACCGACGCGCAGGTCAACGACGCCAAGAAGGTCCTGGCCGACGAGTGGGCCAAGGCGCTCGGCTGACGTGACCGCCGAAACCGTCACCGCGGCGGCGGGAGTGGCCCCGGCCGCTCCCGCCGCCGCGCCCGTGCGCCCCGGGTCCGCGCGGCGCGTGCTCTCGTGGGTGGCGGGCCACCTCGGCCTGCTGCCGTTCCTGCTCTACACCGGCGTGTTCCTCGGCGCGCCGGTGGTGATGGTCGCCATCGGCGCGTTCCAGGACAACGACGGCGCCTTCACCACGGAGAACCTCACCGCGGCGTTCGCCGACCAGTTCGGGCGCTCGTTCGCCACCAGCATCGAGCTCTCGGCGCTCACGGCCGCGGCCGGGGCGATCCTCGGCGCCGTCCTGGCCAACGCGGTGCTCGGCTCGAAGCCCGACGGCCTGCTGCGCAAGGTCGTCTCGAGCGCCGCCGGCGTGCTCGCGAACTTCGGCGGCGTGCCGCTGGCGTTCGCGTTCATCGCGACGCTCGGCAGCATCGGCATCGTCACCAAGGCGCTGGCCGGCCTCGGCTTCGACATCTACGCCGGCGGCTTCAACCTGTTCACGTTCACGGGTCTCGCGATCGTCTACGTGTACTTCCAGATCCCGCTGATGGTGATCGTCTTCACCCCGGCGCTGGAGGGCATGCGCGAGCAGTGGCGCGAGGCCGCGGCGAACCTCGGGGCCACGCGGGCGCAGTACTTCCGGCTGATCGCCGTGCCGGTGCTGCTGCCGCCGTTCCTCGCCTCGACGCTGCTGCTGTTCGCCAACGCGTTTTCCGCCTACGCCACGGCGTACGCGCTGACCACCGGCGTCGTGCCGCTCGTGCCGATCCAGATCGGCTCGCTGGTGAGCGGCAACGTCGTGGCCGACCAGCAGAACCTCGGCAAGGCGCTGGGGCTCGGCATGGTCGTGGTGGTCGCGCTGGTGATGGCGATCTACGCGTACCTGCAGAAGCGCGCTTCGAGGTGGCTGTCGTGAGGAACAAAGCCCTGCGCTGGACCGTGCTGACGCTGTTCGGCCTGTACTTCCTCGTGCCGATGGGCGCGTCGGTGGAGTTCAGCCTCCGCGACGTGAACAACACGCACAGCTTCGCCTCCTGGGGCAAGATCCTCGACGAGCCGGACCTGCTGCCCACGCTCGGCACGTCGCTGTGGGTCGCGGCCGGCACGGTGGCGCTCACGCTGCTTCTGATGGTGCCCACGGTGAGCTGGGTGCACCTGCGCAAGCCGAAGCTGCGCCGCCTCATCGAGGGCGTGAGCCTGCTGCCGCTGGTGATCCCGCCGATCGTGCTGGTCAACGGCGTGCTCGTGGTGTTCCGCGACGCGCCGGAGGTGATCAACGGGACGCCCGTGATCCTCGTGCTGGAGTACGTGATCCTCGCGCTGCCCTTCACCTACCGCACGCTCGACGCAGGCCTGGCGGCGATTTCGCTGCCGACGCTGGTGGAGGCCGCGCGCAGCCTCGGCGCTTCGTGGCCGACGGTGCTGCTGCGGGTGATCGTGCCCAACATCCGCTCGGCCGTGTTCGGCGCCGCGTTCCTCAACCTGGCGCTGGTGCTGGGCGAGTACACGCTGGCGAGCATCCTGCTGATGGACACCTTTCCCGTGTGGACGGTCAGCACCGGGCAGTCGGAGGCGGGCGTGTCCGTCGCCGTTTCCCTGCTGTCGCTGCTGGTCGCGTTCCTGCTCCTGTTCGTCCTGTCCCTTGTGGCTGGTCGCCGCAAGGCTTCGCGAGGTGTGGCGTGAAAACTGTCCTGGAGACTCCGCAGGCGAAGACCGGTGCGTCGGTCGAGTTCCGCGGCCTGCGCCGCGAGTTCGGCGAGGTCCGGGCGCTCGACGGGCTGGACCTGACGATCGCGCCGGGCGAGCTCGTCGCCCTGCTCGGCCCCTCGGGTTGCGGCAAGACGACGGCACTGCGCGTGCTCGCGGGCCTGGAGGCGGTGGACGCCGGCGAGGTGCTGGTGGACGGCACCGACGTGGTCGGCGTGCCGGCCAACAAGCGCGACATGGGCATGGTGTTCCAGGCCTACAGCCTGTTCCCGAACCTCACGGTGCGCGACAACGTGGCCTTCGGCCTGCGGTTGCGCGGCGTTGCCACGGCGGCGCTGCAGAAGCGGGCGCAGGAGCTGCTGGAGCTCGTCGGGCTCTCGGCGCAGGAGAAGCGCTATCCGCACCAGCTCTCCGGTGGCCAGCAGCAGCGCGTGGCGCTGGCCCGCGCGCTGGCGATCGAGCCGCGCGTGCTGCTGCTCGACGAACCCCTGTCGGCGCTGGACGCCCTCGTGCGCACGCAGCTGCGCGACGAGATCCGCCGGCTGCAGCTGCGCGTGGGCATCACGACTCTGTTCGTCACCCACGACCAGGAGGAGGCGCTCTCGATCGCCGACCGCGTGGGCGTGATGCGGTCCGGGCGCCTCGAGCAGTGCGACAGCCCGGCCGAGCTCTACGCCCGGCCCGCGACGGCGTTCGTCGCGGAGTTCGTCGGCACCATGAACCGCCTGCCGGGTGTGGTGGCGGTCGGCGGCGCGTCCGTCGACGTGGCGGGGGAGCGGCTCGTGCTGGCCGAACCGGGCCGGCGCACGGACGGCGACGCCGTGACGGTCCTGGTCCGCCCGGAAGCGGTGACGCTCGTGGCCGCCTCGGACGGCCGCGCGGTGGTGACCGACCACAGCTTCCGCGGCGCGGTCACCCGCGTGACGGCGCTGCTGTCCGACGGCACGGCGGTGCTGGCCGACCTCCCGAGCGTCTCGGCGGCGGAGCTGCTGCCGGGCACGGGAGTGGACGTGGCGTTCGGGACGCAGCCGGTCCTGCTGGCGACCTGACGCCGGGCTCGCCACCGGAGACCGTGCCCGGTCCCCGGCGGCGGCCTCCGCTCAGGCGGCGAGCTGGCTCAGCAAGGAGTGGACGTCGATCACCTGCCACAGCTCGGCGATGCGCCCGGCCCGCAAGCGCAGCACGGCGGTGGCGCGCACGCTGATCGAGGTACCGGTGGGCGGCGTGCCGTGGAAGTCGCCGTCGTGGGTGCCGGTCAGCGTCCAGCGAACGGCGGCTTTGTCGCCGTCCACCAGCACGTCGTCGACGTGCAGCGCGGCGTCGGAGAACGCCGAGCGCACGATCCGGTCGGCGCCGACCAAGGCGTCCCGGGCCGGCTGGTCGACGTCGCCGTGGGTCACGGCGTCGGGGGTGAGCAGCTCGTCGAACAGCTCGAAGCGCTGGTCGTTGACCAGCTCGGCGTAGAAGCGTTCGACGGTTTCGCGGGTGGTGGCCACAGGGGTCCCCTCTCTACTGTGGTGGTGACTGTGGTGGTGGTTGCGGTTTCCGCCTCCTGCAGGGGCGCAGTGGAGACTGAGCAGGGGAGCGCCTTGTGACAACCACGCCCGAACTCTTCGACGGCGAACGCGGCCGGCTCTTCGGCCTGGCCTACCGGCTGCTGGGTTCCGCGGCCGACGCCGAGGACGCGGTGCAGGACGCCTACCTGCGCTGGCGCCGTGCCGACCACGCCGGCATCACTGCGCCCCGCGCGTGGCTCACGAAAGCGGTGACGAACCTCTGCCTCACCCGCCTGACGGCCGCCCACGCCCGGCACGAGTCGGCCGCGGGCGACGCGCTCCCGGAGCCCGTGCTGACCGGCGGCGGCGCGCTGGGGCCGCTGGAGACGGTGGAACAACGTGAGTCGGTGTCGTTCGCGATGCTCGTGCTGATGCGAGCGCTGACTCCGGTGGAACGCGCGGTGTTCGTGCTGCGGACGGCTTTCGACTACCCCTACCCGGAGCTCGCGAGCCTGCTGGACCTCACGGAAGCCGGCGTCCGCCAGCACTACAGCCGCGCGCGCCGTCGGGTCGACGCCGGCGAGACCCGGTTCCCGACGTCCGACAGCGGCTCGATGCGGCTCACCGAGAGCTTCATGACGGCTGTCCGCTCGGGCCGGCTGGAGCGGCTCGAAGACCTGCTGGTGGCCGACATCGCCACGTGGATGGACCTCGGTGGCGGCGAACGCGTGCACGTCCGCGGCCGCGACGCCGTCCGTCGCAACGCCGCCGCGACGCTCGCGCGCTTCGCGGACGTGTCGGACTTCGTGCTCACGGAGGTCAACGGCGGCCCGGGCATCCTCTTCCTCTCCGGCGGCACCGTCGTCGGGCTCACGGTCGTGGAGACGCGGGGCGGGCGCATCTCCGCCTTGCGCACGGTCGCGGACCCCGCCCGGCTGGCTTTCCTGCGGGCGCAGTGGAACGCGGTCGCCGGGGTCTCGCGCGGGAACGAGGAGTCCTTCTTCCGGCGCCTGGTCATCGCCGTCGGGGACCTGGCGCAGCCGGCCGCCGCACAGATCGCGCTGCTGGAGAAGCAGGGGCTGCGCGACGCCGACGAGCTCGCGCTGGAGTTCGACGGGTACTTCGCGGCGCTCAAGCACGCGCTGCCCGCCGACATCGTCGCGGTGCTGGCCGAGCTCGACGCCCTCCTGGAGGAGATGAGCGGCCCGACGGGTCCGTGGTCGTTCGAGGCGCTGGCGACGGCGCCCGAGTGGGTTCGGGTGCGGGAGCTGGCCGCGCGGGCGTTCGCGTTGCTCGGCCGCTCGGCCTGAGCCGAGAGTGGCGCGAACGGACCGTTCGCGCGGGCACTTCCGGCACCGATCCCCAGGTCCGGGCCCGGCTGGAGCAGGTCCAGCCCGCGCAAGCGTTCTCCGCTGGTGGACACCGCCGTAGGCTGTCGGGTGTGAGCCAGCCGATCCTGATGACCGTCGACGACGACCCCGCTGTTTCGCGGTCGGTCGCGCGTGACCTGCGTCGCCGCTACGGCAAGGACTACCGCGTGATCCGTGCGGACTCCGGGGCCGACGCCCTCGACGCCCTGCGCGAGATCAAGCTGCGCGGCGACGCCGTCGCGGCGATCCTCGCCGACTACCGCATGCCCCACATGGACGGGATCGCCTTCCTCGAGAAGGCGATGGACCTGTTCCCCAACGCCCGCCGCGCGCTGCTGACGGCCTACGCCGACACGGACGCGGCCATCCAGGCGATCAACGTGGTCGACGTCGACCACTACCTGCTCAAGCCGTGGGACCCGCCGGAGGAGAAGCTGTACCCGGTCATCGACTCCCTCGTGGAGACGTGGCTCGCGGTCGGCGACAAGTCCGTCGAGGAGACCAAGCTGGTCGGCCACCGGTACTCGGCGCCCTCGTTCAAGGTGCGCGACTTCCTCGCCCGCAACGCCGTGCCGTACCGCTGGTACTCGGTGGACGAGGACGAGGGCGGGCGCATCCTGCAGGCCGCCGGCGTCGCGGAGACCGACATCCCGGTGGTCGTGACGCCGGACGGCACCGTGCTGAAGCAGCCCACCGGCAGCGAGATCGCCGTCGCGGTGGGCCTGTCCACGCGGCCTGCGCAGGAGTTCTACGACCTCGTAGTGATCGGCGGCGGCCCGGCCGGCCTCGGCGCGGCCGTGTACGGCGCTTCGGAAGGCCTGCGCACGGTGCTCGTCGAGCGCAAGGCCACAGGTGGGCAGGCGGGTACGAGCTCGCGCATCGAGAACTACCTCGGGTTCCCCGACGGTGTCTCCGGCGCGCAGCTCACCGACCGCGCCCGGCGTCAGGCCCAGAAGTTCGGCGCCGAGGTGCTCACCGCGCGCGACGTGGTGGGGCTGGAGGTGCGCGGGTCGAGCCGCGTGGTCACCTTCGGCGACGGCTCCGAGATCGCCGCCCACACCGTGATCCTCGCGAGCGGCGTCACCTACCGCGCGCACGAGGCCGACGGCATCCGCGAGCTCACCGGCAGTGGCGTCTACTACGGCTCCGCCGCCACGGAAGCGCCGGAGTGCAAGGGCCAGCACGTCTACATCGTCGGCGGCGCGAACTCCGCCGGCCAGGCGGCGGTGTTCTTCGCGCAGCACGCGAGCGAGGTGTCGCTGCTGGTGCGCGGCGACTCGCTGGAGAAGTCGATGTCGCACTACCTCATCGAGCAGATCGCGGGCATCGACAACATCACCGTCCGCACGGGCACCACCGTCGTCCAGGCCCACGGCGCCGACCACCTCGAAGCCGTGACCCTGTGCCACGGCGACGCGACGGAGACCGTCGAGACCGGGCACCTGTTCATCTTCATCGGTGCGGCACCGCGCACCGACTGGCTGGGCGGGGTCATCCAGCGCGACCACCACGGGTTCGTCCAGACGGGGCCCGACCTGGTGGCCGAGGGCCGCCGGCCGGCCGGCTGGCCGCTCGACCGCGACCCGTACCACCTGGAGTCGTCGGTGCCCGGCGTGTTCGTGGCCGGCGACGTCCGGTCGCAGTCGGTGAAACGCGTGGCCTCCGCCGTCGGCGAGGGCGCCATGGCCGTCACCCTGGTCCACCGCTACCTGGAGGAACAGTGAAGGAGCCTGCACTGCCGCGCGAAGAACTCCGCGGCCTCTTCCTGTTCGAGCACCTCTCCGACGAGCAGCTCGACTGGATCGAGCAGCACGCCGTGCTGGAGCGCTACGAGGGTGACACCGCGGTGCACCGCGAGGGCGATCCGGCGACCTGCTTCTACATCCTGCTCTCGGGCGCGCTGCGGATGTCGCGGCTGGTGAGCGGCGCCGACGTCGAGGTGAAGCGCTCCGACCAGCGCGGCTCCTACTTCGGCGCCACGCAGTTCTTCGTGCACCAGGACACCGAGCACACCTACAGCGCCACCGTGCAGGCGATCGGGGACCTGACGCTGCTCGCGCTGCCCTCGGCGGAGTTCGCGGTGGAGTTCCGCAAGTGGTTCCCGATGGCGGCGCACCTGCTGGAAGGCATGTACCTCGGCTGGCGCAACTCCGACACCGTGATCTCGTCGCGGCGCCGGCTGCTCGCGCTCGGCGAGCTGTCGGCCGGGCTCACCCACGAGCTCAACAACCCGGCCGCGGCCGCGGTGCGGGCCACGGCGTCGCTGCGCGAGCGCGTGGCCGGGATGCGCCACAAGCTCGCCCTGCTGGCGAAGAAGGACATCGACCCCGACCTGCTGGAGCAACTGCTCGACGTGCAGGAAGAGCTGGTCAAGACGGTCGCCGACGCGCCGCGGCTCTCGGCGATGCAGCAGGCCGACCGCGAAGACGAGATCAGCGACTGGTTCGACGACCACGGCATCGACCAGGGCTGGGACCTCGCCGCGATCTTCGTCGCGGCCGGGCTCAAGACCGAGAACCTCGACGGCGTCATGGAATCCGTCGGCGAGGGCCTGCTCGACGGCGCGCTGCGCTGGCTCGCGTACGCGCTCGAGACCGAGATCCTCATGGGCGAGATCGAGGACTCGACCACGCGCATCTCGGTGCTCGTCGGCGCGGCCAAGCAGTACTCGCAGATGGACCGCGCGCCGCACCAGTGGATCGACGTCCACGAAGGACTCGACTCCACGCTGGTGATGCTGTCGGGCAAGCTCGACGGGATCCACGTCGTGAAGGAGTACGACCGCGGCATCGACCACATCCCGGCCTATGCGGCCGAGCTGAACCAGGTGTGGACCAACATCATCGACAACGCCATCCAGGCCATGGGCGGCGAGGGCACGCTGACGCTGCGCACGTGGCAGGAGAGCAAGCAGGTGCGCGTCGAGATCGGCGACACCGGCCCCGGCATCCCGGAAGAGGTGCGCCAGCGCATCTTCGAGCCGTTCTTCACCACCAAGGGCGTCGGCGAGGGCACGGGCCTCGGCCTCGACATCTCGTGGCGCATCGTGGTGGAGCGGCACTCGGGCGACATCAAGGTGACGTCCGTGCCGGGCGACACGCGGTTCGAGATCTGCCTGCCGGTGGAGGAACAAGCCTCGCTCTGAACCGTCCACCTCCAATCCGCCCGCGTGCCGCCGCCGTGATCAACCGGCGACGGCACGCGGGCGGTTGGTGATTTCCCTTCCGCTGCAAGGAAAAGCCCGGTCCGCACCGGATCCCGATCGACCCCGTTCGTTCACTGATCGTTCACTTCGAACTCCTCGTGCCGCGCGTCAAACGAGTTGCGGGGACTGAAGGATCCGAGGTGACGCGTCGCGGGACGTGCGGAAGGTGGGTTCGTGAAACGCCGGTTGTCCATCGGGCTGGCTGTGGTTCTGGTGCTCGCCGTCGTGGCCGTGATCCTGTGGGGGCGGTCCGGGAGCGACGAAGCGTCGGGCGGGGGCGACCTCACCGTCGTGCGCGGGGTGATCGGCTCGGAGAAGCAGGCCTTCTTCACCGACCAGCGCGTGGTCGACGCGTTCGCCAAGCACGGCCTGAAGGTGAAGGTCGACACCGCCGGTTCGCGCCAGATCGCGACCACGGTCGACCTCGCCAAGTACGAGTTCGCGTTCCCCTCGTCGTCGCCGGCGGCGCAGAAGATCCAGCGCGACCGCAAGGTGACCACGGTGTACACGCCGTTCCAGTCGCCGATGGCGATCGCGACGTTCGAACCCATCGTGCAGCTGCTCACCGCCGCGGGTGCCGTGCACAAGGGCGCGGGCGACTACCAGGTGCTCGACATCGCGAAGTACCTGCAGCTCACGCAGGCCGGCACGCGCTGGGACCAGCTGCCGGGCAACACCGCGTACCCCGTGCGCAAGAACATCCTCGTCACGACCACCGACCCGCGGGAGTCGAACTCCGCGGCGATGTACCTGTCGATCGTGTCGTTCGTGGCCAACGGCAACAACGTCGTCTCGACGCCCGACCAGGAAGCCAAGGTGCTGCCGCAGGTGTCGAAGCTGTTCCTCGACCAGGGCTACACGCAGAACAGCACCGAGGGACCGTTCGAGGACTACCTCTCGGCCGGCATGGGCAAGACGCCGCTCGCGCTGATCTACGAGTCGCAGTACGTCGATCGCCTGGTGCGCCACGACGGCTCGATCCAGCCCGACATGCGGATGCTCTACACCGCACCCACTGTGTACTCGAAGCACACGCTGGTTCCCTTCTCTCCCAACGGGGACAAGGTCGGCCAGCTGCTCTCCACCGACCCGGAGCTGGGCAAGCTCGCCGCGACGTTCGGGTTCCGCACCACGAACCCGCAGCAGTTCCGCGACGTCGTGGCCGCGGCCAAGGCTCCGGTGCCGGCCGATCTCGTGGACACGGTGGAACCGCCGTCGTTCGAGACGCTGGAACGGCTGCTCGACGCGATCCAGAAGCAGTACTGATGGACGAGTTCACCCTCACCCCGCCGGAGCCGGTGGCGGCGGTCCCCGTGGAGCGCGCCGCCGGGCTGATCGCGCTCGGTGACGACACGCGGGCCGACATCGCCCGTCGTGCCGGCGAGTTCGCCACGCGCCTGGAAGCACTCGACGTCAAGTCACCCGAGTTCACCACGCTGCTCGACGAGATCCTCGCCGTCGGCGAAGCGGACATGCGGGCGGCGGCCACGGTCGCGGGCACGATGCTCGACCGCTCGACGAAGGCGCTGGAATCCGCGCGCGGCTCCGCCGGTTCGCCGCAGCAGCAGGTGACCACGAGCCTGGTCGAGCTGCGCCGCACGGTCGCCGAGCTCGACCCGGCCAAGCTGCCGATCACTGGCCGCAAGCTGCTCGGCATCTTCCCGGCCGCCGCGAGTGCCAAGCGCGCCCTCGACCGCTACCGCGCGGCCAACGAGCCCGTGAACGCGCTGGTCCGCGAGCTGCGCACCCGCCAGGACGTGCTCCGCCGAGACAACGCGGCGCTCAAAGGCGAGCGCGAACGGCTCTGGGCCACGCTCGGCCGGCTCGCCGAAGCGGCGGCGTTCGCGGAGGCCGTGGACGGGGCGATCGACCGGCAGGCCGGCGTCTTCGACCTCACGGATCCCTCGCACGCCAACGCGTTGCGCGCCGACATCCTGTACCCGATCCGTCAGCGCCACCAGGATGTACTGACGCAGCTGGCCGTGAGCGCGCAGGGCTACCTCGCGCTGGACCTGGTGCGCCGCACCAACGACGAGCTGATCCGCGGCGTCGAACGGGCGGTGTCCACCACCGTCTCCGCGCTGCGCGTGGCCCTGCTGGTGAGCGCGGCGCTGGCCAACCAGCGCGACGTGCTCGACGAGGTCGCGGCCCTGCAGTCGACCACCGACGGGTTGCTGCGCGCCAACGCGGCGCTGCTGGAGTCGCAGAGTGCGGAGATCCGCAAGGCGTCGAGCGACCCGGCCGTCGCCGTCGACACGCTGCGCGACTCGTTCGACCGGATCTACTCGGCCCTCGACGCGATCGACGGGTTCAAGGCCGAGGCCGTGCTGCACATGGCGTCCACAGTGGAATCTTTGTCCGGCGAGCTGCGGCGCGCCGAAGACCGGCTGCGCCGTTCGCACGAGGGGGAGCTGTGAAAAAACTCGCGGTACTGGCGCTCGCCGCCGCACTGCTGGTCACGGGATGTTCGTCGGCGGATCCGAGCTCCGGTGACGACGCCGGGCCGCCCGAAGCCGGCACGTTGCGCATCCTCGCGGGCAGCGAGCTCGCCGACCTGCAGCCGGTGCTCGACGAGGCCGCCAAGGGCACGGGCGTGAAGGTGAAGTTCACGTTCACCGGCACGCTGGAGGGCGCCGAGTCGCTCGCCAACGGCAGCCTCGACGGCAAGTACGACGCCGTGTGGTTCTCCTCGAACCGTTACCCCGCGGGCATTCCCGAAGCGGCCAAGCGCCTGGGCAACCAGGTGAAGATCATGAGCTCGCCGGTGGTGCTGGGTCTGGCGCAGCCGGTCGCGCAGCGGCTCGGATGGGACACGAAGGCGCCGACGTGGGGTGACATCGCCGCGGCCGCGGGCAAGAAGGAGTTCACCTACGGGATGACCGATCCGTCGGCGTCCAACTCCGGCTTCTCCGCGCTGGTGGGCGTCGCGTCCGCGCTGGCCCACTCCGGCACGGCGATCGACGCACAGCAGATCACCGCCGTCACGCCGCAGCTCACGCAGTTCTTCAGCGCGCAGGTGATGTCCGCCGGCTCGTCGGGCTGGCTCTCCGACGCGTTCCAGCGGCGCGCGACCGGCCAGGACCCGGGGGCGAAGGTCGACGGGCTGGTCAACTACGAGTCCGTGCTGCTGTCGATGAACTCCTCCGGCAAGCTGCCGCAGCCGATGAAGCTGATCTACCCCAGCGACGGTGTCGTCACCGCCGATTACCCGCTCACGTTGCTGACCAGCGCGAGCAACGACGCGCGCGACGCGCACCAGCGGCTCACCGACTACCTGCGCACGCCCGACGTGCAGCGGCGGATCATGCAGGTCACGCAGCGGCGCCCGGTGGTGCCGGGGGTGCAGCTCGGCGCGCAGTTCGTGCCCCACGACCTGGTCGAGCTGCCGTTCCCGGCGACGCAGCAGGCCGTCGACGCGCTGCTTTCGGCCTACTTCAGCAAGATCCGCCGCCCGTCGCGCACGCTCTACGTGCTCGACACGTCGGGCTCGATGCAGGGTGACCGCATCCAGGCCCTGCGTACGGCCCTGGCCGGCCTCACCGGCGCGGACAACTCACTCGTCGGCCGCTACCGGCAGTTCCGCAGCCGCGAGGAGGTGACGATGCTGCCGTTCAACACCGCGCCGGGCAACCCGGTCACGTTCACCGTGCCCGAGCAGAACCCGCAGGGTGAGCTGGCGAAGATCAAGGCTTTCGCCGAAGGTCTGCAGGCCGACGGCGGCACCGCGATCTACGACAGCCTCGACCGCGCGTACCAGGTGATGGAACCGCTCGTGGCCCAGGACCCGGACCGGTTCAACTCGATCGTGCTGATGACCGACGGCGAGAACGAGAGCGGCTCGAACCTCGACGGCTTCAAGTCTGCCTTCGCGTCGCTGCCCGCGGCGATGAAGCAGATCCCGGTGTTCACGGTGCTGTTCGGCGAGGGCAGCGGCGACGAGCTCACGCAGGTCGCCACGATGACCGGCGGCAAGGTCTTCGACGCCCGCAACACCCAGCTGTCCAGTGTCTTCCAGGAGATTCGCGGGTACCAATGAGGCGTTGGTTCGGCTCCACCAAGAACATCGCCGGCTGCGTCGGCGGCCTGATCGGCCTCGTGCTGTACGCGGTCGGGGTGATCGGCCCGCTGTGGCTGATGTTCGTGGTCATGGCCGTGCTCTACACAGCCGGCGCGCTGCTCGCGCCGCCGGAGAAGGTGCGGCTCGTCGTCGACCCGACCGTGGAGGCGGCGCAGGTGCGCTCGTCGCTGGAGGCGCTGGTGCAGACGGTGTCCGGCCACGCCGGGCGCCTGCCACCGTCCGCTGTGGACGGTGTCCGCCACGTCGCCGAGGTGCTGTCCGACCTGCTGAAGGACCCGCTGCGCCTCGCCTCGACGCCGGACCTGCAGTACCGCGTGCTGCTGCTCGCGCGCACGGACCTGCCGCTGTCGGTGGAGACGTACCTGAACCTGCCGCGCTGGTTCGCCTCCCGGCGGGACGCGGACGGCACGAGCGCGGAGGACGAGCTCGCGAAGCAGCTGGACCTCCTGCGGGGCAAGGCCGAGAAGCTCGCCGGCGAGTACTACTCGGCCGACGTGAACCGCCAGGAGGACCACACGCGCTACCTCGGCGAAGACTCCTAGCACCGGTCCGGGGAATTTCCGACCGGGTGGTTGTCAGACACGTGTCTTAGCACTAGCTTCGTAAGAAGATCGTCTTACGGAGGAGCGTGCAGTGGAGACGAGTTCGCGCCGGGAACAGGCCGAGGCGACGCGCGAGCTGCTCCTGCGCACGGCAGAACGGCTCTTCGCCGAACGCGGGCTCGCGCAGGTGTCCAACCGCCAGATCGTGGAAGCCGCCGGCCAGGCCAACAACTCCGCGCTGGCGTATCACGTCGGCACGCGCGAGGACCTGATCCGGGCCATCACGCGTTCGCACGTCGAGCCCATCGCCGCGCGGGCCCAGGAACGCGTGGCGGCCGTCCGGCGGTCGAAGCGGCCACGTGACCACGTCGCCAGCCTCGTGCTGCCCTACACCGAGCACCTCGCGAGCCTCGGCAACCCCAGCTGGTGCGCCCGGTTCCTGGCGCAGGTCGTGACCGATCCGGCGCTGCTCGACGTCGAGGGCGTCGAGCCGGTGCTGGCCGTCGAGTTCGTCGAGGGCACGGCCGCGGTGTGGGCACACGTGACGCCGTTGCCGGCGGCCGAATCGGCTCTACGGAGCCAAACCGCGCGCGTCGCGGTGATCCACACGTGCGCGGAGCAGGAGCGGCTCGCCGCGACCACCGGCGTGCCCGCCGACTGGGCGCTGGTCGGTGAGGCCCTGACCGACGCGCTCACCGGTTTGCTGACCGCCCCGCGTGTCCCCACCACCCGGAAGGATCGTTGATGTCCGCCACGAAACCGCCCACGATGCGCCGCTCTGTCCCGCCGGAGATGCTGCGGCGCGGCAAGTGCCCGTTCGACCCGCCCGCCGTGCTCGCGGAAAAGGCGCCGGTGTCGCGGGTCGAGCTGCTCAACGGCGCGCACGCCTGGGTGGTCACCGGCTACGAGCAGGCCCGCGCGGTGCTGGCCGACACCCGGTTCAGCTCCGACAACGTGCGCAACCGCAGCGCGATGGACCTGCGCCCCGAAGAGGTCGGCGAGGCGCGCTGTCCCGTGGACGTGGCCCAGCGCGAGGACGGCCGGTTCCTGTTCATGGACCCGCCCGAGCACACGCGGCTGCGCCGGCTGCTCACCGGCCAGTTCACCGTGCGGCGCATGCAGTTGCTGGAGGAACGGATCCGCGAGATCTCGATCGAGCACCTCGACGCGATGCGCGCGGCCGGGAACGAGGGCGACGTCGTGCCCGCGTTCGCCTTGCCGTTGCCCTCGCTGGTGATCTGCGAGCTGCTGGGTGTGGACTACGCGGACCGCGCGGAGTTCCAGGAGCACACCGGGATCGCGCTCAACCTGACCAAGAGCGACGAGGAGCGGGCGAAGGCCTCGGAGTCGATCTACGCGTTCATGCGCGAGCTGGTGGCGCACAAGCGTGAGCACCCGGCCGACGACCTCGTGTCCGGCCTGATCCACGGCGACGCCGACCCGGCGCTGACCGAGCAGGAACTCGTCGACATCGCGACCGTGCTGCTCGGCGCCGGTCACGAGACCACGGCGAACATGCTGGCGCTGGGCACTTTCGCGTTGCTCGAACACCCGGACCAGCTGGCTCTCGTGCGCGAAGACCCGTCCGTACTGGACAACGGCGTCGACGAGCTGCTGCGTTACCTGTCGATCATCCACATCGGACCGAACCGCGTCGCGACCGAGGACCTCGAAGTCGGCGGTGTCACGATCCCCGCCGGCGACACCGTGCTGATCTCGGTGCCGCAGGCCAACCGCGCGGCCGAGCACTGGCCGGAGCCGGCGCGACTCGACCTCAAGCGTCCGCGCACACCGCACCTGGCGTTCGGGCACGGCGTGCACCAGTGCCTCGGACAGCAGCTGGCGCGTTCGGAACTCCGGGTGGGCTTGGCGGAGCTGGTCGCGCGTCTGCCGGAGCTGCGCCTCGCGATTCCCGCCGACGAAGTGCCGCTGCGCACGGACATGCTCGTGTACGGCGTGCATTCCCTGCCGGTGGCGTGGTCCTGAGGGGCTACCGGAACCGGGGCAAGGTAAGTGTGAGCGCGGCCGTCGTGAGCCAGGCCAGCAGGTCGGGCAGCGGGACGCGGGAGAGGCGCTCGGGCCACTCGTCGGCGACGGTGCGGAGCACGAGCTCGTCTTCGGCCGGCCGCACGGCGGTGAGCCGCAGTCCCTTCGGCAGCTCGGGCAGCGGCAGCACGACGGGCCGGATCCGTTTCGGGGCGCGGAACTCCCGCTGTCCGATGTGGAGGGTCGTCGGAGTCAGCACTACGGCGTCCGCGGCGACGGCGGGCGTGAGCGTGAGCCGGCCCCAGCCGGGGCGCTTGGCCCAGCGCACCTGGAACCCGTCCTCGTGCGGGGTCGCGACGAGGTCCGGCCGGGCCTGCGCCACGCGTTCCCGCACGACGCTGCCGGGCACGGTGAGGTCCAGCTCGACCTCACCGGGAACCACGGCGGGGGTCGGCAGGCTGCGCAGGCGGACGTCCTTGGCCAGCAGGACAACGCGGCGCAGCGGGATGGTGCTCGTCGCGGACGTCGGCCACTCGACGTCCGCGGCGGACAGGCGCACGTCGCCGAGGCGGCCGGTGGCCAGGCGCAGGGAATCGGCGGGGTAGTCGAGTCCGGTGAGGGTGAAGCGGGCTTCGCCGCCGTTGGCCTTCGCCGTGAGACGGCGGCCGACGAGCTGTTCGGTGACCGTGCGCGCGAGGGCCGCCGGCGTGGCGGGCACGTTCGGCAGCAGGGAACGACCCGCCGCGGCGGCGAGGCCCGCGAATTCGGGCCAGCCCTCGAACCATCTGCCTTCGGTCACCCGGACATCGTAGGGGGCGCGATAACCGGGCGCTTCCGGTTGTGGTGTTCACCGCGCTTTCGCCGGAATTGGCGGAAAACACGTTTGACCGGGCGGAAAACGGGTCACCGGGCGACGAGCCGCGCGATGATCCCGCTCACGACCAGCCAGAACACCGCGGCGAGGCCGTAGTTGAGGATGACCGCGAGGTCGGGGTTGCTCACCGGGAAAAGGCCGGGGAAGAACAGTGCGAGCGGGTCGGCCAATGATCGGATGAAGATGAAGAAGCCGTTCGCCGCGTTCGCGCCGGCGAGCAGCATCACCAGGTAGAGCACCTCGATGAACGCGAACAACGCGCCGATTCCGGTGATCACCCGTGCTGCCGTGTTGGTTCTGGTGGAAGTTCGCCATCTGGACATGCTGGTTAATTCCCACTTCCGGGTGACGGTGAAACGCGTCGCCGGCCGAATTGCGCCGGTTGGCCGATCACCGGCGCGCGGCGGCTAGCCTGGCCGCGTGCCCGACACCCTTGAGCCTGCCGAAACCGAGCTGACCTTCCGCCGCGAGGACTGGTACGCCGAGGAGCTGACCGGGCGCCGGTTCGAGCGGTGCGACTTCCACGACGTCGACCTCACCGAGGCCGTCACGCGCGGTGTCTCGTTCGTCGACTGCGTGTTCGGCAACGTGCGCTTCAACGCGTCGAAGCACGTGGACACGGCGTTCACCGGTTGCAGCTTCACGCGCTGCAACCTGTTCGACGCGGAGTTCAGCGGGTGCAAGCTCGTCGGCAGCCGGTTCACCGAGTGCGCGCTGCGGCCGATGAAGGTGCTCGGGGGCGACTGGTCGTTCGCGGGACTGGCGGGCGCGGACCTGCGTGGCGCGACGTTCCAGGGCGTGCGGATGCGCGAAGCCGACCTCGCGCGCGCGGACTGCACGGGGGCGACGTTCGCCGACGTCGACCTGTCGGGCGCGGAGCTGCTGGACGTGAAGTTCGGCGGCGCCGAGCTGCGGGGGAGTGACCTGTCGGCGCTCGACCCGGTGCACGCCGAGCTCGGCGGCGCCATCGTGTCGCCTGAACAAGCGGCAGTGCTGGTGACGTCGCTCGGACTGCACGTTCGCGGGTAGGCTGCGCTGGGCGTTCGATGGCCGGCGAAAGGAGTCCGCGATGGGTGTCATCACACCGGGGTTCACCGGTCGCGCCCGTGGGGGCAACCCGAGGCTGCCGCCCGGCCAGTACCTCACGGAGGACTTCCCCGTGCTGTCGGCGGGGCCGACACAGCGCGTGCACCTGGACAAGTGGGAGTTCGCGGTCACCACGGAGAAGGGCGAGAAGCGCTCGTGGTCGTTCCGCGAGCTGATCTCTCTGCCGAGCGAGAAGTTCACCGTGGACATCCACTGCGTCACGCAGTGGTCCAAACTCGACACGCGCTGGCGTGGCGTGCCCGTGGAGACGCTGATCGGCGACCTCGACACCGAGGCCGACTACGTGCTCGCGCACTCCTACGGCGGCTACACCACCAACCTGCCGCTGGCCGACTTGCTCGACGGGCAGGCGTGGATCGCGTACGAGTACAACGGCAAGCCGCTCACCCCCGAACACGGCGGCCCGGCGCGGCTGCTGGTGCCGCACCTGTACTTCTGGAAGTCGGCGAAGTGGGTGCGCGGCCTGGAACTTGCGACGAAGGACGAGCCGGGCTTCTGGGAGTCGTCCGGTTACCACGACTACGGAGACCCATGGCGCGAACAGCGGTATCAGGGCGACTAGCTTGGCGCGTCGCGTACCTCGCGGAGATCCGCCAGGAGACGGCGACGGCCCGCACCCTCGTGTTCGACGTCCCCGGCTGGCCCGGCCACCTCGCGGGCCAGCACGTCGACGTCCGCCTCACCGCCCCCGACGGCTACACCGCCCAGCGCAGCTACTCCCTCGCCGCGCCGTCCGACGGTGACCGCCTCGAGCTGACGATCCAGCGAGTCCCCGGCGGCGAGGTCTCGGAGCACCTCACGGGCCCCTACGCCGTCGGCGACCCCGTCGAGATCCGCGGCCCGATCGGCGGCTGGTTCGTCTGGCGTCCCACCGAACCCGCCCCCGTCCTCCTGGTGGCGGGCGGCTCCGGAGTCGTGCCGCTGATGGCGATGATCCGCGCCCGCCGCGCCGCCGGGAGCCGCGCGTTGTTCCGCCTGGTGTACTCCGTGCGGACCCCCGCGGACCTCTTCTACGCCGAAGAGCTGCGCAAGCCGTACGCCGGCCTGGACGTCACGTACGTCTACACCCGCGAACTCCCCGAGGGCGCCGCCGGCATTCCCCGCCGCCTCAGCGTGGCGACGCTCAACACGGCCGGCTGGCCGGCGGACTTCGGGCCCACCTCGTACGTCTGCGGGCCGACCTCCTTCGTGGAGACGGTGGCCGACGCGCTGCTGGCGCTGGGCCACTCGCCGCACGCGATCAAGACGGAACGCTTCGGCCCCAGCCGCGACTGACGCGCACCGGCCCCGGCGTCAGGAGAAGTCGGGTTTGGCGAGCAGCTCCCGCAGCGTCGCCAGCAGCTCGCGGCGGTCCGCGGCACCCAGCTTGGCCCGGATGCGTGCCATGTGGTGTTCCACGGTTTTGCCCGAGATGAACAGCTTGCTGCCGGCCTGTTTGTACGTCAGGCCGTCGACGACGAGGCGCGCGACTTCGAGCTCGCGTTCGCTCAGGGTGCTGAGGCCGGGGGCGGCGCCGGGTTCCGGGGTGGCGGATTCGCGGCGGCCGGTGCCGGCCTGGAACTGGCGGGCGGCTTCGAGGAGCTGGACCATGGCTTTGCGGTCGGACGTGCGGATGGCGGCCTGGCCGGCGAGCCGCGCGGCATCCCAGCAGAGGTCGAGCTCGTGGAGCTCGGCGGCGGCCGCGGAGACCTCGTCGTGGTCGAAGGCGCCGCCGAGAACGGCGAGCCAGCAGGTGGCGGCGCGGGCCAGCGCGGCGGGGTAACGGCCGTGGCCGGCGAAGCTCGTCAGGGCGGCCAGCTGGTGGGAAGCGGTGTCGAGGTCTTCGACGGTGATGGCGGCGTGCAGCTCGTGCCAGCACAGGGACACCGTCCACAGTGGAGGGTTGCCGAGTTCGCCGAGCATGGCGTGCGCGTGGCGCAGCTGGCGCGTGAGCTTCGCGTGCGCGCCGGTGCGGGCGGCGGCGATGGCCAGCTCGCCCAGCGGCAGCAGGGTGAACAGGTCGGTCTGCTGCCGCATCGACGCCTGGTACGCGCGGTCCCACGACTGCTGCAGCCCCACCAGGTCGCTCGCGCGCCGGGCGAGGCCGAGTTCGAGCGTCGCGAAGAAGAGCTCGTCGCGGGCTTCGAGGCGGGTGCCCGCCACGGCGTCGCGGTGTTCGGCGGCGGCGGTGAGGTGCCCGCTGGTCATCGCGACCCAGCCGAGCAACAGCCGGTGCCGCGCGGTGAGGAGGTCGCCGCCGACGCCGCTGGCCAGCGCGCGGTCCAGCACCGACTCGGCGAGCCCCAGCTCACCCGAGTGCAGTCCGACGAGCGCGGCCAGCGCGGCCGGGCTGTCCGGCAGCGGCGCGCCCGTCGCGGCCGGCTCGAGCATCGCGGCCGCGCCGACGAGCGCCGAGAGCGTGTCCGCGCCCTGCCCGCTCACCGAGTCGACGATGCCGTCGGCCGTCCGCGCCACGGCCCCCGCGAACAACGTCGGCGCCACCCCGGGCACGGGCGCGTCCACGAGGTTGCGCGCCGCGGCCAGCTGTCCGGAGCCGGCGAGCGCGATCGCGGCGAACGCGTTCGCGGCCCCGCGCCCGGCCCACCGGTACACCTCGGGCCCGCGGGCGTTGGTCCACGAAGGCGCCCAAGCCTCACCAGGCACGGGCGCGTTGTGTCCGGGCGTGGTCCGGGGCGCACCCCAGGTCGACGCCGTCAGATCCGGCCCGTCACCGTCACCGGGCGCGCAAGCGTCCGCCGCCGCGGCCCACCGGTAGAGCTCCGCACTCCGCGCCAGCTCACCCCGGTGCGCCAGTACCGTCGCGGCGATCTCCGCCCCCGCGGCCCGCGCCTCGGGATCGTCGCCGCTCAACATCCCGTCACCCAGGCGCAGCGCCGTGTCGAGGTCACCCGACAACGCCGCCGCCCGCGCCCACCCCGTGGTCACGGCCGTGTCGCGCGCGCCGGCGTCGGCGGCGGCTGCGAACAGCCGCGCCGCCAGCTTCGCGTCTCCAGGCAGGGCCTCGCCGGCCGCCGCGGCGAACGCGGCCGCCGCGCTCGCGCCCGAACTTCCCGTGTCCAGCAACGACTTCGCCAGCTCCAGCACAGGCAACCCGCCGCGCAGCTGGATCTCCACGAGCTGCTGCAACACCGTCAGCCGGCGTGCCGGTGGCCCGTACGTCCGCACGGCCTCCGCGGCGACCGGCAGCAACTCGTCGTTCGCGTCGAGCAGCCCCGTCGCCCGGGCACCGTCGACGACCTCCGGCAACCGGTCCGGCGCCAGCTCCAGCAAGGCGCACAGCAGGTCGAGATTGCGCCCGGCCCCGGCCTCCGCCGCGATCAAGTACCGCAGCACGTCGTCGTCGAGCTCCGCCAGCTCGGCCCGGAACTCGCCGAGCTGCTCGGTCACCGCCCGCTCCACCAGCCGCGGCACGCCGCCGGTCCGGGAGTGCAACGCAGCCGCGGCCGTCCCGTCGACGAGCCGGCCCGTGAGCTGCCGCGCGAGCGCGCCGACCTCGTCGGCGTCCAGCGGCGGCAAGGCCACCTGCCGGGCAAAGGGCTCGGCCAACACGCGCAACGCTTCCGAACGCGGGTTCGGCCGGTGCGCCAGCACGACCGGTCCCGCCAGCGACGTCAGTCTCGCCAGGTCGTCTTCGCCGAGCTGGTCGGCGTCGTCGACCAGCGTCGCGTCGACGCCGGCCTCGCGGCAGCCGGACTCGAGTGCGCCGAGCAACGTGGTCTTGCCGTAGCCGCCGGGCGCGACGACCACGAGCCGCGCGGGCGTCTCGGAGGCAGCCGCCAGCTCCGCGAGGAGCAGCCGGGCAACGGGGTGGACGGCGTCGGTGCCGGTTTTCGCCAGCAGTGCGTTCAACAGTGACCTTCACCGGTGGGGGCCGCGCCCGGGCGGGCGCATGACGTGAGGGACGCGGGGTGGGCCGGGGCGGTTCCCTTGTCCGCCGTGGCTTCGTGGGAGGAGAGAGCGGCGATCAGGACCGAGGAACCGATCGCGAGCACCGCTGCCGCGGCGGCGAGGGGACGCCACCGGCGGAGCAGTTTCGCGGCGCCTTCGGGCTCGGGGAGCTCGAAGGGCGTGATGTCCACCGGCGGCGGGGAGGGCCGCTCGGTGAGCTCGGGTACCGAGTCGACCTTGGGGATCAGGGTCGTCTCGGCGACGGGCTGCTCCCGCCGCGCGGGCGGGCTCATCCGTTGAGCGGCGAGGCTACTGGCTCCGAACGCGGCCGTGAGCGGGGGCTGGGGCGAGGCGAACACGGGGCACGGCAACCGGCCCGGCAGCACCCCTGGGCCGGGTTCGCCGGAGAACACGATGCCCGCCAACTGCTCGGGCAGCACCGAAATCCCGTGGGCGAGCGCGAAAGCCGTGCTCACGGCCGCCGCGGGCGCCACGCCCTCGGTGCTCGTGCGCGCGACCCAGCCGCCCGCGCCGGACGCCGTGGCCAGCGTGACCGTGACGCCGTCGGGTCCGAAGTCGCACACCACGGCCGTCCGGTCGCCGGCGCCGGGATCGGGCAGGTGGGCATGAAGGGCGCCGATCGAACTCGGCACCAAGGTCACGGCGGCGAAGCCGGATTGCCCCAGCGCTCGTCGCAGAAGGTCACGCCGGTAGTCGCCCCAATCACCGGGGTGGGTGACGACGAGGTGGCGCGGTGCTCCTCCCAGTTGAGCACCCGCGTGCTCCGCGATGCCCTCGACGAGGACTGCGGTGAGTGACTCCGGCGAGAACCGCTCGCCCCCGACGAACACGGGAACGTCGTCGCCGATGCGGCGGTGGAACCCGGTCAGCAACCGAGACGGAACGCTCGTTCCGGCGCGCGCCGCGGCGTCGCCGGTGAGCAGGTAACCCTCATCGTCCAGGAACAACGCCGTGGCCGCGGCCGGTGAGCTCTCGCCGAGCCACAGCGGTTCGGGGGCGCCCCAGCCGTCGGCAAGCTTGCGGCGGGTGGCGGCGTGGGTCCGGGTGTGGGCGACATCGATGCCGAGCACATAGGGCAACGCCGCTTCCTCCCTTCGTCGCACCGGGGCGGGCCAAGGAGAGCAATCCGCCCCCTAGGGGTACGCCATCCTCACCCGTTCGGGTCATCCGGGCAAGGGCGGGTGGGATTTACCCAACCGAGCCCCCGAACGGATGAGCCCGTAACTCCCTAACGATCTCATATCGACCCCCTAACGGCTGAGTGAGCTGCGACTGTTAGTGAACGCCGACGTGAACAGGGGTGTGGAGCCGGTTTCGAGGGGGCGTTCCGGAGCGGTTCACGGCCGAACCCCGGGGCCCCCGATCATCCTCACGCGTTCGGGTCACGATCGCCGGGCGAATGTCGGTTTTAACCCCACTGACGGGTCGACGGGTCATCCCCGCTCCCTAACGAGGAGCCGCCGACCCCCTAACGGCGCAACGCGCGACAACTGGGAGTGAACCCCGATGTGGGCCGGGAGTCCCGTCTCTACCTTCATCGGCAACCTGGCCGGGGACGGCCGGGCCAATCCCCCGTAATCAACACCTCTGGAGATCCCCACATGGACCCGGTGCAGACCCTGCACGACTTCACGCTCAACCTGCTCAGCGACCCGATGTCGCTGGCCGCCTTCGCGCAGGACCCGCAGGCCGCGCTGCAGGCCGCCGGTCTCGGCGACATCAGCGCCGCCGACGTGCACGAGGTCATGCCGCTGGTGCTCGACTACATCCCGGTCGACGACCTGGGCTCGCTCGGCAACCTCCCGCAGGCGGGCGACCTCACCGGCGTCCTCGCCGACGGCCCCCAGGGCGCCATCGAGCAGCTGCAGGCGCTGACCGCGTCGCTGGGCCTGCCCGGCGTCGACGGCCTCTCGGTCCCGGCGCTGCCCGCCGTCCCGGGTCTGCCGGCGCTGCCGGCCGTCGGCGAGCTGCCCGCCGTGGGCGACCTCCCCGTCGTGGGCGAGCTGCCCGCCGTCGGCGCGCTGTCCGGCGTGACCGACCTGCAGAACACCGCCGCGGGCGTCACCGCCCTCGCGCAGGACCCGACCAGCGCCTTCGGTCTGGTCAACGACCTTTCGGGCGGCCTCGACGCCGGCGCCGTCAGCGGCGCCGTCGCGCAGGTCCAGGACGTCGCCGGCCAGGTCACCGGTGCGGTCGACGGCTCCGCGCCGCTGCACGCGAGCGACCTGCCGGTCGCCGGTGGCGCCATGGCCCCCGTGGGTGGCCTCACGAGCAACCTCGCCCAGTCCGCCACCGGCGTCGAGGGTCACGTCAGCGACCTCGCGGGCTCCGTCACCGACCAGGTGGGCAACCTCACCAACGGCCTCGGCGGCCTGGACCACGCCGTGGGCGGCGTGACCAACGAGGTTCAGGGGCTCACGCACTCGGTCGTTCCGGACCTGGGCGGCGAGCGCGCCGACGCGCACACGGGCACCGACGCGCACACGGGCACCGACGCGGGCCTCGGCGCGGTGCACGACACCGTCTCGACCGTCACGGACCTGGGCCAGCACACGCTGGGCCTCGACCTCCAGGCCGGTGCGGAGACCAGCCACGGCGGCGCCGGGCTCGACCTGCACCTGTGATTCACCGGCTTTGACGGAGTGGCTCCGCGGTCTGGGTGCGACCGCGGAGCCACCACCCGATTCGCTCACTCCTCGTGCACGGGGGACACTCCTTCGACGTGACCGCTCCCGCTTGGCTCGAAGTGCTCGACGAGACCTTGGACGCCTGCCGGTCCCACGGCCGCGAAGACCTGGTGCAGCGCCTGCGCCGGCGCCGCGACCGTCCGCCGGGCGTCACCCGTATCGCCGTGCTGGGTTTTCCCAAGCAGGGCAAGGGCTACCTGGTCAACGCCGTGCTCAACGCACCCGTCTGCAGCGTCGGCGACGCCGCGACTCCCGCCGTGCCGGTGGAGATCGGCTACTCCGCCCAGCCCACCGCCACGCTCGTCGGCCGCGCCGACGAGCGCGTGCCCGTGCCGGTCGAACGCCTCACCGGTGAAGTCGGCGCGCGCCCCCCTGGCTCGCTGCGCCGCGTGGAGGTCGGCGTGCCGCGAGAACTGCTTTCGGGGGGCCTCGTGCTCGTCGACACCCCCGCGATCGGCGACCCGCGTTCGCCGCGCACCGCCGCCGCCCTCGACGTGCTGGCCGATGCCGACGCCGTCGTGCTCGTCTCCGATGCCACCACCCCGCTCGGCGAAGCGGAAGTCGCGCTCGCCCACCACGTCCGCACGTGGTGCCCCCACGTCGTGCTCGCCCTGACGAAGATCGACGCCAGCCCGAGCTGGCGCGCCGTCGCCGAACGCGACCGCGCGCTGCTGGCCGGCGCCGGCATCGACTCGCCCGTGCTGCCCGTGTCGGCCACCGTGCGCATGGCCGCGGCGAAGGCAGGGGACCAGGACCTCAACACTCGCTCCGGCTTCCCCGCGCTGCTCGCGTGGATCGCGGAGCAGGCCGCGCGGCCGCCGGAGCACACGAGCGCCGTGCTGGCCGCCCTGAGCGTGCGCGCGGCGGCCGCGGAGCTCGTGGAGACGCTGCGGGCCCGCGCGGAGCTCGCCGGGCAGGACGCGGGCGTGGACCAGACGACCCTGCTGCACCGCGCGCAGCGCAAGGCCGACGAGCTGCGCAAGCGCAACACCCGCTGGCAGAACCTGCTCGCCGACGAGATCGCCGACCTGCAGTCCGACGCCGAGTACGACCTGCGCGAGCGCACCCGCAAGATCGTCGAGACCATCGACGAGACCTTCGACAAGGGTGACCCGGTGAAGGTGTGGGACGAGTTCGGGCCGTGGCTCGACAAGACGCTCGCCGAGGCCGTGGAGACGAACTACAACTTCACCGCCGACCGCGCGGAGTGGATCGCGCAGGCCGTCGCCGCGGCGTTCGGGGCGCAGTACGACCTGCACGACCTGCGGCTCGGGGAGTCGGGGGCCGAGCTGATCGCCGACGTCCGCCAGCCGCGCATCGAGGGGTTCAAGATCGGGCAGAAGCTGTTCACGGGTCTGCGCGGGTCCTACGGCGGTGTGCTGATGTTCGGCCTCGTCACGAGCCTCGCGGGGCTGCCGCTGATCAACCCCGTCTCGCTCGGTGCGGGCGCGGCCTTCGCGGCGAAGACGATCAGCGACGAGGGCGGCATGCGGCTGCAGCGCCGCCAGGCCGTGGCGAAGATGACCGCGCAGCGCCACGTCGACGACGTCTTCCTGCGGTTCTCCAAGGAATGCCGAGACGCGATCCGCGGCGTGCAGCGGAAACTGCGCGACCACTTCACCGCGCTGGCCGAGGAGCTGGCCGACCAGCTCGCGCGCGAACGCGAGACGATCATCGCCGGCTCGGCCGAGCGGGAACGGCGGATGGTCAAGCTGCGCCGCGAGATCGAGCGCCTCGCCGGTCTGCACCAGCGCGCCGGCGAGCTGGGTGTGCTCGCGGGCCGGGCGCCGAGGGAGCTGCCGGCGTGACCGAGGACGTCCGCGGCCTGCTGGCCGAAGCCTGCGGTCTGTACCGCGACAGCCCGCGCGCGGCCGCGTCGCTGCACGAAGCTCTGAACCACCTCGACGAACCGCTGCGCGTCGGCATCACCGGCGCGCCGGGCACGGGCAAGTCGACGCTCGCGGCGGCGCTCGGCGAGACGCGGTCGTTGCGCGACCTGACGCTCGTCGACGACCCGTCCGCCGCGGTGCTGACCGACGCGACCGTGCGGCTGCTGCGCCACCTCGAGCCCGACGAGCTGGCGAGCGCGCACCCGGCCGCGCGCTCGGCGTTCGCGCGGCAGACGGCCGTCGACACGGTCCTGGTGCTCGCGCGCGCCGACGAGACGGGCGCGGGCCGCATCGACGCGCTGCTCACGGCCAAGCAGCTGGCCCGCCGGGCGTGGCGCGAGGACCCGTTGTGCAGCGGGGCGCAGGGCGTGATCGCGGTGGCCGCGCAGCTCGCGTACGGCGCCCGGGCGTTCACCGACGACGAGTTCGAGCTGCTGGCCGCGTTCGCCGCCGTGCCGCGCGAGGAGCTGGAGCGCTACCTGCTGTCGGTGGACGCGTTCACCGATCCCGCGTTCCCCGGTCCCGTTTCGGTGGACACGCGGCGGTCGCTGGTTTCGCGGTTCGGGTTGTTCGGGGTGAAGCTGGCGCTGACGTTGATCCGCACGGGCAGCGACAGCCGCGTGAAGCTGTCCACGGAGCTCGTGCGGCGCAGTGGTCTGGGCGAGCTGCGGGACACCGTCGCGGGGTGCTTCGCGGCGCGCGCGGAAGCGTTGAAGGCGCGGACGGCGGTGGTGCGGCTGGAAACCGTGCTGCAGAACGAACCGCGGCCGGGCAGCGACCGGCTGGAGGCGCGGGTGGAGCGCTTCGCGGCGACCGCCCACGACTTCACGGAGCTGCGCCTGATCGCCGACATCCGCGGCGGCCGGACCGCGCTGTCCGGCGAACCGGCGGACGAGGCCGTGCGGCTGCTGGGGGCGCAGGGGACCACGCCGGAGGAACGGCTGGGCCTCGACTTCGAGTCCGACCCCCGGGAGGTCTACGCCGCCGGCGCGGACGCCGTGCTGCGGTGGCGGCACGAGGCCGAACGGCAGGACCGCCCGCCGGCCGAGCGCGCGGCTGCGCACGTGGTGGTGCGCAGCGCCGAAGGGGTGCTGGCGCTGTTCGCCTGAGCGGGTTTCCCCTGGCCGGGGTGTTGACGGCCGGGGTTTCGGCGTCGCACCATAGAGCACTCTATGGCGCTGGTGCCTGCGAAGGGAGCCACACGTGGCTGTCGACGACCGTCCCGACTTCCGCCTGCTGGGAGACGTTCTCGAACACTGGGCGCGCGAGCGGGGCGACGAGCCGGCGGTGACCTTCGGCGGCGTCACGCGGACCTGGGCCCAGTTCGACGACCGCGTGCGGCGGCTGTCCGCGGCCCTGGCGGCCGAAGGCGTCGGGCGCGGCGACCGGGTGGCGTTCGTGGACAAGAACCACCCGGCGTGCCTCGAGGTGTCCTTCGCCGTGGCGGCCCTGGGGGCGGCCAACGCGATCGCGAACTGGCGGCTCTCGCCGGACGAACTGGCTTACATTCTCGCGGATTCCGGTGCGGAGATCGTTTTCGTCGGGGCGGAGCTGCTGCCCGTTCTGGAGGGAATCCGCGACCGGCTGCCGGCTCTGCGGCGGTTCGTTGTCGTGGGCGGGGAATCCGACGCGTTCGAGGCGCTTGTCTCGGCCGGTGATCCGTCCTCTGTGGACTTGCCGCCGGTCGCCGAGGACGACGGTGTGCTCGTGATGTACACCAGTGGCACCACGGGCTTTCCGAAGGGTGCCGTGCTGACTCACCGCAGCGTGCTGACGCACGGCATCGCGGTGGGCACGGCGTTCCCCATGGCGGACGGCGACAAGAACCTCGTGGCCATGCCGTTGTTCCACGTCGGCGGAACCTGTTACGCCATCCTGGGTTTCCTCACCGGCCTGCCGACGATCATGACCCGCGAGCCGGACGCCCCGTCGTTGTTCGGCGCCCTGGCCGCCGGGGCGACGCACGCGTTCCTCGTGCCGGCGGTGGTCGGCGCGATCGTGCAGGCGGGCGAGCAGGCGATCGCCGGCTTCTCGCGCCTGAAGTACCTCGGCTACGGCGCTTCCCCGATGCCGCTTCCGCTGCTGCGCACGGCGCTGGCCGCATGGCCGGACATGGAGTTCGTGCAGGTGTACGGCATGACGGAGCTTTCCGGCGCCGTCACAACGCTCGACGGCGCCGCCCACCGCGACGCGTCCCGCCCCGAGCGTCTGGCTTCGGCCGGCACCCCCGTGCCCGGCGTCGAGGTGCGGATCGTCGACCCGGCGACCCTGGAGGACGCCGACTCGGGCGAGGTGTGGATCCGCACGGACCAGCGGATGTCCGGCTACCTGGGCAAACCCGAGGCCTCCGCCGAGACGATCGTCGACGGCTGGGTGCGCACGGGCGACGTCGGCCGCGTCGACGACGGCGGGTTCGTGTTTCTGGAAGACCGCGTGAAGGACATGATCATCACCGGCGGTGAGAACGTCTATTCGCCCGAGGTGGAACGCGTGGTGGCCGAGTTCCCCGGCGTCGCGGAGGTCGCCGTGATCGGCGTGCCGGACGATCGGTGGGGCGAGCAGGTGAAGGCCGTGATCGCGCCGGTGCCGGGCGAGGTCCTCGACGTGGACAAGCTGCTGGAGTTCTGCCGCGAGCGCCTGGCCCACTTCAAGTGCCCGAGCAGCGTCGACGTCCTCGAAGCATTGCCCCGCAACGCGACGGGGAAAATCCTGAAGCGTTCTCTGCGTGAGCCTTATTGGCGGGATCGGGACCGCAACGTCTGATGGCCGCGGTGACCCGGGAACAATACTTCGAGTCGGCTTTGGCAGTGTTGGCCGGCGACGGTTTCGCCGGCCTGAACGTCGGCCGTCTGTGCCGCGATTTGGGCGTGACCAGTGGTTCCTTTTACCACCACTTCGGCGGCTGGTCGGCTTTCGTCGAGGACTTGTTGGGCTTTTGGGAGAACCGGCAGGTTTTGATCCTGGCCTCGGGCTCGTTCGGCCAGTCCGGCCCCGCCGCCGATTTCGCGGCGTTGATGGAGCTCACCCTCGGCCTGCACCACAAGGCCGAAGCGGCGATCCGCGCCTGGGCCGCGAACGACGAAGCCGTGCGAGCCGCCCAGAAACGCGTGGACGACGCCCGCCTCCGAACCGTGGGGCGCGCCGTGAAGGGCCTGGTGGGGGACGCCGCCCTCGCCCGCACCCTCACCGCCCTCGGCCTGGCAATGCTCGTCGGGCACCAGCAGCTGGCCGCCGCCGGCGAGGACACGGATCTTGCCGCCCTGATCGCGGAGTACACCTGGCTGGTGCACGCCCGCGCCTAGGCGTTGCCGATGACCCGCCTGATCCGGATCTCCAACACAACCCGCTTGGGGTTGGGCTTCGGCTGCCGGTACCGCGCGGCGTACCGATCCTCCGCGTCCTTGACGGCCTCCGGGTCGTCGCGGAGGACCATTCGCCCTTCCAGCGTGGACCACACGGGCCCGTCGAGCTGACAGACCGCCGCCGCCACGCCGCCTTCACCCGCCGCCTCGGCCAGGCGCGCCTTGTGGGAGTCGGAAAACGTGATGACCCTGGCCACACCGGCCTCGAAGTCGACGGTGACCCCCACAGCCACGACGTGCGGCGTGCCATCCGGCCGGACTGTCGTGAGGGAGGCGAGCCTCCGCTCGGTCCAGAAAGCCCGGAACTCTTCGCCGCGGGTGCTGAGGTCGATCTCCATACGGGCCACGCTAGCTGGCGAGGCAGCCTCGGCCGGGTGGGGGTTGGGTTGTGGTTGTCGTGACGCAGTCAACGCTCGTCGTGACGATATCCTTCGGCTCGCCTACCGGAGAGGTGATCACCTTGGTCACGATGCAGACATCCACGGGCCTCAACGTGGAGAACCCGACCGGGGACAACGTCGCCGCCGTCATGGAGGTCTTGCCGCGCGGCGGCCACTTGATTCTTGATGGTGGTGTCGAGAACACCTATTGGCAAATCTGGTACAGACCCAATGGGACTTACCAAGTTGAATACCGCGATGGTTCCCCTTCCTGCCATTATCAGACGCTGACTGTTTCCCGCGACAAGGTCATCATTGCTGGTGGCGGGTGGCTTTCTGGCGACGAGTCTTGGCTGCTGGAGTTCGCCTGGAAGAACATCGGCGACTGGTTCGAGGACGAGGACGAAGGCTGACGGTCCCAGCCATCTGCTCGGCCGCGCGGACGCCGTTGCATCGGCAACACCCCACCCAAACGGCAACGAAAACTCCTTCAACATCCTTTCCCCCGGCGGCCCCCCGATTCTTTACCTTCTCTACGGTGGTCGCTTTGTGTCAAGGTACTCTTTCCAGCCTTGACACAAAGTGAGCACCGTAGAACGATAGAAAAATCGGGGTGGTGATATGTGCATATCTCTTCCGCCGTTAGGCGGCTCTTTTCTCTTGTGGGTCTAAAGATTCGCCTAACGGCGAAAAGACAAAAGCACCTGGCGAGAGCTCCCCGAAGCCGACAATTATGGCTACGGTTCGGGGCTGGTTGTCAAGGCTGGAAAGAGTACCTTGACAACCAGCCCCGAACCGCGCTGAGGCTTCTTGTCGGGGAGCCGGGAGGGGAAGGGGAGGGGGTGGGAGGTCTTCCGCGGTTGTGAGGGCCCGTTGCGTTTTGTTGTGGGGGAAGGTGTGGCTTGTGTGGTGGGGAACCAAGGGGGAGTGGGGAGGAGGGTTCTGTTTCGGAGGCCCAGTGGCGGTGGGTTGTGGGGTGGGTTGCTTCGCGAGGCGGGGCTGGGCGGCGTTGTGTTGTTGGTGGCTCGATCGGGCGGTCGGAGTGGGTCGGGTTTCGTGCGGGAGTGAGCCAACGCGCGTTGTCGAGGCAAGCCGAGACGCGATGTGAGGTGTCTTGCTTCGCGAGGCGAGGCTGGGGCGGCGTTGTGTGTTGGGCTGGCTCGCTCGGTGCGGTAGGAGTGGGTTGAGTTGCGTTGCCGGCGTGAGCCAACTTGCGTTGTCGGGCAAGCCGAGATGCGTTGTGGGGTGGCTTGCTTGGCGAGGCGAGGCGACGCTGGGCGGCGTCGTGTTGTCGGGCTGTCTCGCTCCGCCAGGCTTGGCTGGGTGGCGTGGTTGTTCTCTTCGCGAGGCGAGATTGGGTGGCGTTGAGTTGCCGGGCTCGGCCGCTTCGCGAAGCAGGGATAGGTCAAATCGCGCTGCTGCCATGAGCCAAACGTCGCCGCCGGAGCAAGCCGAGTCGCATCGTCACGATGGGCCCGAACTGCGAGCGCCACACCGAATCAAGCACGCACCCGGCAACCCCACAGCCACCGAACCCCACCAACAACCCCACCTCAAATCCCGCTCACCGACAACCCTCCATCCCCCATCCAGCCGCCCCCGATCCCCCAACCGCCCCGCCTCCAGTGCGCCAACCTGCGAAAACCCCGGGCAAAACTCCCCGCACTCGTTCACACTGTCCGTATGGGACCACAGCCGCGGACGTTCGATGAGCTCTGTCGTGCCTTGGACCGGGGGCGGCGTTTCAAGTACCTGCCCTTCTGGGGGCACCGGCCCGAGCCCGGTGGGCGGATCGGGGCGGGCTGCCTGAGTCAGTGGTGGCCGGCGGGGTTCGAGGTGGGCGGGCGGATGTTCGCGACCGCCGAGCACTACATGATGTGGCGGAAGGCGATCCTGTTCGGAGACGAAGCCGCGGCGGAGCGGATTCACCAGGCGCGGCATCCGGGGGCGGCGAAGGCGCTGGGCCGCGAAGTAAGAGGCTTCAACGACGAACTGTGGAACGCCAACCGGTTCGACATCGTCGTGGAAGGGAACGCGGCGAAGTTCGGGCAGAACGCCGGGCTGGCCGAGTTCCTGGCGAACACGGGGGAGCGCGTGCTGGTCGAGGCGAGCCCGGTGGATCGGGTGTGGGGGATCGGGCTGGCGCCGGACGACAAGCGGGTGGGCGAGCCCCGCGCGTGGCGGGGGCTCAACCTGCTGGGGTTCGCGTTGATGAAGGTGCGTCAGGACGTGGGGACGCGCGGGCGCAGGCCGGCGGCTTCGTAGATCGCGTCGACGACGGTCATGGTTTCGACGGCGTCGGCGGGCGACGTCGGCACTGGCACGTCGCGCAACACCGCGTCCGCGAAGGCTTCCAATTGGTAGGCGTACGAAGGCCGGTGGGAGAAGCGTTCCACTGAGCGGGAATCGCCGCGCCGGACGGACAGGCGGTGCCAGAACTGCGGTGACAGCGGGTTGATCGCCCGCAGCTCACCGCCGCTGCAGACCACGCGGGCGCTGATGCGCAGGACGTCCGACGACCAGAGTGAAGCGCGCACCCGGGCCGTCGCGCCGGAGGGGAAGCGCAGGGACGCGGTCATGGCGCGGTCGATTTCCGGGGAACGCAGCTTGGCGCGGGCGTCGACAACCGTCGGGGTCGCGCCGCCCAGAACGCGCGCCATGTGGACGGCGTAGCAGCCCGCGTCCATGGTCGCGCCGCCCGCGAGGGACAGGTTGTAGCGGATGTCCTTGAAGCGCGGCAGCGGGAAGCACACCGCGGTCTCGATGTGCTGCACCTCGCCCAGCTCGCCGGACGCCAGCAGTTCCTCCATGCGCCGCGTGAACGGGTGGTAGCGGTAGTGGAAGGCCTCCATCACCACGAGCCCGGCCGCTTCGGCCGCGTCGGCGACGAGGCGGGCCTCGGAAGCGTTGGCGGTGAAGGGTTTCTCGCAGAGCACGTGCTTGCCGGTGGCCAGGGCGGCGAGGGTCCAGCGGCCGTGGAGACCGTTGGGCGTCGGGTTGTACACGGCGTCGATCGACGGGTCGGCGAGCAGCTCTTCGTAGCTCGCGTGCACCTCGGGGATGCGGTGCTTCGTGGCGAACTCGTGGGCGCGCGAGATGTCGCGCGCCGCGATGGCCGCGATGTCGACGTCCGGGTTCTCCCGGGCCGGCTTGAGCAGGGCTTCCGGGACGATGCCCGCGGCTCCGAGCACTCCGATGCGCATGATCGAACCTTAGCGGACCAGCGAACTTCAACTGCCTGTTGACCACTTCAACAACCAGTTGTACCGTTCCGGCCATCACGATGCCCTGGAGGTCCCCGATGCCGTCGCCGTCCCGTACCCGCGCCTGGCAGGCCGCCCTGCTGACCGGTGCGCTCGCCCTCGTCACCGCGGCCTGCGGAGGTGGTCCCGACGGCGCCGGCGGCACGCAGCAGCCGGCCGGCGGGGGAGCCTCGCCCATCCCGGACAACACCGCGCTCATCGCGGCCGTGAAGCCGGACGCGCAGCTCACCGCCGCCCTGCCGCCCGCCGTCGCGCAGGCCAAGGCGCTGCACCTCGCGTCGAACATCCAGTCGGCGCCCAACAACTTCTACTCGAGCGACGGCAAGACGCCGATCGGCTACGAGGTGGACCTGGCGAAGGCGATCGGCGCGAAGCTCGGCGTCACGGTGTCCTACCAGGACATGGCCTTCGGCTCGCTGATCACGAGCCTGCAGTCCGGCCGCGTGGACCTGACCATGGCCGCGATGAACGACACCAAGGAACGCCAGCAGCAGATCGACTTCGTCGACTACTTCTCCTCCGGCATCACGATCATGGTCCGCAAGGGCAACCCCGACGGCATC
This sequence comes from Amycolatopsis sp. NPDC001319, assembly GCF_042896185.1. Lineage (NCBI taxonomy): Bacteria > Bacillati > Actinomycetota > Actinomycetes > Pseudonocardiales > Pseudonocardiaceae > Amycolatopsis > Amycolatopsis sp. NPDC001319. Next base: position 559,387 of record NZ_JBIAWY010000005.1, on the reverse strand, counting down.
ACGGGCCCGGACACGTTGTGCGGCAAGAACATCGCCGTGGTGCAGGGCACGAGCCACCAGAAGTTCGCCGCCGCGCAGAGCACGAAGTGCACGCAGGCGGGCAAGCCGGCGATCACCGTCACGGCCACCGACTCCGACACGCAGAACCAGAACCAGCTGCGCACCGGCCGCGTCGCCGCGATCCTCAACGACCTGCCGAGCGCCGTCTACATCTCGCGCACCGCGGGCGACGGCAAGTTCTTCGAGGTCGTGCCCGGCGCGCCGATCGAGGGCGGGCCATACGGCATCGGCTTCACCAAGACCAACACGAAGCTGCGCGACGCCGTGAAGCAGGCGCTGCAGGAGCTCGTCGCCGACGGCACGTACGGCAAGATCCTGCAGGCCTGGGGCGTGGAGCAGGGCGCGGTCAAGGAGGCGGCCGTCAATGGCGGGAGCTGAACCGCTGCCGATCGTCCGGCTGAAGCACTGGGGCCGCTGGGTCAGCGCGGTGGTCATCGTCGCCCTGCTCGTGCTGCTCGGGTTCGCGCTCGCGCAGGCCCAGATCGAGTGGGGCTCGGTGCCCGACTTCGTGTTCTACCGCGTGATGGCCGTCGGGCTGCTCAACACCGTGGTGCTCGCGGTGATCTCGCAGGCCGTGGCCATCGTGCTCGGCATCCTGATCGCCCTGTTGCGCCGCAGCGCCAACCCGGTGGCGAAGTGGTTCGCGGCCGCGTACATCTGGCTGTTCCGCGGGCTTCCGGTGCTGCTGCAGATCCTGATCTGGTACAACCTCGCGCTGATCTTCCCGACGATCTCGATCCCGCTGCCCTTCGGCGGTTACCTCGTCCACGAGCAGACGAACGTGCTGATCAGCGCGTTCACCGCGGCTCTGCTCGGCCTGGCGTTGAACGAGAGCGCCTACATGGCCGAGATCGTGCGCGCGGGGCTGACCAGTGTGGACGTCGGGCAGACCGAGGCCGCGAAGTCCATCGGCATGACGCCGGGCGCGACGCTGCGGCGCGTGGTGCTGCCGCAGGCCATGCGCGTGATCATCCCGCCGACCGGCAACGACTTCATCAACATGCTCAAGGGCACGTCGATGGCTTCGGTGATCGGCGTGACCGAGCTGATCCACGCGGCCAACAACATCTCGTCCAACAACCTGCTGGTCATGGAAACGCTCATCGCCGCCGCGATCTGGTACATGGTCGTGGTGACCGTGGCCGGCGTCGGGCAGCACTACCTGGAACGCTCGTTCGGCGCGGCCGATCGCGGGCCCGCGGCGAGGGTGGGGAAGGCGTTGCGGGGGATGCCGTTGGTGAGGAGTGCCCGTGTCTGAACCTTCAGGGCCACTGCTGCGTGCGGTCGGCGTGCGCAAGAGCTACGGGAACACCGAGGTGCTCAAGGGCATCGACCTGGAGGTGCACCGGGGTCAGGTGGTGTGCTTGCTCGGGCCGTCGGGGGCGGGCAAGAGCACTTTTCTGCGGTGCCTCAACCACCTCGAGACCATCGACGCCGGGCAGGTCTGGGTCGACGGCGAGCCGATCGGCTTCAAGCTGCGCGGCGGGAAGCTGTACGAATTGCGCGAAAAGGACGTCGCTCGCCAGCGTCGCGACATCGGCATGGTGTTCCAGCGGTTCAACCTGTTCGGGCACCGGACGGCGCTGGAGAACGTGGTCGAGGGGCCCGTGCGCGTGCTCGGGACGAACCCGTCGCAGGCCCGCGCGGAAGCGCTCGAACTGCTGGACCGCGTGGGGCTGGCCCACCGCGCGGACGCGTACCCGGCGCAGCTTTCCGGCGGGCAGCAGCAGCGCGTGGCGATCGCGCGTTCGTTGGCGATGAAGCCGAAGCTGATGTTGTTCGACGAGCCGACGTCGGCGCTCGACCCGGAGCTGGTGGGGGAGGTGCTGGCGGTGATGGGTACGTTGGCGCGGGAGGGGATGACGATGGTGGTCGTGACGCACGAGATGGCCTTCGCCGCCGAGGCGGCCGACGAGGTGGTGTTCCTCGCCGACGGCGCGGTGGTCGAGACGGGCCCGCCCGAGACCGTGCTGAAGAACCCGGAGCACGAACGCACCCGCCAGTTCCTCGCGCGGGTCCTCTCGTGACGCGGATCTCGCCCCGGTACCTGCTGCAGTTCGACGAGCCCGCCGGCTACCTCGACTTCGCCCGGTTCGGGCCGCCGTCGCACGCGGTGCTCGACACCACGGCGAACCTGCTGGAAGCGGCGACGAAGGCCGGACCGTCCACTGTGGACGAACTGATGCGCCAGGAGACGCGCGCGAAGGCGGCCGCGGCGCGGCTGTGCGGCAGCGACACCGACCACACCGTGCTGCTGCCGCACACCAGCCTCGGGTTGTTCCAGGCGGCGTTCAACTCCCGCGGCGAGGTGCTGGTCTCGGCGGGTGAGTTCCCGGCGAACACGTATCCGTGGGCGCGGGCTTCGCAGGCTGGGCGCGTGCACCTGCGTCGGCTGCCTGCGGGTTTTGTGACTCCCTCGCGGGTGGCCGAGGCCTTGACGCCCGAGACGACGGTGGTGTCGGTGAGTGCCGTCGACTTCCGCACCGGCTACCGCGCCGACCTCGCCGCGCTGCGCGAGGTGGTGGGCGACCGGCTGCTGGTCGTCGACGGGATCCAGGGCTTCGGTGTGATCGAGGCGCCGTGGGAGGTCGCGGACGTGCTCGTGGTCGGCGGCCAGAAGTGGCTGCGGGCCGGCTGGGGCACGGGCTTCGCGGTGCTGTCCGACCGCGCGCTGGAGCGCATGGACCCGATCCTGTCCGGCTGGACGGGCGCGCGCGACCCCGGCCTGTTCGACGACGAGATCCACCCCGCCGACGCGACCGCCGCCGGCTGGTCGATCTCCAACCTCAGCCCCATCACGTCCGGCGCCTTCGCGGCGGCCCTGGAGCTGGTGGAGGAAGCCGGTGTCGGAGCGATCGCCGGCCGGATCGGCGAACGCGTGGACGCGCTGGAGGAAGTGCTGCTGTCGCTCGGCGCGACGATCGTGTCCGCTGTGGACCGTCGGGCGGGGATCCTGGCGTTCGAGCTGCCCGGCCACCCGGCGGAACAGGTGGGCGCGGCTCTGTCGGCGGCCGGCATCGCGGCGACGGTGCGGCCGGAACACGTCCGCCTTTCCCCGCACGCGTCAACGCCGGTCTCCGCCGCGGAGGCCGTCCGGTCCGCTGTGGACAGTCTCCTGCACCCGCGCACCACGGTGACCTTTCCGTCGGTGGTCTCGGGCGGCGCGACGCACGCGTTGCTCACCGCCCTGATCCCCGCCGTCGACGGGCTCGCCGCCATGCTGGGCCCCGGCAACGAGGTCCTGCTCCATGACCTGTCCCGCCTGCCCGACTCCATCGTCGCCATCGCGGGCGACGTCACCGGCCGCACCGTCGGCGGGCCCATGACCGACCTCCTGCTGGGCCTCGTCCGCCGCGGCACCACGCAGGACCTGACCAACTACCGCACCCACGGCCCGGACGGCCGCGCGATCCGCTCGTCCACCCTCTTCCTCCGCGACGCCGCCGGCGTGGCGGTCGGCTGCCTCTGCGTGAACAGCGAAACGTCGCCGTCCTCCGACACGGCCGCCGCGCGGCCCGAGACGTTCCCACCCGACGTCGACAGCCTGCAGCACTTCCTGGTCGAACGCGCCATCGGCAAGGCCGGCATCCCCGTGGACCTCATGAAGAAGCGCCACAAGGCCGCCGTCGTGCGCGAACTCGACGAGGCGGGGTTCTTCCTCATCAAGGACGCGGTCGACCACCTGGCCACCCACCTGGACGTGACCCGGTACACGATCTACAACTACTTGAACGAGATCAGAGCCTGAGTGAGGGGGATCCCGGACGAACCGGGAACCCCCGACCCTTACTTCAAGAACGCCTCCACCGCATCAGCCGCCGCCGGAATGCCGCCGTGGGCGTGGATTTCCGTGGACAGCGACGACAGCCGCGCCGCCATCTCGGCGGATCCGGCGACCTCGTCCACCGCCGAACGCAACGACGCGGCGGTCACGTCCGCGGCCGGCAGATGCCGCCCCACGCCCAGCGTTTCCAGCTGCGCCGCGTTGCCGAACTGGTCGGCGGCCTGGGGGATGGCCACCGTGGGGACGCCGTACCACAGCGCTTCCGTGCAGCTGCCCATCCCGGCGTGGGTGATGAACGCCGAGGCCGCCGACAGCACTGCCAGCTGGGGCACGCGGGAGTGCACCTCGAACGACGGCGGCAGCGGGCCCAGGTCCGAAGCGGACACAAAAGCACCGATCGACATCACGATGTGCCAAGGCGAGTCGGCGAAGGCCTCGACGCAGGCCCGGTACACCGGCAGCTGGTCGGTGAACGCCGTTCCGAACGACACCAGCAGCACCGGCTTCCCCGACGACGGCGGGGTCCACGTCTCGGCCAGCCGATCCGGTGACAGGCACGGTCCGACGAACTGCACGTGCGGCCCGACGCGCGAGGCGTGGGGCTGCATCGCGCGCGGGATGAGCGACAGCACCTGAGGCGGGTGCGAAAGCCAGGTCCACGCCTCCTCGGTCTCGCCGTTCTCCCGCAGCCACGCGGTCATCGTGCGGGCGTAGTCCACACCGGACGGTGAGGCCTTGATCGGGTCCAGCACCGAACTCATGTCCTCGTCGTAGCCCTCCCACGCCACGAGCGTCGGCGAGAGCTGCACGGCCGCCACCCCGTACCGGGACGCCAGCAGCGGGGCGCCGAGGCCGCCGATGTCGTAGAGGACCAGGTCGGGACGGTCGGCGTCGAACGTCGACAGGAGCAGTGGGTGCACGGCGATCGCCTCGTCCAGGAAGACGCGCATGGCGTCGGCCGGGTCGTCGGGCCACACGCCGGCCTCGCCGAGGGGCAGGAGGGTCGGGTGGGTGACGACGTGGGCGCCCGTGGGGGCGACCAGCGACTCGAGGGGTGAGCCCACCACGTAGCTCACCCGGTGCCCGCGCCGCACGAGCTCGGCGATGACGCCCAGGGACGGGTAGATGTGGCTCGGCGCGGTGCTGCCGACCATCACGATGTGTTCGCGCATGAAAGACGCAGGTCCTTTCCGTCAAAAGGGGGGAGGACCCGGCGCGCAGGGAAGACGGCCGCGAACGCGCGGCCGTGAAGAGTCACGCCGGGGCTAGAGCTGCCGCAAGCGCTGGAAGATGGTCATGCCGGACACGGTAGCGGTGGCAGCGGACGGCGGCCAAACCGATTAGAGCGTCCACCTTTCGTAGGGACTATCGGGCAGAGCGGCCAGAACACCCGGCCGCACGCCGCCAAGACGACTAACGTCTGGCGGACCCGACAGACGAGAACCCCGACAGAGAAGGAACTCCCGTGAGACGTGCTGTCTTCGCGGCAGTCGCCGTCGCGACGCTGGCCTCGCTGGTCACCGTGCCCGTCGCGTCAGCGGCGCCGGCCACCGCCCCCGCCGCCTACACCCCGCCGCCCGTGGCGTGGGGGCAGTGCGACAACGCCGGCCTCAAGGCGGCCGGCGCCGAGTGCGGTTTCGTGACCGTGCCCCTGGACTACAGCAACCCGGGTGGCCAGAAGGCGCAGCTCGCCGTCAGCCGCATCAAGCACAAGACCCCGGACGCGCAGTACCAGGGCGTCATGCTCACCAACCCCGGTGGCCCCGGCGGCTCGGGCCTGACGCTCTCGCGCGTCGGCGCCAACGTGCCCAACCACGCGGGTGACGCCTACGACTGGATCGGCTTCGACCCGCGCGGCGTCGGTTCGAGCAAGCCCGCGCTGTCGTGCGACAACGGTTACACGAGCTTCGACCGGCCCTCGTATGTCCCGCTGACGCCGAGCCTCGAGAAGACGTGGCTCAACCGCGCCAAGGGCTACGCCGAGGACTGCGCCAAGAAGAACCCGAAGGCGCTGCTCGACAACCTGAAGACCACCGACTCGGTGCGCGACATGGACTCCATCCGCGCGGCCCTGGGTGCCGACCAGATCAACTTCTACGGCTACTCCTACGGCACCTACCTCGGCCAGGTCTACGGCACGATGTTCCCGCAGCGCGTGCGCCGCATGGTGCTCGACTCGACGGTGGACCCGCGCAACGTCTGGTACCAGGCGAACCTGAACCAGGACGTGGCGTTCGATCGCAACCTCAACATCTGGTTCGGGTGGCTCGCCAAGTACGACAGCACCTACCACCTGGGCAAGACGCAGGCCTCGGTGAAGGCGACCGTCGACCGTGAGCTGGTGAAGCTCTCGCTCAAGCCCGCGGGCGGCCAGATCGGGCCCGACGAGCTGACCGACGTGATCCAGCAGGCCAGCTACTACCAGCTGACCTGGCTCGACGTGGCCGACGCGCTGTCGGCGATCGTCACGAAGAACGACCCGTCGCTGGTCAAGGCCCTGTTCGAGTCCGACAGCGACAACGGTTACGCCGTGTACCTCGGCGTGCAGTGCACCGATGTGCAGTGGCCGACGAACTGGAACCAGTGGCGCCTCGACAACTGGAAGACGTTCCTCAAGGCGCCGTACTTCACCTGGCAGAACGCCTGGTTCAACGCCCCCTGCGTCTACTGGCCCGCCAAGGCGAGCAAGCCCGTGCAGGTCGACGGCAAGGGTGTGCAGAGCGTGCTGATGATCGACGAGACGCTCGACGCGGCCACGCCGTACGAGGGCAGCCTCGAGGTCCGCAGCCGCTTCCCGGGCGCGTCGCTGATCGCGGAGCCGGGCGGCACGAGCCACGCCATCACGCCGCGCGGCAACGCGTGCGTGGACACCAAGATCGCGGACTACCTGGCGACCGGCGCCCTGCCGGCCCGCAAGCCGGGTCGCACGGCCGATGTCGAGTGCGCGCCGCTGCCGCAGCCGCAACCGGCCCCGTCGGCGTCCGCGCAGGCGAAGGCCAAGGCCGACGTGCTGCCGCTGCTGGGTCACCTCTGACCAGCTGAAACACCGGCTCGAAGCGCCGGGTGGGGACCATCCCCGCCCGGCGCTTCGGCGTTCCAGGGGCTTGATCAAACAACTTCGTCCCTCGTAGGGCTTTTCATCACAACGAGGTTTGTGTTACAAAGTTCCCCAGCAGGTTTGCAACGCAAAGTCGATGGGGGACGGGATGAGTGAGGCGTTCAGTCTGAGAGGCCTGACGAAACGGTTCGGGCCGGTGCACGCTGTCGAGGGGCTGAGCATCGAGGTCAGCCGCGGCGAGGTCGTGGCGCTGCTCGGCCCCAACGGCGCCGGCAAGTCGACCACCATCGACATGCTGCTCGGGCTCACGCGGCCCGACGAGGGCGAGGTGCGGGTGTTCGGCGGCGACGCGCGGGCGGCCGTCGACGCCGGGCGCATGGCCGCGATGGTGCAGAACGGCTTCCTGCTGCGCGACACCACGCCGGCCGAGCTCGTCGGGCTGATGCGCTCGATGTACCGCGACCCGCTGCCGGCCGCGGAGGTCTTCGAACGCGCCGGCATCACGGATTTCGCGAACCGCCGCTGCGGCAAGCTTTCCGGCGGCCAGCTGCAGCGCGTGCGCTACGCGCTGGCCCTGGCCGGCGACCCCGAGCTGCTGGTGCTCGACGAGCCGACCGCCGCCATGGACGTGGACGGCCGGCGCTCGTTCTGGGCCTCGATGCACGAGTTCAGCGCAGGCGGCCGCACGGTGCTGTTCGCCACGCACTACCTGGCCGAGGCCGAGGATTTCGCCGACCGCGTGGTGCTCGTGCGCCACGGCCGCGTCGTCGCCGACGGCTCGGTCGCCGAGGTCCGCGCCGCCGTGTCCGGACGTGTGCTGCGGGCCGTGGTGCCGGGCGCGAGCGAGGCCGAGCTGGCCGCGCTCGCCGGGGTCACGACCGCACGCCTTCAGGGCGGCCGCGCCGAGCTGGCGTGTGCCGACTCCGACCTGGCGATCCGCGCCCTGCTCACCACCTTCCCGGACGCGAGCGACATCGAGATCACCGCCGTCGGCCTGGAAGAAGCGTTCCTCGCGCTGACGGGCGACGAGCACACCGACGAGCCGGAAGGAGCCCTGCGATGAACCTCGTTTACCTGCGCCTGGAGATCCTGCGCATCGTGCGCAGCCCGCAGTTCGCGCTGTTCACGATCGCCGTGCCGCTGGGCATGTTCCTGCTCTTCGGCGGCCTGTTCGGCGACTACGTCGGCCCGGACGGGCTGAAGGCGAGCACGACCACGATGATCAACATGGGCGCGTACGGCGCCTTGAGCGGCGCGTTGTTCACCGGCACGCGCGTGGCCACCGAACGCACCGACGGCTGGCAGCGGCAGCTTCGTCTCACGCCGATGCGCGCGCCGGACTACGTGTTCGTGAAGATCGCCTCCGCCATGGCGATGGCTTTGCCGGTGCTCGTGGTGATCTTCGTGGCCGGCGCCCTGCGCGGGGTCGACCTGACGGCCACGCAATGGGTGCTCACCGCGGTGGCGCTGTGGCTCGGGGCCCTGCCGTTCGCCGTGCTGGGCCTGCTGCTCGGGCTGTTCGGCAAGGGCGACACGGTGGGCGCGATGACCGGCGCGCTGATGCTGCCGCTCGGGGTGTTCGGCGGGTTGTGGATGCCGCTGTCGATCATGCCGGCCTGGATGACCACGATCGCGCACTTCGTCCCGACCTACTGGCTCGGCCGCGTCGGCACGATGCCGGTGGGCGGTGCGAACGGTCTCGGCCTCGCGGTGGCGGTGCTCGCGGCGTGGCTCGTCATCCCTGCGCTCGTGGTGGTGCGGCGGTTCCGGTTGGACACGGCCAAAGTCGGTTGACGTGTTAACTTCCGTGCTGCATGTGGGGTCAGCACGGTGGGAGGGCGAAACAAGGTGGATGACGACGAAGAGCAGCCGATGTCGGCCGCCGAGTCGCTGAACCTCATCGCCCGGCAGAACGAGCGGACGCGCCGGGAGCTGGGGGCCAGCCCGGCGCGTCTGCTCGGCGTCTGGGCCTTCACGTGGCTGGTCGGCTGGGGCCTGGTGTACCTGTCCGACGACAGCCACGCGAGGCCGCTCATGCCCGGGTGGGTCGCGGCGATCGTGGTCGGGGTGCTGTTCGTGGCGGCCATCGCGTACTCCGCCTACTACGGCGGCCGCATCAGCCGGGGCATACGCGGCCCGTCTCGGCGCACCGGCGCGATGTACGGCTGGAGCTGGATGATCTCGTTCGCCGCGCTGTCGCTGATCAACATCAGCATCATGAACAAGGGCGCGCTCGACCCGCACACGATTTCCCTGCTGTGGTCGGGCTCCTCACTGCTGCTCACCGGCATGCTCTACCTCGCCGGCGGGATGTTGTGGCAGGACAAGCTGCAGTACGGCTTCGGGGTGTGGATCATCGTGTCGGGTGGCGCGAGCGTGCTCGTCGGTGTTCCGGGCAACTTCCTCGTGCTGTGCCTGGCCGGCGGCGGCGGGTTCCTCGTCGCGGCGCTCGTGTACTTCGTGCGTGACCTGCGTCGCCGGCCCGCGCGCACCGGCGGGCGGGCCGGCACGTGACGGAGGCGAGCCTGCCGGAGCTCGACCCGGTGATCCACGCCCAGGCCAGGCTGCGCGTCACGGTCGCGCTCGCCGGGCTGCACCACGGCGACCAGATCACCTTCCCGCGGCTGCAGCAGCTCCTCGACATGACGGCCGGCAACCTCTCCACGCACCTGCGCAAGCTCGAAGACGCCGAGTACGTGGAGATCACCAAGGCCTACGAGCACCGCACGCCCGTCACGCTCGTGAAGCTGACCGCCAAGGGCCGCGCGGCGTTCGAGTCCTACACGACGGCGTTGCACCGGCTGCTGGACGCCACCGGCGGGAGCTGACGTGACCCGCTGGGTCGTCCACCTCGACCTGGACGCCTTCTACGCCTCGGTCGAGCAGCTCACGCGCCCGACGCTGCGGGGCCGCGCCGTCGTGGTCGGCGGGACCGGGCCGCGTGGGGTCGTCGCCGGGGCGAGTTACGAATCGCGGGTGTACGGCGCGCGGTCGGCGATGCCGATGTCGCAGGCGCGCCGGTTGCTGCCGCCGGGGGCGGTGATCCTGCCGCCGAGGTTCCGGTTGTACGAGACGTTGAGCAAGCAGGTCTTCGACATCGTCGCCGACGTCGCACCGGTGCTGGAGCGGATTTCGCTGGACGAGGCGTTCGCGGAGCCGCCTTCGCTGGCCGGTGCGTCGGTGGCGGACGTGACGCGGTTCGCGGAGGAGCTGCGGGCGCGGATTCGGGCGGAAACCGGGCTCACGGCCTCGATCGGGGCGGGCACGGGCAAACAGGTCGCGAAGATCGGCTCGGACCGGGCCAAACCCGACGGCCTGCTCGTGGTTCCGCCGGGCACCGAACGGGAGTTCCTGGCGCCGTTGCCGGTGCGGGCGCTGTGGGGGATCGGGCCCGTGGCGGAGGCGAAGCTGCGAACGATCGGGGTGCTGACGCTGGGCGAGCTGGCGGCGTTGTCGGAGCCGGACGCGGTGGCGACGCTGGGCGGGGTCGTCGGCCGGGAGCTGCGCAAGCTGGCCGGCGGCACGGACGACCGGCCCGTGGCCGAACGCGGGGAGGCCAAGCAGGTCAGCGCGGAGACGACGTTCGACGTCGACATCGTGGACCTCACCCGGTTGCGCGCGGAAGTCCGCAAGATCGCGGCGGGCGCGCACTCGCGGCTGGTGAAGGCGGGCCGGGTGGCGCGCACGGTCGTGATCAAGCTGCGGCACACGGACATGAGCACGGTGACCCGCTCGGAGACCACGGCCTCGCCCACCGACGACCTCAACCAGCTCGTCGCCACCGCCGAGCGGTTGCTGCTGGATCCGCAGGAGTTCGGCGGCGTGCGGCTGGTCGGCGTGGCGTTCAGCGGGCTTTCCGTGCCGCACCAAGACGCGTTGTTCACCCTGGCCGTGCCGGGGGCCTCGGCCGAGCCCGTGGTGGCGGTGGTGCCGTCACCGGGTGGGTCGGCCCCGGTGTCGTCGAGCGGCTGGCGCCCGGGCGACGACGTGGTGCACCCGGAGTTCGGCACGGGCTGGGTCCAGGGCGCCGGCCACGGCCGCGTGACCGTGCGCTTCGAGACGCGGACCTCCGGCCCGGGCGTGGCACGCACGTTCGAGCAAACCGACCCCGCCTTGACCCGCGGCGACCCCCAAGACTGTCTCAAGTAGACGGAAGGGCCGCCACGACGAGAGTGGCGGCCCTTCACGTTTCCTCGGTTCAGCTGGCGGGCGGCAGCGCGCACCCCGGGGTGAGGTCCGCGACCTGCTGACCGGCCAGGAGGAAGGCCCCAACACCGGCGGCCGAGGTGTCCGTGGCCTTGGCCGAACCGGGTCCGTCGGTCTTCGGCTGGACGTAACCCACGAAGCCGTCGGCGTTCTCCGCCTTGGTGGACAAGGACTTCCACGCGCGGTCGACCACCGGCTCGAACCAGCGGCTGTCGAGGACCCCGGCGTTGACGCCCCACGCGAGGCCGTAGGTGATCAGCGAGGTGCCGCTGCTCTCCGGGCCGCCGAACGGGTTCAGCAGATTGGCGTTCCAGAAGCCGTCCGGCCGCTGCAGCACGCTCAGCGTCGTCGCCATCTTCTTGAACACGCGCAGGTACTCCGGGCGCCGCGGGTCGTTTGCGGGCAGCACCTGCAGCACCTTGGTCAGGGCCGCCAGCGCCCAGCCGTTGCCCTGCGACCAGTACGACAGCGAGTGCGCATCGGTGCGCCACAAGCCGGAGAACTCGTCGAACAGGCTCTTTTCCGTGTGCTGGAAGAGCTTCTGCATCGCGGCGAGCGTCGGCTCCGAGGAGTCCATCACGCCGATGCGGGCGAACGAGGGCATCGCCATGTTCAGCGCGCTCACGTGGTCCCAGTAGCCCGTGTGCCCGGCCTGCACGCTCGCGACCTCGTCGGCCAGGCGCGAACGCAGGTCGGCCAGGATCGGCGGGTCGGGGTGGAAGTAGGTGTACAGGTCGAGGTACGCCTCGCCGGCGGCCTCGTCTTCGGCCGCGAACGGCTGGCCCGGCGTGGTCGGCAGCAGGTAGTTGTTCGCCTCGCCCCACGGCAGCGTCTGGTGGTTGGACACGCCGGTGGTGCGGACCACGGCGAGGTTGCCCACGTGGAACGTCGCGTTCTGCCAGTCGGCCGGCGCGAGGTTCGTCCCGTGGGCGACCCAGTAGTCACCGGCCTTCACCATCGCGTCGGCCACGGCGCACTGCGCGGCCGGCGCCGCCGGTGCCGCACTCGCCACGGCCGGCGCCAGCCCACCGGCCGTCACCGCCGCCGCGAGCACGGCGAAACCGCGGATTCCCGGGAAACGCATGGGTGCGTCCTCCTCAAGCAGCTCATGGCGGCGGAGGCCATCGTGATCGGTGGCCGGTCGATCACGGACTATGGTGTGGACCACTGGGCGTGTCAAGGTGCCGGTGAGTGGTACGCCGCAACGGTTTCCAGCAGCCGGCGCGTCGCGTTCTCGGCTCCGTCGGCGTTCTTCGCGAGCACCGTGGTGAGCACGCGCGAATGCGCCACGAGCGTGCCCGCCGTCGGCTCGGGCGCGGCGCGCAGGGCGGCGACGACCGGCACTTGCAGCTGGGTGAGCAACGCGTTGCCCGCGGCCCGCACCAGCGCGGCGTGGAACAGCGTGTCGGCCTCGGTGAACGCCCCGGTGTCCTCGCGTTCCACGGCGTCGGTCATCAGCCCGTACGCCGCCGCCAGCGCGGAGAGCTCGTCCGGCGCGCGGTGCCGCGCCGCCAGCCGCGCGGCCTGTGGCTCCACGAGGTGGCGCAGCTCCATCAGGTCGTGCAGCTGCCGAATCGAATCCGGCCCGCGGACCCGCCAGCCGATCACGTCGGGGTCGATCGCGTCCCACGATTCCGGCGGCTGCGGCCACGTGCCGACGCGCGGCCGCGCCGCCACGAGCCCCTTCGACTCCAGCACCCGCAAGGCCTCCCGGACCACCGTCCGGGAGGCCTTGAACCGGCGCCCGATGTCCTCGGGCACGATCGGCTCGCCGGTGGGCAGCGCCCCTTCGACGATCAGCCGGCCCAGCGCGTCGACGATGCGGGCGTGCAGGCCGGCCCCGTCGGCACCCACGTCAGGCGGGCAGACCGACGCGGCGCTCCCCGCTGCGCAGCTGCTGCAGCACGACGGCGACCACGAGCAGCGCGCCGTGGGCCACGTTCTGCCAGAACTGGTTGATGCCCAGGCCCGACATGCCGTTGTCGAGCACGCCGAGGATGAACACCGCCAGCACCGTGGAGACGATGGATCCCTTGCCGCCCTTGAGCATCGTGCCGCCGAGCGCCGCGCCCGTGACGGCCTGCAGCTCCAAGCCCTCGGACCCGGACGTCGGCTGACCCGAGCCCGTGCGGGCGGTGATCAGCACACCCGCGATGGCCGCGACCACGCCGACGAGCGCGTAGACGCCGATGATGTAGCGGTTGATGTTGATGCCCGCCAGGCGCGCGGCCGTGTCGTTGCCGCCGATGGCGAACACGTTGCGGCCGATGTCGGTGTACTTCAGCAGGAAGTGCAGCACCGCGGCGACGATCAGGAACACCCACACCAGCGTCGGCAGCCCGAGCACGCTGCCCTTGGCCAGGAAGATGAACAGGTCGTCGGCGCCGGTGTAGCCCTGGGCCTTGCCGTCGGACACGACCTGCGCGATGCCCTTGTACGTGGCGAGCGTGGCCAGGGTGGCGACGACCGGGTTCACGCGGCCGAAGATGATGATCAGGCCGTTGACCAGACCACACGCGATCCCGGTGCCGACCGCGGCGAGGATGCCGACGATCGAGCTGCCGGTGGACGTGAACGCCATCGCCGAGATCACCGACGCGAGCCCGGCCATCGAGCCGACCGAGATGTCGAGCGCGCCGAGGATGATCACCAGCGTCTGCACCAGCGACAGCAGGCCCATGATGGTGATCGCGCTGCCGATGAGCAGCAGGTTGTTGGTGCGGAAGAAGTTGTCGTTCAGCGTCGAGAGCAGCACGACGAGCACCACGAGCGTGATGATCAGGCTGCTGTTCTGCACGCCGATGCCGTTGAGCACCTTGCGCGCGGTGGACACGCGGTGCGGGTCGGGGTGTTCGGTCGGCTGCTCCTGCGCGGGGCTGGGCCGGGTCGGGGTGCTCACGCCCCCACCTCCTGGATGTCTTCGGCGGCCGGCTCCGTCGCCGGGATGGCCAGGGTCAGTACGGCTTCTTCGGTCGCTTCGTCGCGGTTCAGCTGGCCCGCGACGTGCCCGGCGCGCATCACGACGATGCGGTCCGCCAGCGAGAGGACTTCAGGCAGGTCGGACGAGATCACCAGCAGGGCGATGCCTTCGGCGGCGAGACCGTCGATGATGCGGTAGATCTCTGCTTTCGCGCCGACGTCGACGCCACGGGTGGGCTCGTCGAGGATCAGCAGCTGGGGCCGGCGGGCGAGCCAGCGCGCGAGCACGGCCTTCTGCTGGTTGCCGCCCGAAAGCTTGCGCACCTCCTGCTCCATCGACGGCGTGCGCACGCGCAACTCGCGGATGTACTCCGCCACGAGCTCGCGCTCCTTCGCCCGCCGGATCACGCGGAAGCGGCGCAGACGGTCGAGCACGGCGATGGAGACGTTGTCGCGCACGGAACGCTGCATCAGCAACGCGTCGGTCTTGCGTTCCTCGGGCGCGAAGCCGATGCCCGCCTTCACCGCGTCGCCGGGCGTGCGGGCCTTGAACGGTTTCCCGTCGAGTTCCAGCTTTCCCGACCGCACGGGCAGGTCGCCGACGATCGCGCGCGCCAGCTCGGAACGTCCGGCGCCGACCAGCCCGGCCAGGCACACGACCTCACCGGCGCGGACCTCGAACGAGACGTCGGTGACGTCGTCGGTGGTCACGCCCTCCAGCCGCAGCACGACCTCGCCGGTCTCGGCGGTCTCACGCCGCTCCAGCGCCGAGAGGTCGCGGCCGATCATCATGCGCACCAGCTGGTTCTCGTCGGACTCCGCCGCCTGCTGCACGCCGACGAGCTTGCCGTCGCGCAGCACGGCCACGCGGTCGGCGAGCTGGAAGATCTCCTTCATGCGGTGTGACACGTAGACCACGGCCACGCCGGAGTCGCGCAGGCGGCGGATGAGCCGGAACAGCGCGTCGACCTCGTGCTCCGAGAGCGACGAGGTGGGCTCGTCGAAGGCGATCACACGCGGCGGGGTGGCCGCGGTGAGCACGCGCAGGATCTCGACGAGCTGGCGCTGCGCGGCCGAGAGCTTGCTGCCGGGCGTGGCCGGGTCGAGCACGCCTTCGAAGCCGTACTCGACGAGCGCTTCGTGCGTGCGCTGGTTGAGCGTGCGGCGGCTGAACACGCGGGCGCGCGAGGGCAGCTCGCCCACGAACACGTTCTCCGCCACCGAGACGTGCGGGATGATCTCCGGTTCCTGGTAGATCACGCGCACGCCCGCGGCCATCGCGGCGCGCGGGTTGTCGAACACCACCGGCTCGCCGTCGACCCGCAGCGTGCCGTCGCTGGGCTCGTGGTCGCCCGAGAGCACACGCAGCAGCGTCGACTTGCCGGCGCCGTTCTCGCCCATGAGCGCGAGCACCTCGCCGGAGTGGAACTCCAGCGTCACGTCGTCGAGCGCGGTGACGCCGGAGAAGCGCTTGCCGATGCCCTCGGCGATGAGCGCCGTGGAACTGGCCATGGTGAGCCTTCCTTCACAGGTGAGCCCGGGAGTGTCGCGTGTGGACACCCCCGGGCCGTGGTCGGGTCAGGTGCAGTTGACGCCGGCCGCCTTGAAGGTGTCCTTGTTCACCATCTGGGTCTTGGCGATGGTCTCGAGCGGGAGGTCCTTGCCGTTCTTGACCTTGTCGACGAGGACCTGGATCGCGGTGCGGCCCACCTCGGCGCCCGAGATGTAGAGCGAGGACTTGTTGCCGGTGTCCTTGCCCGCGGCCCAGTCCTTGCAGTCGAGGTAGGCGCCGAGGCCCACACCGATGATGTTGTTCGCGGCGACGCCCGAGTTGGCGAGCGCGGTGACGACCCCGGTCTCGTTCTCGTCGTTGCAGCCCCACACGACCCAGTGCTTCACGCCGGGGTTGGAGCTGATCACGGCGCCGGAGCGGTTCTGGGCGTCGACGGGGGAGTTGTCGGTGCCCACGTCGATCACGTCGACCTGCGCGCCGGCGTCCTTCTCGAACGCGGCCTTGGCGCCGTTGACGCGGTCGGTGCAGACGGTGAGGTCCTGCTTGTAGGCGCTGATCACCTTGGTGTCGGCGGCGGACCAGCCGGCGGCCTTGAACAGCTTCGCGGCCTCCTGGCCGACCGAGGTGCCCATCTGCGTGCCGTTGAAGCCGACGAACGGGGCGGCCTTGCCGGTGCCGTCCTTGATCACGTCGTCGGAGGAGATCAGCGGGATTCCGGCGGACTTCGCCTTGTCGATGACCTCCGGGCCGATGGCCTGGTCGGGCACCACGATGGCGACGCCGTTGGCCCCCTGCGCGACCGCGGCGTCGAGTTCGGTGATGGCCTTGTTGGCGTCCTGGCCGAGGTTGACGACCTTGAGGTCGACACCCAGCTCCTTCGCCTTCTCCTGGGCGCCCTGCGCCTGCTCCACGAAGTACTGCTGATCACCCTGCTTCTGCAGGTAGTAGAGCGTGATCTTGCCGTTCGTCGGCGCCTGCTGCGCGGGCGCGGCGGTGTCCTTGCCGGAGGAGCATCCGGCCAACACTGCACCGGCAATCAAACAACAACCAACAACGCTCCAGGTACGTGACCTGTGCGGGTATGTGGACATCGAGTGCTCCCATGGGGGCCGAGGACGACTGTTGCGTGGGCGTGAACTCCGCGTAACTCGTATTACAAGACACTGGATCGGGTGACGTCAACCACAGGTTCTGCCGCAGTTAGCGGATGGATACCTACGGAGAGTGATTTTCCTACTGGTGGTTGGGCGCTAATTATCGTATTTTTTCCCGGCTGACCAGGGTTTGTTGCTCCGCCCTGATCGTGCTGCTATTTCGGTTGCTGGTGGGTTTTCTTGTTGACTTGGGTTCGATTACGGTCCGTCATGGCGGGCGTTGCGTCTTGTCCGGTCGACATGCGGCAGGATGTCGACGGCAGCTGGACAAAGGGGGCGAACATGACGCACATCCGCCGCTCGATCCTCGGGTGGGCCGGCGCCGTGCTGGTGCTGGCGGGGTGCAGCGGGGCACCGCAGGCCGCGTTGCCGGCTCCTTCGGCGCCCGCCGGCTTGCCTTCTTCGGCCGCGCCGACGTCGTTCACGGTCGTGGCGACGGGCGACGTGCTGATCCACCCCGCCCTCACCGACCAGGCTGAGGCCGATGGCGGCGGGCAGATCGACTACCGCCAGATCCTCGCGGGCGTCAAGCCGCTCGTGTCCGGGGCCGACCTGGCGATCTGCCACCTCGAGACGCCACTCGCGCCCGAGGGCGGGCCGTACACCGGGTACCCGTCGTTCAGCGCGCCGCCGCAGATCGCCGACGCCATCAAGGACACCGGCTACGACACCTGCTCCACGGCTTCGAACCACACGCTGGACAAGGGCGCGGCCGGCATCACGCGGACGTTGGACAAGCTGGACGAGGTGGGCCTCAAGCACACGGGCTCCGCGCGCTCGGCGGCCGAGGCTTCGCAGCCGCTGATCCTCGACGTCCACGGCGTGAAGGTGGCGCAACTGTCGTTCGCCTTTGGCTTCAACGGCATCAAGGTCCCCGCCGGCAAACCCTGGCTGGCCAACGAAATCGACGCCGACGACATCCTCGCGGCCGCCCACGCCGCCCGCGCGGCCGGCGCCGAGGTCGTGATCGCCAGCCTGCACTGGGGGATCGAGTACCAGCACTCGGTGACGGACGACCAGGCTTCGCTGGCCCGCAAGCTGCTGGCCTCTCCCGACGTCGACCTGATCGTCGGGCACCACGCCCACGTGGTCCAGCCGTTTGAAAAGGTCGAGGGCAAGTGGGTCGCCTACGGCCTCGGCAACGAGATCGCCCGCCACGACGACCCCCGCGGCTCCACCGAAGAAGGCACGGCCGCCCGCTTCACCTTCACGCAGACGGACGGCCACTGGGCCGTGTCCAAGGCGGAGTACCTCCCGACGCTGATCGACCTCGGCCCGCCGATCCGCCTGCGCGACTTGACCTCCGCTCCGCCCACCCCACGCGGCACGGAGGCGCTGGCGAACACCGACGAGGTGGTCCTGTCGCGCGGTGCCGGCGACGACGGCTTGACTCGGCCGGGTAAGTAGCGGGTCCTCAGTTGAGGGGCTGGGAAAGGGTGGCCTTGAGGCGGCGCGCCGCGTCGTCGGCCAGGACCTCGACGCGGTCGTCCAGCAACGCCTGCATGGTCTTCGCCGCGACCTGCGCCGGCTCGATCTTCGGGGCGTCCAGCCACGCCGCGCCGTCGGTGTCCACGTACCCGGCGTGCACGCCCACCACCAGCGTGCCCTGGTCACGCAGACCTTCGCGCAGCGCGTCGGTCAGCGACCACTGGGCCGCCTTGGACGCCGAGTAGGCGACGGTTCTCGCGTTGCCCTTCCAGGACGCCACGGAGAGCATGTTGACCAGCGCGCCGCCGCCGTTGCGGGCGAGGACGGGCGCGAACGCCCGCGAGACCGCCCAGGTGCCGAAGAAGTTGACCTCCAGCACCTGCCGGGCGGTGTCCAGTGAGCCGGCGAGCAGTTCGCCGACGTTGCCGAGGATGCCGGCATTGTTGATCACGATCGTGGCGTCGCCCGCCGCGGCCGCGGCGGCCGCGATGTCCTCGGCGCTGGTGACGTCCAGGCGCAGCGGCGTCAGGTCGGGGTCGGTGACCGTCGCCGGGTCTCGTGCACCCGCGTAGACCTTCGCGGCGCCGTGCTCGACGAGTGCGCGGGCGAACGCGTGGCCGATGCCGCGGTTGGCTCCGGTGACCAGCGCGACAGATCCTTTGATGTCCATGGTGGCTCCCTTCCGGGCGCCACACTATCATTCTGAATACAGATTTAGTACTCAGGCGATGAGAGCTCGCCCAGGGGACTCACCGCGCGAGGATCTCCACGTCGCCGACGGGCACCTCGACCCCGTCCTCGTCGACGAACGCCACTCGCACGGCCTTTCCTGTCGTCTTCGACCGCCGTACGGCCGAAGGCCCGGCCGGCCGCGGCCGGTGCACGTCACCCCACTGCTGCAGTCCGAGGAGCACGACCCGCAGCTCCCTCCCGGCCTCGGTGAGGTGGTAACTCTGCCGCGGACGCGCCCCGATTTCCTGGTACGGCGCGGTTTCCACGACCCCGGCGGCGGTCAGCGTGCGCAGCCTCGCGCTGAGCAGGTTGGGGCCGATGCCCAGTGACTCGCGCAGCTCGCTGAACCGCGTCTGGCCGCGGAAGAGCTGGCGCAGGATCAGGAAGGTCCACCGTTCGCCGAGCACTTCCAGGCTTCGCTCGATGGAGCAGGCGGGGTCGTCGGTCAGCTCCTCGGTGGCATTTTGCAGTAGTGCCATAGTGGGCAGAATATCACTTCGCAACCCAGCCGGAGAGAAACGTCGGCGCTCTCGCCGAACTTCGCCTGGCTTTCCACGAGATGCCGCACGTCGGGCAGGGTCGTCCGGTTGACGAGGGTCTTGGCCGCGGCGATGGGCTGCCGGCCGAACGACGCGATGCGCCTCGCGAGGGCGTCGACGTACTCGTCGAGTTCGGCGTCGGGCACGGCTCGGTTGACGTAGCCGACCACGGATCTTCGCGATGCTGATCACGGGCGACGTGGTGAGCCGGGTGGTGATGTCGAGCCCCGTGGGCAGCCCGGTGGGCCTTGGGCGCGAGCGACTTCGGTCGACGCGCCGCTCATGGCGAAGTGCGCGAGGAAGAAGTCTTCGACATCGCTGTCGAACACCACAGCGACGCGCAGGAACGGCGTGCTCGTGCCTCGGGGGAGTGGCACGAGCACGCCGGGGCCGGGCCGCCGCCGGTCAGTGGTCGCGGCGGGTGATGTGGTGGGCCAGCAAGGTCAGTTCCGCCGCGGGGCGCGGGGCGGGCGCCGTGGCGGCCAGGGACGACAAAGCCGAAGCCAGCAACCGCTCGGCTTCCGCGGAGCTCCACGAACGTCCGCCCGCCGACTCGACCAAGACCGCGGCGCGGGCCAGTTCGGCCGGGGACAGCGGAGCCTCCTGCCGGTACAGCTCCGCCAGCTCCCCGGCGGCCGCCGTCTCCGAAGCGAGGGCCGCCACGACCGGCAGGGACTTCTTCCGGTTCTGCAGGTCCGAGTACACCGGTTTCCCCGTCACGGCCGGGTCGCCCCAGATGCCGAGGAGGTCGTCGACGTGTTGGAAGGCCAGGCCGAGGGAGCGGCCGAAGGTGCCGAGTTCCGAGACGTGCGTGCCGCGGCCGCCGACGACCAGGACGCCCAGGGTGCAGGCGGCGCCGAGCAAGGCGCCCGTCTTGCCTTCGGCCATGCGGATGCAGGAGGCCCGGTCGACCGACGCCCGTCGTTCGAAGGCGAGGTCCTCGTTCTGGCCGTGGAGCAGGTCCAGCACCGCCGTGCTCAGGACGCGAGCAGCGGCGGGGCCGTCCGTGGCCAGGACGTCGAAGGCCAACGTCAGCAACGCGTCCCCCGCGAGGATGGCGGGGCTGGTGCCGAACACGGTCCACGCGGTCGCCCGGTGGCGGCGGGTCTCGTCGCCGTCCATGACGTCGTCGTGGAGCAGCGAGAAGTTGTGCACCAGCTCCACCGCCACGGCGGCGGCGATCGCGTCGGCCGGGTCGCCGCCCGCGGCCTCCGCGGACAGCAGCACCAGCGCCGGCCGCAGGGCTTTGCCGGCCGGGACGGCCGACGCGGCGTCCGACGCGTCCCACCAGCCGAAGTGGTAGCCGGCGATGCGGCGCATCGAGTCGGGCAGCCGGTCGACCGCCGCGCGCATCGCCGGCTCCCACAGGTCCCGGCTCCACGCCAGCACCTCCGGCACCGTCCGCGCCCGGGCGTCCACTGTGGTCATACATCCCCTCCGAACGGAAAAACGAAGCTCAGCGCCCGATCTCGACGTCGTCGAGCACTCCCAGCGCGTCCGGCACCAGCACCGCGGCCGAGTGGTACGCACTAACCAGGTACGAAGTCACGGCCCGGTCGCTGATGCCCATGAACCGCACGTTCAGCCCCGGCTGGTACTCGTCCGGCAACGCCGCCGGCCGCAGCCCGATCACACCCGCGTCCTCCTCGCCGGTCCGCATGACGAGGATCGACGTGGTGCCCTGCGGCGAGATCGGGATCTTGTCGCACGGCAGCAGCGGCACCCCGCGCCACGTCGTCACCCGGCGCCCGTCGAGCACCGCGTTCGCCGGGTACAGGCCCCGCGCCGTGCACTCGCGCCCGAACGCGGCGATCGCCTTGGGGTGCGCCAGGAAGAACCGCGACTTGCGCCGCCGGCACAGCAGCTCGTCGAGGTCGTCAGGCGTCGGCGGGCCGCTGCGTGTGGTCACGCGCTGGCCGAGGTCCGCGTTGTGCAACAGCCCGAAGTCGGTGCTGTTCACCAGCTCGTGCTCCTGCCGCTCCCGCAACGCCTCCACGGTCAGCCGCAGCTGCTGCTCCAGCTGGTTCATCGGCTGGTTGTACAGATCGGTCACGCGGTTGTGCGTGCGCAGGATCGTCTGCGCCACTGCGAGCTCGTACTCCCGCGGCGCCGGGTCGTAGTCGACGTAGGTACCCGGCAGCGCGACCTCGCCGTCGTGCCCGGCGGACAGGTCGATGCTCGCCTCGCCGGCCTTGTTGTGCTCGCGCCGCGGGCCGGCCAGCACCTCGGCGATGTGCGCGCGCAGGCTTTCGGCGCGCCCGTTGAGCCGCTCGAACGCCTCCGCCGGTAGCGCCAGCACGATGCAGCGAGTGGCCGCGCGAGCGGTGAACTTCCAGTCACCCGCCGAACCGCCCAGCAGCTCGCCGCCGAAGTGGTCGCCGGCGGTGAGGGTGCCGAGGTTCGCCTCCGCGCCGTACGAACCGGGTGCGGTGCGCGAAACCTTGCCGAACGCCACCAGCACCACCGAGTCGAGCGGCGAACCCGCCGTCACGATGGTGTCGCCCGGCTCGTACTCGCGCTGTTCGAAGCGCTCGGCCAGCGCAGACAGCGCGTCGGCGTCGGCGAAGCCGCGCAGCAGCGGCAGTTCCGCCAGCTCCGCGGGGACCACCTGCACCCGCGCGCCGGTGTTGAAGAAGCTCACCCGGCCGTCGCCGACGGTGTAGGTCAGCCGGCGGTTCACGCGGTACGAACCGGCCGGCACCTCCACCCACGGCAGCTGCGACAGCAGCCACCGCGGGGTGATGCCGCGCATCTGCGGCAGCGACTTGGTGGTGGTGGCCAGGGTCCGGGCCGCGCGCGTGGAGAGGGAAAGCGGCGGCTCTTCGGTCACGGTCATGCGGTTCCTCGCTTGGTGGGCTCAGCTTCGGGAGGTCTCTGGGACGCGGGCCTCGGCACGATCCGCAGCGCGCTCGTGCCCAGGCCCGTCGGCCCGAACGCCGACGGGGGCAGTGGCGCCGACCCGGGCCGCACGGGGGCGGCCTCGGGCGGGCGCGGCGGGGTGGCGGGCGCGGCCATGCTCAGTCACCGCGCCCGATCTCGGCGTTCTCCAGCACGGCCAGCGCGTCGGGCACCAGCACGGCGGCGGAGTAATAGGCACTGACCAGGTACGACATGATCGCCTGCTCGCTGATGCCCATGAACCGCACGTTCAGGCCCGGCTGGTACTCGTCGGGCAGCCCGGTCTGGTGCAGACCGACGACACCCTGCGACTGCTCTCCGGTGCGCAGGAGCAGCACGGAGCTGGTGCGCGTGTCGGTGACCGGAATCTTGTTGCACGGCAACACGGGCACGCCGCGCCACGCCGGCACCTGGTGCCCGCCGAGGTCCACGGCGTCGGGGTACACGCCGCGCCGGCTGCACTCGCGGCCGAACGCCGCGATCGTCTTCGGGTGCGCCAGGAAGACCGCGGGATCCTTCCACACCAGGGAAAGCAGGTCGTCGAAGTCGTCCGGCGTCGGCGGGCCGGTGCGGGTCGACACGCGCTGGGAGTAGTCCGCGTTGTGCAGCAGACCGAAGTCGCGGTTGTTGACCAGCTCGTGCTCCTGCCGCTCGCGCAGGGCCTCGACCGTGAGCCGCAGCTGCTGCTCGATCTGGTTCATCGGCTGGTTGTAGAGGTCGGCGACGCGGCTGTGCACACGCAGCACGGTCTGCGCCACGCTCAGCTCGTACTCGCGCGGCGAGCTGTCGTAGTCCACGAACGTGCCGGGCAGCTGCGGTTCGCCGTCGTGCCCGGACGCGACGTCGATCACCGCCTCGCCGTGGTCGTTGGCCGGCCCGGCCGAACCGGCGGCGACGGCGTCGAGGTGCTCGCGCAGCGCGTCGGAGCGGTCGAGCACGCCCTGGAACTCACTGCGGGACAAGGAAAGCACGGTGCACGCGGTCACGGCCTTCGCCGTGTACTCCCAGATCCCGTCGGCGTTGGTGAGCACGGCGTCGCCGAAGTAGTCGCCGTCGGCCAGTGTGCCGAGCACCGTCTGGTCGCCGTACGCGCCGGTGCCGACCTTGCTGATCTTGCCGTGCGCCACGAGGAAGATCTGGTCGGCCTGGTGGCCGAACTCCACGAGCGCGTCGCCGGGGGAGTACTCGTGCTGCACGAACCGGCCGGCCAGCTCGATGAGCACCTCTTCGTCGTCGAAACCGCGCAGCGCCGGCAGTTCACCCAGCTCCGGCGGGATCACGCGGACCTCGGCGCCGGTGGTGGTGAACGTGACGCGGCCGTCGCCCACCGCGTAGCTCAGCCGGCGGTTCACGCGGTACGCGCCGCCCGAGACCTCCACCCACGGCAGCACCTTGAGCAGCCACCGCGTGGTGATGCCCTGCATCTGCGGAACGGACTTGGTCGTCGTCGCGAGCGTGCGGGCCGCGGCCCGGCCCAGGCTCAGTTGCGGTTGTTCCTGATTCGCGGAGTCCACGGGGTCCGTGACGGTCACAGCGAAAACCACCTATCGTCGGATTTCGGACGTGTGAGAAAGTTTCCAGCACGAATTGGAGTTCGTTATCCTGCTGCAATTCATTCGGGTCGGCACCGCGGAATCAACATAGCAAGCCGGCCTCGCCCGACAATCCCACGATCGGGTAACCGGGCCGGTTCACCTGTTTGCCAGAACGGGTAATCGGACATTCCAGTTGCTGTTGTTGGCGCGCCAGTTTCAGACGATCTTGATCGGTACCGCGTTCGTCACCCTCGGTCGACAGGACTCACCCGGACGGGAAGTTCGACCGAAGATCGCCGGTGTACCCCAGGTGAACGGGCATATCCAGAGCAGGTGTTCCAACTTTCAACTGCTCCGTTCCAGTGATCATCGGGCACGTCGCAGGGCCACTCGAATGAACCGAACTGTCGCTTCTTGTCGCCTGGGAATCAGATGACTAACTTGAGCGGGCCCACTTCCGGTAATTCGCCGAACAATGGTGGATCCAGTGGGCTTCGAGTGTGAAAGGGGTCAGATGAGCGTCTACCTGACCGGGATCTTCTGGGTGGTCGGAGTGGCTGTCGTCGGCGGCGGTATCGGCTATCTGGTGAGGCGGTTCGGCTGGGATGAAGGTCGTCGTGACAACAACGATGCGGCCGGTCAGGTGTTCACCATTGTCGGCGGGCTCCACGCGGTTCTGGTGGCGTTCGTGCTGATCTCGCTCTTCGACGCCGTGGGCACCGCGCGCGACGGTTCCTACACGGAGGCCGACAGCCTCGTTTCCATGACCTGGGCCGCCGAAGCGCTGCCCGGTGACACCGGCCAACGCGTGCAACAGCTCGCCACTGCGTACGCCACTACCGTGCAGCGCCAGGAATGGCCGCGCCTGGCCGACGGCGGCACGATCCCGGACACCGGCTGGACGCAGCTCGACCAGATGCGCCGCACCATCGCCGGCGCGCAGGCGACCGACGACTGGGAGAACGACCGCAAGACCGAGGCCGCCAACGACCTGTGGCAGGTCTACCAGGCCCGGCAGGCGCGCCTCACCGACGCCGCCACGAGCGGGGTCGGCTCCGTGGTGTGGTTCGCGTTGATCCTCGGCAGCCTGATTTCCGTGCTGCTGCCCAACCTCTTCGGCGGCACGCGCATGGCGGCGCACCTCGTGATCGTGTCGACGCTGGCCGGCACGATCGCGTTGCTGCTCTACGCGATCTTCCAGCTGCAGAACCCGTTCGGCGGCGGCGCGAGCATCCAGCCCGACGCGTTCAGCTCGGCACTGGCGCGACTGGGCTGACCGCGGTGCGCATTCCCCGTTTCCTCCCGGTGGTGGCCGCCGCGGCCGCCGTGTCGGCGCTGCTCGTGGCGTCGGGGTGGCTCGAACCACCCGGCCGGACCCACCCGGCCGCGCCGGCGACGTGCCCGGTTCTCCAGGTGGAGAGCCAGAACTCGCACTCGTCGTCGTTCGTCCGGCTCACGTTGCCGACCGGGCAGCGGCAGTCGCTCGGCAACCCCGGCTACACGATCAACGCGATGGCCTACTCCGCCTCGCAGGGCGTGGTCTACGGCGTGGCCGACGGTCCGACCTCGGGCCACTTCCACGACGGCGCCCACGCGGTGCGGATCGACGCAGCGGGCCACGTGACCGACCTCGGCGGGGTGTTCCGCGCCGGCGCGCGCCACGGCATCTGGAGCTGGGCGACGGGTTCCACGGGCGGCGCCATGGCCGGCAACTCGTGGTACCTGCTGCACGCCAACAGTCTGTACACAGTGGACGTCGACCCGGCCAGTCCCCACTACCTCGACGTGGTCGCGCACCAGGTGCTTCGGCCCGTCGTCCTGTCCGCCGGCGTCGACGACTTCGCCTACAACTCGGCGGACGGCTTGCTCTACGGTGTCTCGGTCACGGCCGCGGGCCACGGCTCGGTGGTCACGATCAACCCGCGCGACGGCCGCGTCGCGATCGTGCCGGGCCTGAAGTTCCCGCTCGCCACGGCGTACGGCTCGGTCGTGTTCGGACCGGACGGTGCCCTCTACGCGACGGCGAACCGCATCGGCCACCGCAGCGTGACCTACCGGCTGCCACGCGATGGCTCCGGCGGGGCGCAGGAGATCAGCACCGGACCCGAGCTCTACACCTCCGACGCGGCCGGGTGCCTCGCCGGGGCAACCGCGCCGCCTCCGCCACCCCCAGCCCCACCGCCGCCCGCGCGA
Source organism: Amycolatopsis sp. NPDC001319 (assembly GCF_042896185.1). NCBI lineage: Bacteria > Bacillati > Actinomycetota > Actinomycetes > Pseudonocardiales > Pseudonocardiaceae > Amycolatopsis > Amycolatopsis sp. NPDC001319. Next base: position 533,368 of record NZ_JBIAWY010000005.1, on the reverse strand, counting down.
CTGGATCCCCCACCGTCGTCGGACTCGGTGAAACCTTCGCAGACGGCGGAAGAACCACCACCTCCACCACCGGTGCTCGCCGAACAATCGCCGGCATTGCCCCCGCCGCCGAACGCGACTTCGCCCACCCCGATCGTCGCCTCGACCTCGGTCGCGCCGCCGACGAAGTTCCGTCCTGTCGCGACTCCGCAACCGGTGGTGGCCGACGCCGGCCACCGCGTGGAGAAACAACGCAGGTGGAGCGTCGCCGTGCTGGTGCTCGTGATCGGCGGCGGAGCGGCGGCCGCGCATGTGAGACGAGGCCGTTAACGCGGGCGTCGCCTCGAAGACGGCGGTTGTCCAACTCCGTTAACCAGACTCCTCCTCCGGCGTCGTGTGACGCCGGAGGAGGAGAAAACGGATGAAGCGCGTGAGAATCGGGGTCGCCGCGGGGATCCTCGCCCTGCCGCTGCTGGCCACCGGCACGGCGTCGGCGCACGGAGGCGGCGGGCACGCCGAGTTCGCCGCCCGCGACGACCACTACGGGACCCGAGCCGGCCGATCGCTGCAGGTCCACGGCGACGGCGTACTCGGCAACGACAGCCGCGGCGGCGCGAGCGGCGCCATCGTGCGCCACACCGCGCCGGCACACGGATCCCTGACCCTCGACCCCAGCGGGTCGTTCAGCTACACGCCCGCGCCGGGCTTCCACGGTCGCGACACCTTCACGTACTCCGTGTCGGACGCGGTGCAGCTCTACCCGACCTCCCTGCCGCCGCTGGCGACCATCGGCGGCGTGAAGCTCACCGGTGGTGCCTACGGTTCCGCGCTCACGCCGGTGCCGGGCTCGCGCGACGAGTTCTACGGCCTCACCGACCGCGGCCCGAACGTCGACGCGCCGGACGGGGCCAAGGTGGAGCCGCTGCCCGCGTTCGACCCGGCCATCGGCAAGTTCCGCCTCAAGGACGGCAAGGCCGTGCTCGAGAAGCGGATCCCGTTGCGCGCCAAGGACGGTTCGCCGTACAACGGGCAGGTCAGCACGGCCGCCGACACCGGCGAGACGATCGTGGGCCTCGACGGGAAGCCGTTGCCGGCCACTCCCAACGGCTACGACTCCGAGGGTCTCGTCGCCGAACGCGACGGCACGTTCTGGGTGTCCGATGAGTACGGTCCCTTCATCACGCACTTCCGCGCCGACGGCCGCGCGATCGAGCGGCTCTCGCCGTTCGACGGCTCGCTGCCCCAGGAGCTGAAGTACCGCGTGCCCAACAAGGGCATGGAAGGCCTCGCGCTCACGCCGGACGGCAAGACGCTCGTGGGCATCATGCAGTCGGCCCTGCAGCAGCCGGACCTCACGAAGAAGCCCGGCAACGTGACCACCCTGCGGATCGTCACGGTCGACCTGCGCACGCGCGCGACGCACGAGTACCTGTACCTGCTGCAGGACCCGGACGACACGGGCACGGCGGTCAGCGAGATCACCGCGCTGTCGTCGACGAAGTTCCTCGTGGACGAACGCGACGGCAACTTCGAACCCGGTGCGTTCAAGAAGATCTACGAGATCGACCTGCGCGGCGCGACCGACGTCGGGCCGAAGGCGAAGGTGGCCGGTGCCGCCTACGACTCCGCCAAGGGCGGGCTGCTCGTGGGCGACAAGCAGTCGAGCATCGACGCCTACGTCGGCAAGGACACCACCGAGGAGGCCACTGCGGATCTCGCCAAGGTGGGGATCACGCCGGTGGCGAAGAAGCTGTACCTGGACCTCGGTGCGCTGGTGACCGGGTTCGACCCGACCGGCGGCTTTTTCGGCCACGACAAGGTGGAGGGCGTCGCGACCACCGACGGCGGCCGCACCCTCGTGGTCAGCAACGACAACGACTTCGGCATCGACGGCCTTTCGAACACTGCGCCGCCGTACGCGCTCCACGCCAAGATCCTGCCCAACGGCCGGCAGGACGACGGGGAGTACTTGAAGATCGACACGACGAAGCTGCCCGCCCGCGTCACCACGGCCACGGTCACCATCGACGTGCGCTGAGTTCCCGTTTCACGGCAAGGCACTGCTCGTCGCAACGCACTGCACGGCCGGGGCTCCCGCTGCGGGGGTCCCGGCCGTCAGTATTTGAACTGGTCCACGTTGTCCTGCGTGATCAGCAGTGGGTCGCCGAGCAGCATGGTCTTCGAGCGCCCGTCGTACTTCACCGCGGGCAGTTCGAGGCTCACGTTGTTGCTGGGGCCGAACGAACGGCCCTGCACCAGCTGCTCCGCCGCCCACGCGGTGAGGTAACCCAGCGATTCGACGTTCCACAGCACCGACATCGAGCAGGAACCGTCGAGCAGGTACGGCTTCATCGTCTGCGGGGTGCCCGTGCCGACGGTGTAGACGCGGCCGATCTTCTGCTGGTCCCGCACCGCCTGCGCGACGCCCGGCGCCGACGTGGTGCACTCGCCGATCAGGCCCGTCAGGTCGGGGTGGCGGTCGAGGACCTGCTTCGCGAGCTCGGTCGCGGTTGTCGTGTCCTCACCGGCGTAGACGGTCTCCACCAGCTGCGCCTTCGGGTATCGCTCGGCCGCGTAGGTCTGCTCGACGGAGATCCACGCGTTGAGGTTCGCCGCGGTCCGCCCGCACGAGACGATGGCGAACTTGCCGCTGCCGCCCGTTTTCGCCATGAGCGAGTCGACGAGCGCGGTGCCGACGCCCTCGGGGGAGGCCTGGTTCACGAACACCTCGCGCTGCGATTGCGGCGCGTCGGTGTCGGTGGTGAGCACGTGGACGCCCTTGGCGCGGGCGTCGGCGATCGCGGGCGCGAGGGCCGCGGGGTCGTTGGGCGCCACGGCGATCACGTCGACGTGCTGGTTCACGAGGTCGTGCAGGATGGCGGTCTGGGCCGCCGGGTCGACCGTCGCGGGGCCGCGCGTGATCCACTGCGCGCCGAGCTGTTCGGCGGCTTCCCGGCCGCCCGCGTTCATGGCGTCGAAGTACGCGATGCCCGCGACCTTCGGCACGAAGGCGATCCGGACCGAAGTCCGGTCGTCGGCCGCCGACGTCCTGAGTGCCGACGAACAGCTGCCGAGTCCCACCACCGCCGTGAGCAGCAGCGCGACGCCCAGCACGAGCGTCTTGGTCGGCCTTCGCATCCCACCAGTCCTTCGGTTTCACGGTCTGCGCACCGCCGGCGACCTGGAGTGAACGTAAGGGAGCGTGTTCACGGTGGTCAACCGGTCGTGTGCAAAGGGTTACGGAAGTGAGTTCAACGGTGATCTTGGGGATATACCCGTTTGGGGTATGTGGTTAGACTGCTCCCGATGACTCGACCGCTCCGCGGGTTCCCGCTTCCGGCCCCGGCGCGCTGGCTGTTGCTCGGCGCGCTGGTCTTCGGTGTGCTCGCGATGCACCACGTCCCGGCGCCGCACGGTGGCGGGATGGGCGGGATGCCGGCGGTGTCCGTCGCGCATTCGCCGATGGACGCGCCCGTGGTGGTGACAGACCCGGTGGCGGTGGTGCCGGTGCCGGTGATGTCGACGTCCGGGGATCCGATTGCCGCTCCGCCCGCGAGCGACGGTGGCCACGCGATGCTGCACCTGTGCCTCGCGGTGCTGCTGGCCGCGGCGGGCCTGCTGCTCGTATTGGCCTGGCTGCGCCGGCGTCGCGAGCGTGCGGTGCCCGGTTCGGTCGAACGCGGGACCGGCGGGTTCGCCCGGGCGCCGCCTTCGCGAACGGGCCGGGAACTCCTCACCGCCTCCTGCGCACTGCGGATCTGATCGGGCACGCGCTCCATCGTGTCCGAACTCCGTCGTACCCAGTGAGGAAAGAAAACGTCATGAATCGCAAGTTCCTGGCGGGCATCGTGGCGCCCGCGATCGCCGCCGTGCTCGTCGGCTGCTCGTCGCAACCGGCCGCCCCGACCGCTGACCACAACGCCGCGGACGTCACGTTCGCGCAGGACATGGTCCCGCACCACCGCCAGGCCGTGGAGATGTCCGTGCCGGTGCCGCAGCACACCGGCGACCAGCGCGTGGTCAAGCTGGCCCAGCAGATCCAGCAGGCCCAGCAGCCCGAGATCGACCAGCTCACGGCGTGGCTGAAGGCCTGGGGCGCGCCAGCGCCTTCGACGATGGGCGGCACGGACCACGGCCGGATGTCCGGGATGGACCACGGCCGGATGCCCGGCATGGTCGACACCGCGGGTCTCGACCAGCTGCGTGACGCGGCCTACGACCGCAAGTGGCTCGAGCTGATGATCGAGCACCACTCGGGTGCCGTCGCGATGGCGCGCACCGAGCTGGCCCAGGGGAGCAGCGCGGCCGCGAAGGCCATGGCCCAGCGGATCGCCGACACCCAGGAGGCCGAGATCACCACGATGAAGTCGCTCCTCGCCGGCTGAGCGCAGGGTCGAGATACCCTAAGGGGGTATAGTGGACGACATGACTGACCACCAGCACGGCGCGTCCTGGTCCACCGCGATCCAGGCGACGCTGCACTGCCTCACCGGCTGTGCCATCGGTGAGGTGCTCGGCATGGTTCTCGGCACCGCGTTCGGGCTGCACAACGCGGCCACCGTGGTGCTGTCTATCGTGCTCGCGTTCGTCTTCGGCTACGGCCTGACGATGCGCGGAGTCCTGAAGTCGGGCCTGGCCTTCTCGGCGGCGTTCAAGGTCGCGCTGGCCGCCGACACCGTGTCGATCGCCGTAATGGAGATCGTCGACAACCTCGTGATCGTCGTGGTCCCGGGCGCGATGGACGCGGGCCTGGCGACGGCGCTGTTCTGGCTGTCGCTGCTGTTCTCGCTCGTCGTCGCCTTCGTGATCACGGTGCCGGTCAACAAGTGGATGATCGGCCGGGGCAAGGGGCACGCGGTGGTCCACGCGCACCACCACCACTGAGTGGTCCGGACCGGGGTGAGCCCGTGGTTCACTCCGGTCCGGAGCGTGGAATAGCGGGTTCACATCCATGAACAATTCACAACCGTGAAAGCACGCTTTGGCGGGTGTACAACCACATGACCGTCATGTAAAACTCAGGCGGCCTTCTCGTGAGGCATTTCCCCACTGGTGTTTCCACGACTGTGAAATGGCGGGCAATCGTGAGTGTTTCCCGGCGTACCCTGCTGACCACCGCGGCCGGTGCCGCCGTGGCGGTGACCGCGACCAGCACCGTTGCGGCGGCGGCCGAGCAAGGGGTGTCCGACATCGCGAGCCAGGAGAAGGTGTTCCGCTCAGCGGCAGACTACGCAGTGCAGAAGCTGCGCGCGGTCGCGCCGGGTGTCACCTCGTTTCCCACCGGGACCAAGTTCGAGAAATGGGCCTTTTCGCAGAATGGTGACTGGGTCGGCGGATTCTGGCCCGGCACGCTCTGGATGGCATACCTGCACACCGGTGACGAACAATTCCGCACGCTCGCACTCGCATCGGCCGACAAACTCGCGCCGCGCCAGAACGACACCAGCACGCACGACCTCGGATTCCTGTTCTACCCGTCGTGGGTCACCGCGTGGCGCATCACCGGCGACGACAAGTGGCGCCCCGGCGCGATCCAGGCGGCCTCGTCGCTGATCAAGCGCTACAACGCCAAGGGCCACTTCATCCGGGCCTGGGGTTCGCTGACCGACCCGAAGGACGCGGGCCGGATCATCATGGACACGATCATGAACCTCGACCTGCTCGACTTCGCGACCAAGCAGACCGGCGACAGCCAGTACCTCGACATCGCCATCGAGCACGCGAAGACGGCGCAGCGCGTGTTCCTGCGCCCCGACGGCTCCACGCCCCACGTGTTCGACTTCGACCCGGCCACCGGCGCCGAGATCGGCCCCAACACCGTGCAGGGCTACAGCCCGGCTTCCTGCTGGGCGCGCGGGCAGTCGTGGGGCATCTACGGATTCACCACGATGTACCGCCGCACCGGAGACCGCTCGTTCCTCACCACCGCGCGGCGGCTCGCCGACTTCGCGCTGAAGGCCCTGACCCCGGACAACGTGCCGGTCTGGGACTACACCGCGCCGCAGGCGCCGAACGACATCAAGGACGCGTCCGCCGGCGTCGTGATGGCGTGCGGCCTCATCGACCTCGCCGCGGCCGCGGGCCGGCCCGACTACCGTGCGGCCGGCCTGCGCCTGCTGGAGGCGACTTCCCGCACCTGCCTCACGACGAAGTCGACCCGCGCCGACGCCGTGGTGGCCCGCTGCACGCGCAACCGCCCGGCCGAGGACGGCATCGAGATCTCGTTGCCGTACGCGGACTACTACCTCCTCGAAGGCATCCTGCGCGTGCTGAAGCCCCGCGAACTCGACAAGGCGATCGACCTGTCGGGGCACTGAGTTCCCGAACGCGGTGCTGGCCGCCGTGTCCGCCGGCGGCCGGCACCGCGGCCCGGTTGTCGTTCAGACGGCCACGGCGGGCCGGATGTTGGCGCCCAGGTGGAAGACGTTGCCGGGGTCGTACTTCGCCTTGATCAGCGCCAGCCGGTCGTACTTTTCCGCGCCGTAGGCCGCGCGCACGCGGTTCTCGTCGTACTCCGTCATGAAGTTGACGTAGCCGCTGGCGCTCGACGCGAACGGCGTGAGTGCGGTCCAGAACTCGCGCACCCACGCGCGGTCCGCCTCGAACTCCTGCGGGTCGGCCGTGGTCGCCGCGAGGTTCACGGCGATCTTGGGCGTGCGCGTGCCGCCGAACGCCGTCGCGTCCTCGGCCACGTTGCAGAAGGCCTCGCGCAGCAGGAACATCGGCGTGATCGACAGCGGCGACGACTTGCGCGGCAGGTACTCGGCGATCACGTCGAGCACCTCGTCGCTCAGTTCGTCGACGTACAGCCCCTTCTCGTACGCCAGCATCCCGCGCGGAGCCGCGTCGTCGAGCATCTGCTGCAGCCCGACGTAGGGGATCGGTGCGACCAGCTCGAACGCGGCCGGCAGCCCGCGCCGGACCTGCGCGACCACCTCGGCGTGCTGTTCCGGCCCCTCGAACCCGGCGATGACGAGCGCGTACCCGGGCGCGAAGTGCGCTTCGGGCGGCACGAAATCGGCCGGCGGCGCGTTGAGGCCGACCAGCATGGCGCCCGTCGTCGGCGGCAGCGTCGTGAGGGTGTCGCGGATGAAGCGCAGCGCCTCGCGGCCCTGGGCGAGCGGCCAGAAGAACAGGCCCAGCTCGATGATCGGGCCGACCGGGTGCGCGCGGAACTCGAACGCCGTCACCACGCCGAAGTTGCCGGCCCCGCCGCGCAGGGCCCAGAACAGGTCGGCATTCTCGTCCGCCGACACGTGCAGCGGGGTGCCGTCGGCCGTGACGACCTCGGCCGAGATCAGGTTGTCGACGCTGAGGCCGTGGCGCGCGGTCAGCCAGCCGACGCCGCCGCCGAGCGTGAGGCCGCCGACGCCGGTGTCGCTGATCGTGCCGCCCGGCACCGCCAGCCCCTCCTGCTGGCCCGCCGCGTCGAGCTCGGCCCACGTGGTGCCACCACCGCAGCGGATGGTGGAGGAGTGCGTGTCCACGGTGATCGAGCGCAAGGCGCTCAGGTCGATCACGAGGCCGTCGTCGCACAGTGAGAACCCGCCGAAGCTGTGCCCGCCGCCGCGCACGCTCACCGGCAGCCCGTGCTCGCGGGCGAACGCCAGCGCCGTCGAGACGTCCGCGGTGCCGGCCACCTGCGCGATCACGGCCGGGTGCCGGTCGATCTGGCCGTTCCAGACCTTTCGCGCCTCGTCGTAGCCGTCGTCGGCCGCGGTGAAGACGGTTCCCGCGAACCCCCGCCGCAACGGGGTCACGTCCTTCGTGTCGAGTGTGGTCATGCTGCCCCCTCAGGCTTGGCGAATTGTCCAGTATTGGTCGCCTGTCGTCGCAGCTCAAGGGCATATCGGCGCGACGGGACCGGCGGCGCCGGGTTTCACGTACGTGTCCGAGACGTACAGATCCGGGCCCACGCGGTCCCAGATCGCGCTGGTGCCGAGGGCGCCGCTCACGGACTCGCCGGTCACCGAGCACTCGATCGGCACACGCGCGTACGGCGCGGCGACGCCCTTAATCGCCGCTGACGTGCTGGGGCTTTCGCGTAGATTCAGCGGCGCGCCGGCGGTGGTGATCACGCCGGCGGGGCCGCCGGTGCCCGTCCAGAGGTAGGTCACGTCCACCCACGAGCTGCCCGTGAGCCCGAGGCCGTCCCAGAAGACGCCGTCGGCGAGATCGATGCCCGCCGGGTTTTTCACCGCGCGCCCGCGGGAGTCCTTGCCGCCGTTGAAGCCGTCCTGGAACGCGGCCTGCGCTTCGGGCGTGCCCTGCGGCAGCGTGGGGAAGGTGGCGCGCTGATCTGACGGGTTCCAGTAGTCGTCGTGGGTGTTCCAGGGGCCGACCTCCCACACCGGCGCGAACTCGCAGCGCGTGCCGTCGGTGCGGCAGACCTTCGCCGTGTACGAGCCGGTTCCCTTGGGGGACACCGATTTCGTGGACGGGAACGACACGAAGTGGTCGCTCTTGGCGATGATGTGCCCGTTGGACGTCTTGCCGCCGACGAGGCCTTCGCGCGTCGCGTAGATCCGGTAGGTGAGCGGTTCGGTGACCACCGCGGCCCGCGCGGTGCCGCCCGACGCGGTGAGCGTCACCGCGCGCACGGTCGGTCGCACGCCGTCGGCCGTGCCGGACAGCGAGATCCGGGCCTGGACCACCTGAACGGCGAACGGGAACTCCCGGCCCGCCGGGGTCCACTCCGTCCAGTCGCCGGCGGCATCGCGGCCCCGGACGTCGACCTCCACGGCGGTGCCGGCCGGGACGTCGTCCACCACCCGCGCGGTCACCCGGCCCACCGAGGACCCCAGGCGGCGCGCGGCCGTGACGAGAACGCCGGAACTCCGCGCGGTGACCGGGTTCCACGCGGACTCGGCCAGGGTCAGGAAACCCGAAACCGAGGACACGTTCACGTCGTCACCGTCCACCGTGGACAGGTCCACCCGCCACGACCCGGCCGCGGCGGCCGGTGTCACGGGAACCACCGCGAGCACCGCGGCGAAAACCACGGTCACCCGCCGAACCAGACCTCTTCGGACCATTCCCGCTCCTCCACGACAAAGGGGTCCTGCCGAGACGTCATCCTCGTCTCGGCAGGACCCCTTGCCGTGCAAGCAAGCCCGCGCGTACGGGTCAGGCGGACACGATCCGCGGCCCCTCACCCGGAGCCGACTCCAGCCGCGTTTCCAGCGCCGACTGCTGCGGCCGCGCCGAAAGCTCCCGCCAGATCGCCAGCGCCCGCTCGGAGTACGTGCGCGAGCGTTCCGGCTGGCTGAGCGCCGAATGCAGCTCGCCGAGCAGCTGCGACACCTCGGCCTCCGACCGCCGGTCGCCGTTGCGGCGGTGCACGCTCAGCGAGTTGACCAGCAACAGCTGCGCGTGGGCGAAATCGCCGCTGTGCAGGCACAGCTCACCGAGGTTCTGGTTGGCGTACCCCACGCAATGGTCGTCGCCCAGATCGGTGAACACGGCGATCGCGCGCGTCACGAACTCGCGCGCGGGCCCGAGGTTGCCCTCGTGCTGGTGCAGCAGCCCGAGCCGCTGCAGCGCGTGGGCCTCGCGGTGCCGGTCGCCGATCGCGGCGGCCAGCTCGAGCGCGTCGGTGAACCACCGCTTGGCCGGCGCGTAGCACCTCTGCGCCATCCACACCGCGCCCACGGCGATGCGGATCACCGCCTCGCCGTGCCGGTCGCCGGCTTCGGCGAACAGCTTCGACGCTTCGTGGCAGCGCTCCAGCGCGAGGTCGTTGTCGCCCTGGATGCGCAGGATCGTGCCGAGCCCGGCGAGCGCGATGCCGGTGCCCTGCGCGTCGCCGACGCGTTCGTACAGCTCCCGCGCCGCGTCGAACGCCACGAAGGCTTCGGCGTAGCTGTCCTGGTACAGGTGGATCTGCCCCAGGTTGCGCTGCACGATCGCCTCGCCCCGCACGGCTCCCGCGCGCCGGGCCGCCGCCAGCGCCACCTCGTGGGTGGCGTGCCAGTCGTCCTGATGCCCGCGCAGGTCGAAGTACGGCGTGAACGCGGCCGTGAGCTGCCACGCCAGGTCGTCGAACCCGAGCTGCGCGGCCAGCGTCACCGCGGCGACGCCGGAGTGGCGCTCCGCGGCGAACCACGCGGCCGGGTCGGCCAGGAGCTCGGCCGTCCCGTCCGGCAGCTCCGGGTAGGGCACGGCGTGGTCGCGGTACTGGCCGAAGAAGTGGATCGGCATCCGCTCCGCCGCCGCGACGGCCAGCGCGAGGTAACCTTCGAGCACCCGCCGCACCGCGCGTCGCGTCTTCTCCGGCGCGTCCCGCTCGGCCAGCTCCGCCGCGTACACGCGGAGCAGGTCGTGCAGCCGGTACCGCGGCTGGCCCGTCGCGTCGGACGCGACGAGCTCCACCAGGTGGGCGTCGACGAGCACGTCGAGCACGTCGTCGGCCGACGGACGGCCCAGCGCGGCCGCGACCACCCAGGCCGGGAACTGGATCGGCCCCAGCGCACCCAGCCAGCGGAACGCCGCGGCCGCCGACATCGGCAGCAGGTCGTAGCTCAGCGTCACGCTGGCGCGCACGGCGAGGTCGCCGACGCGCAGCTCGTCGAGCCGGCGCCGCTCGTCGTGCAGTCGGTCGGCGAGGATCCGCAGTGACCAGCTGGGCCGGTTGGTGAGCTTCGCCCCGGCCACGCGGATCGCGAGCGGCAGGTGCCCGCACTGGCGCAGGATCGCGGCGGCGTTGTCGGGCTCCGCCGCCACGCGCTCGGCGCCGACGATGCCCTCCAGCAGCCGCGCGGCCTCCGGTTCGGGCAGGAGGTCGACGTCGACCGGCACCGCGCCGTCGAGGTCGGGCAGCCGCACCCGGCTCGTCACGAGGACCGCGCACGCGCCCGTGCCCGGCAGCAGCGGCCGCACCTGAGCGGCGCTGCCCGCGTCGTCGAGGACCACGCACATGCGTTTGCCGGCCAGGCGCGAGCGCAGCAGCGCCGAACGTTCCGGCAGATCGCGTGGCAGGCCCGCATCGGGAATGCCGAGCGCCCGCAACAACTCCGCGAGCACACCCATCGGCGCCCGCGGCGACGACGACGTACCGGCGAGGTCCACGTGGAGCTGCCCGTCTCCGAACGCGTCGCGCACCGCGTGGGCCACCCGGACCGCGATGGCGGACTTGCCGACGCCGGGCGCGCCCGAGAGCACCACCACCGTCGGCCGGCCCGTCTCGCCGTGTTCACGCAGGCGCGTGACCAGCTGGTCGACCACGTCGTCGCGGCCCGTGAAGTCCGGCAGGTCGAGCGGGAGCTGGCAGATCGGCAGCTCCGGCAGCGTTCGCGGTCGTGGCACCGCGAGTTCGGCCGGTACCGCGGGCAGCTCGGGCACCGCGGCGGGTGGCACGAGCGTGGCCCGCAGCTCTCGCAGCCGAGGCCCGGGTTTCGTCCCGAGCTCCGCTTCCAGGGTGTGCTCGGCCAGCTCGTAGGCCTCCACCGCCTCGGCGACCCGGCCGCCGTCGCGCAGCGCGGTCACGAGCTGCTGCCACAGCTCTTCGCGCAACGGGTGTTCGGTGACGAGGCCACGGAGTTCGGCGATGGCCTCGCCGTGGCGCCCCAGCGCGAGGCGGGCCCGCAGCCGCTGTTCCTGCACGGACAGGCGCAGTTCGGCCAGCCGCGCGATGGCCGCGCCCCAGCCGTGGTCGTGCGGCAGGCCTTCGAGCACTTCGCCGCGCCAAAGGGCGTCGGCTTTATCGAGCAACGCGAGCGCCGCTTCCGCGTCTCCGCGTTCGAACGCTTTCCGCGCTTCGGCAGCGTGGTTGGCGAACAGGACGTGATCGAGTTCTTCGTCTGCGGCCGAGAGCAGATATCCCGACGCGCGGCTGCTGATGCGGTCACCCAGCTCGGGTGCCGTTTCCGCGAGCCGCCTGCGGAGGGAGTGGACGTAGGTGCGGATGTTGGCTGCCGCGGAGCGAGGTGCGGTACCCGGCCAGAGGATTTCGACCAGCACTTCGGTGGACACCACGACATTCGGCTGCAGAGCCAGCGCGGCCAGCAGCAACCTCGGCTTCGGCCCGCCCAGTGGGACGGTCCGGCCTTCAGCAATGACCTCCAACGGTCCGAGAATTCGGAACGCCAGTGAAGTCAACAATTTACCCGCCTGAGCGGCAAGGTCCCCATGACCGGGCATGCTAGGAGCGTTCGCGCAGGTTAGCTAGATCCGTTCGGCGGCTCGCGTCCCCTAAATCGCGATTTGTACGGGTCGTGTACAACGCTTCGACACGCTATGGCCATGAAGCGTTCGAAGCTCCGGCGGTTCGCCGGATTCGGGGTTGTCTTGGCCGCGATCGGCGGGTTCGCGCTCACCGCGGCAGTGCCCGCGTCAGCCACGGTGCCGGGCAAGGTCCAGACTGCGGGCGATCCGCTCAACGTCCGCCGCGCGCCCAACGCCGCCGCCACTGCCGTGAAGACGGTGGCCAACGGCGCGACCGTCAACATCGAGTGTCAGACCACCGGAAGCTCAGTGGCGGGCCCGCTCGGCACCACCACGATCTGGGACTACGTGCCCGCGCTCGGCGGCTACGTGTCCGACGGCTACGTACAGACCGGCTCCGACGGCCGTGTCGCACCCGACTGCGGCACCGGTACCGGCAGCGCCCAGTGCGCCGCGTCCTGCGCCGCCGAGGGCGTGTTCCGCTCGTCCGACGCGCACTTCGTCGCCTACGACACCAACGCCGACGGCAGTTCCGGCGTCGTGCAGTACTGGCTCTCCGACGGCTCGGGCCCGTACTACGTCTGGGCTTCCGGCGGCAACGGCACGTCGGTGGACAAGGCCGCGCCCGTCGCGAAGGGCAAATGGGTCTTCTACAAGGTCTGCACGGGCCACAACACCTCGCCGCCGACGTTCGCCGGCTGCAGTGCCGGCCTCACCGACTTCGCGGCCTGACCACCCCTACTCCCCGAAAGGATCCCCTGACATGGGCCAGGTGAACCGGCGCTCGGTGCTGCTGGGCGGACTCGCCGCCGTGAGCGCGGCCGCGGCGACGACCGCTCTGCCTTCGTGGGCCAACGCGCGCACCGCCGTCGCCGCCCCGGCGATCCACGACCCGTTCCAGCTCGGCATCGCCTCGGGCGACCCGTTGCCGGACAGCGTGGTGCTGTGGACGCGGCTCGCGCCCGCGCCGCTCAACGCCGACGGGTTCGGCGGCATGCCCGACGCCACGTACGCGGTGGACTGGGAAATCGCGAACGACGAGGCGTTCTCCTCGATCGTGCAAAGCGGTTCGGTGAACGCGGTGCGCGCGTCGGCGCACAGCGTGCACATCGAGCCGACGGGCCTCGAGCCGGCGCGCGAGTACTTCTACCGCTTCAAGTCCGCCGGCTACATCTCGCCGGTCGGGCGCACGCGCACCGCGCCCGCGGCGGGGGCGGCCGTGAACCAGCTGAAGTACTGCTTCACGTCGTGCCAGCACTGGGAGGAAGGCTGGTACCACTCGTACAAGGGTGTGGTGCGCGACGATCCGGACCTCGTGCTGTTCCTCGGCGACTACATCTACGAAAAGCCGTCCGGGCGCAAGAAGGCGGAGCTCAACCCGCGGCGGCTCGCGGTGCCGTCGGACACCACGACTTTGGCTCTGTACCGGGCCCGGCACGGTCAGCACAAGACCGATGTGGACCTTCAGGCCGCGCACGCGCTGGCGCCGTGGCTGGTCGTGTTCGACGACCACGAGGTGATGAACAACTGGAACTCCACCACGAGCCCGGCCTCGGCCGCCCGCAAGAGTTACGGCTTCCAGGCGTTCTACGAGCACATGCCGATCCGGTCCACCGCCAAGCCCAGCGGCTCGTCGATCCAGCTGTACCGCCAGTTCCTGTGGGGCAACCTCGCGCGCTTCCACATGATGGACACGCGCCAGTTCCGCAGCGCGCAGGTCACCGGCACCGCGTGCGGCCCGTACCGCGACACCTCGCACACGATCACCGGTACGGCGCAGGAACAGTGGCTGCTCAAGGCGTTCGAGACGCACCCAGCGACGTGGGACTTCCTGGGCCAGCAGGTGTTCTTCGCCCAGCGCGACGGCGACGGCAACTCGGCGACGTGCGAGAACCCCGACTCGTGGGACGGCTATCAAGCTTCGCGCGATCGCATCACGCAAGGCTGGATCGACCGCAAGGTACCCAACCCGGTGGTGCTCACCGGCGACGTCCACCGGCACTGGGCCGCCGACCTGCGCAAGGACTACTTCGACCACAGCGATCCGATCGTCGGCTCGGAGCTGGTGACCACCTCGGTCACGTCCAACAGCGACGACGCCGCGCCGCCGTCGGCCGCGTGGCTCGCGAACAACCCGCACATCAAGTACTGCAAGGGAGAACGCGGCTACGTGCGGGTCACCGCCACGCCGGCGCAGATGCTGGCCGACTTCGTGGTGGTGTCGGACACGAGCGTGAACGACCCGGCGAAGCTGGTGATCAAGACGGACAAGAGCTTCGTGGTCGGCGCGGGCTCGAAGGGCCTGCAGGCGGTATGAGCACCCGACGGAAGTAGGTGGTGTTTCCCGGTCCGGCGTGCTCCGCGATACCGCGATGCGGAACTTTCGAATCGGACTTTTGTTCCTTTAGGCGACATTCCACTCGGGACAGTGCGGACGAACCGGACTTCCTCCTTGTGCACCAAGGAAGATCGAGTGCGACTTCGAGATAACGGTTCCGCACCGGCGGGCCGGACGCTTCCCCGGCGGCCGGTGCGGACCTAGTCTCGGGCCGGACGCTTGCGGCCTGGGCGCCGCGATTCACGAGGGAGTTGCCTGTGCGAAGAAGTCTCACCGTGTTCCTTTCGCTGGCGATGGCGGGTGGCCTCGCGGCCGCCACGCCGGGGCTGGCGTCTGCGGCATCGGCCCCGGGCCGGGCCGACATCCCCGCGTCGCACCCGCTCTGGGCGAACCCCGGGGCCAAGGTCGCGAACACCGCACCGGCGTCCAAGCTGGACTTCCGCGTGTACCTGAACCTGCGTGACGAGGCCGGTGCCGAAGCCGTGGCGGCGGGCGTGTCCGACCCGCACTCCAAGAGCTACCGGCAGTACCTGTCGCCGCAGCAGGTGCGCGACCGCTTCACCGCTTCGGACCAGACCGTGTCCGCGGTGAAGACCTGGCTGTCCGGTGCCGGGTTCCAGATCGGCGACGTGCCGTCGAACCGCGCCTACGTGGAGGCCGTCGGTACGGCGGACCAGGTGCAGAAGGCGTTCGACGTCACGCTCGGCAAGTACGCCGTGAAGGGCCAGACGCTGCGGGCGGCGGACAAGAACCTGTCCGTGCCGGCTTCGCTCGCTTCGTCCGTGCTGGGTGTCGTCGGCGTCGACCAGGCGACGAGCCTGCTGAAGCCGGACCACACCTCGGGTGCCGACACCGCTTCCGCCAAGTCCTCCGGGCCGGCCACCGCGCCTCCCGGCGCCGGGTTCCGCAACTCGGGCCCGTGCAGCGACTACTACGGCCAGAAGACCGACACGGTCGACCCGGCGTACAACGGCGAGCAGCTGCCGTACGCGCCGTGTGGCTACAAGCCGGCGCAGCTGCGTTCGGCGTACGGCCTCGACCAGGCCGCCAAGGTGGGGGCCGACGGCCGCGGCACCACGATCGCGATCGTGGACGCCTTCGCGTCGCCGACCATCTACGCCGACGCGTCCGAGTACGCGAAGCGCAACGACCCGGCGCACCCGCTGACGAAGGCCCAGTTCAGCCAGCACGTCTTCCCGGTCAACCCGGCCGACGAGGGCCCGGACCAGTGCGACGCCTCGGGCTGGTACGGCGAGGAGACGCTCGACGTCGAAGCCGCCCACGGCCTCGCGCCGGGTGCGAACATCCTCTACGTCGGTGGGTCCGACTGTGAGGACCTCTCGCTCGACACCGCGCTGAACTACGTGATCGCCGGCCACAAGGCCGACATCGTGTCGAACTCCTACGGCGACACCGGCGAGGACCTGCCGGCGGACGAGATCAAGGCGTTCAACCAGATCGCCGTGCAGGCCGCGCTCGAGGGCATCGGCGTGTACTTCTCCTCCGGCGACAACGGTGACGAGGTCGCGCGCCTCGGCACGCCTTCGCCCGACTTCGCGGCTTCGTCGCCGTGGGTCACCGCCGTCGGCGGCACCTCGCTGGCGGTCGACAAGTCCGGCAAGCGGACCTTCGAGACCGGCTGGGAAACCGGCAAGTCCACGCTCACCGCGGGCGCCTACACCCCGGCGTTCCCGGGCGCCTTCAACGGCGGCGCGGGCGGCGGCACCAGCCGCGTCTTCGCGCAGCCGGCGTACCAGAAGGGCATCGTGCCGGACGCGCTGTCCACGAAGAACCAGAAGGGCAAGGCCAAGGGCCGCGTCGTCCCGGACATCTCCGCGGTGGCCGACCCCAACACCGGCATGCTCGTGGGCCAGACCCAGACCTTCCCTGACGGCGTGTACTACGACCAGTACCGCATCGGCGGAACCAGCCTGGCGTCCCCGGTCTTCGCGGGCGTGATGGCCGTGGCCGACAGCCTGGACCACTTCCACCACGGCTTCATCAACCCGGCGCTCTACCAGCTCACGTCGCGCACCGGTGCGATCTACGACGTGAAGCACGTGGACGGCGCCGTGGAACGCGTGGACTTCGCCAACAGCGTCGACGCGTCGGACGGCCTGCTCACCTCCGCCCGCACGTTCGACTACCCCAACCTCACGATCCACACCACCAAGGGCTACGACGACGTCACGGGCCTCGGCTCGCCGAACGGCTTGGCCTTCTTGTTGCTCGTGTGATCCGCCACTGAGGGTCGATGCAGGCCCCTGCTTTGCCGCGATGGTTGCGGCAGGGTGGGGGCCTGCTTCGGGTCAGGGGTGGCCTCAGGCGCTCGACCCGGCCCCCGCCGGGGTGTGCCGCATCTTCCGCACCGCCGGCGACAACAACGGCACCACCGCCGCCACCGCCAGCACCACCCCGCCGGCCGTCGCCACCGGCCCGGTGCCGAACGACGAAGCCAACGGACCCGCCGACAGCTGCCCGATCGGGATCCCCACATAGGACCCGAAGTCGTCGTACGCGGCCATCCGCGACAGCAGATGTTCGGGGACGTTCTCCTGCACCGTCGTGTCCCAGGCGACGTTCGCGACCCCGCTGCCAAGGCCCGCGACCAAAGCCGCCGCGGCCAGCGCCACGAACCCCGGCGATGTCCCCAGCACGATCAACGGCGTGGCCGCCAACGCCGCACACACCTGCCCCAACGTCAGCAGCCGGCGCGCCGCCACGCGGTACATCACCACGCCCGTGATCAGCACGCCCGCGGCCCGCACGCTCAGCACCACACCCCACGACACCTCACCGATGGTGGCGCGCGCGATGGTCGGCCCGAGGACCTGCCAGACGCCCGTCTGCGCGATGTTGACGACCGTGAACGCCGCCACGATCTGCCACAGCCACGTGATCCGCCGGAACGCCTGCCAGCCCTCGCGGATGCCGTGGAGGATCCCTGCCCGCGACGAGCCGGCAACGGGCGGCAGACGCAGGAAGCTGAACGCCAGCCCGGCCACCACGAACGACACCCCGTCCGCCGCGATGGCCCACCCGCCGCCGACGGTGGCCACCAGGATCCCGGCGACCGACGGCCCCGCCACCTTCGAGAGGTTGCGCGCCGACGACAACAGCGAGTTCGCCTGACGCAACAACCCCCGCTCGACCAGCTGCGGCACGATCCCGCGCAACGCCGGCGTCGTGAACGCCGTGAGCACCCCGTTGGCGAACTCCGTGCAGACCAGGAACGGCAGCGAGTAGTTCCCCGTCAGCAGCACCCCTGCCGCCACCAGCTGGGTCGCGCCGCTGCCCAGGTTGGCGAGGCGCAGCACCAGATCCCGCGGGAACCGGTCGGCCACCGACCCGCCGACCAGCAGTAACGTGAGCATCGGCACCATGTTGGCCGCCAGCACGATACCCAGGTCACCCGACTCCGGGCTCGCGTCGAGCACCGCGAACGCGAGCGCCACCGGCGTCATCGCACTGCCCACCAACGACACCGACCGCGCCCCGAAGAACACGGCAAACCGCCGCGACGCCAGAACCCCCATTTCGATCATCGTGCCAGCGGAGTGTGGCAGCGCATAACCGATAAAGCGGTTTCAGCGACCACCCGAGGGCGACCGCGCCGACTACCTACGGCGCGGACGGCTTCTACGCGAGGCTCGACTCCGCGGGAAACCTCCGCTGGGTGGTGGCGTCGGTGCGGTCGAACCCGTTCGAGCGGATCGCGGTTTCCGCAACGGCGGTCGTGGTAACCAGCAACCTGGGAAACTCGGTCTCTTCCGATCTCCTCGACCCGAACTTCTCCCGGCCGGGGAGACGTTCGTCGCGGAAGCTTCCCCCCGGCCCGGGCGCGGGGAATCATGAGCCCGGCAAAACGGGAGAAGGGCCAGTACATGAGCGGGATCGACGCGGAGGTCTTCGGGGGACGCATGCCGTCCGGTGCGGGGGACTTCGCCATCGAGACGCACGGCATCACGCCCGTGCCCGAGGCGAACCGGTTCGGCCGGCCGTGGCGGCTCGCGAGTGTGTGGTTCGCGCCCAACCTGACCATGACCGCCGTCTTCACGGGCACGCTCGGGTCGACGATGGGGCTGGGCTTCACGACCGGGTTCATCGTCGCGCTCGTCGGCACGGTCCTGGGCTCGCTGCCGCCCGCCTACCTGTCCACGTGGGGCCCGAAGACCGGCACGGGCCAGCTACCGCTCGCGCGGCTGCCGTTCGGCAAGACCGTGGTGCTGCCCGGGCTGGTGCAGTGGCTCGGCAGCATCGCCTGGGACGCGCTGGTCGGGCTGTTCGGCGGCGAAGCGCTGGCGGAGCTCACCGGCTTGCCGTTCTGGCTCGCCGTGGTCGTGGTCCTGGCGCTCCAATGTCTGCTCGGCGTGTTCGGTTACGCCGTGATCCACCGGGTGCAGGCCGTGATGAGCGCGGTGCTCGTGGTCGCGTTCGTGGCGCTCGCGGTCAAGGTCGTGCTCGACCACCCGATCACCTTCACCGACTCGGCGACCGGCGGCGACTACGCCGGCGCCGTCGTGCTGTTCTCCACGATCACGCTCAGCCTCGCCATCTCGTGGGCGCCCTACGCCGCCGACTTCAGCCGCTACCTGCCCGCCGACACGAAGCCGGCGGGGGTCTTCTGGTTCACGCTGCTCGGGCTCGTCGCGTCGTACGCGCTGGGCGAGGGCATCGGCCTCGCGCTCGGCTCGGCGCTGGGCGACCAGACCGCCGCCGGCGTCTCGCAGCTGGTCGGTGGCGGCGTGGTCGGCGGGCTGGCGCTGCTGGTGATCGCGCTGGCCGCCGTGTCGTCCAACGCCATGAACGACTACAGCGGCTCGCTCGCCCTCCAGACCGTGGGCGTGCGCCTGCGCCGGCCCGTGTCCGCGGTCGTGGTGACCGTGCTGGCGTTCGCGCTCATCCTCTGGATGCACAGCGGCGACCTGTCGGCGAAGTTCGAGAACGTGCTGCTGTTCGTGAGCTACTGGATCCCGCCGTTCCTGGGCGTCGTGGTGCCCGACTGGCTGCGCCGAACGAAAGGCCGGCAGATCGACATCCTTGCCGAGCTGCGCAAACCCACCCGGTCCTGGGCCGCGCTCGTCGCGTTCCTGATCGGGTTCGCCGCGGCGGTGCCGTTCATGAACACCACCGTCTACACCGGACCGGTCGCCGCCGCGCTGCACGGTGCGGACCTGGCGTACTACGCGGGGTTCGTCGTTTCGCTGGTGGCGTACTTGCTCCTGCGCGGCGGGAAGAAGGTTGACCTCCAGTAAGGTAGAGGTCGCACGCTGGTTGGTACCTACTCCAGGAGGAACCATGCCAGTCGCCGTCATCACCGGCGCGTCAGCCGGTCTGGGGCGGGCCCTAGCCGGGGCCCTCGTCCGTCGCGAGTGGACAGTGCTGGGCACCGCGCGGGGTGAAGAAGCGTTGCGCGCCACGGCCGACGAGCTCGGCTTCACGGCCGTGCCCGGCGACGTCACGGACCCCGCGCACCGCGCCGCCCTGGCCGAGACCGCCGGGCCGCGGCTCGACCTGCTCGTGAACAACGCCAGCAGCCTCGGCGTCAGCCCGCTGCCGCCGCTGGCCGACTACCCGCTCGAAGCCCTGGAATCCGTCTACCGCACCAACGTTTTCGCGCCCCTGGCCCTCATCCAGACGTTGCTGCCCGCGCTGAACGCCGCGAACGGCGTCGTCGTGGACATCAGCTCCGACGCCGCCGTCGAACCCTACGAGGGCTGGGGCGCCTACGGCTCCGCCAAAGCCGCGCTCGACCACGCCACCGCCGTCCTCGGCGTCGAGAACCCGGAGCTCGCCGTCTACGCCGTCGACCCCGGTGACCTGCGTACGGCCATGCATCAGCTCGCCTTCCCCGGTGAGGACATCTCCGACCGGCCGCTGCCCGAGACGGCCGTGCCCGCGTTCCTCCGGCTGCTCGACGAACGCCCGCCCAGCGGCCGCTACCGCGCCGCCGACTTCGCCCCGGCGGTGCACCGGTGACCACACGGTTCTCCCTGCCGGACGGCTCGCTCGCCACCGCACCACCCGAAGCGCGAGGCCTGGCCCGCGACGAGGTCCGCCTGCTCACGGCAGGTCCGGACGGCGTCGAGCACGCCACCTTCCGCGAGATCGGCGACCACCTGCGGCCCGGTGACCTGCTCGTCGTCAACACCTCGGCCACACTCCCCGCGGCCGTCGACGCCGTGCGCGGCGACCACGTCGTCGGCGTCCACTTCTCCACCGAGCTCGACGACGGCACCTGGGTCGTCGAGCTCCGCGCCCCCGGCGGCCCGCTGCTCGACGGCCACGAAGGCGAGCACCTCGCCCTGCCCGCAGGGGCCGGTCTCACCCTGCTCGCCCCGCACATCGCCGGCCAGCGGCGGCTGTGGCGGGCCCGCGTCGACGTCGAGGGCGGCGTCGGGAAGTACCTGGCGCTCGTCGGCCGCCCCATCCGCTACGGCTACGTCCCGCGCACCTGGCCGCTCACCGACTACCAGACCGTGTTCGCCCTCGACCCCGGTTCGGCGGAAATGCCCAGCGCCGCCCGCCCCTTCACCGCGGAACTGGTGACTCGGCTCGTCTCCCGCGGCGTGCTCTTCGCGCCGATCCTCCTGCACACCGGCGTCTCGTCGCCCGAAGCGGGCGAGCCGCCCTACGCCGAGCGGTTCCGCGTGCCCGCCACCACGGCCGCGCTGGTCAACTGGGTGCGCACGCAGGGTGGGCGGGTCGTCGCCGTGGGGACCACCGCGGTCCGCGCGCTGGAGTCGGCCGTCACCGACGGTGCTGTCACCGCCGCGTCGGGCTGGACGTCGCTGGTGCTGGGCCCGGAGCACCCGGCGCAGGTCGTCGACGGGCTCGTCACCGGCCTGCACACGCCCGAGGCTTCGCACCTGCTGCTGCTCGAGGCTGTCGTCGGCCCCGACCTGGTGCAACGCGCCTACGACGCGGCCGTCGAACGGAGGTACCTCTGGCACGAGTTCGGCGACGTGTCGCTGCTGCTGAGCAAGTAACGGCAGACCTGTCAAGGGGATCTCAGCAGAATTCCCGCCATGCGGATGTCGATGCGCCCGGGTGAGTGACCGTGCGAACCTCGCCGGGACCCGTCGCCGCTGGAAGGGCCCACCCGTGCGCAAGCTCCCGAGAACCCGTCTGCTCGCCTCCGCGCTCGTCGCGCTGACCGCGGTGGGTGCACTCGCGGGCTGTTCGCGCGCGGATCGTCCCCAGACGGCGGCCGCGAACGAAGGCGCCGCGACCGAGGTCCGCCTCGGCTACTTCCCGAACGTCACCCACGCGCCGGCGCTGATCGGCGTCGACAAGGGCTTCTTCACCCAGCAGCTGGGCAAGACGAAGCTCACCACGCAGACGTTCAACGCCGGCCCCGACGAGGTCAACGCGCTGCTCGGCAAGTCGCTGGACATGGCGTTCATCGGGTCGGGCCCGGCCATCACGGCGTTCAGCAAGTCCGAAGGCGCGATCCAGCTGGTCTCCGGCGCGGTCTCGGGCGGCGCGCAGCTCGTGGTCAAGCCGGACATCACCAGCCTCGAGGGGCTCAAGGGCAAGACGATCACCACGCCGCAGCTGGGCAACACCCAGGACGTCGCGCTCAAGAAGTTCCTGGCCGGGAAGAAGCTCACCGGCCAGGTCACCGTGACCACGATGGACAACCCGAAGACGCTCGACGCCTTCCGCAAGGGCGACGTCGACGGCGGCTGGCTGCCCGAGCCGTGGTCCTCGCGGCTCGTGCTCGACGCCGGCGCGAAGGTGCTCGTCGACGAGAAGTCGCTGTGGCCCGACGGCCGGTTCCCGACCACCGTCGTGATCGTGCGCAGCGAGTTCCTGCAGCAGCACCCCGACACCGTGCGCGCGGTGCTGAAGGGCGAGCTGGCCGCCATCGACTGGGCCAAGGCCAACCCCGCCGACGCCAAGACCGTCGTCAACGGGGCGCTCAAGAAGCTCGCCGGCAGCTCGCTGAGCCCGGCCGTGCTGGACCGCGCGTTCTCCGGCATCGAGCTGACCACGGACCCGATCCCCGAGCAGTTCCCGCAGCTGGCGCAGGACTCCGTCACCGCGGGTGTCGCGAAGTCCGCCGTGGCGCTGAAGGGGTTCGCCGACTTCGGCCCGCTCAACGAAGTTCTGCAGGAAGCCAAGCAGCCCGCCGTCGAAGCTCCCGCCCTGGCCAAGTGATTCCGGCTCGGCAACTCAGGCGGTAATTCAGGAAAGAGGCAGCGCGCGATGACGATCACCCTCCCCAGTGGACGGACCGAGTTCACCGGCACGGCCGCCGTGCGCCTGTCCGGCGTCGGCAAGGCGTTCGGCCCGGCCGGACGTGCCGTGGTGGCGCTCGACGGCGTGGACCTGACGGTGGCGCCGGGCGAGTTCGTGTGCCTGCTCGGGGCTTCGGGCTGCGGCAAGAGCACGCTGCTGAACCTCGTGGCCGGCCTCGACGCGCCGTCGGCGGGGGAGATCACGCTCAACACCTCGCGCCCGGCGGTCATGTTCCAGGAGGCCGCGCTGATGCCGTGGCTCACGGCCGCGCGCAACGTCGAGTTGCCGCTGCGCCTGGCCGGCTTCGGCCGCGCCGAGCGCCGTCGGAAGGCCGCCGAGCTGCTGGATCTGGTGCGCCTGAACGGCGTGGGCGGGAAGCGGCCGCACGAGCTGTCCGGTGGCATGCGCCAGCGGGTCGCGCTGGCCCGCGCGCTCGCCGCCACCCACCGCGTCGGCGGCGATCCTGAGCAGGCGCTGCTGCTGATGGACGAGCCGTTCGCCGCGCTCGACGCCATCACCCGCGACGTGCTGCAGGGCGAGCTGCTGCGCGTGTGGGGGAGCACGGGCACGTCGGTGCTGTTCGTGACCCACGACGTGCGCGAGGCCGTGCGGCTGGGCCAGCGCGTGGTGCTGCTGTCGTCGCGGCCCGGCCGCGTGGTGCGCGAGTGGACCGACGTGCCGCTGGCCGACACCGAGGAGCTGACCGAGGAAATCACCGGCCACCTGCGAAAGGTGATCAGCACCCATGCCGCAGCCTGACGGACCCGTCGACGAGCTGGATGCCGTCGGTTCCGGCCTCGACGCGCTCGACGCCCCGGTGGGCGAGCGCCGCCCGTCGTTCTGGCGGCGGTTCGCGTGGGGTTTCCTGCCGCCGGTGGTCGCGCTCGTGCTGCTCGTGGTGGTGTGGCAGATCCTGTGGGCCGCCGCGTTCTGGCCGGAGGCGCAGCTGCCCGCGCCGCTGGCCGTGTGGAACGAGTTCTGGGACCGCCTCACCGACGGCGAGGTGTTCGGTTTCATCTGGACGTCGCTGCACCGCGCCGCGCTCGGCTTCGCCGCCGGTGTGGTGATCGGGACGCCGCTGGGTCTGCTCGTCGCCAAGGTCCGCGTGGTGCGTGCCGCGATCGGACCGCTGCTCACGGGGCTGCAGAGCCTGCCGTCGGTGGCCTGGGTGCCGGCCGCGATCCTGTGGTTCGGCATCAACGACGCGGCGATCTACTTCGTCGTGTTGCTCGGTTCGGTGCCGTCGATCGCCAACGGCCTCGTGTCCGGTATCGACCAGATCCCGCCGATCCTGCCGCGCGTGGGCCAGGTCATGGGCGCGCGCCGCCTGGCCGCGGCCCGGCACATCCTGCTGCCCGCCGCGTTGCCCGGCTTCCTCGCCGGGCTGAAGCAGGGCTGGGCGTTCTCGTGGCGCTCGCTGATGGCGGCCGAGCTGATCGCGCTGTCGCCGCAGCTGGGCGTCGGCCTGGGCGCGTACCTGAACCAGGGTTCGTCGCTCAACGCGATCGAGAAGGTGATCGCGGCGATCTTCCTGATCCTGCTCGTCGGGATCGGCATCGAGCTGCTGGTGTTCCGGCCGCTGGAGCGCGCCGTGCTGCGGGCGCGGGGGCTCACGTCCTCGCTCTGACGGGGCTGATCCGACGCGTCCTCACGGCACCCACCACAATGTCCGATCATGGCCCCCGCGATCTTGGCGCTGCTCGCCGATCTGATCTTCGTCGTGCGGTTCCTGCGCGAGCCTCGGCGGCTCGGCAACGCCGTGTGGTTCGCGATCGCTCTGGTGTTGACGGGGTTGTGGCTCTTCAGCCTCACGGCCGGGCTGGTGTGGCTGCAGACCGTGGTGCTGATCGTCGTCGCGGTGGTGGCGGTGGTGGCCGCGCTGGTGCTGCCGTGGGCCTTGATCGCCAACGGCGCCGTGATGTGGCGCCGCGAGGGACACCGGCCGGCGAACATGCTGTCGCTGCTCGCGGGCCTGGCGATCCTGGCGGTGTACGTCTTCACGGTCGCCGCGGTGGCGTTCACCCGCACGGCGCCGTGGCTGATCGTGGTCGCGTTGTCGGCGGTGTTGTTCTCGGCGTACCTGGCGTTCGTGTTCACGGCGCTGCTCATGTACTCCGTGCTCTACAGCCGGCTGAACCGCCGCGCCCACGCCGCCGCGATCATCGTGCTGGGGTCCGGCTTGCTGGGCGACCGCGTGCCGCCGCTGCTGGCCAGCCGGCTCGACCGCGGGGTCCAGTGCTACCAGCGCTCGCCCGAGGCCGTCGTGGTCGTGTCCGGCGGCCAGGGGGCCGACGAGCTCACCTCGGAAGCCGCGGCCATGGCGGCGTACCTGGAGAAGGCCGGGGTGCCTCGCTCCTCGGTGGTGCTCGAAGACAAGGCCACCACGACCGACGAGAACCTCCGCTTCAGCGTTGAACTGCTCCGCGCGCGGGGGATCTCCGGCCGGATCCTCGCGGTGACGAACAACTACCACGTCTTCCGCACGGCCATTCTGGCTCGCCGCCTCCGGCTGCGCCTGGACGTGATCGGAGCGCGGACGGCTTCGTACTTCGTGCCGAGCGCTTTTCTGCGCGAGTTCGTGGCTTTGCTGCTGCAGTACAAGAAGACGAACGTCGCCGCGTTCGTGGTGCTCGTCGGGTTCCCCCCGGCGTTCGCCCTGCTCGGCCAACTCTGACGGCTGCCTCCGGCGCGCTCCGCTCGGCCCTCGAAACGCCCCAATGTGGCGTTGGGTGCGCTGGGTGCACCGAACGCCGCATTGGGGCGCGCTGAAGGCACCGAACGCCGCGTTGGGTGCGCTGGGTGCACCGAACGCCGCGTTGGGTGCGCTGGGGACGTACCGAATGCCGCATTGGGGTGCATTGGACGCACCGAACGCCGCATTGGGGCGCATTGAACGCACCGAACGCCGCATCGGGTGCGGTGGGGACGCACCCAACGCCGCATTGGGGTGGGGCGAGCGGGGGCGGGTGGTGCGGAAACGAAGACCGGCCCGCGGGCGGGGAGCCTGCGGGCCGGTCTGAAGTGGACGGTCAGCGCCCGGTGCGGCGAGAGCCCGCGCGGGTGCCGGCCGAGAACGACGCGGCGCCGCGGCTGGAGCCGGAGGCCGAGCCGGCGCGGCTGGGCTGCTGGGAGCGGGCGCCCGGCTGGCCGGAGCCGCCGCGGCGCGGTTCGCCCTGGGTGCGGGCGGTGGCTGCACCCCGACCGCCGCCGGTGCGGCCCGCTGCGGAGCCACCGCGGCCGGCGCCGCTGCGGGACCCGGCGGAACGACCGGCGTCGCCGCGACCGCGCCCGGCACCCTCAGCAACCGTTTCGCGGCCGCCGCGACCACGGCCGCCGCCCTCGCCGAACGATTCGCGAGCAGCCGCACCGCGGCCATGACCTTCGCCGAACGATTCGCGAGCGCCAGCGCCACCACGGCCGCGGCCCTCACCGAACGAGTCCCGGCCGGCGCCACCGCGGCTGCCGCGGCTCGAACCGCCGCGGCCCGCCGACTCGCCCCGGCGCGAGGCGGCAGCGCGGGAGCCCTGGCCGCCACGGTTCTCCGGGGCCGGTCCACCGCGACGGCCGTTGCGGACGGAGGCGTCGCCGCCGGAGGCGGTGACCTTCTTGGGGCGGTTGTCGACGATGGGGCGGCGCGGCGAGGCGTCGAAGGTGCGTTCGCCGGGGGCGAGCTCGGCCAGCAGCGGGTGGCCGGGGCCGATCTGCGTGGTCGTGGGCCTGATGCCGGCCTTGCGGGTGAGGTCGCGGACGTCGGCGATCTGGTCGTCGGTCATCAGCGTCACCACGGTGCCCGACGCGCCGGCGCGCGCGGTGCGGCCGGAGCGGTGCAGGTAGGCCTTGTGCTCGACCGGCGGGTCGGCGTGGATGACGAGGGTGACGTCGTCCACGTGGATGCCGCGGGCGGCGATGTCGGTGGCGACCAGGGTGCGTGCGGCGCCGGTCGAGAAGGCCTCGAGGTTGCGCGTGCGGGCGTTCTGGCCGAGGTTGCCGTGCAGTTCGACGGCAGGCACGCCGCTGGCCACCAGCTTGCGCGTCAACGACTTCGCACGGTGCTTGGTCCGCGTGAACACCAGCGTGCGGCCGGGGGCGGCCGTGAGGTCGACGAGCACCGGCAGGCGGTGGGTCTCCTCGAGGTGCAGCACGTGGTGCGTCATGGTCGACACCGGCGACTGGGCCGAGTCGACACTGTGCGTGACCGGGTCGTGCATGAAGCGCTTGACCAGCACGTCGACGCCGCCGTCGAGGGTCGCGGAGAACAGCAGCCGCTGGCCGCGCTCGGGCGTCTGGTCCATGATGCGCCGCACCTCGGGCAGGAAGCCCAGGTCGGCCATGTGGTCGGCCTCGTCGAGCACGGTGATCTCGATCTGGTCGAGCTTCACCTCGCCGGAGCGCATGTGGTCGGCCAGGCGGCCGGGGCAGGCGACGACGATGTCCACACCGTCGCGCAGGCGCGTGATCTGCGGAGACGCGCTCACGCCGCCGAAGATCGTGGTCGTCTTCAGGCCCAGCACCTTGCCCAGCGGCGCGATGGTGGCCTCGATCTGGGTGGCGAGCTCACGCGTCGGCGCGAGGATCAGCGCGCGCGGGCGGCCGGGGCGCCGGCGCGTGGGGCCGGCGGCGAGGCGGGCCAGCACGGGCAGCGCGAAGCCGTAGGTCTTGCCGGAGCCCGTGCGGCCGCGGCCGAGCACGTCGCGGCCCGCGAGCGTGTGCGGCAGCGTGGCTTCCTGGATCGGGAACGGCGCGGTGACGCCCTGGGCCGCCAGCGCGTCCACCAGGGACTTGGGCAGGCCGAGTTCAGTGAATGTGGTCATAAGTGCGTACGGGCGCTCGAAACGCCCCGGTTCTCCATACGTGAGAAGGGTTGTCCTGCCCGGCGCAGACCTCGGGGGGCCGCGGCGCTGTGTCTTAGACAAACGGGTAGTCGACAACACGATCCGAGGCAGAACTGAGCGGACCGCAAGATCAGTATAGCTCAACGTGCACAAAGGGCCGAGTGAGTTTGCCCGCACCCCGGCCCCTTGCTAAGTTACCCGTCGGTAATCACGGAGGAGAGCCATGCCGCTGCTCAACCCGCGGGCCTACGACCCGCAGTCGTTCGACCCGGAGACCCGGCGCCTGCTGCTGGCCACGATCGAGTGGTTCGAGTCACGCGGCAAGCGCAAGCTCACCGAGGACTACCACAACCGCACCTTCTACGCGGACTTCCTCGAGTTCGCCGGCAAGGAACGCCTCTTCGCCACCTTCCTCACCCCCGCCGCGGCCGCCGACGGCGCGCCGGACAAGCGCTGGGACACCAGCCGCGTGGCCGCGCTGTCGGAAATCCTCGGCTTCTACGGCCTCAACTACTGGTACCCGTGGCAGGTCACCATCCTCGGGCTCGGCCCGGTGTGGCAGAGCGGCAACGAGGTCGCGCGCAAGCGGGCGGCCGACGCTCTGGACGCGGGCGGCGTCGGCGCGTTCGGACTGTCCGAAAAGGACCACGGCGCCGACATCTATTCCTCCGACCTCGTGCTCACGCCCGACGGCGAGGGCGGCTACCGCGCCAACGGCTCGAAGTACTACATCGGCAACGGCAACGTCGCCCGCACGGTGTCGGTCTTCGGCCGGATCGACGGCGTCGAGGGCCCGGACCAGTACGTGTTCTTCTACGCCGACTCGACGCACCCGAACTACCACGTGGTGAAGAACATCGTGCCCTCGCAGATGTTCGTCGCGGAGTTCCGGCTCGAGGACTACCCGGTCCACGCCGAGGACCTCCTCCACGTCGGCGCGGAGGCCTTCAGCGCCGCGCTCAACACCGTGAACATCGGCAAGTTCAACCTGTGCTTCGGCGGCATCGGCATGGCCACGCACTCGCTGTACGAGGCCATCACCCACGCCCACAACCGCGTCCTCTACGGCAAGCCCGTCACCGACTTCCCGCACGTGCGGCGCGAGTTCGTGGAGGCCTACGCGCGGCTGGTAGGCATGAAGCTGTTCTCCGACCGCGCCGTCGACTACTTCCGCTCCGCCGGCCCGGACGACCGCCGCTACCTGCTGTTCAACCCCATCACCAAGATGAAGGTGACCACGCAGGCGCAGAAGGTGATCGGCCTGGTCGCCGACGTCGTCGCCGCCAAGGGCTTCGAAGCCGACACCTACCTCGCCATGGCCAAGAACGACATCGACGGCCTGCCCAAGCTGGAGGGCACGGTGGCGGTGAACCTCGCGCTGATCGCGAAGTTCATGCCCGCGTACCTCTTCGCGCCCCAGGACTACGCCCCGGTGCCGACCCGCGACGACGCCGCGGACGACGAGTTCCTCTTCCGCCAGGGCCCGGCGCGCGGCCTGTCGAAGGTGCGCTTCCACGACTGGAAAACGGCCTACGCCAAGGCGTCGCACCTCCCGAACGTCGCGCTCTTCCGCGAGCAGGCCGAGCACCTCGTGCGCCTGCTCACCGAAGCCGCGCCGGACGAGGCGCAGCAGGCCGACCTGGACTTCGGGCTGGCGCTGACGGAGCTGTTCACCCTCGTCGTCTACGGCCAGCTGATCCTGGAGCAGGCCGAGCTCACGGGCGAGCCCGACGACGTCGTGGACCAGCTCTTCGCCGTGCTGGTGCAGGACTTCAGCGCGGCCGCCGTGGACCTCAACGGCAAGGCGAGCTCCACGGACAAGCAGCAGGAGCTGGCGCTGGCGGCCCTGCGCAAGCCCGTCGTGGACGCCCACCGCTTCGCTCGGGTGTGGACAGTGGTGCGCGACCTCTCCGGGACGTACGAGATGAACGCCTAGGGACCCGTTGTCCGCACGGACAACAAAAAGCCTCGTTCCGGTTGGCCGGGAACATCGCCTCCGCGCCGGCCCTGCTGCACGGTGAGCAGGCAACCCCTTCACCCGACCACAGGAACGAGGCTCCTCATGAGCGCTCCCGCACTACCCACCGTCGTCCTGGTCCACGGCGCCTTCGCGGACGCGTCAGGCTGGCAGGCCGTGGCCGCCGGCCTGCGCGAACGCGGGTATCCGGTCTTCGCGCCGGCCAACCTCCTGCGCGGAGTCGCCGCCGACGCCGGCTACCTCCGGGACTTCGTGTCGACGATCGGCGGCGACGTCGTGCTGGTCGGCCACTCGTACGGCGGCTGCGTGATCACCAACGCGAGCACGGGCAACCCGAACGTGCGGGCGCTGGTCTACATCGCCGCGTTCGCGCCGGACGAGGGGGAGACGTTGCTCGACTCCTTCGCGCTCGGCGGCGGGACGTCCGAGCTCGGGGAACGCCTGGTCCGGCGCCCGTACCCGGGCGCGCCCGAGGGCGACGCCGACGGGTACATCGACCTGGGGCCCTTCCACCGGCTGTTCTGCGCCGACGTGGACGCCGATCTTGCCGCGTTCATGGCGGTCGCTCAGCGCGGGTTCGCGCTGTCCTGCCTGTCCACCCCGTCCGGCGTGCCCGGCTGGCGGACCATCCCGAGCTGGTACCTCGTGGCCGCCGACGACGCCACGATCCCGCCGGAGGCCGAGCGGGTCATGGCGAAGCGCGCCGGAGCGCAGACGGTGGAGGTCGCCAGTTCGCACGTCGCGATGATCAGCAAACCGGCCGAGACGATCGACTTGATCGTCGCCGCTGCCGGGGCCTGAAGCAGAGCTGGTGCCTCACCTGATCAACGGTGCTCGACGAGGCACTAGGTCGGGGTGACGACCACCAGCAGCTTCAACGGCCCCTTGGTGTCCACGGCGCAGTCCACCGCGCGCGGCGGGCACGGGTAACCGTGCGCGGCGATCACCAAGCCCACTTTGCCCGGCGCGACCGCCTGGTAGATCGAGGTCTTGCCGTACACCTGGGCCAGCCGGAGCACCGACCAGATCCGAGCGTCCAGGGCGCGCTGGGCAGTGTCGTCGTCCAGCTTGACCAACCCGCCCACGGGCAGCTCGACCGTGAGGTCCGGATCCATCCCCGGACTGACCACGTGTTCGGCCCCCTTGGGCAGCGAGTACCCGGCCGGGGCCACCGTCGGTCCCTGGTCGGGCACCACTGACCGGGAGCACGCCGCCGACAGCAGCCCGAGCAACACCACCGCGACGATCAGCCTGCGCACCCGCCCGAATCTAGCGCCCCATGGCGCAACGCGGGCGGCGTTCGCGTCCGAACCTGCCACCGAGTAATCAACGTTTCCCGACGAGGCACTAGCTCTAAGCTGACCAGGTGACGCGACGCGAGGCCACGAGCGGGCCCGACCCGGAGCTCGTGGCACTCGCCGGACGGCTGCTGGGCACCATCGAGGAGTTCGCGGACGAGATCGCGTCCGCGATCGAAGCCCGCGTCGAGTTCTACTCCACGCACACTGTCGTCTCGGCCGACGACCTGAGGCGATCCGTGCAGGGCAACCTCGAGTACGTCCTGCGGTCCCTGCACGAGGACCGGTTCGCCGACGTCGCGGCGGCCCGGACCACTGGCGCCCTCCGAGCCGAGCAGGGGGTGCCGCTGTCGGTGGTCATGGCGGCGTTCCGCGTTCTGTTCAGCCAGATCTGGCACAGCCTCGTGCTGCACGCCCGCGCGCAGGAACAGGTCTCCGACCAGGCGCTGGTGGACGCGGCCTCCGACCTGTGGTCCGCCCACGACACCTTCGCCGAGGAGATGGCCGCCGCGCACCGCGAGGCGACGATGGCGCTGGTGCTGCGGAACGAAGGCGAGCGGTCGGCCCTCGTCGGGGCCCTCCTGAAGGGACGGCCGCTGCACGAGACGTCCGTCTGGGAAGTCGCGGACGTGCTTCGCCTGCCCAAGCGCGGGCCGTTCGTCGTGGTCGCGGCCGAATCGGTGCAACTGGCCCAGGAAGCGTTGCCCGGCATCGAAAACCGCCTGCGGGCGCGACGCATCGGGTCGGCCTGGCGGCTGACGCCCGACGCGCAGATCGGCATCGTCCGTTTCGAGAACGACGCCGACCTGCGCCCGCTCGCGTCGACCCTGACGGACTCGGCCCGCAGCCGGATCGGCGTCAGCCCGCCGTACCTGACGCTGACGGAGACGGCGGCCGCGCTGCGGTTCGCGCGCATCGCCCTGGCGAGCACGGTCGCCGGCACCCCGCGCGTCACGATGTTCGACGACTTTCCCCTCGCCGTCGCGGCGGTCAGCGCGCCCGACGCGATGCAGCGAGTCCGGCAGGCCGTGCTCGGGCCGATCCTCGACCTGCCCGTCGAGCACAGCAAGGTCCTCCTCGAAACCCTGGCCGCGTGGCGGGACAACGGGGGATCGGCGTCGGGTGCCGCGGCGGTTTTGTTCTGCCACCCCAACACGGTCCGCCACCGGCTGCGGCGGATCGAGTCGGCCACCGGTCGCTCCCTCAGCGACCCGAAGGCCACCGCGGAAATCCTGCTGGCGCTCGA
Organism: Amycolatopsis sp. NPDC001319; assembly: GCF_042896185.1. Taxonomy (NCBI): domain Bacteria; kingdom Bacillati; phylum Actinomycetota; class Actinomycetes; order Pseudonocardiales; family Pseudonocardiaceae; genus Amycolatopsis; species Amycolatopsis sp. NPDC001319. Next base: position 501,291 of record NZ_JBIAWY010000005.1, on the reverse strand, counting down.
GGCCGCGTTGCTGGGAATGGCGGAGTGACGCAACCTGCGCGCGCTGATCGCCGGGACGAGCCGGCGGACCTCACGTGTTGACCGGTCCGCGAACCCGGCGCGGCTACGCCGGCGCGCCGTGACCACACCCCGTCTCGAAGCCGAGGCCATCACCACCGCGCGGCTGGACCTGTTGCCACTGCTCGTGGAACACGCCGACGAGATGGCGCGGGTCCTGGCCGATCCGGCGCTGCACACCTTCATCGGCGGCACCCCGGACACCCCGGAAGCCCTGCGCTCGCGCTACCAGCGCCTGACCGCCGGTTCTCCCGACCCGGCCGTGGCCTGGCTGAACTGGGTGATCCGGCTTCGCGGCGAGAGCTGCCTGACGGGCACGGTCCAGGCGACCGTGAACTCCGCCGGAGCCGAGGTCGCCTGGGTGGTGGGGACGCCGTGGCAAGGCCAGGGCATCGCCACCGAAGCCGCCCAGGGGCTGGTCGCCTGGCTCGCCCGGCAGCCCGTGGCCGCCGTCTTCGCCCACATCCACCCTGGGCATCGGGCTTCCGCCGCCGTGGCCACCGCCGCCGGGCTCACGCCCACCGACGAGTGGCACGACGGCGAAATCCGCTGGTCGCGGACCCGCTGACGCTACTTGCCGAAGCCGGCGCGCCGCAGCGCGTCGGCCATGGCGCCGCTCCCGCCGGAGTTGCCCCCGCGGTCACGACCGCCACCGCCACCGCCGCGGTTGCCCTGCTGGCCCCGCCGCTGACCGCCGCCGCCCTGGCCGCCACCGCCGCCGCCCTGACCACGGTCACGGCCGCCGCCCCCGCCACCACGACGGTCCTGCGACGAAGCACCCGGCTCGTCGTCCAGGCGCAGCGTCAGCGAGATCCGCTTGCGCGGCACGTCGACGTCGAGCACCTTCACCTTCACGATGTCGCCGGGCTTCACGACGTCGCGCGGGTCCTTCACGAAGTTCTTGGACAGCGCCGAAACGTGGGCCAGGCCGTCCTGGTGCACGCCGACGTCGATGAAGGCACCGAACGCCGCCACGTTCGTGACCACGCCCTCCAGCCGCATGCCCGGCTTGAGGTCACCGATCTTGTCCACGCCCTCGGCGAAGGTCGCCGTCTTGAACGCCGGACGCGGGTCGCGGCCGGGCTTTTCCAGCTCGGTCAGGATGTCCGTGACGGTCGGGAGCCCGAAGGTCTCGTCCACGAACTCGGCCGGCTTGAGCGCCTGCAGCGTGCGCGCGTTGCCGATCAGCTCGCGGATGCCGGAGCCGGTGCGGTCGAGGATCCGCCGCACGACCGGGTAGGCCTCGGGGTGCACCGAGGACGCGTCGAGCGGGTCGTCGCCGTCCGGGATGCGCAGGAAGCCCGCGCACTGCTCGAACGCCTTCGGCCCGAGCCGCGCGACCTCCTTCAACGCCGTGCGCGACTTGAACGGACCGTTGGTGTCGCGGTGGGCCACGATGTTCTCCGCGAGCCCGGTGGTGATGCCCGAAACGCGGGTGAGCAGGGGAGCGGACGCGGTGTTCACGTCCACGCCGACCGCGTTCACGCAGTCCTCCACCACGGCGTCGAGCGAGCGCGACAGCGACACCTCGGACAGGTCGTGCTGGTACTGCCCGACGCCGATCGACTTCGGGTCGATCTTCACCAGCTCGGCCAGCGGGTCCTGCAGCCGGCGCGCGATCGAGACCGCGCCGCGCAGCGACACGTCCATCCCGGGCAGCTCCTGCGACGCGAACGCCGACGCGGAGTACACCGACGCGCCCGCTTCGCTGACCACGGCCTTCGTGAGCTTCAGCTCGGGGTGCTTCTTGATCAGCTCCTGCGCGAGCTTGTCCGTCTCGCGCGACGCGGTGCCGTTGCCGATCGAGATCAGGTCCACGTGGTGCTTCGCCGACAACGCGGCCAGCTCGGCGATGGACTGGTCCCACTTGTTCGCCGGCTGGTGCGGGTAGATCACGTGCGTGTCCACGACCTTGCCGGTCGCGTCGACCACGGCCACCTTCACACCGGTGCGGAAGCCCGGGTCGAGGCCCATCGTCGCGCGCGTGCCGGCCGGGGCGGCCAGCAGCAGGTCGCGCAGGTTCGCCGCGAACACGCGCACGGCGTCGTCCTCGGCCGACTGGCGCAGCCGCATCCGCAGGTCGATGCCCAGGTGCAGCAGGATCTTGGTGCGCCAGGCCCAGCGCACGGTGTCGCCGAGCCACTTGTCGGCGGGCCGGCCCTCCTGCGTGATGCCGAACTTCTGCGCGATGCGCTGCTCGTACTGCGTCGGGCCCACGCGCGGCTCGGCGTCCTCCGCGGCCGGCTCCTCGGGCTCCATCGACAGGTCGAGGATTTCCTCCTTCTCGCCGCGCAGCATCGCGAGGATGCGGTGCGAGGGGAGCTTCGTGTACGGCTCGGAGAACTGGAAGTAGTCGGCGAACTTCGCGCCTTCCTCCTCCTTGCCCGCGCGGACCTTCGACGCGATGTGGCCCTCGGTCCACATCTTCTCGCGCAGCTCGCCGATCAGGTCGGCGTCTTCCGCGAAGCGCTCCACGAGGATCGAGCGGGCGCCGTCGAGCGCGGCCTGTGCGTCGGCCACGCCCTTGTCGGCGTCGACGAACACCGCGGCCGCGGCCTGCGGGTCGGTGTTCGGGTCGTTCATGAGGCCGTCGGCCAGCGGTTCCAGACCGGCCTCACGGGCGATCTGCGCCTTCGTCCGTCGCTTCGGCTTGTAGGGCAGGTAGATGTCTTCCAGGCGCGACTTCGTGTCCGCGGCCAAAATCTGGGCCTCGAGCGCCTCGTCGAGCTTGCCCTGCGTGCGGATCGACTCCAGCACGGCGACGCGCCGCTCGTCGAGTTCCCGCAGGTAGCGCAGCCGTTCCTCGAGCGTGCGCAGCTGCGCGTCGTCGAGCATCCCGGTGACTTCCTTGCGGTACCGGGCGATGAACGGCACGGTCGACCCGCCGTCGAGGAGATCGACGGCCGCCTTGACCTGCCCTTCGCGCACCCCCAGCTCTTCGGCGATCCGTTCCTCGACCGACTGCACGCTCACAACCAGGCTCCTGCTCCGTCTCGGTGTCCCGTGCCGAGCATTCTGCCGCCCGGCGCGCTGCGACTTTCGTATGGCCCCGTCGAAGCGACGCCCGAACGGTTCCTTGACACCGAGATTGGTCTAGTCCACTTTGTGGTGACCTGCCTCACTCTTTCGTGGAGGTCTCGCTGTGTTCTCCAAACGGTCCCCATCCCCACGTCCGTCCCGCAGACCCAAACTCGCGATCGGCGCCCTGATCGCCACCGTGGCCACGTGCCTCGGTGTCACCGTTGCCCTGAGTGGCAGCGCCTCGGCGGCCAACATCCTCGCCAACCCCGGCTTCGAAAGCGGCAGCCTCTCCGGCTGGACCTGCAGTGGTTCCGCCTCCGTGGTGTCCAGCGGCGCCCACGGCGGCACCAAGGCGCTGAGCGCCGCGCCTTCGTCGTCCGACACCGCCCAGTGCTCGCAGCAGGTGACGGTGAAGGCGAACACCGCCTACCAGCTGTCGGCCTGGGTACAGGGCAGCTACGTCTACCTGGGCGTCTCCGGCACCGGCGGCGCCGACACCAGCACCTGGACGCCCGGCACGAGCGGCTGGAGCCAGCTCTCGGTGAACTTCACCACCGGCGCGTCCACGAGCATCACCGTGTACCTGCACGGCTGGTACGGGCAGCCGGCCTACCTGGCCGACGACGTCAACCTCGACGGTCCCGGCACCCCGCCGCCCACGACCCCGACCACGCCGACGACGCCCACCGCGCCGTCGACGACCCCGACCACGCCCACCACGTCGCAGCCGCCCACCACCGGTGACCTGGCCAAGCACGTGCTCACGGGCTACTGGCAGAACTTCTACAACGGCGCCAAGGCACTGCGGCTGGCCGACGTGCCCACGCGCTACAACATCATCGCCGTGGCCTTCGCCGACGCCACGGGCACGCCGGGCGCCGTGAACTTCACGCTCGACCCCGGCCTGTCGTCGCAGCTCGGCGGCTACACCGACGCGCAGTTCCGCGCCGACATCAAGACCGTGCAGGCGCGCGGCCAGAAGGTGATCATCTCCGTCGGCGGCCAGAACGGCACGATCAACGTCAGCGACTCGTCGTCGGCGAACAACTTCGCCAACTCCGTGAAGTCGCTGATCTCGAGCTACGGCTTCGACGGCGTGGACATCGACCTCGAGAACGGCATCAACGCCACCTACATGGGCCAGGCGCTGCGCAGCATCCACAACGGCGGCGGCTCGATCATCACCATGGCGCCGCAGACGATCGACATGCAGTCCACGCAGGGCGGCTACTTCCAGCTCGCGCTGGGGATCAAGGACATCCTCACGGTCGTCAACATGCAGTACTACAACTCGGGCACCATGCTCGGCTGCAATGGCCAGGTTTACGCGCAGGCGACGGTCGACTTCCTGACGGCGCTGGCGTGCATCCAGCTCCAGGGTGGTCTGCGAGCCGACCAGGTGGCGCTCGGCCTGCCGGCTTCCGGCTCGGCGGGCGGCGGCTACCAGGCTCCGTCGAACGTGGTGGCGGCCCTCAACTGCCTCGCCCGCGGCACGAGCTGCGCCGGCTTCAAACCCTCGGCCACGTACCCGGCGATCCGCGGTGCCATGACCTGGTCGATCAACTGGGACGCGTCCGCCGGGTACGCGTTCGCGAACACCGTGGGAGCCGCGCTCACGAATCTGCCTTAGGGGCGCTGTCGGACAAGACCTTGGAAGGACTCCCGCGACGGCAGGGAGGGCGTCGTCGCGGGAGCTCCTTTCAAGACACCCCCAGTGCACGTGCCCAGAGGGGGGTGAGCGCGTGCGACGTCGCAAGCGTGCCTGGTGGTGGTTGGTGGATGTGTTGAGGGATTGTTGAATCCGCTGGTCAAGTGGTGTTTGGTGATCGACGGCGGTTTGTGTGGTGGCTGGGGAGTGGTCAGCGGCCGATCCGGACGTCGACGATCGGGAGGTGCAAAGCGCCCGGCGCGGTCGAGGGCACCGTCGGCTTGTGGGGCGCCACCGGCGCGATCCGGCGGTATGGCTCGCCGAGAGCCGGGCGCGGATCCGCTTCGCCCTTGTTCGGCCACAGTGCCAAGGCGCGTTCGGCCTGGGCGGTGATCGTCAGGGACGGGTTCACGCCCAGGTTGGCCGAGATCGTCGAGCCGTCGACGATGTGGAGGCCGGGGTGGCCGTAGACGCGCTGGTAGGGGTCGACGACGCCGGTGTCGGGGGAGTCGCCGATGGCGCAGCCGCCGATGAAGTGGCCGGTGATCGGGGTGTTGGCGAGGTCGGTCCAGGCGCCCTGCGGGAGGCCGCCGATCTTCGCGGCGACGCGGCGAGTCACCTCGTGGCCGGCGGGGATCCAGTCGGGGCTGGGTTCGCCGGTGCCTTGCCGGGTGGTCATGCGGCGGCCGAGCAGGCCCCGTTTCGTGTACGTGGTCACGGAGTTGTCAAGCGTCTGCATCACGAGCAGGCCGATCATGCGTTCCGACCAGTGCCGCGGGTTGTGCAGGCGCGGCAGCTGCCGCCAGCGCCGCGCCAGTTCGCGAAGGCCCAGCGCCCACCGGCGTTTGCCGGGTTCGGCGTCCACGAGGACGGTGGCCATGAGGCCCATGACGTTGCTGCCCTTGCCGTAGCGCACGGGCTCGACGTGGGTGACCGCGTCCGGGTGGATCGACGACGTGATGGCGACGCCGCGCGTGTAGTCGGTGTCCTTGCGCAGCGAACGCGCGGCGAGCACCGCCTCGGAGTTGGTGCGCGCCAACAAGCCGAGCCGTGGGGACAGGCCCGGGAGCGTGCCGTTGTCGCGCAGCTGGTGCAGAAGCCGTTGCGTGCCCAGAGCCGCGGCGGAGAAGACGACCTCGCGCGCGGTGAAGGTGCGCCGGCCGCGCCGGACCCAGCGGCCGGTGCGTTCGGTGTCCACCGCGTAGCCGCCGTCGACCGGGCGCACGGAGACCACCGTCGTCAACGGGTGCACCTCGGCGCCGGCCTGTTCGGCGAGGTAGAGGTAGTTCTTCACGGTCGTGTTCTTCGCGCCGACGCGGCAGCCGGTCATGCACTCGCCGCAGTGCGTGCAGGCGCGCCGCGCGGGGCCTGCGCCGCCGAAGAACGGGTCGGGTGACTCCTCACCCGGGGCCGAGCCGAAGTACACGCCGACGGGCGTGCGGCGGTAGGTGTGGCCGATGCCCATGTCGTCCGCGACCTCGCGCAGCACCTCGTCGGCCGGCGTCGTGAGCGGGTTCTCGACCACGCCCAGCATCCGCTTGGCCTGGTCGTAGTAGGGCGCCAGCTCGTCCTTCCAGTCCGTGATGTGCGCCCACTGCTTGTCCTGGTAGAACGCGTCCGGCGGCTCGTACAGCGTGTTCGCGTAGACGAGCGAGCCACCGCCGACGCCGGTGCCGCTCATCACGAAGGTGTTCTTCAGCAACGTGAGCCGCTGGATGCCGTACAGGCCGAGTTTCGGGGCCCACAGGTACTTCCGCAGCCGCCACGACGTCTTGGCGAACTCGTCGTCGGCGAAGCGGCGCCCGGCTTCCAGCACGCCGACGCGGTAGCCCTTCTCCGTGAGGCGCAACGCCGTGACGCTGCCGCCGAAACCCGAGCCGATCACGAGCACGTCGTAGTCGGTGCTCAGGACCGGGCTGTTCAAGACCGGGTTGTTCAAGACGAGGCCACCACCCTGAAGTCGGCCGGGTCGAGCACCCGGGTCCTGCGGTCGTACTCTGTCACGAGGCCGGGCCAGTTGGTGCTCACGCGCCCGTCGGCCTGGCGGTACCAGCTGGTGCACGCGCTCCACACGCTGTGGCCCAGCCGCTGCTGCACCTCGCGGTCGTAGCGTTCCTCCACCTCGGGCCGCACGTCCACATAGGACACCCCGGGCCGCGCGAGCTGTTCCACGGCCTGGCGGATGTAGCGCGCCTGCCGCTCGATCATGTAGATGATGGAGCCCGCGCCGAGGTTGGTGTTGGGGCCGTAGACGCAGAACAGGTTGGGGAAGCCGGGCACCGTCATGCCCAGGTACGCGCGCGCGCCGCCGCGCCACGCGTCGTCGAGGCTGCGCCCGTCGAGGCCCAGCACCTTCATCGAGCCGAGGAAGTCGGTGGCGTTGAAGCCGGTGCCGTACACGATCACGTCGGCTTCGTGCTCCACGCCGTCTTCGGTGCGCACGCCCCGCGGTGTGATCTCGCGGATCCGGCCGGTCTCGACCTCCACGTTCGGCTGCGCGAGCGCGGGCAGGTAGTCGTTGGTGAACAGGATCCGCTTGCAGCCCAACGGGTACTTCGGCGTCAGCTTCCGGCGCAGCGCGCGATCCTTGATGTACTTGTGCCGCAGCTGCGCCGTCCGCAGCTCGAACGCCTTCGCCAGCACGGGGTGGCGCGTCATCGCGTACGTCGCGTACTCGGCGAGCAGGAAGATCCGCAGGCGGCCGAGCAGCTGCGTCGCCGGGAGACGTTCGAACAGGCGCTTCTGCCAGCGCGCGTACCGCGTGTCGTTCTTGGCCATGATGTAGGGCGCCGTGCGCTGGAAGATCGTGAGCTCGCCGGCGCGTTTCTGCAGCTCGGGCACGAACTGGATCGCGCTCGCCCCGGTGCCGATCACGGCGACGCGCTTGCCGTCCAGGTCCGCCTCGTGGTTCCACTGTGCGGAGTGGAACGCGACGCCCTCGAAGCTGTCGCGCCCCGCGATGTCGGGCAGCACCGGCCGCGACAGCTGCCCGACGGCCGGCACGAACACGTCGGCCTCGAACGTCTCGCCGCCCGCTGTCTCGACGCGCCAGCGGCCCTCGTCGAACGTCGCGGCCGTGACCTCCTGGCCGTAGCGGATGTGGGGGCCCAGGTCGTAGTCGGCCACCACGCGCTTGAGGTACGCGTGGATGTCCGGCTGCATCGAGAACCGCTTGGGCCAGTGGGGGTTGGGGGCGTACGAGAACGAGTACAGCGGCGACGGGATGTCGCACGCCGCGCCGGGGTAGGTGTTCTCGCGCCACACCCCGCCGGGCTCGCTCGCGCGCTCGAGGATCGTGAAGTCGTGGAAGCCGGCGCGCTTCAGCTCGATCGCCGTGCCGACCCCGCCGAACCCGGTGCCCACGATCAGCACCGACGGCGTCCTTGCCGTGTCACCCATCCTGAGCAAGTTACCGACGCGTCCGCCGAGGTGGAAGGACACGAACGGTCAGAAAATCGAGAATTCCGGCCAGTGCGGAATTACGCCGACAGGAGCCGCACGTCGGGGCGCAGCCCGGGTTCGGCCCAGGTCAGCAGCCGCTTGCCGGAGCTCTCCAACGCGGCCGCGTCGCGCTTCGGCAGCCGTTCGTACGGCGTGAGCACCAGCGTGGCCGTGTCGCGGGTGGTCTTGAGGTCCCAGGCGCCCTTCACGAACCCGCCGACGAGCAGCGTGCCCTTGACCAGACCGTTCTGGCTGATCACGCGCTTGCGGTGCTCGTCGCGGATCACCCGGGTGCGATCGGCGTAGGCGAGCAGCGGCTGGTCGAACGGCGCCAGCAACCGCGGCGGCGCGGGCACGTCCTCGCCGGGCAGCGTGGCGTCGGGCAGGTCGTAGAGCTTGCGGCCGGCGTAGTCGACGTAGGTGCGCAGGTCCATCCCGCCGACCACCTCACCGAGCTTCGTCAGGCCCGACCACGCCTGCACGTCGGCCACCGTCGCCGGGCCGAACGCCGCGAGGTAGCGCCGCACGAGCTGTTCGGCCGAGGACACGGCTTCGGTGCCGGCCAGCCAGCGGTCCGCGAGCTGGTACGTCGGCTGCCCGGCCTGGCCCCACACGCCGCGCGGCGGGATCTGCACCAGCGGCAGCAGGCATCGCGCCAGGTGCATCAACGCGTCGCTGTCGCGGTCCGGCCACTTCTCAGCGAGGGCGGCGCCCAGCTGCGCACTCGTGTGCGGACGGTCGGCGAGCAGTTCGCGCGTCACGGCCGCCACGTCGCCGTGGTCGAGGCCGGCCACGCGCGCCGCGTGCAGCGTGTTCGTGCGGAGATCGCGGTCCATGATCGGCTGCACGAGCGGGCGCCACGCCAGCGCGTCGGCCGCTGTCACGAGGTGCACGGTGCCGCGCATGAGCACGATCCGCGCCACGCTGCGGTCCAGGAGCAGCTTCGCCAGGTCGTGCGGCTTGAAGCCGTGCAGCCGCGCCCACAGCGCGTAGTACGGCGGGAACGGCGCCTGCGCCTGCAATCCCGCGAGGTGCTCGACGGCCGCCAGCGCCGGCATCGACGCCCGGCGCAGCAGCAGCTGCCGCTCCAGCGTCGCGCGGTTGAGGGCTCGCAGGCTCAGCTTCATGGGCCTGAGCGTAATGGGCATTGCGGACAGAACACGTCCTCAACGAGCACGGCCGGACGAGCCTGATCCATAATTCCGGCCATGGCAGAGCTGGCAGCCCCCGCGGTCCGCGACTGGGATTTCCCCCGCGGCACCGCCAGCGTGCTGCTCATGCTCGCCTTCGCCGAGGACCACGGCGTGCCCGCCGCGAACCTGCTGCCCGGCACCCCGCGGGAGGCGCTGACCGGCCCGGACCGCCAGGTCGACGCGCGGCAGGAGCTGGCCGTGGTGCGCGCCGTCGCCACGCACGCCGGCGGTGGTGACGACCTCGCGCTCGAGCTCGGCCGCCGCTACCGCGTGACGACGTTCGGCATCTTCGGCTTCGCCTGCATCAGCAGCCCGACGATGCGCGACGCGATGCTGTTCGCGTTGCGCTACCTGGACTTGAGCTTCACCTTCTGCATCCCCCACGTGGAGCTCGACGCGGACGGGATCAGCCTCGTGCTCGACGATTCACGCGTACCCGCCGACGTCTCGCGTTTCCTCGTGCTCAGGGACCTCGCCGCGATCCACACCGTGATGCGCGACCTGCTGCCGGGGATTTCCCCACGGAGCCTGGAGTTCCGCCATTCGGCGCCGCCGTCCACGAAGTCCTATGTGGACACCTTCGGCGTCGAGCCGGAGTTCGGCGCCGAACGCCACCGCGCGAGCTTCGACCCCGCGTTCCTCACGATGCCGTTGCCCCAGGCCAACGAGCAGACCGTGGCCCTGTGCGCCGCGCAGTGCGACGCGCTCGTGGCCCGCCGCCGCGAACGGTCCGGCATCTCCCAGCTGGTGCGCGAACGCCTGGTGCGCCTCGGCGGAGTCGACGCCGGCATGGACGAGATCGCGCGCCAGCTCGCCGTCAGCCCACGCACGCTGCGCCGCCGCCTCACCGACGCCGGCACCGGCTACCGTCAGCTCGTGGACGAGGTCCGCCAGACGCTCGCCGAGGAAATGCTCGACACCGGTGCGTTGTCCGTCGAGGATGTCGCGCTGCGCCTGGGTTACGCCGAGGCGTCGAGCTTCATCTACGCGTTCAAGCGGTGGACGGGGACGACTCCGGCGGCTTACGCGCGCCGTTCCGCTCCGCGAGCACGGCCGGGTAGGTGACCTCGAGCAGGCCCATGATCGATTCCACGAGGAACGTCCGCAGCTCGGCGCGGTTGAGCGTGCCGCGGATCAGCCATTCGCGAGACGCCGCGCGCAACATCCCGCCGTACGACCGGATCATCGCGCGCAGCTCTTCACGGCCCTCGGTGACGTCGGTCATCAGGGCGCCGGCCAGCACGCGGTCGGCCGCGACGTCGTCCGCCTCCAGCATGATCCGCTCGATCTCGGGGTCACGGCCCGCGGACTCCGGGCCGATCGCGGTGAGCCACGCGTCGCGGTTGCGGTCGACCACGTCGATCCAGCGCTCGATGCCGACCTCCAGCCGGCGTCGCACGGGGCCTTCGGGCAGCGACTCGACCACGGGCGCGGGCACGATCATCATCTGCCGCACGACCTCGAGGTACAGCTCGCGCTTGCCGCCGAAGTAGTGGTTGATCAGGGGCCTCGCCACCCCCGCGGCCGCCGCGATGTCCGAAGTGGACACTGACGCGTAGCTGCCGGCCCCGAACAGGCGCCGCGCCACCGCGAGGATCTCGGCCCTGCGCTCGGCCGGTTCCAGCCGGCGCCGCGTGGGCCGGGTTCCGGTGCTCATCGTGCCAGCCTTGTCGTCCTCCGTCTTGCTGTCAACAAGTTGTTTACTGCACGTAAAGACTGTGTCCCGCTCTTGCGCGTGACGGTATTTGTACGGTCCACCTGGGCCGTTATTGAACCGGAACAACCGGCCGGTAACTTCGCCGCCCGCTGGGACGACGGATCGAACGGGGGCCGGGCGCGGTGGGGTAGGAGCAGATGAGCGATGCGGAGGGTGGCACGGCTCAGCCCTCGGGGCGCTGGGTCAGCGTGCGCTTGCAGCACCGCCAGGTGCGCGTGGACGAATCCTGCTGCGCCGGCGAGTGCCCGGGCGAGTGCTCGGCGGACCTGTCCTACGACGGCATCGTCATCAGCAATTACGACGAGGGTGCCCTCGTCAGCGAACGCTGGATCCCGCTGGGCGCCGAACCGAGCGAAGAGGACGACGAGGTCCTGATCGAGCAGCTGCGTGCCGCCATGCTCTGGCAGGCGCGCCGGCCGCCGAGGACCACGACGGGGGAGTGAATCGCCGCCGGGTGGGACTTTCCGGCGACAGATGTCACCTCGGCCGGCGCCGCGGCTCAGGCGCGCAGACCGTCGAACGCCATCTTGCACACCGCGTCCGCCAGCTCCGCGCCCGAGGAACCCCGGCGCGGCCGGTACCACTCGATCAGCGAGTTCACCGTGCCGAACAGCAGCCGCGCGGCCACGGCGGGGTCGATATCGGGGCGCACGTCGCCCTCGGCTTCGGCCTGCTTGACCAGATCCGTCACCAGCCGGTCGAACTCGCGCCGGCGAGCCAGCGCCGAACGCTCCACCTTCGTGTTGCCGCGCACGCGAAGCAGCAGCGTCACGAACGGCAGCCGGTCGGCGAGCACCAGCACACTGCCGCGCACGAGGTGCTCCAGCCGGTCGATCGCGCGCCCGTCGAGCTGCTCCGTGGACGCCGCGACCTCGAACAGCCCGTCGAGCGCCCGGTCCACCGACAGCCGCAGCAGCTCTTCCTTGCTGCGCACGTGGTGATAGATGGCGGACTTCGTGATGCCCAGCTTGCGCGACAGGTCTTCCATGCTGGTGCCGTCGTAGCCGCGCTCGTTGAACAGCTTCACCGCGACCTGCAGCAAGGACTCCAGGTCGTATCCGGGCCGCCCCCGCCGGGCCGGAGAGGTGGTCACGTCTTGTCTCGTTCGTCGATCACGCGACGCATCTTGCCAACCGAACGCTCCAGGGTGTCCGGCTCCACGATGTCGACGGCCACCGTCACACCGACGCCGTCCTTCACACCCGCGATCAACGCCGCCGCCGCGGCCGTCCGCGCGTCCGCCGACGCATCGTGCCGAGCTTCGACCCGCACGGTCAGGTGGTCCAGCCGGCCGCGCGTCGAGCGCACCAGCTGGAAGTGCGGGCTCAAGGCGTCGGTCCGCAGCACGATCTCCTCGATCTGCGTCGGGAACACGTTGACGCCGCGCAGGATGATGAGGTCGTCGCTGCGCCCGGTCACCTTCTCCATGCGCCGGAACGCGGGCCGCGCCGTGCCCGACATCAGCCGCGTGAGGTCGCGCGTGCGGTAGCGGATGATCGGCAGTGCCTGCTTCGTCAGCGACGTGAACAGCAGCTCGCCCTGCGCGCCCGACGGCAGCACCTCTTCGCTGAACGGGTCGATCACCTCGGGGAAGAAGTGGTCCTCCCAGATGTGCAGGCCGTCCTTGGTCTCCACGCACTCCTGCGCGACACCCGGCCCCATCACCTCGGACAGGCCGTAGATGTCCACGGCGTCGAGCGCGAAGCGTTCCTCGATCTCCGCGCGCATCTGCTCGGTCCACGGCTCGGCGCCGAAGATGCCGACCTTGAGCGAGCTGGCCCGCGGGTCCACGCCCTGGCGCTCGAACTCGTCGAGCAGCGTGAGCATGTACGACGGCGTCACCATGATGATCTCGGGCCGGAAGTCGGTGATCAGCTGCACCTGGCGCGCGGTCATGCCACCCGACGCCGGGATCACCGTGCAGCCGAGCTTTTCCGCGCCGTAGTGCGCGCCGAGCCCGCCGGTGAACAGGCCGTAACCGTAGGCCACGTGCACCTTGTGCCCCGGGCGCCCACCGGCCGCGCGGATCGAGCGCGCCATCACGGTCGCCCAGGTGTCGATGTCCTGCTCGGTGTAACCGACCACCGTGGGCTTGCCGGTGGTGCCGCTGGACGCGTGGATACGCCGGATCTCGTGCTGCGGCACGGCGAACATGCCGAACGGGTAGTTGTCGCGCAGGTCCGCCTTGGTCGTGAACGGGAACTTCGCGAGGTCGGCGAGTTCCTTGCAGTCGTCCGGGTGCACGCCCGTCTCGTCGAACTTCTTGGTGTAGAAGGGCACGTTGGCGTAGGCGTGCCGCAGTGTCCACTGGAGACGCTCGAGCTGGAGGGCGGCGAGCTCGTCCGCGGAGAGCTTTTCGGCGGTGTCTTTCATCGGGTTTCCCGACTCTTCTCGATGACGCGGCTGCGGCCGCGGAACTCGGCGACGACTTCGGGCCCTTCGGGGGTGTCCCGGTGCACGGTGACGTCGTAGATGCCGTTGCGGCCGTAGCGGGTGCGCTCGGTGGCCGTGGCGGTGAGGTGGTCGCCGAGGCGGCCGGCCGCGACGAAGGAGATCTCCGCGCCGGCGGCGACGGTGACCGGTCCGTGGGTGTTGCACGCGAGGGCGAACGCGGTGTCGGCGAGCAGGAACAGGTAGCCGCCGTGGGCGATGTCGTGGCCGTTGACCATCGACTCCGTCACCTTCATCGTGGCGGTCGCGCGCCCGTCGGCGGCCTCCACGAGCTCGATGCCCAGGCCCTTCGACGCCTCGTCGGTGTCGAACATGGCGTGGGCCGCGTTGCGCGCCGTCACGTCGGGCGACCTCCCCGTGAGTAACTGACCGAATGGCCGGTAATGAAGACCTGCGGTTAGTAAAGATGTGCGGCAGGTTCGCTGTCAAGCAGCAGGACTTCCGATCAGAGCCAGGAGCGGCTACGATGGAATTACTGAACGTCCGGTTGGTAATTCCGCGCGGGTGCCACACCGCGCGACACGGCGAGAGGGTCGGGCCCCATGGTTTTGCTCCGCAGCTACGTCTCCGGCGGCTGGCACACGGCGACGGACGAGGGGACGCCGCTGCACGACGCGGCGACCGGCGAGGAGGTCGCGCGCGTCTCGTCGACCGGCGTCGACTTCGCCGGCGCGCTCGACTACGGCCGCCGCGTGGGCGGTCCCGCCCTGCGTGAGCTCACGTTCCACCAGCGTGCGGCCCTGCTCAAGGCCCTCGCGTCGCACCTGCGCGAGCACCGCGAGGAGCTCTACGCGGTGTCGGCGCGCACCGGCGCCACGCTGGGCGACTCGAAGTTCGACGTCGACGGCGGCATCGGCGTGCTGTTCAGCTACGCCTCGAAGGGCAAGCGTGAGCTGCCCAACGGCACCGTGTACCTCGACGGTGCGGTGGAGCCACTGAGCAAGGGCGGCACCTTCGTCGCGCAGCACATCGCCGTGCCGCTGCACGGCGTCGCGATCCAGATCAACGCGTTCAACTTCCCTGTGTGGGGGCCGCTGGAGAAGTTCGCGCCCGCGTTCCTCGCCGGGGTGCCGAGCCTGATCAAGCCCGCGAGCCAGACGGCGTACCTCACCGCGAAGCTCGTCGAGCTGATCATCGACTCCGGCATCCTGCCCGAGGGCTCGCTGCAGTTCATCGCCGGCAGCGTCGGCGACCTGCTCGACCACGTGACCGCGCAGGACCTGGTGTCGTTCACCGGTTCCGCGTCCACCGCGCAGAAGCTGCGCGCGCACCCGGCGGTCGTGCGCAACTCCGTGCGCTTCAACGCGGAGGCCGACTCGCTGAACTGCTCGATCCTCGCGCCCGACGCGCGGCCGAGCACGCCGGAGTTCGATCTGTTCGTGAAGCAGCTGGTCACGGAGATGACCGTGAAGGCCGGCCAGAAGTGCACCGCGATCCGCCGCGCGTTCGTGCCGGAAGAGATGCTCGACGACGTCGCCGAGGCCGCGAGCGCGCGCCTGGCGAAGGTCGTGGTCGGCAATCCGACCGCCGAGGGTGTGCGCATGGGTGCGCTGGCCAGCCTGGAGCAGCGCGAAGAGGTCCGCCGCTCGCTCAAGGCCCTGCTCGACGCCGGCAGCGTCGTCTACGGCGACCTGGAGCACGTCGACGTGGTCGGCGCCGACGAGTCGACCGGCGCGTTCATGTCGCCGGTGCTGCTGAAAGCCGACCCGCAGCGTTCGGAGCCGCACGAGGTCGAGGCGTTCGGGCCGGTGTCCACGCTGATGCCCTACACCTCGATCGAGCAGGTCATCGAGTTCGCCGCGCGCGGCGGCGGCAGCCTCGCCGGGTCGATCGTCACCGGCGACCCGGAGTTCGCGCGGACGATCGTGCTGGGCGTCGCGCCGTACCACGGCCGGCTGCTGGTGCTCGACGCCGACGACGCGAAGGAGTCGACGGGCCACGGCTCGCCGATGCCGCAGCTCGTGCACGGGGGTCCCGGTCGCGCCGGCGGTGGCGAGGAGATGGGCGGCATCCGCGGCGTGCTGCACCACATGCAGCGCACGGCCGTGCAGGCCAGCCCGAAGGTGCTCAGCACCGTCACCGGCCGCTGGATCGAGGGCGCGCCGCGCGTGGAAGGTGACCACCCGTTCCGCAAGTCGCTGGCCGAGCTGCGCGTCGGCGACTCCGTGGTGGCGGGCCCGCGCACGGTGTCCCGCGCCGACATCGACCACTTCGCCGAGTTCACCGGCGACACGTTCTACGCCCACACCGACGAGGCCGCCGCGGCGGCGAACCCGCTGTTCGGCGGGATCGTCGCCCACGGCTACCTGGTCGTGTCGTTCGCCGCCGGCCTGTTCGTCTCGCCGGAGCCGGGCCCGGTGCTCGCCAACTACGGACTGGAGAACCTGCGGTTCCTCACGCCGGTCAAGGAAGGCGACGCGCTCACCGTGACGCTGACCGCCAAGCAGATCACCCCGCGCATCGACCAGGAGTACGGCGAGGTCCGCTGGGACGCCGACGTCGTGAACCAGACCGGCGATTCCGTGGCGAAGTACGACGTGCTGACGCTCGTTTCGAAGGAGCAGCCGTGACCGCTGTCGCTTCCGAAGAAGACTTGCTCGGCCATTTCGAGCACACCATCGAGCGCGACCAGCGCATCGAGCCGCGCGACTGGGTGCCCGAGGGCTACCGCAAGACGATGATCCGCCAGATCGCGCAGCACGCGCACTCGGAGATCATCGGCATGCAACCCGAGGGCAACTGGATCACGCGCGCGCCTTCCTTGCGGCGCAAGGCGATCCTGCTCGCGAAGGTGCAGGACGAGGCCGGCCACGGGCTCTACCTGTACTCGGCGGCGGCCACGCTGGGCGCGGACCGCGCGGACCTCACCGACAAGCTGATCAGCGGCCGGCAGAAGTACTCGTCGATCTTCAACTACCCGACGCTGACCTTCGCCGACGTCGGCGTGATCGGCTGGCTGGTCGACGGCGCGGCGATCTGCAACCAGGTGCCGCTGTGCCGGTCGTCGTACGGGCCGTACGCGCGGGCGATGATCCGGATCTGCAAGGAAGAGTCGTTCCACCAGCGGCAGGGGTACGAGCTGCTGATGACGATGATGCGCGGCACGCAGCAGCAGCGCGATATGGTGCAGGAAGCCGTGAACCGCTGGTGGTGGCCGTCGCTGATGATGTTCGGTCCGCCCGACGCGGAGTCGCCGAACACCGCGCAGTCCATGGCGTGGAAGGTCAAGCGGCACACCAACGACGAGCTGCGGCAGCGTTTTGTCGACATGTCGGTGCCGCAGGCGGAGGCGCTGGGCGTCACGTTCCCGGACCCCGACCTGCGCTGGAACGCCGATCGCGAGCACTACGACTTCGGTGCCGTCGACTGGGACGAGTTCAAGAACGTGTTGCAGGGCAACGGCCCGTGCAACAAGCAGCGCGTTGCGCATCGGAAGCAGGCCCACGACGACGGTGCCTGGGTGCGTGAGGCCGCTGTGGCACACGCTGCCAAATCGCAGTTGGGGGGTCCAGGGGGGCTCGCCCCCCGGCCGGGGTCTGGGGCTCGGCCCCAGGAAACAGAGGAAGGTTCGCGATGAAGCACGATTGGCCGTTGTACGAGGTGTTCGTGCGGGGCAAGCGCGGCCTGAACCACGTGCACGTGGGCTCGCTGCACGCCGCGGACGACCAGATGGCGCTGCACAACGCCCGTGACCTCTACACGCGGCGCAACGAGGGCGTGTCGATCTGGGTCGTGCGCGCTTCGGACATCACCGCGTCCTCGCCGGACGAGAAGGACCCGTTCTTCGCGCCCAGCGGCGACAAGGTGTACCGGCACCCGACGTTCTACGACATTCCCGACAACGTTCCGCACATGTGAGGCCTTGATGTCCTTCGACAACGTCTACGAGGCCATCACCGAGGACAACGACGCCCGGTGGGCCTTCGGCACCGGCTTCGCCGACCCGCTGTCCGGTGTGGACACTTCCGTTCCGCCTTCGCTGGATGCTTCGGCGTTGGCCGCGTACTGCCTGATGCTGGGTGACGACGCGCTGGTGTTCTCCCACCGCCTCCAGGAGTGGGTCACGAACGCGCCGGAGCTCGAAGACGAGGTGGCGATCGCCAACATCGGCCTCGACCTGCTCGGCCAGGCCCGCCTGCTGTTGGCGCGCGCCGGCAAGGCCGACGGCACCGACCGCTCGGAGGACACGCTCGCGTTCCTGCGGGCCGAGCACGAGTTCCGCAATGTCCGGCTCGCCGAGCTTGGTGGGGGCCACTTCGGCCACCTGATGGCGCGGCTGCTCGTGTTCTCGACCTGGCGGCTGGCGTTGCTGCAGCAGCTCGAGTCCGATGCCGCCTCCGCAGGAGGGAGTACGTCGGCGGAGTCCAGTGTGGACCCAGTGCTCTCGGCGATCGCGGCCAAGGGCGTGAAGGAGCTGGCCTACCACCGCGACTACGCGGCGCAGTGGGTCGTGCGGCTCGGCGACGGCACCGAACTGTCGCACGAGCGCATGCAGGAGGGCCTCGACGCGGTGTGGCCGTACGTCGACGAGCTGTTCAAGACGCACCCGCTGGAGCTGGTGGACGCGGCTACTTTGCGCCCGGAGTTCGACGTCGTCCTCGACCAGGTGCTGGCCGCGGCGACGCTGGAGCGGCCGACTTCGGGTGCCGTGGCCGGCGTGTCCGGCCGGACCGGGCGCGACGGCGTCCACACGGAGCAGATGGGGTTCCTGCTGGCGCAGCTGCAGAGCGTGGCGCGGGCGATGCCGGACGCGACATGGTGACCGCGCTGGCCGTGGCCGCCACGGTGACCGACCCGGAGCTGCCGATGCTCACGCTCGCCGACCTCGGAGTGCTGCGGTCGGTGTCCGAAGAGGACGGTCGCGTGACGGTGGCCATCACCCCCACCTACACCGGCTGCCCGGCCATGGACACCATGCGCGACGACCTGGAGCACGCGCTGCTGGGCGCCGGCTACGCCGACGTCGAGATCCGCACGGTGCTCGAACCGGCGTGGACCTCCGACTGGATCTCGGCCGACGGGCGGCGCAAGCTCGCCGAGGCCGGCATCGCGCCGCCGGGTGCCGCCCCGCGGCGGGCGAGTGGACCGGTGCCGCTCACGTTGTCACCGCCCGTGTCGCGCATCGCGTGCCCGCACTGCGGGTCGCTCGACACGGTGGAGCAGTCGCGGTTCAGCGCCACCGCGTGCCGGGCGCTGCGCCGCTGCCGCGCGTGCCTGGAACCGTTCGAACACGTCAAGGAGATCTGAGTTGACCAGCACGATTTCCCGGCGCACCGGCTTCCACTCCCTGCGGGTGGCCGACGTCGAGCGGCTGTGCGACGACGCGGTCGCCGTGACCTTCGACGTGCCGGAGGAGCTGGCCGAGACGTTCGCCTTCGCGCCCGGCCAGTCGCTGACCTTGCGCCGCACCGTCGACGGCCGGGACGAGCGCCGGTCGTACTCGATCTGCGCTCCGGCCGGCCGGCGGCCACGCGTGGGCGTGCGCCTGGTTCCCGAGGGCGTGTTCTCGTCGTGGCTCGTGCAGGACGTGCGCCCTGGTGACGTCGTCGAGGTCTCCGCACCGACGGGGACCTTCACGCCGGATCTGACCACGGGCGGTCACCACGTGCTGATCGCGGCCGGCTCGGGCATCACGCCGGTGCTGTCGATCGTCGCGTCGCTGCTCGCGACGCCGGACGCCACCGTCACCGTGCTGTACGGCAACCGCCGCACGGACACGGTGATGTTCGCCGACGAGCTGGCCGACTTGAAGGACCGCTACCCGGCGCGGCTGGAGCTCATCCACGTGCTGTCGCGGGAACCGCGCGAGGCCGAGCTGTTCACCGGCCGCCTCGACGCCGACAAGCTGCGCGTGTTGTTCGGCTCGCTGGTGCCGGTGGAGTCGGTGGCCCACTTCTGGCTGTGCGGGCCGTTCGGGATGGTCGCCGCCGCGCAGGAGGTGCTGACGGCCCTGGGCGTGCCGGAGTCGAGTGTCCACCAGGAGCTGTTCTACGTGGACGACGTGCCGCCGGAGCCGGTCAAGCACGTCGACCCGGCCGTGGCCGGCGCCGCGTCGGAGGTCACGCTCATCCTCGACGGCCGTTCGACGACGATGAGCCTGCCGCAGGAATCGTCCATTCTGGACGGTGCGCAGAAGTTCCGGCCGGACCTGCCGTTCGCCTGCAAGGGCGGCGTGTGCGGAACGTGCCGGGCGCGCGTCACCGACGGTGCGGTGGACATGCGGCGGAACTTCGCGCTGGAGAAGGCCGAGGTGGACGCGGGGTTCGTGCTGACGTGCCAGTCGCACCCGGCGAGCGAGCGCGTGACGGTGGACTACGACGCTTGATCAGCGCCTGCGGCGCCGGCGCCGGGACCCCAGCGTGAGGTCTTCGGGACTGTCCGGTTCGGTGGCGGGGCGGGTGGTGTCGGGCAGGCCCATGGCCTCGGCCGCGCGTTCCTGGGCCTCCGCGAACTTCCCGGACGGCCCGTCCTGGGCCCGCCGCAGCACCGACGTCCGCAGCCGGTTGTACCCGCGCACGGCGACGGGCCGGCGGGACCGCAGGTCGTACTCCGGCAGGTGCTCCAGCTCGGCCGCCAGCTCGCGGTCGACCAGCACCGTGCCGGGGCGCGCGACGGACGTGAGCCGCGCTGCGAGGTTCACGACGGAGCCGTAGACGTCGCCGAAGCGGGACAGCACCCGCCCCGAAGCCAGCCCCGCGCGGACCGCTGGCAGGTCGTCCGACGCCGACGCGCGTTCGGTGAGCGTGAGGGCGATCTCGGCGCCCGAGCCGGGGGAGTCGGTGACGAAGAAGACCTCGTCGCCGATCATCTTCACGATCCGGCCGCGGTGGTCGGCGACCACACCCGCGGCCAGTGACTCGAACGCGTCGAGCACGTGGCTGAGCTCGTCCTCGTCGACCTCGCGGGTCATCTTGGTGTAGCCCACCATGTCGACGAAGCCGACGACCTGCGGCCGCGCCTCCAGGTCCTCGTCGGTCGCGAAGGCGCGCCCGGCGTACGCCACGAGGTGACGGCGCCACACGAAGTTCTGCACCTGCTCCAGCTCGGGCAGCAGCCGCGCGACGAGCTTGGTGACCTGGCTGTCGTCGAGGCCCGGGTTTCCGGCGATGAGCGACCACAGCATGTGCACCTGCCACTCGGCCAGGCGCGACAGGTGCTGGCCGAGCGCGCGCGTCACGGCGACCTCGAGGTTGCGCGCCACGAGCCCGGACGCGATGAGCTGGTCGGCGGTGCGCATGGCCTCGACGTCGGCGTCGGTGAACACCACCTCGTCGTCCTCGGCCGCCGCGAACCCGAGCGCGCGCCACAGCCGGCGCGAACGTTCCTCGGGCACCCCGGCCTTTCGGGCCACTTCGAGCCGGGTGTACTTGCGCGGCCCGCCGAGGAGGAGCTTCTCCAGCTGGTGCTGCACCTCAGGGGTTTCGGCCACGGCTCAGGTCGTGTGCACGATCAGCACGTCGACACCCGACTTGCGCGCCACCTCCGCCGGCACCGAGCCGAGGATCCGCCCGGCGAGCGTGTTGAGACCGCGGTTGCCCACCACGAGCAGATCGGCCGACGTCTCGTGCACGACCTTCCGCAACGCGTGCACCGGCTCCCCGTTCACGGCGATGGTCTGGATGTCCTTCGCCCCCGCCTTCGCGGCCCGATCGCGCGCACTCTGCAACGTGTCCTCCGCCGGCGCCGACCCGACGACCTGGTAGGCCTCG
Organism: Amycolatopsis sp. NPDC001319; assembly: GCF_042896185.1. Classification (NCBI taxonomy): domain Bacteria; kingdom Bacillati; phylum Actinomycetota; class Actinomycetes; order Pseudonocardiales; family Pseudonocardiaceae; genus Amycolatopsis; species Amycolatopsis sp. NPDC001319. The sequence goes on along the minus strand of NZ_JBIAWY010000005.1, from coordinate 480,054 downwards.
TCGCCCAGCTCGTCCTGCGCCTGCTCCACGTCGTGCTTGCTGGCGGGGTAGTACGCACACACCACGACCAGCTTCGCCTCGGCATCCGCGGCCACCCCCGCCGCCCGATCCACCGCGGCGAACGACGAGTCCGACCCGTCCGTCCCCACCACCACGGTCCGATAGACAGCCATCCGAAACCTCCCGGCGATCCCGAATCGGGGCAGCTCCGCCCCTCTTGTCGGGGGAAGGTTACTCGCCAGTTGGCTCGCCCGCCGTTCGCCTCGGCTCCGCCGGGGCGAACGGCGGGCTCGCTGGTGTTTTTTGCCCCGGCTCCGCCGGGGCGGCGAGATCGCCTTTGAGCCGGTGCCGGGATCGAGCGGTCTGATCGGCCTGGCGGCCGATCGCACCGCCCGATCCCAACACCGGCGCGATCTCGCGTTGTGGTCGCCTTCCGGGCCTGGTCGTTCGGGGGCTTCGTCTGCTGAGGGTGGTTGAGTCCGCACCCCGAGACGGCGGCCGAAATGTCTGAGGTGAGTGGGGGGCGATCTCGCGTGGTGGTCGACTGGAGGGCGTGGTGATTCGGGGGCTTTGTCTGCTGAGTCCGGATATGCCGCTGCCTCGGGGAGGTGGCCGGAGGGTCTGAGGCGGGTTGGGTGCGGTCTCGTGTTGTGATCGTTTTCAGGGCCTGGTCGTTCGCGGGCTTCGTCAGCTGAGGGCGGCTGAGTTCGCACCCCGAGACGGCGGCCGAAGGGTCCGAGGCGAGTTGGGGGCGATCTCGCGGGGTGGTCGCCTGAAGGCCTGGTCGTTCGGGGCTTTGTCTGTTGAGGCGGGATGTGTCGCTGCGTCGGGGAGGTGGCCGGAGGGTCCGAGGCGAGGTGGGTGCGATCTTGCGTTATTGGTCGCCTTCAGCGCCCGGTGGCCGCGGGCGCGTCAGCCGAGGGCGGGGGTGGCTGCACCCGGTGAAGCCGAAGAGGCAATGGTGGCGGCCGAGGTGGGTTGGGGGTGTCGGCGGCTGGTACCGCGCGGGTGGGTTGCCGGCGGTGGCCTTGCTCCAGGCTGAGTGGGCCGGCGGCTGGTGGTCGAGACCGCGCGTTATCGGCGGTCAAGTGTGGGGTTGGCCCGCAGCGTGTTTGAGCTGTTCAAGGGGAGAACTTCGTGACTTCGCCGTCGGCAGCGGTCAGTGTGAGCGCCCAACCGCGAGAGCGATCGAGCCGGGGTCGCGGTGCTCGCCGCGGCCCCGGCTCGGCCGGGTCTGGAGGGTGCTTGCCTTGGCCCGGAGGTCAGTCGCCGGTGGGTTTGCCGGGGTGGCCGGAGGCGGGTTGGGGCTGGGGCTTGGGCTTGGGGACGTCGCTGGTGCGGAGGCGGACCGTTTTCTCGACGTCGCCTTCCGCCGAAGCCGAAGCCGAGCTGGAGCTCGAACCCGCGCTCGAACCCAAACCCGAGCCGGTCGAAGCAGCGGGGGCAGCGGCCGCGACCGGGGTCTTCGGCTCGATGGAGGCCTTGATGTCCGCCGGCACCAGTGTGTCCGTCTCGCCGAGGACGTGGTGGGCCTCGGCGAGCACGGTGCGCGCCTGGCGGACCTGTTCGGCGAGGCTGGTGCGGACGTTGCGCAGCGCCTCGACGCGTTCGTTGGCCTGCGTGATGCGGCGGTTGGACTCGTCGGTGGCTGTGCGGACGCGGCGGCGGGCCTCGTCGGCGGCTTCGGCGAGGCGGGCGTTGGCCTCGGTGATCGAGTCCTGCTTGCGCTTGTTCGCGTCGGCGACGGACTCGCGCTGGCGGCGCTCGATGTCGGCGCGGGCGGCTGTTTCCTCTTCCAGCACCTTGGCGCGGATGGCGGCGGCGTCCTCGGCGGCTTCGCGCACGCGGCGCTCGGCTTCGGCCTTCGACGCGGCCTCCTGCTCGGCCAGCACGCGCATCGCCTCGGTGCGGCGGGCGGCCATGGCGATCTCGAAGTCCTCTTCGACCTGCGTGCGGCGGGCCTCGGACTCCGCGTCGAGCTTGTTGCGCTCGGCCTCGGCCTTGTCGGTGATCGACTTCGCCTCGGCGCGGGCGTCCTCGAGGACCTTGCGGTGCTCGGCTTCCATCTCCTTGCGGCGCAGGTCGAGCTCGGTGAGCAGCTGCTCGTACCGCGCGCGCATGGCGCTGGCGTCGGTCTCCGCCTTGGCGCGGATGTGGCCGGCCTCGGCCTCGGCGCGCGCCCGCGTGTCGGCGGACTCGTCCTGCGCCAGGCGCAGCATCCGCTGCAGGCGCTCGGACAGGCCCTCGACGCTCGTCGGCGGCTGCGCCAGCCGGTCGACCTGCCCGCGCAGGTCGGCGATCTCACCGCGCGCGATCTCCAGCTGCCGGGCCAGATCACCCGCCTGGGCGATGGCGGCGTCGCGGTCGCCGGTGAGCATCTTCAGGTCGGCATCGAGCCGTTCCAGATGTTCGTCGACCTGCGCTCGGCTGTACCCGCGCTTCGCCACGTCGAAGCCGGCTCCCAGCGGCACAAGCTCCCGTTCCTCGCCAAGGCTCATGGCCCTACCGTAGCCGCTACGGGGTCACGGACGGGTGAGCACCCACGGTGTCCGGACGAGCCTGCGCCGAGCGGCCGAACACAGTAGCCCGATGGCCGAAAACCACGCCGGAACCGGTTGTGCGCAACTGTGACCCACAGATCTTGACCGGCCGGCCAACCAAGGCGCATGATCGAAGCAGGGAAACTTCCTGAACAGCAGGTTCTCTGCGGAGGTGAGCACGAATGAGTGAAGTCTCGACGCGCGCCTGGACCCGGCCCCACGACTGGGCCGAGGTCGTCATCGGTGTTGTCGCCGCTCTTTCACCCCTTTGGCTGAGCACGGACACGATGACGATGTGGACGATGGTGATCCTCGGTGCGCTGATCGCCATCGACGGCCTGGTGTCGCTCGCGGCGCCCGGTGCCGTCTACGGCGAGGGCATCCAGGTCGTCCTCGGGGTGTTGCTGTTCATCGCGCCGTGGGTGATGGGGTACACCGAACTCAACGGGGCGTCCTGGACGTCCTGGGTAGCCGGTGCGCTCACGATCATCGCCGGCGCCGCCGCGATGCCGATGGCCACCGCCGCCCACCGGACGGCGATGCCGCACTGAAGGAGCTGACATGACGGATGACTCGGCGAAGGAGCGGATCCTCTGCGCGGCTGAAGCGCTCTTCGCCGAGTCCGGCTTCGACGCCACCCCGACGTCCCGCATCGCGGAGCGCGCCGGGGTGCCGAAGGGTCTGGTCCACTACTACTTCCGCCGCAAGTCCGACCTGCTGGCGGCCCTGGTCGCGCGGCTGCCCGACGAGAACATCGAGCCCGCCGCCGTCGTGGTGCCCGGTGACCTCGCCGGGTCGCTGCGCCGGCTCGTCTCGGAGCTCGACCGCCGCTTCACCGGCTCACTCGGCCTCTCCCACGTCCTCTGGCGCGAGGCCGACACCCACTACGTCGTGCGCGACGCCCTCGGAGAACGCTTCCAGCACCTCGTGCGCCTGGTCCGCGCGGTGATCGTGGCCGCCACGGGCGGGCGCCTCGCCGTCGCCGACCTCGACAGCGCCTCCGGCCTGCTCGCCCGCGCCGTCAGCCACCGCCACGCCACGGCCCGCCACTCCGGCGACGACCTCCCGGCCGAGTTCGACGGCGAGCTCGTCTTCCTGGCCAACGCGTTGTCGGCGAAGGCGAAAGAGTCCTAGCGAGCGGCCGGTTCCGGAGTCAGTCCGCCGCGGGCATCAGGGTGCCGTTCCATCGGACGGCCTGCGGGAGCCGCCCCGTCTTGAGCAGTTCAAGCAGGGCGTTCGTGAATTGGTCGAGCGGGATTCCGGATCCCGCGGGGAAGCCGGTTTCGGAATCGGTGACTTCCGGTGATGCGGGGTCGCCGATGGCGTAAGCGGCGATCATCTCCTCGCCGTTGTAGAGGAGATAGCCGTAGCCGTGCTGGACATGGACGTCGACGACGCCGTGTTCGGATTCCACGGTGGCGGTGAAGACGCCGTCCTGAGCCAGCAGATCGACCAGCTGCCGCACGTCGTCCGCGCTGGTGAGCCGGCGGTTGAACCCGCCTTCCTCACCGTTTTGGAAGGTGGGGCCATACGCGGTGAGACTCACGCGTCTTCCTCCCGTCCTGTGTAGGTGATGGTACCGCCGTCCGGTTGGACGACGTGGAGGGTGGAGCCGGGAGCAAGGAACGTGGTCTCGAGCTGCTTGTCGCAGGTCAACGGAGCTGAGCGGTCGAACTCTCGGGTACCGCACACCGAACGGTCGACGACTACCGTCTCTTCGGTCAGGCCCCGGTTGCGCATCTCGATCGCGACCTTGACCTCCATATGCGCGGCCAGCCGCGCGACCTTCCTCCGAGCAGGTGGAAGGTTCGCGGCAACGAACTCGTTGACCCGCGGGTAGTACTCGTCGCCAGTGCCGCTGCGGATCGGAATGATCGTGCCATCGGAGCGCACCCATTCCCCTTTCGCCGGCGACGAACCGATGGGTGAATTGCCGACGCGGTCACGGGCCCGCTGTACTCGCTGCTGCTCCGCGGGTACGGGCGTTGGTGAAGACTTTCTAGGCGGCCCTGCTGGACGCGCTCCGGGGTGAATCTACGAGCCGCCGGCGATAGCAGCAGCGACTGCCTCCAGCTGCTGGGCTAGGCCTTGGAGCTGCGCGCCGACGGTCTGGCCGATCTCCTGGCTGACCTTCTGGATCTCGGCAACGACCGCTTCGTGAGGAGTGCCGCCGACAATCGCGGCGGCCTGGGTGGCGACGCTGTCCAGCTCCTGGGTGATCGCCTGAGCAGCGGCCAAAGGCAGGCTGGTTGCGAGGGCTTGGAGCTGACTGGCGGCTTCCTGGAGTTGGCTGGCCATGCGGCGGGTCCTCCGGGCTGTGGCGGCGGTGCGTAAGGGAGATCAAGTATGACGGGTCGGCACGACAGAAAGATGCCGTTGCCGAAGTTCGTCGAGCTGACCTTCGGGTTCTCCGCCTGTTCAAGGCCCACTTCTCGCGGACACGCCCGCGAGTCCTAGTGCGCCGCCGGTTCCACCAACTCCACCAGCACCCCACCAGCGTCCTTCGGGTGCACGAAGTTCACCCGGCTGTTCGACGTCCCACGCTTGGCCTCGTCGTACAGCAGCCTCAGCCCTTGCTCCCTCAACGCAGCCGCGGCGGCGTCCACATCGGACACCCGGAAGGCGAGCTGCTGCAGGCCGGGACCGTTGCGCCCGAGGAACTTCGCGATGGTCGAGTCGTCGCGCAGGGGCGCGAGGAGCTGGATCATCGTCTCGGTGCCCGCGGTGCCGGGGGCGCGCAGCATCGCTTCGCGGACGCCCTGCTCCTCGTTCACCTCCTCGTGCGCGACCTCCAGGCCGAAGTGCTCCTTGTGGAACGCGATCGCTTCGTCGAGGTCGGGAACCGCGATCCCGACGTGGTCGATCGCGGTCACGAACGGGGTGAGCACGGCTTGGATGGACTCAGTGTTCATGGGGGCAGGATAAAGGCCACTACCCTGGTGAAGCCCCCTGAAATCCACGGAGTCCATCCAAGACGTGCGCCCCCTCACACTGGCTCCATCAAGAAGCCGTAGGCCCGGGTACAGTCGTGAGACTGTAGGTGTTCCTAATTCTTGGGAGGACGACGTGTCCGGTTCCGTGATCCTGGGTGCGGCCCGTACCCCCATCGGGCGGCTGCTCGGCTCGCTGAAGGACTTCACCGGTGCGCAGCTCGGTGGCATCGCCATCAAGGCCGCGCTGGAGCAGGCCGGGGTTTCGCCGTCCGAGGTCGAGTACACGATCATGGGCCAGGTCCTCACCGCGGGCGCGGGCCAGATCCCGGCGCGCCAGGCCGCCGTCGCCGCGGGCATCTCGATGGACGTCCCGGCGCTCACGATCAACAAGGTGTGCCTCTCGGGCCTCGACGCCATCGCGCTCGCCGACCAGCTCATCCGCGCCGGCGAGTTCGACCTCGTCGTGGCGGGCGGCCAAGAGTCGATGACGCAGGCGCCGCACCTGCTGCCGAAGTCCCGCGGCGGCTTCAAGTACGGCGACGTGACCATGCTCGACCACATGGCCTACGACGGCCTCTTCTGCGCGTTCGACCAGGTCGCCATGGGCGCCTCGACGGAGAAGCACAACGCGCGTTACGGCATCACGCGCGAGCAGCAGGACGAGTTCTCCGCGCGCTCCCACCAGCGCGCCGCCGCCGCCATCGAGGCCGGCTTCTTCCGCGAGGAGATCGCGCCGGTCACCATCCCGCAGCGCAAGGGCGACCCGATCGTCTTCTCCACCGACGAGGGCGTCCGCGCCGACACCACCGTCGACGGCCTCGCCAAGCTGCGCCCCGCCTTCGCCTCCGACGGCACCATCACCGCCGGCTCGTCGTCGCAGATCTCCGACGGTGCCGCGGCCGTGATCGTCGCCAGCCCCGAAAAGGCCGCCCAGCTGGGCCTCACCCCGCTGGCCGAGATCGGCGCCCACGGCGTCGTCGCCGGCCCCGACGCGTCGCTGCACGAGCAGCCGTCCAACGCCATCCGCAAGGCTCTGGCGAAGGCCAAGCTCGACGTCGGCGACCTCGACCTGGTGGAGATCAACGAGGCGTTCGCCGCGGTCGGTGTGGTCGCCAGCGAGAAGCTCGGCCTGGACCCGTCGAAGGTCAACGTCAACGGCGGCGCCATCGCCCTGGGCCACCCGATCGGCGCCTCGGGCGCCCGCCTTGCGGTGCACCTGATCCACGAACTGCGCCGCCGCGGCGGCGGCCTGGGCGCCGCTGCGCTCTGCGGCGGTGGCGGCCAGGGTGACGCGCTGCTGCTGCGGGTTCCCGCGGCCAAGTAGTTTTCGGTTCGGCTGAAGGCCGGGCAGCCCGTTGCGGCTGCCCGGCCTTTGTCGTCGGCGGACGCGTCAGACGTGCTGATTTCGATCTTCCGCGGCGACTGCTGCATCCGGGTGATTGCCGTCGAAGATCACCCGCCCCTCGTTCCTCCTGGCAATAATCCGAACGCGGACAGTGACCAGGAGGGGGAGCGAATGGTGCTGAGCGCGCACGCGAAGAGGCAGGTCCAACGTCAGGCGGCGGAGCTGCTGGCGAAGCGCTTTCCGGATTTGGACTCGTTGCGGCGCAACGTGTTCGGCGAGTTGGTGGCGCACACGGCGGAAGGCTGGCACGTTCTGCTCCGGTCGGATCTGCCCGCGCCGGCGGAAACCGCCGACGCGTTCCTGCTGGGGCCGGCCGGGGTGTTCGCCGTGGTCGTCGCGGACCGGCCGCCCGAGTCGGGTCAGGCCGTGCTGAGGCACGCCGAAGAGCGGTTCGCGTCGATCCGCGGTTCGCAAGGCCGCCTGCTTGCGCCGACCGCCATCACGCTCGTGGTGATCGGCGGTGCCACCCGGTCGCCGCGCGGAGCCGGGCCGTACTGGGTGCTTCCGGTGGCGGACCTGGACAAGGTGCTCCGCCGGGGCGACGCCGGGCTGACCCGTCGCCAGGTGGCCGAATTGGCGTCGGCCGTGGTCCAGCGGTTGCCCGAGTACTCGGCCCTGTCGGTGAAGACACCCGAGCGCGAGCCTGAAGCAGCCGGGCTGCTGGCCGCGCAGGACGTCGCCGAAGGCCAGCTGACGGCAGCGTTGAAGAGGCCGTTCGAGAGCTGGATGACGTTCCTGCACCCGCAGCAGCACGCCATCGTCGCGCGCGAGTACGGCGGCCCCGCCCGGATCAGCGGGCCGGCCGGCACGGGCAAGACGGTGGTCGCGTTGCACCGCATGCGTCACGTGGGCCGGCGGAGCGTGGGCCCGCTGCTGTTCACCACGTTCGTCCGGACTCTGCCGACGGTGCACGCGGCGGCGTTCCGCCGGCTGGCACCCGAGCTGGAGGGGCGCGCGGAGTTCGTGAACCTGCACGCGTGGGTTCGCGGGCTGCTCGCGGGTCGCGGGGTGGAGCTGAACGTGCAGCGCGGCGGCATCGACACCGCGTTCAACCGGGCACGGGCGCGCCATCACGCCGCACTGGAGGAGATCGAACCGGATTTCGAGTACTGGCGCACCGAGGTCGACCGCGTGATCAAGGGCCGAGGGTTGCGGACTCTCGAGGAGTACAAGAAGGTCCCGCGCCGAGGCCGCCGGCTGGCGCTCGGTGACGCGCACCGTGAACGGGTCTGGGCGCTGTACGAGGCGTATCGCGACAATCTCGTCGAGCGCGGGGTGCACGACTACAACGACGTGCTCACCGCGGCGCACGCTTCGCTGGTCGAACGGCCGCTCGACAACCCGTATGCGCTGGTCGTCGTCGACGAGGTCCAGGACATCACGCTCGTCGGCCTGCGATTGCTCCGCGAGGTCGCGGGCGACGGGCCGAACCGGCTGCTGCTCGTCGGCGACGGCCAGCAGCAGGTTTATCCCGGTGGGTGGCGCCTGTCCGACGCCGGCATCCCCGTGCAGGGCCGGGGCGAGGTGCTGAAAGTCAACTACCGCAACCGGTCGGGCATCCTCGACTTCGCGCGCCGCATCGACGCGGGCAACAGCGTCGACGACCTCGACGGTGCCGCGGGCGTCGTGCTGCGCGATGCCGAGGTGGTCAACGACGGCGGACGCACGCAGACGTGGACGGGCAGCAAGGCGGACCTTCCCCGCGCGCTCACTGCGGTGCTGCGGAACGTGGAGCCGGCGCACACCGCGCTGATCACGTTCACCAAACACGACGCCGACGAGTGCCGCCGGCTGTTGGAGAGCGCCGGAGTGGCGACGCAGAGCCTCGAACAGCACACCGGGGAGCCGGATGACCGCGTGAAGGTCGGCACCGTCCACCGCGCGAAGGGACTGGACTTCCAGGCGGTGCTGGCCGTCCAGTTCCCGCTTCGGGACTCCGCGAACAGCGCTGCCGCTCGCCGCGAAGCCGACGAGCTGCGAGACCGGCAGAGGCTCGTCGCGGCGACCCGGGCGCGGGATTTCCTGTGGTGGGGTGTGGTGGAGGACGCGGCGTGAACCGGTCCTCCACCGCCCGTCAGGCGTGCTGCGCCGCTTCGAACAACGGCTTCGTCACCGCCGTGCTGAACTGGGGGCCCACCAGATACCGAGTGCACCCGGCGTCGCGGTCGCACGGCTGGCCCGCGGCGTCGAAGAAGCCGGCCTCCGTGTTGTCGCCGACGACCGTGCCGAGGCCGGTCTTCGGGTTGAAGTCGCGCAGGCGCGGGCCGCCGCTGGAGCCACCGCCCATGACGCACGCCGTGCCCCACTGGTTCGGCGAGTCGAGGAAGTCCGGGGTGCCCGGCCATTCGCGCGTCGGGCCCGTGCAGAACGCCAGGCGCGCGCCTGTGTACTCGGGCAGGCCTTCGCGCGCGGGGTCGGCCGAGGCGCGGGGGTAGCCGAACTGGACCACGTCGGCGCTGCCCGGCCGGTCGAAGCCGATCTTCTGCGCGGCGCCCACCTTGTCCTGCACGGAAACGCCGTGCGCGCCGCGGTTGAGGACCACGAACGCCTGGTCGAAGGTGTCGAACTTCTGCGCGTCGATCTGGTCGTTCGCGAGCCACGTGCTGTCCGCGACGCCGAAGCGGCCGACGAACTTCCCGTACGGCGCCTGCCCGTCGTGGTAGCCCGGGATGAACATCGAGTGGGCGTTCCACTGGTTGTCCTCGCCGAGGAGGTCGGTGTTGTTCACGCAGTGCCCGGCCGTGACGACGGTGCTGCGGTTCGTGCTGTCCACCACGGTGGCCGTGCAGCTGGCGTCCTCGCCGTGGTCGGTGAAGAAGAGCCGGCCGACGGTTTTGGCCACGGCGTTGGCGGTGGTCCAGGGCGCCCCGTCGGGGCCGCCCGTCGGCGGGTTGTCCGACGACGGCTGCGTGAGCGCATTCATCCGTTCGGGGGTCCAGTAGTCGAGCACGGCCTGCTGTTCGGCCGCGGACACGGCCAGGGGCTGCACGACCGGTCCGGTCGCGGCGGACGCGACGGCGGGCAGCGCGCAGGCCACCGCGGCGGCCGCCACCGCGCTGAGGAAGAGGCGAGTGATCATGACCCGCGACGTTAGGGAACGGTTGTCAGGAGCCCGTCAGCGTTTCGTGAGCCTCCCACTTTCGCCGGATGCCGATTGGTTCGAACCCTGCTTATGCTTCCGTGATTGGTTCACTGGGAGGAAACGCATGAAAAAGCTCCTCGTCACCACGTTGGCCGTCGGTTCCCTGCTCGCCGCGTTCGCGCCGGCAGCGGGCGCCGCGACAGTGGCGAACAGCGAGCCCACCACCACCCACGGCGCCTGCCAGTACACGGAAACGCCCGACGAGCCCGCCGCCCGTCCCGTGCCCCTGCCGCCCGACCCGCAGCACACCCCCGACCGCGGCAAGGTCGCAGTCCCCGTGATCACCAACCAGGGGCTGCTTCCGCTGACGCTCGACCGCGCCGAAGCGCCGTGCACGGTGCAGAGCTTCCTGCACCTCGCCCGCCACGGCTTCTTCAACCAGACGACCTGCCACCGGCTCACCGACTACCCGACCCTGAAGGTCCTGCAGTGCGGCGACCCGACGGCCACCGGCGAAGGCGGCCCGGGATATAGCTTCCGCGACGAACTGCCCACCGACCTGCCGCCGGCCTCCAACCCGGCGGCCCGCATCTACTCCCGTGGCCTGGTCGCCATGGCCAACGCCGGCCCGGACACCAACGGCAGCCAGTTCTTCCTCGTCTACGGCGACTCCACCCTGCGCCCCGACTACACCGTGTTCGGCACCGTCGGGCCGCTCGGCCTGAACACCCTCGACCGCGTCGCCGCCGGCGGCATCGTGCCCGAACCGGGCGGCGAACCCACCGACGGCGCCCCGTCGCGCAAGACCAACCTGGAGCTGGTGCTGCCGCTCGGGTTGTAGCTCGATATCTCCCGCAGCGCCTGCACCGGTCAACGCGTGCCCCGGCTTCAGAATCCAGCAGGTGCGGCTCCGCCGGGTTCCCTTGTGGACGGACCGTCGAGGGCACGGCGGGGCCCCACCGTTGCCGGCGGCCGCACGGATCGCGCCGGCCAGGCCCGCTCGTCCGCGGGAGGGCCACCAGCCGAGGTGCACGTCGAGGCCTGAACTCGTCCACACTTCCGGCCCGGGACTGGACCACACGGGTGGGCCCGGTTGCCGCTAGCGTGAACGGCATGTCGAACCGCATCTGCCTCGGGCGCGGTGTGCCCGAGACCTACCCGGCCATGGCCCAGCTCCCGGACCGCGAAGCGTGAGCGCCGCCGAACTCCGGGCGCTGCACGTGCCCGGCCGGCCGCTGGTCCTGCCCAACGCGTGGGACGCCGACTCGGCCCGGCTGGTGGAAGCGGCCGGGTTCCCGGTCGTGGCCACGAGTTCCGCGGCCGTCGCCGCCGCGCTCGGCCACGCCGACGGCGAAGCCGCCCCCGCCGGCGAAATGCTGCTCGCGGCCGCGCGCATCGTCCGGGCGGTGTCGGTGCCGGTGACCGTCGACGCGGAAAGCGGTTACGACCTCATCCCGGCCGAGCTGGTCGACCGCCTGCTGGACCTTGGCGCGGCCGGCTTCAACCTCGAGGACACCGACCACTCACGAAGCGAGCTGCGGCCCGTCACCGACCAAGCCGATCGCCTGGCCGCCCTGCGCCAAGCCGCCGGCCAGGACCTGGTGATCAACGCCCGCATCGACGCGTTCATCGGCGCCCCCGACCCCCACGCCGTCTTCGCCGACGCCGTCACCCGTGGCCAGGCCTACCTCGCGGCCGGCGCCGACTGCGTCTACCCGATCACACTGACCGACCCGGACCTCCTCGCCGAGTTCGTCCGCGAAACCGGCGCCGTCAACGCGTCCCTGCCCCACGGCGGCCCGGGCCTCCCCGCCCTCGCCTCCCTCGGCGTCGCCCGTATCTCCCTGGGCGCGGGCCTGTGGCGTCACATGCGCGGCCTGCTCGGAGGCGTTCTGGATGACCTGGCTGCGGGGAAAGTGCCGTACTGAACCAACAAAGCGGGCCGGGACTCGAGAGTCCCGGCCCGCTCGAAGCAGACAAACCTCAGTGCTGCACAGCTTTCTCCGCATGCGCACCCGTCAGGGCGCGCACCTCCATCTCCGCGTACTTCTTCGCGTTGCGCTCCTTCGACAGCATCGTGCCGAGCCAGCCGAGGAAGAAGGCGACCGGGATGGACACCAGGCCCGGGTTGTCGAGCGGGAACCAGTGGAAGTCGACGCCCTGCAGCATCGACGCGCTCTTGCCCGTCTTCGCGTCGATCGGCTTGCCCGAGACCGCAGGTGAGAAGACAATCAGCACCAGCGAAACGATGAGCCCGCCGTAGATGCTCCACAGCGCGCCCTGGGTGTTGAACCGCTTCCAGAACAGCGAGTACAGGATCGTCGGCAGGTTGGCCGACGCCGCGACCGCGAAGGCGAGCGCCACGAGGAAGGCGACGTTCTGCCCGTTGGCCAGGATGCCGCCGATGATCGCGACCGCGCCGATGACCACGGCGGTGATCCGGGCGACGCGCACCTCCGAACCCGGCTTCGTCTTGCCTCGCTTGATCACGTTCGCGTACACGTCGTGCGCGAACGAGGCCGACGCGGTGATCGTCAGGCCGGCCACCACGGCGAGGATCGTGGCGAACGCGATCGCCGAGATCAGGCCCAGCAGCACGGGCCCGCCGAGGTTGAGCGCGAGCAGCGGCGCCGCCGAGTTCACGCCGCCCGGGGCGGCCTTGATCTCGTCGGGGCCGACCAGTGCGCCGGCGCCGTAGCCGAGGACCAGCGTGAACAGGTAGAACACGCCGATCAGTACGATCGCCCAGACCACCGAGCGGCGGGCGTCGCGGGCGGTCGGCACGGTGTAGAAGCGCATCAGCACGTGGGGCAGGCCCGCGGTGCCGAGGACCAGCGCGATGCCGAGCGAGAAGAAGTCCAGTTTGGACGTTCCCGTGGCGCCGTACTGCTTGCCCGGCCCGAGCAGCGTCTCACCGGCCTTGCCCGCCTTGTCGACGGCGCCCTGCAGCAGCGCCGAGAAGTTGAAGCCGTACTTGCCGAGCACCCACAGCGTCATCGCGAGCGCGCCGACGATGAGCAGCACGGCCTTGATGATCTGCACCCACGTGGTGCCCTTCATGCCACCGATGAGCACGTAGGCGATCATGATCACGCCCACCACGGCGATGACCACCGACTGCGCGGCCTTGCCTTCGATGCCCAGCAGCAGCGCCACCAGGCCGCCGGCGCCGGTCATCTGGGCCAGCAGGTAGAAGAACGACACGATCAGCGTCGAGATCGCCGCCGCGGCCCGCACCGGACGCTGCCGCATGCGGAACGCCAGCACGTCGCCCATCGTGAACTTGCCGGTGTTGCGCAGCAGCTCGGCCACGAGCAGCAGCGCGACCAGCCAGGCCACGAGGAAACCGATCGAGTACAGGAAGCCGTCGTAGCCGTACACCGCGATGGCGCCCGCGATGCCGAGGAACGACGCGGCCGACAGGTAGTCACCGCTGATCGCGATGCCGTTCTGCGGGCCGGTGAACGCGCGCCCGGCCGCGTAGTAGTCGGAGGCCGTCTTCGTGTTGCGGCTCGCGCGGAACACGATCACGAGCGTAATCAGCACGAACACACCGAAGATGATGATGTTCAACGTCGGGTTGCTGCCCTCGACGCCTGCTGCGAGGGTTTTCATTCGGACTCCTTCGCGGCCGGGCTCTCGATGTCGTCGCGGATCCGCTCGGACAACGGGTCGAGCTTGCGGTTGGCGTAGCGCACGTACAGCCACGTGATGAGGAACGTCGACACGAACTGCAGCAGGCCGAACAGCAGGCCCACGGTGAAGTTGCCGGCGATCTTCGTGCTCATGAAGCCGTGGGCGTAGTCGGCCAGCAGCACGTAGAGCAGGTACCAGACGAGGAACAGCGCAGTCATCGGGAAGACGAAGCTGCGCAAGCGGTGGCGCAGCTGCCTGAACTCGGCACTCTCCTGTACGTGTTCCCAGTCCATGTCCGGCGGGTCGCCGGTCAGGTCGGTGTCGGTGGGACTCATCGTCACTCCCTCGCGACGCTGCGAATTGTGGTCCGCGCCACAGTAGGGAGGCGAGCGCCCACGAGGAAGCGTCAGCGGTTCAAACGCCGGGCGACACGACGAACGGTCGACGAGCGGTACGCGGGTGCGGACGAATGGGGCGGCTCCGGGCCGGGCGCTCGCTCGTCGAGGTGCAGGCGGAGCATCGCCGCGCCGGCCCAGGACGGCGGGCGGCCGCGCAGGGAGACGGCCACCATCACGCCGAACGCGAGTGGTACCGACCAGGGTGCCGGTTGTGACACCAAGATCGCCACCCAGCCGTCGAGGCGCGGCCCGGCCAGGGCGAACAGGATCGAGCCGGACGACGCGACGAGCCCCGTGACCACGCCGCTGATCGCGCCCGCGGCGGTGAGCCGCGGCCACCAGATGCCGAGCACGAGCAGCGGGCAGAACGTCGACGCGGCCACGGTGAAGCCCCACGTCACGAGCACCCCGGCGTCGAGCTGCGCCGACGGCAGCGACAGCACCACCATCGCCACCGCGACGAACACGACGGTCACCCGCAGGCGGCGCAGGCCCCCGGGCATGAGGTCGTAGGCGATGGCGCCGGACATCACCAGCAGCAGCCCCAGCGACGTTGCCAGGAACGCCGCGAACGCGCCCGCGGTGAGCAGCGCCGTGAACAGCTCGCCGGCCCAGCCGGTGTCCACTTGTGCCGGCAATGCGACGACAACCGTGTCCGTGTCGCCGGAGAGGTAGATCTCGGGCACCAGCACGCGCCCGAGCACGCCGTAGACGCCGGGGAACAGGTAGAACACGCCGAGCAGCGCCACGGTGATCGCGGCGGTCCGGCGGGCGGCGCGGCCGTCCGGGCTGGTGTGGAAGCGCATCAGCACGTGGGGCAGGCCCATGGTGCCCAGCATGGTCGCGATGAGCACGGCCCACGTGCCCAGCAGCGGGTAGCCCTTGTCGAGGTCGAGCAGCGGCCGCTGCCAGTCGGGGCCGCCGAGCGCCGCGCCGTCGCTGACGTCGGGCACAGGCGCGTTGGTGGCGAAGACCAGGCGCTCTCCACTGTGGACGGTCAGCTCACCCGGCGGGAGCGTGCGCGGCCCGGTCGCCGTGACGACGGTGGTGGGCTCGCGCAGGACCACGGTCACGTCGTGCTCGAAGTCCACCGGCGTCTCGTGCGTGAAGCGGGTGAACTCGACGGGCGTGAGCGCGGCGTCGCGGTCGGCGTCGCTCACGTGCAGCACGAGCCACAGCGCGGGCACGAGGAACAGCAGCAGCTTGAGGAAGAACTGGAACGCCTGCACATACGTCGCCGCGCGCATGCCGCCCAGCGCCAGCGTGACGCTCACGGCCGTACCCGCGATGACCACCCCGACCCAGTACGGCGTACCGCCCACGGCCGTGAGCACCAGCCCGGCCGTGCGGAACTGCGGCACGACGTAGATCGTGCCGATCACCAGCACCACGACCGCCGCGATCCGGCGCAGCGCCGGCGAGGCCAGGCGCGCTTCGGCGAAGTCCGGCACCGTCAGCGCCCCGGAGCGCCGCATGGGCGCCGCGACGAGCACGAGCATCGCGATGTAGCCCGCCGTGAACCCGACCGGGTACCACAGCGCGCCGACGCCGTCCTTCACCACGAGCCCCGCCACCCCGAGGAACGACGCGGCCGACAGGTACTCCCCGGACACCGCCGCGGAGTTCACGAACGGCGAGATCCGCCGCGACGCCACCAGGAAGTCCGACGTCGTGCGCATCGCGGCCACCCCGCGCACGCCGATGAGCAGCGTGATGAGCACGACCGGAGTCACCGCCAGCGCGAGGTCCATCAGCGCACCCCGCTCGCGCGGGCCGTCATCGGTCGTCCTCGGCCTTCTCCGCGCGCCGCAGCTGCCAGCGGGCCAGCCCGGCCATCACGGGGTAGGGGAGCAGCGCGATCATCAACCAGGACAACGGAATGCCCCACACGCGCACCGCGTCCAGCCCCGGCGCCACGGCGAACACGGCGGGCAGCCCGAGCACGAGCGCGAACATGGCGACCAGGGCTGGGATGCCGCGTTTGCGTTGCGCGCGGTAGAGCGCGGCGGCGCGTTCGGCGTCGGACGCGCGCAGCCGCGGCATGCGCCACCGCCCGCGCGCCTGCCGGCGGGACCGGGCGAGGCGCGTCTGCGGGCTCATCACGGCGACCCGCCGGACCCGGCTCACGCGCCCCTCACCAAGACGACCCCAGCTGTCCCTGCTGCGCCGCCTCCAGCAACCGGTCGCGCAGCTCGCGCGCGTGCCGCCGGCTCACCGGAACATCCCCGACGGGCGTGTGCGCCAGCAGCCCGCCCGTCGTGTCACTGCGCAGCTCCACCACGGCCGACACCGACAGCAGGTAACCCCGGTGCACCCGCGTGAACCCGGTCCCTTCCCAGTACTCCTCGAGCCGCGAGATCGGCATGCGCACCAGGTGCACCCCACCGCGGGTGTGGAGGCGGACGTAATCCCCGTGGGCTTCGACGAACAGCACGTCGTCGCGGCGGACGTACCGCGTGCGGCCGCCCGCGTCGACCGGGAGGGCGGCCATCGCGTCGGGCACCGCGCGCTGGGCCTCCGAAGGCGCCATGCGCACGACCTTCGCCAACGCGGCCGCCAGCCGCTCCGTCCGCACCGGCTTGAGCAGGTAGTCCACCGCGCCGATGCCGTACGCCGCCACGGCATGGCCGTCGTGCGCGGTCACGAACACGATCACCGGCGGCTCCGACAGGCGAGCCAGCAGGGTCGCCAGCTCCAGCCCGTCGAGGCCCGGCATGGAGATGTCGAGGAACACCGCGTCGAAGTGGTCCGCCTGCAACAGCTTCAGCGCGTGCAGCGCATCACCCGCGCCCACGACCTCGCCGACCTCCGGGGCCTCGCGCAGCATCCGGCACAGCTCGTCCAAGGCCGGCGCCAGGTCGTCGACGGCCAGTACCCGCAGCCCGCTCACGGCAGCACCCCCGGCTGGAACCTCGGGACCCGCACGACCACTCGCGTGCCGGCACCCACTTCGGTCTCCACGGTCAGCCCGTACCAGGCGCCGTAGACGTTGCGCAGCCGTCTGTCCACATTGGCCAGACCGAGGCCGCCGCCCTCGGCGACGCGGCCGGCGAGGATGTCGGCCGCGAGCTTCGGGTCCATGCCGACCCCGTCGTCCTCCACGCTGATCACGCAGTCGTTCCCTTCCGCCTGCCCGTGGACCTGCACGAGCCCGGTGGTCGCGCGCGGCTCGATGCCGTGGCGGATGGCGTTCTCCACCAGCGGCTCCAGCACCAGGTACGGCACGGCCACGGCCAGCACCTCCGGCGCCACGCGCACCTGCACCTTCAGCCGTTCGCCCAGCACCGCGCGCTGCAGCGCCAGGTACGTCTCCACCGCGCGGAACTCCTCGGCCACCACGGTGTACTCGCCGTGGCGCGCCAGGCTGTAGCGCGTGTAGTCGGCGAAGTCGAGCATCAGGTCCCGCGCCCGGTCCGGTTCCGAACGCACCAGCGAAGCGATCACCGTCAGCGCGTTGTACACGAAGTGCGGCGACATCTCCGCCCGCAACGCCCGCAGCTCGGCCTGCGCCGCCTGGTCCGCCGACGCCTCGAGCCGGCCGCGTTCCAGGGCCTGCACCACCACGTCGGCCGCCTGCCGCACCACCTCCGAACCCCGCGCGCCCACCACGAGCAACGCGCCGGCCAGCTCGTCGTGGACGTGCAGCGGCACCGCCTCCACGCCGTCGACGACCGCGGGCTCCTCGCTGTGCAGCACCTCGTCGAGCACGTGGGCCACGGTCGCGTCCGGCCCCGGCCGGCCCGACCACAGCAGCGATCCCGACAGGTCCGTGAGCCCCAGGCCGGCCACGCCGAACAGCCGCCGCAGCCCGTGGGCCGCGCGCCGGGCGTGGGTGCCGGCGAGGCCGTCGATGAGGTCGTCGGTCACCTTGCGCGCCGCGGCCAGCACCGGCACCGGGTCGGCGCGCGCGGCGGAGCGCCACGGCAGCCGGACACCCTCGGTCATCGGCGGCCTCCCCTCGGCGACGGAGTCTGGGGGAGTAGATCCTAGCCCCGAACGAGTCGAAGGGGACTTTCCGCGCGGGAAAGTCCCCTTCGCCGCGCTCGGGTCGCTCAGCAGCTCTGCTTGTAGAAGTACTGCGAGTTCGCGTCCATGTCGTCCTTGGTGATGGAGTGCAGCTGCGCGGTGAGGGTCCGCGTCACGGGCTTTCCCTCCAGCGCCGCCACGGCCTGCTGCACGCCCTGGGTGCCGATCGCCGCTGGGTCCTGCGCGATCAGGGCCTGGTACTCGCCCTTCTTCAGGCCGTCCACTTCGGACGGGCTCGCGTCGAAGCCGACCAGGTTGACCTGGCCGATCTTGCCCGCGTTGCGCAGGCCGGTCGCCGCGCCCTCACCGGTGTTGAGGTTGGTCGCGAAGATGCCGATGAGGTCCGGCGTCGACGCCAGCGCCGCGGTGACCTTGGACGCGGCCTGGTCCGGCTCGTTCTGCGTGAACTGAATGCCGGCCGACTTGAGGTTCGGGTGGTTCTTCAGCTCGTCTTCGAAGCCCTTCGCGCGCGCCGCCGTGGTCGACGTGCCGGCGATGGTGTCGAGGATCAGCACCGAGCCCGGCTTGTCGCCCGCGAGCTTCGCCATGGTCTGCGCGGCGAGCTTGCCGCCCGCGGTGTTGTCCGAGGAGATCGACGACTCGGCCACGCTCTTGTCCTGCAGCGCCGTGTCGACCTCGATGATCTTCGTGCCGCGGTTCTTCACCTGCTGGATCGGCGCGAGCATCGCCTGGTCGTCGGTCGGCGCGATGAGCAGCGCGGCCGGCGGGTTGGAGCCCAGCGCGTTGACGATCGTGGTCTGCATGGCGGCGTCGAACTTCTGCGGGGCCTGCGTGGTGAGCTCGTAGCCGAGCTTCTTGGCCTCGTCCTGCGCGCCGCACTGCATCGAGATGTAGAACGGCTCGGCCTGCACCCCCGGCACGAGCGCGAGCTTCTTGGTGGTGATCGTGTTGTTCGCAGAGGTACCGGAGCCGCCGCTCTGGCCCACCTGCCCGGAGCCGCACGCAGCCACCAGCGAAGCCGCCGACGCCAGCGCGCCGGCCGCGATCAGGGTCTTGGTCAGTTTCATCGTCAGCACCTCTTTGTACTCTCGGAAACCGGGGGAACCTGGGGAGTCAGCGGGAGTTGCGGCGCCGCCGGCGCTGCTGGTCGAACCACACGGCGGCGATCAGCACGGCGCCGACCGCGATCATCTGCCAGAAGTCCTGCACGTGCGTGATGTTGAAGCCCTTCTTCAGCACGGCCGGGATGAACACGCCGATCACGGTGCCCAGCACCGAACCGACCCCGCCGAAGAGGCTCGTGCCACCCATCACCGTGGCGGCGATGGCGTTGAGGTTGTCCGTGGTGTGCGCCGAAACCGTGGTCGACGAGTAGTAGGCCAGCGAAAGGAACCCGGCCACCCCGGCCAGGAACCCGGTCAGCGTGTACACCTTGAGCAGGTGCGCCGTCACGCCGATGCCCGAGCGCCGCGCCGCTTCGGCGTTGGAGCCGATGGCGAACGTGTAGCGGCCGAACTTCGTGGTGTGCAGCAGCCACGCGCCGATCAGCGTGATCACCACAGCCACCAGCACGAGGTTGGGGACCCCGCCGAACGACGTGCCGTAGCCCAGCGTCTTGTTCAACGCGGTCGGCACGCTGCGCACGTCCGAACCGCTGTTCAGCAGCAGCGCCGCACCGAGCGCGGCGCCCATCGTGCCGAGGGTGACGATCAGCGGCGGGATTTTCGCCACGGCGATGAGCCAGCCGTTGATCAGGCCCCAGACCGTGCCCGCGACCACGGCGGCCACCAGCCCTGCGAAGATCACGCCCCAACCCGCGCTCGTCGCGTTGCCGCCAGGGCTGAGTGCCTCCATCGTCTTGCCGGCCACCATGCCGGCGAAGATCAGCACGGAGCCCACGGACAGGTCGATGCCGGCGGTGATGATCACGAACGTCATGCCCACCGACAGCACCAGCAGCACCGACGTCTCGATCAGCGTTGTCTGCAGGTTGAACAACGTCGCGAACTCGGCCGGCGCGAGCACGGTGAACACGATGATCAGCGCCACGAGCACGAGCGCGATCCAGAACGTGTTGGCGCCCACGAGCCGCCTGCCCAGCGGCACCTTGCCGAACCCACCGTCCACAGTGGTCTGGATGTCCTTGGTAGGAGTACTCACGCGGCCTCCTCCTGCACGAGGGCGCCGGTCATGGCCGCCACGAGGTCTTCCAGCTTCGTGTCCGCCCCGGCGAACCGGGCCACGCGCTTGCCCAGCCGCAGCACCTCGATGCGGTCGGACACCGACAGCACCTCGGGCATGTTGTGGCTGATCAGCACCACGGCGATGCCCTTGTCGCGCACCTTCTTGATCACGTCGAGCACGCGTTCGCGCTGCACCACCCCCAGCGCAGCCGTCGGCTCGTCCATGAACACGACCTTCGACGCCCACACCACCGACCGCGCCACGGCCACGCTCTGGCGCTGCCCGCCCGAAAGCGACCCGATGGGCACGTCGGTGCTCTGCAGCGTCACGCCGAGCCGCTGGAACTCCGCCACGGCTTGCCGGCGCATCTCCGGCTTGTCGAGCATCCCCAGCTTGCCGAGGAAACCCTTGCGGTGGATTTCCCGGCCCAGGAACAGGTTCGCCGCCGGGTCGAGCTCGGGAGCGACGGCCAGGTCCTGGTACACCGTCTCGATCCCGAGCCGCCGTGCGGCCACCGGGGAGTCGAGGTGTACTTCGGAGCCGTCGAGCAGGATCCTGCCGGACGTCGGCTGCTCGGCGCCGGAAAGGCACTTCACGAGCGTCGACTTGCCGGCGCCGTTGTCGCCGATCAGGGCCGTGACCTCGCCCGCGCGGGCCTGGAAGGAAGCGCCGCGAAGGGCTTCCACCGAGCCGTAGTGCTTCGTGAGGTCCACCGCGTCCAGCAGGATCTCGCTCATGAGGCCTACCTCTTCTCGGGTGCGGGCGGGCGGCAGCGGATCGCGGTGAGCGAGCCCGACGCCTCGACCTGCCCGGCGTCGAACGGCACCACGTAGGTCTCGCCCTTGGCCAGGGCGAACTCGCCGCCGTGTTCCGTGCGCAGCGTGCCGGCGCCGTCGAGGACCACGAGCACGGAGAACGACGGGTCGAACGCCAGGGAGCCGCCGGACAGCTGCACGCGGTCGGCGCGGAAGAACTCGTCGGAACCCGCGGCCAGCAGGTCCACCGACGTGGCCTTGTCCTCGGCGGTGTGCTTCACGATCGTGGTGAGCCGCTCGGTGTCCCAGCCGGACGTGTCGAGCGTTTCGATCGCGGTGTCGAAGCCGATGCCGAGGTGGCCCTTCTCCGGCGAGGCCAGGAAGTCACGCCACTCCAGCGTGAGCGAGAAGTCGGTGGGCTGCTGCAGCTCCACCACGAACACGCCCTCGCCGATCGCGTGCGGCAGCCCGGCCGGGATGTACACGGTGTCGCCGGCCTGCACCGGCACGCTGTTGAGCGCGCCCAGCATGCTCGGCGCGTCCTGCTCGCGGGTCCACTCGGCGACGGTCGCCTTGCTCACCGTCTCCTTGAAACCCGGGTACACGCGCGGGTCGTCGCCGTAGGTGCCCACCACGATCCACGCCTCGGTCTTGCCGAAGTGCGAGTCGAAGTGCTTCTCCGCGAAGGAGTCGCTGGGGTGGAAGTGCACGGGCAGCCGCTGGCCCGCGTCGAGCAGCTTCACCAGCAAGCCGGTGGAATCGCCGAGCTTGGCCACGTGCGCGGCACCCAGCCACGCCTCGGCGTTCTCGCGCACGGCGTCGCGCAGCCAGACGCCGCTGGGGAGCTTCGTGAGGCCGTTGGTGTCCTGGCCGAACATCGTGGTGACGGAGCCGACCCAGTCCTCCGGGCCGAACTTCGAGTCCGTACCGGTGGCACCGCGCAGCGCGGCGATCGCGTCGCCACCGCGGTAGAACTGCGGCGGCTGGTTGGCCGGGAGCCGGATCGGTTCGAGGTGCGTGCTCACGGGGTGACCTCACCGGAACCACGGGCGACAAGATGCACGGGCAGGACTACCTTTCTGGGTGCGGACTGATCCCCCTGGATCCGCGCGAACAGCAGCTCTGCCGCCGCGTGCCCCAGGGCGCTGACGTCGTGGGCGACCACCGTCACGGGCGGGTCCAGCAGGTCCGCCAGCTCGAAGTCGTCGAAACTCACCATCGCGGGCCGGTGCTCGGCGTGGGCCAGGGCGCGCAGCAGGTGCACGGCCACGCGGTTGTTGCCCGCGATCACCGCGGTCGCGGCCGAAGGACCCGTCAGCAGCGTCGCCACGGCGTTGGCGATCGTCTCCGGCGTGGGCGTGCGCATCACCACGAGGCTCTCGTCGTAGGAGACGCCGTTGCGCACGCAGCCTTCGCGGAAGCCGCGCAGCCGCTCGGCCGCGGTGAAGATGTCGGGGCTGTCACCGAGGAACGCGATCCGGCGGTGCCCGTGGCGCACCAGGTGCGTGACCGCGTCGATGGTGCCGCCGAGGTTGTCCACGAGCACGGTGTCGGCCACGATGTCGCCGGCCGGGCGGTCGAGGAACACCACGGGCGTGCCCGCGCGCATCTCCGGCACGAGGTAGCCGTGCTGCATGCCCGCCGGGACCACGAGGATCCCGTCGACCCGGCGCGCGCAGAACTCCAGCGCCAGCTCGCGTTCGCGGTCGGAGTTCTCCTCCGACGAACCGGTGAGCACGTGGCGGCCGAACGACGTGGCGATGCGCTCGACCGCGCGGTTGAGCTCGGAGTAGAACGGGTTGCCGACGTCTTCGACGATGAGGCCGATCGTGCCCGTGGTCGAGCCGCGACGCAGGTTGCGGGCGCCGAGGTTGCGCCGGAACCCGAGCTGCTCGATGGCCGCCACCACGCGCTCGGCGGTGTCGGGGTGGACCGCGGGCTCGTCGTTGACCACCCGGGACACGGTCTTGATGCTGACGCCGGCGAGCCGGGCCACATCGCTCATCGTGGCCCGTCGGCTCGCCGGGCGGGGAAGCCCGTCCGCTTCCCAGCCATGAGGAGACAACGTTGTCATAGTGGCGCAGATTGCACACCACAGGCCGGGTCGCTGTCAATGCCCGCTTCGCGCCGAATGGGGTTCAGCCTGCGAAAGTTGTGAGGCAGATGGCTGATCACTGTGTCCTGAACCAGACAGGCTTCCACGCACGACTTGACGTTTTCGTGAACGATTGCCCAAGGTTGCCCGCATCGACGGTGTGCGCGACAAGGTTGTCATCCCACTCCTGAGCGGCCCTGACGGCCGAGTCGCGCCGACGACTGGAGAGGCGATGGCGATGGCGCGAGCGCGCTGGAGAGCCGGACTGATCTTCCTGACCACGGCGGTGGTGGCGGCGGTCGCGCCGGCCACCGCGGCCGTGGCGGCGAAAGCCCCGGACACCGATTTCGCGAAGTGGGTGAACCCCTTCGTCGGAACCCGGCCGGGCGGCGAGGACCACGGCACCGGTGGCGGTGCCGGCAACACGTTCCCTGGCGCGGTGGCGCCGTTCGGGATGGTGCAGTGGAGCCCGGACACGGTGAAGTCGCAGCCGGGCGGCTACTTCTACGACGACAACGCCCTCACCGGCTTCAGCCTCACGCACCTCTCGGGTGCCGGCTGCTCGACGTACGAGGACATCCCGTTCATCCCGTACGTCGGCGAGGTCAGCACCTCGCCCGCGACGGACCCGGGCCACTACACGTCGAAGTTCAGCCACGACAACGAGCACGCCACCGCGGGCGAGTACGACGTCACCCTCGACAGCGGCGCGAAGGTCGAGCTGAGCGCGACGCAGCGCACCGGCTCCGCGCGCCTGACCTACCCCGCCGGCGCGTCCTCGACGCTGCTGGTCAACACGTCCGGCTCGGTCAACGGCACCGACGACGCGTCGATCACCATCGGCAAGGACACCATCAGCGGCTGGGCGACCAGCGGCCGCTTCTGCGGCGCGCAGAACACCTACCGCGTGTACTTCTCGGCCAAGTTCGACACCCCGTTCGCCTCGATCGGCACGTGGAAGAACGGCGCGGTGACGCCCGGCAAGACGTCGGAGACCGGCGGGGCTCGCGCGAAGGTGGCGCAGCCGAACGGCGTGAACGCCGCCATCGCCCGCCCGGCCAAGGCCAAGACGCAGGACACCACCGTGAGCGGCCCCGGCAGCGGCGGCTACGTGACCTTCGCGAACCTCAACGGCGCGCAGGTCAACGTGCAGGTCGGCCTGTCGTTCGTGTCCGTGGACGGCGCGAAGGCGAACCTGAAGGCCGAGAACAACGGCAAGAAGTCCTTCGACCAGATCGCGGCCGGCGCGCGCAAGGCGTGGAACGACCAGCTCGGCAAGGTCGCCGTCAGCGGCGGCGCCGACGCGGACATGACGACGTTCTACACGTCGCTGTACCACTCGCTGATCCAGCCGAACGTGTTCTCCGATGTAGACGGTTCCTACCCGGGCTTCGACGGCCGGATCCACAAGGCCGACAAGGGCCACGCGATGTACACCAACTTCTCCGGCTGGGACATCTACCGCTCGGAGATCCCGCTGCTGGCCACGATCGACCCGGCCCAGACGTCGGACATCGTGCGCTCGATGATGGCCTACGCCGAGCAGGGCGGCTCGTGGGACCGCTGGACCGTGGCCAACGACTACACCGGCGTGATGAACGGCGACCCGTACCACATCATCGTCTCCAGCGCCTACGCCTTCGGCGCGCGTGACTTCGACGCCCAGAAGGCGTTGCTGCTGATGATCAAGGGCGCCACCCAGCCCACCCAGGGCTACACCGAGCGGCCCGGCCTCGCCGACTACATGCGGCTGGGCTACGTACCCGGCGCCGGCGCGGACACCCTCGAGTACACCAGCGCCGACTTCGCCATCGCGCAGTTCGCGAAGCGCCTCGGCGACAGCGCCACCTACACCACGTTCATGAAGCGCGCGCAGAACTGGCAGAACCTCTACAACCCGGGCACCGGCCACCTGCAGCCGCGCAACGCCGACGGCTCGTTCGCCGGCACGTACGACCCGGCCAGCTCGCAGGGCTGGGTCGAGGGCAACGGCGCGCAGTACGAGTGGATGGTTCCCTACGACCTCGGCGGCGTCGTCTCGGCGTTCGGCGGCGACACGGCGACCCAGTCGCGGCTGGACCCCTTCTTCACGCAGCTGAACGCCGGCACCCAGCTGCCGTACGCGTTCATGGGCAACGAGCCGAACTCCAACGCGCCCTACGTCTACTCGTACGCGGGTGCCCCGGCCAAGACGCAGTCCATCGTGCACCGGTCGATGGACGAGCTCTACAACCCGCGTCCCGAGGGCCTGATCGGCAACGACGACCTCGGCCAGATGTCGGCCTGGTACGTGTGGTCCGCGCTGGGCGTCTACCCGGAGATCCCGGGCCGCGCCGAGGTGCTGCTGTCCACGCCGCGGTTCGAGCACGCCGTGCTCACGACGGGCGCGGGCAAGAAGATCACGATCAACGCGCCCGGCACCGGTGACTACGTCGGCTCGCTGAAGGTCAACGGCGGTGCGGCCACCAAGGCGTGGCTGCCCGAGGCCCTGATCTCGACCGGCGGCACGCTCGACTTCACCCGCTCGGCCACGGCCACCCAGTGGGGCGCCGCGGCGGCCGACGCCCCGCCGTCGTTCCGCGAGCAGGAGAAGCCGAGCCTCGCGTTCGCCAACCCGGCCCGCGTGGTGACCCCGGCGGGCTCGACCGTGACGGCGAGCGTCGGCGTGCAGGACCTGTCCGGCACCGCGAAGACGTGGACCTACACCGCGGGCAGCGCCGACGGCATCACGCTGTCGCCGGCGTCGGGCTCGGTCGCCGTGCCGGCCAACGGCAAGGCGCAAGCCACGGTCAACGTCACCGTCCCCGCGGGCACCGCCGACGGCGCCCGCCGCATCCCGGTCACGTTCTCCGCGCCGGGGCTGGCGAGCACCGAGGCCGTGCTGACGGTGCTCGTGGCTCAGCCGGGCAGCTGGCTGGCCACAGTGGACAACGCCGGCATCTCGCCCGACTCCGACTCGACGAAGGCCAACTTCGACGGCGGCGGCTGGAGCTACTCGGCCGACGCGCTGGCCGCGGCCGGTGCCAAGCCGGGCGGCACGGTGACGAGCGACGGGCTGAACTTCACCTGGCCCTCGTTCCCGGGGGGCGACCCCGACAACGTGGTGGCGAACGGCCAGAAGGTGACCGTGACCGGCTCGGGCCGGCTCGAGCTGCTCGGCGCCGGCTCCAACGGCAACGCGCAGGGCACGCTCACCATCACCTACACCGACGGCACCACGTCCACCGCCACGGTCGGCGTGTCCGACTGGACGCTCGGCGGCGGCGGTGCGCAGCCGTCGTTCGGCAACCGGATCGTGCTGTCCACGCCGTACCGCAACGCTTCGGGCACCGACCCGCAGCAGATTCGCACGATGGTGTTCGGCACCGCGCCGATCACCCTCGACGCCGGCAAGACGGTGGCGAGCGTGACGTTGCCGTCGAACGTCAGCGGCGGCGTGATGCACATCTTCGCCATCGCTGTCGGCTGATCTTCGCCAGTCCGTGATCCGTGGAGGGCTCCTCGTCCGAGGGGTCCTCCACGGACCCGTTTCGGGAGGGAGCTCGATGAGGAGCAGAACACTGGCGGGCGCGCTCGCGCTCGCCGTCGTGGCGGCCGGCCTCACGCCGGTCACGGCCTCGGCCGGACCGGCCGACGCGCTGGAGTCGGTGAATACGTTCATCGGCACGCAGGACGAGGGCAACACGTTCCCCGGCGCCTCGGCGCCGTTCGGCATGGTGCAGGTTTCACCGTCGACCACGCACTACGCCGGCTACCTCTACACCGACACCGCGATCCGCGGCTTCGGCCACTTCTACCTGTCCGGCGCGGGTTGCTGGGAACAGGGCGGCCTGGTGCAGACCCTGCCCACCACCGGGGACGTCGGCCCGGGCGCGGCCTTCGACACGACCAAGCCCGCCACCTTCGACAACGCCAATTACGCCGCGCCCTACACCCACGACGGCGAGGTCGGGAAACCCGGCTACTACAAGGTGCACCTGACCGGTTACGGCGGCGTCGACGTGGAGACCACGGCCTCGACGCGCAGCGGCGTCGAGCGCTACACGTTCGACAAGTCCGGTCCCGCCAACGTGTTCGTGAACGTCGGGCAGGCCAACGCCAAGGAGCCCGTGACCGGCAGCAGCGTGCGGATCGTCGACGACCACACGATCTCCGGCACCGTCGAGTCGCAGGCCTTCTGCGGCGGCAAGGCCTACACGACGTACTTCACCACGAAGTTCGACAAGCCGTTCTCCAGCTACGGCACCTGGTCGCCGACGGGTGGCACGCCCGGCAGCAAGTCGTCGGAAGGCGGCGCGGGCCTGCGCGGCGCGTGGCTGACCTTCCCGAAGGGCGACCAGATCACGGCCACCACGTCGATCTCCCAGGTGGACGCCCACGGCGCCGACGTGAACCTCGCCGCCTCGCGCGTGCGCCCGTTCGACGCGGTGAAGGCCGACGCGCAGCGCACGTGGCGCCAGGAACTGTCCAGTGTGGACATCACCGGCGGCACGCCCGATGAGCGCACGGTGTTCTACACCTCGCTCTACCACGCGTTCCTGCAGCCGCTCACCGCGAACGACGCCGACGGCCGCTACTACGGCTTCGACAAGAAGATCCACCGCGCGATCGGCTGGACGTACTACGACTTCTTCTCGCTGTGGGACACCTACCGCAGCCAGAACCAGCTGCTCGCGCTGCTGAAGCCCGACCGGGCGCGCGACATCGCGAAGAGCATCCTCGCGATCCACGAGGAGGGCGGCTGGCTGCCGCGGTGGGCGTACGCGAGCCAGGAGACGAACACGATGACCGGCGACCCGGTCACGCCGTTCCTGGTCGACCTGTGGCGCTTCGGCGCGCTGAAGGGCGACGAAGTCGAGGCGTACGAGGCGCTGCTGCAGAACTCGCAGCAGATCCCGCCGGCGTCCTCGCCGTTCCAGGGCCGCTCGGGCAACGCGAGCTACCAGGCCGACGGGTTCGTGCAGTACGACCCGAACTTCCCGAAGAAGGGCCAGGACACCGACCCGAACCACGGCGCTTCGGCCACCCTGGAGTACGCGCTCGGCGACTGCTCGCTCTCGGCCATGGCCGCCGCGCTGGGCAAGAAGCAGGACGCGGCCGCGTTGGCCGCGAAGGGCCGCACGTACCAGACGCTGTGGGACCCGACCGTGACCGACCGCGGTTTCACCGGCTTCTTCCGCCCGAAGGTCTCCGGCGGCGACTGGTTCACGCCCGCGGGCCAGGCCTACAGCCCGCAGAGCCAGGACGGCTTCCACGAGGGCACCGCGTGGCAGTACCAGTGGCTGGTGCAGCAGGACGTGCCCGGCCTGATGAAGGAGATGGGCGGCGCCGACAACACCCACGCGCGCCTCGACGACTTCTTCGCCTACGACGACCTCGTGAAGGACCCGGCGAAGACCGTTCGCGAGGAATGGGTCGTCGGTCCGTATTCGTACTACAACCAGTTCCGCTACAACCCCAACAACGAACCCGACCTGCACTCGCCGTGGATGTACACGCTCACCGGCCAGCCGTGGAAGACCTCCGCGGTGGTGCGCGCGGCCCACACGCTGTTCACGAACGCCCCCAACGGCGTCACGGGCAACGACGACCTCGGCACCATGTCGGCGTGGTACGTCTTCAGCGCGCTCGGCCTCTACCCGGCCGTACCCGGTACCGGGAACTTCGTGCTCAACGCGCCGCAGTTCGCGAAGTCCGTGCTGCACCTGCAGAACGGGCGTTCGGTCACCATCAAGGCACCGGGGGCCGACGGGGCGAAGCTCCAGTACGTCCGCGGACTGAAGGTGGGCGACGGGCGGCAGGCGCAGCCTTCGGACAAGTCCTACGTGAGCGTCGAGCAGCTGCGGCGCGGGACCACACTGGACTTCACGCTGACCGCCGACGCCGCGCAGGCCACGTGGGCAACATCACCTTCGTCGGCGCCGCCGTCACCGTGTGCCGGTTAGTGTCCGGTTGAGGACTATCCGTGAAGGCTCTTTCCCGGAATGCGAGACCGGGAAGGGGCCTTCACGGTTTTCCGGGCATTTCCCCACGGTTTCCCGCAGTGGTCCAGACCATATTCGGGAGGGTCCGTGAGGATAGTCACGGGCCCCGGTGTTCCGGTGAGGGCCGTCACGCCTCACACTGGTGTCATACGCGTCCGACAGTGCTGTTGACGTCAAGCGGGTAGTCCCCCTTGGACAGTGCGCCGGACGCGTTTTTGTGTGTGCAGGCAGCACGCACCCGTGTGACGCACAGGAGGAAAGTCGTGTCCAGCAAGGCCGCTCTCGTGTTCCGCGTGGCCGCAGTCGCCGAAGCCCTGTCCTGGGCCGCGTTGCTGATCGGGATGTTTCTCAAGTACGTCGTGCACTCCTCCGGTGAGGGCGGCGTGCCCGTCATCGGCATGGTCCACGGCGTGATCTTCGTGCTCTACGTCGTGGTCTCCCTGTCCGTCGCCAAGCCGCTCGGCTGGCGCCCGAAGACCCTGGTGCTCGCGCTGCTGTCCAGCATCCCGCCGCTGTTCACCTGGATCTTCGAGAAGTGGGCCCTGCGCAACGGCCGCCTCGACGGCCCCCAGCGCCTGACCCACGGCGGTGTCGGCCTGTTCGAGTCCCGCGTGCCGGAGACCGTCAACGCCTGAGTTCCCCGCTTTTCGACGGGCCCGTACGACCTCGTGTCGTGCGGGCCCGTCTCGCGTTCCGGCGTTATTCGCTGAAGTCGCCCGACGAGCGGCGGACCTTGGTGAGCAGGTCGGTGAGCTGCTCGACCTGCCGCTCGGTGAGCCCCGTGAGCCCGAAGTCGATGCCCGTCACGGCGGCCGTCGCGGCTTCGCGGCGCGCGCGGCCGTCGTCGGTGATCTCGACCAGCGTCGTGCGCCGGTCGGTGGGGTGCGGCACGCGCTTCACGAGCCCGTCGCGCTCGAGGCGGTCGACTATGTTGGTGACACTGGTGGGGTGCAACTGCAGCCGCTCGCCCATCACCCGCATCGGCAGCCGCGAGTTGCGGGCGAAGGTGAGCAGCACGAGCGCCTCGTAGCGGGCGAACGTGAGGCCGTGCGGCTTGAGCGAGCCGTCGACCGCCGACTGGATGATCTGTTGCACCCGCATCAGACCGGTGACCGCGGCCATGGTTCCGGCGGGACCGATCCGGTCCTCCCAGAGCTCGGCCGCACGGGCGATCGGGTCGAACGGCAGCGGTCGGTTCATGACAAACGAAGTTACCAGCGGGTACCCGGAAGACGGCGATCGCCCTGCTCAGCCGCCATTGTTTTCCTCTGATGAAAGGATCCCGACATGATCGTCGCGTTCAGCGTGAGCCCCTCCGGCGGCGACCCGGACGCCGGGGTGAGCGAGGCCGTCTCCCGCGCCGTGAAGGTCGTCCGCGACAGCGGCCTGCCGAACTCCACGAACGCGATGTTCACGAACGTGGAAGGCGAGTGGGACGAGGTGATGGCCGTCGTGAAGCAGGCCGTGCAAGCCGCGGGGGAGGGGTCGGCGCGCGTCGGTCTCGTGCTGAAGGCCGACATCCGCCCGGGCTACGACACGGGCCAGTTGACCGCGAAGGTCGACCGCGTGGAAGCGCACCTGCGCGAGGACTGAGCGCCTACGGCAGCGGCGGGGTGAACGCGACGGTCCACCGGCCTTCCTCCCTGGTCACCGCCAGGGAGTAGGTGAACCGCGACCCGTGCGTCACCCCGCTGACCACCGCGCGCGTCGGGGCGTGGTCGTCGGGGACGAGTTGCACGGCGATGTCGCGCACGTCCTCTTCGCCGAGCACGGCCACGTAGTCGTCGGCGAAGTCGGAGGCGCCCGAGCCCGGGTAGTCGAGCAGGTCTTCGAGCCCGCCGGAGTCGCGGGCGACCAGGGCGCTGCGCAGCGAGTCCCGCAGGGCGACGGGCGAGGGCGCGCCCGGGTCCGGCTGGTTCGCGATGAGCAGCGTGATCGCCACGACCCACGCCACGCCCACCCCGACGGCCACCGCCACGGTGGCGTTGCGCCGGCTCAGCATCACGGCCTCCCTGATCTTTCCGCGTGAGCATGCCCGAGCCGGGCGCTCCTGCCAATCGCGGCGCGAGTGCGCCACCCGGGCACCGGCGGTGAAATGTCCCGCCGCCCCGTGCCAGGATGGAGGGCGTGACACACCCACGCGGATCTGCAGCGAACTCAGCGGCCATGTCCGCCGCACTGTCCGGCGCGGTCGACCTGTCCGCGCTCAAGGCCCGGGCCGAGGCGTCCCGGAGCCAGCCCCCCGCGCCGCCCGCGGGTGCGGCGCCGGCCGGGGGCGGCGCGCCGCCGTCGGACGTCATCATGGATGTGACGGAAGCCACGTTCCAGACCGACGTCGTCGAGCGCTCGCTCAACCAGCTCGTGCTCGTGGACCTGTGGGCCGACTGGTGCGGCCCGTGCAAGCAGCTCAGCCCCGTGCTGGAGCGCCTCGCCACCGAAGCGGCCGGCGCGTGGGTGCTCGCCCGCGTCGACGTGGACGCCAACCCGCGCATCGCGCAGCTGTTCGGCGCCCAGTCGATCCCGACCGTCGTCGCGATCGGCGGCGGCCAGCCCGTGGACGCGTTCTCCGGCGCCCTGCCGGAGCCCGAGATCCGCAAGTGGCTGAACGCGCTGCTCGACGCCCTGCGCGACAAGCTCCCCGGCATCCGCGCCGCCGAGGAGGTCCGCGGCCCGATCGAGGAGCCCGAGGACCCGCGCTTCACCGAGGCCGAGGAAGCCTTCGAGCAGGGCGACTTCGCCGCCGCGCAGGCCGCCTACGAGCGCATCCTCGACGCCGAGCCCGCCAACGAGCTGGCCAAGAACGCCCTGGCCCAGGTCAAGTTCACCGCCCGCGCCGAAGCGGCCGACCCGGACGCCCGCACCAAGGCCGACGCCGACCCGTCGAACCTCGACGCCCAGCTGGCGGCCGCCGACCTGGAGATCGCGGAGCAGGACGTGGAAGCCGCGTTCACCCGCCTGATCGACACCGTCCGCCGCACCGCCGGCGACGACCGCAACCGCGTCCGCGAACACCTGGTCGCGCTCTTCGACCTGTTCGACCCGGCCGACGAGCGCGTGATGAAGGCCCGCCGCAACCTGGCGAGCGCCCTGTTCTGAGCCGTCCCACCACGAAGGCCCCCGATCCGCGATCGGGGGCCTTCGTCGTCCGGCGGCGAAACGATCGTGCTCCACTAGCCTCACGGACGTGCGCATCTCCAGCCTGCGAGGAAAAACCGCCCTGGTCACAGGCGCCGGCCGCGGACTGGGCCGCGCCCTCGCCCTGGGCCTGGCCGAACGCGGCGCCGAAGTCGTCCTCGTCGCCCGTTCCGAGGCGGAGCTCGCGAAGACGGCCGAGCTCGCCGCCGGCCCCACCCGGGTCATCCCGGCCGACCTCGGCAGTCCCGCCGAAGTCGCCGCGCTCGTGGAGCGGGCCGGCCCGGTCGACGTGCTGGTCAACAACGCCGCCGTGACCCGGCCCGTCGCCCCCACGGCCGAGGTCGACCCGGTCGATTTCGCGGCCGCGATCGCGACCAACCTCACCGCGCCGGTCACGCTCACCCTCGGCGTGCTGCCCGGGATGCTCGCCCGCGGCTGGGGTCGCGTCGTCAACGTCTCCAGCGGCGTCGCCACGCACCCCGGCTCGCTCATCGGCGGCAACGCCTACACCACGACCAAGGCCGCGCTGGAAGCCCACAGCCGCAATCTCGCCGCGGAGCTCGCGGGCACGGGCGTGACCGTGAACGTCTACCAGCCGGGCATGGTCGACACCGCGATGCAGACGGAAATCCGGGGCGACCTCGGCCGTGGCCTCGCCGAACCCGTCCGCCGCGGGTTCGCCGACGCGTACGAAAACGGCGTCCTCATCACCCCGGAGGCGTCCGCGGCGGGGCTGCTCGACCACCTGCTGGGCGACGACAACGGCGTCACCTGGGACGCACCCGGCTTCGGCTGAACCTCGGCCAGGCGCGTTTCCAGCATTCCTGGAAATTCCGGCCACACCGATTTTCCAGCCTGGGTGGAAAATCGGGTCAGCCGTACTGCTTCGAACAGACCGAAGACCCCTCGAGATACCCCCGCCGCAGGGACTCGACGCGGTCGAAACCGCTGTCGGGCCGCTTGCCGTTCACGTCCGCCGACACCAGGCCCTGCGGCCGCAGCAGGTCCGCGATCGCCTCGTCGAGGTCGCCGGCGGACAGACGCAGCGAGCCGGGCCGGTTCGTGAACGCCGCCCAGGCGCCGACCAAGCACGACGTCCGCAGCCCGGCGTTCGGGTTGTCCAGCGAAGCCCCCACGCCCTTCTGGATCCCCAGCGCGTATCGGGACGCCACCTCCGCGAACGCCGCGAAGTCGCCCAGCCCAGAACTCTGCTGCCCGGACGCCTCGGCCTCCTCGTCCACCGGCTGAGCCAGCGCCGTGAGCCGCGAAACGTCGATGTTCACCGTGTTGTCGGCTGGGCAGTAGGACGCGGGCGGGGTCGACGGCCCACCCGAGCAGCTGCCGCTCCCGGGCACGATCGTCGGCGCCTTCACTCCCGCACCACCGAACGCCGAGTCGAGGCTCGACTTCAGCAGCGCGAGGGTCTGCTCGGAGATCTTCGCGTCGCCCTTGCCCTTGTCGCCGCTGTCGAACGGCCGCTCGGTGAGCCGCTCCTGCACGTTCTGCGCGTTCATGCCCGCGCACTCCTTCGGGCCCTTCTCGAACCCGGACTGGAACGCGAACGTCCGGTCGAACGCGGTGCCGTGGGCTTGGCGGTCGGTGGCGCTCGTGCCGGCCTGGTCGCGGATGAAGAACATCGCGGCCATGATCTGGTCGAGGCCCTCGGCCGTGGACACCTGGTAGTACTTGCTCTTGCCCTCGGCCACCCAGCGGAAGTAGCTGCCCGCGAAGCAGTCGGCCTGCTGCTCCTTCACCACGCTCGGCGTGCTCTTCGTGATGCCGGCCTTCGGCCCGAGCCGGTACTGGATCGCGTGGCCGAACTCGTGCGCCAGCACGGTGACCACCGACATGGGCCCGAAGCGCTGGCGCAGCATCGGCAGCAGCACGCCGCGGTCCCAGGCCACCGAGTCGTCGGCGGAGCAGTAGAACGCGTTCACGAGCTTCTTCACGCTGCCGCACGCCGTGTTCTCGGTGTCGGTGCGCGAGTCGTAGGACAGCAGCGACGTCACGGGCTTGAAGTCCTGCCCGAAGTCGGTCGGCAGGGCCTCGCCCCAGTAGGCCTCGACGTCGGCGATCGCGGCCGTGGCGAGCTGGTCGTCCTGGCCGCCCTCGGCGTTCTTCACGGTCAGGTTCGGCTTCGGCGCGCCACTCTTGAGGCCGCTGTCGAAGTGGGTCACGGGCAGGCCCGCGACGTTGCCGGCCCCCGGCGTGATCGGTCCGGCCGAACCAGTTCCGCACGCCGCCGCGCCCAGCGCGGCCACCACCGCGAGCGCCAGCAGCGCTCCCCCTCGCCTCATCACGCCCGGGACCCTACCCAGCGGGTGTGCCCGATGTGAGCGTTATCCCCGAACGGGTCACGAGCGCCGGGACCGGCGGCCCGATATGGTCGCTGACCATGCGTGCTGTCCGCCGGTTCACCGTCCGAGCCAGCCTGCCGGAATCGCTAGCGGGCCTTGGCGCGCTCGCGACGAACCTGCGCTGGACGTGGCACCCACCGACTCGCGACCTGTTCGCGTCGATGGACGCCGAGCTCTTCAACGCCATCCGCGACCCGTTGCGGATGCTCACCGCGCTGCCGCCCGAGCGTCTCGAAGAGCTGTCGGTGGACGAGGACTTCCTGCGTCGCACGCGCGAAGCGGCGGCGGGGCTGGAGCAGTACCTCACCGAGCCGCGCTGGTACCAGCGGCGTACCGACGAAGGCCTGCCCGCGGCCGTCGCGTACTTCTCGATGGAGTTCGGCGTCACCGAGGCCCTGCCCAACTACTCGGGCGGCCTCGGCGTGCTCGCAGGCGACCACCTGAAGGCGGCTTCGGACCTCGGCGTGCCGATGGTCGGCGTCGGGCTGCTCTACCGGTCGGGCTACTTCCGCCAAAGCCTGTCGCTCGACGGCTGGCAGGTCGAGCACTACCCGGTGATCGACCCCAACGCGTTCCCGCTGGAGCTGGTCACCGACGGCGGGCACGCGGTGCTCGTCGAGGTCGCCATGCCGGGCGGGCGCACGCTGCACGCGCAGATCTGGCGCGCTCGCGTGGGCCGCATCCCGCTGCTCCTGCTCGACACCGACATCGAGACCAACGACGAGGACCTGCGCCCCGTCACCGACCGGCTCTACGGCGGCGACGCCGACCACCGCATCCGCCAGGAGATCCTCGCCGGCATCGGCGGTTTCCGGGCCGTGCGGAAGTTCTGCGAGCTCACCGGCCACCCACAGCCGAACGTCTTCCACACCAACGAGGGCCACGCCGGGTTCCTCGGCCTCGAGCGCGCCCGCGAGATCATCCAGGCCGACCGGCTCGGCTTCGACGAGGCGCTGCCGGCCGTGCGCGCGGGCACGGTGTTCACCACGCACACCCCGGTGAGCGCCGGCATCGACCGGTTCCCCGTCGACCTCGTGCAGCGCTACTTCTCCGACGGCCGGCTCGTGCCGGACATCGACGTGCGCCGCGTGCTGCAACTCGGCGCGGAGGACAACCCGGGCCTGTTCAACATGGCCCACATGGGGCTGCGGCTCGCGCAGCGCGCCAACGGCGTCTCCGAGCTCCACGGCCGCGTCACCCGGCGCATGTTCTCCCGTTTATGGCCCGGATTCGACGACGACGAGGTGCCCGTCTCGTCCATCACCAACGGCGTGCACGGGCCCACGTGGGTCGCGCGCGAGCTGAGCGCGCTGCTGGGCGGCAACCACGACGAGTTCGGCCACGAGGGCCGCACGCCGGACAGCTCGCTGCGCGACGGCGTCACCGACCAGCAGCTGTGGGAGCTGCGCCGCGAGCTGCGGGAGAAGCTCGTGGCCGAGGTGCGCCGGCGCGTGCGGGCGGCGTGGATGCAGCGTGGCGCTTCGGCGCTGGAGCTGGGCTGGACGGAACGCGTGTTCGACCCGGACGTGCTGACCGTCGGCTTCGCCCGCCGCGTGCCGACGTACAAGCGCCTCACGCTGATGCTGCGCGACCCCGACCGCTTGCGCGCCCTGCTGCTCGACGAGAAGCGCCCGATCCAGATCGTGATCGGCGGCAAGTCACACCCTGCTGACGAGAACGGCAAGCAGCTCATCCAGCAGATCGTGCGGTTCGTCGACGACCCCGCCGTGCGTCATCGCATCGTCTTCCTGCCCGACTACGACATGTCCATGGCCCGCTACCTCTACCGCGGCTGCGACGTGTGGCTCAACAACCCCGTGCGGCCGCTGGAGGCGTGCGGCACGTCGGGCATGAAGTCGGCGCTCAACGGTGGCCTCAACCTCTCCATCCGCGACGGCTGGTGGGACGAGTGCTACGACGGCTCCAACGGCTGGGCCATCCCCACCGCCGACGGTGTGACGGATCCCTTGCGCCGCGACGACCTCGAGGCCGCCGCGCTCTACGACCTGCTCGGCCAGCAGATCGCGCCGCTCTACTACGACAAGGACGCTTCGGGCGTCCCCTCCGGCTGGCTGTCGATGGTGTGGCACACGCTGGAAACGCTCGGCCCGCGCGTGCAGGCCTCGCGCATGGTCCGCGAGTACGTGGACTCCGGCTACCTGCCCGCGTCGCGCATGGTCGCCGCCGCCGTCGGCGACGGCTACGCGGGCGCCCTGTCGCTCGCCGACTACCGCACCAAGCTCGAAGTCTCGTGGCCGCGCGTGCGGATCTTCGACTCGGAGCTGCTCTACGACCACTCCTCACGGTTGGTCGTCGGCACCGAGGTCACCGTCCGCGCCCGCATCGACCTGGCCGGCCTGAATCCGTCCGAAGTGGACATCCAGGCCGTCGTCGGCCAGGTCGGCGACGGCGACGAACTCACGGACACCGTCACGGTCCCGATGCAGGGCGACGGCATCGGCGCGTTCTCCGCGTCCCTGCGCCTGCCCCGCGCCGGCTCGGTCGGCTACACGGTGCGGGTGCTGCCGAAGCACCCCCTGCTGGCGAGCCCGGCGGAACTGGCCCGCGTCGTCCTCGCCTAGTGCCGGCCCTGATCGCCCCCACCACCCGGCTGCACCGAGCCTGGCTCGAAGCGCACGCCGAGTGGGGCCCCGGCAGCCACGAAGACGGTTTCGGGCTGGTGCCTGCCGATGAGGTCGGCTCGCCGCCGGGGTTCGCGACCTGGGTGGCGCGGCTAACCGGCGAGTCGGACCGGGTGACCTACCGGTGGCTCGTCGAGGACGACCGGGTGCTCGGCGGAATCGCGCTGCGGCACGGGTTCGACGACGTCGTCCGCGACGTCGGCCACCTCGGCTTCGGCATCCGGCCCTCCGCTCGGCGTCGCGGCTTGGCCGCTTGGGCGCTGGGCCGCATGGTCGACGAGGCGCGCGGACTCGGGATGGACCGCGTGCTGCTCGTCTGCGAGGCCGGCAACGTCGCTTCGGCGAGGACGATCGAGCACCTCGGCGGTGTCAGGGAAGAGCGCCGGGACACCGAACACGGCCCGGTGCTGCGTTACTGGATCCCCCTCGGCGAATCCGGCACGTGAGCCCCTGAGCCGTGCTACGGCACCGCCGGCGAGCCACCCTCCACCACGGGCAACCCAGCCTCCGCCCAAGCCCGGAACCCACCCTCGAGATCCGTAGCGTTCTTCAACCCCAGCCGCTGCAGGTCCGCCGCGGCCAGGCTCGACGAGTAGCCCTCGTTGCACATCACGATCGCCGTCGTGTCAGGAGTCACACCGTCGAGCCGCCAGTCGCTGTCCGGGGCGAGCCGCCACTCCAGGTGGATCCGCTCGACGACCACGGCGCCGGGGATCTCGCCCTCGGCGGCGCGGTTGGCGTGCGGCCGGATGTCCACGATCAGCGCGCCTTCGGCCTGCAGCGAAGACGCGCGCTCCGGCGAGACCCGGTCCAGGGAGGACCGGGCGCCGGCGAGGAAGTCGTCGATCGAGCTCATCGGCCGAGTATGACCGGCAGCGGCGGGATTTCGCCGGGCACGTCGGCCAGCGTCGCGTATTCGCGCGTGGGCACCAGCGGCGGCGAGTACGCGTGGACGCTGGCGGCCGGCTGGTCGCCGAGGCCGGTGACCTGGTGCGCGCGCCCGGCGCCGAAGCCGATGCTCTCGCCCGCCGTGTGCGTGCGGCGCCGGATCGGGCCGCCGGGGTAGCGGTATTCCTCACCCAGCTCGCCCTGCAGCACGGTGAACG
The DNA here is from genome assembly GCF_042896185.1 of Amycolatopsis sp. NPDC001319. Classification (NCBI taxonomy): domain Bacteria; kingdom Bacillati; phylum Actinomycetota; class Actinomycetes; order Pseudonocardiales; family Pseudonocardiaceae; genus Amycolatopsis; species Amycolatopsis sp. NPDC001319. The sequence goes on along the minus strand of NZ_JBIAWY010000005.1, from coordinate 441,815 downwards.
AGCCGGCCGCGCCACCGTGGTCATGGGGCTTCGTTTGCTGGCCGGGCAGCCACGACAGCAGCCACAGCTCCAGCCCGTCGGTGAGCGCGAGCCGCGCCCACCAGCGGCTTTCCTCGTCGAAGCGCAGCACCTCGCGCAGGCTGGAGGTGAGCTCGGTGGTCACGGTCTTGGTGAGGTCGGCCAGCTCACGCGGCGTCCACAGCAGCCGCTCGGGCTGAAGCAGCTGCGCCAGCAGCGGATCGGTCAGCCGGGGGTGGATCTCGAAGTCGGGACGGGTGATCGACGTGGTCAACGCGGGTGCTCCTCAAACGGGGGTGACGGCTGGCAAGACGGCACAGCGCGGCACGAAACCCGCGTTCAGCAGGCGCGCCGCGCTCGCGTACACCCGCACGAGGCCACGAGGAGCAGGTCGATCGTGCGACGGCGCCAGAACGAGCCCCGGGCTGCGGGGACGGTGGCGGACGCGGACCTGGACACGTCACCGATCGTGCCACAGCTCGCACTTTGTACGCTGCTTCGTCCCATCCGCTGGACGTCGGCGCGGGGTCACACGCGCGCGGGTGCGTTGTCAACCCCGGGCGGGTGCGGACGCGCGCGCGTGGACGGCCACAATGGGCCCGTGAGCGAGCCGATCCTGCCCAGCGACCTTGACGACCTCGTGGTGCGGATGTCCGGTGTCGGCGTCCGCCGGAGCGGAAACGACCTTCTCGCGGACCTCGACTGGAGCGTCGAACTCGACGAACGGTGGGTCGTGCTCGGGCCCAACGGCGCGGGCAAGACGACCCTGCTGCGGCTGGCCGCCGCGGAGCTGCACCCCACGGCCGGCACCGTCGACCTGCTCGGCGACCGCATCGGCCGCGTGAACATCTTCGACCTGCGCCCCCGCATCGGGTTCACCTCCGCCGCCATCGCCCAGCGCATCCCGGGTGACGAGCGCGTGGAAGACGTGGTGGTGAGCGCCGGCTACGCCGTGATGGGCCGCTGGCGCGAGGCCTACGACAGCCTCGACCTCAACCGCGCCGCCGAGCTGCTCGGCACGCTCGGCATCGCGCACATGGCGAAGCGCACGTTCGGCACGCTGTCCGAAGGCGAGCGCAAGCGCGTGCTGATCGCGCGTTCGCTGATGACCGACCCGGAGTTGCTGCTGCTCGACGAGCCGGCGGCGGGTCTGGACCTGGGCGGGCGTGAGGACCTCGTGGCGCGGCTGTCCGACCTCGCGATGGACCCGGACGCGCCGGCCATGGTCCTCGTCACGCACCACGTCGAGGAGATCCCGCCGGGCTTCACCCACGCGTTGCTGCTGCGCGACGGGCACGCCGTGGTCGCGGGCCTGATGGACGACGTGATCACGAGCGAGAACCTGTCGAAGACGTTCGACCAGGACCTGGTGCTGCAGCGTTCGGGCGAGCGGTTCTTCGCCCGGCGCCGGTAAGTTCGGGCGTACCGGCCGGTAGCCTGCCGGCATCCGTCAACGAGGAGGAAGTCGCGTGGGAGAGTTCGTCAACCTCGAGGTCGAGAACGGCGTCGGCACGATCCGCCTGAGCCGGCCGCCGGTCAACGCGATCAACAACCAGCTGCAGACCGAGCTGGCCGAGGCCGCGCGCGAGGCGTCGAACCGCGAAGACGTGCGTGCGGTGATCCTCTACGGCGGCGAGAAGACCTTCGCCGGTGGCGCGGACATCAAGGAGATGGGCGACCGCACCTACCCGGAGATCTCGAAGTTCGGGGCCGAGCTCACCGCGTCCTGCTCGCTGGTCGCGGCCATTCCGAAGCCGGTCGTCGCCGCCATCACCGGCTACGCCCTCGGCGGCGGCCTGGAGCTGGCGCTCACCGCCGACTGGCGCGTGGCGGGCGACAACGTGAAGGTCGGCCAGCCGGAGATCCAGCTCGGCATCATCCCGGGTGCCGGCGGCACGCAGCGGCTCTCGCGCCTGATCGGCCCGAGCAAGGCCAAGGACCTCATCTACACCGGCCGGTTCGTGAAGGCGGACGAAGCGCTGAAGCTCGGCATCGTCGACGAGGTCGTCGCGCCGGACGACGTGTACGCCGCCGCGCACAAGTGGGCCGCGCAGTTCGTGAACGGTCCCGCCGTGGCGCTCAAGGCCGCGAAGGCCGCCATCGACTCGGGTCTCGACGTCGACCTGGCGACCGGCCTGAAGATCGAGACGCAGCTGTTCACCGCGCTGTGGGCCACCGAGGATCAGAAGAACGGCATGAAGTCCTTCATCGAGAACGGCCCCGGCAAGGCCACTTTCGAGGGGAAGTGACCGCCGTGACCGACCCGGCCCCGAACCCGCACGCCACGGCCGACGAGGTCAAGGCCGCTTACGACGACCCGAAGCTCGCCAACGTGCTCTACCACGACTGGGAAGCCGGGACGTACGACGAGAAGTGGTCGATCTCGTACGACGAGCGCTGCATCTCGTATGCCACCGACGTGTTCAACGCCGTCGCGGGCGAGGACGGCCAGCCCTACACCCACGCGATGGAGCTGGGCAGCGGCACCGGGTTCTTCCTGCTGAACCTCATGCAGGGCGGCGTCGCGAAGAAGGGTTCCGTCACGGACCTCTCACCGGGCATGGTGCAGGTGGCGCTGCGCAACGCGGAGAAGCTGGGCCTCGACGTCGACGGCCGCGTGGCCGACGCGGAGCGGATCCCGTACGAGGACAACACTTTCGACCTCGTGGTGGGTCACGCCGTGCTGCACCACATCCCCGACGTGCGCCAGGCGTTCGGCGAGGTGCTGCGCGTGCTGAAGCCGGGCGGGCGGTTCGTCTTCGCGGGCGAGCCGACCAAGGTCGGCGACTTCTACGCGCGCAAGCTCGGCCAGATCACCTGGTACCTCACCACGCGTGTCACGAAGCTGCCCGCGTTGACCGGCTGGCGGCGTCCGCAGTCCGAACTGGACGAATCCTCCCGTGCGGCGGCTCTCGAAGCCGTGGTGGACATCCACACCTTCGACCCGTCGGAACTCGAGGGGATGGCGCGCGGCGCCGGGGCGCAGGATGTGCGCGCGGTGACGGACGAGTTCTCGGCGGCTCTCGCGGGCTGGCCGATCCGCACGTTCGAGGCGGCTGTCCCGCAGGAGAAGCTCACGGTCCGGTGGCGCATGTTCGCCTACCACCTGTGGCTGCGGCTGTCCGCTTTGGACAAGAAGGTGCTCTCGAAGGTGCTGCCGCGTGAGCTGTTCTACAACGTGATGATCACCGGGACCAAGCGGCCTTCCTGAATTGGCCTACGGTTTCTCGCTCGACGACGTCGCCTTCCTGCGCTCCGCCGCGGGACGGGCGGCGCTCGCCGACTGCGCGGCGCTGCCGCTGACGGACGCTTCCCGCATCGCCGACGTCGCCGCCGTGCGCCGCTCGGTGGGGGAGCGGTTCGCCGCGGCGGTGCTGGAAACGGTGGTGCTGCGGCGGAAATCGGCTTCGAAGCTGTCTCATGCGGACTCGTGGCTGTTCACGGGCGACGCGTTGCAACAGGCGAGCGCGACGGCGGTGGCGCGGCACCGCGCGTCCCGGTTGGCCGGCCGCGACGTGCACGACGTGACGTGCTCCGTCGGCGCCGACCTGGTGGAGCTGGCGCGGGTCGCTTCTCGGACGTTGGGGTCCGATGTGGACCGCGTACGGCTGGAGATGGCGCGGCACAACGCTTCCGCGGCTTCGGTCGCGGTCGGTGTGGTGCAGGCCGACGCTCTGCGCCCGGTCAGCCGGGACACGGTCGTGGTCGCCGACCCGGCCCGCCGCGACTCGGCCGGGCGGCGCACGTGGAAACCGGCGGACTTCCTACCGCCGCTGGACGAGCTAGTCGACGCCTACGCCGGGCGGACGTTGTCGGTGAAGTGCGCGCCGGGCCTGGACTTCGCCATCGCGCCGTGGGCTTCGGAAGTGGAGCTGGTCTCGCTCGACGGCGCGGTCCGCGAGGCCTGTCTCTGGCGGGGCTTGGAGGGTGGTGTCTCCCGTCGGGCTACGGTGCTGCGTTCGGACGGTACTCAGTGGACGGTCACCGACACCGATCCGGACGACTTGCCTGCGCAGCCGCCGGGGGAGTGGATCATCGACCCGGACGGCGCCGTCGTGCGTGCCGGCCTGGTCCGCCACTACGCGGCGCGCCACGGCCTGTGGCAGCTCGACGAACGCATCGCGTACTTGACCGGTGACACGCCGCCGCCGGGCGTGCGCGCCTTCCGCGTGCTGGAACACGGCCCGTACAGCGAAAAAGCCCTGCGTGCCACGCTGAAGCGCCACGGCGTCGGCCGCCTGGAGATCCTCGTCCGCGGCCTCGACGTCGACCCGGACGCCTTGCGCCGCCGCCTGAAACCACGGGGCAGCGCGGAGTCCACTGTGGTGCTCACGCGCATCGGCCGGTCGCCGGTGGCCTTCGTCTGCCGCGCCGAACGCATCCCTTCGGAGGGTTCTCCTGCCGCCTGAGGTGGCGTAGATTTCGGGCGCACTTTACCTGAAGTTCACCTTGGAGGGGTTCGCCGTGTCCCGTTTTCCCGTTTTGCTCAAGCTCGCCGCCGCGGCGGCGATCGGCGCCACCGTCGCGGGTGGTGCGACCGCGCTGGCCGGCTCCGACGCGGTGACGGCCGCCCACGGTCGGGAGCCTGCGAACATCGGCCAGGTCAAGAACGACGTGAAGGCCTACTACGGCGACTACCTCGACGCGTCGGGCAAACACCACTACTCCGACTCGAGCCGGTTCGTCACCGACACCAAGCGGGTCGTGGCCGACGCGAAGCGCTACCTCACGCAGAAGCTCGGCAAGGTGAAGAACCCGGCCATCGTGCTCGACGTCGACGACACGTCCGAGGTCACCTACGGCTGGGAGGCCGACAACGACTTCGGGTTCGACCCGGTCAAGCAGCAGCAGGCGATCGACAACGGCACATTCGTGGCCAACAAGCCCGTGCTGGAGCTGGCGAACTGGGCCGCGCAGCGCGGCGTGAAGGTCTACTTCCTGACGGGCCGCAGCACCCCGCAGGGCCCGCAGTCGCTGAAGAACCTGGCCAACGAGGGCTACCCGGCGCCGGCGGGCGCGTTCTTCAAGCCGGCCGGCACGGCGCCCGACTACCTGCCGTGCGGCCTGACCTGCACCACGATCCAGTACAAGTCGGGCACCCGCGCCCACATCCAGGCGACGGGTGCCCACATCGTGCTCAACCTGGGCGACCAGTTCAGCGACCTCGAGGGCGGCTACGCCGACAACCCGGTCAAGCTGCCGAACCCGATGTACTACCTGCCCTGACGGCGTCGCCCGGCCTGGGCGTCCACTGAGGACACCCAGGCCGGGTCACCGGTCAGCCGGTGTAGCCGGAGAAGATCTTCGAAAACTCGTACGGCTGCTGGGAAACGTTGGTGCAGCGGTAAAGCGCGCCGTTGCACGCGTTCGCGTCGCGGCCGGCTTCCCAGAACGACAGCATGCCGAGGTGCACGCTCTTCGCGAAGTTCACCACGGCGGTGGCGTCCTTCTGGTAGAAGATCTCGTTCTGCGAGTCGTTGACGCCCAGCATCGGCGTCAGCCCGACCTTCTTCCACGCGGCCGCGTCCGACAGCCCGAAGATGGACTTGAGCTGCGCCTGCGTCGCCTTGGCGGCCGAGATCGCCTTCGCCCCTTGGTCGCCCGCGCCCTGGTAGTAGTCCATGGCCATCACGTTGACCAGGTCCAGGTTCACGCCCGCCGCCTTGGCCGCGTTGACGACGCCCAGGCCGTTGCTGTCGAGCCCATTGGGCAGCACCGGCAGCGTCAGCGAGATCTTCAGCCCGGGATTGTTGTTCTGCACCGTCTTGAGCGCCTGCGACCGCCGCTGGATCGACGCCGTGTCGGCCACGGCGGCACCCTCGATGTCGAGGTCGATGTACTTCAGCCCATACGCCTTCACCACCGCGTCATACTCCGCCGCCAGCGACGACACACTGCTGCACGCCTGCGCCAGCTCAATCCCCGACGCCCCACCGAACGACACCTTCACATCACCCCCGCCCGACCGGATCTTCGCGATCTCACTCGCCTGCCACGCCGAGCGCGGGTCGTACGCGTTGAACCAGCTGGCCTTGCACCCGGCGCCCGTCACGAACCCGAGCGTGAACCCCTTCACCCCACCCTTCGACGACATCGTCGAGAGCACCGGCGTCGGCCACGCCCCCATATCCACATACGGCGCCACCGGCACCGGCGACCCGGCCGCCGCCGGCACCGCGGGCGCCGCACCCGCCGGCGCAGCCAACCCGGCGGCCACAGCCGCCAATCCACCCAACGCAGCAATCAACTTCCGGGGAGAGGGGAGCCTCATGGTGAAACCTCCACAGCGGGGACCTGGAGAGCGGGGAAACCTTGTCCAAATGGTATAGACCAATAATGTGAGCCGGGCCATAGGCCATTCGGATGCCACGCAGTCCCGATCATCGGCAACGCTGTGGCTGACCTGCACTTTCCGTAGGGCTTGCCTCTCCGTTCGCCTTCGCCCGCAACTTCGGCCGGCCGGCCACCGCGGCTCTCCCCGAGCTCCCCCGCTCGACTCTTCGCCCGTCGAGCCCCCTTGACTCCTCAGAGTCCTTTCCGGTCATCCACAACCCGACATCAGATGTGGATAACTCCCGCTGACGCCGGTTCCTGTCGGTACACCCCGGTAAAATGGATCATGGGCGGCCCCCGGGAGGGTGGGCCCTTGCCAACGCGCGGGTTGCCGCGTCACAAGGCACGCCACCGACCGCGAACGAGCGCAATTTCCACCGCTCGCCAAGATCCCGCCTCCAAGCACATATCGCCGTGGCACCCCGCGCGATCTCCGCTATCCAGGAGCCACACCGCCTGCGACCTTCCCCGAGCCACGATCGCACTGCCCGCTGACCACCGCCGAGCACCCCACACGGCAGCTCGACGCGCCACCAACAACTCGCCCCCGACCAACGCGATCGCCGCCACCCGTTCCCGTCAGCTCCGCGAACTCCAGGCGCCACCGTCATCTGCACACCTCAACCGGCATCCCGCAAGCTCCACAAGGCGGCAGTCAACTGTCCATCGCAACCGTCATTCCGCAAGCCCGACATCGCCGCCGCGCATCGAGCATCGCGCGACTCCCGCAGCACCGCCGTCAACCGAACTCCCCAAGCGGCATCGCGCAAGCCCTACATCGCGCCCGCCAACTGCGCACCGCGACCGGCATTCCGCAAGCGCCACACTGCGGCCGTCAGCGCGATCCGCAACCGACACCCCGCAAGCCTCGCAGAGCGGCCGTCAACTGCGCACCGCAACTGGCATCGCGTAAGCCCCACACCGCGGCCGTCAACGCGACCCGCATCCGACATCCCGCGAGCTCCCAAAGCGCTGCCATCAACCGAACACCCAACCGGCCGCGCGCCCCGCAGCGCCGCCGTCAACTGCGCACCGCATCGGGCATCGCGAGAGCCCCGCATCGCGCCCGCCAACTGCGCACCGCAACTGGCGTCGCGTAAGCCCCACATCGCGGCCGTCAACGCGACCCGCATCCGACATCCCGCGAGCCCGACGGCGCTGGCATCCGCCGAACACCCAACCGGCATCGCGCGAGCACCACACTGCGGCCGTCAGCGCAACCCGCATCCGACATCCCTCGAGCCCCACAGCGCTGCCGTCAGCCGAACTCCCCAAGCGGCATCGCGCAAGCCCTACATCGCGGCCGTCAAGTGCGCACCCCAGTCGGCATCCCGCGACCTCCGCAGTGCGGCCGTCAACGCGACCCGCATCCGGCATCTTGCGAGCGCCACAGCGCCGCCGTCAACTGCGCACCCCATCCGGCATCCCGCAAGCCCCACAACGCCGTAGGCAACCGAACACCCAACCGACCTCACCCAACAGCGAGCGCAGTAACCCCCGAGACATACCGCCCACCCTTGACATCCCCCAACGGCACCAACCGCGGCAGGTCCAGCGCCTTCCCGTCCTCCACCGTCGACAGCAGCAGCGGCCGCCCGCCCACCGAAGCCTCAGCCAGCGTCACCGCGGCCCCATAGCCGTCCGACCCGACCGCGATGACCGTCTTGTCCGACGTCGGCAGCACACCAGCCAGCAGCAGCACCAGCGAAAGCGCCGGCCCCGACTCCGTGTGCGTCTGCTGCCCCGCGTCCGACCCGAACTTCGCCGTGACCGTCCGCCGCGGCAGGTGGGCGAGCAGCTCCGGCGGCAGAGTCACGACGCGCCGCCCCACCGTCACGCGCACCGCGCGCGTCGCCGAAGCAGCGTCGGACACAAGCACCGTCGCCGACCGAACGTCAGTCACCGTGCGCGAGGCGTTGCGGTCACCCGGCACCGTCAGATCCACGCCATGCCGGCCCGCCCGGAACACCGCCGGGTGATTGCCGAACGACGGATCCAGCTCCGCCAGCGCGAACGTCACGGCGTGGTTGGTGCCGCGAACCGTCACCGTCACCCGCAGCATCGTGTTCTTGCCCGGCGGCAGCATCGGCGACAGCCCCGTCACCACCTGTTCCAGATCCGCGCCCGCCAGCTCGGCCGCCGAGAACGACCGCGGTTTCGCCACCGCGCCGCCCACGCTCACCGACGTCGTGGCCGACGCCACCCCCGCCGCCCCGAACGCCGCGACGACCACCGCAAGAACAACGACGAGCCTGCGCATCCGCGCCTCCCTCGACCGGTTCCGTCCGCACTCGCGGACGCGCGGGCGAAGTTTAGCCGCTTTCCCGGAGTTCGGCGCCCACTCGGCACACGGTCGCCACCGGCCGCCGTCGCCGCGAGACAGCGACACCCCCGAGCACCACCACCATCCCCACCACCACGCGCGCCCCGATCTCCTCGCCCAGCACCACGGCACCGAGCACCACCGACACCACCGGCAGCAGATACCCGACGGTCGCCGCCGTCGTCGGCCCCTCATCGGCGATCAGGCGGTAGTTCAGGTAGAACGTCACGCCGGTGCCGAACACCCCGAGCACCACCACGGCCACCACCGACAACACGGTGACGTGCGGCGACGACACAGAACCAACCGGCAACGCCAGCGCACTCAGCCCCGTCGCCGCCAGCAACTGCGCGGCCGACAACGCCAACGGCTCCGTCCCGCGACCCACGAGCTTCCGCCCCATGTACGCGTACGCGACCGCGTAACTCACCGCCGCCCCGAGCAGCGCGAGCGAACCCCAGCTCGCCAGTCCCGCCCGCGTCCACGGCGCGAAGATCAGCAACGTCCCCGCGAACCCGATCAGCAGACCCGCCAGCCGCATCGGCCGGATGCCTCGCTCGACACCAAGCACGAGGCCGATCAGCAGCGACCACAGGGGAGTGGTCGCGTTGAGCACGCCGGCCACCCCGGAGTCGACGGTCCGCTCGCCCACCGCGAACAACCCGAACGGCACCGCGTTGCACAACAACGCCGCCACCGTCAGCCGCCCCCACGTCGTCCGGTCGCGCGGCAGCTTCTGCCGCGCCGCCACCGCGAGCCCGAGCAACACCAGGGACCCGAGTGCGCACCGGACCACCGTCACGACCACCGGCGCAAAGCCTTCGAGGGCGAGTTTGATCCACAGGAACGTCGAGCCCCACAGCACGGCCAGCGCCGCCATCCGCACCACCGTGCCGCTGCCCGACATCCGCGCTCCCCCTGGTCGATTCGCCTTCCACGCTGCCCCAGCCCGATCGACAGGACAAGTGAAAGATCTTGGACGAATCGTTAAGGAGAGCTGGACGATGTCAGCCGACGCCGCGCTCCTCCAGATACTGCTTCCCGACCTTCTTCGGCACCCGGCACAGCCACCCTTCGACGAGGGCTTCGTCAAGCGTCGCCAGATCAATCTCGGCCAGCCGAACGAGCACCGCCGGATACCCGTCGAAATGCGGCGTGGTGAAGAAGACGCCCGGCTCGTCCACCAGCAACGCCTCCTTTGCCCCGACATCCGGCACCCGCACCGCCAGCACGTCGCCCTCCGGCGCCGCGTCCCCGAGCGCGTCCAGGTCGGTCTTGCGCAAGGGCCGCTCCCACGCGTACGCCTTACCCTTCACACCCCACGACCGCGCATCCCTCTTGACGACCAGCTCCGTCCCCGGCAGCCGCGCCCCGAGCCGCGCCACGTCCTCCCAAGTCGCCATGCCGCCCAGGCTAACCCGCCCCCGTCCGGGCGGCGCCCCTTTTCACCCGCCCACCAGCCACTCGCCCTCACGGGCGAACACCCTCACCGCTCAACGACGAATCGCGCGACTCGTCGCCACTGACCGGCGAACGCCGCAACCTGTAACCCCTCGCGGGCGAACGCCGTCGCCACTCAACGACGAGCCGCGCGACCCGGTCACTAGACGGCGAATGGCTCGAGACGTCGCCATCAAACGGCGAGAGGCGTGACCCCTCGCCCCTCAACCATGAACGTCGCAACCCGTCGCCACTTGCCGGCGAACGCCATCGCCGCTCAACGGCGAGCGCCCGCGCGACCCGTCGCCACTCACCGGTCAGCGCCGTAGCCGCTGAGCGGCTGCGCGACCCGTCGCTGCTAAGTGGCGAATAGCGCGACCTGTCGCCACTGGCGGGCGATTGCCGTCGCCTCTCAACGGCGAGCCGCCGCACGACCCGTCGCCACTCACTGGCGAATCGCGCGACCTGTCGCGACTGGCGGGCGAATGCCGTCGCCGCTCACCGGCGAGTGGCAGCAGGCGTGATTGTCACTTACTGCTGGGTCAGTCTGCTGACCGCCGCGGGCAACCCGGCGGCGGGACCCGTTGCCACTGAGTGGCGAATCGCGTGACCATCGCAACCCACTGGCTAATGCCATTGCCGCTCAACGGCGAGCGGCTGCGCGACCCGTCGCCCCTGAGCGGCGAATCACGCTACCCCTCGCCACTCACGGGCGAACGCCGTTGCCAGTGAACGGCGAGCGACCGCCCGACCCGTCGCCGCTGAGCGGCGAATGGCGCGGCTGGTCGCCACCTGCAGGCGAATCCTCGCCTCTCACCGGCGAGTGCCGGTGGGGACCGTTGCCGCTGAATGGCGAATGGTGCGACCGTCGCAACCCACTGGCGAATGCCGTCGCTTCTCACCGGCGAGCGGCTGTGCGACCCGTCGCCGCTGGGCGGCGAATGGCGCAACCTGTCGCCCCTCTCGGGCGAACCGTCGCCTCTCACCGGCGAGTGCCGGCACGCCCCGTTGCCGCTGAATGGCGAATGGTGCGACCGTCGCAACCCACTGGCGAATGCCGTCGCTTCTCACCCCTGAGCGGCTGCGCGACCCGTCGCCGCTGGGCGGCGAATGGCGCAACCTGTCGCCCCTCTCGGGCGAACCGTCGCCTCTCACCGGCGAGTGCCGGCGCGCCCCGTTGCCGCTGAATGGCGAATGGTGCGACCGTCGCAACCCACTGGCGAATGCCGTCGCCGCTCACCGGCGAGCGGCGGCGCGACCCATCGCCACTGAACGGCGAACGGCGCAACCTGTCGCAACCCACCGGCGAACACCGTCGCCCCTGAACGGCGACGACCACCATCCACCGCCGACAAACCCGGCCGGACACCCGTCGCCACTCAAAGGCAACAGGCGCCCGGCCAACGAACTCACCGCTTCCTCGCCACCAACACCGTGTCGCGAATGGACACTTCATGCCCCTCGATCACGTGCGCCCGCTCCCGCGCGTCACTCACCACGGACTCCCACGACTCATCCAACGTCGCCGCCACATCCTCCGCCAAGAAGAACATGTCCGGCACGTTCGGCCGGTGCGCGGCGCCCTCCACGTCGGTCGGGTGGTGGCCGACGATGAGCAACGTCCCACCCGGCGCCACGGCATCCGCGAGCCGCGCGAAGATCGGGACGCGCTGGGCCGTCGGCAGGTGCAGGAAGTGCGACGTGACGAGGTCGTACTTCTCGTCCGGCACCCACGTCGTGAGGTCCGTCGTCAGCCACCGGATCTGGTCGCCCAGGCCCTGTTCGGCCGCCTGCGCCGCACCCCGGTCGAGGGCGGTGGCCGCGAAGTCCGCGGCCGTCACGCGCCAGCCGTTCTGTGCAAGCCACAGCGCGTCGCCGCCTTCGCCGGAGCCGGCGTCGAGCGCGCTGCCCGGGCGCAGGTCGGCGGCCTCCGTCACGAGCTGCGCGTTGGGCCGCCCACTCCAGATCGCCGGCTTTGACCGGTATCGCTCGTCCCAGGAATCCTGGTCGATGGGGACTTCTTCGTGCTGCTCAGCCATCGTCACACCCCGTGCTTCGTCGAGCCGCCGACCAGCGCGGCAACCTGTCGTTCCATTTCGTGCGCGAAGGGCTCCCGCGCCCGTCGTACGTCCTCGGCGACGAGATCGCCGTTGATCACCGCGCCGGCCGTCAGCCCGGCCGCCGCGGACACGACGACCTGCGACTTCATGTCGGTCACGTTCCCGGCCACCCACACCCCGGGCACCGACGTGGCGCCGTTCGCGTCGGCCGGCACCGAGCTGCCGATCACGTGCCCGTCGACCTCCAGCTCCACCGGCTCCAGCCCCAGCGACACGAGCACGTCGGCCCGCGCCGTGAACCGCGGCGCGACCACCACGGCGTCCCGCGCCACCACCGCACCCGAGCGCAGCACGACACCGGTGAGCGCGTCGTCCTCCACCCGCAGCGCCGTCACCTCGCCGTCGACGACCCGGATCCCGCGCGCGCTCAGCTGCGCCAGCTGCTCCTCGTCGAACGCGGCCGTGTGCCGGAAAACGACCACGTCATCCGACAGCTGCCGCCACATCAGCGCCTGGTGGACGGCCATCGCATTCGTGGCCAGCACGCCGATCGCCTGGTCACGTGCCTCCCAGCCGTGGCAGTACGGGCAGTGCAGCACATCGCGTCCCCACCGCTCGGCGACGCCCGGAACGTTCGGCAACTCGTCGACGAGCCCCGTCGCCACCAGGAGGCGACGCGCCCGCGTGGTCCTCCCATCGGCGAGAGCCACGGTGAACCCGCCGCCGTCCAGCGCAACGGCCGAGGTCACCGCCCCGTCGACGATCTCGCCCCCGTACCCCACGACCTCTTCCCGCCCAGCCGCCAGCAGCTCGCCGGGCGGCGTGCTCTCGCGGGCGAGGTAGTTGTGCACGTGGCCGGCCGGCGCGTTACGCGGCTCGCCGGCGTCCACCACGAGCACGGAACGCCGTGAGCGCGCAAGCGCCACCGCGCCGCTGAGGCCCGCGGCACCGCCGCCGACCACCACGACGTCATAGTTCTCGTTCACCTGGTCCTCCTGTAGTTCGTCCCTCCCCTCGGACTATCCGCAGATCTCGCCGACTTGACAAATACGTTTGCCGAAGTAGCAAATGGAGTCATGGACGGTGAACTCCCGGACGTCGACGGCGTCCTCGAATCGGTGGGCCCGCGACTGCGCGCGCTCCGCCAGCAGAACAACGCCACGCTCGCCCAGCTGTCGGAGACCACCGGCATCTCGGTGAGCACGCTCTCGCGCCTCGAGTCCGGCCAGCGCAAGCCGACGCTCGAGCTCCTGCTCGCCCTCGCACGCGCACACCAGGTGCCGCTCGACGAGCTCGTCGGCACCGCGCCGACCAGCGACCCTCGGCTGCGCACGCACTCGTTCGTCCGGCACGGCGTCACGTTCCTGCCGCTCACGCGCCGGCCCGGCGGGCTGCGTGCGTACAAGCAGATCTTCCCGCCGCACTGGCCCGACACGGACCCCGATCCGCGCGTGCACGAGGGGTACGAATGGGCCTACGTCCTTTCCGGACAGTTGCGGCTCATCCTCGGCGAGCACGACGTGATCCTCAAACCGGGTGAAGTCGTGGAGTTCGACACGCACGTTCCGCATTGGTTCGGCAACCCCGGCGACGTGCCGTGCGAGGTTCTCGCCCTTTTCGGGCCACAGGGGGAGCGGTTCCACGTCCGCGCCCGGCCGGCGTCCTCTTGACACATACCCATATGGGAATACGATGGTCGGCGTGGCACGAGCAGCGACGACGACCGACGTGTTCAACGCCGTGGCCGAACCGCGGCGACGGGAGATCCTCGACGTGCTCGCCGGTGGCGAGTACCCCGTCAACGACCTCGTCCGGCTGCTCGGCATGGGGCAGCCGCAGGTGTCGAAACACCTGCGCGTGCTGCGCGAAGTGGGCGCGGTCGACGTCCGGGACGAAGGACGTCAGCGCTTGTACCGGCTCAACGGCCGTGCCCTGAAACCGATCCACGACTGGGTGCGGCAGTTCGAGCGCTCCTGGGAGGAGCGGTTCGAGCTGCTGGACTCCGTGCTGGAGGAACTCGAACGCACCGACGACCGATCCACGGGCGAGGAGAGCGACCATGACCGAGACGACAACGGGCACGGCGACGGTGACCCTGCCGGCCGATGACCAGATCCTGATCACCCGCGAGTTCGCCGCCCCGCGGCACCTCGTCTACCGCGCGTGGACCACGCCTGAGCTGGTCAAACGCTTCTGGGCGGGCCACCGCGGCACCATGCGGTCCGTCGAGATCGACCTGCGCGTCGGCGGCCGGTGGCGCTACGTCCTCGACGCCAACGGCGGCTTCGAGGTCGCGTTCCACGGCGAGTACCGCGAGATCGTCCCGAACGAACGCATCGTCAGCAGCGAGGTCTACGAAACCCCCGGCGCCTCCGACGACGACGCCGCCATCACCACCGCGACCTTCGCCGGCTCGGGCGACCGCACCAGCCTGTCGATCCTCATGGAGACGGGCAGCCGCGAAGTCCGCGACGCCATCATCGAGTCCGGTATGGAGGGTGGCATGCAGGAGCAGATGGACTTGCTGGAGGAACTGGCCGCGTCCTTGGCCTGACTCGCGGACTTGTTCTGCGGCAACGGGTTCTGCCCAGGTCGAGTCGGGTGACGCGAAGGGACCCGCGGTGCCGACCACGGTGTGCGCGAACGGACCCGTCGTGCCGGCTCTGGTATCGGCGAAGGGACCCGTCGTGCCGGCTCTGGTATCGGCGAAGGGACCTGCCGCCGGATCCGTCGTCGCGGAGTAACCCGCGATGCAGACTGCGGTGTCGCGAACGGACCGTTCGTGCGGAATCCTTTGTTGCGAACGGACCCGTCGTGCCGAATCCGGTGTCGCGAAGGGACCTGCCCTGTCGGATGGGCACGACAGGTCCCTTCGCTCCGGGCAAGCACGGCGGGTCCCGCCGCGCGAAATGGAAACGACCGGTCCCGCCGCGCCGCGCGCGTTCGCAACGGCTCAGGTCTGGGCCGTGGGCCGCACCACGATCTCGTTCACGTCCACCGCCGCCGGCTGGCTCACGGCGTAGGCGATGGCGTCCGCGACGGCCGAAGCCGGGATACCCAGCTGCTCGCTCGCCGCACGCGCCGCCGCCTGTGTCTCGGGATCGCCGCCCTGGTCCGCGAGTTCGGAGTGCGTGAACCCCGGACTGACTATGGTGACGCGGACGTTCGTGTTCTCCTGGCGCAGACCTTCGGAAAGCGCCCGCACCCCGAACTTCGTGGCGCAGTACACAGCCGCCGTCGGGTCCACGCGCAGGCCGGACGTCGACGCGACGTTCACGATGTGACCCCCGGTTTCGCCCATCAGCGGCAACGCGGCGGCGATCCCGTGCAGCGTGCCACGCAGGTTCACGTCGATCATCCGGTTCCAATCGTCGACGCGGAGCTTGTCCAGAGTGGACAGCGGCATCACGCCGGCGTTGTTCACGAGCACGTCGACCCGGCCGTGCGTCTCATGCGCGGCCGTCACGAACGCGCGCACGCTCTCCAAGCTGGTCACGTCGAGTTGCCGGAAATCGGCAACACCGCCGTTCGCGCGGATCTTCTCCGTGAGCGCCGCGAGCCGGTCGGCGCGGCGGGCGCCCAGGACGACGTGGTGACCGTCAGCGGCCAGACGCAGTGCGGTGGCCTCCCCGATGCCGCTGCTCGCGCCCGTGATCAGCGCGATCTTGCCGTTCATGCGTACTCCTCGTGAGGTCTGCGCGGTCGTGGGGACCGTCGTGACCTCGAGGCTGCCCGCGGCGAAACGCATCCGGAAGGACGCCGTTGCCTAGGAGCGGCACACCCTGGTTCGGCTCACCGGGGCTGGTCGGCCACCGCGCGCAACGACCCCAGCAACGCCAGCGCGTCGGCACTCGCGCTGTTCGGCTCCGCGATACCCACCAGCAGGTACTGGCCGGACGCGTCGCGCACGTCGAACGTCTGGTAGTCCAGCACGATCCGGCCGACGGCGGGGTGGTGGAACGTCTTGCGCGTCCCCGCGAGCCCCCTCACACCGTGGTTTCGCCACAGAACGGCGAATTCCTCGCTTGTGGCCAGCAGTTCGTCCACGAGCTCGCCGACCTCCTCGCGGTCGTAGCCACTCGCGAGCCGCAACGCATCGACGGCGCTGGCCACGATGTCTTCCCACTCCACGAAAAGCTCGCGCGCCGCCGGTTCGTGGAACAGCGTGCGCACCATGTTCGCCGGCTTGCCGACGGGGGACAGGAGCGCGTCGGCGAGCGCGTTGGTCGCCAGCAGGTCGAGGCGCCGATTGGTGACATACGCGACCGCGTTGGGGAAGGTGTCCATGAGTCGCAGGAGCTCGGGGGAGACGTCGTCGCGAGCGTGCTCCGGCACCCGCGGCACGAGGCCGGCGAGGCGGTAGGTGTGCCAGAGGCCATCGGCGTTCAGCCGCAGCGCCCGCCCGATCGCGTCCAGCACCGGCCCGGACGGGTTGCGCTCGCGCCCCTGCTCCAGGCGCGCGTAGTAGTCCGCGCTGACGCCCGCCAGCACCGCGACCTCTTCGCGCCGCAGCCCGCTCACCCGCCTCGGACGGTGACTGGTCACGCCCGCGTCCTCAGGCGCCAGCCGGGCCCGCTGCGCGCGCAGGAACTCTCCCAGCTCGTTGCCGCTCACGTCACCACGCTACCGGGCGTCCCGGCTTCCCGAAGGTTACTGAGCACGCCGACTCACCGCAGGCAGATCAGGCGGTCGGACCCCGTGGACCACCCCGTGGCGAACGAGAATCCGTCGCCACCCGCAAGCAGCCGGCGCCGTTGCCGAAAATCGGCGACACCGAGGGCATTGCCGATTTCCGGCCCGCGATCGGGGCCGGATCCGGACCTCAGGAGGCCGGCTCCAGGTGCTGCCTCAGCACGTCGGCTTCCGCGCGCAGCCGCGCCGCGGCCTCGGTCCGGCCGAGAGTCTCGTACTCGTCCGCGGCAGTCGTGCGCTCCAGCACCTCGTTCTCGACGATCGCGCGGACGTCCGCCTCCGTCAGCTCACGCCGCTGGGCCTCCGAGGCCCCGACGCCCAGCGCCGCGCCCACAACGTGTTCCGTCCCGGTCGCCGTGGACAGCTGATCGACCGGCACGGCCTCGGCGTTGTCGATCGCCGCCAAAGCCGAGCGCAGGGCGGTGGTGGCGACGCGGTCGCGGTTCTTGAGTGCCGTCTTCAGGCCGGCACGAAGGCTGGCGCGCATAGTGCGGATTCCATCCGGGAGTCGGGACGAACGAACCCGACGCTAGCAGCCGATCACCATCTCGAGCGCGCCATTTCCGCGTCTTCACCCCACGCGGACGCCCGAAAACGGGAACGTCCCGCCTCCCGAAATCGTCACCGATCCGGTGAACACGTCGCCATCGACCGTGCCCACCACGCCGATGTCGAACCGCGCCGGATCGGTCACCACGGCGGTGAACTCCAGCCGACGACCGTCGATGCGGCCCGACACGAGGGGGACCGTCACGCCCAGCTGAGTGTCCACGATGGACCCGGTCACGCCGTCGTCCCGGGTTTCGAGGTTCAGCACCAGCTCCTTGCTCCCCGCAGGGTGCGTGAAGGTGATGTGCCACGTCCCGTCGACGCCGGTTTCGCCGCTGAACGGCAACGCGCCGGCCACGACCGGTCCCGCGACGACCGCCGGCATCACGCGTTCACCGAGTTGCGGCTGCCCCGGCTTCACCTCGACGCCCGCCGAGTTCAGGAACCCCGCCATCATCCGGTAATAGCCGACGAGGAACAGCAGCTCTAGGACCGTGGCTTCGTCGAGTGTCGACGCGAGAGCCGCCCACGTTTCGTCCGAGACGAACGCGTCGGCACACAGCTCGTCGGCCGCCCGGAGTACTGCGTCGTCTCCGGGCGACCACACCGCGGCCGGATCCGACAGCGCGTTGATCTCCTCCGCCGTCGCGCCGGCGCCGAGCGCGGCGGGCACGTGGTTGGCCCACTCGTACGGCGCCTCACACCGCAGCGCGACCCGCAAGATCGCCAGTTCCCGGACCCGCGGGTGCAGCTTGCCTTGCGACAGCAGGTGTTCGCCGAGTGCCGACGAAGCCATCATCAACGACGGGTTCCGCGCGAGCACCCGGATCACCTCATCAGCACCGAGTTTCGCGAGCTTCTGCTCCTCCGGCGCCATTTCCTCCCACGGAAGCGGCGCGATCCGGGGCTGGGTCGCATGAGGCATGACAGGTTCCTCCCAAAGTCGCTGGTGCCGCTCGATCTCGTCGAGCGCTTTCCGCGCATCGTCGGCGCTGAGCATCGGGTGCGAGTAGAGGTCGATCAGGGCGCGCGCGAGCAGCACGTCGCCCTCGGGGCTGAACACGTCCACGCCCATCGCGCGCGACACGTGCCCGTGCAGCACCGTGATCGACAGCGCCATCGCGGTACTCACCGCCGCCCGCACCTCGGGCGCGACGCTCGGCGCGTCCGGCCGCGTCCGATCGACGTCGGCGAGCCACCGCGCCCCCAGCCGCACCATCTCGTCGAACAACGGCGCGGCGCCACCGTCCACCAACGCCCGCGCGAGGTACGCCTGATACGGCCCGACGGCGATCCGCGCGGCCGCCACGTGGTTGCCGCCCGTGCCCGCGAGCGCCTGGTCGTTGAGGCGGTGGATCAGCTTCACCAGGTGCGCGTCGCACGCCTCGCGCAACGCCTGCTTGGACCCGAAGTGGTGCCGCACCAGACCCGACGAGACTCCCGCGGCCTCCGCGATGCCACGGATCGTCGCGCCCTCGAACCCTTGCTCGCCGAACAGCCGCATCGCCGCGTCCCGAATCCGGGCGCGTGCCGTCAGGTCGTCGGGTTCGGCCACGACATCCTCCTCGCTACACAATCGTGCAGCTGACTATACGCTTGTGCAGTCGGAAAGCGAGACCCAACTGCAAGACCGCGCACATGGCTGAGACAACACCAGGCCGCCCGGGCCGTCCCGCGCGCTGGTCGCGTGCCGTCATCGCCGAGACGGCCGGCCGACTCGTCACGACCGCTGCAGGACACCGTCACCTGCTTCAACACGGCCACCGACGCCGCCCGCGACGACGACTTCCGCCGCGGCGAAACGTGACCTACTTGACCTGGGGTTGGATCGCGCGGACCGACGCGCCGCGACCCTCTTGATCTGGGGTCCGGCCGCAGGGACCGACGTGGTGTGACCTTCTTGACCTTGGGGCTGGGTCGCGGAGACCGACGTGCTGTGACCATCTTGAACCGGGTCTGCGTCCGGGTCGCGAGGTCCGACGTGCCGTAGCCCCGTCAGGCTGTCGGCCGCCCCGCGCCGGCGTAGTCGTCGCCGGGCTTGCGGTACGGGTGCACCTGCACGGCCTGGCCCGTCTGCGGGGCGTCGATCATCTGCTGGTTGCCGATGTAGAGGCCGACGTGGTGGATCTTCGTGGTGGGTTCACCGTAGAAGATCAGGTCGCCCAGCTGGGGTTCACTCACGTGGGGGACGCTGTGGAACTGCGTGTCCGCCGTGCGCATGAGCTTCACGCCCGCGCTGCCATACGCGGCCGTCGTGAGGCCGGAGCAGTCGAAGCCCGGGTCGGGGTCGCCGCTGCCGTTGCCGCCCCAGACGTAGGGGAGGCCGATCTGGTCGATCGCGAAGTCGACCGCGCTCAGCACGGCGGGGTTCGGCGCCTGGCTGCTCTGTCCGACGGTGCCGTAGACGTTCACCGTCGCCAGGATCCGGTGCAGCGAAACGGGCGCGCCCTGCAGTGACGAAACGGCGTTCCACCAGTCCGTCGCCAAATCGCGGCCACCTGCGCACAGCGCGCGGCCCGCGGTGAGGGCCGCGTCGTCGATGTTCTGTGGATCGGGCTTGCCACCCGACGCGCTGCGCTGCCACTTCGCCCACACCGCCGGTGCCAGCTGCATCGGCCCGGACGTGTTGGCCGTCGACACGACGCGGCCGTAGAAGTCGCGCACCTCGACGGTGCCCAGCGGCTTGGTCATCGCGCCGTCGGTGCCGACGTGGTCGCCCTGCGCGCGCCCGTGGTCGCTCGCGACCTTGCCGATGGCCGCGAGCGTCACCCACGACAGGTGGCACGCGGGTTGTTCCTTGGTGAGCGTGACGGTCGCCTGCGCATACCCCGTCATCGCCCGAAGCGGGATGTCCAGCCACTGGCTCGTCTTCGACGCCCACGCGTCGAACTCGCTGGGCTGCGGCACGTTCGGCTGCGTCGTCGGCACCGCCGCACTCGACGCGGCCGCCGACGGCATCGGCGCTTGCACCGACGACGAGGCCCCCGCGGCCGTCGTCGCCGGCTGCCCCGACCCCGGCGCGAACTGCACGGCCACCACCAACGCCGCGACAGCCACGACAACCGCCGCGACCACCACAACCGCCCGCCCCCGCCGCCGCGACTTCCGCTTCCCGACCTGGGCCTTCTCCCCATCGCCACTCAGCGGCGACAGCTGCTCCGTCATCGCCGCGGAGAACGGCGGCAACGGCTCGACCAGCCCCGAAAACCCACGCCCGACCTGGCCGTCGCCACTGATCGGCGACGCTCCTAAGCCCGCCCTCTCGCCTTCGAACCGCGACCCGCCAGCACTCCCGGCGCCATCCATCGGCGACGGCTCAGCGGCCTCTCCGCTGTCGCCGTCCAGCGGCGACGCCGCGGTCGTCTCGTCGCCATCCATCGGCGAAGCCTCACCGTTTTCCTGCGCGTCGCCGTCGAGGGGCGAAACCTCGGCGGCCTGATTTTCGCCATCCAACGGCGACGGTCCAGGGCTCGCCGGGCCCTCGCCGCTAATCGGCGACAGCTCCCCGGCGGCTGAGCCATCGCCCCTGGCCGGCGACGGTTCTTTGGACGCTGAACCATCGCCGTCGAACGGTGACGGCTCGTCGACCGCTGAGCCAATGTCTCTGGCCGACGACGGTTCGTTGGCGACTGAACCCTCGCCGCTGACCGGCGGCGGCTCGGTCGCGTGGTCGTCGCCCCTGGCTGGCAACTCGGCGCCGCCCGGGTTGTCGCCGCCGACCGGCGAAGGCCCGCTGACCTGGCCCTCGCCACTGATCGGCGACACCGCCTTCTCGTCGTCGCCACCCAGCGGCGACGGCCGCGAACCCTCCGGCGGCCGCGCCATCACCGGCCCCCGGCGAGTCTCGAAAGCACGAACTCCCGCAGCCCGTCGAGGTCGGTGTCGACCGCGACCTCGATCGGCCGGCCCGTCGGGTTGACCGGCACCGCGCGGCGGTCGACGAGCGTCATGCCGCGCGCGGGCCCCGCGGTCACGTCGATGTCCACCGGGTAGGTCTCCGTCTGGAGAATCCCGGGGCTGATCGCCTCCGCGACGGCCACGGCGTCGTGCATCACGATGCCGTCGTAGCCCAGGACCTGCCGGTAGTGGGCGAGGTAGTCCGGCGTCAGCCCTTCCAGCGTCCGGCCCAGCGGCCCCGACGCGGCGAGCTTCGCCAGCCACGCGCTGTCCACGGCGCAGCGGTGCGTGAGGTCGAGGGGGACCATCACGCACGGCACGTCGTCCTCGGCGATCACGCGGCGCGCGGCCTCAGGGTCGGCCCAGACGTTGAACTCGGCGACGGCCGTGCTGTTGCCGCGCGCGACGCCGCCGCCCATCAGCACGATGCGCGAGATCTTCGACTTGATGCCCGGGTGCGCGGCGAGCAGCGCGGCGATGTTCGTGAGCGGCCCGATCGGCGCGATCGTCACCGGTTCGTCGGACGCTTCCAGCAGAGAGACCATGAGTCCCACGGCGTCCAGCGACTCCAACGGCCGCGTCGCCTCCGGCAGCGAGCCGGCGTGACCGGAGAGGCCGTCGTTGCCGTGGACGTGGCTCGAACCGCGCTTGCCCAGGTGCACCAACGGCCGCGAAGCCCCGGCGGCGACCGGCACGTCGGGGCGGTCGCAGAGCTGGAGCAGGCGCCGGGCGTTGGCGGTGGTGCTGGTCAGCGGCACGTTGCCGAAGACCGTGGTCACCCCCAGCAGCTCGACGTCGGCGGAAACCGCCGCCAGCGCGATCGCGAAAGCGTCGTCGACACCGGGGTCGGTGTCGATGATCAGCTTGCTCCCCATCCGTGCTCCCCTTGCCTGTGGCGGGCGTCCCCACACAGGTTACGGTCAACGGCATGACGTCGATGTGGGGTGCGCCCGCGTTGTCCCGCGTGCGTGCTTGGCGGCGGGCCCGGCGCGACCCGCACCAGGCGAAGTTCCTGACGCGTGACTCGTTGCGTTGGGTTTTGCGCAATCGGGCGTACACGCCGTGGTACCTCGTGCGGTACTTCCGCCTGCTCAAGTTCCGGCTCGCGAATCCGCACATCATCCTGCGCGGCATGGTGTTCCTCGGGAAGGACGTGGAGATCCACTGCCGCCCCGGCTACGGCCGGCTCGAGATCGGCCGCTGGGTCCACATCGGTGACGGAAACGCGATCCGCTGCCACGAGGGGTCCCTTCGCATCGGCGACAAGTCCGTGTTCGGGCGGCAGAACGTGATCAACTGCTACCTCGACATCGAGCTCGGCGCCGCCACCCTCGTCGCCGACTGGGTCTACATTTGCGACTTCGACCACGTGACGGCCGACATCCACGTGCCCATCAAGGACCAGGGCATCGTGAAGTCACCGGTGCGCATCGGTCCGGACACGTGGCTCGGCACGAAGGTCAGTGTCCTCAAGGGAACGCGCGTCGGCCGCGGCTGCGTGCTCGGTGCCCACGCCGTGGTGCGCGGCGACATCCCGGAGTACTCCATTGCGGTGGGCTCGCCCGCGCGTGTGGTGCGCAACCGGAGGGACGACTACGCCGCCGACGCCGCCCGCCGCGAAGCCGTCGCCGACATGGCGCGCAAGGCGAACAAGGCCCTGCAGAAGACGCTCGGCGAGGGCTGAAGGTTTCGCCGCTGAGTGGCGACAACTCAGCCGTCGCCACTCAGCGGCGACGGCCTGGTTGTCGCCGCTGAACGGCAACGACGGGACAACGGCTTTCGCCGCTGAACGGCAACCCGTAGCCATCCAGCGGCGAATCCCGTCACTCCTCGAACGACATCTCCGGCGGCGGCTGGCGGAACCCCCGCGTCAGCGCGACCAGGTAGACGATCCCGATCCCCAGCCACACGAGGCCGAAGGTCAGGGCGAGCCCGTCGAGGTTCACCAGCAGCCAAAGATCGACCAGCGCACCGATCACCGGAGCGACCAGCCACGTCAGCACGTTGCGCGAAGCCGTGTGCCGCGTGCGGATCCAGGTCGCGATCACGCTCACGTTGACCATCGTGAAGGCCGTGAACGCGCCGAAGTTGATGAACGACGTCGACGTCGTCACGTCCAGTGCCAGCGCGATCAGCCCGACCACGCCGGTCAGCACGATCGCGAACGCCGGCGTGTTCAGCTTCGGCTGCAACCGGCCGAAGACCCGCGGCAGCACGCCGTCGCGGCCCATCGCGAACATCAGCCGCGACGCGCTGGCCTGCGCGGCGATGCCCGACGCGAACTGCGCCACCACCAGCCCCGCCAGGAAGACCGCGCCGAACAGCGAGCCGCCGATGTGACGCGCGATCTCGAAGGCGGCCGACGACTCGTCGTCGAACAGAAAACCCGGGTGCACGAGCTGGGTGACGTACGCGAGGACGATGAACACGCCGCCACCGATGAGGGCCGTCAGCAGGATCGCGCGGGGGATCGTCCGCTTCGGCTCCACGGCTTCCTCGGTCAACGTCGTCACGGCGTCGAAGCCCAGGAACGAGTACGTCGCCAGTGCGGCACCGCCCGAGATCGTGCCGAACGTGCTGCCCGGGTGGAAGAACGGGTCACCGCTCGCCACCGAGTGGCCATCGGCGAGCACCTGCTTGAGTGAAAGCACCACGAAGAACACGATCACCAGCACCTGGAAGGCCATGAGGACGAAGTTGGCCTTCTCGGCGATCTTGATGCCCAGCACGTTGAGCAACGTCGTCAGCACGATGAACGCGATCAGCCACAGCCAGCTCGGCACGTCCGGGAACTGCGCCGACAGGTACGCGCCGCCGATCAGCCAGATCACCATCGGCAGGAAGAAGTAGTCGAGCAGCACCGCCCAGCCGACGAGGAAGCCGAGCCGGGAGTCGATGGCCTTGCGCACGTACGTGTACGCGGAGCCGGCGACGGGGTGCGTCGCGGCCATCTTGCCGTAGCTCGCGGCGGTGAAGAGCATCGCGACCAGCGCTACGACGTAGGCCGACGGCACCGTGCCCTGGGTCGTCGTCGCCACGACGCCGAACGTGCCCAGCACGATCAGCGGCGCCATGTACGCGAGTCCGAAAAGGACGACGCCGGGCAGCCCGAGCCGTCGTTCGAGCGTGGCTCCGGGGGTCACCTTCGTGGTGCTCATCGGGCTCCTTCTCCTCGCGGACGCCACCGGTCCGGCTCGATGCGGCCCCCGTACAGGGGGAGTTCCAGCGGTTGGTCACCCGGCGTGAACTGATCCCACATCCGGTTGACGCCGGCGGTCCCTTCGCGACGGACGCGGGCGACCTCGTCCAGGTCGACCGTGCTCGCGAGCACGCCGGGCGTGGCGCCCGGCAGCTCGCCGAGCACGGTGCCCTCCGGGCCGACCAGGATGCTGTCTCCTACCCCGACGGGCCCGGCCGTATTCACACTCGCCACGAAAACCTGGTTGGTGATCGCGTTGGCGCGCGCGAGCACGAGCTCCTGCGCGCGGTCGGGCGTGGTGGTCTGCACCGGGTTGAGCACGAGCTCGGCGCCCAGCCACGCAAGGTGGCGGGTGACCTCGGGGAACCAGGCGTCGTAGCAGATCGAGAAGCCGATTCGCCCCTCATCGGCGAGATCGGCGACCACGAAACGGTCACCCGGGTCATAAGGCTCATACGGCCGCCACGGGAACACCTTGCGGTAGCTGCCGGCCAGCTCGCCTTCGGGCGAGAAGACCAGGGCGGTGTTGAACAGCTCGCCGTGCTCCCCGCGTTCGCAGACGCTGCCCGGCGAAAGCCAGACGCCGAGGTCGCCGGCCAGCTGGGCCAGGTCACGAGTTCGCGGGCCGTCGAGGGGCTGCGCGGCGGCGTTGAGCTGCTCGGTGCGTTCGTCAGCGGTCCCTTCGACCCCGCAGAGATGCAGCTCGGGAAAGGCGACGAGGCGCGTTCCGGGGTGCTCGGCCAGCACGGTCCTGACCTGGTCCGCGAACGCCGCGACGGAGTCGGTGTACGGCCGCGGTGGCAACTGCGCCAGCGCGATCGGCAGGGAGCGGGGCATGCGCCGAAAAATAGTCCATCTTGCTCACTTAAACAATAGTGTTCACTTTGAGATGTTTTATTGGGTAAGGTCTCCGCATGGCTGCCGACCTGGGTTCGCCGGCGCTGACGGGCATCCGGCGCCTGTCCGCGCTCGACACCGTGCGGGCGCGCATCGCCCTCGCGATCGAGCTGGGCCTGCTGGGCCCGGGGGAGCGGTTGCCGCCCAACGGCGAGATCGCACGTGCACTGGGCGTCGGCGACATCACCGTGCGCCGGGCGCTCGTGTCGCTGTGCGAAGACGGCGTGCTGGTGCGCCGGCGCGGCCGCAACGGTGGCACGCACGTCGCCCCCGACGCGCCGGCGGGCCGGGTCGGCGCGGTGAACGCCTACCGCGAGTCGTCGGACGAGGTCCACGACCTGATCGACCACCGGCTGGTGATCGAGTCGGGGCTGGTCCAGCTCGTCGCCATTCGGCGAACCGACGAGGACGTCGAACGGCTGCGTGACCTCGTCCGCCGCATGGACGACGCGGCCGGGTGGGCCGAGTTCCACGAGCTCGACGCCGAGTTCCACCTCGCCGTGGCCGCCTCGGGCGCGCCGGCGGCGGCGGTGAAGCAGTATGAGCTCGTGCTGCGCGAGCTGTACCGCTTCTACCTGCCGTACCGGATGTCGGCGCTGCGGGCGTCCAACCGGGAGCACGAGGTGATCGTCCGCGCCATCGCCACGCGCAACCCCGACGAGGCGGCGATCATGACCCGCGCCCACGTCGGCGATCTGCACCGGACGATGTTCGTCGGACTGTCGGACGTGTCGGGTTCCTGACCCGCGAAAGTCCACTACGGACTGATCTCGGCTCATCGGTGACGCACATCAGCCGATCGGCTGATCCGGATCATCACGCGCGGACCCGATGATCATCAGCATGC
The DNA here is from genome assembly GCF_042896185.1 of Amycolatopsis sp. NPDC001319. Lineage (NCBI taxonomy): Bacteria > Bacillati > Actinomycetota > Actinomycetes > Pseudonocardiales > Pseudonocardiaceae > Amycolatopsis > Amycolatopsis sp. NPDC001319. Next base: position 415,560 of record NZ_JBIAWY010000005.1, on the reverse strand, counting down.
CGAAGTTCCGTTTACTCGTCCCGGTTGTCGCGGCCGTCGCGATGGTCCCCCTCGTGCCGGCGCTCGCGTCCGCGCAAGGGCTGGACTGGAAACCCTGCGTGTCCATCGCGAAGGGCTGGGACGTCGACGACCAGCGCACCGAGTGCGCGATGGTCACCGTGCCGCTCGACTACGCCGACCCCGCCGGCCGCACGATCGACATCGCCGTCAGCCGAATCCGCGCGACGGGCACGCGCGCGGGCGCGATCGTGTTCAACCCCGGCGGCCCCGGCCAGTCCGGGATGAAGATGCCGCTCACCATGGCGGAGAGCAAGGCGTCGGGCCTGCTGGAGCACCACGACCTCATCGGCTTCGACCCGCGCGGCGTCGACTACAGCGCGAGCCTCCAGTGCGACGAGGACGACGCCCAGCCCGACCCGTCGTTGTCCGAAAAGGACCAGGCGCGCTTCCTCGCCGACCACAAGGCCGCGGCCAACGCGGCGTGTTTCGCCAAGGACCCCGCCCTCGTGAAGTCGTTCACCACGCCCAACATCGCCCGCGACGTCGACCGCATCCGCGAAGCGCTGGGCGAGCAGAAGATCGGCTACTACGGCGTCTCCTGGGGCACGGCCCTCGGCGCCGAGTACCGCACGCTCTTCGACAGCCACGTCGACAAGATGCTGCTCGACTCCGTCATGCCGCCGCAGCTGAGCGTCACGACGATGGACGACGACCAGGCCGCCGCGGGCGAGAACACGTTCCGCGAGTTCGCGGCGTGGGTCGCGCGCTACGACTCCGTCTACCACTTCGGCGGCATCGAACCCCAGGTCGAGAAGGCTTTGCTCGACCTGCGTGCCGAGCTCGCCGCCCATCCGCGCACCGGCCCCGACGGTTCGCCGCTCAACGGCGAAACCGTCAACCAGTTCTTCGCCTACCCGCGCCGCCAGTGGGTCGAGGCCGCCGGCCAGCTCGCCGCCATCCGTGACGGCGGTGCTCCGGCGGGGCAGCCCGCTACCGCGCCGAAAACCGGCTTCGGCTGGGACACCGAACGGACCGGTGGCAACTTCTTCCAGCAGAACGCCCTGCTCTGCAACGAATCACCCAGCCCACGAGACTTCGACACGGTCTGGCAGCACCGCGTCGACCGCATCAAGGCCAACCCGGTCGCGGGCTCGTTCGGCATCTACGAGCAGATGTGCGTCGGCTGGCCCGTGCCCGCGACGCAGTGGCAGTTCAGCGCCGGCAAGAGCCCGCTGCAGCTCGTCGGCCACGCTTTCGAGCCGGTCACGCCGATCGGCTGGGCTCTCGCCATGCAGCGGCAAATCGGCGGCTCCCTCATGACCGTCGAGGACGACGCCCACGGTTCGCTCTCGAGCCTGCCCTGCGCCGCCGCGGCCGTGACGTTCTTCGACACCGGCCAGACGACCACGCAGTCCTGCCCGGGCGAGCCGATCTTGGCACCCAAGGCGTAGCCGCCGAACGGCGAAACCCACGTGACGCCGCGGATACCCTCACCTCGTGAGCGAGATCCTGCGGCGTCACGTGGCCGCGTTCAACAACCGCGACCTCAGCGCCCTGCTCGCGGGTTTCACCGACGACGCCGTCTGGATCACGGGCACGACCGTCGCCCGTGGCCGCGCCGAGCTGGCCGACCTCTTCGAGAGCGCCATGACCCGGCTCCTGCCGACGCTGACCGTCGACGAGATCCTGATCGACGGCGACCGCGTGGCCGCCCAGCTGACGGAGCGGCTCACCCACGCCGGCGACGAGCACACGTTCCCGATCGCCGGCTTCTACCACCTTCGCAACGGCCGCATCGCCTCCGCCAAGATCTATCGCGAAGGCAGCGCGGAACTGGCCTGAACCCGTTGCCGTTCAGCGGCGAATGCTGCTGACCAGCGGAAACGTCAGAGCAAGAAGTGGAACAGCGGGCTCCCAGGCTCCACCTGCTCGACCTGCAGCGGACTCGCCTCCAGCCGCTTGAGCAGGCCGGGCAGCTCGGCCGGCCGCGGGATCTCGATGCCGATCAGCGCCGGCCCGAGCTCGCGGTTGTTGCGCTTCACGTACTCGAAGCGCGTGACGTCGTCCTCCGGTCCGAGGATCTCGTCGAGGAACCGCCGCAGCGCGCCCGGCTCCTGGGGGAAGCTGACGAGGAAGTAGTGCTTCAGCCCTTCGTGCATCAGCGAGCGTTCGAGGATTTCGCTGTAGCGGCTGACGTCGTTGTTGCCGCCCGAAACGATGCAGACCACCGTCTGCTCGGGTTCGACCAGCACCGTCGTCCCGAGCGCGGCCGAGGCCAAGGCGCCCGCGGGCTCGGCGATCACGCCGTCGGCCTGGTACATCGCCAGCATCTCCGTGCACACGGCGCCCTCGGGCACGGATGTGAGCTCGGCGCCGCTGTCGCGCACGAGCGGGTAGGTCACGCCGCCGGCCTCACGGACCGCGGCGCCGTCCACGAACGAGTCCACCGCGTCGATCCGCACCGGCTCGCCGGCCTCCAGGGCGGCGGCCATGCACATCGCGCCGGCCGGCTCGACGCCCACGACGCGGATCTCCGGGTGCCGCTTGCGCACCCACGTCGCGATGCCGGCCAGCAGGCCACCGCCGCCGACGGGCACCACGAGCACGTCCGGGACAAAACCGAGCTGATCCACGACCTCCAGCGCCACGGTGCCCTGGCCGGCGACGGTGCGCGGGTCGTCGAACGCAGGCACGAGCGTCGCGCCCGTGCGCTGGGCGTCGTCGTTGGCGGCGGCGAACGCGTCCTCGTACGTCTCGCCGACGACGATCACCTCGATGTGCGCGCCGCCCAGCGTCGCGATGCGCTCGCGCTTCTGCCGAGGCGTGGTGCCCGGCACGTACACGCGGCCATTCGCTCCCAACCGGCGACACGCGTACGCCACGCCCTGCGCGTGGTTGCCGGCGCTCGCGCACACGACGCCGCGCGAGCGGGTGGCTTCGTCGAGCTGCACGATGAAGTTGTAGGCGCCGCGGATCTTGTACGAGCGGACCGTCTGCTGGTCCTCCCGCTTGAGCCACACCCGCGCGTCCACGCGGGACGACAGCCGGGCGTTCGGCTCGAGCGGCGTCCGGGTGACCACACCCGTGAGCCGCTCGGCGGCCTGTTCCACCATCTGGGCACTGACGGTATCGATCCGTTGCACGATCGTTGAATCTACTTCCCGCTCATCGCGACGCCCGAGGCGGTGCGGGCGGCAGCTTGCGGTCAGCCGTCACCGAGTGTCGGGGGTACGGCCTGATTTGCGCAGTCGTGAACGTTTCGGACGAGCCCGGTCGCGGCCTTTCATCGGCCACATCGCGGTGTGGCGGCCGCCCGCCGCCAACACCTACCTCCGCCTCTGCAGCTCAAGAACTCTTCGGGACCGCCGGGTACGGGACGAACGTGCTCGTGTTCTCGTCGACCGTCAGCGGCTTGCCGATCGCGGGGAACGCGCGCTGCGAGCACGCCGGGCGTTCACAGACTTTGCACCCCATCCCGATCGGCGTCGCCGCGGCGGGCTCGTCCAGGTCGAGGCCGGTGGAGTACACGAGCCGGCCCGCGTGGCGCAGTTCGCAGCCGAGGCCGACGGTGAACGTCTTGCCCGGGCTGCCGAAGCCGCCGATGTTGCGCGAGACCGTGCGCGCGACCCAGAAGTAGCGTTTGCCGTCGGGCAGGGCCGCGATCTGTGTCAGGATCTTGCCCGGCGAAGCGAACGCCTCGTAGATGTTCCACAACGGACAGGCGCCACCGACGCGCGAGAAGTGGAACCCCGCGGCCGACTGGCGTTTCGACATGTTCCCCGCCCGGTCCACGCGCACGAACGAGAACGGGATGCCCCGCTGCTTCGGCCGCTGAAGCGTCGACAGCCGGTGGCACACCGTCTCGAAGCCGACGCCGAAGTGGTCGCACAGCCGCTCGATGTCGTAGCGGAACTTCTCCGCCGTGGCCAGAAACGGGCCATACGGCAGGATCAGCGCGCCGGCGAAGTAGTTCGCCAGGCCCACGCGTGCCAACGTCCGCGCGGCCGGCCCCGAGAACGCCCACGAGTCGGCCAGCTCGGTGATCAGGTCGTCGTACTCCAGCAACGCGATCTGCGAAGCCATCCGGAACGCCTGTTGCCCCACGCGCAAGCTCGGCGCGAGCCGCAACACGCGCGTCGCCGGCTCGTAGCGGTGCTGCTGACCTGCGGCTTCGTTGAGCCCTTCGCTCGTCACCTCCACGCCGTAGCGCTGCCAGAGGCGATCCTTCAGCGACGTCAGCGCCGAGCCTCGGCGCAACGGGATCTCCGCGGCCATGCGTTCGGCGCGCTCGTCGAGCTCAGCGACGTAGTTCTCCCGCTCGTAGAAGAAGTCGCGCACCTCTTCGTGCGGCAACGGCGCGGCGGCGCTGCCGTGCAGGCCGAGGCCGTTTTCCGTGGTCAACGCGACCGTGCTCTCCACTGCGTTGCGGTAACTGCGATGCAGCTTCACCAGCGCCTGGGCGATCGAGGGCAGGTTGGACGCCAGCTCGTTGAGCTCGCTACTGGTCACCTCGACGCCGACGACCTCGTCGAGCAGCGCCTCCTTCACGTCCGCGACCAGGCGAGACGTGTCGTTGTTGGCGAAGAACTCCGTGTCGACGCCGAACGCCTGCGTGATCCGCAGCAGCACCGGCACCGTCAACGGCCGTGAGTTGTGCTCGATCTGATTCAGGTAGCTGGGTGAGATCTCGAGCACACGAGCGAGGTCGGCCTGGCTCATCGAACGGCTCTCACGGAGATGCCGTAGCCGCGCCCCGGCGAAAGTTTTGTCCATCGCTCCTCCGATCGGCCGGAAGGTTTCCGGCCCTGAACGATTACGTGAACGATCAAGGCCGTGGATTTTCACCCAGCTTGCCAACCGATGATTCGCAAGCTTTGCAAGATGCTACGCATCCTTCACACAAATTGGCAAATTGGAGCTATGGACCGCCTTTTCGTGCTCGTGTCAGGGTCGTAACCAGGCAAGGCGAGCAATCGCAAACTTCGCAACACGGGAGAGTCCGATGACCGAGCAGGCCAAGCAGCTCGACCAGGCGGCGGCCGAGCTGGCCGAGCAGTGGAAGACCGACCCCCGCTGGGCGGGCGTCCAGCGGACCTATTCCGCCGCCGACGTGGTGAAGCTTCGCGGTTCGGTCGTCGAGGAGCACACGCTCGCCCGTCGTGGCGCGGAGCGGCTGTGGGAGCTCCTGCACACCGAGGACTACGTCCACTCGCTGGGCGCGCTGACCGGCAACCAGGCCGTGCAGCAGGTCCGCGCGGGTCTCAAGGCGATCTACCTGTCCGGCTGGCAGGTCGCGGCCGACGCCAACCTGGCCGGCCAGACCTACCCGGACCAGAGCCTCTACCCGGCCAACTCGGTCCCGGCCGTCGTCCGCCGCATCAACAACGCGCTGGGCCGCGCCGACCAGATCAACTGGGCCGAAGGCAACACCGACATCGACTGGTTCGCGCCGATCGTCGCCGACGCCGAGGCCGGCTTCGGTGGCCCGCTGAACGCGTTCGAGCTGATGAAGGGCATGATCGCCGCCGGTGCCGCGGGCGTGCACTGGGAGGACCAGCTCGCGTCCGAGAAGAAGTGCGGCCACCTCGGCGGCAAGGTGCTGATCCCGACCAAGCAGCACGAGCGCACGCTCAACGCCGCCCGCCTCGCCGCGGACGTGCTGAACGTGCCGACCCTCGTCGTCGCCCGCACCGACGCGCAGGCCGCGACGCTGCTGACCAGCGACGTCGACGAGCGTGACCAGAAGTACCTGACCGGCGGTCGCACGGCCGAGGGTTTCTACGAGGTCAACAACGGCATCGAGCCCTGCATCGACCGCGGCCTGGCTTACGCGCAGTACGCCGACCTGCTGTGGATGGAAACGTCCACTCCGGACCTCGAGATCGCCCGCAAGTACGCCGAGGCGATCAAGGCCGAGTACCCGGACCAGATGCTGGCCTACAACTGCTCGCCGTCGTTCAACTGGAAGAAGCACCTCGACGACGACACCATCGCGCGGTTCCAGCGCGAGCTCGGCGCCATGGGCTACAAGTTCCAGTTCATCACCCTCGCCGGCTTCCACGCGCTGAACTACTCGATGTTCGACCTGGCCCACGGCTACGCCCGTGAGGGCATGACCGCCTACGTCGGCCTGCAGGAGCGCGAGTTCGCCTCCGAGGCGCGCGGCTACACCGCGACCAAGCACCAGCGCGAGGTCGGCACCGGGTTCTTCGACCTGGTGTCCACGGCCCTGAACCCGGAGAGCTCGACCACCGCGCTCAAGGGCTCGACCGAAGAAGACCAGTTCCACTGACGTTCTCCGCGGGCCGGCGACTCGGTCGCCGGCCCGCACCCCCTTCTTTCCCTCGCGGAGGTACGAGATGGCCGACAAGCTGAACTACCGCATCGAAATCACCGGTCCTGCCGGTGACCGGTTCGCCGAGATCCTCACCCCGGCCGCGCTGGAGTTCGTGGCCAAGCTCGACAACGCCTTCGCCGGACGCCGCCGCGAGCTGCTCGACGAGCGCCGCCGTCGTCGCGAGCGCGTGCAGTCGGGGGAGGAGCAGCTGGACTTCCTGCCGGAGACGCGGCGCATCCGTGCCGACGACAGCTGGCACATCGCGCCGCTGGCGCCCGGTCTCGAGGACCGCCGCGTGGAGATCACCGGCCCGACCGACCGCAAGATGACCGTCAACGCTCTGAACTCCGGCGCGAAGGTCTGGCTCGCGGACTTCGAGGACGCGACTTCGCCGACGTGGCACAACATCGTCGACGGCCAGCTGAACCTCTTCGACGCCATCCGCCGCAACATCGACTTCACCACCGAGTCCGGCAAGCGCTACACGATCGGCGAGGACCCGGCGACGATCGTCGCCCGCCCGCGCGGCTGGCACCTGGTGGAGAAGCACATCCGCATCGACGGTCGCCCCCTGGCGGCGAGCCTGGTCGACTTCGGGCTGTACTTCTTCCACAACGCGCGCCAGCTGATCGCCCGCGGCAGCGGCCCGTACTTCTACCTGCCGAAGCTCGAGAACCACCTCGAGGCGCGCCTGTGGAACGACGTTTTCCTGTTCGCGCAGAACGAACTCGGCATCCCGCGCGGCACGGTCCGGGCGACGGTTTTGATCGAGACGATCACCGCGGCGTTCGAAATGGACGAGATCCTCTTCGAGCTGCGTGAGCACGCTGCCGGCCTCAACGCGGGACGCTGGGACTACATCTTCAGCGTCATCAAGAACTTCTCCGAGCACGGCGCCGACTTCGTGCTGCCGGACCGCGCGCAGGTCACGATGACGGTCCCCTTCATGCGCGCCTACACCGAACTCCTGGTCCGCACGTGCCACCGCCGTGGCGCGCACGCGATCGGCGGCATGGCGGCGTTCATCCCGAGCAAGGATCCTGGCGCCAACGCGACGGCGTTCGAGAAGGTCCGCCAGGACAAGGAACGCGAGGCGGGCGACGGGTTCGATGGCTCGTGGGTCGCGCACCCGGGTCTGGTTCCCGTCTGCCGCGAGGTCTTCGACGGCGTGCTGGGCGGCTGGCCCAACCAGCTGGGCCGGCTGCGTGAAGACGTCGACGTCACCGCCGCCGATCTGCTCGACGTCGCGTCCGCCGGCGGTGAGGTGACCGAGGCCGGCGTTCGCGCCAACATCAACGTCGCCCTGCGCTACATCGACTCCTGGCTGCGCGGTACGGGCGCCGCCGCGATCCACAACCTCATGGAAGACGCCGCGACGGCCGAGATCGCGCGGTGCCAGGTGTGGCAGTGGATCCGCAACGGCACGAAGTTCGCGGACGGCACCGCGCTGACTCGCGAGCTGGCTGTCGAGTTCCTGGACGACGAGTTCGAGTCGGTCCGCGCCGACCTGCCCGCCGGCCACCGCCTGGACGACGCCCGCGCCATCTTCACCGAGACCGCCCTCGGCGAGAAGCTCCCCAGCTTCCTCACGACGAGCGCCTACGCCCGCCACCTGTGCGACGCGCGGTGACCACGCTCCGGCCGCCCCCGACCTGACCGGGGGCGGCCGGTTTCCCCGCACTGCTTTTTGGGACGGTGCGGCGAGACGGGTCCGGTGGCGGAGGCTCCCCGCCACCGGACCCGGGTTTTTGTCTGTTGCCGCCCAGTGGCTATGTGCTGGTGGGCGGCAGTTCTTGGTCTTTCGCCCGTGGGCGACTATGGCTCTGTCGCCGTTAATCGGCGACCGCTCTTGGGTCGCTGTTTCGCCGCGCCGGACGATCGCCGTGCGTACCCTTCCGACCGCGTCGGGGCAGGTACGGCTCGCCGTTGGGTGGCGATTTGTCGACGACGGCGCCGGTTGCCATTTAGTGGCGACGGCCCGGCCGGCCGTTCAGCGGCGAATTCGCGACGCCCGCATCGCCGCCCAACGGCGAATCCCCGACGCCCTGCTGCTCAGCGACGTCATGACGGCGCGATTGGCCGTTCAGCGGCGACATGACGACGCCCGATTGGCCCCTCAGCGCCGAGGTACCGACGGCCCGGCTGGCCGTTCAACGGCGAAGTCCCGGCGGCCCGACTGCCGTTCAATGCCGACGTCACGATGGCGCGATTGGCCGTTCAGCGGCGAAGTCCCGACGGTGCGATTGGCCGGTTCAACGGCGAAGTCGCGGCGGCGCGGCTGGCCGCTTGAGGTGACGTCACGATGGCGCAGCCGGCCGTTCAACAGCCAAATCACGACGCCCGACTGACTGTGCGGCGACGAATCCCCGACAGTCTGATTGGCCGTTCATCGGCGAATTCAGGGCCGCGGGTTATCGCCGCGCGGCCAACAGCGTCGCCGCCGCCGCGCGGGCCGTGCCGGCCTCGCCGGGGTCGCCCTTGATCGCGGCGAGCACCGTGGCCCCCTCCATGAGGGAGAAAAGCTGGTCGGCGAGGTCGTCGTCGGCGACCAGCCGGCGCAGGTACGCGCGCACTTCGTCCTTGTGGTGGTGGATGGCCGCGGCGACGCCGGGCGCGAGCGTCCCGAACTCGCCGAAGGAGTTCACGAACGCGCAGCCCCGGAAGTCGGGCTCGCTGAACCACTCGTGCAGCCAGTCGAAAACGGCCAGCGGGTCGTCGCCCCGGGCGGCCACGAAGTCGCGCAGCGACCGGCGCCAGCGTTCGTCGCGCGTGTTCAGGTAGGCGGCCACGAGGTCGTCCTTCGACGGGAACACCTGGTAGAGCCGCTTGAGCGAGACGCCGGAGCGGCTGCGCACGGCGTCCATGCCCACGGACTGCACGCCCTGGGCATAAAACAGGTCTTCGGCGGCCTCGAGTAGCCGTTCGGTCGCTTCCGCGGTGTTCACGTCGTGTCCCTCTGGTGTGGAGAATCAACGTTCTCTATGCTAGCCGAACCAGGGAGAACGCACGTTCTCCCGTGATCCGCGCAGGAGCCCGCCATGACACCGCGTCCGCCGTTCCCGCCGTTCGACGAGAACACCGCCCGCCAGAAAGTCCAGGCCGCCGAGGATGCCTGGAACACGCGTGACCCCGAGAAGGTCTCGCTCGCCTACACCGAGGACTCCGTGTGGCGAAACCGCGACCAGTATGTCGTCGGCCGCGCGGAGATCGTCAAGTTCCTGACTCAGAAGTGGGAGCGCGAGCTCGACTACGCGCTGCGCAAGGAACTGTGGGGCTTCCGCGGCAACCGCATCGGCGTGCGGTTCCAGTACGAGTCGCACAACGCCGAGGGCCAGTGGTTCCGCAGCTACGGCAACGAGCTGTGGGAGTTCAGCGACGAAGGCCTCATGCGCCGCCGCGAGGCGAGCATCAACGACCGCCCGATCGCGGAAAGCGAACGCTGGATCTTCGGCAAGCGCCCGGAATCCGAATACGGCAAGGAGTTCCCGATCTTCTGATCCTCGGCCGTGAGCGAACGCGCGTGATTTCTCCCTGACGTGCCGCCAGGATCCAGTCATGAGCCTGGGATTCAGCGGAGAAGTCACGGAGTTCTACCACCGCTATCGCCGCGGCTACCCGACGGCGGTGTTCGATGCGATCGCCGCCGAGTTCGCCCTGGCCGGGGACGACGTGGTCCTCGACCTCGGGTGTGGCACGGGACAGCTCGCTTTGCCGATGGCCGCGCGGGTCCGCGCGGTCGCGGGCATGGACCCCTCACCCGACATGCTTTCGCGCGCCCGCCGCGCCGCGGCCGACGCGAGCGTGACCAACGCGTCGTGGCTCCTGGGCGGCGACACCGACGTCACCGCGCTGAGTTCCCTGCTCGACGGGCTCGGCGCCGTCACGATCGGGCAAGCGCTGCACTGGATGGACCACCCGACGTTGTTCGCCGCCGTGAAGCCGATGCTCCGGCCGGGCGGCGGCATCGCGGTGGTCACCAACGGTTCGCCGCTTTGGCTCCAAGACAGCGACTGGTCGCGAGCGCTGCTCGACGTGCTGTCCGACTGGTTCGGCCACCCCCTCACGGCGGCCTGCGGAACGGACGACGCCAGCCAGGACCGCTACCGCGCCGCACTGACCGGCGCCGGCTACGACGTCGGCCTCCGCACCATCGACTACACGGGCGACCTCACCGCCGACGAGATCATCGGCGGCGTCTACTCGGCCATGGGCGAAGACGACTTACCACCCAGCGGCGAACGGCCGGCCTTCGAGAACCGCATCCGCTTGGCGATCGAGCCTCACGCGCCGTTCAGCGAACCGGTGCGCGTGACGATCCTGACCGGCCGCGTGCCCTGAGCCTCGTCGCCACTGAGTGGCAACAGATCACCGACAGCAGGATTTCGCTGGTCAGAGGCCGGTTTCGGCCGGACTTCCGAGCTCGGCCAACTCCGTGGTGACGGCGTCGAGGTGAAGGGGGCGAAGGTCGTTCACGTCCATCCCGACGTTCAGCTGCCGGCCCCGCTTGCGCCACGCGCTGTGGACGTGACCGTGCAGCAGCCACAGCCCCTCGTCGGGCAGGCGGTACTGCGACCCGCGGTCCTCGCCGACATGGTCGCCTTCGTAGGGGAAATGGCTGAGCAGCACGTTCTGCCCCGCGATCCGGCGGCGCGCAAACGCTTGCACCGTGGCGAAATGATCCAGCCACGCGCGTTGGTGCCGATGCGCTTGGCGCAGCCCCGGCCACGGCTCGTCGTGGTTGCCGGTGATGAGGTGGATCTCGCCGTTCAACTGCCGAAGCGTGTCGGAGAATCGCGCCAGCCGGCCCATGCCGACGTCACCCAAGTGCCAAACCTGGTCGCCCGGCCGGACGGTGGCGTTCCACCGCTCGACCACGAACTCATCGTGCTCGGGCGGCGACTCGAACCCGCGCAGGCCGGCCACCAGCTGGGGGTCGAAGTGGGTGTCGGCGGTGAACCAGACGTCCATGATCGGGCTTCTCCTCATTGTCGACGTCGGCCCATCGCCGGGGTGGCGACGCACGCATACCTTGCGCCCTGAACCGCCGATCGTGCCAGGGATTTTCGCCGTTCGGCGGCGATCGTCACTGTCCGTTGTGGATAGTGGGATGAAGGTCCCCTTCATCCCTTCCCGAGGAGCCGCATCACGGTCGCGTCCGACACCTGGGTGAAGTCGACGTACCAACGACCCACGGCACTGAATCGCCTCGGCGCGGCGACGGCGATGAACTGGTCCACCTCGCCCTCGAACTCCGCGACGGCGTCCGGCGCGCACACCGGTACGGCCAGCACCACGCGTCGCGCGTCGCGAAGGTCGCGGACGGCGGCCATCGCGGTGACACCGGTCGCCAGTCCGTCGTCGACCACGATCACGTCGTGGCCGGCCACCGCGACTTCCGCGCGCCCGTCGCGATAGGCCGCCAAACGGCGACGCGCCTCGGCCCGCTCGAGCGCACACGCCGGCTCCATCGCCTTCGGCGTGAGCCCGAACGCGCGCAACGCCGGCGTCGAGTAGTAGGGCGGCCCCTCCGCCGTCACCGCGCCGACGCCGAACTCTCGCCGCCCAGGCGCCCCGATCTTCCGAGCGACCACGACGTCCAGCGGAGCTCCGAGCACCTTGGCGACCTCGGCCGCCACCGGCACGCCCCCGCGCGGCAACCCGAGCACGACGGGCTCGACCCAAGGTTGCCTGGCCAGGATTCGCCCGAGTCGCCGTCCGGCGTCGATTCGATCGAAGAACAACGTCCTCACCACGGTCTCGTCACCGGCCCAGGCAGGGCGGAACGCGGATCGTTGAACAATCCATGGGTCGAAAAACGGCAAAAGACTGGCGCACAACGCATCCCGACGACAGCCGGAACGAGCCCGGCCGCGTGGTCGATGAGCGGCGACACCATGCGTTCCACATTCCCGCGACGCAGCCGGACGAACCGGTCACTCGCCGCGTTCGGGTAGGCCTACGTACTGCTTCCGCTATTGTTTCGCGCGCGACGACCAACGGATGCTTCGAGCACCCCACCGAAAATCCAAGGAGCCGTCGTGACCGGCAGATCCAGAGCCGTCGTCGCTGCTTTACTCGCCGTTTTCGCAGTTGCTCTCACCGCGGCGCCGGCGGTTTCGGCGCACTCGAAAGCGCACGCGTACGCCGCGTGCGTCTGGCCCTGCCACTTCTGACGGCGGGCCGATTCAGAGTTCGAACGCGTTGCCCGTCGCGATCTTCGGGCGTCCCAGCTCGATCGGTTCACCCATGCGCGCGCGCCGGTAGACCTCCGCGGTCGCCTCGGCGATGCGTCCCCAGTCGAAGTCCGCCGCGAGGCGCGACTGGGCCGCTCGCGCGCGTCGGGTCGCGGCGACGGCGTCGCCCAGGACGGTCGTGACCGCCGTGGCCAGACCCGCGACGTCGCCCGGTTCGAACGCCAGGCCCGTCTCCCCGTCGACGACCACCTCGCCGAGTCCGCCCGCCGTCGACGCGACGAGCGGCGCCTTCGCGGCCGCGGCCTCCAGGGCGACGATCCCGAATGGCTCGTACCGGCTCGGCAGCACCACCGCGTCCGCCGCGGCCAGCAGCGCGCGCAGGTCGCGGTCGGGCAGGTGACCGACGAAGTCCACCGCGCGGCGAATCCGCAGCTTGCGCGCCTGCGCGACCAGCTCGTCGTGGTGTCGTCCCTTACCGGCAACGACCACCCGAGTGCCTGGAAACTGGCGACGGATGCGGGGGAGCGCGGCCAGCAGGTCCTGCACGCCCTTCTCCCACTCCAGCCGGCCGAAGAACAGCAGGAACGGCGCGCCGTCGGGGCTGTGCCGTTCGCGCATCTTCGCCACCTCGGCGGCCGAGACGCGCCAGCTGCGTTCTTCGATGCCGTTGTGGATCACGGTGACGTCGGCGGCCTCGATCTCGAACAGGTGCGCCACTTCCTTGCGCATCGCCTGCGAGCACGTGATGACCGCGTCGGCGCGGTTGGCCAGCCACCACTCGACGGAGTGCACCTGCTGGTTGAGCGGGTGCGAAAGCCAGCCGGAATGCCGGCCCGCCTCGGTCGCGTGCACGGTGCCGACGAGCGGCACCCGCGCGGCCTCGGCGATGGCGATCGCCGGGTGGGTCACGAGCCAGTCGTGCGCGTGGACGACGTCGGGCTGCCACGTGCGCAGCAGGTCCTGCGCGGCGCGGATCATGGCGTGGCCCATGGCGAGCGTCCAGGCGACGAGGTCGCGCTCGAACGTCAGGTGCATCGGGTCCTCGGCCACGCGGATCAGCCGCACGCCCTCGACGTCGCGGTCGCTGCGCGGGTGCGTCGACGCGTCGGTGCCGGCCTGGTGACGGCAGAGAACGACCACGTCGTGGCCCTGCTGGGCGAGGTGCCGGGCCAGCGCGTGCACGTGCCGGGCGAGCCCGCCGATGACCACGGGCGGGTACTCCCACGACAACATCAGCACGCGCATGGCCAGAGGTTACTCGCCAGTCGCTTCCGCCGGGCGGCCCGGCTGTCGCCGCCTTCGAACTCTGTCACCATCGGAGGTGATGACTTCCAGTCAGCCCGAGTGGCAGCGCGCGGACCCGCCCCTGACGACGCCGTGGACCGACCTCGTCAGCCCCTCCGACGTGCTCTCCGGCTACCCCAGACCGCAGCTGAGGCGGCCGCGGTGGCTGAACCTCAACGGCGTCTGGGACTACGCAGGGTGGCCGTCTTCGCCCGAGGAACCCCGGCCTGTCGGCTACGGCGAGCGCATCTTGGTCCCCTTCGCGCCGGAATCGGCACTCTCCGGGATCAACCGGCGCGACGAGGTCCTCTGGTACCGGCGGTTGTTCGTGGTCCCGGACGACTGGCGTGGCGAACGGGTGCTGCTGCACTTCGGCGCGGTCGACCAGACGGCGAAGGTCTGGGTGAACAACCAGCTGGTGGTCACCCACGAGGGTGGCTACACGGCGTTCCAGGCGGACGTCACCGATGCGCTGCGTGCGTCCGGGCCTGAGGAACTGACCGTTCGCGCCGAGGACCGCACCGACATCTCGCCGTTCCCGCTCGGAAAGCAGCGCAACGCCCCGGGCGGCATTTGCTACACGCCGACGTCCGGGATCTGGCAGCCGGTGTGGCTCGAACCGGTGCCGTCCGACCGGATCGAGGACCTGGAGATCACTCCGGACCTCGCGGGCTTCACCGTGTTTCCGCAGGTCAAGGGTGGCGCTCAGGTCGAGCTGAGCGTTTCGCCACCCAGCGGCGACGAGATCGTCAGCGTCCGAGGGGCCGCCGGCACGAGGCTGCGGGCGGACGTCCCGGAGCCCCACTGGTGGACTCCCGACGACCCGTATCTCTACGACCTCACCGTGCGCCTGCTCGACCACCACGGCGAGGTGCTCGACGAGGTCACCAGCTATGGCGGCCTGCGCACCGTGGAGCTCGTCCCGGACGCCGCCGGCCGCCCCCGCATCGCCCTCAACGGGCGGATCACCTTCCTCTACGGCCCGCTCGACCAGGGCTATTGGCCCGACGGCGGCTACACCGCGCCCACCGACGACGCCCTGCGGTTCGACCTCGAAAAGACGAAAGAGCTCGGCTTCAACTTCGTGCGCAAGCACGTGAAGGTCGAGCCCGCGCGCTGGTATCACTGGGCCGACCGGCTGGGGCTGCTCGTGTGGCAGGACATGCCGTCGCTGGTGGTGTCGTTCGACGGGCCGCCCGGGCCGGCGCCGGACCCGGTGCCCGAAGGTAAGGAACGCTTCGAGGCCGAGCTGCGGGAAATGGTGCGGCAGTTGCGCAACGTGCCGTCGATCGTCGCGTGGGTGCCGTTCAACGAGGGCTGGGGCGAGTTCGACACGGCGCGGATCGCCGAGGTGGTGAAGGAACTCGACCCGACTCGCCTCGTCGTGGCCAACAGCGGCGTCAACTGCTGCTTCTCCCGCACCGACGTGGGTGCCGGCGACGTTTACGACGACCACACTTACGTCGGCCCCGGCGAGCCGCGCGTGCAGGACCACCGCGCGCTCGTCGACGGCGAGTACGGCGGCCTCGGTCTCGTCCTCGACGACCACCGCTGGCCCGGCCCGCCCAACGCGTACGAGATGACCGCTGACGCCGAGCACCTCACGCGCCGTTACGCGGAGCTCAGCGCCCGACTCGAGTCCCTCGTGGACGAACTGGGCCTCTCAGGGGCGATCTACACCCAGACCACGGACGTCGAAAACGAGGTCAACGGCCTCCTCACCTACGACCGCCGCTTGACCAAACTCGACGCGGACGTCGCGGCGGCCCGCAACCGCGCTGTGATCGCCCGCGGCTCGTCCCCGGCCGTCGAATCCGCCCAGGAGCAGCAAAACCCCAGCTAGAGACGTTTCGCCACTGAACGGCGACACGGAAAAAGGGCGGGAACCCCAACGGAGTCCCCGCCCTTCGCCGGCTGTAAAAATCAGGCAGGCAGCACAGCCTCGATCGCCTTCACCACGGTGTCGTCCTCGGGCTCGGTCCGCGGACGGAACCGGCCCACGACCTCACCGTCGGAGTTGATCAGGAACTTCTCGAAGTTCCACTGCACGTCGCCCGCTTCACCCTCGGCGTCCGCAGTCTGGGTGAGCGTGGAGTACAGCGGGTGACGGTCGTCGCCGTTCACCTCAACCTTCTCGAACAGCGGGAAGGTGACGCCGTAGGTGGTGGAGCAGAACGTCTGGATCTCGTCGGCCGTCCCGGGCTCCTGGCCGGCGAACTGGTTGCACGGGAACCCGACGACGGAGAAACCCTTGTCGCCGTAGCGTTCCTGCAGCCGCTCCAGGCCGGTGTACTGCGGGGTCAGGCCGCACTTCGAGGCGACGTTGACCACCAGCAGCGCCTTGCCGCCGAGCGCGCCCAGGGTGGTGTCCTCACCCGAGAGCGTCTTCAGCGGGATGTCGCGAATGCTCATTCCTCGGTGTCCCTTTCACTTGTGTGGCAGCAGCTGCCGTGCGTCCAGCTGTCCGAACGGTCCATCGGCGCGGCGGTACTCCGCCGCGAGCTCGTGCGCGCGGGCCCGGTCGCCGGAGCGCAGCAGCCCGGCGAGCTCGTCGAACCGCGAGGTGTGCACGCGGGCGCGCCGGCGCGCGTAGTCCGCGGCGGAGTCCTTGGTGACCATGAACGCCCAGTCGCTCGACAACGCCAGCATCGCCTCCGCAACGGCCTGGTCGGCCACGGTGTCGCGAGCGGTCCCCCCGTGCTCCCCGAAGTGCCCGGAAACGAGGTCCAGCAAGCGTTTCTGCAACGCGGTGTTGTCCTGCACCATGTCGGCCACCTGCTCGCCGTCCCACACGCGCCAGTCCTTGCCCGAGCCCCACGACGACGCCGGCAGGTCGATCGGCGCCCCCACGTGGCCGGCTTCCAGCGCGCCCTTCAGCGTCGTCACGCGCACACCCGCCTCGGGCAACGCACGCAGAACGCCCTCAAGCCACGCGGGACCCTCGTGCCACCAGTGCCCGAACAGCTCCGTGTCGTACGCCGCGACCACCAGCGACTCGCGCCCGTGCTGCTCCCGCAGCGAACGCAGCCGCGCGACGACCGTGTCGACGAAGTCCTTCACGTGCGTACCGAGCACACCGGCCGCCAGCGCCGGGTCGTACGGCGCCTTCTCGTGCGGCGGCACTTGCTTGCCGGTGACGCGCGAAGCCTTCAACCCCACTTCGTGCGCCCACGTGTGGAAATCGCGGTACGCAGCGTGGCCGGGGTAGCCGGCTTTCGGCGACCAGACGCGGTACGTCACTTCGAGGTCGCGCCCGAAACACACCACGTCCGAGGAGCCGACCGTTCGCGCCGCCGACGTGTCGCCGTGCAGCGACGGCCCGTCGACCAGGAACCGCTGCACGCCGGCCGCCGCGTAACCGCGCTCCATGCCGGGCTCGTAGCCGCATTCCGGAGCCCAGATGCCCTCCGGCCGCCGCCCGACGCGCAGCTGCGTATCAGCCAGGCCTTCGCGCAGGGCGAACGCGCGGACGTCCTCGTCCAGCAACGGCTGGAACGGGTGCGCGAGCGGTCCCCCCAGCAGCTCGATCGTGTCACTGTCCACAAGCGACCGCAGGATCGGCGAGAACCCGTGGCGCCAGCGCGTCTCCAGCTCCTCCGTCGCGCGCGCGGCCGTCTGGTGCTCGGCCGCGGCCAGGTCGCGCAGGAGCGGGTCGCCGCCCCACAGCGTCGACGCGTGCTGCGCGCGCAGCTGCCAATGGCCGAGCCAGTCGTGGCACGCGCGGATCGCGTACGGATCGTCGAGCTGCGCCGCGAGCACGGGCGTCATGCCGAGCGTCAGGACGTCGCGTCGCCCCTCAGCGGCGAAACGCTGCAGCAGGTCGACGACCGGCAGGTACGAATGCGCCCACGCCTGGTAGAGCCACTCCTCGCCGACGGGCCAGCTGCCGTGGTGCGGCAACCAGGGCAGGTGGCTGTGCAGCACGAGGCAGAACGTGCCTTCCGAGGCGGGCGGAGTCACGGGCGCACCGCCACCGCGACCAGATCGAGGCTCGCGTCCAGGTCAGCACCGCGGACGGAGAAGTCCTCCGCCCCGATCGCCGCGAGGTCGGCGAGCAACCCCGCCGGCCACACGGCCTGCCCGGGCAGCGAGCCCATCACCACTTCGAGCTGCGCGTCGATGATCGAGCCGCCGTACGCGCGTTCCAGATCCTGCAGCCGGTCCCCGTGATGCAACCCTTGTAGCATTTGGACGGCGAACCCGGCGGCGCGCAGCAGACCGTCCAATTCGGACGGTGCGAGCTCCCGCGTGTGGAACGGGTTCAGCGGCGTGTCGGAGTCCGGCGTGAACGTGAGCCGGTTCGGCGTCGTGACCAGCAGTTTCCCGCCCGGCCGCAGCACGCGGAAGCACTCGGCGAGGAACCCGTCCTGGTCCCACAGGTGCTCGATCACCTGGAAGTTCGCGACCACGTCCACAGATTCGCCCCGCAACGGCAAATACGCCAGGTTCGCGCGTGCCACCGCGACCTCCGGGTACCGGCGCGCGACGTGCTCCGTGGTCGGCACGTCGTAGTCCAGCGCCAGCACGCGTCGCGCCGTCTTCGCGATCAGCCCCGCGCCGTAACCCTCACCGCAGCCCGCCTCCAGCACGGTCGCGCCGGCGCAGTGGGGGCGCAGGGCGACGTAGGCGGCTTCGTGGCGACGGAACCAGTAATTCTCCTCGGGGATGCCGGGGACGGTCCGTTCGCCGGTGAGGTGAAGTGCCTCGGCCCGGGTGGCTGCGTTGGTCACCTGCGCGACCCTAGCGCGTGTCACGTTCCCGACCGCCGTCTCGTTCCAGCCCCATGCAACGGACCCTCACGCGCGTACTGCTGGTGCTGCTCGGCGTCGTCACGGCGGCGACGGGGCTGTGGCCACTCCTGTCGCCCCTGGGCTTCTACCAGGACTTTCCCGGCTTCCGCCACGGCTGGGTCAGCATGGACGGAGCGTTCGACGAACACCTCATCCGCGACTTCGGCGCCCTCAATCTGGCGCTGGCCGCGACGCTGACCGGCGCCGCCGTGATCGGCACCACAGCCGTCGCGCGCCTGGCGGCGGTCGCGGCGCTGCTGTTCGCGGCGCCGCACTTCGTCTACCACCTCGGGCACGTCGGCCACTTCGCGACGGTCGACCGAGTAATGATCCTGTCAACGCTCGCGTTGGGCGTGCTGGTGCCGCTCGTCGTGCTGCTCGTACCGGGACGGAAGCCGATCAGCTCGGCGACACCGTGATGCTCAGCGCGCCCGGGCCGACGTGCGCGCCGATCACCGTGCTCGCGTCGCCGACCACGACGTCCGTGATCCCGGGGATGCGGTCCCGCAGGCGTCGGACGACCTCGGTCTCGTCGGAGCCGAAGCGCGTCACCGCGATGTCCACGCGCTGGTCGCCCGCGGCCTTCACCGCGAGGTCCACCAGACGGTTCATCGCGCGTTTCGTGCCGGGAACGCGCGCCAGCGGCGACACTTCACCGTTACGGACGGTGAGCAATGGCTTGATCGAGAACGCCGTGCCCACCAACGACTGGGCGGCTCCGACGCGTCCCGTGCGCCGGAGGTATTCGAGCGTGTCCACGTAGATCAGCTCAGTGGCGGCGCGAACGCGGCGCTCGGCGGCTTCGAGCACGCGCGCGAGCTGGCCCCCGGCGCCGGCGACGCGCGCGGCCGACACCGCTGCGTAACCGAGGCTCATGCTGGCCGTTCCGCTGTCGATGATGTGCACGGGGATCCGGACCTGCTGCGCCGCCTCGCGGGCCGCCTGCACGGTCTCCGAAAGGCGGCCGGAGATGTGCAGGCTGACGATGGCGGACGCGCCGCGTGCGGCGGCGTCCTGGTACGTCCAGAAGAACGCACCCGGGTCGGGCGGCGAGGTGGTGACGCTGTGGCCGGTTTTCATGGCGGCGATGAGCTCGTTGCGGTCGAACCGGTGTTCGTCGTCCGTCTGATCCCCGACGTGCAGCTGAACCTGCACCACGCCGATGCCCCAACGGGCGGCGAGTTTGTCGGGCAGGCACGAGGTCGAGTCCGTGACTACGGCGATGTGCGCGGGCATGGTCGGGGAGGTTAACGCCTGTCGGCCTACTGCCAGTAGCCCACCGTTGGTCCGATCGGGCGAGCGGTGTGCTGGACGGGTTAACCGGCGGACTATCGGGACGATGGTCTCAAAAGATTGCTCATCCAGGTGAATGCCGTCACCTCGGCGGGTCCCGCCGCCTGAATGGCCCTAATCTACCGGCCAGTAGAGCACTGTCCCGCGGCCGAGAGCCGGCCCCAACCGGGAGGTCGAAGAAGACCCATGACGAACATCGTTGTCCTGGTCAAGCAGGTACCGGACACCTATTCGGAGCGGAAGCTCTCCGGTGCCGACAACACACTTGACCGCGAATCCGCAGACGCCGTGCTCGACGAGATCAACGAGAAGGCCGTCGAAGAGGCGCTGAAGATCAAGGAGGCGGGCGAGGGCGAGGTCACCGTGATCTCCGTCGGCCCCGACCGCGCCACCGACGCCATCCGCAAGGCGCTGTCCATGGGCGCCGACAAGGCCATCCACGTCTCCGACGAGGCGCTGCACGGCTCCGACGCCATCGCCACCGCCAAGGTGCTGGCCGCCGCGATCGGCAAGGTCGAGGGTTACGACCTGATCATCGCCGGCAACGAGGCGTCCGACGGCCGCGGCGCCGCCGTGCCGGCGATCGTCGCCGAGCTGCTCGGCCTGCCGCAGCTGACCTACGTGCGCCAGCTGACCGTCGAGGGCTCCAGTGTGAAGGCCGACCGCGAGACCGAGGACGGCATCACCCACCTCGAGGCGAATCTGCCGGCGCTCGTGAGCGTCGGCGAGAAGATCAACGAGCCGCGCTACCCGTCGTTCAAGGGCATCATGGCCGCCAAGAAGAAGCCGGTCGAGACGTTCACCGTCGCCGACCTCGGCATCGACGCGGGCGAGGTCGGCCTCGCCAACGCGTGGTCCACCGTGCTCGAGTCGTCCCCGAAGCCGCCGCGCACCGCGGGCGAGAAGGTGGAGGACGAGGGCGACGGCGGCACGAAGGTCGCCGAGTACCTGGTCGCGCAGAAGCTCATCTGAGACACGGTTTCGAGGAGGATCACGAAAAATGGCTGAAGTACTCGTCCTCGTCGACCACGTCGACGGTGATGTCAAGAAGGTCACGCTCGAGCTGCTGACCGCCGCCCGCGCGCTGGGTGAGCCCTCGGCCGTCGTCGTGGGCCCCACGGGCACCGCGGCCAAGGCCAAGGAAGCGCTCGCCGGCCACGGCGCCGCGAAGGTCTACGTCGCCGAGGGCGACGACGCCACGAGCTACCTGGTGACCCCGAAGGTCGACGTGCTGACGAAGCTCGCGGAGCAGGCTTCGCCGGCCGCCGTGCTCGTCGCCGCCAGCGCCGAGGGCAAGGAGGTGGCCGCGCGCGTCGCCGTGCGGCTGGGCTCCGGTCTGCTCTACGACGCGGTGGGCGTGAACGCCGACGGTTCGGTGGACCAGTCCATCTTCGGTGGCGCGTTCTCCGTGAAGTCCAAGGCTGCCAAGGGCACGCCGGTGATCTCGGTGCGTCCGGGTGCCGTCGAGGCCGAGGCCGCCGACGGTGCTGCCGCTGAGGAGACCGTTGAGATTCCGGCGCAGGACGCGGCGAAGTCCGCGAAGGTGACCGGCATCGAGCCGATCGTCGGTGGCGACCGTCCGGAGCTCACCGAGGCCTCGATCGTCGTCTCCGGTGGCCGCGGTGTCGGTTCGGCCGAGAAGTTCGACGTCGTCGAGAAGCTGGCCGACTCGCTCGGCGCGGCTGTCGGCGCTTCGCGCGCAGCCGTCGACTCCGGCTACTACCCGGCGCAGTTCCAGGTGGGTCAGACCGGCAAGACGGTGTCGCCGCAGCTGTACATCGCGCTCGGCATCTCCGGCGCGATCCAGCACCGCGCCGGCATGCAGACGTCGAAGACGATCATCGCCGTCAACAAGGACGCCGAGGCGCCCATCTTCGAGATCGCCGACTTCGGCATCGTGGGCGACCTGTTCAACGTCGCGCCGCAGCTGACGGAGGCCGTGGAGAAGCGCAAGGGCTGACGTTTTCCCGCACCGAAGGCCGCTGGGCGATGTACCGCTCAGCGGCCTTCGGCGTATGTCGGACCCTGAGAAAAGCCTGAGAACCTGCAATTAACTCAACGTGCACTAATCGGTCATCGATTGGCACTCTCCGCGGTTTCCAGGTCGCAGGTACACAGTGTTCATGACGTCGTCTCAGCTCCTCGTCAGCACTGATCAGGCGGGTGTCGAGCTCCCGGCCGATGCGCCGAGGTACTCCCTGCTCGTGGCCCACGCGAACGAAGAAGTGCTCGCCGCGCAGAAGCTGCGGCACCAGGTTTTCGCCGAGGAGATGGGGGCCCACCTCAATTCCCTGAAGCCCGGTCTCGACGTCGACTACTTCGACGAGTTCTGCGACCACCTCGTGGTGCGCGACGACAAGACCGGCGACATCGTCGGCTGCTACCGCATGCTGCCGCCGGAGCGCGCCTCGCAGGCCGGCAGCCTGTATTCCGACAGCGAATTCGACCTGACAGCCCTTTCCGGCCTGCGCTCGACGCTCGTCGAGACCGGCCGTTCCTGCGTTCACCCGGACCACCGCAGCGGCGCCGTCGTGAGCCTGGTGTGGGCGGGGATCGCGCGGTACATGCTGCTTTCCGGCCACCGCTACCTCGCCGGCTGCGCGTCCGTGCCACTGAGCGACGGCGGCAGCTACGCCGCCGGCGTCTGGGATGTGTTGCGCGCCAAGCACTACGCCGACGAGACGCGCCGCGTTTCGCCGCTGCACCCGTGGGAGTCCGACTCCGTCGCCCGCCCCGACCGCGCCATGTTGCCGCCGCTGATCAAGGGCTACGTGCGGCTCGGCGCCGAGGTCTGCGGCCCGCCGGCACTCGACGAGGACTTCGGCGTCGCCGACTTCTTCGTGCTGCTCGACCTGCACAAGATCGACGAGCGTTACCTGAAGTTCTTCCTCGGAGTGCAGGTATGAGCCACGCCTGGATGCCGACGTCGCCCTGCGGCGATGGCTGCCTCACCGAAGGCGCTGCCACAGTCGCGTTCCCGCGCCGCGTGGTTCGCTTCGCGTCTGCGATCGGCGTGGTCCTCGCGGCTCTCCTGACCGCGCCCATGCTGCTCGTGCTGCGCGGCCGGGGCCGGGAACGCCTGGTCCGGACCATTTTCCACTCGGTCCTGCGCGCGTTCGGCGTGAAGCTGGTCGTCCAGGGCGGCGCCGACTTCCTCGCCGCCCCCGCCGGCCGCGGCGCGCTGGTGGTGAACAACCACATCTCGTGGCTGGACATCGTCGCCATCAACGCCCTGCGTCCGATGCGCGCCCTCGCGAAGGTCGAAATCGGCTCCTGGCCGGTCCTCGGCACCCTCGTCCGCCGCGGCGGCAGCATCTTCCTCGACCGCGAACGCCTCCGCACGCTGCCCGACACCATGACCGAGCTCGCCGACGCCCTGCGCTCCGGCTCGCTCGTCAACGTCACCCCCGAAGGCACCACGTGGTGCGGCCTCGCGTCGGGCCGCTTCACCACGGCCACCTTCCAGGCCGCCATCGACGGTGGCGTGCCCGTCCGCCCCATCGCCCTGCGCTACCGCCTCGCCGACGGCCGCGAGACCAGCATGCCGGCCTTCATCGGACCGGAGTCCCTCATCGCCTCCCTGCGGCGAGTGGCCTCGCTGCGCGGCTTGGTCCTCGAGGCGCATGTCTGCCCTGAGATCGCCCCGGGGCGTGCGGAAGACCGCCGCTCGCTCGCCGCCCTTGCGGAGGCGTCGGTGCACTCGGCGCTTGGGACAGTCCGGATCCCGGCCCAGGGTCGCCGTCGGGTGTCCACGGCTCCTCCGGCCAAGGCGTCCGTCGAGACGGCCGAGGCGCAGCCGGTTCACTGAGCCGGCTTTGATGCTTGACCTGCAGGTTCGCGGGTGTCGCCACTGAACGGCGACACCCGCGAACCACTGTTTTGCTCTGATGCAACGCTCGCGTCGCCACTGAGCGGCGACACCCGCAAACCGCTGTCTACTCAGACGCGGCGGTCGCGTCGCCTGGGCGTCGCCACTGAACGGCGAAACCCGGCAAGCACGTGCGACCGACCTCGCGTTCGCGCTTGCCGTGAGACGCCGGACTCTGGTTGCCGCCTCGCGGACGTCGCCCCAGGCGCCGTTCGCAGGCCGTCGCCACTGAGCGGCAAATCCCGTGCGAGCGGTTCTCCGGCCAGCCACAGAACGCCGAGCCCGGACGACGTTTCCCGCGTGTCGCCACTCAGCGGCAACGTCGGCGAGCACCCCTCCAACCAGCCTCCGGAGAAGACCTCACCAACCGACCCGACACCATCGCCTTTCAGCGGCAAAACTCTCTGACCAGGCAATTATCCCAAGAAATCGGCGTGATGATCGAAGACCTCCACACGATCAGGTGGAGCTTGTCTCAGCCGAACCACCTCCGGCTGAGACGTTCGACCCCTCAGATCGTCAGGAAACGACGATCGTGATCTTCCCTCCCGGATGCCCCGCCTGACTCTCCTCCTGTGCGGCCGCGGCGTCCTCCAGCGGATAACTCTTGCCCTGCGCGATCTGCAGCCCGCGTCCCGCGTACTCGAGGATCTCCTCCAGCACCTCGGGCTTCTGGTCGTCCGCGCCACCGGCCGAGAACGGCAGCCCGAGCTCGAACGCCGCCCCGTCCGCGATGGTCACCACCCGCTCCTTCGACCCGCGAAGCTCCACGGACTCCGGCAGCACGCCGTGACCCGACGCGTCGAACACGGCGTCCACCGGCCGGTCTGCCGCGTCGCGGACGCGCTCCGGCCAGCCGTCGCCGTAGAGGACGGGGATGGCGCCGAGCGACTTCACGTCGTCGAGGCTGCGTTGTCCCGCCGTGCCGATGACGGTTGCCCCGAGCGCGACGGCCGCCTGCGTCGCGAAGCGCCCGACAGTGCCGCTTGCGCCGTGGATCAGCAGCAGGTCGCCGGCCTTGACGTCCAGCAGCCGCAGGACGCGTAACGCCGTTTCGCCGGCTACGGGCAACGCCGCTGCGTCTTCCCACGACAGGCTGGCCGGCTTGCGGGCGATGGCCGTGGCCAGCGCATACTCCGCGTACGCGCCGGTGGTCGACCACCCGAAGACCTCGTCGCCGACGGCCACCGTCGCGCCGTCGCCCACCGCGTCCACGACGCCGGAGAACTCGGCGCCGGGGATCTGCGGGGCCTTCGGCGCGGAGCCCTGGGCCATGGCGCCGCTGCGGATCTTCCAGTCGATGGGGTTCACGCCCGCGCGCCGCACGGCGACGCGGACCTGCCCGGGGCCGGGTTCGGGCAGCGGGACGTCGCTGAGCTGCAGGACGTCCGGGCCGCCGTACGCGGCGAAGGTGATGGCTCGCATGGTTCCTCGTACTTTCCTTCGATTCGGGACGGTCGTTCGTCCTGCTTCGAGTCAACTGTCCCGCGTCGCGATCCGAACCGCTCGGACGAGTAGCGTTCACTATCCGGAAGAGCAGGACCGGTCCCTTCGTACGCGCCTACCGTGGACACATGGACGCCTCCTGGACGAACCCGGCCCACGTGCTCGACGTCGCCGTGCGTGTCATCTCCGCACCGCGGCCCGAGATGCTGCCGCGCTTCTCGCAGGAGCTCGCCGCCGTGCTGCCGCACCGCGCGGCCGCCATGCAGACGGGCGACTGCCCGCGCAGCCCGTTCAAGGTCACCGGCGACACGACCATCACCGGTGCCGTGACCAGCGCGGAGCTGGACCACCTCGCCGAGCGAGCCGTCCCGGGTGAGGCCGTGGTCCTCGACGGTGTGCTCGCCGGCGTCGAACGCCGCCTGGTCCTGCTCACCTCTCGTCCCGCCGTCGGCAACGGTGCGGTGATCGCCCTGGTGCCGTCCGTTGCCGAGCCGTCCGCCGAGGCCTTGGGGCTCGCCGCCCGTCTCTGGCACCTGACCAGCACAGACGCCGGTCAACGCACCGTCGACCCCGGTCCCGACGTCCTCGCGAGCAACCTCGCCGCCGCGTCCGCGCGCGCCCAGACCGTCACCGACCTCGGCCAGACGCACGCGGCCACGCTCGTCGCGCTCCTGGCCGTCCTGCGCTCGGGCCGGCTCGGCGACGCGGCCGCGCGCCAGACGGCGACCGACCTGGCCGCTCGCGCGCTCCTGGACCTGCGCGCGGTTGCGGACCGTGACCAGGCGTTGTCCGCGGAGTCCGCTCGCGCCGCGTTCGGCGTGCTCGCCGACCAGCTTTCGCCGGTGGTCGGCCACGCCGACGTCGCCGTCGACCTCGTCGCCCCCACCGACGACCGCCAGCTGCGGCAGGACATCGCCCACACGGCCCGCACCGTCACGCGCGGCCTGGTCATCGCGGCCCTCGACCGCCCCGGCACGACCCGCATCCGCGCTTCCTGGCGCCTCGACGGCGCCGCCCTCCGCATCACCGTCCGCGACGACGCGCCGGACATCCCCGACGTCGTCCTCGACCCGGGCCTCACCGAACGCATCACGCCCCTCGGCGGCAGCTGGGAGGTCGACGCCGTCCCGGGCTGGGGTGCGACGATTACCGCCGCCCTGCCGCTGGACACCGTCGAGCCGCCCGAACTGCGCCCGCTCGACCGGCTCAACGCGCGGGAGGTCGAAGTCCTTTCGGGCATTTCGCAGGGGCTGCGCAACCGTCAGATCGCCGCGCAGCTGCAGCTCAGCGAGCACACGGTGAAGTTCCACGTGCGCAACCTCCTCGAGAAACTCGAGGTCAGCTCCCGCGGCGAGGCCGCCGCGCTCGCCCGCGACCTGAGGCTCGATCCGGTGGCGGTGCACCGGACCGCGTGAAAAGCGGCTTGACCTCCACAGGGCTGGAGGTTGCAGGCTGTCGATCATGAGCCGAACCGTCGATGCCCAGGCCCAGCCCCGAAGAAGCGTGCTGTGGAGCCGCGAGCACCGGCTCACGACGATCGGCTTGCTGCTCGTGGTCACGTTGGTGGCCTTCGAAAGCATGGGCGTCGCCACGGCCATGCCCACGCTCGTCGCCGAACTGCACGGCCTCGCGCTGTACTCGTGGCCGTTCACGACGTTCCTGATCGCCAGCGTCGTCGCGACCGTCCTGTCCGGCCGCATGGGCGACCGTCGCGGCCCGGCACCCGCGCTCCTGGCCGGTCCGGCGCTGTTCGCCGCCGGCCTCGTGGTGGCCGGCACTGCAACGTCGATGCCCATGCTGCTGGCCGGCCGCGCCCTCCAGGGTCTTGGCTCAGGCTTCCTGCTGGTCGCGGTGTCCCTGCTCATCGCCCTGACGTTCACCGACCGCGAACGCCCCGTCATCTACGCCGCGAACGCCGCCGCCTGGGTCCTGCCCGCCGTGATCGGCCCTTCGGTCGCCGGCCTGATCACCGTCAGCATCGGGTGGCGCTGGGTATTTCTCGGCCTGGTTCCGCTGGTCGCCGTCGGTGTCGCGCTGCTGGTCGTCGTCGTTCGCGGCTTGCCCGATCACGTCCCGGCCGCGGAGGCGCGCCGCGCCGGCGTCGTCCCGGCCGTCGTCGCCGCGCTCGGTGTCGCCGCCTTGACGTGGGCCGCTCAGCACCCGTCGCCTCTCGCCCTCGTCTATGGCGCCGTCGGCCTCGTGGCGCTCGGGTTGGCGCTTCGGAAGCTGCTCCCCGCAGGCACTTTGACCTTCCGCCCCGGTCTGCCCACCGTCGTCGCCTCCCGCGCTTTGCTTTCCGGCGCCTACGCAGGGATGGAGGCCTACCTGCCCCTCACGATGAGCGCCGTCCACGGCTACGGCCCCGCCCTGGCCGGCTTGCCGTTGACGATCACCGCCCTCGGCTGGTCGGCCGCCTCCGGACTTCAGGGACGGTTCCTGGACTGGTCCCGCGAGGCGACGCTCCGCATCGGCTTCGGCCTGGTCGCCGTGGCCTTGGTGGGCTTCGGCTTCATCGCGCAGCCCTGGTGCCCCGCGTGGCTGGCCTTCGTGATCTGCGCCATCGGCGGTGCCGGGATGGGCATCGCCATGCCGGCGATCTCCGTCCTCCTGCTCCGCTACTCCCCGGAAGGCGAACGCGGCTTCAACACCTCCGCGATGCAGCTGGCCGACTGGGTCGGCTCGGCCCTGCTCATCGGCCTCGGCGGCGTCCTGCTGGCCGTGGTCGCCTCGGCCGTTCACCCGTCGCCGGCGATGGCGATCCTCGCTGTTGCCCTCGTTCTGCTCGCTTTGCTGGGAGTTCGAGTGACCAGCCGATGGCCGCGGAAGGTGTGACAGGCCACTTCCGGGCCCAGGGTGGACTTCGTCACGGGCTGGAGCGGACTACCCTGATGTGGCGATGACCTATCTCGACCATGCGGCGACCACCCCGATGCTGCCCGAAGCCGTTGCGGCGATGACCGAGGCTTTGTCCACCGTGGGCAACGCCTCCGCACTGCACTCTTCGGGACGCCGCGCGCGCCGTGTCGTGGAGGAGTCCCGCGAGATCATCGCCGAAGCCCTGGGCGCCCGCCCCTCCGAAGTGATCTTCACTGGAGGCGGCACGGAGAGTGACAACCTCGCGGTCAAGGGCATCTACTGGGCCCGCCAGAACGCCGACCGTGGTCGCCGCCGTGTCTTGTGCAGTGTCGTGGAGCACCACGCCGTCCTCGACACCGTCGAATGGCTCGAGTCCCAGTGTGGCGCCGAGATCACCTGGCTCGAAGTCGACGACCAGGGTCGCGTCTCGCCGGCCACCTTGCGCGCCGCGATCGAGTCCTCGCCCGAGACCGTCGCCCTCGCAACGGTCATGTGGGCCAACAACGAGGTCGGCAGCATCAACCCGATCGCCGAGCTCGCCGCCATCTGCGCCGAGCACGGCATCCCGCTGCACACCGACGCCGTCCAGGCCGTCGGCGCCGTCCCGGTCGACTTCGCAGCCAGCGGCTCCTCCGCCCTCACCTTGACGGGCCACAAGCTCGGGGGCCCGTACGGCGTTGGCGCCCTCCTCCTCGGCCGCGACACCGAGTGCACCCCGGTTTTGCACGGTGGCGGCCAGGAACGCAGCGTGCGCTCCGGCACCCTCGATGTCCCGGCCATCGTCAGCTTCGCCACCGCTGTCCGCGTGGCGGCCGAGGGCCGCGCCGAATACGCCGCGCGCGTCGAGAAGCTCCGCGACGAACTCATCGCGGCGGTCCAGCGCGAGGTCCCCGACGCGATCCTCAACGGCGGTCGCGGCGAGCGCCTGCCCGGCCATGCCCACTTCACGTTCCCCGGCTGTGCCGGCGACAGCCTGCTGATGCTGCTGGACGCCAAGGGAATCGAATGCTCCACCGGCTCGGCCTGCACCGCTGGTGTCGCCCAGCCGAGCCACGTGTTGCTGGCGATGGGCGCCGACGCCGCGGCTGCGCGCGGCTCCTTGCGCTTCTCGCTGGGCCATACATCGATACTGGATGACGTGACCGCGCTCGCGCGGGAGATCGGCGGGGTCGTCGCCCGGGCGCGGCAGGCAGGACTTGCCGGCATGCGCAAGCAGACCCAGAAGCAAGAGGTGTAAGCGATGCGGGTACTGGCTGCAATGAGCGGAGGAGTCGACTCGGCCGTCGCCGCGGCGCGGGCGGTTGACGCGGGCCACGACGTCGTCGGCGTGCACCTGGCGCTGTCCGCGAAACCAGGCACGCTGCGGACGGGTTCGCGCGGCTGCTGCACCATCGAGGACTCACACGACGCCCGCCGCGCAGCCGACATCCTCGGGATTCCCTTCTACATCTGGGATTTCGCCGAGCGCTTCACCGAAGAGGTCGTCGAGACGTTCGTCGGTGAGTACGCGGCCGGCCGAACGCCCAACCCGTGCGTGACTTGCAACGAGAAGATCAAGTTCGAGGCGTTGCTGGAGAAGGCAATGGCGCTCGGATTCGATGCGGTGGCCACCGGCCACTACGCGCGCCTGGCGACGGTTGATGGCGAGCTCGAGCTTCGCCGGAGCGCCGACGAGGGCAAGGACCAGTCATACGTGCTGGCTTCTCTTACGCCCGAACAGCTCAGCCACGCGATGTTCCCGCTGGGCGACTCGTGGAAGTCGGACGTCCGCGCGGAGGCGGAGCAGCGTGGACTTTCGGTGGCTCACAAGCCGGACAGCCACGACATCTGCTTCATCCCCGACGGTGACACCAAGCAGTTCCTTGAGAGCCGCCTGGGGCAGCGACCGGGTCAGCTCGTCGACGCGGAGACCGGAGCCGTTCTCGGACAGCACACGGGCGTGCACGGATTCACCGTCGGCCAGCGCAAGGGCCTCGGCATCGACGCGCCGGCCACTGATGGGCGACCCCGCTACGTGCTTTCGCTCGAGCCTGTTTCGGGCACGGTGAAGGTCGGGTCGTCGACCGGCCTCGGCGTTGACGTGATCGAGGCCGACCGGGCGATCTGGCCCGGCGGGCGCGCACTCGACGGTCCGACCGAATGCGTCGTGCAGGTTCGAGCGCACGGCGGTATCGCCGAAGCCGTGGCCGAGGCCAATGGCGAGCACGTCAGCGTCCAGCTGCGCGAGCCGCTCCGGGGTGTTGCTCCGGGGCAGGTCGTGGTCTTGTACCGGCCGGACGCCGGTGCGGGCGATCTCGTCCTCGGCAGCGCGAAGATTTCCAGCACGCGTTGATCTCGTCGCTCAAGCTCCCTTGCGCGTCTCCAAGGGCTGCTTGACCTGCTGGTCAGGCTCATGCAGCGGCGGCGGGATGCTCTCGACCGTTTGGCCGGTCGGCGTCGTGATGACGAGCTTTCCGTCCTCGATGACCTGATACTTCCAATCGACTCGATTCTTGAGTCGCCGGTGGCGGATGCAATAGCTCAGCGTCTCATCGGCGTCGGTTGTCGACTCGCCCTTTGTCGGCGTCGGTTCAGTCAGGCAGTTGTGTGCGGGCCGCGGGCACCCGGGCTGACGGCACTCTCGATCCCGGACCCGTACGAACTCCTCGAGGTCGATGGTCGGCCGGTAACGGAACTTGCCGACTTCGATCACCTGCCCAGTGAGCGGGTCGGTGATGATCCGCCGCAGCGTTGTGTCGGCGCCGGTCGCGATGTGCCGAGCAACCTCGGCCGGAACGTGCCCGTGCCCGGCCATCTCGGCTGGGTTGTCATTGAGCCCGAGGTAAGTCTGGAGATCGACGTACAGGTAAACCTCGGCCTGCTCGGCGGCGCCGCCCTTGCCGGTCAGGAGGAGGTCGAGCGCGACGTCCGCGCGCAGTTGGTCGAGAGTCCGCTTCTCGTCGCTTGTCTTGAGAGCCCGGGCGATTTTGTCGATACGGAGATAAGCGGCAGTGGCCTTCTCCGTGCGCGCGTTGTCGATGGACAACTGCGAGATGCCCTCGGACTGGTGGTGCAGGACGGTCCGGCGTTCGGCGCGCCGTTGCGTGACACGGTTCGCCGCGCCTTCGGGGTCGGTTTTCATCGCGGCGTACGCGGTGGCTTTGCGGATCTGCGTCGGGTTCTTGTCGGACAGGCGGTCTTCCAGCAGGGTGTCGACGATCCGGGCGTGCTGGTCGGACAGCCACACGGTGCCTTCAGTGACCTTCATGGCGCGATACAGGTCGACGAACCCGCTGTCCATGAGGCGAAAGGTCCTGGGAAGTCGGCTCGCCAGCGCCTCCGCCGCGGAAATCATCGCGCCGGCGCGGTTGTCCGTGAGGTGCAAGGTCAACGCTACTTCAGACGCCAGTTCTCGGGCGTCCGATCTTCGTCTGCGCAGCCCGGCGAGGCAGTGGAGTTGAAGCGCTTGAAGTCGGGCGATCTGGTGACCCGCCTCCTTGGCCACCTGCATGAGCTGCCCCGTCTGCAAGCGCTCGAAAATCTCGAGATTCCCTTGCATGGCACGGAGAAGAAAGTCGAGATCGGCGGTTTCGGGGCTGTTGGAATCGTCAGTGACGGTAGTCGCCGACTTCGATTTGGTCATGGCGGCGACGATGCGCATCAGTGGGTGCGTGGTCATCAAAATGGCACGAACGGGCCGTTCGCGCACTTTTCTTGGCGTCACGTTTGATTTGTGGCAACGTGGAGTCGTCGGGCGTAGCGGCGGCCAGGGGAGACCTGTGCTGAATGGCAGTCGGAGGAAAGGTCAGAGGTGCAGCTTGAAACCGGTGTGGCTGGCCACGAAACCGAGTCGTTCGTAGAACCGGTGGGCTGCGATCCGGGAAGTGTCGGAGGTGAGCTGTACCAGGGCACATCCGCGCCGCCGCGACTCGTCGATGGCCCATCGGACGAGGTCTCCGCCGACGCCGGCGCTTCGGTGGTCGCTGCGGACCCGCACCGCTTCGATCTGCCCGCGGAGGGCGCCCTGACGAGCGAGACCGGGGATGATCGTCAGTTGCAGCGTCGCCACGGGTTCGTCGTTCGACGTTGCCACGACCAGAAGCTGTTGCGGATCGGCGTCGATGGCATCAAAGGCGCGCAGGTAGGGCTCGAGGTCGTCGGCTGAGTCCCTGGTCGCGCCGAGTTGGTCGTCGACGAGCATGCGCACGATGGCTTCGACGTCGTCGCGGCGGGCTTTCCTTACGGTGATACCGGGCATGGTGATCAGTATTCCAGCGTGGGTGACGTCGTTGTCGCTGCTGTTGTCAGGAGATCAGTTCGTCCGGTAGTGGCGAACTCCGTCGATCTGCTGGACTGTCAGCTTGTTCTGCGAGACCAGGAGGTCGAGATGGGCTCCCGTTTCGAGGACGGCGAGCATCTGGTTGAACGCGTCCATTTCGGACAGTTTGCGGCCACGTCGGGTCCAGCCCAGCCGGCTGGCGGTTTCGAACGCGGTGCTGGCTCCGGCGTCGACTTGGGCGGTAATCGTCTCGAGGCGCTGGCGGTGGTGTTCGAGCAGCTCGTCGATGCGTTTGTGCACGCTGTCCGCGACCGGCCCGTGGGCCGGCAGCATGCGCTGGTCGGGCAGGGCACGGACCAGGCGCAGTGAGTCGAGGTAGTCGTTGAGCGGCAACTCGGCCGGCACCGGCTGGAAACCGATCGACGGTGTGATGTGGGGCAGGACGTGGTCGCCCGAGAACAACAGGCCTGCGGCGTCGTCGAGGAAAACGACGTGGCCGGTGGTGTGGCCAGGGGTGTGGACCACTTCGAGCTGGCGGTTCGGCAGGACCTGGCGGCGGCCTGGGGTGAGCCACTCGTCCGGGTCCTCCCACAGGTCGAGGTCGGTGCGGCTGGGGACGTCGGCGAACATTCGCCCCAGAGCGGCGATGACTTCGTCGGCGCCGGAGTGGCGAAGGAGCTCGATCTGGGCGTGCATCGGAAGCTGGTCCGGGTCGGCGGTGACCTTTAACGAAGGTTCCTCCAACTGGCCCAAGGAGATCTTGTTGCCGAATTCGCGCCGAAGGGCGACGGCCTGCGTGTAGTGGTCGCGGTGCACGTGGGTGACGAGGAACTCGCGCACGTCACCGAGTTCGGCGCCGATGCCCTTGAGCGCCTCGGCCAGGAGCTGGCGCGCTTCGGTGAGGGCCCAGCCGGAGTCGACGAGGGCGAGGGTGGTGCCATCGGTCACGGCGTAGACGTTCACTGCGCGGAGGGCGTCGTTCGGCAACGGCAACGGGATCCGGTAGACGCCGGCGGCCACTTCGTAGACCCCGGGTTCTGTCCAGTTCCGGTTGCTGTCTTCGGGCAACGGCTCCACGGCGACCTCCGTCCAGGCAGGACTCCGGCGTCCCGGCCTTTCGCCTCACATTGGGCCGTCACCGGCGCGGTGTCCACCTGGGCGGCCTGAGACAACGGTCACGTGGTCAGGTGGTCTGGCGGGTGAGGGCCGTGTCGATCGTGAGCGTTGTGGCGACGACCATGCTGGCCAGGGGTTCGGGCAGCTGGTGCGGGATTTCGACGAGGTAGGTGTCACCAGCGATCGGCGAGGGCCCGGACGGCGCGCGGCTGACGCGGGCGACCTCGGTGTTGGCGTGGTTCCTGATGGCCACGTCCCACGCTTGGCTGCCGGTGGCCGCGACGCGGCCGACGGTGCGGCCGTCGACGACGAAGGTGAAGCGGGTGTCGCCCTGGGCGCGGGCAGGGACGATTTCGCCGATCGGGGTTTCGTCGGCGCGGGTGACGACGAAGCGGGTGCGCAGGTCCCTGGCCGGCCTCGCCACTTTCAGTACCGTGCTGTGGTTGGCGTCGCGGACCTCGAACTTGTGGGTGACGTACTGGTCGTATTTCGGCAACAGGCGCGCGGCCTTGTGCAGGAACCCTTGGCTGACGTCGGCCACACCGCCGACGCGGGTGCCGTCGCGGTCGAAGACGCTGAATTCCTCGGTGGTCTCGACGACCTCGGTGCGTCGGCTGACGATGAGGACCGCTTCGGTGAACAGGGTCCCGCCGAAGGAGCGGCCCGGGTAGCGGCGTTCGGGGATGCGCGGCTCGTCGTCCCACCGGCGCAGCCGGGTGGGACTCACCTCGTCGGGGTGCCGGCCCGGCGGTGGTGGCGAGGAGCTCGTCATGGCCATCCAGAGTATCGCTGTCTCCGCGAATTCGGTGCTGGCAAAGGGATATGCGGCGAATGTCCGGCTCACTCGGGTGACCCCGGCGAGGGCGGTGGGAGGCATCGGGGTGGGTTCGGCGAGAATTCGCCCGTGACTGAACGAGCTTGGCCCGACGGCGCGGCCACCGCGATCGGCTCGATGCCCGGGGCGGACCCGGCCGAGGCGGCCGCCGTCGTGTTCGGCGAGCTGCCCGACTTCCCGCATCTGCCGGAGTTGCCGGGGCGTGGGGTGGGGGCCGACATCCTTGGTCGCACCGCGGCGTTGTTGGTGGACCTGGCCGTGGAGGTGGTGCCGAGCGGGTACCGCGTCGCGGGGCGGCCCGGGCACGATCACCGGCGAGGGCGGGACCTGCTGCAGTGGGATCTCGACGCCGTGCAGGAAGCGCGTGAAAAAGCGGGCGTCGTGCCGCCGGTGTTCAAGACGCAGGTGGCCGGGCCGTGGACGCTCGGTGCCGGCATAGAGCTGCCGCGCGGGCATCGTGTGCTCACCGACCGCGGCGCGCTGCGGGACTTCACGTCCTCGCTGCTGGACGGCCTGGCCCAGCACGTCGCGGAGCTGAAGGCGCGGATCGGGGCACCGATCGTCGTGCAGATCGACGAGCCGTCGTTGCCGGCGGTGCTTGCCGGGAGTCTGTCGACGCCGTCGGGCTACGGGAACGTGTCGGCGGTGCCCGAGCCGGAGGCGCGGGAACTCCTGTCGACCATGATCGAGGGTGTGCGGGCGATCACGGACCAGCCCGTCGTCGTGCACTGTTGCGCGCCGAAGCCGCCGCTCGCGCTGCTCCGGGCGGCCGGCGCGGACGCGATCGCGTTCGACGTCACGCTGCTCGGCAAGGCGTCGGCCGAGACGCTGGACGCGATCGGCGAAACGTGGGACAGCGGCACCTCGCTGTTCCTCGGCCTCGTCCCGGCGACGGACCCCGGTACGCGCCCGACGCTCAAGGACGTCGCCGACCCCGCGTTCAGGCTGGTGGACCGCCTCGGTTTCAACCGCTCGATCCTGGCCGAACGCGCCGTCCCGACGCCGACCTGCGGGATGGCCGGCGCCACGAACGAGTGGATGCGCCGTGCCCTCGCCCTCACCCGCGACCTCGGCAAGGCCTTCGTGGAGCCGCCCGAGACGTGGTGAGCGCGCGGTAGCGTGGCGGGCAACGATCGACAACGGGGGATGTTCCATGGGCCTGTTCCGCCGCCGCGCTGCTCGCACCGGCGCTGACACCGATGGCAAAGCTACGCCGCCCGACCCGCGCACGCCGTGGCCGGCCCAGGCCGTGCCGTCGGACGTCGAGGCGGCCGCGGCGAAGTTCTGGGAAGGCTGGTTCGAGCTGCTCCCGGAGGTCAACGCGGCCCTGGGCGACCGTGAACCGCACCGCGTCGAGCACGATCTCTGCGTGCTGGTCGAGGCCCTGCACCCGCGACTGCACTTCTCGCTCGAACGCGGCCATCACGCCATCTACGCCCTCGTGGTCACCGGCCAGGAGGACCCGGAGCTGCGGCCGTTCACCGACGCCTGGAAAGCCGCCGCCCCGCCGGACGACGCCATCTGGGAGCACCACGACTCCGTGCCGCCGGTTCCGGACCCGACCGAGGTCACGGTGAACCTCGGCGACCACCGCATCTCGCTGGCCGACGTGCGTGTCGTCGCGCAGGTGGACGAGGACGTGGTCGACGTGGCCGTCTACCACCCCGCGCTGGCCGACCTGGAGCCGGCGGCACGCACCACCATGACCTTCCTCCCGTTGGATGCCACGCTCGGTGAGCGGGTCGCCGCCGAACGGCTACGCCGCGTCGAGACCGCGGAGACGGAGCCGGAGAGCACGATCAGCCTCCTGCAGCTCCGTGACCTGGTCCGGGGTCTGAACGGCCAAGAGGACGAAACTGTCGGCACCTCCGGCTAGGGTTACCACCCGTGAGCAGCGACCTTCCCCACGACCAGCTGGCCGCCCCCGCCGAACCGGCAGCGGAGGTGCAGGACGTCACCGACGTTCCCGCCGACGTGCGCGAACGCCACGCCGCCCTCGCCGAGGACGTCCGCGGCCATCAGTTCCGTTACTACGTGCTGGACTCGCCCATCGTCTCCGACGGGCAGTTCGACGCGCTCCTCGGCGAGCTGCAGGGGCTCGAAGACGAGTATCCGGCGCTGGTCACGCCGGATTCGCCGACGCAGAACGTCGGCGGCACGTTCTCCACCGACTTCACCGCGTACGACCACCTCGAACGCATGCTGAGCCTGGACAACGTCTTCGACACCGACGAGTTCCTTACCTGGGTGGAGCGCGTCGAGAAGGAGATCGGCTCGACGGAGTACCTCGCCGAGCTGAAGATCGACGGCCTGGCCATCAACCTCCTCTACGAGGACGGCAAGCTCACGCGCGGCCTCACCCGCGGCGATGGCCGCACGGGCGAGGACGTCACGCTCAACATCCGCACGCTGGAGCAGGTCCCCGACGAGCTCACCGGCACCGACGAGTTCCCCGTGCCGAAGCTCATCGAGGTGCGCGGCGAGGTCTTCTTCCGCGTCGAGGACTTCCTGGAGCTCAACGCGAAGATGGTCGAAGCGGGGAAGCCGCCGTACGCGAACCCGCGCAACACGGCCGCGGGGTCGTTGCGGCAGAAGGACCCGCGCATCACCAAGGAACGCCGGCTGCGGCTGATCTGCCACGGTCTGGGCAAGCGCGAGGGCTTCGAGCCGGTGACGCAGTCGCACGCGTACGACGCGCTCGTGGCGTGGGGCCTGCCCGTTTCGCCGCACACGCGCGTGCTGCACACGGCGAAGGAGCTCACCGACCACATCGCGTACTGGGGCGAGCACCGGCACGATGCCGAACACGAGATCGACGGCGTGGTGATCAAAGTCGACCAGGTCGCGCTGCAACGCCGGCTCGGCACCACTTCGCGTGCGCCGCGGTGGGCGATCGCCTACAAGTACGCGCCGGAAGAGGCGATCACGACGTTGCTCGACATCCAGGTGGGCGTCGGGCGCACGGGGCGCGTCACGCCGTTCGCCGTCACGGAGCCGGTGAAGGTCGCGGGCTCGACGGTGGCGCGCGCGACGCTGCACAACGCGGAAGAGGTCAAGCGCAAGGGCGTCCTGATCGGCGACCGCATCGTGATCCGCAAGGCGGGCGACGTCATCCCCGAGGTGATGGGACCGGTCGTCGACGCGCGAACGGGGAACGAGCGCGAGTTCGTCATGCCCACGCACTGCCCGGAATGCGGCACGGAACTCGCCTATCAGAAGGAAGGCGACAAGGACATCCGCTGCCCGAACACCCGCTTCTGCCCCGCGCAGCTGCGGGAACGGCTGTTCCACCTGGCCGGGCGCGGCGCGTTCGACATCGAGGTGCTCGGGTACGAGGCGGCCGTCGCGCTGCTCGACGCACGCGTGGTCGCCGACGAGGGCGACGTGTTCGACCTCAGCGAGGACGCATTGTCCGAGGTGGAACTGTTCCGCACCAAGGCCGGCGACCTCTCGGCCAACGCGCACAAGCTCCTCGCGAACCTCGACGCGGCGAAGGACCGTCCCTTGTGGAAGGTGATCGTCGCGCTGTCGATCCGCCACGTCGGGCCCACGGCGGCGCAGGCGCTGGCGCGCGAGTTCGGGTCGATCCAGCGGGTCGAGGAGGCGAGTGAGGAGGAGCTCGCCGACGTCGACGGCGTCGGGCCGACCATCGCGCACGCCGTGCAGGAGTGGTTCGAGGTCGACTGGCACCGGGAGATCGTCGAAAAATGGCGACGCGCCGGCGTGCGGATGGAAGAGGAACGCGACGACTCGATCCCGCGTCACCTCGAGGGGCTGTCGATCGTGGTCACGGGCTCGCTCGACGGGTTCTCTCGCGACGAGGCCAAGGAAGCCATCATGGCCCGCGGAGGCAAGGCGGCGGGGTCGGTGTCGAAGAAGACGGCGTTCGTCGTGGCGGGCGAGGCGCCGGGGTCGAAGTACGAGAAGGCTGTGCAGCTGAAGGTGCCGGTGCTCGACGAGGACGGTTTCCGCGTGCTGCTGGAGCGGGGCCCGGACGCGGCCGCCGAGGTGGCCCTGGACACCGGCGCCGGCGAGGAGGCGGACGGGGAGCCGTCGGATGGGTGACGTCGAGATCAGGCCGCCGCGGGCCGAGGAGTTCGCGGCGGTGGGGGAGCTGACGGTCGAGGCGTACCGCCTGGACGGCCTGCTCTCCGACGAGGTCGGGTACGAGAAGGAGCTGCGCGACGTCGCCCACCGGGCGGAGCACGCCGAGCTGCTGGTGGCTGCGGAGGGCGACGCGGTCCTCGGGACGGTCGCGGTGGTGCGACCGGGTACCTCGTACGCGGAGATCTCGCGTGAGGGAGAGCTGGAGTTCCGGATGCTGGCCGTCACCGGTGCCGCGCGGGGGCGTGGGATCGGCGAGGCGCTCACGCGGGCGGTGCTGGAGCGGGCGCGCGAGTTGGGGCTGGGGAAGGTCGTGCTGAGCAGTCTCGATCGGATGCGGACGGCTCATCGGCTGTACGAGCGCATCGGGTTTCGGCGATTGCCGGAGCGGGATTGGCGGCCGTTGCCGAATGTCAGCTTGATCGCGTACGAGTACGATTTGTAAGGGGTTTGCGCTGGTCAGGGTTTTTTGCCGCTGAGTGGCGACGGGTTGGGCGGGACTGGAACCGGGCGCGTGGGCAGGGTCGGACGCCTGCCTGATTGTGGTGGCGGATCGCCGAGGTGATGAGGCTCTCGACAGCGCGTCGGCGGCAGTCGGGCGAATGGCCTGAGCGTCGAGAGGTTGTGGTTCGCCGGCTCTTGGTGTTGCCGCGAGATGGCGAGACCACAGATCGGTGTCGTCGACGGGCGGCCAAGCTCACAGCTCACGCGTGACTGGTCGGCGTTACCGGATGAGGTGTCGTCGCTTCTCAACGGCGACACGGTCGAACGCTAGGAAAGTCGGCCCTGAGAGGACCGTCGCTCCCTGCACGAAGCCATCGCCGTTTCGCGGCGAATCCCAGGTCAGCGAAGGATTCCGCTCAGCTGTCCAGGACGACGGCGACGATGCCGGCGAAGTGCGCCAGCCGGGCGACCTCCGCGGCGCGGAAGTTGGGCCCACCGGGCCGGGCCACGAGAAGAGCTTTGCCCGGCTTGCCCAGCGGCGTCGCCGCGAGCTCCGTGCCCAATTCCTTCCACGTCTCCGGGATCCAGTCCTCTTCACCGTCGAGGACGGTGGCGCGCTCCAGCGGCAGCCAGGGCAGGTCCGTGAACGGGTTCTCCGGCGCCGCGCTCGACGAGGCCAGCCGGCGTGTGCCCGATTCCCGGTGCTCCACGACGACGGCCCAGCCGGCGCGGATGATCTTCGGCACACCCTCGGCCAGCAGGTCCAGCCCGGACTTCGGCTGCGCGGCGATCTCCTCCACCAGCTCCAGCTCGCGGTGGGTGTCGAGAATCCCGGCGTACGGTCGGACGGCGTCGACCTCGACGCCTTCGATGCTTTCGGCCGCGGTGATGAGGGCGTCCGGCAGGCGGCCGGACGGGAGCTCGACCACGAGGTCGTCGATGGCGACCCCGCCGCCGCGCTCCACGACGTCGACGCTGAGGATGTCGGCGCCGACGGTGCCGAGCGCCGTCGCGACGGCGCCGAGGGTGCCGGGGGAGTCCGGAAGCTGGACCCGCAGCAGGAACGACACCACACGCCCCTCTCGCCTCAGGCGTTCCGCCTTGTCGCGGAACGCGGTAACCGGGCGCCGATTGTGACAGACCGGGTACTTCTTGGGGACCGCTGTCCGGCGAACGGGACACCCCGGGTCGCAGCAGGTCCGGCCATAACCCGGTCGAGCCGTCCGGCGCCGCCACCATAGACTTGCAGCTTCCGACCGCACCCGCACAGCACACCCCGGGAGTCACCCGCGTGCCCAACATTTCCCGAGACGAGGTCGCGCACCTCGCCAAGCTGGCCAGGCTGGCCGTCACCGATGACGAGCTGGACGTCTTCGCGGGCCAGCTCGACCAGATCCTGGACTCGGTGGCGAAGGTGAGCCAGGTCGCCGCGGCTGACGTCCCGCCGACCTCGCACTCCGTGCCGCTGACGAACGTCTTCCGCGAGGACGAGCTCCGCCCCTGCCTGACGCAGCAGCAGGCACTGGCCGGCGCGCCGGCCGCCGAGGAGGGCCGGTTCCGGGTGCCGCGGATTCTGGGAGAAGAACAGTGAGTGAACTCGTCAAGCTGACCGCCGCCGAGCTGGCGGCGAAGATCCACGCGCGTGAGGTCTCCGCGGTCGAGGTCACCCAGGCACACCTGGACCGGATCGCCGAGGTCGACGACCACGTCCACGCGTTCCTGCACGTCGACACGGAAGGCGCGCTCGGCGCGGCCAAGTCCGTCGACGAGAAGCTGGCCGCGGGGGAGCAGCCCGCGTCGCCGCTGGCGGGCGTGCCGCTGGCGCTCAAGGACGTGCTGACCACCGAGGGCATCCCCACCACGTGCGGTTCGCGCACGTTGGAGGGGTGGATCCCGCCGTACGACGCGACCGTCACGCGCAGGCTGCGCGAAGCGGGCGTCGTCATCCTCGGCAAGACGAACATGGACGAGTTCGCGATGGGCTCGTCCACGGAGAACTCCGCCTTCGGCCCCACGCACAACCCGTGGGACCACGCCCGCATCCCGGGCGGTTCGGGCGGTGGCTCGTCGGCGTCGATCGCGGCGTTCGAGGCCGCGCTGGCCATCGGCACGGACACCGGCGGCTCGATCCGCCAGCCGGGCGCCGTCACCGGCACCGTCGGCGTGAAGCCGACGTACGGCGGGGTTTCGCGCTACGGCCTCGTCGCCTTCTCGTCGTCGCTCGACCAGGCTGGCCCGTGCGCGCGGACGGTGCTCGACGCCGCGCTGCTGCACGAGGTCATCGCCGGCTACGACCCGATGGACTCGACGTCGATCGACGCACCGGTCCCACCGGTCGTCGCCGCGGCGCGCGAGGGGGCCAATGGCGACCTCAAGGGCGTGCGCGTCGGCGTGGTGAAGGAGTTCGCCGGCGACGGCTACCAGGCCGGCGTGCTGCGGTCGTTCCAGGCCGCCGTCGAGCAGCTTCGCGCGCTGGGCGCCGAAGTGGTCGAGGTCTCGTGCCCGCACTTCGTCTACGCGCTGCCCGCGTACTACCTGATCGCGCCGAGCGAGGCGTCGTCGAACCTCGCGCGGTTCGACGCGATGCGCTACGGCCTGCGCGTGGCCGACGACGGCACACACAGCGCCGAAGAAGTCATGTCCCTGACGCGCGAAAAGGGCTTCGGCGCCGAGGTGAAGCGCCGGATCATGCTGGGCACGTACGCGCTTTCGTCGGGCTACTACGACGCCTACTACGGCTCGGCCCAGAAGGTGCGCACGCTCATCACGCAGGACTTCACGTCCGCGTTCGAGCAGGTGGACGTGCTCGTGTCGCCGACGACGCCGACCACGGCGTTCAAGATCGGCGAACGCGTGGACGACCCGATGGCGATGTACCTCGCCGACCTCTGCACCATCCCGTCGAACCTCGCGGGCAACGCCGCGATGAGCGTCCCGAGTGGACTGTCCGACGAGGACGGCCTGCCGGTCGGCCTGCAGATCATGGCCCCGGCGCTCGCCGACGACCGGCTCTACCGCGTCGGCGCCGCCTACGAGGCCGCACGCGACGCCGCCGCCGGCGGGTCGCTCGTGCACAAGGTCCCGGAGCTGGGAGGAACGAAGTGACTGCCGTGGCCGAGTTGATGGACTACGCCGACGTCGTCGAGC
Source organism: Amycolatopsis sp. NPDC001319 (assembly GCF_042896185.1). NCBI lineage: Bacteria > Bacillati > Actinomycetota > Actinomycetes > Pseudonocardiales > Pseudonocardiaceae > Amycolatopsis > Amycolatopsis sp. NPDC001319. The sequence goes on along the minus strand of NZ_JBIAWY010000005.1, from coordinate 373,588 downwards.
GCTTCGACCCGGTGCTCGGGCTCGAGGTCCACGTCGAGCTCAACACGAAGACGAAGATGTTCTGCGGCTGCGCCAACGAGTTCGGCGGCGAGCCGAACACGAAGACGTGCCCCACCTGCCTCGGCCTGCCCGGCGCGCTGCCCGTGGTGAACGGCAAGGCCGTGGAGGGCGCGATCCGCATCGGGCTGGCGCTCAACTGCGAGATCGCCGAGTGGTGCCGCTTCGCGCGGAAGAACTACTTCTACCCGGACCAGCCGAAGAACTTCCAGACCTCGCAGTACGACGAGCCGATCGCCTTCAACGGCTACCTCGACGTCACGCTCGACGACGGCGAGGTCGTGCGCGTGGAGATCGAGCGCGCGCACATGGAGGAGGACACCGGCAAGTCGCTGCACATGGGCGGCGCGACCGGCCGGATCCACGGCGCGGACTACTCACTGCTGGACTACAACCGTGCGGGCGTGCCGCTGATCGAGATCGTCACCAAGCCGATCGAGGGCACCGGCGCGCGGGCGCCGGAGGTGGCGCGCGCGTACGTTTCGGCGCTGCGCGACCTGCTGCGCGCGCTCGACGTGTCCGACGTCCGCATGGACCAGGGGTCCCTTCGCTGCGATGCGAACGTGTCGCTGATGGACAAGGACGCCACCGAGTTCGGCACGCGCACGGAGACGAAGAACGTCAACTCGCTGCGCAGCGTCGAGCGCGCCGTGCGGTACGAGATGACCCGCCAGGCGGCGATTCTCGCGGGCGGCGGTTCGATCAAGCAGGAGACGCGGCACTTCCAGGAGGCCGACGGCACCACGTCCGGCGGACGCACCAAGGAGACCGCGGAGGACTACCGGTACTTCCCGGAGCCCGACCTGGTGCCGATCGCGGCGTCGCGCGAGTGGGTCGAGGAGCTGCGCAAGACGCTGCCGGAGATGCCGGCCGAGCGGCGCAAGCGGATCCAGACCGAGTGGAACCTGTCGGACGAAGCGCTGCGCGACCTGCTGAACGTCGGCGCCGTCGACCTCGTCGCGGCCACGGTCGAGGCCGGCGCGAAGCCGGACGAGGCCCGCGGCTGGTGGGTCAACACGCTGGCGCAGGAGGCCAACGCGCGCGAGGTCGAGCTCTCCGAGCTGGCGATCACGCCGGTGCAGGTGGCCGAGGTGATCGCGCTCGTGTCCTCGGGTGAGCTGACGAACAAGCTCGCCAAGGAGGTCGTCCAGGGCGTGCTCGCGGGCGAGGGTTCGCCGCGCGACGTGGTGGACAAGCGCGGGCTGAAGGTCGTTTCCGACGACTCCGCGCTGATCACCGCCGTCGACGAGGCGCTGGCCGCACAGCCGGACGTCGCCGAAAAGATCCGCGGCGGCAAGGTCGCCGCGGCGGGCGCGATCGTCGGCGCGGTAATGAAGGCCACCAAGGGCCAGGCCGACGCCAAGCGCGTGCGCGAGCTCATCATCGAGCGCGTCGGTTCCTGAGTGGCGTTCTCGATCAAACGCGTCACGTGGCGCGAGTGGCTCGGTCTGGGGGCCGGGCTGCTCGCGCTCGTGGCGGTGTTCCTTCCCTGGACGGTCCTCACCGCCGACACGGCCACGGCCGACGTCCGCGACGCCTTCAACTCCCTGCCCCACGACGACGTCGTGCGCTCGGCTTGGCATTCGGACTTCTTTTCGTGGTTCCCGCCGTTGGTGCTCGTGCTGGTCGGACTTGTGGTGGTGTTCTTCGGGCAGGTTCGGAAGGTCCGGGTCAGCGGCCTGCCGCACCTGTGGCTCGTCGCGGGCCTCGCCGCGCTGCTGCTCATGGTCATCGGCTGGACGACGCTGGACTGGGTCTTCGACAGCGACCAGCGGGCGTTCCTGGAAACCGCCGGTGTGATGATCAACCCGGGGGTTGGCCGGTACGTCGCGTTGCTCGCCGCGCTGGTGTCCATCGCCGCCTCGATCCTGGACATCCGGGCTGCGCGGGCGGAAAGTCGGGCTCCGCGCTATCGCCGCTAAGGGGCGAACCCGCCGTCGCCTCTCAACGGCGACGGCCTGTTCGCCCGGGAGCGGCAACGGGATTCGCCGCTGAACGGCGACAGCTGGCTCGCGCGGGAACCAGAACGGGGATTCGCCGCTGAACGGCGACAGCTGGCTCGCGCGGGAACCAGAACGGGGATTCGCCGCTGAACGGCGACAGCTGGCTCGCGCGGGAACCAGAA